>CAWDFT010000021.1:0-244758 GCA_963801575.1 uncultured Actinomycetota bacterium
CGCCCACCGGGGTCAGCTCGGAGCTGATCCGGACGAGCCGATCAGTGTGGTTGTTCAGTGCGATGTGCGCGGTACCCCGTAGTGGTCAGACCGCCGTTGATCAGTGTGGTGAGCTGCGCGCGCTGCTCGACCAGCGTCTGCATCGGCTCTACGGCTTGGTGCAGGGCGTCCATCAGCTCCGGCGCGGTCTGCTGAAGGCCCCGGGTGGCGTCGACCAGAGCCGAAACCGTCGACGGTCCGGTGTCGGTGGCCACGATCTTGTCCAGCTCGCCGACCAGGCGGTTCAGCTGAGCCCCACCGGCGAGCAGCTCAGTGCGACGGTCTTCGGTGGCGGCGTTGACGGCCGCCAGGATGCCCACCGTTTCGTCCTCGCGGCCACGTCCCGTCGCCGCGAGGACATCGCGCAGTTTGCTAATCGTGGTCTGGAAGAGCACCGTCGGCAATTCGGTGTCCTCCGGGATATGGGCGCCCGGGCGGATGGCAGGTCCGGGTCCACGGTCGACGAGCTGGACGGAGGACACCGCGAACACATTGCTGGGCACCACCCGAGCGGTCACCGCTTCGGGAATCGACTTGGCGTACTCGGGCTTCAGGTCGATGTGGACGAAGTTGGGATCACCGTTCGCCGCGGGGGTGACGCTCTGCACCGCGCCGACCAGCACGCCGTGGTACTTCACATCGGATCGCTGCGGCAGCCCGTCACCGACGTTCACCAGAGCGGCGACGACCCGGACATGGGAATCGAGCTGCCCGTCGACTTGACCAACAGCGCTCCTGTGATGACCGCGGCTATCAGCAGCAGGGCTATGCCGCCACCGAGCAGGTGGTGATCGGAGGGCCCACGCCCGTCCATGTCGAAGGAATTCGGCATCTATCCCCCGAACCTCGCGCCAGGCGTCGACCGTCCACAGCGCCATGGTGAGCAGCATGTTGACCACGATCACCACGGTGATGCTGGCGCGCATGGCGTGCCCGGCCGCAACGCCGACGCCCACCGGACCACCGGGGGCGTAGAACCCGTAGTAGCACTGGATCGTCGAGGCGATCCACACGAAGATGATGGTCTTGAGCAGCGAGTACGAGGATGTCCGGGCCGGTCAGCATCAGGGTGAAGTAGTGCAGTGTAGGAGCCCGTCGAGCGCCACCGCTGATCACCGCGACGACGATTTGCGTGGTCAGGTAGCTGACCGCGAGGCAGGCCAGCGTACAGCGGGATCGCGATCATGGCCGCGATCAGCCGGGTCGAGACCAGGTACGGGATGCGGCCGGATGGCCACCGACTCGAGCGCGTCGATCTCCTCGGCGATCCGCATCGAGCCCAGCTGCGCGGTGAACCGGCAGCCGGCCTGGGCGGCGAACGCGACGGTAGCGAGATCGGCGCCAGTTCACGGGTGGTGGCGAAGGCCGAGATGACGCCGGTGATCGGGCTGAGCCCCAGCAGGTTCAGCGAGGTTGTAGCCCTCGATGCCGACGGTCATACCGCCGACGGCGATGACGATCACGATGCACGCCGATGGTGCCACCACCGACGACCAGAGTCCCGTTGCCCCAGGTGACATCGGAGAGCAGGCGGATGAACTCTTGGACGGTAGTGACGCAGCACGATCGGGATCGCGGCGATGGCGCGGACGAAGAACACCACCATGTGCCCGAGCCGGGCGATCGGCGTGGCCGCCGGCGGCCGAGCGAGACGCGGGGCGCGCCAGCGCCCGTGGGCGACGTAGGTCGGGCGCGCCATGACCTAGAGCCCCACCCGCGGGAACATCATGATGTAGAGCTGGCTGATCACGACGTTGACGATCATCAGCGACCAGGATCGACTCGACGACCGCCGCGTTGACAGAGTTGGCGACACCGGTGGGCCCGCCCGGGGTGGACAGCCCTTCTGACAGGCCACCACCGCAACGATCGCGCCGAAGATGACGGCCTTGACGAGGGCGACGACCATGTCACCGGTGGTTGCGAACGACGCGAAGGTCGCCACGAAGCTTCCGGGTGCGCCGTTCTGGAAGTACACGTTGAACAGGTAGCTGGCGAGGAAGCCGACGAAGCACACGACGCCGGTCAGTGCGACTCCGACCATGATGGCCGGCGGCGAAGCGGGGAACCACCAGGCGCCGGATCACCGACACACCCATGACTTCCATCGCGTCGGTTTCCTCGCGCATCTTGCGCGACCCGAGGTCGGCAGTGATGGCCGATCCGACCGCGGCCGCCATCAGGATCGCCGCGATCAACGAGGCTGCCTGCCGGATGACCGCCAGCCCACTGGCCGCACCGGCCAGAGAGGTGGCACCGACCTGGCCGGCCAGCAGAGCGAACTGGATGGACAGCGTGACGCCGATCGGCAGTGCCACCAGAACGGTCGGCAGCACTGCCGTCCCCGCCATGAACGCGCCCTGCCGGACGAACTCCTGCCACTGAAACCGACCGGTGACCAGATCGATCGCGAGATACTGCAGGGTGCGGACACCGAGGACGAACTGCTCCCCGGCTGTGGACATCGATGCCAGCGGATGCCGGCGCTTGACATAGCCGCCGGCCCAGTCGGCGATTGCATCGACGCCGGAATCGGGGGCGCGCCCCAGAGTGGGACGTTATCCGCCCGCGTTCGGCGATCGGATCCCCCACTTCATCGTCCCTTCCGGCCGGAGCGCGCGATCGCGGCAAAACCATAATTCACTTAGTGCCGCTCGACGGCGCACTTTTCGACGGTCCACCGTGCCCGCCCCCGCGGGCAAACGGACCGATACGGCCAGCTGCAGCCGACACTTCTCAGGATGTCTCGACCGCGCACTAAGACAACGAATCCTTCCCCTCAAACTTGAGTATGCATATTAACTTCTCAGGTCGGCGACGATTCACGATATCCGTGGGTGGCAGATGATGCCACAGCCGGCGACTCCGCAGACCAGTGTGGTCCCGTGCAATAACGGCCATGCCGTCGCCATCACAGCCAATGCCGCGCAGCCGGCGCACACGGTGAACACGGTGTGGCCATCACTTCACCCGTTCCCGCAACCACGTCAATATGGTGGCATCGCCAGCCGGACGCCACCGAGTTTCGGAGTTAGTGTCTAAGGATGCGCGTCATCGTCTTCGCGCTCGGCGTGCTCGTTGCACTCGCCGGTCTACTGTTCTCGCTACAGGGATTCGGTGCGGTGTCGGGCAGCCCGATGAGCAACACCACCACCTGGTCGGTCCTCGGTCCGATCATCACGCTGATCGGGATCGCCGTAGCCATCAGCGCAAACCGCAGACGCAAGTCCTAGTTTCATCGGCCGGCGGGCGATCCGCTCGTCGAGCAGATCATCGATGAGCGCGGTTGACGGCTTGCCGCGAGACGACGGATCGACGCGCTTACGGCAGCCAGCAGCGTCAGCTGTCGGTCGATGGCGGCGATGTCGCGGTGGCTCACTTCTCCCCTATACGGCTGTGACGGATGAGGCATTCAATGCTAGGCGTCATCACGCCGCTCGCCTGGTATTGAGTCCGGCGTGGCCGACGACCCCTCCGCGCTAGGTTCTCACGTTGAAGTTTGCCCGGCGGTTCATGGCAGCCACGAAAGCGCAAAGGCCAATGAGAGAAATGCAGCGAAAGTCGACCGTCGCTTTGTGCCTTCTCGCTGTGACAATCCTGTTGGCTTGCAGTCGTAACGGGCCACCCGACTCGCTGTTCGAAGCCGCGGGTAATCACGTCAGAGACGGGAAGCGCCCTGCTTACCGACGCAGACGCACCGAGCTTCGAGTGCTCGACCGCCACGGCTTCGTCAACGACCGTCACCGCGTGTATCAGTGCGGACCCGAACATCTCTTCCGCGTGCTGAACGCCGACTTCGAGTGCTCAGCCGACAGCCAGCGCGCCTACTACCGCCAAACCGTCATCGCCAATGCCGACCCGCGGACGTTCCCGCCACACCGGGCCGTCACCAATTGCTCCGAAATGTCGATCTCGTTCGCGGAATATCCGCTACGGCAGCCACTTTCATTACTGGGCCATGTGTCCCGATATTGGGACAAGGGCCACTACCCGCACGTGCGCAACGTAGCGCTGGGTGCGGTGCCGAAGGCGGCCTTGTACGCCAGACTGAACCGGCCGGCGTGGCTGAACCCCCAACGGCCCGCGATCGCGGTGACCGTGTCATTCGCCGGATCGGCCGCCTTGAGATCGCGATGTGCCCTGTCGAGACGCACACGCCGCAGGTATTCCAACGGCGTGGTGTTGAGATGGCGGCGAAACGCGTACTGCACCGAGCGCGGTGACACGTTCACCGCCGCAGCGATGTCCTCGAGGCCGATATCGGCATCCGCGTTTTCGTGAATGAAAGCGACTGCGTGCCGCAATATGGGCGGCAGATTCCGCACGTGATCGTGACCAGCCACTGCTCGCGCACTCCCCCTGAATCGAATAGTCGGCTTTGCTGGCTTCCGTATACCCGCCTGAGAAGCACCGAAACGATAACCTGTTCTATGACTCGCCTGACAGGATCGGTGCCATGACCGAACGCATGGAGGTTCAGCGCACCATCCCCGCATCCGCCGCCGACATC
Organism: uncultured Actinomycetota bacterium; assembly: GCA_963801575.1. Taxonomy (GTDB): domain Bacteria; phylum Actinomycetota; class Actinomycetes; order Mycobacteriales; family Mycobacteriaceae; genus Mycobacterium. The sequence continues at coordinate 4,550 of CAWDFT010000021.1, forward strand.
TTCGCGGTGCTCTGCGACCCGCATGGCCACGTCGCCATCGACGCGACCGGCATGCTGCAGGACGCCGAAGGCGAGCCCGCCAAGGCCGTCGGCGACAGCTTCGTCATCCACATGGATCGCGAGTCGCTCAACGACTTTCCGATGGGCAAATATGACGTCACCGTCGAAATCCGCGAATTCGAAAAGGACCGAGTCATCGCCTGGACGATCCTCGGCAAGATCCGCCCCCAGATCGGCCACGTCTACGGGTACCGGCTCGAGCCGTCTTCGGAAGGCGACGGGACCATCGTCACCTCGTTCTACGACTGGTCGAGCATCGACCCAGAATGGCGCAAGGCCAACATCTTTCCCGTCATCCCCGAAAGCGCGTTGCGTGCGACGTTGGGCATCCTGGATCGCACCGTGCGGCGCGGATACCCCCGCGGCTAGCGGCGGAGACTCAAACCCAGTAGCCGCCCGCGAGTCGTCGACAACAATTGTTGACGCGCCCAGGTCGCGCACCGCCTTAGCACGGCCCCTCAACCCCCGGGTTGACGCCATCGGCAAGTGCATGGGCGTCACCAAGCAGGCCGCGCAGAAGCGCTTCGTGCCGAAAGCCCCCGACTGCGAATCGGAGGCGCTACTGACCTTCCGGCAGGCACTTCGGCTGGGTCACAACTACATCGGGACCGAGCACATCGTGCTCGCACTCATGGAGGCCGAGGACCACGACGGTCCGCTGCACCGACTCCGCGTCGACAAGGACCGCTTCGAAACCGACCTCGTCACCGCCCTGGAGCAATTCAACAAGAACTGATCTCACACACGAACTCGCCGCGGCGTCTACATGATGTGAGGGTGCGACCGTTCGAAGACGTGGTGGCCGAGCACGGCGCGACCGTGCTGCGGGTATGCCGCGCGGTCGTAGGTCCCGTCGACGCCGAGGACGCGTGGTCGGAGACCTTCCTGTCGGCGCTGCGCGCCTACCCCGACCTGCCCGAGGACGCCAACGTCGAGGCGTGGCTGGTCACCATCGCGCACCGCCGCGCCCTCGACGTCGGCCGCGCCCGAACCCGTCGCGCCGTCCCCGTCGAAACGCCGCCCGACCGCCCCTCTGCCCGTGCCGATCCGGCTGCGCGCTATCCCGACCTGTGGGCGGCACTGCAACGCCTGCCCGACAAACAACGCCTGGCGGTGGCCTACCACCACATCGCGGGGCTGCCGTTCGCCGAAATCGCCCAACTGCTCGGCAACTCCCCCGACGCCGCCCGCCGAGCCGCAGCCGACGGCATCAAGACCCTTCGCAAGCTCTACCCCGAGGATGAAACCGCATGAGCACCAACCTTTTCGACGAACTTCACGCCGACGACGAGACGTTGACCCGACTGCATCAACGGCTGGAGCGTGATGCCGCCACCGACGAGCTGCTCGACGTCGCCTACCGCACCGTCGACAGCCCGGTCGGCAGCCTTCTGCTGGCCGCCACCACCGTCGGCCTGGTCCGCATCGCCTACGCCGTTGAAGACCACGACGCGGTGCTGGCCGCGCTCGCCGACGCGGTGAGCCCGCGCGTGCTGCGCTCGCCTGCCCGATTGGACACCGCCGCGCGCCAGCTCGACGAGTACTTCGCCAAGCGTCGCACCGCCTTCGAGGTGCCGGTGGATCTCCGGCTCGCCGAAGGCTTCCGTCGCAGTGTTATCGAGCACCTTCGCGACATCGGTTACGGCAGCCGGGAAAGCTACGCCGAGGTGGCCGCCGCCGTCGGCAACCCCCGCGCAGTGCGTGCCGTCGGCACCGCCTGCGCCCACAATCCGCTGCCGGTCGTGATCCCGTGTCACCGCGTCGTTCGGTCCGACGGGTCGACGGGCCAGTACGTCGGAGGGCCCGCGGCCAAGTCGACGCTGCTCGACCTGGAGGCCGCGTCCTGACCAACCCGCTGTCGCGTCGCTCCGCATGTGCCATCATGCGATGCGACAAGGAGGGGGACCATGGCTCGCTGGTTCGTGCTGCTGTTGGCCGCTATGACGGTTTCCGGTGCCGTGCTCGCCACGCCTGCCACCGCGATCGACGCCCCGATCGGACGCCTCGGCGAAACGTTGCGGGTCGAGTTCAAGGGCGTCGTCGCCGACGTAACCGTCCACGACGTGTTGCCCTCCGACGTCCCGCCCGGATTCGGTTATCCGCCGCGCGCACCGCGCTACCAGGTGTACCGCGCGAATGTCACCGTGCACGCCGTCGAGATGCCCGTCCCGTACGCCATGGGACTGTCATTCAGCTTCAAGGGCGTCACACCGACCGGCGACGCCTATGAACCCCGGAACTCCGATTCCCCCGACGCCCTGCAGTACGCGCTTCTAAACGTGCCCGCGGGAGCGACCGTCAACGGCGGCGTGTGGTGGGATTGCTACCGCGACCTGGTGTCCAACGTCGTGCTGATCGACAAGGTGACGGGATTCCACCTCGCGCAGTGGAACCTGTAGTGAGCCGGTGACTGTTCAGGTCACTCCCCCCGCCGCCGCGGAGCTGCCCGAACTCGCCGACGTCGCCGCCCGAACATTTCCGCTGGCGTGTCCGCCGTCGGTGACTGCGCAGAACGTGGCGGCATTCATCGACGAGAACCTCTCGCAAGCGCGCTTCGCCGACTACCTTGCCGATCCCGACCGGCTGCTGTTGATCGCGCGCGAGGACGGGCGGATGGTGGGTTACGCCATGTTGATCGGCGGTGTTCCCGACGATGACGACGTTCGGCGCGCGGTCACTCTGCTTCCGGCCGTGGAGATCTCGAAGCTCTACGTTCTGCCCGACAGCCACGGCGGCGCGGTCTCCGCGGCCCTGATGACCGAGTCGGTAAAACGGGCCGAACAGCTCGGCGCGAAATGCGTGTGGCTCGGGGTCAACCAGCACAATCAACGGGCGCAACGCTTTTACACCAAGCACGGCTTCTCCATCAACGGCACCAAGACGTTTCGGCTCGGCGCCGCCATCGAGAACGACTACGTGATGGTGCGTCCGGTCTGGTGGCGAGCAGACGCAAAAGCCCCAATTCTTCGGCGTGTCGCGGGACTTTTACGTCTGTTCGCGAGGAAAAGTCTGACCCGCTATGGTCAGCGCCAGCAGCCGTGAGGTGGCTCGCAGATACTTCTTTCGGAACCCACCCGCGAGCATCTCGTCGCTGAAGATGGTGTCCAGCTTGGTTCCCGACGCCACCACGGGGATGCCCGCGTCATACAGCCGGTCGGTCAGCGAAACCAGCCGCAGCGCGACACGCTGCCCGAGCATCGACGTGGCCGCCACCGAGGCACCGCGTTCGACCAGCTGGGAGAGCAGCCGCGAGATCAGCGTGGTGTTACCGGGATCGTCCAGTTCGAACTCGTCAATGCACACCACCACGTAGTCGGAAAGCAGGTCGATGCACTCGGCGAAGCCGAACACACCGGCCAGCTGCGTGAGCTCACCGAAGGTCGCGAACGCCGTCGGCGCCGCACACGCGGTCGAAATCGCGTAGTAGCTCGACGCCAGCAAATGGGTCTTGCCGACGCCGAACCCGCCGTCGAGGTAGAGCCCGACACCCGGGAGCACTTCTCGCTTGCCGAAGAGCTTCTTCCTTCCCGCCCGCCGCGTCACCGCCTCGTCGCAGAACCGCAGGCAGGACTGCACCGCCGCGGCCTGCGAGGGCTCGGCGGGGTCCGGTTTGTAGCTCTCGAAGCTGACGTCGGCGAAGGTCGGTGGCGGGTGAAGCTGGGCGATCAACCGCTCCGGGCTGACCGTGGGGTGTCGATCGACGAGACGGCCGACACCACTGGAGTGCATGCGGGAACTGTAGCGACGTGCTGCAATTCTCCCCATGCCCGACGATGCTGCTGGGGTGCGGTTCACGACGCTTGGCCCCGTCGACAGCTCCATCGAGTCACTCGACGACACCCGGCTGACGGACTTCTACGCCTATCCCGACGACCTGCAGGCGTGCTGGGTGCGCGGCAACATGATCGCCAGCCTCGACGGCGGTGCGACCGACGACGGCAAGGCGGGCGGGCTGGCCGGCCCCGGCGACCGCGCATTGTTCGCGTTCATGCGCCAGCGAGCCGACGTCATCCTGGTCGGTGCGGGCACCGCACGGATCGAGAACTACTCGGGCGCACAGTTCAGCCCGGGGCAGCGACAGGCCCGGCAGCGCCGCGGCCAAGCCGAGGTGCTGCCCATCGCCGTCGTCACCAACAGCGGTGCATTCGACCGCGACGCCAAGCTCTTCACCCGCACCGAGGTGCCTCCGCTGATCCTCACCTCCACCGCGGCCGTCGGCGCTGCCCGCAGCCGACTCGGATCGGCCGCCGAGGTCATCGACGCGTCGGGCCCGTACGCGGACCGGGTCGACGGCGCGACCGTGCTGAAGATCCTGGCCGAGCGCAGGCTGTTCCGGGTGCTCACCGAGGGCGGGCCGCTGTTTCTCAGCTCGCTGATCGAGCACGGCCTGCTCGACGAGTTGTGCCTGACCGTCGCGCCTCTTCTGGTCGGCGGTGTGGCCCGGCGCATCGCCACCGGTTCGGCCGAGGTGCACATCCCGATGCGGCGCAGCCATCTGCTCACCGACGACGACGGCTACCTGTACATGCGCTACGTCCGGGGGGTCTGACAAGCCGATCAGTACTGTGGTTTGCATGCGTCGGCGTCGTCTGGTCCGTGCCCTGAGCACCTCGACCGTCGTGTTGTCGGCTTTGCTGGCCGGTTGCGCACCCGGCCTTGCCGCCAACCCCCGCTACGCCACCGACTCCGGGGCGGGCCCGCAGGGGCAGCCCCCTGAGGAGAAGAAGGCGGACGGCCCACCCGCGATCGAGGCGCCCAAGAACGACCTGTCCTGGCACAACTGCACGTCGGAGGTGTTCAGCGGGTCCGCCATCCAGCCGCTCCCCGGTGTCACCCTGGATTGCGCCAGCTACGACGCCGATCTCGACTCCATCAGCGGCGCCAGCGGATCGGTGAGCATCGGCGTGGTGCGTGCCCGTTCGGTGCAGACCCCGGAGGACGCGGGCCCGCTGGTGATGACGACCGGATCGGACCTGCCGTCCTCGGTGCAGCTGCCGGTCTGGCTGTCGCGCGCAGGCGCCGACGTGCTCAAGAGCCATCCGATCGTGTCCGTCGACCGGCGCGGCGTGGGAATGTCCAGCCCGATCGACTGCCGCGACCTGTTCGACCGCCAGGAAATGCTCGACCAGGCGCAGTTCCAGGCCGGCGACGACCCGGTGGCCAACCTCGGTGCAATCACCATGACGGCCACCACCAGTTGCGCCGACACCATCGCGCCCGGCGACTCCGCCTACAACAACGCGAACGCCGCCGAGGACATCGAGCGGCTGCGCAGCACCTGGGATGTGCCGACGATCGCGCTGCTGGGCATCGGCAACGGTGCGCAGGTGGCGCTGGCCTACGCCGGGTCACATCCCGGCAAGGTGGCGCGGCTGGTTCTCGATTCGCCCCTGCCGCTGGGCATCGCCGCCGAGGCCGCCACCGAGCAGCGCGTCAAGGGCGAGCAGACGACGCTGGACGCGTTCGCCGCGCAATGCGCGGCCACCAACTGCCCGCTGGCCCCCGACCCGAAGGCCGCCGTCGACGGCCTGCTCGCCGACGCGCGGGCCGGCGGCGGACCCGGCGGGGCGTCGGTCGCCACCGTCGCCGACGCGATCAGCACCGCGCTGGCCTACCCACGCGGCGACCGCACGGCCGCGACCAACAGCCTGGCCTCGGCGGTGGCCTCGGCACGCTCCGGCGACGCCAACCAGATGACCAACCTGATCACTCAGGCCGACACCCTGCGCCAGACCGACGGCCAGTTCGTCAACTCGTGCAGTGACGCGCTGAACCGGCCCACCCCCGACCGCGTCCGCGAACTGGTGGTCGCCTGGCCGAAGCTCTACCCGCAGTTCGGTGCGGTTGGCGCGCTCAGCTTGGTGAAGTGCCTGAACTGGCCGAGCGGATCGGCACCGGAGGAGCCGAAGAACCTCAAGATCCCGGTACTGCTGCTCGGTGTGCAGAACGACTCGATAGTCGGCAACGAGGGCGTCGCCCAGGTCGCGGCGACGATCATCAACGCGGGCACCTCCAGCAAGCGGGTGATCTGGCAGGGCATCGGCCACGGGGCCAGCATCTACTCGGACTGCGCCCTGGCACCGGTCATCGGCTACCTGGACAGCGGCAACCTGCCGCCGACCGACACTTACTGCCCCGCCTAGTCCAACCGCCTACGCCGTCGGTGTACGGTTCGCTGGTGGCGGCACCAGACTCCATCCGTACCGGCCTGCTCAACCTCTTCCGGCCCCGCACCTCCGCACCCAGCGCCGCAACGGTGCTGCGGTCGGCGCTGTGGCCGATCGCCATCATGTCGATCATCCATCGAAGTTACGTGCTCGCCAGCAACGGCTACATCACCGATGACTTCGGGCCGGTGTACCGCGCCGTCAGCAACTTCAGGCGGGGCTGGGACATCTACAACGAGCACTTCAACCACGTCGACCCGCACTACCTGTATCCACCGGGCGGCACGTTGCTGATGGCGCCGTTCGGCTACATGCCGGTCTTCGCGTCACACAACTGGTTCGTCGCCCTCAACACCGTCGCCATGATCATCGCCGCCTGCCTGCTTGTGCGGCTGTTCGGCTTCTCGTTGACGTCGGTGGCCCTGCCAGCGCTGCTGCTGGCGATGTTTTGCACCGAATCGGTCACCAACACCATCGTTTTCACCAACATCAACGGCTGCGTACTGCTGGCCGAGGTGCTGTTCTTCCGTTGGCTGCTGTCGGGCAAGGTCAGCGATCAATGGTGGGCAGGCGCGGCGATCGGCCTGTCACTTGTGGTCAAACCGGTGCTGGCGGTGTTACTGCTGTTGCCGTTGCTGAACCGGCAATGGCGGGCGCTGGTCACCGCGATCGCGGTGCCGTTGGTGATCAACGCGGTCGCATGGCCTCTGGTGGCCGACCCGATGAATTTCGTGAAGCGCACGGTGCCCTACATACTCGGCACCCGCGACTACTTCAACAGTTCGGTGCTCGGCAACGGCACCTACTACGGGTTGCCGCCATGGTTGATCCTGCTGCTGCGGATCGTGTTCGTGGTGCTGGCCGTCATCAGCTTGTGGCTTCTCTACCGGTACTACCGGACCCGCGATCCGCTCTTCTGGATGCTGACGTCCTCCGGGGTCCTGCTTATCACCTCGTGGTTGGTGCTGTCACTGGCGCAGGGCTACTACTCGATGATGCTGTTCCCGTTCCTCATGACGGTGGTGCTGACGAACTCGGTGCTGCGCAACTGGCCCGCGTGGCTGGCGGTGTACGGCTTCTTGACGATGGACCGGTGGCTGATGTGGCGCTGGCCGACGACGGGCCGCTTCCTGGAGTACATGAAGATCACCTACGGCTGGTCGCTGATGCTCGTGGTTGTCTTCGCGGTGCTCTACTTCCGCTATCTGGACGCCAAAGCCGAAGGCCGACTCGACCAGGGCATCGACCCGCCGTGGATGACGGAGAAGAAACCGGAGCCCGCCGAACTCTCTTGAGATTGCGCCGACGGTCGTGATCGGTCGGGTGACCGCAGCCCTCAGTGCAATCTCGCTCACGGCCGCCTGCGCTAGCGTGGGGACATGACCTCTCCGCGGCCCAGGGTGGAACTCACCGACGACGAGTGGCGCCAGAAGCTCACCCCCGACGAATTCGCCGTGCTGCGCCAAGCCGGCACCGAGCGGCCCTTCACCGGCGAGTACACCGACACCAAGACCGACGGCCTGTACGAGTGCCGGGCGTGTGGCGCCGAGCTGTTCCGAAGCACCGAGAAGTTCGAATCCCATTGCGGCTGGCCGTCGTTCTTCGACCCGGCGAACTCGGACGCGGTGATCCTGCGGCGCGACGATTCGATGGGCATGACCCGCGTCGAAGTGCTGTGCGCCAATTGCCACAGCCATCTCGGCCACGTATTCGAGGGTGAGGGTTACCCGACGCCCACCGACCAGCGCTACTGCATCAACTCGATCTCGCTGCGACTGGTGCCCGCCGGCTCGTAAGCCCTCAGGGCAGTTTCGCGACCAGTTCCTCGAACTCCGCGTGCGTGGCTTGTTTCGTGTGACCGGACGCGAGCAGATTCATCATCGCCGCGGCGCTGATCGGCGGGCTGTAGTAATACCCCTGTGCAACGTCACACCCGAACTCGCGGAGCCGCTCGGCGGTCTCAGCGTTCTCCACGCCCTCGGCGACGGTCGTCACACCCAGCACGTGCGCTAGGTCGACGACGCCACGGACAACGGCAGCCGCTCTTGCGTCGTGGCGGATGGGAGCGATGAATTGCCTATCGAGTTTCACTTCATCGATGACCAGTTCCCGCAGGTACCACAGGGCCGAGTAGCCGCTGCCGAAATCGTCGATGGCGATCCGAATTCCGTGTTGCCGCAACCGTTCCAGCACCAAACGGGTCCGGTCGATGTTGTCGAGGAGGAAGTCCTCCGTGATTTCGATGGTCAAGTCTTCCGGACTCAGCTCGCGCGCGGCGAGCTCGGATGCGATGTGGGTCGGCAGGTCCAGATCCCCGAGGGACGGCGCGAACACGTTCACCGCAATCGGTACGCCGATGCCCATGGCGTACCACTCGGCGACATCGTCGAGAGCCTGGGTCAGGACGATGTCGGTCACCGCCCGCATGTGACCACGCTTGCGAACCAGCGGCAGGAAGTGGGCCGGGCCGAGAAGGCCACGCGTGGGATGGGGCCATCGCACCAGGGCCTCGACGCCGACGACGTCGCCGCTGCGCAAATCGAACTTCGGCTGGTAGAACACGGTCAGGTCGCCGTGGTCGATCGCGTGACGCAGTTCGCCCAGAAGCCGCACCGCCGCACCGCGTTCGGACCTATCACTCGCGTCGGTCGGCAGATCGAACTCCTTCGGGTCGACAAGGACCATGTCCGGCGTGAAGGTGTGCAACCCGCCGGACTTCGAGCGTTTGGCCGAATACATTGCCACGTCGGCCTGTTTGAGTAACAGCTCTGCAGACAGGTCCGGGTTGGCAGCGGATGCCACGGCGAGTCCGACGCTGGGCCGCATCAGCAGCTGTTGCCCGTCGATGACGAACGGCTCCTGGAAGGCGGCGACCACGCGATGTGCGACCAGTCGCGAGAGTTCGGGCAAACCTTCCATCAACACGGCGAACTCGTCACCGCCCACCCGGGCCACTGTGTCGGACGTCCGCACGCAGCCGAGCAGCCTCTCTGCGGCCTGGACGAGCAATGCATCACCGGCGGGGTGACCCAAGCTGTCGTTGACCAGTTTGAAGTCGTCCAGATCCATCGACAGCACAGCCACCGACTGGTTGTCACTTTCATGCAGTTGCACCGCATGCATCAGCCGGTCGTTGAACAGGTCACGGTTCGCCAGGCCGGTGAGCGTATCGCGCAACGCCTGGTCTCCGACCAATTTGAGCAGCCGTTGGTTCTGGCGCACCACGACGAACTGTCTGGCCATCACCGCGGTCATCAGCACTGCCGACGAGAAGTAGATCGGTGCCAGCCCGGGTGTGGGCAGGTATCTCGGCGTGGACACCACGACGGCGATTGCCAGCGGCACGTACGGCAACCACATCGACACCCGGGACGGCACTTGCGGCATCACCACGGTGGTGTGCGGGGCACCGAGGCTTATCAGTGCCGCCATCCCGAATGTCAGAAACGCCGTAGCCCAGCCGATGTCGATGAGGTGACCGCTGTAATAGGCGCCGTGCGCGGTGAGATACGCAAACGCGCTGTCCGACAACGCCATCAGGATCACCCCGGCGGTAATCAATGCCAGGGTCGTGCGCTGTCCGGTGCGAGCCCTCGCGAGCACCAGCACCGCGACGGTGATGATCACGATATCGGCCACGGGGTAGGTCAGGGAAAGACCCAACGCGAAAGCGCTTGTGCTGCCTGCCTCGTAGACACTTTGCAGGACAAGCACCCATGAGATCACGAATAGCGCGACGGCGACGATGACGCCGTCCAACACAAAACGGGCCCGTTGCTGCCCCGAGTATCCGACGGGAAACAACACCGTCGCGAAACCGGCGCCGATCGGGAACAACAGATAGAAGGCATCCGCCAGCGAGGGAAACGGGGACTGGTGCAGCACCCGTTCGTAGAAAATCCACAGTGCCTCGCCACCGGCCCATCCAGCCAACCCGACCGTCAGGCAGATCCAGGCGCGACGCTGCCTGCCCTCGGCCGACCATGCGGCCAGTGCGCCGCACACGACAGCGAAAACGGTGAAGGCGAGCAAGCCGAAATCCGATACGACCCTGACCGTTGCGTCACCGCCCCACCGTCCGATCAGTGCTGCGGCGAACGCGACACCCGCGGCGACAGCGCCAGTCCCCACCCACGCTGTTCTCGACACCGCTCTACGCTAGCAACAAATTGGTACATGCGAAACTGCAGGGCGCATTAGTCGACCGCATTTGCCGAAGAAATGGTCTTGTGGCCCTAATACCCTGGCAGCTGCATCATTCTTCGGCCATTAATTTTGCCGAATTTTACAGACGTGTCGAATACATCGGCTTTCTGGGGGAAAGCAGCAAATGCGCCAGCAAGGAATCAGGGCAACTTGGCGACCAGTTCTTCGACACCCACGCGCGGGCCGGTGAAGAACGGCGTCTCCTCGCGGACGTGCCGACGCGCGTCGGTGGCCCGCAGGTCCCGCATCAGGTCGACGATGCGGTGTAGCTCGGGTGCCTCGAACGCCAGGATCCACTCGTAGTCGCCGAGCGCGAATGCCGGCACGGTGTTGGCCCTGACGTCCTTGTAATCGCGGGCCGCCATCCCATGCTCGGCCAACATGCGGCGACGCTCGTCGTCGGGCAGCAGATACCAGTCCAGCGACCGGACGAACGGGTAAACGCAGATGTAGGCGCCGGGCTCCTCGCCGGCCAGGAAGGCCGGGATGTGGCTCTTGTTGAACTCCGCGGGCCGGTGCAGCGCGACCGTGCTCCACACCGGCGTGGCGGCCCGGCCCAGCGTGGTGGTGCGCCTGAAATCGGAATAGGTCGCCTGCAGCGCCTCCACCCGCTCGGCGTGCGTCCAGATCATGAAGTCGGCATCGGCACGCATTCCCGCGACGTCATAGAGGCCGCGGACCACTACGCCGTTGTCCTCCTGCTGCTTGAAGAACGTCGCCGCCTCGTCCACGACCGCCGCCCGCTCGTCGCCGAGTGCGCCGGGTCGCGCCGCGAACACCGAGAACATCAGGTAGCGCAGGGTCGAATTGAGAGCGTCGTAATCCAGGCGTGCCATGGCCTCTATCGTGCCACGCGAACTGTGGCCAGCGACGCCGCCGCCCTGGTCGCCGCGGCGATGCACGCGGGGACCCCGATGCCGTCCAGATAGGCGCCCGCCACCGCGAGCGTTGGCGGCAGTCCTGCGCGCAGTCCGGCGACCAGGTCGCCGTGCCCGGGCCCGTACTGCGGCATCGCATCGATCCACCGGTGCACCAGATAATCCACCGGCTCGTTGGTGACGCCGAACACCTGCGCCAGATCCTCACCCGCCCAGGACAACAGGTCGTCGTCGCCGACGCTGCGGGCCATGTCATCGCCGAATCGGCCGAATGACAGCCGCACCAGTTCGACGTTGCCCCGTGCTCCCCACTTGCGCGACGACAAGGTGATCGCCTTGGCGCGCAGGCGTTCTGCGCTGGCCACCAGCACACCGGAACGATCGGGCACCGGCGTGCCGCCGGGCAGCGCCAGCGCAACCAGCGCTGTGGAGGCCACTTCGATGCGCCGGGCCGCCGCCGCGGTACGCGGAGCGACGTCGGCGACGATCGGCGCCAACCGTGGTGCAGGCACGGCCAGCAGCGCCGCGTCGGCGTGCCAAGAGCTGCCCTCGTCGTCGACCAGGCGCCAGCCCTGCTCACCGCGCTCCACCCGCTCGACGGCCACCTGCGCCCAGCGGAAGTCGGCGCGTTCGATGAGTTCGTCGAGCAGTACCTGGTAGCCGCCGCCGACGGCGCCGAACACCGACCCGCCTGTGGGCGGCGGCAGCGCCTCGCGAACCGCGTCGGTGAGGCTCGCGCGCACCCCGGTCCAGCACCGCCGCCAGCGTCGGGGCGGCCGACCTCAGGCCGATGGTGGCGGCCGATCCCGCATACACACCGGCCAGCAGGGGGTCGACGGAGCGGGCCACCACCTGCTCGCCGAACCGGTCGCCGACGATGTCGGCGACCGCGGGATCTGCTCCCGGCTGCCAGGTCAGCGGTCGCATGGGTTCGTCGAGCATCCTTCGGATCGTGGCGTCGTCAACCAGGCCGGCCATGGTTGACGGGTCGGTCGGAATGCCGTTGAGGGTGTCGCGCGGCAGTTCGTGCAGGCGGCCCTGGCTGTAGATCAGCGGCCGCACGCCCGTCGTGCCGATCTGCCTGCCCGTCAGTCCCAACTCGGCCAGCAGCGCCGGAACCTCTGGGCGCCGGGCGACGAACGCTTCGGCGCCGATGTCGAGCGGCTGCCCACCGACTTGCTCGGTGCGCAGCACGCCGCCGAGCCGATCGGCGGGTTCGAACACGGTGATGTCGGCGTCGTCGCCGAGGGTGACACGCAGCCGGTAGGCCGCAACGAGACCCGAAATGCCTCCGCCGACAACGCAATACGATGCAGTCACAGCGAGTGCACCAATGCCACCACCTCGGTGATGACGCCCGGATCCGTGGCCGGAAGCACCCCGTGGCCCAGGTTGAACACGTGACCCGCCGCGCCCGCATCGACCGCGCGGCGGCCGTCCTCGACCACCGCGCGGGCCGCGCGCTCGACCACCGGCATACCCGCCAGCAGCACCACCGGGTCGAGGTTGCCCTGCAGGGCGGTGCCCGGCGCCACCCTGGCCGCGGCGTCGGTGAGCGACGTGCGCCAGTCCACCCCCACCACGGCGCCGGCGGCGGGCGCCACGGCCTCGGACATCGCGCCGAGCAGTTCTGCGGTGCCGACGCCGAAGTGTGTCATCGGCACATCCGCGCCGGCCAGCGCCTCAAACACCCGGGTGCTGTGCGGCAGCACGTGGGCGCGGTAGTCGGCCAGCGACAGCGTCCCGGCCCACGAGTCGAACATCTGGATGGCGTCCACCCCGGCGTCGACCTGCGTGTGCAGGAAGGCGATGGTGAGGTCGGCCAGCGCCGTCATCAGCGCGTGCCAGGTCTCTGGCTCGCCGAGCATCATCGCCTTGGTGCGCTCGTGTTGGCGGCTCGGACCACCCTCGACGAGATAGGACGCCAGTGTGAACGGGGCACCGGCGAAACCGATCAGCGGGACATCGCCCAACTCGGCCACCAGCAGCTTCACCGCATCGGCGATCGGCGCAACCTGTTGCCGCTCAAGGGGTTTCATAGCGGCGACGTCCGCGGCGGTGCGGATCGGATGGTCGATCACCGGCCCGACGTCGGGCACGATATCCAGTTCGATCCCCGAGGCGCGCAGCGGTACGACGATGTCGGAGAACAGGATGGCGGCGTCGACGCCGTGCCTGCGCACCGGCTGCAGGGTGATCTCACACACCAGCTCCGGATCGAAGCAGGCGGCCAGCATGCTGTGCTGTGCGCGCAGCGCTCGGTACTCGGGCAGCGAGCGACCGGCCTGCCGCATGAACCACACCGGAATCCGGCTCGGCTTACGGCCACCGGCAGCGGCCAAGTAGGGCGACTCCGGCAGTTCACGACGGCTGTTCATCGGCACCAATGCTGCCATCAGTGCGTCCCGAGGGGACCGGCGGCTTCAGCCGTCGGGGGAATCGGGCCTCCGCCGCATGGCGGCGGATGTTGTCGTTGCTCGCTGGTAGCTTTCCGTTCAGGGTCGGACTGGCCCGTCGTGCGGCGCCGGGAGACGCACCGCAGAGAAGAATCTGGGGCTGAGTAAAGGCCATGAAGCTACTGGCTTGCGCCATCAGAGATGTGACGAGACCCGGACCGGGGGCCGTTTGGCGTCCGCCCGCGCCCGATACGGCGCGCCTGCGCACAGGCCAGGCCAAATGGTCTACCGTCAGGGCGGTGACCACCGCCGAACCGGCTCAGTTCCGGGAAGCGGTCGCGGCGATGAATGCCACCACCGTGCGACCCGAAATCGAGCTCGGCCCGATCCGGCCGCCGCAGCGACTGGCGCCGTTCAGCTACGCCCTGGGCGCCGAGGTCCGACACCCCGAAACCGCGATCGTGCCCGAGCGGTCCGAAGGTGACGCATTCGGTCGGCTGATCCTGTTGCACGATCCCGAGGGCGCCGAAGCCTGGGACGGCACGATGCGGCTGGTCGCCTACATCCAGGCCGATCTGGACTCCAACGAGGCGGTCGACCCGCTGCTGCCCGAGGTGGCGTGGAGCTGGCTCGTCGACGCGCTGGAGTCGCACGCCGAGAACGTCACCGCACTCGGTGGCACCGTCACCGCCACCACCTCGGTGCGCTACGGCGACATCTCCGGTCCGCCGCGGGCCCACCAGCTGGAGCTGCGCGCATCCTGGACGGCGACGACCCTGGAGCTAGGTCCGCACGTGCGTGCCTTCTGCGAGGTGCTCGAGCACGCCGCGGGCCTGCCGCCGGCCGGGGTGACCGACCTGGGGTCGCGCACCCGAGCCTGAGATGACCGACGTCGACTCCGCAGGGGCCGAGCCAGGCGACACCGCGGAACCCGAAGCCACGCCGCTGCTGTCGCCTGCCAGCGGTGTGCCGGCACTGTGCGTGACAACATCCGAGATCAGCTCGGCCGCAGCGCTTCTGGCGTCTGGGCGCGGACCGTTCGCGGTCGACGCCGAACGGGCTTCGGGCTTCCGCTACTCGAACCGGGCCTATCTGGTGCAGGTCCGGCGCGAGGGCGCAGGCACCGTGTTGATCGATCCGGTCAATCACGGCGCCGACCCGCTGACCACCCTCTCGCCGGTCGCCGAGGTGCTGGCCACCGACGAGTGGGTGCTGCACGCCGCCGACCAGGACCTGCCGTGCCTGGCCGAGGTCGGCATGACACCGACGACGCTCTACGACACCGAGCTCGCCGGACGACTGGCCGGCTTCGACCGGGTGAACCTGGCCACGATGGTGGAGCGGCTGCTGGGCCTCGGCCTGACCAAGGGCCACGGCGCCGCCGACTGGTCGAAGCGACCGCTGCCGCCGGAATGGTTGAACTACGCCGCCCTGGATGTCGAGGTGCTCATCGAACTGCGCGCGGCGATCGCAGAAGTACTCGAGCGAGCAGGGCAAGACCGAGTGGGCGGCGCAGGAATTCGAGTATCTGCGCGCACTCGTCGCCACACCCACGCGACGAGACCGGTGGCGGCGCACGTCGGGCATCCACAAGGTCCGCGACCGCCGGGCGATGGCCGCGGTTCGTGAGCTGTGGACCACCCGTGACCACATCGCCCGCAGCGCGTGACATCGCGCCGGCCGCATCCTGCCCGACTCCGCGATCATCAACGCCGCGACGGCCGACCCGAAGACCGTCGAGGAGCTCACCGCGCTGCCGGTGTTCGGCGGGTCGCAGGCAGCGCCGCACCGCGCAGGTGTGGCTGGACGCGCTGAGCCGCGCCCGCGACGGCGACAACCCGCCGGAGATCTCCGAACCGCCGACCGGACCGCCGCCCGCCTCGCGATGGGCCCGACGCAAGCCCGAGGCGGCCGCGCGGCTGGACGCGGCCCGCGCCGCGCTTGCCGAACTGTCGGAACGGGTTTCGGTGCCGACGGAGAACCTGATCACCCCCGACGTGGTGCGGCGGCTGTGCTGGGACTGGCAACCGACGGGTGACGCCGAATCGACGGTCGACGACTTTCTTCGCGATGCGCAGGCCCGCCCGTGGCAACGTGAACTCGTCGTTCCCGTGCTGGCCGCGGCCCTCATCGGAGCTGCGCAGGCCGCTCCGGAGTGACGAACCTGCTCAGTCGAGCTGCTGACTGACCTCGTGCTCGGAAACGGAGCTGCCCAGCGCGGCCACCCAGCCGGTGACCTGGCGGGCGATGTTCTGGTCGGTCAGCCCCACGGCGGCGAGCACCTCGCCGCGCGATGCGTGCGCCGTAGAACTCCTGCGGCAACCCGACGTCGCGGCACGGCACGTCGATTTCAGCGGCTCGCAGTGCGGCCGAGACGGCCGAGCCGACGCCACCGCGAACGCCGTTGTCCTCCAGCGTGACAACCAGCTTGTGCGCCCTTGCCAACTCGCCGATCGCGGCTGGCACCGGCAGCACCCATCGCGGATCGATGACCGTCACACCGATGCCCTGGTTGCGCAACCGTTCGGCGACGGCCTAGGCCATCAACGCGAACGGCCCGACCGCCACCAAGAGCACATCGTCGGACAGGCCGTCGGCCGGGACGGCGAGCACGTCGATGCCATCCCGCCGCTCTAGGGCCGGGATGTCCTCGCCCACATCACCTTTCGGGAACCGCAGGGCGGTCGGCCCGTCGTTGATGTCCAGTGCTTCGCCGAGCTCCTCGTAGAGCCGGGCGGCGTCACGCGGTGCGGCCACCCTTATGCCGGGCACGACACCCAGCATCGACAGATCCCACATGCCGTTGTGACTGGCGCCGTCAGGGCCGGTGATGCCGGATCGGTCCAGCACCAGAGTCACCGGCAGCTTGTGCAGTGCGACGTCCATCATGATCTGGTCGAACGCCCGGTTCAGGAACGTCGAATAGATCGCCACCACCGGATGCAGCCCGCCCATCGCCAGGCCGGCCGCCGATGTCATCGCGTGCTGCTCGGCGATGCCGACATCGAACAACCGGTCGGGGAACCGCTTCCCGAACGCCGTCAACCCCGTCGGACCCGGCATGGCGGCCGTGATCGCGACGATGTCGCGGCGTTTGGCCGCGTAGCTTGATCAACGCCTCGGAGAAGGTCGAGGTCCAGCCCGGACCGGGGATCTTGGCGGCCTGCCCGGTCTGCGGGTCGATGACGCCGGTGGAGTGCATCTGCTCGGCCTCGTCGGCCTCGGCAGGCCCGTAGCCCATGCCCTTGCGGGTGACGACGTGGACGATCACCGGCGCGTTGAAGCCACGCGCGTAGCGCAGCGCCACCTCCACCGCGTGCTCGTCGTGTCCGTCGATGGGCCCGACGTACTTCAGGCCGAGGTCGGTGAACATCACCTGCGGCGAGAGCGCGTCCTTCAGGCCCGCCTTGACACTGTGCATGCACTGGTAGCACGAGCTCGCCGATGACGGGCATGCCGCGCACCGCGCTGCGGCCCTTCTCCAACAGCTTCTCGTAGCCGGGCTGCAGCCGCAGTGCGGCAAGGTGGTCGGCGAACCCGCCGATGGTCGGCGCATAGCTGCGGCCGTTGTCGTTGACGACGATCACGACGGGGCGCCGCGCGGCGGCGATATTGTTCAGCGCCTCCCAGCACATGCCGCCGGTGAGCGCGCCGTCGCCGACGACGGCGACCACGTGCCGGTTGCGGTGCCCGGTCAGCTCGAAGGCTTTGGCCAGCCCGTCGGCGTAGGACAACGCCGAGCTGGCGTGACTGGACTCGACCCAGTCGTGGTCGCTCTCGGCTCGCGACGGATAGCCCGAAAGGCCGTTCTTCTTGCGCAGCGTGTCGAAGTCGTGACAGCGACCGGTCAGCATCTTGTGCACGTAGGCCTGATGGCCGGTGTCGAAGATGATCGGGTCGTGCGGCGAGTCGAACACCCGGTGCAGTGCCAGCGTGAGCTCGACCACACCGAGGTTGGGGCCGAGATGCCCACCGGTTGCAGCGACCTTGTGGATCAGGAACTCGTCGGATCTCGTCGGCCAGCTCACTTAGCTGCTGACTGGGACAGGTGCTGCAGATCAGCGGGACCGCGGATCTGTTCAAGCATTCCGTCAGTGTACGCACGCACGCCGCCGTCAGTCCTGCCCAGCCACGTACACGTCGGGCACCCCGTCATGGTCGGCGTCGAGCGTCTCGAGGGTGTGAATGCGCCGGTAGGTGGCGTTTCGGCTCAGCAAAACGACGGCGGCCAGCAGACCTGCGACGACGGAGCCGACTAGCACACCGATCTTGACATCGGCACCCGCTGCAGTGCCGTGACCGAAGGCCAGTTCTCCGATCAACAACGAAACTGTGAACCCGATCCCAGCCAGCAGCGACACGCCGAGCACGTCGCGCCACGCCAGGTCGTCATCCAGGCTGGCGTGGGTGAACTTGGCCAGGAGAAAAGCCGTCGCGAACACGCCGAGGGGTTTGCCGATGACCAGGCCGGCGAGCACGCCGTCGGTGATCGGGTGCAGCAGCGAGGCGCCGAGCCCGGACCAACCGCCTACCGTCACACCGGCCGCGAAGAAGGCGAACACCGGGACCGCGAAGCCCGCCGACACCGGTCGCATGGTGTGCTCGAAGAGTTCGGCGGTGGGCCTGCCGTGGCGACCGAGCACCGGCACGGTGAAACCCAGCAGCACGCCGGCCACAGTGGCATGGACGCCGCTGGCGTGCACCAGTGCCCAGGTGACGACAGCCAGCGGGATTAACAACCACCAGTGATGCACACCGCGCTGCACGGCGAGCGCGAACAAGCCGATCGGGATCAGGGCCAACGCCAGCGGACCCAGTGCTAGGTGGTCGGTGAAGAAGACGGCGATCACGGTGATGGCGATCAGGTCGTCGACGACCGCAAGGGTCAGAAGAAAGGTGCGCAGCGCCGTCGGCAGATGCGTGGACAGCACCGCCAGTACGGCAAGCGCGAACGCGATGTCGGTGGCGATCGGCACTGCCCACCCGGCGAGGTGTTCTGGGTGACCGGCGGCCACGTTGATCCCGATGTATACGGCGGCAGGCACGATCATCCCGCCAACGGCTGCAGCGATCGGCAGCGCAGCCCGGCCCGGGTCACGCAGATCACCGGCCACGAACTCGCGCTTGAGCTCCAGCCCGACGACGAAGAAGAAGATCGCCAACAGCCCGTCGGCGGCCCAGGCCGACACAGTCAGGTTCAAGTGCAGCGACTCCGGTCCAACGGCGAACTCCGAGATTGCTCTGTAGGTCGACGACCACGGCGAGTTCGCCCATACCAAGGCGGCACCGGCGGCCGCCAACAACAGCACGCCACCGACCGTTTCCTTGCGGAGAATTTCGGCGAACCGTTGCGACTCCGGCCACGAGCCGCGCGTGAGAAGACGCAAACCCGTTGGCATTGGCCCGATCTTAAAGCACTGGTGCGAAATGGCCTGCGAGAGTAGATTCCGACGTGGTGCGCCGGGAAGTCGGGTCGGCAGTAACTGGCCCGACTCGTGAAAGGCATTCGGTGCACACTCAATCAGCAGTGCATGGCCGCACCGATTCCACCTCTGCAATCCGTATCAATGGCCTGACCAAGCGTTTCGGCGGCATCGTCGCCGTCGACGAGCTAAGCCTGACCGTCGAACCGGGCGAGGTGTTCGGCTTCCTCGGCCCCAATGGGGCGGGCAAGTCCACCACGATTCGCGTCCTACTCGGACTCTTACGTCCGAGCGCGGGTGGCGCAGAAATCTTCGGCGTCCCGGCCGGTGACGTGAGACGGGCTCATCGCCACCTTGCCTACGTGCCCGCCGACGTCGCGCTGTGGCCGACTTTGACCGGCGCCGAAATACTGGAGCTTCTCGGCAATGTCGGCCCCGGTGTCGATGCCCAGTACCGCGCCGAGCTGGTCGACCGCTTCGAACTCGATCTGGACAGACCGGGCAGGACGTATTCGACGGGCAACCGACAGAAGGTCTCACTAGTCGCAGCGTTCGCCACTCGCGCAGCTCTGCTGGTTCTCGACGAGCCGACCAGCGGCCTGGATCCTCTGATGGAACGGGAATTTCGCCGTTGCGTCATGCACGCCAGACAACGAGGCCAAACCGTGTTCCTCAGTTCGCATCAGCTCTCGGAGGTCGAAGCGGTCTGCGACAGAGTGGGCATTCTCCGGGCTGGTCGACTGGTCGAAATAGACAGCATTGCCGATTTGCGCCGGCTCCGCCGGACCATTGTCGATGTCGGCTTCACCGGGGCAATTCCGCTGCTGGACAACGTCGTCGGCTTAACGAACATCGAGCACATCGATGGCCAACGCGTTCGGTTCAGCCTGTCTGGACCCCCGGCGCCCGCCCTGCGGGCGTTGGCGGCGGCAGATGTAACCGCGCTCGCGATGCACGAACCGACGCTCGAGGAGATTTTTCTCGATTACTACGGCGGGCCGGCGCGATGACCTCCGCGTTACTGCCCGCCCGTGCAGCGGAACCTGCGCGGCCGAAAACCCCGGCGGGACCCATCACAAAATTGGCTGCGCAACAGATCCGCCGCGGGGCACTGATCGTTGTCGCGGTGTGTGCGGGAATGTCGGCGCTTGTCGCCGTTCAGTATCAGACGACGTTTCAGGGCTCTATCGACGCGGCTGGATTGCGGGCGCTCGCCGAAAACCCCGCTATTCGAATCCTTTTCGGCCAGCCGATGGCACTCGACGACCCAGGTGGATTCACCGTGTGGCGTACCGGCCTGCCGGTCCTTGTGCTTTCGAGTGTCTGGATACTGCTTGCGGCCACCCGCATTACGCGCGGTGAAGAGGACGCAGGCCGCTCCGATCTGTTGCTTGCCGGACGGCTGCGTGTGGTCGACGTGGTGCAGCGCGCGATGGGCGCGGTTGTCGTGGCCGCGGTTCTCATTGCGGTGGCCGTCGGCGCAGCGTTGGCCGCCGCGGGCACCGACACCACCGGCGCGGTGGTCTACGCCGGTGCGATTCTGGGCACCACTTCCACCTTCGCGACCGCAGGCATATTCGCGGCGCAGGTGATGCCGACGAGATCGGCCGCGGTCGGCGTCACCGTGGGATTGCTTGGTTTCTGGCTCGCGGTGCGGATGCTCGCAGACGGCGTACACCAGCTGGCATGGTTGGCGTGGACAACCCCGTTCGGGCTCACCGCTCTGGCCGCGCCCTACGCCGACAACCGGGTCGCCCCGCTTGTCGTTCTGACCGGCCTTGCGGTCGGGTTTGGGCTGACCGGACTGATCGCGGCCGGACATCGTGATGTGGGCGGTGGACTTGTCGCGGTGCCTACTCGGCGTTCGCCGCGGCCTGCGCTGTTGAAGTCGGTGGAAGGATTCGCCATTCGCCGCGCGATCCGGCCGACCGCCGGCTGGGCGACCGGCATCGCGGCGTATTACCTCCTCGTCGGAGCGCTCATCGCGTCAATACTCGAGTTCTTCGACAGCAATCAGCGCTTCGCCGATCTGGCCTCATCCGCCGGCTTCGCCGGCCTCAACTCGGCGAACGGGTTCGCCGCCGCGCTCTTCAGCTTGCTAGCCATTCCCACCGGGTTGTATGCGGCTACCCGGCTTGCCGCAATGGTCGCCGACGAACGAACCCGCCGGTGGACACCCGTGTTGTCCGGTCCCGTTTCGCGAATACGTCTGGCGTGCACCGAGATCGCGGTGGTCACCGCCGGGGTCCTCGCGCTCCATATGGTCGCCGGGTTGGCCATCTGGATCGGCACGGTGATCACCGGCGCCCCATTCACTTTCGGTGCAGCGATGGGTGGGGCCCTGAATTCGGCGCCGATCGCCTGGCTGGCGGTCGGAGCCGCCGCATTCGCGGTCGGGTGGCTGCCGTCCGGTGTCGTCGCGATCGGCGCGTTGCCCGTCGCGGGCGGATTCCTGCTGAACGTGGTCACACAGAGTGTTCGCGCGCCGGAGTGGGTGGTGAACCTGTCACCGTTTGCCCACCTCGGCGCGGTGCCCAACGCACCACCGGACTGGGCGGGCATCGTCGCGTTCCTGGTGATCGGTGCGATCGCGGTGGCGGTCGGTGTCGCCGGTTACCGGCGTCGCGATCTAACTACATGAAGGGAGCAGACAATGCCCGACACGGTCGTATGGTGCTGATATGCATGCCGAGGAGATGGTCGAGCAGTTTCCGGTGGTAACAATCGACTCCAACGCCTTAGATGCTGCCCGGATGCTCGCCGAGCACCGTCTGCCCGGGATCATCGTCACCGACACATCCGGGCGGCCGTACGCGGTGCTTCCCGCATCGCAGGTGGTGCGGTTCATCGTGCCCACCTACGTCCAGGACGATCCCTCTCTCGCCGGCGTTTTGAACGAGTCGATGGCTGATCAGGCGGCAGACAAGCTGGCCAACAAGACGGTCCGTCAGATGCTGCCGGAACACCTGACCGACGTGCCGCCTGCCAATGCGGATGACACCATTATCGAAGTGGCGGCACTGATGGCGCGCAACCGAACCCCGCTGATTGCGGTAATGAAGGACGGTAAATTGCACGGCGTAATCACGGCTTCGCGCTTGCTCGAGGCTGCACTGAGGCATTAGCCCGTTGTCAGCCACAATCGCGATCACCGTTTTCGTGATCGCCTACATCCTCATCGCCAGCGATCGCATCAGCAAGACTCGGGTGGCCCTCTGTGGTGGCGCGATCGTGCTCGCTGTCGGAATCGTCGGAGCCGACGACGCGTTCTTCTCCCACGAAACCGGCATCGACTGGAACGTCATTTTCCTGCTGTTCGGAATGATGGTCATCGTCGGAGTGCTGCGACAGACCGGCGTCTTCGAGTACATCGCGATCTGGTCCGCCAAACGCGCCAACGGCTCCCCATTACGGATCATGATCCTGCTGGTCCTCGTGACGGCGGTCGCCTCGGCGATGCTGGACAACGTCACCACGGTGTTGCTCATCGCGCCGGTCACACTGCTGGTGTGCGAACGGCTCCAGATAAACCCGATCCCCTTTCTGCTCGCCGAGGTCTTCGCCTCGAACATCGGCGGTGCAGCGACACTGGTCGGCGACCCACCCAACATCATCATCGCCAGTCGGGCCGGCCTGAGCTTCAACGACTTTCTGATACATATGACGCCCATCGTCATCGTCGTCATGATCGTCTTCATCGCGATGGTGCCGTTCTTGTTCCGTGGGTCGTTCGCTGTCGACCCCGAACGCGTTGCGGATGTGATGTCACTGAATGAGCGTGAGGCAATTCGCAATCCGGCACTTCTGGTCAAGTGCGCGATCGTGCTGGTTGCTGTGTTCGCCGCGTTCATTCTGCATTCGTTCTTGCACATCGACCCGTCCGTCGTGGCGCTGATCGGTGCCGGGGTCTTGATCTTGATCGCCCGGCTGGAGCAGCGTGACTATCTGGGCAGCGTCGAATGGGAGACGCTGCTGTTCTTCGTCGGGCTGTTCGTCATGGTGGGCGCGCTGGTGAAGACCGGCGTGGTGGAAGCGTTGGCCCGGTCGGCTACCGAATTCACCGACGGGAACGCATTGCTCACCGTCATGTTGATCCTTGGGGTCTCTGCGCCGGTGTCGGGAATCATCGACAACATCCCCTACACCGCGACCATGACGCCCATCGTCGCCGAGCTGGCCGGCAGCATGCCGGATTTCGCCCACCCCGATGCGCTGTGGTGGGCGCTTGCCCTAGGTGCCGATTTCGGCGGCAACTTGACGGCGGTCGGCGCCAGCGCCAATGTCGTCATGCTCGGAATCGCCCGCCGCGCAGAGAATCCGATCTCGTTTTGGGAATTCACCCGAAAGGGCGCGATTGTGACGGTGGTCTCGATCGTCCTGGCGGCGCTCTACTTGTGGTTGCGGTATTTCGTATTCGGTTAGGAGTGCCCGTTGTCGGTCGCACTTACTGTCCTACTGATCGCGTTCTGTCTACAGGGACTGGTGAAGTTCGTGGTCGGGTTCGCGGTGCCCTACCGAACGCGCATCGCGCGGATCGCGGCCTACTACCGCCGCGACGGTCGCGTCATCGCCATCTACGACAGTGTCACGCTCGTCATCATCATTGCGTTGGTGGTGCTGCTCTTCCTGACCGATATGCAGCCGCTCAGCTTTATCACCGGCCTGGTCGTCGGGATGCTCGTCATCCAGATCTTCTTTCACCGTTTCAGCGAACCACTCAGCGCTGAGGAGGCCCCGGAAGAGGGATCCGCACCACGAAAGGTCATGTCCTACGCCATCCAGGCTCGTCCCGCGCTGGCATGGCGTGAGATCGCAGTGATGACAGCGCTGTTCGGCTGGGCGCTCTACGAGCTCATCGCCCTGCTCGTCGACTAGCTCGCACCTCAAGTGTTTTTGGCCAGGAAGCGCCGCAACAAGAGCCAGGCGACAGCCGCGTTGTACACAACGCCGCCAACCACATACGGCCACCAGACACCGTTATCGCTGGCCACCCAGAACGCCTTGGCAGCCCAATACGGCGGCAACACACCGAATGCGAGGTTCCATGCGGAATCGATGAACCACGGCAGGCAGGGCAGCCCGGCGATCAGCATTCCGAGTGCTCGCACCATCGCCAGACCCTGAATCTTGTTGCTAGCCACTGCGACGATCAGCAGCAGGCACACGACGGCCGACAGGCCCGAAAGTAACCCGATCGGGATCAACGCCGGAACCATGTCGGGCTCCAGTAGCCCGCTGAACGAGGTGGTCGCGACGACGTACACCGTCGTAACGACGATGACCGTCGCCGCCCGATAGCCGAAGTAATCACGTAGCGGGACCGGGGTGACCCGAAGCGCGGCCAGCGTGCCCGCGTCGAGCTCGTCAAGGACGAGGAACGAGCCCAGCCCGCCAACGATGATGATGCTGGTCAACAGCAGGAACGCGGTGAGCACCAACGGGTAGTAGGGAACGAGGTCGAAGTCGTAGCGCCTGGACAGCATCTCGGTGAACACCGGGGTGAGAAATGCGACGCCGGTGGTCCAGATGACCGGGGCGACGACGATCATCACCAACAACGGATCGCGGTAGGTGCCACGAATATCGTTGCGGCCGAAGGCAACCAGAGCCCTCCTGCTAAGGAGCGTCATCACATTCCCCCTGACCCCGCGATGACGTGGCGCACGAACACGGCCTTTGCCGCCCAGCACAGGCCGGCGACACATAGCACCGGGTACGCCACCGCGTACGCGGTCTGCCATGGTGCGATGGTGATTTGGCCGAAGGCCTCACCGAGCAGCAGCAGCGGTCCGGTCGTGGGGATCAAGTACGCCAGCGGACTCGGCCATACGCCCGAGTAGTACAGCACAGGGGGACCCGTCATCACGGCGAGCGGGATCGTCGCGACCAGGAACCAATCGCTGATCGAGGCGAACGGCAGCGACGTGGTGAACCCGATGAGCAGCATCAACAGTGTCCCAAGCACCACGGCAACCACCAAAGGCAAAGGGCGGTAGCCAAATCCGTGGCTTATCGTCGGAACGGCGATGGCCACGAGCAGGGAGATCAGCACAAGCAGGGTCAGCTTCGCGGCAAGGTACTCCCAGAACCGCAATGGGGTGGAGACAACCGCACTCAAGGTGCGTTCCTGCTTCTCGAAGAACACCGTGCCTGCGACAAAGAAGAACCCGATGATGCACGTGTCGCCCAACAGGATGTAGGGCTCGGCCACCGGGCGCAGGCTGCGCGACATCGGCAACAGCACCGACAGCCAAATGAGACCCGAGAAGAACGCCGCGTAGAGAAAACCCTGCCTGCGCTGCAGCGTCAACTCCAACCGAACCGCGCTGGCAAACCGGTTCATGCCAACCGCCGCCCGGTGACCTCGACGAACACATCGTCGAGGCTGGCCTCCCGGCTGTGGATGGTCTCGACGTGGTGGTTGCGCATTAGGGTGTGGAACGCGCTGTCGTCGGCCAGGCCGTCCATGCCGAACTCGGCGGTCTCGAGACCCCCGTTCTCGCCGCGATATTCGACGCGGACGAGGCGCTGGCCCCGCGCAATCTTCAACTCGGCGGGGGTGTCCAGTGCCTCGATATGCCCGTCGACGACGAACGCCACCCGGTCGCACAGCTCGTCGGCGGTGGCCATGTCGTGGGTGGTCAGAAAGACTGTGCGGCCACAAGCCTTCAAGCCCAGGATGATGTCCTTGACCTTGCGCGCATTGACCGGATCCAAGCCCGACGTCGGTTCGTCGAGGAACAGCAGCTCCGGGTTGTTGACCAGCGACCGCGCGAAGGTCAGTCGCATCTGCATTCCCTTGGAATACTTGCCAACTCGCGTGTTGGCGTCGTCGGCCAGGCCCACCGCGTCCAGCAGAGTCATCGGATCCGCCGTTTCGCCGGAGTAGAGCGACGCGAAGAACCGCAGATTCTCCACGCCGGTGAGCTTCTGGTAGTGATTCGGCAGCTCGAAGGAGACACCGATGCGCTCGTAATAGTCCGATCCCCAGGCCAGCGGATCTTTCCCCCACACCGCGGCTTCCCCGCCGTGACCCCGCAGCAGACCGATCAGAAGCTTTTGTGTCGTCGACTTCCCCGCACCGCTGGGGCCGAGGAAACCGAAGATCTCGCCGCGACCGACCATGAAATCCATGCCCCGTACGGCGGGCTCGGCCGCCTTCGGGTAGGTGAATGTCAGTCCGCGAACGCGGATCACCTCGGTCGCGACGCCAGACAACGTGGCTGACGCCGTTACGGTATCCATGGCAGGTCGACCCCTTCCGATGAAACGGATATCAAGTTCCGACCAGACTTCCCGGAGCGCCAGGAACGACTATACTGAAATTTCAGAGATTACTGAAGAGCCAAAAGGGATCCGCGTGGCCGACGACTCCAATCACCAGGACGCAGCCGAACAGCTGGCGCTGGTTCTCACCAACCACGGCCTGCAGCGCATGACCGCTCGGGTACTGGCCACCCTGCTGTTCACCGAGCAGCCGACGATGACCGCGGGTGAACTCGCCGACCGGTTGCAGGCAAGCGCGGGCGCGATATCGGGCGCAGTCAAGATGCTGACGGCGGTCGGCTTGGTCGAGCGGGTGCCCGCGCCGGCCAGCCGCCGAGACCACTACCGGCTCCGCGACGACGCCTGGGCGGTGCTGTACACCAACCAGAACGAAGTGCTCGCGGCCATGCGGAAGGCCGCCGAGGCCGGCATCGCCGCAACCGGAAGCAAGAGCCTGGCGCGCCACCGTCTCAGCCAGATGAGCGACTTCTACGACTTTCTGCTGAGCGAAATCCCTCCGCTCCTGGACCGCTGGCGACAGCAGTCTGCCCGGTAGCCGGCTAGACGTAACCCACCGGCGCGCGGCCATCCGCCTTACGCTTCGACACATCATGATTGTCGAACGCCAGAGCATCGTCGACGCACCGTCCGAGCGGGTATGGGAACGCATCGTCACGCCGGAGGGCATCAATGACGAACTCCGGCCGTGGATGACGATGTCGATGCCGCGTGGCCAGGAATCGCTGACCGTCGACACTGTGCCGGTCGGCACCCCGGTAGGCCGCTGCTGGATGCGGCTGTTCGGCCTGCTTCCGTTCGACTACGACCACCTGATGATCGCCGAGTTGTGGCCGGGCCGCGGCTTTCACGAGGAGTCGACGATGCTCAGCATGCGACTCTGGCGCCACGAGCGCACCCTCGAACCGGACGGCGAATCGAAAACCCTTGTCCGCGATCGCCTCACGTTCGACCTCCGGACTCCGCTGCGCCCGCTGACGCCGCTCATCGCGGCGGGCATCGGCGCGCTGTTCGGGCACCGACACCGACGGCTACAGCGACACTTCGGCCGGCGCTGAATCGGCTGTCGCGAGGATTCCCAATTCCCGCGCCCGGGCGACGGCCGCTCGCTCACGTCCAGCTTGGCGAGGAGCGCCGACACGTGGTCTGCCATGCAACTGGAGGTCTTCTATATCGACCACTGGTCGGTATACCGTCGTTGCGGCGGAAGGGAGACGCCAATGAACACCTCAGAGCAGCTGCAGACAAGGACGCGCATGTTCGCCCGCGTGCTCGGCCCGTATTTTCTGATCGTGCCCGCCACGATTGCGGTGCGTCCCTCGTACATGAAGACACTCCTCTCGGAGTTCGGGGCAAATCCAATGTGGCCGTGGCTGTATGGCGCCATTCTGCTGTTCTCGGGTCTCGTCATCATCGCGTTCCATCAGCACTGGCGGGGCGCTGCGGCGATCATCGTGTCGCTTCTGGGCTGGTTCCTTGCCGTGCGGGGGGTACTGCTTCTGGCGGTTCCCCAGCCCGTCATTTCGGCAGGCAGTGCCATGACTGGCCCGGTCCCGTATGCGCTGGTGCGCGTGTTCTTCGCCGGTTTAGCGCTCGTCGGGCTGTACCTGACCTATGTCGGCTGGATCGCTCGCCGTCAAAAGGCGCACTGACTGCGGCGCTACCGCGTCAGCACCGCGACACCCTCCACGTAATGAGTCAGCGGGAAGGAGTCGAAGACCCGCAGGTCCTCCACCCGGTAGCCACGCGCCAGATACAGACCGATGTCGCGAGCGAATGACGCTGCCTCGCAACCGATGTGGATAATGCGGGGAACGTCAGCCGCCGCCAGCAGATCGATCACCTCACGGCCCGCACCCGACCGCGGTGGATCGAGCACCGCCACGTCGGCGCGGTGCGGTTGGCCGGCAAGGGCACGTCGCACGGAGTCGGTGACCACCGAGACATTGTTCAGGTCCGCCAGCGCGGTCCGCGCCGAACGCGAGGCGCCGCGAGAGGTGTCGACCGTCACCACATGCCCGGTGTCGCCGACGGCCTCCCCCAACACCGCGGCGAAAATCCCGGCACCGCCGTACAGATCCCACGCCACCATCCCGCTGCGCAGCTGCGCCCAGTCGCCCACCAGGTCGCTGTACACCCGCGCGGCATCGCGATGGGCCTGCCAGAACGCAGTCACCGGGACCCGCCAGACCCGTCCGTTGACGCGTTGCGTCGCCTCGTAGCCGCCTTCGACGACGCGGGTCGCCGTCCGCCTGCCGATGCGAGGGCCGGACTGCACGACGTGGCGCGCACCGTCGTCGTCGACGGCCACGAACAGATGCGCCCCCGGCGGCCATCCGCCGCCGCTCAGACCGTCGAGCATCGCCTCCGGCAGCTGTCCGCACCGCAGGTCGGCCACCAACTCCGCGCTGTGGTAGCGGTGGAAGCCCGCGCGGCCGTCGTCGGAGGTGTCGAGCCGGACCCTGGTGCGCCATGCGGTGGCGTCACCGGCGCCGACCGGTTCGGCAGTCGCGTCGGACTCGTCGCGCCAGTGATACCCGCCCAGCTTGGCCAGTTGGTTGGCGACGACGGCGCCCTTGAGGCGGCGGGCGGCATCGGGGGCGGCGAACGCCAGATCGCAACAGCCCGCCCCGTCCACGCCGGCGATCGGGCACAGCGAGTCGATCCGGTCCGGCGAGGCCTCGAGCACCTCGACAACGTCTGCGTGCCAATACGATCCATGATCGGCCACCACCCGGACGCGGACCCGCTCCGCCGGCAGCGCGTGGCGCACGAACACCACCCGGCCTTCGTGGCGCGCCACGCAACTCCCCCCGTTGGCCGGGGGCCCGGTGGTCAAGGTGAGTTCGACCGGCAACGACGGCCGGGCGGCGCGCGGTTCTTCGATCAATCCAGAAAGCCTCGACGGGCGTCACCCGGCGCAGCGTGCGGCTGCAATGTCTTCAGCCGCTCCGACGAACTGAGCTGCCAGGGAACGGAAGTCACCATCACATTGGGCATGAACAGCAGCCTGCCCTTCAGTCGCAACGCGCTCTGGTTGTGCAGGACGTGTTCCCACCAGTGACCGACGACGTACTCGGGGATGAAAACGGTGACGACGGTACGCGGCGACTCCTTGCTGATCCGTCTCACGTATTCCAGCACCGGACGGGTGATTTCGCGGTAGGGAGAGGCGATCACCTTGAGCGGCACCGTGATATCGCTGTCCTCCCACTTGTGCACCAGCTCGCGGGTCTCGCCGTCGTCCACGCTGACGGTGATGGCCTCCAGCTCGTCGGGCCGGGTGGCACGCGCATACGCCAAGGCGCGCAGGGTCGGCAGATGCAACTTGGACACAAGCACGATGGCGTGGTTACGACTGGGCAGCACCATCCCGCCTTCCTCGGCGGCCTGCTGCTCCTCCAGCTCGCGCGCGACGGTCTCATAGTGCTTGTGGATCGACTTCATGATGACGAACAACAGGATCATCGCCAGGATCGCGATCCACGCTCCCACCAGGAATTTCGTCACCACCACGATGATCAGCACGGTACCGGTGCAGAGGAACCCAATGGTGTTGATCACCCGTGAACGCATCATGTGGCGCCGGACCGCCGGGTCGTTTTCCACAGTCAGCAATCGGGTCCAGTGCCGGACCATGCCGATCTGGCTGAGCGTGAACGAAACGAACACGCCGACGATGTAGAGCTGGATCAGCGCGGTGACCTGAGCCTGGAACGCGACGACGAAGCCGACGGCCGCGAAGGCCAGGAACAGAATGCCGTTGGAGAACGCCAGCCGGTCGCCGCGGGTGTGCAGCTGGCGGGGCAGGTAGCGGTCCTGGGCCAGAATCGAACCCAGCACCGGGAAGCCGTTGTACGCGGTGTTGGCGGCCAGCACGAGGATCAGCGCGGTGACCCCTGTAATCAGGTACAGCCCGATTGGGAAATCATGGAAGACCGCGTCGGCGAGCTGTGCGATCAGAGTCTTCTGGTGGTAGTCGGGTGGGGCACCGACCAGCTGCTCGTGGGGCCGCTCGGCTATCTTCGCACCCGTCGCCCTAGCCAGCAGGATGATGCCCATGAACAACGACACCGAGATGAGTCCGAGCAACAACAGCGTAGTTGCCGCGTTGCGCGACTTGGGTTTCTGGAAGGCCGGTACCCCGTTGCTGATGGCCTCGACACCGGTCAGTGCCGCGCTGCCGGATGAGAACGCCCGGGCGACCAAGAACACCAACGCGAATCCGAGCACATCGCCGTGCTCAGAGTGCATCTCAAAACCGGCCGACTCCGCCCGTAACGGCTCGCCGAGCAGAAAGATCTGAACGAAGCCCCAGGCCAGCATCAAGTACATGCCGATCATGAAGGCGTAGGTGGGAATCGCGAACGCGGTGCCCGACTCACGGACGCCGCGCAGGTTCAACGATGCTAATACCAGGATCGCGGTGACCGCGAACAGCACCTTGTGCTCGGCGATAAAGGGCACCGCCGAACCGATGTTCGACATCGCCGACGACATCGACACCGCCACCGTGAGCACGTAGTCCACCAGCAGCGCGCTGGCCACCGTCAGACCCGCCGTGGGGCCGAGGTTGGTGGTGACCACTTCGTAGTCGCCTCCGCCCGATGGATACGCGTGCACGTTCTGCCGGTAGCTGGCGATCACGATCATCATCACTGTGGCAACCGCCAGCCCGATCCACGGCGCCATCGAGTAAGCGGCCAGGCCGGCCACCGACAGCACGAGGAAGATCTCCTCGGGGGCATACGCCGTAGACGACAGCGCGTCGGAAGCGAAGACCGGCAGGGCGATCCGCTTCGGCAACAGGGTGTGGGAGAGTCGGTCGCTGCGGAACGGCCTGCCGAGCACCAGTCGCCGGGCGGCGGTCGAAAGCTTGGACACGAGAGCCAAGAGTAAGCCCAGACGTGTTTGGCTGTAGCGTTCCGAGTGCGCAGATTTGAGGGCGACAATTTCCAGCGGCAGCCGAAAGGACCGCAAAGGTGCGAGTAGTGGTGATGGGATGCGGCCGGGTGGGCGCATCGCTGGCCGACGGCCTGGCCCGCATCGGCCACGATGTCGCCGTCATCGACCGTGACAGCACGGCATTCAACCGGCTCAGCCCGGAGTTCCCCGGTGAGCGGGTGCTGGGTATGGGTTTCGACCGCGACGTCCTGCTGCGGGCCGGCATCGAGGAGGCGTCGGCCTTCGCGGCGGTGTCCTCCGGAGACAACTCGAACATCATTTCGGCGCGGGTGGCCCGCGAGACCTTCGGTGTCGAGCGGGTGGTAGCCCGCATCTACGACGCCAAGCGCGCCAAGGTCTACGAGCGGCTCGGCATTCCGACGGTGGCCACTGTGCCGTGGACCACCGACCGGCTGCTCAACGTGCTGACGCGGGAGACCGAGACCACAAAGTGGCGCGACCCGTCGGGCAACGTCGGCGTGGCGGAGTTGGCGTTGCACGAAAACTGGTTCGGCCGCCGGGTGACCGATCTGGAAGCCGCCACCGGAGGCCGCGTGGCGTTCATGATCCGGTTCGGCAGCGGGCTGCTGCCCGACCAGAAGACCGTGATCCAGGCCGGTGACCAGGTGTACGTCGCCGCGGTCTCAGGGCACATCGCCGAGGCGCTGGCGATCGCCGCGCTGCCGCCGGGCGAGGACAGCGAGGGCGAGCGATGAAGGTCGCGATTGCCGGAGCGGGAGCCGTCGGTCGCTCCATCGCGCGCGAACTGGTCGAGAACGATCACGAAGTCACGCTGCTCGAACGCAATCCCGACCACGTCGACGTCGACGCCATCCCGGCCGCGCACTGGCGCCTCGGCGACGCCTGCGAGCTGACCCTGCTCGAGTCGGTGCACCTGGAGGAGTTCGACGTGGTGATCGCCGCGACCGGCGACGACAAGGTCAACGTGGTGGTCAGCCTGCTCGCCAAGACGGAGTTCGCGGTGCCGCGGGTAGTGGCCCGGGTCAACGATCCACGCAACGAGTGGCTGTTCGACGAGTCGTGGGGCGTCGACGTCGCGGTGTCGACGCCGCGAATGCTGGCCTCGTTGGTAGAAGAGGCGGTGGCCGTCGGCGACCTGGTGCACCTGATGGACTTCCGCACCGGGCATGCCAGCCTGGTCGAGATCACGCTGCCCGACGACACGCCGTGGGGCGGCAAGCCGCTACGCAAACTGCAACTGCCCCGAGACACCGCCATTGTGACCATCCTGCGTGGCCCGCGGGTGATCGTGCCGGAGGGCGACGAACCGCTGGAGGGCGGCGACGAACTGCTCTTCGTCGCCGTCCCCGAGGTCGAAGAAGAGCTGCGGGAGCTGCTGCTGCATCCGCAGTCGCGCTAGGTCAACTACGTTCCTGCACCGCGTCCTCGGCGTCGGAAATGTGATGTGCCGCCGCGGTGTGCGCGTGCAGTGCTCGCTGAGCGGACCGGATGGCCAGATAGGTTGCCAGCGCCGCAAGCGCGGTCAGCGGCCATCCCATTGAGATGCGCGCGACGCCAAGCCATCCGGTTTGGTCGGTGTCGTAAAGGTGGCGCTGCACGATGAACCGCGACGCGAACACCACCACCCAGGTGATGGTTGCGATGTCGAAGGCCAGCACGGCCCGGCGCACGCTGCGCCAGCCGCGGTCGTGCCCGTTGACCCAGCCCCAGATGTAGCCCACCACGGGTCGGCGGATCAGCACCGACAGCAGGAACACCGCTGCCCAGAACAGCGAGGACCAGATGCCAAGCAGGAAGTAGCCCTTCGACTCCCCCATCAGGTAGGCGATCAGGGCACAGAACCCGACGCCCATGAAGCCGGAGATCGCCGGCTGCACGGATTCCCGCCGCACCAGTCGCCACACCAGGATCAGCGCGGCCACGGATAGCGCAGCGATGACCGCAGGCGTCAGGCCGAACAGCGAGGAGATCGGGACGAATACGACGACGGGCAGCGAGGAATAGATCAGCCCGCTGACGCCGCCCATCTGCGCGAGCAGGGCATGGGCCCCGGATTGCTTATCGGACACGAGTTAAACGGTACGGGTCCCGACTCACTTCTGAATCTCGTAGTGCGGGTTGTAGATCGCCTTGGTGCCGTTCTCGAGCTTGCCCATCCGCCCGTGCACCCGCAGTGTGCGGCCCGATTCGATGCCCGGGATGCGCCGCTGGCCGAGCCAGACCAGCATCACCGCTTCGGTGCCGTCGAACAGTTCAGCCTTGATGCCGCCCGCGCAGCCTTTGGCGTTGGTCTCGACACTGCGCAAGGTGCCGACCATCGTCACTTCCTGGCCGCGCTGGCAGTCGACCGCCTTCTGGGCGCCGGTGTTGGCGGCTTCCTCGGTCAATTCCTCGACGTCCAGTTGCTCGGGGTCCTCCGTCAACCGACGAGTGAGCCGGCGCAGATACCCTTCGGCCGTAGCCATGGCGTCTCCTGCCATTTCTGTGAATCCACCGTGGATCCACCCAACAAACGCCACGGTAGACCTGTTGGTTCCGCAATGCCACGTCGGGGGCGGGGCGGCGCGCCGGTGGTTTCACCGACACGGCACGATCAAGTGATGGCGGTCGATTTGCGCGGCGTCACGGTGGTTCTGCTGCCCGGCACCGGATCCGACGACGACTACGTCTACCGGGCATTTTCGGCTGCGCTGCACGGGGTCGGCGCCGTCGTAGTGGCGCCGCCGCCACAGCCGAACCGACTGATCGACGGCTACGTTTCCGAGCTGGACGACGCCGCGCGGCTGGGCGCGATCGCGGTTGGCGGGGTGTCCATCGGCGCCGCAGTGGCGGCCAACTGGGCGCTGGCCCATTCGACCCGAGCGGTTGCGGTGCTGGCCGCTTTGCCGCCGTGGACGGGTTCGCCCGAAACCGCCCCCGCCGCGCTGGCCGCGAGGCACTCGGCGGACGTGCTTCGACGAGACGGGCTGGTTTCCGCGACCTCGCAGATGCAAGCATCAAGCCCGCGCTGGCTCGCCGACGAACTGACCCGATCCTGGGTCGGGCAATGGCCGTCGCTGCCCGATGCGATGGAGGCGGCGTCCAGGTACGTCTCCCCCACCTGCGCGGAGCTGGAGGGGCTGACCGTTCCGATGGGCGTGGCCGCCGCCACCGACGACCCGGTGCATCCGCTGGAGGTCGGGCTGGAGTGGGTGGCCGCCGCGCCGAGGGCCGCGTTGCGGACCGTCACGCTGGACGAGCTGGGCGCCGACCCGGCGGTGCTTGGCGCGGCGTGCGTGGCCGCGCTGTTAGATCTTTGAGGACGCCTGAGGTGGCCAGAGGCCCTATCCGCCGGTGATGGTGCGCAGCTGCTGCATCGCCGAACCGTGCTCGCTACGGCGCGCGACGGGTTGCGTCTGCGGTTGCTGCGGCTGCTGACCTGCCTGCTGGGCGGCCTGCTCGGCGGCGGCGCGCAGCTGCGCAGCCATCGGCTCAGGCAACTGGACCGGCAGCGGGGTGCGCACCGGCAGCGGGGTGTCGCCGCGACGAACAACGGTGTCCGCCAATGCCTCCCGCGCCTCATCACTCAGCGCGTCGATGGTCTCCTGCGAGCCGTTCACGACGCAGCGGATCATCCACCGGTAACCGTCGACGCCGATGAACCGGACCACACCGGCGGGCGCAGCGCCGACCACCTCCCGGCCCCACGGCCCGTCGTCGATCCGCACCTCGGTGGCGTCCTTGCGCAGCGAGTCGGCCAGTTCTCCTGCGACTTCCCGCCACAGCGCGGCGCTCTTCGGCGCGGCGTAGGCGGCGACGGTAAACCGGCCGTTGGGTGTCACCACCCACACGGCGCTCGGCACACCCCCTTCACTGAGCTCCACCTGCACCTGGCCGGCCTCGGGCATCGGGATGAGCACCGAGCCCAGGTCCAGCCGGGCCACGGCCGCCGTCGAGGGGTCGTCGAAGTCCTCGATATCGAACGGGCCATCCAGCTCGTCGCCGACAACCGGGGCCGGGTCGACGGCCGAGTCGTCGGAATCGTCGTCGTCTTTGGCGTGTCTTCCAAAAGCCATCACAAACTCGCATGTCCGCCGGAGGAACCGTGACCGCCGTCGCCACGGGAAGTGTCGGCCAGGCCGGCCTCGTCGAACGAGGTCACCTCGACCAGCTCGGGCAACTCCACCCGCTGCACCAGCAATTGGGCGATCCGATCGCCACGGTGCACATGGATGGGCTGCTCGGTGTCCAGGTTGATCAAGGCCACCTTGATCTCACCGCGATACCCCGCGTCAATCGTCCCGGGACTGTTGACGATCGAAAGCCCCACGCGCGCAGCTAAACCCGAGCGTGGATGCACCAATCCCACCATCCCGTACGGAATGGCCACCGCGATACCCGTCGGCACCAGGGCGCGGTGACCGGGCGGCAGTTCGACGTCGAGCGCGCTGAATAGGTCGATGCCCGCATCGCCGTCGTGAGCCCGGCTGGGCATCGGCAGGTCACGGTCGAGACGGACGACTGCCAAAGGGGTGGACACGAGGCCACAGATTACCCTTGGCGGCGTGTCGGACACGCGCGCAGCACCGCAAATCGTGCGCTATCGCGAAAGGTTGTGGGTGCCGTGGTGGTGGTGGCCGCCTGGCCTGGCGGTGGCCGCGCTGATCGCGCTGGAAGTCAACCAGGGCGTGCGCGCACTGCCGAACTGGGTGCCGTTCGCGGTGCTGCTGCCGGTTGCGGCCGCTGTCCTGGTCTGGTTCAGCAAGACCGAACTGCGGGTGGTGAGCGGTACGCCGGACAACCCGGCCGGGGAAACCGAGCTGTGGGTGGGCGCCGCGCACCTACCCGTCAGCGTGATCTCCCGGTCAGCCGAAGTGCCCCGGTCGGCCAAGTCGGCCGCCCTCGGGCGCCAGCTGGACCCGGCCGCTTATGTGGTGCACCGGGCCTGGGTCGGCCCGATGGCGCTCCTGGTGCTTGACGACCCGGATGATCCCACGCCGTACTGGCTGGTCAGCTGTCGTCACCCCGACCGCGTCCTGTCCGCGCTTCGTAGTTGAGCCGCGGTCAGGCCGCGCAGTCGGTGCAGATCATCACGCCGTTCTTCTCACTGGCCAGCCGGCTGCGGTGATGCACGAGGAAGCAGCTCGAGCAGGTGAACTCGTCGGCTTGCTTCGGGATCACTCGTACAGACAGCTCTTCGCCGGACAGATCAGCACCGGGCAGTTCGAAGTTTTCGGCGGACTCTGACTCGTCGACGTCTACTACGGCAGATTGGGCTTCGTTGCGCCGTGCCTTGAGCTCCTCGAGTGAATCCTCGGAGACATCGTCGGTCTCGGTGCGCCGTGGGGCGTCGTAGTCGGTAGCCATCTTCGTGTCCCCTCCGTGAACCTTGCGACAGAGCTTTGTACCAGCGTCGAACGCATCTACCAAACGATTCGTGCCCATATTGGGGTCTGATCAAGTGTGATTTACATCACAGTTGAGCGCCGCCCCTGTCCAAGCGGTTGCAACGCGGGTCTTAGAGTGCAGATGTGGTCGCTCAAATCACAGGAGGCACGGCCTTCGACAAGCAGGGTCGGCCGTTTCGTCGGCGCAATTTCATGCCCGGCATTTTGATGTTCGCGGCGATGGCTGTGGTGACCCTGATCGTGTGGTTGATCGCCCTCAACCGGCCGGCCGACGTTATCGAGGCGTCGGTCTGCAACTCTCCTGCCGACGCGGCCGCCGACCCCACCCAGTCCAGGCTGGGCGAGCAGGTTTCGCGGCCCTCGATGACCGAGGTCGGCCCCGCCAAGCTGGCCGATACCAAGATCCGGGTGCTCAACGCCAGTGGTCAGGGCGGCCAGGCCGCCGAAGTGGCCGGCCAGCTGCGCGACCTGGGATTCGCCGAGCCGACGGCGGCCAACGACCCGTTGTATGAGAACAACCGGCTGGCGTGCGAGGGTCAGATCCGGTTCGGCCCCAGCGGCCGGGCGGCTGCCGCGGCGGTCTGGCTGGTCGCTCCGTGCGTGGAGCTGTTCCAGGATCAACGGCCCGACGACACGGTGGATCTGGCGATCGGCACCGAGTTCACCGAGCTGGCCGGCAGCGACGACATCGAAGCGGTGTTGTCCAGCCTGCGGCCGGAGGCCACCCAACCCGCCGATCCGACGTTGTTGTCGAAGATCCATAGCGCGGGGTGCTGACGGTATTCCGTTTCACCCGAAGGCAATTCGCCTACCTATAGTCGGCCAGCTCGACTCAGTGCGTCGGTGAACGCGTCGGCGACGCCGGGCGCGGCCGCCACCACCATGCCCGCGCCGCCGACCGACCCGTTCGGAGGCGGCAGCCGCAGCCGGGCACCCGCCTCGGCGGCGATCAGCGCGCCGGCCGCCCAGTCCCAGACGTTGAGGTTGTCCTCGAAGTACGCGTCCAGTTGACCCGCGGCAACCAGGCACAGGTCGAGGGCCGCCGATCCGAGCCGACGGATGTCGCGAACCTGCGGCAGTAGCGAGGCCAGCACGGCCGCCTGGCGCTCGCGCAGTTGCGGGTCGTAGCCGAATCCGGTGCCCACCAACGACATTGACAATTCTTCGGCCTGGCTGGACCGCAACCGCGTGTGTCGAACCGTTGCGACGAACGTGCGCCCCTTGGCCGAGCGCCGCGGAGTACAGCGCACCGTCGACGACGTGAGCGACCGCACCGGCCAGCGACTGCCCGTCGACCTGGACGGCCACCGAGACCACGTAGGCGGGCAGGCCGTAGACGAAGTTGACCGTGCCGTCGATGGGGTCCAGCACCCAGGTCGGTCGCCCGTCGGAGGCCTGCGCACTGCCACCGCCCTCCTCACCGAGGACGCGCTCGCCGGGTCTCAACTCGGCGAGCCGGTCACGCAGCAGTCGTTCGGTTTCGGTGTCGACGATGGTGACGGGGTCGGTGGGGGTGCTCTTGGCCCGCACCGCCGAGCCGGTGGATTCCCGCTGGGGCGCGCCACCGAAGACTTCCTCGCGACGGCGCCGCACGAAATCCGCCGCCTCGGTCGCCAACCGCTCGGCAACCGATCGCAGTTCGGCGGGATCGATGTTGAGTCTGTCCACCGACTTATCGCAGCACATGCCGCTAACCGGTGCCTGGCGCCCTCACCAAAGCATTGCGGAACTACTAATGTGTGGGGCGCGTCGCACTTGCCGGCCTCTGCAGAGGAGCGCTCATGACCGCCACCGACTCGCCCGCAGCCGATCCGAGCACCAACGGGGGTTCCCAACGTCGCGGGTTCGGCGTCGACGTGGGCGGAAGCGGCGTCAAGGGCGGCATCGTCGACCTCGAAACCGGCCAGTTGATCGGCGAGCGGTTCAAGCTCGCCACCCCGCAGCCGGCCACCCCGGAGGCGGTCAGCAAGACCGTCGCCGCCGTCGTTCGCGAGTTCGGCTGGACGGAAAAGGTCGGCGTCACCTATCCGGGTGTGGTGACCGAGGGGATCGTGCGCACCGCGGCCAATGTCGACAAGGGGTGGATCGGCACTAACGCCAGTGAGTTCTTCGGCAAGGAGCTCGACGGCCAGCCGGTGACTGTGCTCAACGATGCGGACGCCGCCGGGTTGGCCGAGGAGAAATTCGGCGCAGGCCGCGACAACACCGGTGTCATCGTGCTGCTGACGTTCGGCACCGGCATAGGTTCGGCGGTGATCCACAACGGGGTGCTGCTGCCCAACACCGAGTTCGGTCATCTCGAGGTCGGCGGCAAGGAAGCCGAGCATCGGGCCGCCTCCTCGATCAAGGAGAACAAGGGCTGGAGCTATGAGCGCTGGACCGAAGAGGTCACGAAGGTGCTGATAGCCATCGAGAACGCGATCTGGCCCGACCTGTTCATCGTGGGCGGCGGAATTAGCCGCAAAGCCGAAAAATGGGTTCCGTTGCTGAAGAATCGCACACCCGTGGTGGCCGCCACCCTGCAGAACTCGGCCGGAATCGTCGGAGCGGCGATGGCCGCCGAGGTGGACGTCACCGCTACTGCCAAGTAGCCACGCCCGACGGGGCCCGGTTCACGGCGCGCCGTGGTGTCAAATTTGCCGCTCGACGCGGCGTTACCGGACACTGTCGTTACAATGGTCGACGGCGGCCGCCTGACCGATAGCGGCGAGTATCCCAGCAGATATCAACGCCGCATTCGACATAGCAGACGCTTTTCGATGGTGCATGCCCCTAGACCATCGAAATTCTCATGACCGAAAGGGTGACGTGGCAGCGACAAAGGCAAGCCGGGCAGCCGCAAAGCCGGTGAAGCGCACCGCTACCAAGACCCCCGCCAAGAAGTCCGCGGCGAGCCGCGAATCAGTCCGAGCGGCGAGCCGCGCATCAGGCAGCGCGGCAAAGACCACCAACGGGTCGGCGCCTGCCAAACCCGCGAAGCGTGCCACGAAGGCGGCCACGCGCACGAAGTCGGTTAAGCCTGCCAGCGCTCCCAAGGGCCGCGCGGCGGCCAAGCCGGCCAAGGCGGCCAAGGCCGCGGCCGCCAAGTCCAAGGCGGCCAAGGCCGCGGCCGCCAAGTCCAAGCCGGCCGCGCGCCCGTCGCGCGCCAAAGCCGACGCCAAGACCGATGGCGCCGCCCCCCGCAGCCGCACCAAGAAGGCGACGGCACCGGAGCCCGCGACCACCAAGGCCGACGTCACCGAAGTGGACGAACTCGAGACCACCGACGAGCTCGACGGGGAGCCCGAAGTACTCGAAGACGTGCCGGATCTGGACCTCGAGGACCTCGAGACCGAGGACGAGGCAGCCGAAGGCCCCGCCACCGACGAGGACGCGGCAGCCGACGGCAAGGCCAAGCCGGCTGTTGAATCCGCCGAGGACGTTCCCGCAGCCGACGATGACGAGATCGCCGAGCCCAGTGAGAAGGACAAGGCATCGGGCGACTTCGTCTGGGACGAAGAGGAATCCGAGGCGCTGCGCCAGGCCCGTAAAGACGCCGAACTCACCGCGTCCGCGGACTCGGTGCGCGCCTACCTCAAGCAGATCGGCAAGGTCGCACTGCTCAACGCCGAGGAAGAGGTCGAGCTGGCCAAGCGGATCGAGGCGGGCCTGTACGCGACCCAGTTGATGACCGAGCTGGCCGACCGCGGCGAAAAGCTGCCCGCCGCGCAGCGGCGCGACATGACGTGGATCTGCCGCGACGGCGATCGCGCGAAAAACCATCTGCTGGAAGCGAATCTGCGCCTGGTGGTGTCACTGGCGAAGCGCTACACCGGCCGCGGCATGGCATTCCTCGACCTCATCCAGGAAGGGAACCTGGGCCTGATCCGTGCGGTCGAGAAGTTCGACTACACCAAGGGCTACAAGTTCTCCACGTACGCCACCTGGTGGATCCGTCAGGCCATCACCCGCGCCATGGCCGACCAGGCCCGCACCATCCGCATCCCGGTGCACATGGTCGAGGTGATCAACAAACTAGGCCGCATCCAGCGCGAGCTGCTGCAGGACCTGGGCCGCGAGCCCACGCCAGAAGAGCTGGCCAAGGAAATGGACATCACCCCCGAAAAGGTCTTGGAGATCCAGCAGTACGCGCGTGAGCCAATCTCGCTGGACCAGACGATCGGTGACGAAGGTGATTCGCAGCTGGGCGATTTCATCGAGGACAGCGAGGCCGTGGTGGCCGTGGACGCGGTGAGCTTCACGCTGCTGCAGGACCAACTGCAGTCGGTGCTGGAGACACTGTCCGAGCGCGAAGCCGGCGTGGTGCGGCTGCGGTTCGGCCTGACCGACGGGCAGCCGCGCACACTCGACGAAATCGGCCAGGTCTACGGCGTCACCCGCGAGCGCATCCGGCAGATCGAGTCCAAGACGATGTCGAAGTTGCGCCACCCCAGCCGTTCTCAGGTGCTGCGCGACTACCTCGACTAGCTTCTACGGCGCGACAACCTCGAAACTTATCCGCCTGACCAGGGTTTCGCCCTGGGGTAGACAGCTCGTTGCTTGGTCGGTGGAAAACCGTCGCAGTGGGGCGCGGCGAAATCCCAATAGACATCGACGACGTGTTGGCCAACGGGGAGCGCATCCAGTGCGCCGAGAGTCGCCGTGTTGACGGCGGGCAACCCCGCAGCATCCGGCAAAACACCCACCCAGAGTTTGGCGTCGTTGGAAAGCCCATGGTTGGACTGATATGGCGATCCCGGATCCACGACATACTGGATCCTCTTGAGTTTGCCGCGGAAGTCATCCAGTGGCGTGGCCCAGTCAGTGACGAACCCTTGCGGTATCTGTTCGAAGCGGGCGTTCATGATCCACGGGACGGAAGGAGACCATCGCTCCGCGGCACCAACCCGATTGCAGTCGGGGGTGATGATCGAAACCGAATAGCCGTACAACTGGTTCAATGTCGAACCGTTCGAAGCGACGCACGGCTCATTGCCGCCCACTGTGGCCGAAGCGGATGGGCTGAGAATGAGCGCCGCAGCGGTAAGGACGGCCGCAGCGAGCATGACGGGCCACAGCCTGCGGGTCTCGGCTCGATAGAACATCGCCGTCCTTTCGATTTGCCGGCAGACGGTTTCAGCCAACTCCCAGCGAACGGCTAAATCAATGGCGGCCGCTTCTCGGGTGGCGTCACTCGTGACCGGTTGCCGACTGGGCTTGCTGCACAACACGCCGCGCTTCCTCGGAATCGGGCGCGTCTAACTCCATTTCCTCGACACTTTGGTGCACGTAGAACTCGAGCTGCATGTTGTCAGGATCGCGAAAGACGAGAGTCGGTCCGTACCCGATGTCGATGATGCCCGAGTGTGTCACGCCCTTCGTATCCAGATGAGTCACCCACCGCCGCAGTTCGTCCCTGTCCGCGACCCTGAACGCCAAGTGATCAAGGCCGACACGGCGTTCATCAAACGCACCGGTTCCTTGAGTCCCGTCGTGAGTCATGACTGTCAAAGCGATACCAGACGGGTGCACAAGAGATCTGGTCTCGAAGGTGTCGCCTGATGTGCGATGCACGGGCGTGAAACCCACGATGTCCTGCCACCAGGCGGCTGCCCGCTCGCAGTCCGACACCGTCAGGTCAATGTGCGAGATCCCCATGAGTTCCGGCATAACGATTTCCTTCTCGCGGTGGCTTGCGGCCACCAGCTCACCAGCTGGGATGACCGTAGACGTGGCGGGCGCTGGATCGGGCAGTTTTCGCTGAGCTGGGCCATGATGTACACCGTGACCCGCCGTAAGACCATGTTCGCCGCTGCGCTCGGCAGCTTCGGCGCCGCAACCGCCCTCTGTGCTGCGACATTCACGACTGCGCGACCGCTTCGGCCGATCCTGACTCGGAATTCATCGACGAGGTCAAGTCACTCGGTCTCGAGGTGGACCCCCAAGACGAGAATTACGTCTTTCAGATCGCGCAATCCGTCTGCGTCTTGTTGGAAGCGAAGGGTTCGGCGGACGAGATTGCCGGCACGATGGAGAACGAAGGCAGCACCCCCGAGCAGGCGCAGGGATTCGTCGACGCCTCGGCGGCGCATTATTGCCCCGAGTACCTCGGGATGTCTCAGGCCTGACCGACCACGCCGTTGATGATCGCGGCCAGTTCTTTTGGCTTCGTGACCATCACGATGTGGCCCGCCGACAACACCCGGTGATCCACGTCCGCACCGAGATTGGCGATCATCTGCTCGGCCAGTGCCGGAGGGACTCCCACGTCGTCGGTCATGCTGACGTAGGTCATCGGTATGTCGCTGGGGTAACCGGTCAACCGTGAGTTCAACAGAGCGGCGGAATCGGGGACCAGTCCCTTCCAGTACTCGTCCCACTGCTCGTCGGTCATGTCGTTGCCGTAGAACGTCCTCAAGCGCTCCTCACTGGCCATTACGGACCCAGGGGGCATCTCGGCGCCGTTGACGGCAACGGAGCAGCTCTCCCCCGGCGCGGGCACCGCCCCGCCGACGTAGATGAGCGCGGCCACCCGCTCCGGATGCCGCCACGCGGTCTCGGTGACTGTCATCGCACCGAGCGAGTGTCCGACGAGCACGCAACGTTCGAACCCGGCCTGGTCGGCGGAGTCGATGACGACCTGCACGCAATCGTCGAGCGTCACGTTTTCAATTGTGGCCGGGCGGCTTCCGCGACCCGGCAGGTCGACGGCGATCGCCGGAGCCACCAGATGCGCGAGGACCGAGTCCCAACATGCCGCGCTGTGATTCGTCCCGTGCACCAGCACAACGCCGCAGTCGCTCATGGATCCACTAGTGCCTGCGGTCGCGAACCTTGTACGTCGCCGGCCACGACTCACGAGTGTCGTCCCCGGAGAGCGGTATGCCCTTGCTGCCGATCCTGATGTCGTAGGCCTCCTTACCGGCCCCGCACTCGCGGTTGGCGTGTTCGGTGGCGAGGTACATCAGTTGGTCGATCTCCGCTTCGGCGAATGACACGAACGAGGTCTTACGCGCGACATCGTCGCCGGGGGTCATCTTCTCGGGCAGGATTCGTGACGCCAGCGCCGCCAGGCCCAACAACGTGAACGGGATGACCCAGTAGCAGAGGAACGACAGCGGCGTCTTGGTGTCGAGGATGGTCGCACCGCCATACACGATCGGCGGGATCGCCGACGACACCGTCATGCCGGCGAAAGCGGAGATCCAGATCCAGGTGAGCAGCGTGGTGATCTGGGCGAACAGCTCGCTTTGGACGACTTCCTTGGGCTGGTCCAACGCGGCGAATTCGCGTACGAACGGCCTGCCGATCAGCACGCTGGCGAGCGCCACCAGGAAGATCCCGGCGTTGCTCAGCGGCTGCAGCCACTGCTCCATGAACGACTGGCTGACTGTGAAGGTGAGCACCGCCAGGACCAGAAAGGTTCCGATAGCGCCGATTTCGAGAATGCGGCCCGGCGTCCGCTTTATGCGTCCGATCGCGAACGACGCCACCGCGACCGCGAGCGCGACCAACACCGCGGTCTCGAACGGGACGTTGCCGACCAGCACCCAATAGACGATCCACGGCGCGAAGCCCACCAGAATGCTCACGGGGGGTCAGTGTATGTAGTCGGGCCCTCGGGGACGACGATCCGCACTAAATTTGTAACGATGACCGACCGCCGCAATGTGTCATCCCTATCGGAGTTCGAGGCCGCAGTCGGCTATTCGCGCGCCGTGCGCACCGGCCCCTTCGTTGCGGTCTCCGGAACCACCGGCGCCGGTGAAACCATCGCGGACCAGACGCGAGAAGCGTTGCGTCGCATAGAGACCGCACTCATC
Organism: uncultured Actinomycetota bacterium; assembly: GCA_963801575.1. Classification (GTDB taxonomy): domain Bacteria; phylum Actinomycetota; class Actinomycetes; order Mycobacteriales; family Mycobacteriaceae; genus Mycobacterium. The sequence continues at coordinate 49,079 of CAWDFT010000021.1, forward strand.
GAACTCGGAGCCGCACTGTCCGACGTGGTGCGAACGCGAATGTTCGTCACCGACATCTCGCGCTGGCGCGAAGTCGGGGCCGTCCACGCCGAGGTGTTCGGCGACGTCCGCCCGGCCGCGACGATGGTGGAGGTGTCGGCGCTGATCTCACCCGAACTGATGGTCGAGATCGAGGCCGATGCCTATGTGGGCGGGGCCAGCGGCGGGAACTGACCGTCGTCCCTCGGTGCGTAGGACGTGACACTCGTCACAGCTTCGATCGGCAGCGGGCCGTACAGATGCGGGAACAACATCGACTCAGGATCGGTGGGCACTCCGGGCTCCCAGCGGACCGGCGCCGTCAGTTTGTCCGGATCAATACCGAGCAGCACCAAGTCGGTGCGCCCGGCGTAGAGCCGGTTGGCCGGCAGATGTACCTGCTCAGGCGTCGAAAGGTGGATGAAACCTGCGACGTCGAGGGACGCCGGGCGGTGCTCGCCACGGCGCTGAGCCAGCCGCCAGTCGTCGGCGGCACAGATGTGCAAGAGCATTCCCCCACCCTGCCCTTCCGGCAACTTCGCTGAGCGTGAAAAACGACACACCCGGATACGACCGGGGAACAACGCCGAATCCGAATGCGTCTGAGAGAGTGAAGATGCGCGAAAACGGTTATAGACCGTTTGCACCCAGAGCAGAAACGGAGGAGCCATGACCGCAACTCTGACCAGCCCCCAACTGACCCGGGCTGATCGCTGCGATCGCTGCGGCGCCGCCGCTCGGGTTCGCGCGACGCTTCCGTCGGGCGCTGAACTGCTGTTCTGCCAGCACCACGCCAAAAAGCACGAGGCCAAGCTGGTCGAGCTGGCCGCTGTGCTGGAAGTCAGCCCGGCCGAGCCAGTCGACGCGTAAGCGACTCGATACCCGGCCTGGGCAGGACGGCGTTTCGTCAGGAATGCTGGACTGGTCATGAGTGACCAGCCCCCGGTGAAGCCGTCGCGTCACCACATCTGGCACATCACGCGACGGACGCTGTCGAAAAGCTGGGACGACTCGATCTTCTCGGAATCGGCGCAGGCCGCCTTCTGGTGTGCGTTGTCGCTGCCACCGCTGCTGTTGGGGATGCTCGGCAGCCTGGCCTATATCGCACCGATGTTCGGGGCGGACACGCTGCCGATGATCCAGGAGCAGTTGATCAGCACGGCTGGTCGCTTTTTCTCCCCCAACGTAGTCAACGAGATCATCGAGCCGACCGTCCGCGACATCGTCAGGGGCGCCCGCGGCGAGGTCGTGTCGCTGGGTTTCGTGATCTCGCTATGGGCCGGTTCGTCGGCGATCTCGGCGTTCGTCGACTCGATCACCGAGGCGCACGACCAGACGCCGCTGCGTCATCCGGTGCGGCAGCGGTTCTTTTCGCTGGGCTTGTACGTGGTGTTGCTGGTGCTCGCGATCGCGACGGCACCGCTTATCGCCCTGGGGCCGCGCAAGATCGCCGAGTTCATCCCGGACAGTTGGGACAACGTGCTGCAGTTCGGCTACTACCCGGCGCTATTTCTCGGCCTGGTGGTGGGGGTCAACATCCTCTACCGGGTGTCTCTGCCCAAGCCCCTACCCTCGCATCGGCTGGTTCTCGGGTCGGTGCTTGCCGCCGTGGTGTTCCTGATCGCCACGTTCGGTCTGCGGGTCTATCTGACCTGGATCACCAGCACGGGCTACACCTACGGTGCGCTGGCGACGCCGATCGCGTTTCTGTTGTTCGCCTTCTTCCTCGGCTTCGCGATCATGCTCGGCGCCGAGTTGAACGCCGCGATCGAAGAGGAGTGGCCGGCGCCGCACACCCACGCGAAGCGGTTCCGGTGGTGGTTGGAGGAGAAGGCCGCCGTGTCGCTCGAATCCCTCAACAGCGCGTCGACGGGGTCGGAGTCGCCCGCGGCGACGACGGCCAAGGGTGACGCCCCTACTTCTTGAGCTTCTCGTAGATCCGTTTGCAGTCCGGGCACACCGGCGACCCGGGCTTGGCCGCCTTCGTCACCGGAAACACCTCGCCGCACAACGCGACGACGTGGGTACCCATGACGGCGCTTTCGGCGATCTTGTCCTTCTTGACGTAGTGGAAGTACTTCGGGGTGTCGCTGTCGGTCCCGTCGTCGACGCGTTCGTCGGTGTCGGTGCGCTCGATCGTCTGGGTCTGCATGGGTCCATTGTGCCCGGCAATGGTTCGGTAAGAAACCGATCGGCTCACCTCGACCGGGAGTGTGGAACAGTGGACGTATGAAACACGGCACACAGCTGGGTTTCGACGACGACGGCCGACCCGTCCTGATCACCGCCGCCGCGCCCGCCTATGAAGAGCAACACCGCGCACGGGTGCGCAAGTACGTGATCCTGATGTCATGCCGCGTCCCGGCGCTGATCCTCGCCGCAGTGGCGTACGGCGTGTGGGAGAACGGGCTGATCTCGCTGGCAATCATCATTGTGTCGGTGCCGTTGCCGTGGATCGCGGTGCTCATCGCCAACGATCGGCCACCGCGGCGCGCCGAGGAACCGCGGCGCTACGCCGCCCGTCGCATACCGCTGTTTCCGACCGCCGAACGGCCCGCGCTCGAGCAGCAGGCACCGTCGGCACCGCAACCCGACGGCTTCGATCCGACGGGCGACGTTGCTTCCTGAGCGACATCTAGCCGTATTCTCAGACGATTCTCAGGGCCTAGGGCCAATAACCGCAGATCAGCAGGTGTGAATCGGCCGTTTCATGGGAACTCTTCGGAGCAATTGAGCGTTGAAGTTCTTGACAGTTAGAGCCGAGCAGGAGGCCGTAATGGCGAATGCCACCATTAGCCGCATAGACCACGACCTGGACGCTCAGAGTCCAGCCGCTGATCTCGTGCGCGTGTACCTGAACGGCATCGGCAAAACGGCTTTGCTCAACGCCGCCGATGAGGTCGAGCTCGCAAAGCGCATCGAGGCTGGCCTTTACGCGCAGCATCTGCTGGAAACCCGTAAGCGTCTCGGCGCGAACCGCAAACGCGATCTGCGCCATCGTCGTCCGCGACGGCCGGGCCGCCCGCAGCCATCTGCTGGAGGCCAACCTGCGACTGGTGGTTTCACTGGCGAAGCGCTACACCGGCCGCGGCATGCCGCTGCTGGACCTGATCCAGGAAGGCAACCTCGGCCTGATCCGCGCGATGGAGAAGTTCGACTACACCAAGGGCTTCAAGTTCTCGACCTACGCCACCTGGTGGATCCGTCAGGCGATCACCCGCGGCATGGCCGACCAGAGCCGCACGATCCGGCTCCCCGTCCACCTCGTCGAGCAGGTCAACAAGCTCGCCCGCATCAAGCGCGAGATGCACCAGACCCTCGGCCGCGAGGCCACCGACGAGGAACTGGCCGCCGAGTCGGGGATCCCGGTGGAGAAGATCACCGATCTGCTCGAGCACAGCCGTGACCCGGTGAGCCTGGACATGCCGGTCGGCAGCGACGAGGAAGCACCCCTCGGTGACTTCATCGAGGACGCCGAGGCGATGTCGGCCGAGAACGCCGTCATCTCCGAGCTTCTGCACACCGACATTCGGCACGTGCTGGCCACGCTCGACGAGCGTGAGCAGCAGGTGATCCGGCTGCGGTTCGGCCTCGACGACGGCCAGCCCCGCACGCTCGACCAGATCGGCAAGCTGCTTCGGGTTGTCCCGCGAGCGGGTGCGCCAGATCGAGCGCGAGGTCATGGCCAAACTGCGCAACGGCGAGCGTGCCGACCGTCTGCGCTCCTACGCCAGCTAGCACCCCTCCAAAAAGCCCGTCGGTGAGAGCCGGCGGGCTTTTTGCTACGGCGACACGACGTTGCAACCCTATTCGCGCAGCTAGACCGGTAGACTCAGGCGTGACGAAGGGTTACCTCATGAACGATCTGGTCGATACCACCGAGATGTACCTGCGGACCATCTACGACCTCGAAGAAGAGGGCGTGGTGCCGCTGCGGGCCCGCATCGCCGAGCGTCTCGAGCAGAGCGGACCCACCGTGAGCCAAACCGTGTCGCGGATGGAACGCGACGGGTTGCTACACGTTGCCGGCGACCGGCATCTGGAACTGACCGACAAGGGTCGCGCGCTGGCGATCGCCGTGATGCGCAAGCACCGGCTTGCCGAGCGGCTGCTGGTCGACGTGATCGGGCTGCCCTGGGAGGAAGTGCACGCAGAGGCGTGCCGCTGGGAGCACGTGATGAGTGAGGACGTCGAACGCCGCCTGGTGAAGGTGCTCGACAACCCGACCACTTCCCCGTTCGGCAATCCCATCCCGGGCCTGTCCGAGCTCGGCGTCGGCGCCATGATCGGCTCTGAAGACAGGAATCTGGTTCGGCTCACCGAGCTGCCGTCCGGATTCCCGGTTGCGGTGGTGGTGCGCCAGCTGACCGAACACGTCCAGGGCGACGCCAGCCTGATCGCGCGGCTCAAGGACGCCGGCGTGGTTCCGAATGCGCGGGTGACGGTCGAAGCCGGCGCCAACGACGGTGTCATGATCGTGATTCCGGGCCACGAGCAGGTCGAGTTGCCGCACGAGATGGCCCATGCCGTGAAGGTCGAAAAGGTCTGAAAAGGGTTTAGCGACAAGGCATTAGCCCGCCTGCCGGCCGAAGTCTCGTCGCTCCGGCAGCTGCACCCCCAGCCGCTCGGCGAGCCGGTAACCGGTGGCGGCCAGTTCGCGGATCTGTTCGGGCCGCATCCCGGACTGCAGCGCGGTGTCGAGCATGCCCGCCATTCGGTGCGTGGGATCGCAGCGCAGCGCCGCCTCCAGCGACACCCCCGCCAACGGCCCGTCGCCGCGGGCATAGGCCGAGAACGCCAGCAGCACCAGCGCCTCGACCCGCCACGGTGGCGGGAGCGTGCGGGAAAGCGTCGCCCACAGCGACTCGGCCTGCGCGGCCCCGTCGCCCACTGCCAGCGCGTAGAGCGTGTCGCGCACCTGCGGGTCGGTCAACGCGCACGCCAGCCGGCCAAGCACGGACTCGGGCAGCTGGTCCCCGGCGGCCACCCGTTCCGCAGCCGCAATCGCCTCGCGGACGTCGCGCGCGGCGTCGACGTCGACATCGGCCTGCTCGCGGATCACCCCTGCCAGGGCCGCGCTCGCGGCCGCATCGGTGACCTCGATGACCTTCTGGAGCTCATCACGCCGGGCGTACAGCCTGCGACCGTCCAGCACGGCCGCCACCGCCAGCGGCGACGCCGAGGGGTCGTCGACCATGCCGCTGGCGCCGTCGAGGCAATGCCACCGACCTTCTGCGGAAACCTGGTCGACGACGTGGAAGTCGAGCAGCTCGATCCCGTGCTCCGCGAGGCTTTCTCTCAGCGTGTTGGCCAGACCGCGGAATTCGTCGTTGCACAACCGGCATCCGGCGCCCTCGGCGTCGACCACGACCGCGATCGCGGCGTCCGGGCGGGCAGCGGCGGCCACCCCGGCAACGTGGCCGACGGACTCGAACAGCTCGGGCGAAAGGTCAACGCGCATAACGCAGCCCATCTCCCCACGGTCGACGGTCACCAGAACAAGGGACTTTTCGGGGACGAACCCCAGAACGGCGGGTAGCGCCGCGATCAGGGCGCCGGGCCGGTTGAGTTGGAAATCGGATTGCGATGTCGTCATGCACCGACGGTGGCGAGTCGCACCGTCGACTTGGCGTCTGTCGGGCCACAGCCATGGCGCGGTGGGGATGAAGGCGCGACTGGGGATAGCCCGCTAGCGCGGAACCAGGCTGCGCACCTTGAGCACCGCATCGGTGAACAAGGTGTCCAGCACCTGGCTGTCCGGTGCGGTTTCGGATGTGCCGCGCTGGTGCCAGGAGGCGGTCACCCGGACATCGCCCACGAGGCCGACCAGCGTCAGTGTCCGGCTGTCCCCCAACTCCGGGGTCTGGGACGTCACGGTCACGGTCTGGTCGACGGCGTAGCTGTCATCGGCATCCACCGGCGGCGCGGGCGGTAGGTCCACCGTCACCTCGGCGACTTGGGCCGTGTCACCGCCGACCGCGCTGCTGAACGACGAGCATTCGGCGAGCTGGTCCACCCTGGGGCGCAACGAGGGCACCGGTCGGGTGACCGTGACGATGAGGCTGGCACCGCTGTCGGGATCGGTCCCCTGCGCGGCGGCGCTGTTCGGCACCGAGACAGGCGGCGGCGCACATTGCGGTGGCGTCACGACGGATCCGACCGGCACACCGGCGATCTCGTGCAGCACGAGGCCGACGTCCTTCGGGTCAATGACGGTGGCCGGATACCGCGCGGGGAACCGGGTCGGTTCGATCAGCAAGTCGGCCAGCGGAATCGGCTTGGCGGGGCTGGTCTCGGACTCCGCGGACTGAGGGTTTCCATTCACAGCGCGCGCACAGCCACCGACCAGTGCCGCCACCGTCAGCAGAGCGCAGCCGACGATGGGCAGCAACTGTTTACGCGGGACCCACAGAAGCGTGCCGATCATTGCCGTCATCGTCTCATCGCCTGGTCCCGGCGGCTTTCAGGCGCGCGGACCGAGCCAGTTTCGCCGGTTCCGGGATTTTGTTCACACGCTATTTGGCGGTGTCGGCATGCGAGATGGCCGCAATGGGCGTACACCTTCACGTATGGCTTCGGCGCTGGAGTACGACCTCGTCGTCATCGGTTCGGGTCCAGGCGGGCAAAAGGCCGCCATCGCGGCGGCGAAGCTCGGCAAGACGGTGGCAATCGTCGAGCGCGGCAGGATGCTCGGCGGCGTCTGCGTGAACACCGGGACCATTCCGTCGAAGACACTGCGCGAGGCCGTCCTTTACCTGACCGGCATGAGCCAGCGGGAGCTCTATGGCGCCAGCTATCGCGTCAAGGACAAGATCACGCCGGCCGACCTGCTGGCGCGTACCACGCACGTCGTCAACAAAGAGCAAGATGTGGTCCGGTCGCAGTTGATGCGCAACCACATCGAGCTCTACAGCGGCCATGGCCGGTTCGTCGACGAGCACACCGTGACGGTCGAGGACGCAGTCCGCGGTGACCGCATCACCCTCAGCGGCCGTTACATGGTGATCGCCACCGGCACCAAGCCGGCGCGTCCGACAGGCGTCGAGTTCGACGAAGAGCGGGTGCTGGACTCCGACGGCATCCTCGACTTGAAGGCGCTGCCGGCGTCGATGGTGGTAGTCGGCGCGGGCGTGATCGGCATCGAGTACGCGTCGATGTTCGCCGCGTTGGGCACGAAAGTCACCGTCGTGGAGAAACGCGATTCGATGCTGGAGTTCTGCGACCCCGAAATTGTCGAGGCGTTGCGGTTTCACCTACGCGACCTGGCGGTCACATTCCGGTTCGGCGAGGAGGTGACGGCCGTGGACGTCGGTTCCGCGGGCACCGTCACCACCCTGGCGAGCGGCAAGCAGATTCCCGCCGAGACCGTTATGTACTCCGCAGGTCGGCAGGGCTTCACCGATCACCTCGACCTGGCCAACGCGGGCCTGGAGGCCGACGGCCGCGGCCGCATTTACGTCGACGACGAGTTCCAGACCAAGGTCGACCACATCTATGCGGTCGGCGACGTGATCGGTTTCCCGGCGCTGGCCGCCACCTCCATGGAGCAGGGCAGGCTTGCCGCCTATCATGCGTTCGGCGAACCCACCGCCGGCATGACCGCACTCCAGCCCATCGGCATCTACTCCATTCCCGAGATCTCCTACGTGGGCGCCACCGAGGTGCAGTTGACCAAGGACTCCGTTCCGTACGAGGTCGGAGTGTCGCGATACCGTGAGCTGGCGCGGGGCCAGATCGCCGGCGACTCCTACGGCATGCTCAAGCTGCTGGTCTCCACCCAGGACCTGAAACTGCTCGGCGTGCACATCTTCGGCACCGCCGCCACCGAACTGGTACACATCGGCCAGGCGGTAATGGGCTGCGGCGGCACCGTCGAATACCTCGTCGACGCCGTCTTCAACTACCCGACCTTCTCGGAGGCCTACAAGGTCGCGGCGCTGGACGTGATGAACAAGCTGCGCGCGCTCAGCCAGTTCCGCTCGTAGTCGGCAACGCCGTTGCCCTGAGACCGGTTCACCTGGACTTCTCAGCGGGCATCCAGCTGAATGAGACACTGGAGGTCACGGGGTGTAGGAGGTGAGCCCGATCGACGACAACCAGGACCAGAGCTACGAACCCGAGCAGAGCGGGATGTACGAACTGGAGTTCCCCGCGCCACAACTGTCGTCGTCGGATGGTCGTGGACCGGTTCTGATCCACGCCCTGGAGGGCTTCTCGGACGCCGGGCATGCGATCCGGCTGGCCGCCCAGCACCTCAAGAACGCCCTGGACACCGAGTTGGTCGCGTCATTCGCCATCGACGAACTGCTCGATTACCGCTCGCGGCGGCCGCTGATGACGTTCAAGACCGACCACTTCACCCACTACGAGGAACCCGAGCTGAGCCTGTATGCCCTGCATGACAGTGTCGGAACCCCCTTCCTCCTGCTTGCGGGCATGGAGCCGGACCTGCGCTGGGAGCGTTTCATCGCGGCGGTCATGCTGCTGGCCGAGCGGCTCGGGGTGCGCCAGACCATCGGGCTGGGCACGATCCCGATGGCGGTGCCGCACACTCGCCCGATCACGTTGACCGTCCACTCCAACAACAAGGAGCTGATCGCCGATCACACGCCGTGGGTCGGCGAGGTGCAGGTCCCGGGAAGCGTGTCCAACCTGCTGGAGTACCGGCTGGCCCAGCACGGCCACGACGTGGTCGGGTTCACCGTGCATGTGCCCCACTACCTCGCCCAGACCGACTACCCCTCGGCTGCCGAGGCGCTGCTCGCCCAGGTGGCCAAGACCGGCACTCTGCAGCTCCCGCTCGCCGCACTGGCCGAAGCGGCCGCCGAGGTGCATGCCAAAGTCGACGAACAGGTCAGTGCGAGCGCCGAAGTCGCTCAAGTGGTGGAGGCGCTTGAGCGCCAGTACGATGCCTTCATCGCGGCCCAGGAGAACCAATCACTGCTGGCGCGCGACGAGGATCTGCCCAGCGGTGAGGAGCTCGGCGCCGAGTTCGAACGATTTCTCGCGGCCCGGGACAAGAGAAAAGAAGGCTTCCAAGACGGGGACGACGGCGATTAGGCCATCACCCCGTCCGACAACGAAGTTGGTGCGATGAGCACGCGAAAGCCCAATCTGCGTCCGGTGCGAGAACTGACGCCGTCGCTGCAATATCGCACCATCCACGGCTACCGGCGCGCGTTCCGGATCGCAGGCTCTGGTCCCGCGATACTGCTGATCCACGGAATCGGCGACAACTCCACCACGTGGAGCAGCGTGCAGTCCACGCTCGCGCAACGGTTCACCGTCATCGCCCCCGACTTGCTTGGACACGGCAAGTCTGACAAGCCCCGCGCCGACTACTCCGTCGCTGCGTATGCCAACGGAATGCGGGACCTGCTCAGCGTCCTCGACATCGAGCGTGTGACGGTGATCGGGCATTCCCTCGGCGGTGGCGTGGCCATGCAGTTCGCCTACCAGTTCCCGCAGCTGGTGGACCGGCTGATCCTGGTCGGTGCCGGCGGGGTGACCAAGGACGTCAACTTCGCGCTGCGCATCGCGTCGCTACCGATGGGCACCGAAGCCCTTGCGCTGCTGCGACTGCCGATGGTGCTGCCCGCACTGCAGGCGGTGGGCCGGGTCGCCGGAGCGGCGATGGGCTCGACCGGGCTCGGCCGCGACCTGCCCGAAATGCTCCGCATTCTGGCCGACCTTCCCGAACCGACCGCATCCGCGGCGTTCGCCCGCACGCTTCGCGCGGTTGTGGACTGGCGTGGCCAGGTGGTCACTATGTTGGACCGCTGTTACTTAACAGAATCGGTTCCGGTGCAACTGATTTGGGGCAGTCACGACTCGGTGATCCCGGCCAGCCACGGCCGACTCGCGCACGCCGCGATGCCCGGCTCGCGGCTGGAGATCTTCGAAGGTTCGGGACACTTCCCCTTCCACGACGACCCCGACCGCTTCGTCGAGGTGGTCGAGCGGTTCATCGATTCGAGCGAGCCCGCCGTGCACGACCAGGAGATGCTTCGCGATCTGCTGCGCACCGGCATCAGCGAGGGCGCCATCACCGGATCGATCGACACCCGGGTCGCGGTGCTCGACGCGATGGGCACCGACGAACGCAGCGCCACCTGATCGTCACCATCCGCCACGTCGTCGTAGCATCGGGTTCATGACCATCGATGTGACAGTGCTGCGCGTTTTCACCGATGCGGACGGGAAGTTCGGCAACCCGCTCGGCGTGGTCGATGCGAGCACGGTGGACCCCGGCGACCGACAGCGCATCGCCACCGAATTGGGTTATAGCGAAACAATATTCATCGATGTGCCGGAGCGCGGTGCGAGCACCGCACACGCTCGGATCTTCACTCCCGCCACAGAACTGCCCTTCGCAGGGCATCCGACCGTCGGGGCCGCATGGTGGTTGCGCGAGATCGGCATTCCGATCCGCACCCTGCAGGTGCCCGCGGGCGTCGTGCAGGTCAGCTACGACGACGATCTGACGACGATCAGTGCCCGCGCGGAATGGGCGCCGGAGTTCGCGATCTACGACGTCGAGTCCACCGACGCGCTCTTCGCCGCGGACCCCGACGAATACCCCGACGACGTGGAGAACTACCTGTGGACGTGGACCGACAGGGACAACGGCGTGCTGCGCTCCCGGATGTTCGCCGCTGGCCTCGGCGTGCCCGAGGACGAGGCCACCGGCGCGGCGGCCGTCCGCATCACCGACTACCTCAGCCGGGACCTCACCATCGTGCAGGGCAAGGGGTCGGTCATCGAGACCCGGTGGAGTCCCGACGGTTGGGTGCGCGTCGCGGGCCGGGTTATCAACGACGGCACCAAACAGGTCGACTGACCCGGCGGCGTCAACCCGACGTCGGAACCTCGCGGTGCGCGCGCAGTGCCTCGATCTCGCGCTCGAAGTCGTCGGCCGACGAGAACGACCGGTAGACGGATGCGAACCGGAGATAGGCGACCTCGTCGAGGTCGCGAAGCGGACCCAGGATCGCCAGACCCACCTCGTGGCTGGGCACCTCGGCTGAACCCGTCGCGCGCACCGTGTCTTCGACCTGCTGCGCCAGCAGGTTCAGGGCGTCGTCGTCGACCTGCCGCCCCTGACAGGCCCGGCGCACTCCCCTGATGACCTTTTCCCGGCTGAACGGCTCAGTGACACCGCTTCGCTTGACGACGGCGAGCACGGCGGTCTCCACGGTGGTGAACCGGCGGCCACATTCCGGGCAGGACCTGCGGCGCCGAATCGCCTGTCCTTCGTCTGTTTCCCGGGAATCAACGACCCGGGAATCGGGGTGACGGCAGAACGGACAGTGCATGACTGCTCCTTCGCCGCGCCGACAGTCCCCCGCAAGCGGGTGGTGCCCCCAACCTAACTCGAACGCCTCCGAGCGTACCGTTGTGCCCCGCTCGGAACCCAGAGTCCGGGTGATTGATGTCTGTCGCGCCCGCGCGCCGACCACGGCCGTTGTGCGGCACCGCGTTTCACCGCGCACGATGCACCGTCAGCCGACCGGTGCGATCAACGTCTGGCCCGCGTCCAGCGACGCGGACTCAAGCCGATTGAGTTCGCGGATGCGATCGACCACGTGGCCGACGGGGGCGTCGGGCGCCACCCGATGGGCGACCTGCTGCAACGTCTCGCCCGACTGCACCTGGATCACGATCAGCTTGTCGGGCACCGGCGCCGAAGAGCCGCTGGTGCCGACGACGCCGCCGAACTGGGCCACCACTCCGAGCCACACCGTGATCAGTGCGGCGAGCAGCGCCAGGCCGACGGTGGTGGCGGGTGTGATCGGGCGCCTGCGATGCGATGCCCGGGACATCAGCACACCGGGACCGCGGTAGCGCATCGGCGCACCGCCGGGGCCGCGCCGCGCCTGCGGCGCACGAGATGGCCGCGCCCGGGGCGGACGATGTGTGGCACGGTGGGGCCGCCGCGCGACCGGTCCCGCCAGGGCTTCTCGGGTGTCCAGAACTGTCATCTGCCTCGCCTTCCGCTCCGCTGGTTCGCTCCTGTGTTCGAACTCTAGTCGATCAGGTGTTCGATTAATAGAACATGTGATCGAACTGTTGCCAAACCATAGAACCTCCCCCCGACAAATTTGGGCGGCCGCTCGCTGGCAGCCCCACATCCGCGACACGCCTCGAACACATGTTTGATTATCGGGCGTTGGGCGACTACATTCGGCGCCATGAGCGAGGACCGCACGGAATACGGAAAAGGCGCAGCCGGCACCGAAAACAGCGGTGAGCGCCGCGGACCGCGGGGCGCTCTTACCGAACGGCAGCGCACGATCCTACAGGTCATCAAGGCATCTGTGACCAGCCGCGGGTATCCCCCCAGCATTCGTGAGATCGGCGACGCCGTGGGTCTGACGTCGACCTCGTCCGTCGCTCACCAACTGCGGACGCTGGAGCGCAAGGGCTACCTGCGACGCGATCCGAATCGGCCGAGGGCGGTCGACGTACGCGGCGCAGACGACGTGGTGACGCCAATGGTGAGCACCGATGTCGCGGGCTCCGACGCGCTGCCGGAACCGACGTTCGTGCCCGTGCTGGGCCGGATCGCGGCAGGCGGTCCGATCCTGGCCGAAGAGGCCGTCGAGGATGTCTTCCCGCTACCCCGCGAGTTGGTCGGCGAGGGGTCGCTGTTCCTGCTCAAGGTGGTCGGCGACTCGATGGTCGACGCGGCGATCTGCGACGGCGACTGGGTGGTGGTTCGTCAGCAGAACGTGGCCGACAACGGCGATATCGTCGCGGCGATGATCGACGGCGAGGCCACCGTGAAGACGTTCAAGCGCACCCGGGGCCAGGTTTGGCTGATGCCGCATAACCCTGCCTTCGATCCGATCCCCGGCAACGACGCCGCCGTACTGGGCAAGGTCGTCACGGTCATTCGCAAGATCTGACGTTCGACACGCTTTAGTCGCCCTTGACGAACCCGTTGGCGCGGGCGAACTCCTCGCTGACGAAGTAGACCTCGGCGGGCACGTGGTCGTACAGGTCGCTGTCAGGAACCCAGTACATGCCTGACCGGGTGTCCGCCTTGATCGGGTACCCGGTGGGGGCCAGGTAGGGGTCGGAGAGCGGCAGGTGTATCGCCGTCTGGGCGTCCGGCACCTCGTTGGCGGCAGCCGCCGCTTCGGCGGGGGCTTCGGCGGGGGCTTCGGCGGGGGCTTCGGCGGGGGCTTCGGCGGGGGCTTCGGCGGGTTCGTGGAGATCGGCCGGTGGTTCGTCGATCTCGATCGCAGCGTGGCGGCCAGACTCCGGCTCGGCATCCGACGGGATCGGCGTCGGCGCGGTGTCGGCCTCGTCGGGTTCGGGTTCGAGCTCGGAGAACTCCTCGCCCGCGTCGCCTGCCGGTGCGAACGGTTCGCGATCCGTCCCGCCCAACCCGTATTCGGTAGAGCCCGACGGCTGGCCGTAATGGTCGGAGAGCCGCACGGCGGCACGCTCATCGGAGCCTTCCAGCCGCAGCGCCTCGGCCTCGGCGGCGCTGTCATGGGTGGTGTCGACGGCGAACGGTTCCTCCAGCGCACCCGCTTCGTGGCGGCCCCGGTTCCGCAGCCCCGCGGCGGCGACCAGCCCCACCAACGCCAGCAGCGGCACCACGGCGAGCAACCACCACCATGACGGCTCATACCACTTGCGGCCGTTGGAATCTGACGCAGCCGCACCCGGGCCGTCGGGCGGCTCATACCCCGGCACCGTCAGGCCGGACAGGCCGGCGGCCAGGTTGGCCGGCTGGGTGCTGAACTTGTTGGTCTGCTTGTCCCAGGAGATCTCGCCGCCGGTGAACCTCTGCGTGACGCGGTTGCCGTCCTCGGTCTGATCGGCCACCGGCGGCCCGAGTGAGCCAGCGGCCCCGCCCAGCTTGGACCATGCCGCGTTCATCGCGCCGCGCACGATGAACGCGCCGTAATCGGGTGTCCAGAAGATGACCGGTTCGTCCTCGGCGGAGAACGTGCTGACCCGGCTGCCCGTTTTCAGGCCGCCGTCCGCCTCGTTGCTGGTCGGGAAGCCCAGGTCGCCCTCGGGGCCGCCAACCGACTCATACTTTTTCAGCACCTGCCCGCTGACCACATTGGCGCCGGTGGCCGGGCTGTAGAAGATCTTGCCGCCGGCGAAGTCCTGACCGGCGCCGTCCTGACCGATCGCATACTGCGAACCCTGTATGGCGCCGAGCGGACCCAGCGCGCCACCGGCCGCCCGCCTGGCCGCGTTGATCGCCGAGGTGGCGTCTCCGGGGACGGTCAGGCCGACCAACTGCCCCGCCAGATCCGGCGGCACCGTGGCGAACTCGTTCGACGCCCGGTTCCAGGTCAGCTCGCCGCCGGTGAACTTCTGCGAGACGACATCGCCGTTGAAGACCTCGTCCTCGGTCGGAACCCCCAGCACTCCGGCCGAGCCGCCGAGCTTGTCCCACGCGGCGTTTATCGCACCACGGACGACACGGGCGCCCGTGTCGGGTGTCCAGAAGATGACCGGCTTGTCCGCAGCGCTGAACGTGGTGTTGCGGCTGTCGGGGCCGACCCGGCCGGGGCCTTCGTCGATCGTCGGAAAGCCCAGGTCACTATCGTCGGGTCCACCGAGCGACTCGTACTTCTGCAGGATCGCGCCACCCATGATGTGAGCACCGGTATCGGGTGTGAAGAAGATCTTGCCGCCGGCGAAGTTCTGGCCGAAGCCCCCGCCGATGGGGTAAACGCCGCCATCGCTGGGCCCCATCGGGCCCGTGGGGCCGCCGCTGGCTTCCCACGCTCCAGTGATCGCGGCGCCGGCATCGGATTCCGGCGTCGCCGCAGCTACGGGGGCCAGCACAAGCACCACGGCCGCAGTCAGCAGGACCGCGGCGACGCGACCGATCATGGTGTTGCGCAGGGCACGTTCCCCACTCATACACCCTCCCGTGTTACGGCAAAGACCCCCTGAAACTATCGCGTTCGTCAGCGATCCGTCGCATAGACACGATAACGAAGGGATCTCCGGACCCGGGGAACCGTATTTTCGGGAAGATCAGACGCCCAATGAGCGTCCGATGATCTCCTTCATGATCTCGGTTGTGCCGCCGTAAATGGTCTGCACGCGCGCATCCAGATACGCCTTCGCAACCGGGTATTCCCTCATGTACCCGTAGCCGCCATGCAGTTGCAGGCAGCGGTCTATGAGATGGACCTGCTTCTCGGTGGAGTACCACTTCGCCATCGCCGCCTGCTCCGCGGTCAGCTTCTCGTCAAGATGCAGCCGGATGAACTCGTCGACCATGATGCGAACTACCGTTGCCTCCGTGGCCAATTCGGCCAGCAAGAACCGGCTGTTCTGCTGACTGCCGATCGGCTTGCCAAAGGCCTTGCGCTCCTTGGTGTATTGCAGTGTCTCGGTCAGCACGGCCTCCATCGCGGCGGCCGCCATCACCGCGATGTTGAGTCGCTCCTGCGGCAGGTTCTGCATCAGGTAGATGAAGCCCATGCCCTCCTCGCCGAGCAGGTTCTCGGCAGGCACCTTCACGTCGGTGAAGGACAGTTCGGCGGTGTCCTGCGCGTCCAGGCCGATCTTGTCGAGGTGGCGGCCGCGCTCGAAGCCCTCCATGCCCCGCTCGACGACCAGCAGCGAGAAGCCCTGAGCGCCTTTGTCGGGATCGGTGCACGCGACGACGATCACCAGGTCAGAGTTGATGCCGTTGGTGATAAAGGTCTTAGCGCCGTTGAGGACGTAGTGGTCGCCCTCTTTGACCGCCCTGGTCTTGATGCCCTGCAGGTCGCTGCCCGTGCCGGGTTCGGTCATTGCGATCGCGGTGATGATTTCTCCGGTGCAGAACTTGGGCAGCCAGCGTTGCTTCTGCTCGTCATTGGCGAGGTTGAGCAGGTACGGCGCGATGATGTCGTTGTGCAGCACGAAGCCGATCCCGCTGAAACGACCCGCGGTCGTCTCTTCGGTCAGCACAACGTTGTAGCGGAAGTCGGGGTTGCCACCGCCGCCGTACTCCTCCGGCACCGCCATGCCCAGGAAGCCCTGCTTGCCGGCCTCCAACCAGACGCCGCGGTCGACGATCTTGTCCTTCTCCCACTGCTCGTGGTACGGCGCGACGTGCCGATCGAGAAACGCCCGGTAGGACTCGCGGAACAGGTCGTGTTCGGGCTCGAAAAGCGTGCGCTCGTACTTGACGACATTGCCCATGGAGAACCTCCGGTAATGGGACGAGGGCTTTGCACACGACGATATATCACCCAACCGGATGGTTGGTCCGCGGGGCGCCGTTGCTAAGTTCACGTGTGTGGCCGAGTCGCTGCTGGTCGAAGAGGGTGGGCGGACGATCGCCTTCACGTTCGACGACATGATGCGCTACCACGGCCCACACTCCCCTGCCGGTGTTGCCATGGCGTTCAAGGTCATGCAGCGCGCGTTCGCGGTGCTGTCGCCCGGCGGCCCGACGCCGCGGCGGGATGTCACCATCCGAACGGCCTTCCGCGGCCCGGGTGCGCGCGACGGGTTCGAAGCCGTCACCAGGGGCGTCTCCGACGGCCGCTACATAATCGATCGGTCCCTGTTGCGGTCCGAGCGCGGGCGGCTGCTGGAGGACTTCGTATTCGAGGTCACCATCGGCGACCGCACAGCGACGATGGTCCTGCGGGAGGGATTCGTCACCGAAGAGTTCATCGATCTGGCCCGCGCCGAGCATCGCACCGCCGAGCAGGAACGCCGGCTCGATGAGCTCAAAGCCGAACTGGCGCAACGGGTCATGGCCACACCCGCAGCCGACGTGTATGACCTCGCCTAGAACGTCGCAAACCTTGTGGGCTGCGCCACCTTGCGGTGATCTGCGTTTAGCGAACCCCAAACGGGGAGTGCACAACTGAACGTATCGATCCCGCAAGGAGGAATGGTCAATGGCGGACAACAACAGCGGTCCCGAGGAAGCCATCAAGGGCGTCGTCGAAGGCGTGAAAGGCAAGGCCAAAGAGGTCGCCGGTGCCGTGGCCGGCCGTGATGATCTCTACCGCGAGGGCAAGGCCCAGCAGGACAAGGCAGAGGCGCAGCGCAACGCCGCTCACAAAGAGGCTGAGGCCAAAGCGCCCGCGGCGCCGCCAAGGTCGCCGAGGAGCGTCAGAAGGCCGAGCAGCAGGACTAGACACAGCCAAGAGAAATGGGGCGCCGAGGGGTGCCCCGTTTCTCGTGTGTTCAGTGCAGCCGGATATCAGCCACCAACCGCGCGCGTGCATGCCGGAAATGGATCACACGGCGGCGTCGCGCCGGGGTCGATAGCCGGATCACCGACGGGAAGGCCCGCCGAATCGTCCCGAGGCGGCGTCAACGGCGGTGGAGCAACGCCCGGGTTGTCATCTGAGAGAGCTGGCGGAAGCTGCCGTGACTGCTGACCTTCGGCGGGAAGCGCAACGCAGTTGCCATTGGCCCAAACACCGCCCGAATCGTCGCAGCACCACTTGATCATGCTGGTGGCTTCTTCCTCGGATTCGGCCGAAGCCGGGTTGTACTTCTTCAGGCAATCCTCGAATCTTTCGATATCCCAGGTGCCTCCGCTGGGTTCGGCGACGACGCTCGCCGGACATCCAATTGCGCCGATCGCGAGGCCGACGACAGCAGCGGAGAAGCTGATGGTAAATGTGTTTGCAGTCATGGCGTTTCCTTGCGTCAATGGTACGTGCGGGCGGACCCGCAAGGTGCCCGACAGCGAAGCCCAGCGACCGCGTCGCGATCTGGTCGCGACTAGAACGTCGCGTACTCACGCAGACTGGCGGCCAACGGAATCGGCACGCGCGCCTTGATCCTCGTGCCGTCGGCGGTGTGCTCGGTGGCATCCACCCGTCCGTCGGCGTGCACCTTGTTGACCAGGTCGCCGCGGTCGTACGGGATCGTCACGTCGACCACGGTGTCCGTCGGAGCGATCAGTTCGGCCATCCGCTGCTGCAGTCGCTCCAGGCCATCGCCGGTATGCGCGGAGACGAAGACCGCATCCGGTAGCGCACGCCCAAGCTTAGCCAGCGCGAGGTCACCTGCAGCGTCGATCTTGTTGACCACGAACAGCTCTGGCGCGGGCTTGCTGTCGTGGTCGGCGATCACCTCGTTGACCACCTGGCGCACCGCGTTGACCTGGGCCAGCGGGTTGACGTCGGAACCGTCGATGACGTGCACGAGCAGGTCGGCGTCGACGACCTCTTCCAGCGTGGACCGGAACGCCTCGACCAACTGGGTCGGGAAGGTGGCGAACGAATCCGACGGTGTCGGTCAGCACGAACGGTCGGCCATCTGCGAATTCCCCACGGCGCGTTGTCGGTTCGAGGGTTGCGAACAGCGCGTTCTCGACGAGCACACCGGCTCCGGTCAGCGCGTTGAGCAGACTGGATTTGCCGGCGTTCGTGTAGCCGACGATCGCGATCGACGCCACGTCGCTGGCCAGCCGACGGCTGCGCTGCGTGTCGCGGATCTTCTTCATGTCCTTTATGTCGCGGCGCAGCTTGGACATTCGCTCGCGGATGCGCCGACGGTCCGTCTCGATCTTCGTCTCGCCGGGACCGCGCGGCCCACGCCACCGCCGCTGCCGCCTGCGCGCCGCCGCCCTGCCGCGACATCGACTCGCCCCAGCCGCGCAGCCTGCGGCAGCATGTACTCCATCTGCGCCAGGGTCACCTGCGCCTTGCCTTCGCGACTGGTGGCGTGCTGGGCGAAGATGTCGAGAATCAGCGCGGTGCGGTCGATCACCTTGACTTTGACCGCTTTCTCGAGCGCGGTGAGTTGGGCGGGACTCAGTTCACCGTCGCGATGACGGTGTCGGCGCCGGTGGCGAGGACCACTTCGCGCAGTTCCAGCGCCTTGCCGGATCCGATGTAGGTGGAGGCGTCGGGTTTGTCGCGACGCTGGATCAGTCCGTCGAGCACCTCTGAGCCAGCCGTCTCGGCCAGCGCGGCCAGTTCGGCCAGGCTGGCGTCGGCGTCGGCCGCGCTGCCTTCGGTCCAGACACCGACCAACACGACGCGCTCGAGCCGCAGCTGGCGGTACTCGACCTCGGAGATGTCGGCGAGCTCGGTCGACAGACCGGCCACGCGGCGCAGTGCCGTGCGGTCTTCGAGGGCTAGCTCACCCGAGCTCGGGGTGCCGTTGATCGGAAAATCGGGATATGTCATAGGTAATTCAGAGTCGTGCACGGACGAATCGCTTCGTGCATCTGAATTAACGCAGCTGCGCACGCCACCATTCCTCGGATAGTTCACCGTGGGCCACCAGTACCGAGGGACCGCGCAGGTAGCTGCTGGCGTCGGTGATGGTGACGGTGACCTCGCCGCCGGGGATGCAGACCTCGAGAGTCCCCGTCGCGGCACCCTGATGCGCCAGCGCAGCGACGGCTGCAGCGACCGTCCCGGTCCCGCACGAGCGCGTCTCACCGACGCCGCGCTCGTGGACCCGCATCGACACCGAACCAGCAGCGGGCGCGGTGATCACCTCGACGTTGACGCCATCGGGGAACTGCCCGCCGTCGAACTACACGGGTGCGGCGACGTCGAGGGCGGTCAGTTCGTCGAGCGGTCAGGATCGGGTCGACGCACGCCAGGTGTGGATTGCCGACATCGACCGCGAGGCCGGTGAACCGTCGTCCGCCCACCGTCGCGGCGCCCGAACCGAGTTGATTGGTCTTGCCCATCTCGACGGTGACGTCGGCGTTGGTGTCATCAAAGTTGTTGAGCACCACCGGCCGTGGGCCGGCAAGGGAGCCGACGACGAACTCGTCGCGGGTCTCGAGTCCGCTGGCCCGCAGGTAGTGGGCGAACACGCGAACGCCGTTGCCGCACATCTGCGCGATCGAGCCGTCGGCATTGCGGTAGTCCATGTACCAGTCGTCCGGACCGACGCCTTCGGGCAGCCGGTCGAAGACCCCGGCGTCGGCGACCGCACCGGCGGTGGTCACCCGCAGCACACCGTCGGCACCGATCCCCCGACGGCGATCGCACAGCGCGGACACCACCGCGGGGTCCAGCGTCAGCCGACCGTCGAGGTCAACCAACAGCACGAAATCGTTCTGCGTGCCGTGACCCTTGGCGAACATCACCTGATCAGGATACGTGCCGCCACGCTTGAAGCGTCCGCTCGACGTTGACTTCGGCCCGGGTCGCGGCCCCGTCCAGCCACAGAATGCGGTGGTCGCGGCGGAACCACGAACGCTGCCGCCGCACGTAGCGGCGGGTCCCGATGAACGTTCGCTTGCGCGCGGCGGCCAGCGCCCCCGCATCCCCGCCCTGGTCGAGCGCGGCGATGACCTGGGCGTAGCCCAGCGCCCGCGACGCGGTGACACCCTCCCGCAGGCCGCGGTCCAGCAGGGCCACCACCTCGCCGACGAGTCCGTCGGTGAACATCTTGTCGGCGCGTTGTGCCAGTCGCTCGTCGAGAAGCCCAGTCTCCCAATCCAATCCGACGATGGTGGTATCCCAGCGTGGCGTGCCGATCGTCGGTGCCGACGCCGCGAACGGTTCTCCGGTCAACTCCACCACCTCCAGCGCCCGCACGATGCGACGGCCATCGGTGGCCAGAATGGACGCCGCGGCGGCGGGATCGCACCGGGCCAGCTCGTCATGCAGTACCGCGGCACCGACCTCGGCCAGCCGCTGCTCCCATTTCGCGCGCACAGCCGGATCGGTGGCCGGGAACGCCCACTCGTCCAGCAGCGACTGGACGTACATCATCGATCCGCCCACGATGATCGGCACCGCGCCTGCGGCCGAAATCCGCTCGATGTCCTCGGCGGCGTCCCGCTGATAGCGCGCGACGGTCGCCGTCTCGGTGACGTCGAGCACGTCGAGCTGGTGATGCGGTATTCCACGACGCTGCGCGACCGGCAGCTTGGCGGTTCCGATGTCCATGCCGCGGTAAAGCTGCATGGCGTCGGCATTGACGATCTCGACGGCAACTTCACCGCTCAGCCGCTCGGCCACTGCCAGCGCCAGCGCAGACTTTCCTGTGCCGGTGGGGCCGACGATCGCGAGCGGCCTCATGGGTGCCAGACGCCGGCGAAATATCCGACGCCGTAGGGCGCCCCGCGGTAGAGCCCCTCGGCGGACCGCGGAACCCCAACCAGCCCGGCGAGCACCTGGTAGGCGACCCGGCCGACCACCGCGTCGGGCAGCCGGGTCAGCGCTGCGGCGTCGCCGCCCGCCAGCGCGTCGTCGAGCGCTGCCTGCACCGGGATCGAGTCGGGGTCGTAGCCGCCCGGTGCGGGCGGGGTCAGGGTGTGCGCGCCGTCGGCCACGACGAGCACGCCGACGGCTTCGGTGGTCGCGTCGATGTCGTCGCGCAGTCGCTTGCCGCGTGCCAGCGCAGCCTCGACGTCGTGGTCGGCTGCGTACACGCGAACCTCGGCGCGGGCCTGCGGGTCGACCTGCCCGCGCACCCAGCCCGTGATCAGTGCGCAGAGCGGCATTTCGCCGGGTGCGTCGCCGACGCCGGGTGACAGCGCAACGCGCAGGTCGACGCCGTAGCCCGCGAAGGTGCCGCTTCGCGCGGGATCCACCACCGCGTCGGCTGGGCCGACACCGACCGCAACCCACCGCGACGGCAGCGCGGCGGCGGCCGCGAACACGGCCTCGCGCAACTCGGCCAGCTCCGCGGCGGCCGACGCCGCCAGCTCGGGAACCATGACCGGTGCCGACGGGACGATCGCGATGGTGCTCAGCACGCAACCAAACTAACCGTCCGCGATCGGTTTCAAGCGGGCTGCTCGACCGAGGCCGTTGCCGCCTCGCCGCGGGCCAGCGCAACCGTCGCCACCACCATCGCGACCACCGCCACGACGAGCGTGAACCAGCCGGCGTCTCCGGGACGGAACGCTTCACCCAGCACGACGATGCCGAGCACCGATGCGACCACCGGCTCGGCGACCGTCATGGTCGGCAGGGACGCCGTCAACGACCCCGCGCGGAAGGACGACTGTTGAAAGGCCGTGCCCGCGATGGCGACCAGCGCCCAGACGTAAAGCTCGGGGGTGCGGACCAACTCCCACAGCCCGTCGTCGAGCCGGTGCACCACACCCTTGGTCAGCACCGCGAACAGTCCCCACAGCGCGCCGGACACCAGACCCAACAGCACCGCGCTGGCCGGGCCCTTGACGATGTTGGCTCCCACCACGCACAGCACCAGCGCGGGGCCCAACACCGCGACGACCGCCGTCCACGTCTCCAGCGAGGCACGCGAGTGGCCTGCCGTCGGGTTGCCGACGGTCACGATCACCACCACCGAGGCAGCGAGGAGCGCCGCCCACATCCACTCCCACCGGGTCACCCGGCGATGGGTCGCCCGCGCGTTCATCGGCAGCGCGAACAACAGTGACGTGACCAGCAGCGCCTGCACCAGCAGCACCGAACCGAAGCCGAGCGCAGCGGCCTGCAGCGCGAATCCGGCCGCTGCGACCAGACTGCCCAGCCACCACTGCCGGTCGCGCAGCAGCCTGGCGAAAAGGCCGAAGTGGCTGACCTGTTCGTCGGTGACCTCGTGTGCGGAACGCTGATGAATGACGTCGCCGATCGCGATGAAGAAGGCGGCGCCCAGGGCGAGCAGGACGGCGATATCCGCCTTGGCCATCGATGACCTCCCGTCGTCGTCGAGATGAGCCTAGGCAAATGCATCGCATCGGCGTACGCGCGCCGGGCGACCTGTTTGAATAGCGGACGAAGCAATTGGGCGCCGCGTCGCGCGGCAGGTGCGCGGATATGTCCGCGCGGAGGGTACGAGGAACCGAAGATGACGACCAGCGAGCCGGGGGACGAAGCGACCCGGGAAACGACACCGGCCACCCCCAAACCCGCTCCCCGTCCCGGACCGCCGCGCCCCGGCCCCCGGCCCGGTCCGACACCGACCGTTGTGCACGGCGCACCCGCTCCCCCATCCAGCGACCCGCATCGGTACGGCCGCGTCGATGCCGATGGCACGGTGTGGCAGATCAGCAGCGCGGGTGAACGCGTCATCGGGTCCTGGCAGGCAGGCGACACCGAGGCGGCCTACGCCCATTTCGGTCGGCGCTTCGATGACTTGAGCACCGAGGTCGCGCTGATGGAGACCCGGCTGGCGTCGGGCACCGGCGATGCCCGCAAGATCAAGTCGGCCGCAGTGTCGCTGGCCGATAGCCTGCCCACGGCCGCGGTGCTCGGCGACGTCGATGCGCTGGCCGCCAGGCTGACGACGATCGTCGAGCATGCCGACACCGCCGCTGCGGCCGACAAGGCCAAGCGGGAGGAGCACCGCCTCGCGCAGACCGCCCGCAAGGAGGCGCTGGCCGCCGAGGCCGAAGAGCTGGCGGCCAACTCCACGCAGTGGAAGACCGCCGGGGACCGGCTGCGCGAGATTCTCGACGAGTGGCGCACGATCAGCGGCCTGGACCGCAAGACCGATGACGCGCTGTGGAAGCGCTATTCGGCGGCCCGGGAAACGTTCAACCGCCGCCGCGGATCGTATTTCGCCGAGCTGGACCGCGAGCGGGCGGGCGCCCGCGAGGCCAAGGAGGCGTTGTGCGAACGCGCCGAGGAACTGGCCGACTCCACCGACTGGGGCCCCACCGCCGCGGCCTTCCGCGACCTGCTGGCGGAGTGGAAGGGGGCGGGCCGCGCCTTCAAGGACGTCGACGACGCGCTGTGGCACCGGTTCAAGGCCGCGCAGGACACCTTCTTCACCGCCCGCAACGCGCTGTCCGCCGGGCGCGACGCCGAGTTCCGCGCGAACGCCGAGGCGAAGGAGGCCTTGCTGGCGGAGGCCGAAAAGCTGGACACCTCCGACCTGGACGCCGCACGCGCCGCACTGCGCACCATCGGTGACAAGTGGGACAAGATCGGCAAGGTTCCCCGCGAGCGCAGCGCCGACCTGGAGCGGCGACTGCGTGCGGTGGAGAAGAAGGTACGGGACACGCCGTCACGCGGCGTTGATCCCGAGGCTCAGGCCCGTGCCGACCAATTTCGGGAGCGCGCAGAGCAATTCGAGCGGCAAGCCGAGAAGGCGGCAGCGGCGGGGCGTACCAAGGATGCCGAGGAGGCGCGGGCCAACGCCGAGCAATGGCGCCAGTGGGCGGAGGCCGCTGCCGACGCACTCGGCAAGAAGGGCTAGCTACGTCTTCTCGGGCCCGTCGGTATCGGTGTCGCTGCCGTCGTCGAGGCTCTCCAGCAGTCCCTTCTTCTGACGCTTCGCGGCGGCCCTGCGGCGTTCCTCCTCGGCGGCCAGCTGCAGCGCGGTGCGCGCCCACACCACCCGCGCCCAGTTGAACGTCAGGAATATCACCGTGATCCACGCGAGGATCAGGCCGATGCCGGGTCCCGGATACGGTTCCAGGGCGGTCTGGCGTGACCACACCGCGAGCAGACCCAGGAAGGACGCCACGGAGGATCCAGCCAACGCGATCCACGCCAGCGCCCAGCGCCTGGTCAGCAGCGCCAGCATCGAGAAGCCGACGCTGAACACCAGCGCCAGCCAGGTGAACACCCGAGACGGCAACGAGATCCCTTCGCCGATCGCTGTGTCGTTGCCTGCCAGCACATCCCAGCCCCTGGCGCCGCCGGTGTGCGGCAGCACGAACGTCAGCAGCAGCACGAACACACCGATGGCGATGGCCAACGCCCTTGCGCCGGGGTCGATTTCCCGCGCGACACGTCGTTCTGCAGCCTCGATGTCGCCCTTGAACTCGTCGAAGTCTCCGTTTTGGCTGTCGCCCGTGGTCACCGAGCACATCCGGTCACGGTCGGCTGGCTGGCGGGCACACCGACACCGGGCATGCCAAGGCCCACACCCTGCGGCCGCTGCCCGGCCGCGTGCGCATCTCCAGCCCTGGTACGCCGACGGTGCAGCAGCGTGCCGTCGGCGATCAGGTGGTGCGGCGCGGCTTCCGTCACGATGGTGGTGACGATGTCCCCGGGCCGGATGTCGGCGCCCATCGGCGTGAAGTGCACAAGCCTGCCGTCGCGGGCCCGCCCGGACATCCGGGCGGTGCGGGTGTCCTTGCGTCCCTCTCCCACGGCCACCAGCAGCTCGACGGTGCGACCGATCTGGGCGGTGTTCTCCACCAGCGAAATCCGTTCCTGCAGATCGATCAACCGTTGATAGCGTTCCTGCACAACGGCTTTCGGCAGCTGACCGTCCAACTCGGCGGCCGGTGTGCCGGGGCGCTTGGAGTACTGGAACGTAAATGCCGCGCTGAACCGGGCGGCGGCGACCACGTCGAGGGTGTTCTGGAAGTCCTGCTCGGTCTCCCCCGGGAAGCCGACGATCAGGTCGGTGGTGATCGCGGCGTGCGGGATGGCCGTGCGCACCTTGTCGAGGATCGACAGGAAGCGCTCGGAGCGGTACGAGCGGCGCATCGCCCGCAGCACCCGGTCCGACCCGGACTGCATCGGCATGTGCAGGGCGGGGCACACATTCGGCGTCTGCGCCATCGCCTCGATGACGTCGTCGGTGAACTCGGCCGGGTGAGGTGAGGTGAACCGCACCCGTTCCAGGCCGTCGATGCGCCCGCAGGCGCGCAGCAGGTGGGCGAACGCCCCGCGGTCACGCGGCTGGTCGGGGTCGGCGAACGAAACCCCGTAGGCGTTGACGTTCTGCCCGAGCAGGGTCACCTCGAGAACACCCTGGTCCACTAGCGACTGCACCTCGGCCAGCACATCGCCCGGCCTGCGGTCGACCTCCTTGCCGCGCAGCGCGGGCACGATGCAGAACGTACAGCTGTTATTACACCCAACCGAAATGGAAACCCAACCGGCGTAGGCGGATTCGCGCGCGGCAGGCAGGTTGGACGGGAACTCCTCCAGGGCCTCGACGATCTCCACCTGGGCCGCCTTGTTGTGCCGGGCGCGGTCGAGCAGCGTCGGCAGCGACCCGATGTTGTGCGTGCCGAAGACGACATCGACCCAGGGGGCGCGGCGCAGCACCGCGTCGCGGTCCTTCTGGGCCAGGCAACCGCCGACGGCGATCTGCATGTTCGGGTCGGCCTGTTTGCGGGGGGCGAGGTGGCTGAGGTTGCCGTAGAGCTTGTTGTCGGCGTTCTCGCGCACGGCGCAGGTGTTGAACACCACCACATCGGCGTCCGCGCCGTCGGCGGCCTTTCGGTAGCCCGCGGCCTCCAGCAGGCCGGCCAGACGTTCGGAGTCGTGCACGTTCATCTGGCAGCCGTAGGTGCGCACCTGATAGGTGCGCAGCCCTCCAGTCACCGTCGATGTCACGGCCCCATCGTACGGAGCGCTTGACTCAGCGATCCGGGCGGATTCGCGAGTTCCAGGCACGCTGGGCCTTCCCTGGGTAAGGTCTGCACCCATGGAGGCCACCGGGGCGGATGTGAAAGAGGTCAATCCGTCTCCATCAGACGTACCGATGATCTCGATCAAGGACGTCAACAAGCACTTCGGCAGCCTGCACGTACTCAAGGACATCAACCTGGAGGTGGACCGCGGACAGGTGATCGTCGTGCTGGGACCGTCCGGATCGGGCAAATCGACGTTGTGCCGCGCCATCAATCGGCTCGAGCCCATCGACTCCGGCACGATCGCCATCGACGGCGAAGTACTGCCCGAAGAAGGACGCAAGCTGGCGCAACTGCGCTCCGACGTCGGCATGGTGTTTCAGTCGTTCAATCTGTTCGCGCACAAGACGATTCTGCAGAACGTCGCGCTGGCTCCGATGAAGGTCCGGAAGAAGTCGAAGACCGAGGCCCGCGAGAAGGCGATGCAACTGCTGGAGCGGGTAGGCATCGCCGACCAGGCCGACAAGTACCCGGCTCAGCTATCAGGTGGCCAGCAGCAGCGGGTCGCGATCGCGCGGTCGCTGGCGATGAACCCGAAGGTCATGCTCTTCGACGAACCGACGAGCGCGTTGGACCCCGAGATGATCAACGAGGTGCTGAACGTGATGACCGGCCTCGCCAAGGACGGCATGACGATGCTGGTGGTGACCCATGAGATGGGTTTCGCGCGCGGCGCGGCCAACCGCGTCGTGTTCATGGACGACGGCGCGATCGTCGAGTCCGCCGAACCGACCGTAGTTCTTCGAGAACCCCAAGACCGACCGCGCCAAAGACTTTCTCGGCAAGATTCTCCATCACTAACGCTCGGCGAAAGGAAACCTCAATGCCGTCCCTCAAAGTGCGAGTTGCAGCGGCTATCGCACTCGCCATCGCTCTGCCCTTCGCGGCGACCGCCTGTGGCGGCGGCGGCGGTGATAGTGACACGATCGTCATCGGAACGAAGTTCGACCAGCCCGGTCTCGGCTTGAAGAACCCCGACGGCACGATGAGCGGCTTCGACGTCGACGTCGCCACGTTCGTCGCCAATGAACTCGGATACCCCGAGGACAAGATCGAGTGGAAGGAAGCGCCGTCGGCGCAGCGTGAGACCCTGATTCAAAACGATCAGGTCAAGTTCATCGCCGCCACTTACTCGATCACCGACGCGCGCAAGGAGAAGGTCGATTTCGCCGGGCCGTACCTGATCACCGGGCAGAGCCTGCTGGTACGCGCGGACAACACCGACATCACCGGGGCCGATTCGCTGCAGAACAACAAGAAGCTGTGCTCGGTGTCGGGTTCTACGCCGGCGCAGCGCATCAAGGACAAGTACCCCGGCGTGCAGCTGCAGCAGTACGACACCTACTCCGCGTGCATCGAGGCGCTGAAGAACAAGGCCATCGACGCGGTGACCACCGACGAGGTCATCCTTGCCGGCTACGCAGCGCAGAGTCCCGGCGCGTTCAAGGTGGTCGGCGGAACCTTCTCCGAGGAGCGCTACGGCATCGGCCTGAAGAAGGACGACACCGAGTTGTGCACCAAGATCAGCGACGCGGTCAAGAAGATGGCGGACGACGGGGCGTGGAAGGCCGCGTTCGACAAGAACCTCGGTCCGGCGGGCATCACGGTACCGGCCCCACCGGCCCTAGACCCCTGCTGAGCACGGTCACCTGACGAGCCCACGTGGAGGTCTTCAACGAGTACCGCGGCCAGATCTTCGAGGCGTTCTTTACGACGATCCAGCTGACGGTCTTCTCCGCGATAGGGGCTCTGATCCTCGGCACGGCGCTGGCCGCGATGCGGCTGGCGCCGGTGCCGATGCTCAACTGGATCGGGACGACATACGTCAACGTGGTGCGGAACACCCCGCTCACGCTGGTCATCCTGTTCTGTTCGTTCGGTCTGTCCCAAACGCTGGGCATCACGTTGGTCGATTCGCAGTCGCTGACCTCGATCGAGGACAGCAACTTCCGACTGGCGGTGCTCGGGTTGACGGTCTACACCGCTGCCTTCGTGTGTGAGACCGTCCGCTCGGGGGTTAACACGATTCCGCTCGGCCAGGCCGAGGCGGCACGATCGCTCGGTCTGACATTTGGACAGAATCTGCGAATGGTTCTGCTACCACAGGCTTTTCGCGCCGTCATCATTCCGCTGGGCTCGGTGTTGATCGCGTTGACCAAGAACACGACGATCGCGTCGGCGATCGGAGTGGCCGAAGCGGCGCTGCTGATGAAGGAGATGATCGAGAACACGGCGGCGCTGGTCGCCATCGGCACCATCTTCGCGGCCGGGTTCCTCATCCTCACGCTGCCGACGGGGCTGTTCTTCGGGTGGCTGGGCAAGCGGTTGGCGGTGGGGCGATGAGCTCGGCCTCCGTGCTCTTCGACGCACCGGGCCCGCGGGCGCGGGTACGCAACCACGTGATCACCGCGATAACCGTTGTCGTCACCCTGCTCGTAGTTTGGCTCGTCTACTCAGCGCTTGAGGAAAAGGGCCAACTCGAAGCGGAGAAATGGCAGCCATTTCTCACAGGAAACCTGTGGAAGACCTACATTCTGCCGGGTGTGCAGGGCACACTGACTGCCGCCGCAGTGTCGATCGTGCTGGCACTCGTTCTGGGCTTCGCGTTGGGAGTGGGACGGATGTCCACCCACCCGGCCGTCCGCTGGCCCTGCTCGGTGTTCGTGGAGTTCTTCCGGGCCTTGCCGGTGCTGATCATGATGATCTTCGCGTACTTCCTCTACGCGACAGACACCTTCCAAACCATCATCCCGTCCAAGCACCTGGCACTGGCGGCTGTGATCACGGGTCTGACGCTGTACAACGGCGCAGTGATTGCCGAAATCGTCCGAGCGGGAGTCAACGCCCTACCGCGCGGACAGTCGGAGGCGTCGTTCGCGCTGGGCATGCGATGGGGCCAGACCATGCGGTCGATCCTGTTGCCGCAGGCGATCACGTCGATGCTGCCTGTGCTGATATCGCAGCTGGTGGTCGTCCTCAAGGACACCGCGATCGGCTACGTGATCACGTTCCTCGAGATGGTGCGTCAGGGCGTCCAGTTGGGCGCCGCGTACGGCAACCTCCTCCCGGCCTTGATCGTCATCGCGGTGTTGATGATCAGCGTCAACTTCGCGTTGTCCTACTTCGCGGTGTGGCTCGAGGGCCGGATGCGGCGATCCCGCCGCGGTCCTGCACCGCTGCACGTCGACGAGCCCGTCACGCAGGGCACGTTCGCCGCAGGCGGCGGCACGATTTGACCTCGCCTACACCCGGCGGCGTTCCCGCTCGTTGGCCAGCTCGCCGCTGACGACGTCGACGGCCATCGACTGGCCGTAGCCGCGGCGGGCCAGCATCCCGACCAACCTGCGCATCACCTTCGTGTCGTCGCCGTCGAGGCGTTCGCGGCGCAGCTTGGCGCGGACCAGTTGCTCGGCCCGGTCGCGCTCCGCGCCGGCGTCGATACTCGCCAGCGCGGCGGTGATCACGTCGGTGTCCACGCCCTTGGTGCGGAGCTCGGCGGCCAAGACGCGCTTGCCTTTTCCGGCGTTGACCCGCCGCGACCGCACCCACTGCTCGGCGAAGTCCGCGTCGTCGACCAGGCCGACCGCGGCCAATCGGTCCAGTACCTGGGCGCTGACGTCGTCGGGGTAGCCCCGCTTGGTCAGCTGCCCGGCCAGCTCGGCCCGGGTGCGTGCCCTCGCGGTGAGCAGGCGCAGGCAGAGCGCCCGCGCCTGCTCCTCGCGAGAGGCCTCAGAAGTCGACGGGGGCGGGCAGGACTTCGTCATCGGTCACCACGGCGCCAATGCCGAGCTTCTCCTTGATCTTCTTCTCGATCTCGTTGGCCACATCGACGTTCTCCATCAGGAATGTGCGGGCGTTCTCCTTGCCCTGGCCCAGTTGCTCGCCCTCGTAGGTGAACCACGATCCGGACTTGCGGACGAAGCCCTGCTCGACACCCATGTCGATGAGCGAACCCTCCTTGGAAATGCCCTTGCCGTACAGGATGTCAAACTCGGCCTGTTTGAAGGGCGGCGAGCAGTTGTGCACGACGACACCTTCCGCGACGAGGTTGTGCAGTTCCTCGACCTCGAGGTCGAACGTCCGTGCCCGCCGCGTTGGCAGGATTTCTCGGATCACCGAGTACCGAAGTTCTTCCGCCAGGACATCATGCAGGAACTTGTCATCCAAGGCATCCGCGAGCGCCTGCACGCGATCCCGGCGGAGCCGACTGGCACCCAAGACCTGCCTCATCCCACCGCGAGGGTCCCCAGAACCCGCACCGATCATCACTGCGGCCTCCTGCACGGTCACACCACGCTCGTCAAGGTAATTCAGCACGGCATCGGCCATCTCTGCGGCCAGATATGTCGCCTGCGATCCACGCCGCCGCCCTTGCATGGCTTCCGGAATCGCCTGGGTGAGGGCGATACCACGCGGCCCCCACATGGGAACTGATTCCGCGAAGGCCGTGACGTTCTCCATACCCGAGACCCGGACCTCGAATATCTGGCGCTTGCTCTGAACTCGTCGACCGTTGACGATGCTCGGCCGTTTCTGGGTCGGATCGTAGTTTCGAACGGTGCTTACGATGCCGAATCGCAGTAGCAGCCAATGAATCTGGTGTGCGAGCTGTTCAGAGGTCGTCGTGTAACCGACTCGAATCGCCCCGGTCTGTTCCCGGCTCACCCAACCGTCGCTCTCGAACAGGCCGAAGAGCAGATTGCCGACCACGTCGGCAGCGATATCCGGCTCGAAGAACCAGCTCGGAATCGTCTTCTCCCACGCGAGCTTGCCGTGAATACCGGCCCGCCGGCAGAGGTCTAGAACACCGTTGCGTTCACCAGGTCGATGAGCGATCGCAATTGACATACGCCCCTGTGGATGGGCTGCACAACCGAGCGTCGCAGCAATTCGCGTCACGTCATCAATGAGTGCCTGCTGAACATTGATGAAGTTGACCGGAGTCTTGCCTCCCACATAGCCGTCGCCGATCAGATAGCCGAGCAGCCGTGCCTGATCCGCCGAAATCGGCGCACTGTTACCGAATCCATCGAAGCGCCGCGGTTGCGCCACCCGGTCTCCCTTGCGGAGTTCCCCGGCCTGACGCCAGCCGTATTCTGTCAGCATCTTGTGATCGGGTGTCGCCCACACGGTTGCGCCGCCGGCGATCCGCAACCCGATCACATCCTGTGCTCCCTGGTCGAACCAGGACACCACGGGCCGCGCATGCAACGTTCCGTCCTTGGCCGCGGCCACGACATGAATCTGCTTCCGTCCGTCGACAACATCCTCAATGCGATGCGTTGTACCGGTGATCGGATCGAAGATCCGAGTGCCCTCTGCGAGGCACTTGTTCTTCACGACCTTGACCCGGGTGCGGTTGCCGACCGCGTCGGTGCCGTCCTTGAGGGTCTCAATTCGCCTGACGTCCAAGCGAACCGAGGCGTAGAACTTCAAAGCCTTTCCGCCCGTTGTCGTTTCAGGACTGCCGAACATCACTCCGATTTTTTCCCGCAGCTGGTTGATGAAGATCGCGGTGGTGCCCGAATTGCTCAGCGCGCCAGTGATCTTCCGCAGCGCCTGGCTCATCAGCCGGGCCTGCAGGCCAACGTGACTGTCCCCCATCTCACCCTCGATCTCCGCGCGCGGCACCAGCGCGGCCACCGAGTCGATGACCAGAATGTCGAGCGCGCCGGAGCGGATCAGCATGTCGGCGATCTCCAGCGCCTGCTCGCCGGTATCGGGCTGGGACGACCAGCAGCGAGTCGGTGTCCACGCCGAGGTTCTTGGCGTATTCCGGGTCCAGCGCATGCTCGGCGTCGATGAACGCCGCGATGCCGCCGGCAGCCTGGGCGTTGGCCACCGCGTGCAGCGCGACGGTGGTCTTACCCGAGGACTCCGGTCCGTAGATCTCGACCACCCGACCACGCGGCAACCCGCCGAGGCCGAGCGCCACGTCCAGCGCGATCGAGCCGGTGGGAATGACCGAGATCGGCTGACGCACCTCGTCGCCAAGCCGCATCACCGAGCCTTTGCCGTGGTTCTTCTCAATCTGCGCGAGGGCCAACTCGAGGGCTTTCTCGCGATCAGGGGCCTGCGTCATGGGGTGGTCTCCCGTTCCTCGTGGTGTTCGGTGATCGGTTGTCGATCAGTTGGCCGTGACGCTAGAGGCCGCCACCGACAAGTCGGCCTGACCAGCATCTAGCCGTCGAACACTGCCCACAGTAGACGAACAGGTGTTCGATTCAAGCTGACACGCCGTGTGCGCCTGAAGCCGCTACACACCCAGCGTTCGCGGCGGCGGTGCGACGAGCAGCGGTTGGCGCTGGCCGCGCAGCTCCGCGGCGAGATCGTGTTCAAGTGCGGGCACGGCGAGTCCTCGTCGTCGCAGCAGACGGTCGAGGGCACCGATGAACAACCCTTCACCCGCCCGACGGCAGCCGAGGACCACCTGCTCATTCATGACGTCACGCGTCAGCGCCGCGACCGGACACGCCGCGACCACATCGAGGGATGCGCGCATGTCCAATGTCGTCGTCACGCCGCACGACGGCGAAGCCCCGATCCCGACGATGCCTGCAACCGTGATGCCGGAGCGACCATAGTCCTCGACGTCGCGCACCACCCGCCGCGCCAGGCGCCAGTAGACGAACCTGGTCCACCGGACGAACGCGCACAGCAGCAGCCCGCGCACTGGATACAGCGGTCCGCCTTTCGCCCCGTAGAGCCGCAGACTGTGGCGCTTGAGCACGCCGCCCCAGGCCAGACGTTCCGGGCACGGGAGCTGGTGAATGCCGTACCCGGCACCGACCAGCTCGTCGATGACCTCGGCGACCACGCCCGGCCGGGTGGCACCGCCGGCGTAACGGGTGTTCTGGTTGAGCAGGCAGTGCGATACGAGCACCACGCGGCGACCGCGCTCGTCGCGTAGCCGGTCGAGCAACAGCCGTTCACGGGCGGGCGCCGCCCGGTCCTTCATTCGACGAATGCTAGCGCGGGCCAACCATGCGATGACCACTTCGGTGATGTCACTCGGTTGTCGAGGAATCCGCCACACACGGGAGTAGGTTCCGCACCATGGCCACGCCTGAAAATGTCCTGATTCCATCGCACGGCGAACAACTCGCCGCCTACCTGTACCGCCCGGAGGCGGCGAACACGGACGTGCCCTGCGTCGTCATGGCCCACGGGTTCTCCGCCACCCGCGACGACGGGCTGCCCGCCTACGCCGAGGCGTTCCGCGACGCCGGCTTCGCGGTCGTCCTGTTCGACTACCGCCACTTCGGCGCATCGACCGGCCAGCCACGCCAGCTGCTCGACATCGCCCGCCAGCACGACGACTACCGTGCCGTCGTCGCATGGGCCCGCCGGCTCGACGGGATCGACCCCGACCGGATTGTCCTGTGGGGCTCGTCGTTCAGCGGCGGCCACGTCCTGGCGGTCGCCGCGGACGACCCGCGCATCGCCGCCGTGATCGCCCAGGCGCCCTTCACCGACGCGATCCCCACGCTCATGGAGGTGCCGCCGCGCAACATCGCTCGGATGGCGCTGACAGCCGTCGGCGATCAACTGGGCGCCTGGCGAGGACTGCCCCCTCGACTGGTCCCCGCCGTCGGCGAACCAGGCACGGTGGCGGCGATGACTGCGGCCGGCGCCAAGCCTGGATTCGAGGCCCTCGTCCCATCGAAATCACTGTGGCGCAATGAGTTCGCTGCACGCCTGATGCTGCGGTTCCCCTTCTACCGACCTGGCCGCAAGGCCCCGCGGCTGGCCATGCCGCTGCTGGTTTGTGTCTGCGAGAGGGACACCACGACACCACCCGGGTCCACCATCAAGGCGACCGAGCGGGCACCGCGCGGCGAGCTTCGCCGCTATCCCTACGGCCATTTCGACATCTACACCGACCCGAAGGTAAAGGCGGACCAGGTCGAGTTCCTCCGCCGCGTCGTCGCGGGGGTTGCGGCGTAGCCGGAGGGTGGACGCTTCGCACAAGCCGGTCCTATGGTGGGGTCATCCAGGCCGGAACGGGACAGACATGCACGAGATGGCGATCACGCAAAGTGTTGTCGACGCGGTGTGTGAGCATGCCGCGGGCCGGCGCGTGCACAGCGTCAAGGTCGAGGTCGGCGAGCTCTGCGCCCTCGTGCCCGACTCCATGCAGTTCTGCTTCGAGCTGGCCACCCAGGGCACGGTGGCCGACGGTGCCCTTCTCGACCTCAACGTCGCACCCGGCGCGGCCCGCTGTCGCACCTGTCAACGGCAGTTCGAGCTGCACGACCTCATCCTGCTGTGCCCGTGCGGAAGCGCCGACGTCGACGTGCTGGCCGGCCGCGACCTGCGGATCCTGTCGATGGAAGTGAGCTGACCATGTGTGCAACATGCGGCTGCGGCGACGACGGTGCCGTCATCACGCTTGCCGGCGACGAGCACAACCACGACCACGGGCATCACGACCACCACGACCACCATCACGACGACGGCCATCCCCACACCGAGACGATCTCGCTGGAGCAGAAGGTCCTGGAGAAGAACGATCTGCTCGCCGAGCAGAACCGGCGATGGCTGGCCGAGCGCGGCGTCCTCACGCTCAACGTCACCAGCTCGCCGGGCGCAGGCAAGACGACCCTTCTCGAGCGCACCATCCGTGAACTGAAGGACGAGCGGCCGGTCGCCGTCATCGAAGGTGACCAGGAGACGTTGCTCGACGCCGAACGGATCCGCGCGGCCGGGGCGCGCGCGGTCCAAGTCAACACCGGCGCGGGCTGTCACCTCGACGCCGACATGGTGCACCGCGCGCTGCATGCACTCGATCCGGAGCCCGCGTCGTTACTGTTCATCGAGAACGTCGGAAATCTGGTGTGCCCGGCGCTGTTCGACCTCGGTGAGCACAGCAAAGTCGTCGTGATCTCGGTGACCGAGGGCACGGACAAGCCGCTGAAGTACCCACACATGTTTGCCGCGGCGGGACTCGTCATCGTCAACAAGATGGACTTGTTGCCGTACGTGGACTTCGATCTTGAAAAATGCTCCAGCTACGCGCGTTCAGTTAACCCGAACGTTAATATTTTGCCCCTCTGCGCGACGACCGGTGAGGGTGTGCGGACATGGTACGACTGGATCGTTTCGCAGGTAGACGCTTCGGCAAAGGCTGACATGTCCCGACGATCCGTTGACAAGACAAAGTCGCCGGAGTAAACCCAGAACCAGCGTTCGAGAAACGGGCGCCAAACGTCCACTGTGGCGAATGGGACCCCCAGCCCGGGTCCCGGAAAGCTGTGACATATGCCAACTGAGGCAGCAGTCAAAGCGGAAGAAACCTTGATCCATGTTCTGTGGATCAATGCGGGCCTGAGTTGTGACGGTGATTCTGTGGCGCTGACTGCCGCCACTCAACCCAGCATCGAGGAGATCGCGCTCGGCGCGCTCCCCGGACTGCCGAAGATCGCCGTGCACTGGCCACTGATCGATTTCGAGTGCGGCCCTACCGGGGGTGCCGACGACTTCCTCGAATGGTTCTTCAAGGCCGAACGGGGAGAGCTGGAACCGTTCGTGCTGGTCGTCGAGGGATCCATCCCGAACGAGCAGTTGAAGGACGAAGGCTACTGGTGCGGGTTCGGCAACAACCCCGCGACCGGACAGCCGATGACCACGAGCGAATGGCTGGACCGGCTCGCGCCCAAGGCCACGGCGATCGTCGCCGTCGGAACGTGCGCGACCTACGGCGGTATCCACGCGATGGCCGGCAACCCGACCGGAGCGATGGGTGTGCCCGACTACCTGGGGTGGGAGTGGAAGAGCAAGGCGGGTATTCCGATCGTGTGTGTGCCCGGCTGCCCGGCGCATCCAGACAACATGGCCGAGACGCTGACCTACCTGCTCTACATGGCCACCGAACAGGCGCCGATGATTCCGCTCGACGAGGCGCTGCGACCGAAGTGGTTGTTCGGAAGCACCGTGCACGAGGGCTGTGACCGGGCCGGCTATTACGAGCAGGGCGATTTCGCGACCGAGTACGGGTCGCCGAAATGCATTGTGAAACTCGGTTGTTGGGGCCCGGTCGTCAAGTGCAACGTTCCCAAGCGGGGATGGATCAACGGTATCGGCGGGTGCCCGAACGTCGGTGGCATCTGCATCGGATGCACGATGCCTGGCTTCCCGGACAAGTTCATGCCATTCATGGACGAACCGCCGGGCGGTAAGGTGTCGACGACGGCGTCAGGTATGTACGGCTCCGTGATCCGCAGCCTGCGTAGCGTCACGGCCAGGACGGTCGACAAAGAACCGAAGTGGCGGCATCCCGGCACGAAACTCACCACTGGAGCGACCCGCACCTGGTAGGTGTGGGCCCGTTCGGCGCGCACGGCGGGCGATGGCCCGGTATGGCGAAAAGCCCTGTGGCGCTGGACCGTAAACAGAGAGAGAAATTTCGATGACAACGATCATCCCCGAGCCGTCGCAAACCAAGCGCGAACCCGGCCAGCTCGTCGAAATGGCATGGGATCCCATCACCCGAATCGTCGGCAGCCTCGGCATCTACACGAAGATCGACTTCGAGAACAAAGAAGTGGTCGAGTGCCACAGCACATCGTCGATCTTCCGCGGCTACTCGATATTCATGAAGGGCAAGGATCCGCGCGACGCGCACTTCATCACCAGCCGCATCTGCGGAATCTGCGGCGACAACCACTGCACCTGCTCCGTCTACTGCCAGAACATGGCCTACGGCGTGCAGCCGCCACATCTCGGTGAGTGGCTGATCAACCTCGGTGAAGCCGCGGAATACATGTTCGACCACAACATCTTCCAAGAGAACCTGGTCGGCGTGGACTACTGCGAGAAGATGGTGTCCGAAACCAACCCGAGCGTGCTGGCCAAGGCCGAGAACACCGAGGCGCCCAATGCCGGTGCACACGGATATCGGACCATCGCCGACATCATGCGCGCCCTCAACCCGTTCACGGGTGAGTTCTACCGGGAGGCGCTGCAGGTCAGCCGGTGGACGCGAGAGATGTTCTGCCTCATGGAAGGTCGGCACGTCCACCCGTCCACGCTGTATCCGGGCGGCATCGGCACCACGGCCACCATCCAGTTGATGACGGACTACATGAGCCGGCTGATGCGCTACGTCGAGTTCATGAAGTCGGTCGTGCCGATGCACGACGACCTGTTCGACTTCTTCTACGAGGCGCTGCCGGGCTACGACCAGGTGGGGCTGCGCCGTACCCTGCTCGGCTGCTGGGGCTCCTTCCAGGATCCCGAGGTCTGCAACTTCGCCTACAAGGACATGGAGAAGTGGGGCAACGCCATGTTCGTCACACCGGGCGTGGTGATCGACGGCAAGCTGCACACCCACTCGCTGGTCGACATCAACCTCGGCATCCGAATTCTGTTGGGCAGTTCGTATTACGACGACTGGTCCGACCAGGAGATGTTCGTCAAGACCGACCCGCTGGGCAATCCGGTGGACCGACGCCATCCGTGGAACCAGCACACCAACCCGCGCCCGCAGAAGCGTGACTTCGATTCGAACTACAGCTGGGTCATGTCTCCGCGCTGGTTCGACGGCACGGACCACCTGGCGCTGGACACCGGCGGCGGGCCGCTGGCCCGGCTGTGGTCGACGGCGCTGGCCGGTCTGGTCGATATCGGCTACGTCAAGGCAACCGGCAACAGCGTGCAGATCAACCTGCCGAAAACCGCTCTCAAGGGCCCGGTTTCGTTGGAGTGGAAGGTGCCGCAGTACGGCAGCAACACGATCGAGCGCAACCGCGCCCGGACGTACTTCCAGGCCTATGCCGCCGCATGCGCGCTGCATTTCGCCGAGAAGGCACTGGTCGAGATCCGCGCGGGCCGCACCAAGACGTGGTCGAAGTTCGAGGTGCCCCAGGAAGGCATCGGCTGCGGGTTCACCGAAGCGGTGCGAGGAGTGCTGAGCCACCACATGGTGATACGCGATGGCAAGATCGCGAACTACCATCCGTATCCCCCGACACCGTGGAACGCCAACCCTCGGGACAGCTATGGCACACCGGGGCCGTATGAGGATGCGGTTCAGGGTCAGCCGATCTTCGAGGAGAACGACCGGGAGCACTTCAAGGGCATCGACATCATGCGCACGGTGCGCAGTTTCGATCCGTGTCTGCCCTGCGGCGTGCACATGTATCTGGGCGAGGGGAAGACGTTAGAGAGGTTGCACTCCCCCACCCAGTCCGTTACCGGGGAATGACATATGCCGCATCGCCCGGATAACCCCGAGAAAGACGCGCAATGGCGCACCGCGGGCGATCGGATACAGAATCTCCTCGACGCCAGCGCAGCAGGTGGCGCCGTCGCGCGTGAGCGCGCCGAGCAATTGGTCCGAGAGGTGGCCGACCTCTACGGCGCCGGGCTCGAGCGGATGTTGGCCATGGCGGTGGACGCGAGCCCGCAACTCACGGATGCATTCGCCGACGACGACCTGATCGCCAGCCTGCTGTTGGTGCACGGGCTACACCCACACGACGTCGAGCGGCGGGTCGAGGATGCGCTCGACAGCGTGCGGCCCTACCTCGGCTCGCACGGCGGGGATGTCCATCTGCTGGCGGTCGACGGCGAGGTGGTCCGGTTACAGTTCGCCGGAAGCTGCAAGAGCTGCCCGTCGTCGTCCGTCACCCTCGAGCTGGCAGTCGAGGATGCGGTGCGCGCCGCGGCGCCGGAGATCTCGTCCATCGAGGTGGTGACCAGCAACGACGAGGCGTCGGCCGCCCCGGCCGCGGTGATTTCGGCGGACAGCCTGATGAGCCGCGTGCATACGCAACCGCAAGGGCACGCGTGGCATCCGGTGCCCGGCGTCGCCGAACTCACCCCGGGGGAAGTCGGTGGGTTCGCGGTGGCGGGCACCACGGTGCTGGCCTGCCGGGTGGGTGATCAGCTCTTTGCCTACCAGGACCGGTGCGGGAGTTGCGGTGAGTCACTAGCCGGTGCGGCGCTGCACCGCCGTCTGGGTTCGGCCGGCACGGATGCCGTCCTGCGGTGCCCGCGTTGCCATGCCCATTTCGATGTCGTGCACGCGGGTGCCTGCGTCGACGGAAACGGCTCGGCCGACGCACATCTCGAGCCGGTACCGCTGCTGGAACGCGACGGAGTTCTCTCGATGGCGGTCGCCGAGGCGGTGGCATCGTGACCGGCGCATACGACGTGCTCGCGCGCATCCGCGCCGCCAGGGCGGATCCGCAGGCCGTCGGCGAGCGCTGCGAGATGTGCTCGGAGGCCATCGCCGACGAGCACCAGCATGTGGTGAATGTCGAAGGCAGACAGCTGATGTGCGTCTGCCGGGGCTGCTATCTGCTGTTCACCGACACCACGGCCGAGCTGCGTTATCGCGCCGTCCCCGATCGCTATCTGGTGTTCAGTGACTTCGCGCTGGACCGGCGGCGCTGGGAAGCCCTGCAGATACCGGTCGGCCTGGCGTTCTTCTTCCGGAACTCGGCGCTGGATCGGACGGTGGCGTTCTACCCCGGCCCCGCGGGCGCCACCGAGTCGGAACTCGACCTCGATGCCTGGAACGACATCCGCGCCGCAGATCCCCGGATGGACATGCTCGCCGACGACACCGAAGCCGTGCTGGTGCGAGTTCCCGATGATGAGACGGCGACGCCGCAAAGCTATCTGCTGCCCATCGATGCCTGTTATGAGTTCGTCGGCCGGTTACGGATGCTGTGGCATGGCTTCGACGGCGGTCAGCAGGTCCGCGAGTTCATCGACGAGTTCTTTGAGCTGCTCGATGACCGAAGCAAAGTGGTGACGCGATGACAGACGTCACGTTCGCCGTCGTCGACATCGAACCGGAGGCCTATGCCGTCACCCCGGTGTTGAACGCGCGACTGGGTATCGCCGCGGTCGGGGACGAACCGATACACGCGATCGCCTTGCGCGCTCAGGTGCGCATCGAACCGATGCGCCGCAGCTACTCCGACGAGGAAGCCGCCGGACTTCTCGACCTGTTCGGCCCGCGGGAGCGCTGGGCCAGAACTCTGCACAACTTTCAGTGGCTGCAGACGACCGCCATGGTGCAGGGTTTCACCGGCGCCACACAGGTCAGCCTGCCGCTCGAGTGCACGTATGACTTCGAGGTAGCCGCGGCCAAGTATCTGCACGCGCTCCGGGACGGCACGGTGCCGCTGCAGTTCCTCTTCAGTGGAACGGTTTTCGTGCAGGGGCCGCGCGGCTTCGCGGTGCAGCAGGTGCCGTGGGATCGCGAGGACCGCTTCGATATGCCGGTGTCGGTGTGGCGTGACCTGATCCAGCAGCACTTTCCGAACACCGGCTGGCTGAGGCTGAACCAGGAGACCATCGACGCGCTGGTGGCGTACCGCTCGGCGCGCGGTCTGCTCTCGCTCGACGACGCGGTCACCTCGCTACTGGAGGCCAGTTCCACCGAGGAGATCCGATGACCGCGGACTGGAATCGCGCGCGCACCGTCGCCGACGCTGTCCTCTACGAGGGCTATCTGCTCTATCCGTATCGCGCCAACTCGCGCAAGAACCAGACGCGTTGGCAGTTCGGGGTGCTGGGACCCGCGGGCGCCGCCGATGCGGGGATCGGTGAGGACGACTCGCTTTCCACTCAGGTGCTGGTGGCGCCGCAGACGAACCCGTCGTTGTCGGTCGTGGTGCGCTTCCTGCAACTCCAGCACCGCGGCGTGGAAAAGGATGCGGGCGGCGGCCGGTTCGAACCGGTCGAAGAACTCGTGTCGGGATCACAATCCTGGCTGCGCTGGGACGAGGCCGTGGAGCATGAGATCTCGTTCGGTCCGTTCGACATCGAATCCGGTCTGCCGCAGAGGCTTCCGATCGAGATAAGCCCGGGCACCGATATCGAGACCGTCGACGGCGGCAGGCTGGTACGCACCCGCCGCGCGCTGCACGCGGAACTGGACGTCACGGCAGAACCCGACGACGGGTTAGTGCGCCTGACGATGACTGTGCACAACACCGCGGCGCCGGCCGCCGACAAGGACGAGGCGATCGCCGTGTCGTTGATCGGCACACACCTCGTCGCCGAGATCACCGGCGGCGACTTCGTGTCGCTGCTCGAACCACCGGCATCGGCCGACAACGCGGTCGCCCGATGCCGGCAACATCGATGCTTCCCGGTGCTGGCCGGACCGCCCGGAGACCATGCCCTTGTGCTGGTTTCGCCGATCATCCTTTACGACCACCCCGAGATCGCGGAGCAGAGCGAGGGAGCGCTGTACGACTCGACGGAGATCGACGAGATTCTCACGCTGCGGATCATGACGATGACCGACGAGGAGAAGGCGGCGGCGAGGGCAACAGATCCGCTCGCCGCGCAGATCATCGACCGCTGCGACTCGATGTCCCCGGAGGCGCTGCTCAACCTGCATGGCGTGCTGCGCGATCCGCACGCCGTCCGGGACGACGCGGGACTGATACCGGAGATACCCGAGGGCGTGGACTGGTGGGACCCGTTGGCCGACGACGCGGTACAGCCCGATATCGACGCTGTGCTGGTGAACGGCGTGCGGGTGAGCCGCGGCAGCCGGGTGCGCCTCCATCCGTCGCGCCGGGCCGACGCGCAAGACCTGTTCTTCGCGGACAGGATCGCGCGGGTCACCTCGGTGCACGAAACCGTCGACGGAGACCAGCACGTTGGCGTGGTACTCGAGGACGACCCGGCCGCCGACCTACACGAGTGGTATGGCCGCTACCTGTACTTCGCACCCGATGAGGTCGAACCGTTGAGTGAAAGGAATCCAACATGCAAGCAGTAGGTATCACCGCCACTGTGATAGCGGGCGCAGTTGTGCTAGGCGCCTTGGTGCTCGGTGTGCGTGCCGTGCCGGATCTGCGGCGGTACCTCAAGATTCGACGCATGTAGACGCTGGCGGGGTGTCATCACGTCTCAGATCCTGATAGCCGGTATCGGCAACATCTTCCTCGGCGACGACGGTTTCGGACCCGAGGTGATGCGCCACGTTCCCGAACGCGTCGCGGGTCCGCGAGTTAGGGTGGTGGACTACGGAATCCGAGGCATGCACCTTGCCTACGACCTGCTGGACGGATGTGAGTCCCTTGTGCTCGTCGATGCCCTGCCCAACCGCGGATCGCCGGGCACCGTGCACGTCTTCGAGGCCGACCACGAAACACTCACGACAGGAATCGGTCTGGACGCCCACGCTATGGACCCCGCTGCGGTGTTCGCCAGCCTGGCCGCCCTCGGCGGTACTCCGCCGTACACCATCGTGATCGGTTGTGAGGTCGAGAATGTCGACGAGGGCATGGGCCTGTCGGACCCGGTCGCGGCCGCCGTCCCCGAAGCCGCCAAGGCCATCGAGGACGTGGTGGCGCGGTTGCTGACACCGGTGCCGGAGGGCTGAGCCATGTGTCTGGGAATCCCGGGTCAGGTCGTACGGATGCTGGAGGGCTACGGCGACCAACTGGCACTGGTCGACGTGGCGGGCGAGCACCGCAAGGTCAACATCGGCATGTTGCCCGAGGAGACGTTCGACCCGGGCGACTGGGTGATCATCCACATGGGGTTTGCCGTCGAGAAGACCGACAAGGCGGGTGCCGACGCCGCGCTGGCCGGACTCGAGATGATGGGCCGCGGGCGCGACACCGACATGGAGGCGTCACCATGACCGCGCGCCGCCGGTTGCGCGTCTGCGTGCGGGGTGTCGTGCAGGGCGTCGGCTTCCGGCCATTCGTGTACACGACGGCGGCCGCGCTCGGCTTGACCGGTTCCGTGCGCAACGACAGCTCCGGCGCAATCATTGAGGTCGAGGGCAACGCCTCGGATCTCGAC
Organism: uncultured Actinomycetota bacterium; assembly: GCA_963801575.1. Classification (GTDB taxonomy): domain Bacteria; phylum Actinomycetota; class Actinomycetes; order Mycobacteriales; family Mycobacteriaceae; genus Mycobacterium. The sequence goes on from CAWDFT010000021.1 coordinate 92,154, forward strand.
GACTTTCTGACCCGGCTCGCCAACAGGGCTCCGCCGCTGGCTGTGGTGGAATCGATTGAAACACAGCCTATCCCGCCGTTAGGGGGTACCGGTTTCACAATCGCAGACACCTCACGGTCGGATGGTGGCCGCACGCTCGCCTCCCCCGACGTCGCCATGTGTGCAGAATGCTCCGCCGAACAACGCGACCTCGCCAACCGGCGCTACCGGCATGCCTTCGTCAACTGCACCAACTGCGGTCCGCGCTTCACCATCATCGCCTCGCTGCCGTACGACCGCGCCTCCACCACCATGGCCGGGTTTTCGATGTGCGCCGAATGCGCGCGCGAATACCACGACCCCGCCGACCGGCGATTCCACGCCCAGCCGGTCTGCTGCCCGAACTGCGGTCCCACGATGAGCTACAGGGCAGGCGACGGTGGCGTCACCGGAGGCGAACCGGCGCTGCACCAGGCCCGACGGCTGCTGCGCGACGGCGGCGTGCTGGCGGTCAAGGGCATCGGCGGATACCACCTGGCCTGCGACGCCGCCGAAGAACGTACGGTCGCCGAACTGCGCAGGCGAAAGCGGCGCGGCGACAAGCCGTTCGCGGTCATGGTGCCCGATGTGGAGACCGCACACCGCATCGCCGACATCGACGACATGTCGGCGCGTGTGCTGTCGGGTCCGCAACGCCCCATCGTGCTGATGCCGCGGCTGCCTTCGGCTCCCGTCGCCGACTCGGTCGCACCGCACAACCCGGATCTCGGTGTGATGCTCGCCTATGCACCGCTGCACGCGCTGCTGTTCGGCCTGACGGGCGACGAGCCCGGACCATCCGTCTTGGTGATGACGTCGGGCAATCTCGGCGGTGAACCGATCTGCTTTACCGACGAGGATGCCGTCGAACGGCTTTCGCACCTCGCGGACGGCTGGCTGATGCACGATCGGGACATCCTGGTGCCCTGTGACGACTCCGTCGTGCGAGTTGTCGACACCGCGGAGTTGCCGATCAGGCGGTCGCGCGGCTATGCGCCGTTACCGGTGGCACTTCCGGTGCCGGTGCCGCCGACACTGGCCGTCGGCGCCGATCTGAAGAACACCCTGGCGGTGGCCGACCGCAAGTACGCCTGGCTGAGCCAGCACATCGGCGACATGGACGACCTGGCGACGTTGTCTGCATTCGACGCTGCCGAGCAGCACCTCGAGGCGTTGACCGGCGTTGTCCCGGAAATCGTTGTCGCAGACGCACACCCGGGCTACCGGTCCACCGGGTGGGCGCAGCGCAACGCCGGCGGGCGCCCGCTGCGCACGGTACAGCACCATCACGCGCACATCGCCGCGGTGATGGCCGAGCACGGATTGGACGGGTCAGAGCCGGTGCTCGGCTTCGCCTTCGACGGAACCGGTTACGGACCCGATGGCGCGGTCTGGGGTGGCGAAGTCCTGCTGGCCGACTACAAGGACTACCAGCGGCTGGCCCGGCTGAAGTACGTCCCGCTGGCCGGCGGCGACATCAGCGTGCTGCGTCCGTACCGGATGGCGCTGTCGCATCTCTGGGCGGCGGGCCTCGCGTGGGACCCCAACTTGGCGCCGGTGCGGGCATGCCCGGAGGACGAGCGCAGGGTGCTGCGCCACCAGCTTGAGACCGGGCTCGGATGCGCCCCGACATCCAGCATGGGACGGCTGTTCGACGCGGTGTCGTCACTGGCCGGCGTCCGGCAGACCGTCGCCTACGAAGCCCAGGCGGCCATCGAGCTGGAAGGCTTGTCTCGCGATTGTGACTGCGGCCCAACCGGATACGCATTCGACATCGACAACGGCCAGCTACCGGCGGTGATCGACCCGGCCCCGGTCGTGGTGGCGGTCGTCGCCGATGCGCGTGCCGGTGTGCCCCGGGGCGTCATCGGTGCCAGGTTCCACCGCGCCGTGGCGGATTTGGTGGTCAACCTCGCCGGTCCAAGTGACTCGAATAGCCGCACGGTCGCACTGTCCGGCGGCGTGTTCCAGAACGCGCTGCTGCTGAGGCTGGTGCTGCGACTGCTGCGGGACAAAGATTTCAAGGTGATCACGCATCGGTTCGTACCGCCCAATGACGGCGGCATCGCGCTGGGGCAACTGCTGGTGGGGAATTCCGTCTAGGAAGGAGGACGCCATGTGTCTGGCGGTACCGGGGAAGATTCTGTCCGTCGAGGATCGCGACGGCACGCTGATGTCGGTCGTCGACTTCGGCGGCATAAAAAAGGACGTCTGCCTTCAATACATACCTGACGCCGAGGTCGGCCAGTACGTGGTTGTTCACGTCGGTTTCGCGATCCAGCGTCTCGACGAGGAATCCGCGAAACGCACGCTGAACGAGTTCGAACACCTCGGCGTGCTGAAAGAAGAGTTCGGCGACGGGTTCGAGCTGGCCGCCAAGCAGGCCGGCATGGAGAACCCGGACGCATTGCCCAAGCCCGATGTCGCCGCCGGTGCGGCTCCGAAGCCCGATGTCGCCGCCGGTGCGGCTCCGAAGCCCGATGTCGCCGCCGGTGCGGCTCCGAAGCCCGATGTCGCCGCCGGTGCGGCTCCGAAGACCAATGGAAGTTCCGAGGTGCAGTCATGAAGTATCTGGACGAGTTCAGCGACCCCGAGCTTGCCCGCAAGCTCGTCGACGAGATCAAGAGCACCACCAGCCAGCGCTGGTCGATCATGGAAGTGTGTGGCGGCCAGACGCATTCGATCATCCGGCACGGTATCGACCAGCTTCTTCCTGACACCATCGAGATGATCCATGGTCCCGGCTGTCCGGTCTGCGTCACGCCGCTCGAGGTGATCGACAAGGCATTGGAGATCGCGTCACGGCCCGACGTGATCTTCTGTTCGTTCGGTGACATGCTGCGCGTGCCCGGCAGCGACAAGGACCTGTTCCAGGTCAAGAGCGAGGGTGGCGATGTTCGGGTGGTGTACTCGCCTCTGGACGCCCTGAAGATCGCGAAGGAGAACCCGGACAAGCAGGTGGTGTTCTTCGGCATCGGCTTCGAGACCACCGCCCCCGCCAACGCGATGACCGTGTACCAGGCGAAACGGCTTGGTATCGAGAACTTCTCGCTACTGGTCTCCCATGTACTGGTGCCGCCCGCGATCTCCGCGATCATGGAGGCGCCGACGTGCCGTGTACAGGCATTCCTCGCGGCGGGCCATGTCTGCACGGTGATGGGCACCGACGAGTACCCACCGCTGTGCGACAAGTACGGGATACCGATCGTGGTCACCGGGTTCGAGCCGCTGGACATCCTGGAGGGAATCCGGCGCACGGTGCTGCAACTCGAATCGGGCCGCCACGAACTGGAGAACGCCTACCCGCGCGCGGTGCAGGCCGAGGGCAACCCGGCTGCCAAGGCCATGCTGCTGGACGTCTTCGAGGTGACCGACCGGGCGTGGCGCGGCATCGGCATGATCCCGAGCAGCGGCTGGCGGCTGTCGTACGCCTACCGCGACTACGACGCCGAGCACCGGTTCGCCGTCACTGATATCCACACCGAGGAGTCAGCGGTGTGTCGCTCGGGCGAGGTGTTACAGGGCTTGATCAAACCGCACGAGTGCGAAGCGTTCGGAACATTGTGTACCCCACGCAATCCGCTTGGGGCGACGATGGTTTCGTCGGAGGGCGCATGCGCGGCGTACTACCTCTACCGGCGACTCGAGGTGACCAATGCCTGAGGAACCCACCACGATCGACACGGAGCCCAAGGCGACGATCGATATGGAGTCGTGGGTGTGCCCGGCACCGTTGCGGGACGCGCCGAACATAGTGATGGGTCACGGCGGCGGCGGTGCGATGTCCGCCGAACTGATCGAGCACCTCTTCCTGCCCGCGTTCGGGCCTGCGGCCGACGCGGACATGGGCGATTCGGCGGTGGTGGACATCGGTGGTGCGCGGCTGGCCTTCTCGACCGACTCGTTCGTCGTCAAACCGCTGGTGTTCCCCGGCGGCACGATCGGTGACCTCGCGGTCAACGGCACGGTCAACGATTTGGCGATGGCCGGTGCCAGGCCGATGGTGCTGTCCACCGCGTTCATCCTCGAGGAGGGCACCGCGCTCGACGAGCTCGCGCGCGTCGCCCACGCGGTCGGGACCGCCGCGATGGCCGCGGGAGTCAAGCTGGTGACCGGGGACACCAAGGTGGTGGACTCCGGCCACGGTGACGGCGTGTACATCAACACGGCGGGCATCGGCCTGGTCGACGAGCGGGCGGACATCCGCCCGCAGCGGGCCGCCCTCGGCGATGTGGTCATCATCAGCGGCGACATCGGTGTGCACGGTGTAGCGGTGATGAGCTGCCGTGCCGGCCTGGAGTTCGCGACCACGGTCGCCAGCGATACGGCGCCGCTTCATGGGCTGGTCGCCGCGATGCTCGACACCGGCGCTGACCTGCACGTGCTGCGCGACCCGACCAGGGGCGGTGTGGCGGCGACGCTGAACGAGATCGCGAAGGCGGCGAAAGTCGGTGTCTCCATCGATGAACGGACACTGCCGATCCCTGCGGAGGTGCGGGATGCCTGCGGTCTGCTCGGCCTCGACCCGCTGTATGTGGCCAACGAGGGCAAGCTGATCGCGTTCGTGCCCGCCGACGACGCCGACCGGGTGCTGGCCGCCATGCAAGCCCATCCGCAGGGCGCCCACGCGGCGGTGATCGGAGAAGTTGTCACCGGACACCCGGGCATGGTTTCGGCCAAGACGGCGCTGGGCGGTACTCGCGTGGTCGATCTGCCGATCGGTGAACAACTGCCACGGATCTGCTGAATGACCGGTCGCGAACTGTTCGCCTGCTACGCGTTCCCGCCCAATGAGCTCGGCTACTGCGGACCAGAGGATACGCCCATCGGCGAACTGGCATCGCACGCACGGGAGTTCGACGGCGCGTGGCCGTATCTGCGGGCGATCGCCGACGCGGCCGGAATCTCCGACCCGCTCCATGACGATGTAGTGCGCAATTACTGGGTCGGTGGCCCACTGCTGGAGAAGGTCGATCCCGAGGAGCTGCTGACACGATTGCGCGGTGCATTCACCGGTCAGGTCACCGGCATGCTCGGTGACATATGCAGCCGGGAAGGTGCTCGCCCACCACAGCTTTCACGTTTTCGTCGTCTATCCATGGGTTCGATTCCTCGACCGTGACCCGTCGACACCGCTGCGGGTGATGCAGGACTGCCGCATTCGATGGGGCACAGTGCAATCAGTTGAAGACGACCATGCCGTGATCGCATCGCCGCCCCTGACGTTCGAGAACGGAGCGTTGGGACTAGGAGACGCCGTGGCCGAACGGGTGCGGTGGCGAAAGGACGGTACGTCGCTGGCTCCCACTCCTGCGCCGGGCAGCATCGTTGCCGCGCATTGGGACTGGGTGTGCGGAACCATCACCGATGCCGAGCGCGACGATCTCGCCGATGCGACGGAGGCGACGCTGGAACTGGTGAACTCCGTTCGCACGTAGTGCCGAATCACCACTGATCGCGCGGGACATCGAAGTCTGCGCAGAGCGCCCGCCACACATCGCGGGGGTCGACGCCGTCCTCGATGGCCTGCGCGGCCGTGCGCCCGTCGAAACCCGTCAGCACGTGATCGACGAGCAGCGATCGGCCGCGCACCGGGCCGAACTGGCCCTCGACGAGCTCGTTGAATTCGGTCAGTCGCACGCGGCCAACCTACGCCGACGGCGCCAGTGCTTCGTGGCACACCCGTACCGGATCTGCCACCTCGGCGACGCTGGCCCCGGCGGTCCTTGCCGCCTCGGCGTACCGCGGCGAAGACATCACCTCGGTGACCGCTGCCACCAACGCCTCAGCGGTCAGTGGCCGGACCAATTGCGCACTGCCTTGGCGCACAAGGCGATTCGCGATCTCCCATTGATCGCCACCGCCGGGCACCACCACCATGGGCACGCCGGCCAGCAGCGTTTTGGATACTAATCCGTGCCCGCCTCCACAGATCACCAGGTCGGCGTGCGCCAGCAGTTCGTCCTGGCGACCGAGGCCGACCACCGCCCATGGCGGTACATCGACATCGGAACCACCCAGCCGCGACACCACAACCCGTGCACCCGCCGGCAACCCCTCCCCCGGTCGCAGCGCCTCCAGCGCCACCTCGGCTAGACCGCGCGCCCCGGTTACCGCCGTCGAGGGCGCCACCACGACGACCGGACCGTCCCCGGGTGGAATCTCCAGCACCGCTTCGGTCGGCTCGAAGTGCAACGGACCGACGACGACCGCCTCGTCCGGCCAGTCCGGGCGCGGCACCTCGAGGGCGGGCAGCGTGGCGATGAGGCGGCGCAGCGGCCCGGGATCGATTGCAGGTAACCCGATCTCCACCCTGACCGCCGAGCGCTGACGAAGGCCCTCGCGCCATGACCGCGCTGTCAGCGCCCGCATGATCGCATCGCGCAGCCGGCCACGAATCCCGACACCGGGGGCGAGCCCGCTGCCCAGGGGCGGCAGCCCCTTCGAAGGCCGGTACAGCGGCGCGGGATTGAGTTCGATCCACGATATGCCCAGCAGTTCGGCCGCCAACCCGCCGCAGGCGGTGATCACGTCGGAGACGACCACATCCGGCGCTAGCTCCCGCAGCAGCGGCACATTCAGCACCGCCATCCGCGCGGCCCGCTGGTGAATCTTCGCCCCGGCGTCGGTGTCGTCGTCGAGTTCGGTGGGATCCAGGCCGGCCAGTTCCACCGCGTCCACCCCGACCGAGCGCGCGGTGTCCAGCCATTCGGTGCCGGTCAGCAGCGTGGGCGAGTCGCCCGCGGCCAGGAATCCGCGGCACAGCGCGAGCGCGGGAAAGGCGTGTCCGGGATCCGGTCCGGCGACCACGGCGACCCTCATGCGCGCTACCCTGCCACAGCGCCCAGCCATTAGGCTGAGGACCATGACGGAGATGACTTCGGCCAGCCAATCAGCCAACGACACCGCGGCCAACGCACGCACGGTGGAGACCTTGCTGTATGCGCTGCAGGATGAGGATTTCGACACCGCCGACTCGGTGTTGGCTGACAACATCGCCTGGCAGAACGTTGGATACCCCACGATCCGCGGTCGGGAACGCATCATGAAACTGTTCCGGCGCGGCCAGGGACGCATGGGATTCGAGGTGAAGTTCCACCGAATCGCCGCCGAGGGCAACGCGGTGCTCACCGAGCGGACCGACGCGATCGTGTTCGGTCCGCTGCGCCTTCAGTTCGGGGTGTGCGGGGTGTTCGAGGTACACGGCGGGCGTATCACGCTGTGGCGCGACTACTTCGACAACTTCGAGTTCTTCGTCAAGGCGCCACTGCGCGCGCTCATCGGAATCGCCGTGCCCTCACTGCGGCCGACGATGTAGCGTTACGCCCGGCGCAGCTGGCCGAGTTCGTCGAACGCCTGCGCCCACCCGGTCAGCCGGTCGGTGGCGCTGACCAGCTCGTCGCGGTAGCGCTGCGCTGACATCGGCGAGCTCGACATCGGACCGGCATTGGCCGCGGACACCAATTGCGCTGCCGCAGTGACCATTTCGTTGTACTGCCGGGCACCGTTGTCCAGTTGGGCGGTGAACGCGCTGATCGTCGGGGCCAGGTGAGCGCGCGACTGCGGAGCGTTGGCGACGGCGCGCTCCATCGACACCACTTCGTCGGCGGTCGCCGCCAACGTGGTGGCGGACTGGTTGGCGACCGTCACCAGCTCGCGAAGCTCGCCCGCGGGCAGCATGCGCCCCCGCTCCATGACGCTGATCAACGAGAACAGCCCGCGCTCGGAAGCGGCCAACGCGGCCATCGGCTGCCGGGCCGCCGATCCCCACGGCGGTAGCCGTCGCGTGGCCCTCGACCGTTGCGGCGGCAGCGGTTCTCCGCGGAGCCACCGATAACGCAGAAACGCCAACGTCGCAAGGAAGGCCGCACCGACCGCGATCGGCGCAGGAATGAACAGCGCCCACGCCGGGGTGCTCCACGATGCCAGCACCGCGGTCACCCCCACCCAGAACACACTGGAGAGCGTGAAAAACACGCCCAGCCGCAGCGCCCACTTGCGCTTGCGCAGTTGCTTGGCCCGCGGATCGGCCGCCGAACTGAGCTTGTGCGCCAGTACGTCGGACAGTTCGGCGGCCGTGTCGACCCCGCGCTGTACCAGCGAGCGCCAGGCCTCGGGCCTGCTTTCCGTCGAGCGGGATTTCACTGCCAAATCAGGACCCAACTACTGACTTAGCGGCTTTTCGGGAGTCGCCTCCGGCTTCGACGCGGGAGCGGCCGGGGTGGCCGTAACCGAACCGCCGGTCGGCAGAGACTCGCCGCGCATCGAGGCGCGGATCTGCTCGAGCCGCGAATGCCCGGCCATCTGCACGCCGGCCTGCTGCACCTCGAGCATGCGGCCCTGCACCGAGTTCTGCGCCAGCTCGGCGGACCCCATCGCGTTGGCATAGCGGCGTTCGATCTTCTGGCGAACCTCGTCGAGGCTCGGGGTATTGCCAGGGGCGGCCAACTCGGTCATCGACCGCAGCGATGCGCTCACCTGCTCCTGCATCTTGGCCTGCTCGAGCTGGCTGAGCAGCTTGGTGCGCTCGGCGATCTTCTGCTGCAACATCATCGCGTTCTGCTCGACGGCCTTCTTGGCCTGGCCCGCGGCCTGCAACGCCTGATCGTGCAGGCCCTTGAGGTCTTCGACACTCTGCTCGGCGGTCACCAGCTGCGCCGCGAACGCCTCGGCGGCGTTGTTGTACTCGGTGGCCTTGGCGGCGTCGCCGGATGCGGTGGCCTGATCGGCCAGTGTCAACGCCTGACGGACGTTGACCTGCAGCTTCTCGATATCGGCGAGCTGACGGTTGAGCCGCATCTCCAGCTGGCGCTGGTTGCCGATGACCTGGGCCGCCTGCTGCGTCAGCGCCTGGTGCTGGCGCTGGGCTTCCTCGATGGCCTGCTGGATCTGCACCTTCGGATCGGCATATTCGTCGACCTTCGAGCTGAACAGCGCCATCAGGTACCGCCACGCCTTGACGAACGGATTAGCCATGGGTTCACTCCGCCTTCGTGTCTGAAAACTGCTTCCGTCTGCCTCTAGTGCCAACCTATCCGGTTCCGTGCAGATCACCACACCCTTGCGCAGGATTTCAGGGGCAATCGGCGATACATCATTCGCGGTTGGCCGCGGTGAGCTAGGCGACCGCCATGGACACGGCCTGGGGGATGACAACCTTGGTCATGGCGTCGATATTGGTCGCACCCACGGACTCGCGGGCGAATGCGTTGCGTTCCTCCTGCGCCATCTCGTCGCCGGCGTCGGACAGCATCCGCGACAGCGGGACGTCCAAGGCGCCGCAGATCGCGCTGAGCAGTTCGCTGGACGCCTCCTTGCGGCCGCGTTCAACCTCGGACAGGTAGCCCAGGCTGACCCGTGCGGTATCGGACACCTCGCGCAGGGTGCGGCCCTGACCGGTGCGGGCACGACGCAGCACGTCACCGATAGCCTCGCGCATCAATGTCGCCATCGTGCTCTCCATTCACTCGGGTGGTACCCAAATCAACGCCGGCGGCTGCCGGGATGGTTCCCGGTTAGGTGCCAATTGGCCCAAATCACCCCCAGCGGGTCACTGACCTGCGGGTCGTGCCCGAGAATCGCGCATCGCCGAGATGACGTAGTCGATGCCGGTGAGCACCGTCAGAACGATCGCCGCGGCCATCACGACCCAGGCGCCCGTCAGCCACGGCCCGGACAGCGGCAGCACGAAGAGGCCGATCGCCACCGCCTGCACGAGCGTCTTGAGTTTGCCGCCCCGACTGGCCGGGATGACCCCGTGACGCAGCACCACGAAGCGCAGCACGGTGATGCCGATCTCGCGCACCATGATCACCACGGTCACCCACCACGGCAGGTCGCCGAGCATGGATAAGCCGATCAACGCGGCGCCGATGAGTGTCTTGTCCGCGATCGGGTCGGCCAGCCTGCCGAAGTCGGTCTCGATGCCGTAGCTGCGGGCCAGCGCCCCGTCGAACCGGTCGGTGATCACCGCGACCGCGAAGATGACGAAAGCAGTAATGCGCCACGGCGTTTCGTGGCCGTCACCGGCGAACAACGCGATCAGGAACACCGGGACCAAAACCAACCGCAGTCCGGTGAGCACGTTGGCGATGTTCGCGACCTTCGCCTGAGGGATCACCGGATCGGTGTGAGGTTGGCCCGACACCGATTAAGAGTATCGGTTGCTCAAACCGATACCCTCGCACCTGTGAGCGCTGCGCCCGATAACTCCTCGGTCCAAGACCTTGTGGTGCGCCGCGCCCGGACCTCGGATGTGCCCGCGGTCAAGGCGCTCATCGACATTTACTCGGGTCGGATCCTGTTGGAGAAGAACCTGGTGACGCTCTACGAGGGGGTTCAGGAGTTCTGGGTCGCCGAACGAAACGGCCAGCTCATCGGGTGTGGCGCGCTGCACGTCCTGTGGGCTGACCTCGGCGAGGTGCGCACGGTGGCGGTGCATCCGAGCGTCAAGGGCGAGGGCGTGGGACACGTGATCGTCGACCGGTTGCTGGATGTGGCCCGCGAACTCCACTTGGGGCGGATCTTCGTGCTCACCTTCGAGACCGAGTTCTTCAGCAGGCACGGGTTCACCGAGATCGAGGGCACGCCGGTCACCGCGGAGGTCTACGAGGAGATGTGCCGCTCGTATGACACCGGTGTGGCGGAGTTCCTCGACCTGTCCTACGTCAAGCCGAACATCCTCGGCAATTCCCGAATGCTGTTGACTCTCTAATAGCTCTGCGCGCCGAGCGTGCGTCCACTGCGAAATTCCGGCCGATTTTTCGCAGTGAGTTCACGTTGGACGCTTCTCGGCCGCGAGATCCAGCAGTTCGTCAACCGACCATTGGTCGTCAGCGTGTAGGCCGTACTTGCATGCGCGGATTGTGCCGTCCGGTTCGATCAGGAAATCGGCTGGTTTGCCTAGATGGTTCTCCCTCGGGGCAAGGGCACCGGTAAGTGACGTCGTGTGCCGCAGGCCGCGGACTGCAGCACGGGCCGCATCCAGATACAGCAGAGAGCGCAGCGACGATTCGACGCCGAACTCGTTGTACAGCTCCCGTTCCGGGTCGGCCACCACCGCGAATGGGAGGTCGGCCTGGTACTGGCGAAGTCGGTCTGCAGACGAGTGAAAGACCACGACCTCGATGACCCCGGCGGTCTCGATCTCGACGTTGCGGCGCGCCACCTCTCGGACATGCAGGTTGCAGATGGGGCAGCCGGCGAATCGTCGGAATTGCAGATGCACGGTTCGTTCTGACGCCGGCACGCGCACCTGCGCGCCCGTGATGGTGCTCAGCGTCCGCGCCTCGACCTTCTCACCCACCGAAAACATCGCAACCTCCGTAGGGCGTCCGTTCGAGAAATTAGTCGAAATCGCCGGCGCTTTCTGAGCTTCCCGTGCCGCGAATCGACGCGATCGTCGCGGCCAGCTCGTCGGGCTTGACCATCACCTCGCGCGCCTTGGAACCCTCACTGGGGCCGACGATTCCGCGGGTCTCCATCAGGTCCATCAACCGGCCCGCCTTGGCGAAGCCGACCCGCAGCTTGCGCTGCAGCATCGAGGTGGACCCGAACTGGCTGGACACCACCAGCTCGACGGCCTGAAGGAAGACGTCCATGTCGTCGCCGATGTCGGGGTCGACGTCGGTGCGCTCGCTGGTGGTCTTGGCGCTGGTGACGCCCTCGGTGTACTCGGGTTCGGCCTGTTCCTTGCAGGCGCTGACGACCGCGTGGATCTCGTCGTCGGTGATGTAGGCGCCCTGCAGCCGGATCGGCTTGTTCGGCGCCCGTCGGAAGGAACAGCCCGTCACCCATGCCGATCAGCTTCTCGGCGCCTGGCTGGTCGAGGATGACCCGGCTGTCGGTCAGCGACGACGTGGCGAAGGCCAGCCGGGACGGCACGTTGGTCTTGATCAGACCCGGTGACCACGTCGACCGACGGCCGCTGAGTGGCCAGCACCAGGTGGATGCCGGCGGCGCGGGCCTTCTGGGTGATCCGCACGATCGCGTCCTCGACATCCCGCGGCGCCGTCATCATCAGGTCGGCCAGCTCGTCGACGATGGCGACGATATACGGATACGGGCGGTACACGCGCTCGCTGCCGAGCGGTGTGGTGATCTCGCCGGAGCGCACCTTGGCGTTGAAGTCGTCGATGTGACGCACCCGCGACGCCTGCATGTCCTGGTAGCGCTGCTCCATCTCCTCGACCAGCCAGGCCAGCGCCGCGGCCGCCTTCTTCGGCTGCGTGATGATCGGGGTGATCAGGTGCGGAATGCCTTCGTACGGCGTCAGTTCCACCATCTTCGGGTCGATCAGGATCATCCGCACCTCCTCCGGAGTGGCGCGCGCCAGCAGCGACACCAGCATCGAGTTGACGAAGCTCGACTTACCCGAGCCGGTGGACCCGGCCACCAGCAGGTGCGGCATCTTCGCGAGGTTCGCCGAGATGAAGTCGCCCTCAATGTCCTTGCCCAGCCCGATCACCAGCGGATGGTGGTCACGGCGGGTCGACGGATCGGTCAGCACGTCGGCCAGCCGCACCATTTCCCGGTCGGTGTTGGGCACCTCGATGCCGACCGCCGACTTGCCGGGGATCGGCGCGAGCATCCGGACACTCTCGGTGGCCACCGCATACGCGATGTTGCGTTCTGCAGCTGCGGTGATCTTCTCGACCTTGACACCGGGCCCGAGTTCGACCTCGTAGCGGGTGACGGTCGGGCCACGGGTGCAGCCGGTGACCGCGGCGTCGACCTTGAACTGCTGGAGCACCTCGGTGATCGCCTCGGCCATGCGGTCATTGGATGAACTGCGTCGCTTCGGCGGGTCGCCCTTCTTCAGCAGGTCGAGCGACGGCAGCGTGTACGGACCTTCCACGACACGGTCGGGTACCGGGGTACTCCGCTTGGCCTTCTTTCGCCGCGTTGCGCGGGTGGGCTCCGGGACGGTCGGCGCCTCGTCGTCGAGCGGGTAGTTGTCCAACGGCGTGCCGGCGGGCCACGCTTGCGCCTCGTCCTCGCTGTAGGCCGACGGATCGTCGTAGTAGCCGTCGGAGAAGTCCTCCGCATCCGCGTCCGCGAACTCCGGAAGCTCACCATCGTCGTAGAACTGTTCGCGATCGAGCAGCAGCCGGGTGCCGAACATCGCCCGCACGGTTTCGGGCACTTCGCGAATGGTCGTGCCGGTCACCAGCAGCGCCCCGAACAGCACACCGATGATCAGCAGTGGGGCGGCGATCCACTGGGTCAGGCCCTCGGACAGCGGGCCGCCGATGGCGAAGCCGATGAATCCGGCCGCGTGCTGACGGCCGGGCGGGGTGTCGGGTGAACCGGACCACAAGTGCCACAGCCCCAGCGCGGGCAGCGCGATCATCGCTGCGCCGAGGATCAGCCGCGGCTGGGCGTCGGGATCGGGCTCGGTCCGCATCAACACGACGGCGATCCCGACGAGCGCGAGCGGCAACAGCAGGACAGCCGACCCGATCAGCACCCGCAGGAAGTCGTCGATCCATCCGCCGACGGGCCGGGCCGCGTCGAACCACGAACTGGCGACGACGATGACCGCGATGCCCAACAGCGCCAGCGCGACCCCGTCACGCCGGTGGCCGGGGTCGATATCGCGGGCGCGGCCCACCGAGCGGGCCGTCGATCCCGCACCTCTGGCCAGCATCAACCAGCCCGCACGGGCCCCCCGGCCGATGGCCAGCCCGGTCGCGGGGATGCGCGAGGCGCTGCGGCGCTTGGCCGGCTTCCGGCGCGGGGCGGGGCGGGCCGGGCGGGAGCCGGACCGCGAACCGGCCTTTGACCTGCTCGAACGGGCACCGGAGCGCCCGGCGGTCTTACTGGGCATGGTTGCAAGCCTAGTCGCAATTGCCCCAATTTCACCATCTGCCACACGGGTCACAGTTAGGTGTCAATAATTTAGTTAGGTTCGCTGAGTAGGGTGTCCACTTGACCCGTCCACACTCATCGAGGAGTCCATCCGCCATGCCCGTTGTCGTCGTCGCCACCATGAAGGCCAAACCAGAGTCCGTCGACGCCGTGCGGGACGCCTGCAAGCAGGCCATCAAAGCGGTGCACGACGAGCCGGGCTGCGAGCTGTACGCGTTGCACGAGGCCGACGGAACGTTCGTCTTCGTCGAGCAGTGGGCCGATGCCGATGCACTGAAGGCGCACAGCACTGCGCCCGCTATCGCGACGCTGTTCGGCACCGTCGGCGAGCACCTCGACGGGGCACCGGACATCAAGATGCTGCAGCCCGTCGTCGCGGGCGACCCGGCCAAGGGCCAGCTGCGCTCCTGATGGGTGGGTTGACCGGCAAGGTCGCATTCATCACCGGCGCCGCTCGGGGACAAGGACGCGCGGAGGCCGTCAGATTGGCCTCCGACGGCGCCCACATCATCGCGGTCGACATCTGCGACCAGATCGCGTCGGTTCCCTACCCGCTGGCGACGCCCGACGATCTCGCGGAGACGGTCAAGCTGGTCGAGGACACCGGTGCGCGGATTGTGGGGCGAGAGGCCGACGTTCGCGATCGCGAGGCGCTGAGCACCGCGCTACAGGCCGGGCTCGACCAGTTCGGGCGGCTGGACATCGTCATCGCCAACGCGGGCATCGCCCCGATGGAAACCGGTGCGGACGGCTGGCGTGACGTGCTCGACGTCAACCTGACCGGTACTTATCACACCGTGGAGGTCGCGATTCCGACGATGGTCGAGCAGGGCGACGGCGGAGCGATCGTGTTGATCAGTTCCGTCGCAGGCCTGGTCGCAATGGGCAGCTACGACCCGGGCGCGCTCGGCTACACCGCGGCCAAGCACGGGATTGTCGGCCTGATGCGGGAGTACGCGAATATTCTTGCCCAGCACAGCATCCGGGTGAACTCGGTACACCCGACCGGTGTCGATACGCCGATGATCAACAACGATTACATCCGGGACTGGCTTCAGCGCATGGGCACCCGCGCCGCAAGCAACGCCTTGCCGGTGTCGGCGATCGAGGCCGAGGACGTCGCCAACGCGGTGGCCTATTTGGTATCGGACGCAGCCCGCTACGTCACTGGGGTCGCGCTTCCAGTCGATGCGGGCGCGGTGAACAAGCGCTGATGGCGCGAAATCCCGCTGCCCAAACCGCCTTCGGCCCGATGGTGTTGGCCGCTGTGGAGCAGAACGAGGAACCCACAAAGCGACTGGTGCAGGACGACTCGGCGTTGTCGTTTCTGCCCGCCGGGATGCGCGTGCTGGTCAACGCCACCCGGATCGGCCCGTTGCGGCGGGCGATGATTGCCGCCACCGAGCGGTCTGGCCCCGGGCTGTGGGCAAACCTGACCTCCCGCAAGCGATTCATCGACGAGAAGCTCGATGACAGCCTCGCCGACATCGACGCCGTCGTAATCCTCGGCGCGGGCTTGGACACGCGCCCATATCGCTTGGCACGCCGGTCTAATGTGCCGATTTTCGAAGTGGACCTGCCGGTGAACATCGCTCGGAAGAAGTCCGCAGTGCAGCGCGCGATCGGGGCGACCCCGGCCTCGGTTCACCTGGTGCCGTTGGATTTCGAGCGCGACGACCTGTTCGGCACGTTGGCCGAGCATGGCTTCCGCACCGACGCCCGCGCGTTCTTCGTCTGGGGAGGCGTGACCCAGTATCTGACCGAGGATGCCGTCCGGACCACGCTCGCCGGCTTGCAGGCCACCCCAGCAGGGAGTCGGTTGGTGTTCACCTATGTCCGCAAGGATTTCATCGACGGGTCGAACATGTACGACGCGGCGGTGTTGTACAAACGCTTTCGGCAACGACGGCAGGTGTGGAAGTTCGGCCTCGACCCCGATGACGTCGCCGCATTCGTCAGCGAATACGACTGGCGACTCATCGAGCAGGCGGGACCCGAGTACTACGTGCGGAACTACATCGAGCCGACGGGGCGCGATCTCGCCGCTTCCGATCTGGAGTGGACGGCCTACTGCGCCAAGCGCTAGCCCCTAATCCCCTATGGCGACCAGCGGTCACATCCCGCAAACGTGCGTGTGAACGCGGGGTCTGTGCCCCGTTACGCGGATTGGTTGTGCTGCCCAGACTCGTTCCCACGACATTTCCCGTCGCCCAAAGGAGCGAAAATGAAAACTTTCATCACCGCCGCAACGGCTGCAGCAATTGCCGCCGCAGGTATCGCGCTAACCGTTCCCGCCATCGCCTCCGCGCAGCCAGAGTGGGACGTCCGCGCATACGACCAGTGCGTCGGTTCGTTCGAAGGCAACCCCAACACCTCGACAGCTGATTACAAGCGGTGGCGCGATCACATGAAAATGTGCTGCGAAAAAACCGGCGGTGT
Organism: uncultured Actinomycetota bacterium; assembly: GCA_963801575.1. Classification (GTDB taxonomy): domain Bacteria; phylum Actinomycetota; class Actinomycetes; order Mycobacteriales; family Mycobacteriaceae; genus Mycobacterium. Next base: position 108,480 of record CAWDFT010000021.1, read on the forward strand.
CTTCAACTACGCGGGTCCGGGCGGGTGTGTAGCCCCGCCGGCCGAACCCCAGAAGTTCACGAGTCGCGTTATTCCGTCCGACGTGATCAGGCACGAGCTGACGGCCGCTCCGTAGCCGCGAAAGAGAATCCATGGTGGTACCGCGAGCGATTCAACGACCCTGGCTTCTTTCTCGGTACGCCTGCGGCGCTACCATGCGGTCGGCTAGATCTCGATGACCGTCGGCACGATCATCGGCTGACGTCGGTAGGTCTCCCCCACCCACTTACCAACGATGCGGCGCACCGCCTGGGCAATCCGGCGCCGACGGCTGGCGCGATGTCATCGACGTCAACCTCACCGGAGTGCACCATACGGTCGAGGTTTCGAAAGAACCGTTGATCGCCCACGGCGAGGGTTGCGCGATCGTGCTGACCAGTTCGGTGGTGGGCCTGGTCGGCATGGGCAGCGACGACCCCGGCGCGATCGGTTACGTCGCCGCCAAGCACGGTATCGTCGGGTTGATGCGGCTATACGCCAATCTATTTGCCCAGCACAGTATCCGGGTGAACTCGGTGCACCCGGCCGGCGTTGACACCCCGATGATCAACAACGAAGCCACCCGGCAGTGGTTGGGCAGCATCGCGGATAAGACCCCGCAGGACGTGGGCAACGCGCTGCCGGTGCAGGTCTTGCAGCCCGAGGACATCGCCAACGCGGTGGCATGGCTGATTTCCGACGATGCGCGCTACATCACCGGGGTCGCGCTTCCCGTGGACGCCGGATCGGTCAACAAGCGCTGACGGCTGCGACACACAGCCCTGCCGCGTCGACCCCCGGCGAGGTTGTCCTGAATCGCTGAATCGAAGGGCAGAAAGGCGGACAATCAGAGCCATCCAACGCTCGGGACCTTCCGTCCGGTGCGGAATCGGCGTCAAGGCCTTCGACCAGGGAGGCAAGACGCATGTCAACAGCAAAGATCATCGGTACGGTCATCATCGCCGTGGGGGGCAGCCTCGGCGGCAGCGCATTCGTCGGTACGGCCACCGCATGTGCGGAACCGGACCGTGAGTGGGACATCGGCGCCTACGACCGGTGCATACATTCCGGACTGACAGAAGACGTGCCGAGTGGCGAACAGGCGTGGCTCGACCACCAGAAGTACTGCTGCCTGAAGAGCGGCGGGGATTGGAATGCCGGCACGCAAGCCTGTCAAGCGCCCGCCGCCGAGCCTGCCCAGAGGCCGGGGGTCGTCGACCCGGGCGTGGCCACGCAGACATTCGTGCCCGCCCTGCCCCCCGTGCGCAACCCCGGCGTCGCCACCCAGACGTTCGCGCCTGCTCCGGTCGGCTGACACCGAAAGGTAGTCACGGTCCGGAACCGCGAGGGCAACGCCGGGAATTCTCTTAGGTGCGTGGCTAGATCTCGATGACCGTCGGCACGATCATCGGCTGACGGCGGAACGTCTCCCCCACCCATTTGCCGACCGTGCGGCGCACCGCCTGGGCGATCCGGGTGACATCGGTGATGTTGTCGGCGGCAAGGATTTCCAGCTCCTCCTCCACCTTTAGTGCAACCGGTTCCAGGGCCTTGGGGTCCTCGGAGAAGCCCCGCGAGTGCAGGTGCGCAGGGGCGGCCGCACGCCCGGTGCCGCGGTGCACAACGACGGTCACCGCGATGAAACCCGAAGAGAGGGTGAGCCGTTCGCCCAGTGTGGCGTCGCCGACATCGCCGGTGATCAGCCCGTCGACAAACATCTTGCCGGTCGGCACCGCGCCAGCGATCGCCGCCTTGCCCGCCACCAGGTCGACGCTGACACCATTCTCGGCCAGCATGATCGAATCCGGCGACACCCCCGCCCGCACCGCCAATGCGGCGTTGGCCCGCATCATCCGCCAGGTGCCGTGCACCGGCATCACATTGCGCGGCCGCACCCCGTTGTACAGGAACAGCAGCTCACCGGAGTATGCATGTCCCGAAACATGTACGCGTGCCTGGGCATTGGTGACGACGCGGGCACCGATCTTGGCCAGCGAGTCGATCACGCCGTAGACCGCTTCCTCGTTGCCCGGGATCAGCGACGACGACAGCACGATCAGGTCACCCGGCGTCAGCGTGATGCCGCGATGCTCGCCGCGCGACATCCGGGACAGCGCCGCCATCGGCTCGCCCTGGGTCCCGGTGGTGATCAGCACGACCCGCTCCGGCGCCAGCATCTCCGCCGCACCGATGTCCACCACATCGTCCTCGTCGACGCGCAGATAGCCCAACTCGCGTGCGATGCCCATGTTGCGCACCATCGACCGACCGACGAACGACACCCGCCTGCCGAGTGCCACCGCCGCATCGATGATCTGTTGCACACGGTCCACGTTCGAGGCGAAGCAGGCCACGATCACCCGGCCCTCGGCACCGCGCATCAACCGGTGCAGCGCCGGGCCGACTTCGCTTTCCGATGGTCCGACGCCAGGGATCTCCGAATTCGTGGAGTCGCAGAGGAACAGGTCCACCCCGGCGTCACCCAGCCGCGACATGCCGGGCAGGTCGGTCGGCCTGTCGTCGGGCGGCAGCTGGTCGAGCTTGATGTCGCCGGTGTGTAGCACGGTGCCCGCGCCGGTGTGGATCGCGATCGCCAGGCAGCCGGGAATCGAATGGTTCACGTGGAAGTACTCGCACTCGAAAACCCCGTGTTTGGACCGCTGTCCCTCTGCCACCTCGGTGAATTTCGGCTTGATGCGGTGTTCGCGGCACTTCTCGGCGACCAGCGCCAGCGTGAACTTCGAGCCGACAAGCGGGATGTCCGGGCGCAGCTTCAGCAGGAACGGGATGGCCCCGATGTGGTCCTCGTGGGCATGGGTTAGCACCAGCGCCTCGACATCGTCGAGACGATCCTCGACGTGACGCAGGTCGGGCAGGATCAGGTCGACGCCCGGTTCGTCGTGGCCGGGGAACAATACACCGCAGTCGACGATCAGCAGCCGGCCGAGATGTTCGAAAACCGTCATGTTGCGGCCGATTTCGCTGATGCCGCCCAGCGCGGTGACCCGCAAGCCTCCTGGGACCAGCGGTCCCGGCGGTTTGAGATCGGTGTCCACTACCGAAGTACCGCGGCGGCCCGCATGTCGGCGGCCAACGCCTCGATCTGGTCCGGAGTCGCGGGCACCTGTGGCAGCCGCGGATCACCGGCATCCAAGCCCTGCAACCGCAGTCCGGCCTTGGCCATGGTCACACCGCCCAAGCGGGACTGGGCAGCACCCAGCGGCGCAAGGGTGACGTTGATCTTGCGAGCCGTGGCGATGTCGCCAGAAGTGAACGCCGACAACATGTCTCGCAGCTGGCTCGCGGCGAGGTGACCCCACACGCTGATGAATCCGACCGCACCCATCGCCAGCCAGGGCAGGTTCAGGGCGTCGTCACCCGAGTAATACGCCAGACCGGTTTCGGCGATGATCTGACCGCCGCCGGGCAGGTCGCCCTTCGCATCCTTGATGCCGACGATGTTCGGATGTCCCGCCAGCGCCCGCACGGTGTCCCATTCGATGGGGATGCTCGACCGCGGCGGAATGTCGTAGAGCAGGATCGGCAACGACACCGCGTCGGCGACCGCGGTGAAGTGCGCCACCAGGCCGGCCTGCGAAGGCCGCGAGTAATACGGGGTCACAACCAAAAGGCCGTGCGCCCCTTCGGCTTCGCATGCCTTCGCCAGGTGCACGCTGTGCGCGGTGTCGTAGGTTCCCGCGCCGGCGATCATGCGGGCGCGGTCGCCGACGGCGTCCAGCACCGCACGCAGCAGCGCGATCTTCTCGTCATCGGTGGTGGTCGGCGACTCGCCGGTGGTGCCCGACAGCACCAGCCCGTCGCAGCCGGCGTCTACCAGGTGCGTGGCGAGTCGGGCCGCGGTGGCGGTATCAAGCGAACCGTCGGGCGCAAAAGGCGTCACCATGGCGGTCAGCACGGTGCCCAGCCGGGCAGCTACGTCGAATCCGCTGGTGCTCACGACCATCAAGATTACCCGGTGACTTCAGGCTTCCGTGGCTAACGGGGACGTTGCCACTTCCGTGCCGTCGGCCAAGGTGGCGATCTCGAAGTCGGCGAACACCTGCGGGGCGACGTCGACGAGTTGGCGCAGGCACGCGATCGCCAACCTGCGGATCTCCACGTCGGCCTGTTCGCTGGCCCGCATCGCGATGAAGTGCCGCCAGGCCCGGTAGTTGCCGGTGACGACGATTCGTGTCTCGGTCGCATTGGGCAACACCGCGCGGGCCGCCTGACGGGCCTGCTTGCGCCGGATCGAGCCCAGCCTGTCTCCGGGCTCACCGCCCTTGAACTTGGCCTCCAGCCTGGCCAGCAGTTCGGCGTAGGTCGAGCGGCTGGCGTCGGCGGCCGCGGTGAAGATCTGCTGCAGTTCCGCGTCGTCCTCCATGCCCGGCGGCAGAACGACCTGCGAGTCATGCTCCGGCACATATCGCTGGGACAGCTGCGAGTAGGAGAAGTGGCGGTGGCGGATCAGCTCGTGGGTGCACGACCGCGAGACCCCGGTGATGTAGAACGAGACCGTCGCGTGCTCGAGCACCGAGAAATGGCCGACGTCGATGATGTGCTTCAGGTAGCCGGCGTTGGTCGCGGTCCGCGGGTTGGGCTTGGACCAGCTCTGGTAGCAGGCCCGACCGGCGAACTCCACCAGCGCGGGTCCGCCGTCGGCGTCGGTGCTCCATGGCACGTCTGGTGGGGCCAAGAACTCGGTCTTGGCGATCAATTGCACGCGTAGCGGCGCGGTCTCGGCCACGGCTCACCCTAACGTGCAGCCGATCCTGGCCTGACCTCGACAAAGCGGATGCGGCGATACCGGCCGGTGCGTCAGCGCCAGCGTTAGGGTGGCGCCCATGGCCGCTAGCTCGATCGCTCCGCGTCTTCTCGACGTCATGGAACACGACATCCTTCCGATGACCGAGCGGGGTGTCGCTGCCGGGAACAAGGTTTTCGGCGCCGCGCTGCTGCGCAAGTCCGACCTGTCGGTGGTCATCGCGGGCACCAACAGCGAAACCGACAATCCCCTGTTACACGGCGAAGTCAGCACGCTCAACCAGTTCTACGAGATGAACGACCGGCCGTCGACGCGCGACTTGGTGTTCCTGTCTACCCATGAACCATGTCCACTGTGCTTGTCGGCCATCACCTGGGCGGGATTCGACAACTTCTACTACTTCTACACCTACGAGGATTCGCGGGATGCGTTCGGCATCCCCCACGACCTGAAGATCCTCAAAGAGGTGTTCGGTGTGGACGACGGCGGCTACCGACGAAGCAATGCGTTCTGGACCGCCTATTCGGTATCCGACCTGGTCGAAACGGAGGCCGAGCCGCTACGCACCCGGCTGCGTGAGCAGAACCAACGGATCCGTGACGTTTACGCGGGCCTTTCTCAGCAGTATCAGGCTTCCAAGGGCGACAACGACATTCCCTTGAATTGACGGCGGAGCTCGGGGGCGAGGACGCCGCGCTTCCCCACCGTCACGTTGGATAGTTCCAGCCATTCCGCCATCGTCTGCAGTTCGGCCGCCAGCGCTTCGGCCACCCGTGACGGCTGCTCGCCGGGTTCGGCGAAGGCACCGACCACATTCAGCGCGTCGGACGCTCGCTCGGCCTTCAGGTCGACGCGCCCGACGAGACGCCCGTCGAGCAGGAACGGCCATACGTAGTAACCGAATTGGCGCTTGGGAGCGGGTGTGTAGATCTCGATGCGGTAGTGAAAGTCGAACAGCCGCTGCACGCGCGGCCGGAAGAAGATCAGCGGATCGAACGGGCACAGCAGCGCGGTGCCGCGGTCACGCCGCGGGACGATCTGCCCTGCACGCAGATAAGCCGGCGCCGACCACCCGTCTACGTCGACGCGTTCCAGCTCACCGTCCGCGACCAGCTTGGCGAGCGCCGGTTTGAACTGCGCGGCACCCAGCCGAAAATAGTCGCGGATGTCGGCCTCGGTCCCGACGCCGAGCGCGGTGGCCGCGCGCAGCGTGAGCTCGCGGATGGCCTCGTCATCGTCGACCTCGCGCGCCAACACCTCCGGCGGCAGCACGTTCTCGGTCAGGTCGTAGTGCCGGGCGAACCCGACCCGGGTCGCCGTGGTCAGCACTCCGGACGCGAACAGCGCCTCGGCCACCCACTTGGTGTCGCTGCGGTCCCACCACGGGCCCTTGCTTGCCGCGCGGCTCGGATTCCAGGTGCGCTTCGATCTGACCCGCGGTGCACGGCCCGAGTTCGGCGACTGCGTCGACGATGTCCTCGGCCAGCTGCGGGTTCTTCTTGACGATCTCGGTGCCCCATCGACCGTGGGTGTACTCCCGCATCCGCCAACGCAGCAGCGGCCAGTCGTCGACGGCCATCAGCGCGGCCTCATGCGCCCAGTACTCGACCAGCAGCCGCGGCGAGCGGGCGCTGTGGCTCCACGCCGCGCCGTCGAGCACGTCGCGGTCGTAGGGCCCCAGCCGGCTGAACACCGGCGCGTAGTGGGCGCGCACCGCGACCGAGACCGAGTCGAGTTGCAGCACCTGAATGCGGCTGATCAGTCGGCGCAGGTGCGCGCGAGTGACGGCGCCGCGCGGCTTCGGCTCGGCCAGGCCCTGCGCCGAAACGGCGACCCGGCGGGCCTGATCGGCGGACAGCCGGGTCATGCCCGCTGGTAGCTGTGGAACCGGTAGCGCAGCCCGGAACGACTGTCCTGCCAGTCGCCCTCGACGTGCCGACCCACGATTCGTCGAGAACCGGTGCCAGGGCGTCGTCGTCCTCAAGGCGCAGGTCGATCTCGACCTCGGTCACCTCGCAGCGAGTGGCGAGCGGAAGGGCCAGCGGGTAGATCTGCTCGCCGCCGATCACCCACGTCTCATCGTCGGTGAGCGCCTCGTCCAGGCTGCCCACCACCGTCGCTCCGTCAGCCATGTAGTCAGCTTGCCGGGTCAGTACGACATTTCTGCGGCCCGGCAGCGGGCGCACCGTCGCCGGCAGCGACTCCCAGGTGCACCGGCCCATCACGACGGTGTGCCCCATCGTCAGGTCCTTGAAGCGCGCCAGGTCCTCGGGCAGGCGCCATGGGATGCCGCCGTCACGGCCGATGACACCGGAGGTCGACTGCGCCCAGATCAGGCCCACGGTCATAGTCATGATTCGGCCCTGCAAGCAGGCCTCATACCGCGACGGGCGCTTTGATCGCCGGGTGCGGATCGTAGTTGTGGATGACGATGTCGTCGTAGGTGTAGTCGAAGATCGAATCACGCTGCGCCAGAACAAGTTCCGGGTATGGCCGCGGGTCGCGGCTCAGCTGCTCGGTGACCTGCTCGACGTGGTTGTCGTAGATGTGGCAGTCACCGCCGGTCCAGACGAACTCGCCGACGTCCAGCCCGGCCTGCGCGGCCATCATGTGGGTCAGCAGCGCGTAGCTGGCGATGTTGAACGGCACGCCGAGGAACAGGTCGGCGCTGCGCTGGTAGAGCTGGCAGCTCAGCCGCCCGTCGGCCACGTAGAACTGGAAGAACGCGTGGCACGGCGGCAGCGCCATCTGCGGGATCTCGCCGACGTTCCACGCCGAGACGATGATCCGCCGCGAGTCCGGGTCGGTGCGCAGCAGGTCCAGCGCGGCGCTGATCTGGTCGATGTGCTCGCCGGACGGCGTCGGCCAGGACCGCCATTGCACGCCGTAGACCGGACCGAGATCGCCGGTTCGCAGGCCCATTCGTCCCAGATCGTGACGCCGTGCTCCTGCAGCCAGCGACGTTGGAGTCGCCGCGCAGGAACCACAGCAGCTCGTAGACCATCGACTTCAGGTGCACCTTCTTGGTGGTGATCAGCGGGAAGCCGGCCGACAGGTCGTAGCGCAGCTGGTGGCCGAACAGGCTGCGGGTGCCGGTGCCGGTGCGATCGGATTTCGGCGTGCCCCGCTCGAGCACCAGTCGCAGCAGATCCTCGTATGGCGTGGCGATCGGCACGCCGCTCAGCTTACGTCCGGAGGGGTGGCGTAGAAACGAAGCCATGCCGACCATCTCCGACACCGTCACCACGCCCGATGGCACCTGTCCGGTCACCTTGCACACCCCCGAGGGCACCGGCCCGTGGCCCGGGGTGGTGATGTATCCCGACGCGGGCGGCATCCGCGACACGTTCGACGACATGGCCGCGAAGCTGGCAGGCCTCGGCTACGCGGTGCTGGTGCCCGACGTGTACTACCGCAGCGGCGACTGGGCGCCGTTCGACATGCGGACCGTGTTCGACGACCCCGAGCAGCGGACCCGGCTGTTCTCGATGATCGGGTCGGTGACACCGGACATGATCGCCGGCGACGCGGGCGCGTTCTTCGACTTTCTGGCTGCTCGGCCCGAGGTGAGGGGCTCCTCGTTCGGCATCACCGGGTACTGCATGGGCGGCCGGACCTCGCTGATCGTCGCCGGACGCCTGCCCGACCGCGTCGCGGCCGCGGTGTCGTTCCACGGCGGCGGCCTGGTCACCGACGACCCGGACAGCCCGCATCTGCTCGCCGACAAGATGAGGGCGACGGTGTACGTCGCGGGCGCGGAAAATGACGCCGGCTTCACCGCCGAGCACGCCGAAACCCTGGACAAGGCGCTGACGACGGCCGGCGTCGAGCACATGGTCGAGTGGTATCCCGCCGGCCACGGTTTCGCGGTGCCGGACAACGCGCCCTACGACAAAGCCGCCGCGGACCGGCACTGGGCCGCCCTGGAGCGGTTGTTCGGCGCCGCGCTGGCCTGACCTGGAGAGACCCCGGCGTTGGTCGCATCGACGCGGTGCGCGACGATAGTTGCGTGGATGATCAGGTCAGCACCACCAAAGAGCAGGATGCAGGCGACGTCGGATCGCGGATAAACCCCGTACTCGCCCGGAGTTGGCTGCTGGTTAACGGCGCGCAGTACGAGAGATTTGCACCTGCCGCCCATTCGCGCGCCGACATCGTCGTCCTCGACATCGAGGATGCGGTCGCCCCCAAGGACAAGACCGCCGCCCGCGGCAACGTGATCAAGTGGCTCGGGGAAGGCAACAGCGACTGGGTCCGCGTCAACGGCTTCGGAACACAGTGGTGGGCCGACGACCTCGAGATGCTGTCGGGCACCTCGATCGGCGGGGTGATGCTGGCGATGGTCGAATCGGTCGACCACGTCACGGAGACGGCGAAACGGCTGCCCAACGTACCGATCGTCGCGCTGGTGGAAACGGCGCGCGGCCTGGAGCGCATCACCGAGATCGCCGCGGCGAAGGGCACCTTCCGGCTGGCCTTCGGAATCGGCGACTTTCGCCGAGACACCGGGTTCGCCGATAACCCGACCACGTTGGCCTATGCACGTTCGCGCTTCACGATTGCGGCCAAGGCCGCCCACTTGCCGAGTGCCATCGACGGGCCGACCGTCGGCTCCAGCGCCCTGAAGCTGAGCGAAGCAACTGCGGTCTCCGCCGAGTTCGGTATGACCGGCAAGATCTGCCTGACACCTGATCAGTGTCCGACCGTCAACGAGGGGCTTTCGCCGTCGTTGGACGAAATTACTTGGGCCAAAGAATTTTTCGTCGAGTTCGAGCGGGACGGCGGGGAGATCCGCAACGGCTCAGACCTGCCCCGCATCGCACGGGCGAACAAGATCCTCGACCTGGCCCGTGCTTATGGAATCGAGACGTCCGAGTTCGACGACGTCGACGACCCGGCCCACATTCCCGCGCCGTCGGACACCTACCACTACTGATTCCCGGCCGGGCGCTTTCCGCGCGAGTGCCTGTAGGTCGCGAGTGCCCGGAAGAGGCCGCGGGCGGCGTAGATGCCAACCAGGATCGACAGCGCGATCAGCACAATGAACACGATTAGCCAGTTCGACCGGCTGTGGCTGACGTTCCACCACACGAGGGTGAACAACACTGCGCAGACGAATACGACTATGTCGCGCCAGTTCCCCCGGTACGACGCCGCCATTTGACGGATCTCCCGGCTCTTCTCGGTCGCCAGGATCAGGTCGTTGATGCGTTCATCGATGCTGGCCTTCAGCCGCGCTTTCAACTCGGGCTGGTCATCCGGAATCCGCTCCAGCAGGTCCAAGTCCTTGGCGATCGTGCCGCGAACGTCAGGCCCCTTGAAGTTTCCCGCGGCGGCGCCCAACAACGCCCCGCCCGCGATCGGTGCTGCGCCCAAGGCGAGGTCGGCGATACCGGGCATCGGTTCCTCTTCTCTGTCACTTCATCGGCGTCATGGCCAACGTGCAGTCGCTAGCTTATCTACTGGTGATTACCCGCTCCGAGGCGCGGCACGCTCCGCCTCTTGCGCCAGCGCCGCCGCCAGTCGCAGATACACCGAGCGGAGCTTCGTTTGCATTGATTTCCCGAGGCCCGGGATACGCGATGCGCAGGTCACCGTCCATATGATCAGAGACCCGTTCGGGCGCTCCTCAATGCGGATGTCGGCCCGGTAATCCTTGAGCGGCCAATAGCGCGGAAGCGATGCGGCGTAGGCGTGATGATGCGGCCGCGATCCGCCGATGACCCGGTCGCGGATGACGCTGATCCCGGTGCGTACCCGCCTGATGCCACCTTCTCCGGTGTCGGGTGCTCCCTGCCGCACCCATGACGCGGCAGATACCGTCGGCATCCAATCTGACCAACGCCCGACATTCATGAGCACGTCATACACGACTGCGGGTTTCGCACTCGACAGTTGTTCCACCCGGCACGACAAAGAACCCGACATGGTGCGCCTCATCCCATCAGCTGAGCAGCGACCGTCGCGCCGAGATTCCAGCACGCCTCGACGTCACCCTTGCTCGGTTTGCCCGACACCACGACGGTTTCAGCGGCTTTCACCCAACCGAGCCCCGTCGTAATCGCGTCGACGCCCCGCTCGGCTCCCTCGGTGCCCTCGTTTCCGTGGAGGTAGAGGCCGAACGGCCGCCCACGTGTCGAGTCCAGGCACGGGTAATAGCAGACGTCGAAGGCGTGCTTCGGTTCGTCTGTGCATGTGACGGCGCCCGACTAGGCTCGCGGCCATGCCCTCGGTTCTGGTCACTGGCGCATCCCGGGGCATCGGTGAATCCATCGCCGCCCACCTCGCGGCCAACGGGTGGGACGTCTTTGCGGGTGTTCGCACCCACCACGACGCACAGAAGGTCGGCCGAAAAAGTCCCCGCATCGCGCCGGTGATTCTCGACGTGACGAGCCCGGAAAACGTGGCTGCCCTTGGTGCTTCCATGCCCGAGCGTCTCGATGCCGTGGTGAACAACGCCGGCGTGGTCGTGACCGGGCCGATGGAGGCAGTTGCATCAGCCGAGCTGCATCGCCAACTCGAGGTCAATGTGGTCGGTCAGGTGGCGGTGACACAGGCCGTGCTGCCCCGGCTGCGTCGATCGCACGGGCGGATCGTGTTCGTCTCGAGCCTTAATGGCAGGGTGTGCTTTCCGTTGCTTGGCGCCTACTGTGCGTCGAAGTTCGCCTTGGAAGCGGTGGCCGACGCGCTGCGAATGGAGCTGAAGCCCTGGGGCATTCCGGTGGTAATTGTCGAGCCGGCGCAGACCAAGACCGACATGTGGCATACCGCGGACACCTCGTTGGAGCAGATGGCCGCGGCGATGACAGCCGAGATGCGGCAGCTTTACGCAGGGCACCTGCCAGGGTTGAGCAAGGCGATCGACAGGACGCGGAGGACGGCGGTACCACCGGAGAAAGTCGCCAAAGTCGTCGAAGAGGCGCTGACGGCCCGCCGGCCCCGGGCGCGCTATATCGTCGGCGTGGCGCCGAAGTTGATGCTCGCCGTTGCGACGAACCTCCCGACATCAGTACGTGATCGTGTTCTGCGAGCTGTCTCGGCCCTGCCGAGCCGGCTCTGAGGGGTGAGGGCTGGTCTATCAGCACGATGCAACGCCGACCAGCCGCTGTTCAGCAGTCCTAGCCGAGTGATTCGACGGCCCGGGCGGTCGCCTGGCCGAGGCGAAGAATCCGCAGATCGCCTATCGGGGTGCCGCGCCCACGGTTGCACACCATCGCCAGGGCCAGGTCGTGCTCGGGATCGGCAAAGCCGCCGGAGCCGCCGAACCCGAAATGCCCGAAGCCGAGCGGCAATTGTTTGTGTAGCAACGGCAGTCGGTGGTAGCCCAGTCGCCACTGCATGGTCATCATGACGACCCGGTCGCGCTCGTCGTTTTGGATCTCGGCGGCCTTGCGCACCGTCTCCTCAGAAAGAATGCGCACACCGCCCAACTGGCCGCCGCCCGCGAGCATCGCGTACATGGCGCCCAGCGACACGGCGTCGAAATGGCCGTTCATCGCGGGAACGGCGGCATCGAGCAGCCGAGGGTCGACGATGACGTCCTCCATGCCGCGGGATAGGGCGGCATTGATCATCCGATGCGGGTTGATCGGCGACCCTACGGCACGAAGAGTCCTCGTCAGCATGTCGAAGACGAAACTGATGACGGGCCGAGACCAACGCTCGAATGGAGGTGACATCGGCGCCAGCGGCGCCACCCGGTGCCGCTGGTCGGACGGGCACCCGATATATAGGCCGTCGAGACCGAGCGGTTCGGCGAGTTCGGTTTGGACGAAATCGCCAATTGGTATCCCGGAGATCCGACGCACCAACTCCCCGACGAGCCACCCGAACGTCAACGCGTGGTAGCCCACCGCGGTCCCAGGCTCGTATGCCGGCTTCGCCCGAGCCAGCGCATCGGTCATGTGCTCCCAATCGAGAATCCTCGACCCGTGGTCGATGATCGTGCCGAGGCGGTGTAGGCCCGCGGAGTGGCTCAACACCTGCCGAACGGTGATCTCCTCCTTGCCGTTCTGGGCGAACTCCGGCCAATACGCCGCGACGCGTTCGTTGTAGTCCAGCTGTTCGCGGTCGGCCAGGATATGGGCACAGGTCGAAACCACGCCCTTGGTGGTGCTCCAGCACATAGCAAGGGTGTCGCGTGTCCAGGGGATTCCGTTCAGGCTACGAACTCCGCCCCACAGGTCGACGACAAGCCTGCCACGGTGGTAAACGGCCACCGCGGCGCCGCCGTTAGTGCGGGCGATCTGGGTCCTGAAGACATCGGCCACCTCGACGAACTTTTCGTCGAAATTACCTGTGATCAGGTTGTTTTCGGCTGTCGTGGCACTCAAGTTCGTGGCTCCTTATCTAGCTGACATCAGCCACCGCAATGACGGCATCAAATCCTTCACGGATACAGCTGGCAAGCATGTCCAGATCGGGGACGGCTGCCGCATCGACGTTGATCCCGACGAACGCCTTATGGTCGTAACCCAGGAGACTGCAGTTCACCGCGGTGCCCATGAGAGGTCCGAAGGGGTAGATCGCCACGACCTTCGCCCCGGCGATGTACACCGTCTGATCGCCCGCGGGGATGTTGCTGACCGCAAAGTCGTCGTGTTTCAGCATCATCCCTAACAACGGAGTCACCGCCGGACCCAAGGCGCCGAGCACCCCGTCCAGCGCGGTAGTTGAGGGGAGTCTCACCTCTTCCTTCAGTGCGGTGAGGAGGCTATGAAACATCGCAAGTGCGCCGGCGGGGTCATCGGTGTCGACAGGGATCGCGATCGACTCACCGCGCACGTGGTTTTCGACGGAAAAGTCACCCTGCTTGCGGATGTTCACGGCGATGGCGGCACGCAGTTGCTCGACGGGTTTCCCATGACGCTGGTGGTAGAGGCCGAATCCGTGGGCGACCGCGGTGACAAAAGCGTCGTTGACCGTGCAGCCCCGCGGTTTGGCTGCCTTGCGCAAACTCTCGAGGTCGACCTCGACGGCAGCAAAGCGCATCCAGCCTCGCCGCTCGGTCATCAGCGGGGACAGGCTCTTGCGCGGCGGGGTCATGACTCGCACCAGGGCCCGGACGTTCTTGTTGACGGTGTTGGCGGTCTCAACCGGGCGGGACAAGAGAGCTGGAACCGCTCGCACCCCCACGTTCGCCGACCGGCTCAGGAATCCGGCAGTCCGACGCATCGTGTAGGTGATCGCCTCGGCAGCCAGCTCCAGCGGCGAGTCATTTTCGGGCTGCGGGACTGCCGGCATGGCTCCGATTTCGCGCGGCTCGCGGGTGAAATCGCCCAGGTGAGCCAGAACCGCGAGGCTGCCCACGCCGTCGGTCATCACGTGACTCATGTTCATGATCAGGGCTGCCTGACCCTCTTGGAGGCCCTCGACAACGATGACGGTCCACAGCGGACGCGCTTGGTCGAAGCCCGACATCGCCGACTGGCGCGCGAACTCGAGCACACCGTCGATGGACCCGTCGCCAGGCGCACGAATCCAGCGGACGTGGTACGACAGATCGAAGTTCGGGTCGACGAGCCAGCGGGGCGTCGACAGCCGCAATGGCGGAACCACCAGCCTGTGCCGAAACGGCGGGAGGCTACGGGTGACATGTTCCACCCGCTCCAACAGCACCTGCCGGTCGGGTGATTGGTCGAGCAAGAGGACCGCGGTCATGGTCTGCCGCAGCACGGGATCCTTCTCGATTCCCCACATCACCGCATCCATGTCGCCCGCGTGAAGAGGCCTGAGCGGTGCCGGTCGGTGATTCTCGATGCTCGTCGTCATCATCCTTGGTTGCCGATGAGGAGGTCATATACGGCTGCAGGTTTCGCACTCGACGGTTGTTCCATTCGGCACGACAATGACCCAGTCATGATGCTCGAAAGCTACTACGTGGTCCCCGGCGAAAGGCCTGGAAAGCCAGAAGACCCCCACGCACGTTGGCTACGCGGTGCGACCTATCCCATGAGCTGTGCGGCCACGGTGGCCCCGAGGTTCCAGCACGCCTCAACGTCGGCCTTGGTTGGCTTGCCCATCACCACCACGTACTCGGCAGCCTTCACCCAGCCGAGTCCGGCGGTGATCCCGTCCACGGCGCGCTCGGCTCCCTCGGTGCCCTCGTTGCCGTGCAGCCACAGCCCGAACGGTCGCCCACGGGTGGAGTCGAGCAGCTGGTAATACGACTGGTCGAACGCGAGCTTCAAGGCCCCGCTGACATAGCCGAGGTTCGCCGGGGTGCCTAGCAGGTAGCCGTCGGCCTCCAGCATCTCGACCGGCGAGACCGTCAGCGCCGGTCGCCGAACGAGCTCCACGCCCTCGATCTCGGGATCGGTCGCCCCGGCCACGACCGCCTCGAACATCTCCTGGCAGTGAGGCGACGGGGTGTGGTGGACGATCAGCAGCCTCTTCGTCATTCCTTCTCCTGCAACTCGACGGCCTTCTTCATCGTTTCCCGCGCGCGACTGCGGTCGCCGGCGTAGTCGTACGCCCGCGCCAGCCGGTACCACCGCCGCCAGTTGTCGGGTTCCTCCTCCAGTTCGTCGCGCACGGTTTCGAACAGAGCGTCGGCCGCATCGCGCTGAATCCGGCCGGATGGCATTCGAGGCAGACCGCTGACGTCGAGTTCCATACCCTCCTCGCGGGCAAGCCGGGCCAGCCGCTGGTGGGCGAAGCCGGCCTGCAACGTGCTGACCATCACCCAGATTCCGATCAGCGGCATGATCATTAACGCCAGGCCCAGTCCGATCGCGGCGGCGCTGCCGGAGGTGATGAAGGCCCACGCCATGCGGCCGAGCAGCAGGAAGTAGACGACCAGCGCGACACACATGAAGCCGATGAGCAACTGGATGCGCAGTGCGCGCCCGCCGTCGCTCATGTCATGTCAGGTCGAGCAGTGGCTCGATTCCCACGGTGAGCCCAGGGTGTTCCTTTACATGGCGGACCGCCAGCAGCACACCGGGAACGAACGAGGTGCGGTCGAGGCTGTCGTGCCGAATGGTCAGCGTCTCGCCCTGCGTGCCGAACAGCACCTCCTGGTGCGCGACGAGCCCGGCCAGCCGCACGGAATGCACGGGGATGCCGTCGACGTCTGCACCGCGGGCGCCCTCGAGTCCGGTGCTGGTGGCATCGGGGTTGGGCGGCATGTCTTTTCGCGCTTCGGCGATGAGCCGGGCTGTGCGCGCGGCGGTGCCCGACGGGGCGTCGGCCTTGTGCGGGTGGTGGAGCTCGATGACTTCGACCGACTCGAAGAACCGGGCCGCCTGTTGCGCGAAATGCATGGACAGCACCGCGCCGATCGCGAAGTTCGGCGCGATGAGCACCGCGACATCGGGCCTGGCGGTCAGCCAGCTGCGGACCTGCTCCACCCGTTCGTCGTCGAACCCGGTGGTGCCGACGACGGCGTGAATGCCGTGCTCGATGAGGAACTTCAGGTTGTCCATCACCACATCGGGATGGGTGAAGTCGATGACGATCTCGGTGTCGCTGTGGTCAGCAGACTGAGCGGCTCGTCGGCGTCGACCTCGGCCGACAGGGTCAGGTCGTCGGCCGCTTGAACCGCCGCAACCATGGTCGCGCCGACCTTGCCCTTGCTGCCCAACACCGCGACCCGCATGGGCACACCCTAGTCCGATGACGATTCTTCGCTGAGGCCATCTGTCGCGGCGTAGGTTCTGCAGGTATCCGCGAAAAGTCACCGTGGCCGACGGAAGGAGAGCCGATGGATCTGCCTAGCTGGACCTTGGGCCTGTCGCTCATCGTGCTGACCATCGCGATCCACACAACTGGAGTGGTGATGCTGGCGTTCGGCCTGGAAAGGAGGATTCGCGCCGGGACCGACAAGCATTCGCATGATCCTCGGCGGGCAATTCCGGTCGTGATCGGCCACATCGGAGCGATCGCAGTGATTTTGGCCGCTCTGCACGGCCTGGGAAGCACGCTCTGGGCGTCGGCATATCAGTGGCTCGGCGCGTTTGGT
Source organism: uncultured Actinomycetota bacterium (assembly GCA_963801575.1). Classification (GTDB taxonomy): domain Bacteria; phylum Actinomycetota; class Actinomycetes; order Mycobacteriales; family Mycobacteriaceae; genus Mycobacterium. Next base: position 125,225 of record CAWDFT010000021.1, read on the forward strand.
TCGTTCACCGACGCGTCGCTCTACTCTCTTGGCACAATGACCACGTTCGAAATACCGGGTTTGGTGTTGCCGTCCCGGTTGCGAATGCTGGGTGCGCTGGAGGCCGTGAACGGCGTGCTGCTGTTCGGCATCAGCACGGCGTTCATCTTCGCGGTGATGCAGGCGTACTGGCTGACGCTTTCTCGCCGGGGACAAGTCCAGAAAGTCGTTGTGCCGCGCGAGCCTTGAGCCCGATCATGTGCCGCGGTCGATTGAATCGAAAACGGTCAGAGACTGTTGAAAAGGTTCGGACGTGACGCCCAGCTGGTTCCCGAAAGGATGGTCGAGCCAGAAGTTGATGAACAGCAGTAGGCCGAGCAGGACGGCGACCGCGCTCAGGAGCAGTAGATGAGCACGTACACTGCCCAGGCGCATGAAACCGCCGAGCGCCACTAGGACGACACCGCCGAAGAGCAGTCCGGCCCACAGCAGCCCGGGTATTCGCGGTTTGGCGTCCAGGATTCGCTGATTGCGTTCGGACGCCAAGGTGTCCACCTTGTCGAGAAACTTCTGACTTATCGGGTTCGACTCGACGCTGGATTGCTTACTGCCGAGCACCCAGTACATCTCGTTGAGCGCATCTCGTGCACTTTCGGTGCCACCACCCTCGTCGTACTGCTTTTTCCCATTCGGGGCCCGCGACCGCCGTCGTGTAGTTCCGGAGCAGTTGCCGCATCCGGGTCTGCTCTGGAACCGGCATGCCGACGGTCTGCCGGTACATCGTTGTCAGAGTGGACGCCTCGTGGGAGACATTAGCCTCGGCGGAGGAGAACTGCTCCCAGCCGACGACGATGGTGAATCCGAGCAGGGCGCCATAGACGAGGCTGACACTGGTCATGAACGGCGACAGCGCCCCGTTGTGCCCTTTTTCAACCGGTTTGGTGAGGGTGCGATCCGCCACCCACATACTGACGGCCCCGACCAATACCGAGACCACCAGGACCAGGGCCAAAACCAGCCAAAGACCGGCTATTCCGAAGGTGCCCATCGGTGCCCTCCGCAGTGTATGGCGCCGCACGACTCATGCAGGCGGGTTCCCAGTTGATAGTGCCTTAAATACCCGTTGCGAGTGAGTGATCTTTAGTGGTCACGCGACTCGCACCCCATCTCGGGGTTGTTCCCCGGCCTGGTGGCCGGTTCCCTTCCGCGCTTCATCGCCACCTGCCGGGCGTCGCCCGGTCTTACGGTCGGCTCGACGCTTGACGGCGGCCCCAACTGGGCCGACGGCGGTGGCTGGTTCCTCCCACCGCGCCAGGTTCACTGCGGCGTTGTCATCCCGCTGATGGACAGGTGCCGAACACGCATCGCATTGCCAGTGCGCAGCCCAACCGATGTCCTGAACATGCCCACAATGGTGGCAGGTTTTCGACGACGGGAACCACCGGTCCGCGACCACCACATGCGACCCGTACCAGGCTGTCTTGTAAGACAGGTGGCGCCGGGCAGTGCCCAACGCACTGTCCGACAGACCACGCCGCCGGGCGCGTGCTCCAGTCAGCCCTTTCTGTCCCAGCATCCCGGCCGCATCCAAACCCTCCACCACAATCCGGCCGTGAGTTTTAGCCAATCGTGTTGTCAGGACGTGCAAATGATGCGTTCGGACATCGTTGACCCGGCGATGCAGCCGGGACAGCTCGATGGTGCGTTCCCGGTAGCGCCGGGAACCTTTCACGCAGCGTGAGCGGGCACGCGACACATGCCGCAACTCGCGCAGCGCGGTGTCCAAGGGGCGCGGGTTGGCGACGCGTTCGATCACGGTGCCGTCCGCGGTGGCCACGGTCGCCAGCCGCCGGACCCCGACATCCACACCGACCCGCGAATCCGGCTGCGCCACGCGGGGCTGCTGGGGCCGTTGGACCAGCACCCGCACGCTAGCGTCGAGCCGAGTGCCGTTGCGGCGAACGCTGATCGCCAGCACCCGCGCGCGCCCGGCACCGATGAGCCGTTCGATGCGGCGGGTGTTCTCGTGCGTGCGGACAGTGCCGATCACCGGCAATGTGAGGTGGCGGCGGTCGGGCTCCACACGCATCGCGCCGGTGGTGAAACACACTCGATCGGCGTCTCGGCCCTTGCGCTTGAACCGCGGGAAGCCGACGCGCTTACCGGCCCGCGCACCCGCGCGGGAGATCTGCCAGTTCCAGTAGGCGTCCACCGCCCCGGCGATGCCGTCTGCATAAGCCTCTTTCGAGCACTCATTCCACCACGGCTGGCCGGTCTCGGCGTTGACACACACGTCACCCTTGACCTGGTTCCAGCGTTTGCGCAGCACCCGAAGCGACGGTTTCGCTGTCTCTATCCCGGTGGCGTGCCAGGCTTCGATATCGGCTTTCAGCGCCGCGACGGTCCAGTTGTACGCCTTGCGGCGGGCACCGAAATGCCGCGCCAGCGACCGGGCTTGCTCTTCGGTCGGGTCGAGGGTGAACCGGAACGCCTGCACACACCAGCCGTCGGGAATCTCGAAACGCGCCATCTCAGGCCGCATCCACCTCGCCCGATGCCGCGGCCGCCAGCGCACGCTTGGCCCGGTTCTGGGCAGCTCGTTTGCCATAGAGCCTGGCGCACATCGAGGTCAGGATTTCGGTCATATCCTCCCACCAGATCATCATCGACCTCGGCCGAATCGACCACCACGAGCTCACGGCCCTGGGCGGCAAGAGCGGCTTCGACGTACTCAGAGCCCAACCGGCAGAACCGGTCTCGGTGTTCCACCACGATCCGACGTATCGTCGGGTCACCCAGCAGGGCAAGGAACTTACCGCGGTGCCCATCGAGCGCGGAACCGACCTCAACACCGACCTTCTCGACAGGGATCTGGTCAGCCGTGGCCCACGCCGTCACCCGCGCTACCTGCCGATCCAGGTCGGCCTTCTGGTCTGCTGACCACACCCAGGCGTACACCGCCGTCCTCGTCGCCGGGCCAGTCCCGCTGGCAGGTTCCACCAGAATCAGCCGACCCACTTTCCGGGCTGCTACCGGCAACACCCCGGCATGAAACCACCGAAACGCGGTCACCCGCGCAACACCGTTGCGCTCAACCCACGTCGCGAAGTTCACATCTCTGTTCCTACAGCACGCCACCGACAACTACCGACCACTCGCCGGGCAACAGCTGGCACCCCCCTCGGCATGCGCGCGGTGCAGGATTCGACGATCAGCCGCTGCCGATCGGGAACGGCATCTTGTCGGCGATGTCATCGAGTGCGCGAAGGACGCATTTGGCGGTCTTGTCGGGCACTGAGCGGTTCTCGGTCCAGCCGGTGGCGATGTCGGTGACCGTCAACGTAAACGCATGGGGTCCGGCCGGGTTGCCGCCGTCGTGGCAGACCAGGTCGATCTCGACGAACCCGGGTCGCGCGTCGTCCCACTCGGCCCAGGTGCGCACCGGGATCTGACTTTTCAGCAGCGATCCCGGCTTGGTGCTACAGCGCCCCCTGAGCCGGTGCTTGCGGCGTTCACCGGCCAGGCGACGATCGATGGTGGCCGCCGACATGGATACCAACAGTTCCGCGGTGTCCTCGTCGATGTCCAGCTCCCCGAAATGGCGCAACACCGCCACCAGTTCTCCCAGCATCGGCGCCAGCCGCTTACCGGCCGGCATTCCCAGCACCGACCAGCACACCGTCAGCGCGGCAATGACATCCGGCCCGTACTTGGATGGACGAGGACTCCTCGGTGTCACGATCTTGGGCTGCAGCGCCGCTTTGAGCGCCTTGCGGGCATGGCTGCGGTGCCAGCCGGTGTTGGCGCACAACTCGTCGAGGATCAAGCCCTTGCCGCGTTTACTCGCCCGCTGGTAGCGCGTCGCGGTCGTCTCGGTCACTGCCCTGCGCTCGGTCAATGTCAACCCCATCCCAATGGACGTACGCGCGCATTTTCAATGAGGCAACGAAGAGGCCTTTCGCGCGCATTTCTGGTGAGTCAACGCGCCTATCGGATCTCGAAGTGGCACTGCTGGTCGTGAAGAAGGATTATCAACGCCGTCGACGCTGCAGTGCGCGCGACCGATCCCGACGCGATCCGGGAACGAGTCCTCATGGAGGACAAGCGCTACGTCGACGTCACCGCGCTGGTTGACGGCACGGCTAAGGTCGACGGCATCATCGCCACCGATGCCGCGGCAGCGTTCGACAAGCGGCTTACGGAACTGGCCACCGCGGTGTGCCGCGATGATCCACGCACGCTGAAACAGCGACGTGCCGATGCCATGAAGGCCATGGCGGAGGGGCGCCAGCTGGGATGTGAATGCGGTGCCGAAGACTGTCCCAACCGATCCGACGAGGCCGCACCAACCACCCGGACGGTGATCAACGTGATCGCCGGCCAACACACGGTCTTCGGCGACGGATGCCAGCCCGGATACCTCGAGGGCTACGGCGTGATCGACGCCGAGCAGGTTCGTGCCCTCGCCAAGGAGGCGACGTTGCGACTGCTGGACGAGCCGTCGGTCAGCCCGGCCGAGGCGCTGCGCTACCAGCCGACGGCGGCAGTCGAAAGATGGGTCCGCATGCGCGATCTGACGTGCCGTTTCCCGGGTTGCGATCGTCCCGCCGTCGTCTGCGATCTTGACCACACCATCCCGTTCAACCACGCCGATCCCCGAAAGGGCGGCTTGACACTGGCACGCAATCTCAAATGCCTATGCCGACAACACCCGGTGCACAAGCGCTTACGGCGGGCGAAGTGGATTTCGCCGACACCCTCGGCTACGGAGACGCGACGGCGAAGAGGTGCCACTCGCCGGGCACGCCCTTGAGCTCGTAAGAGCCGCGCTCCTCGAACTCGAGCCCCGACCCGATCACGAGGTCGCGAGGTCGCGCAGCGTGCTGGATACCAGCACGTCGTTGGGTCCGGCCAAGGCGCTCACCCGCGCCCCGATGTGCACGGCAATCCCGCCGATGTCATCACCGCGCACCTCGCACTCGCCGGTGTGCAACCCGGCGCGCACCTGGATACCCAACGTTCGCAACGCATCACGTATCGCCATCGCGCAGCGGATCGCCCGCTGAGGGCCATCGAACATCGCGAGGAAACCGTCGCCCGAGGTGTTCACCTCGCGGCCCCGAAAGCGAGCGAGCTGCGAGCGGACGACGGCGTCGTGCGCGTCAAGCAAGGCATGCCAGTCACGGTCACCCATCTCCGCCGCTCGGCGCGTCGAGTCCACGATGTCGGTGAACAGCACCGTGGCGAGAACCCGATCATCGGCCACGTCTGCCTGCTCGCCGGTGAGGAACTCAGCGACGTGCTGGAATGATTCCCGCCAGGGTTCCACGTAGTGGTAGATGTTGCGCCCCGGCAGCTCAACGTACCTCGCGCCCGGAATGTGATCGGCAACGTACTTGCCATAAGCGGGTGGGACGAATGAGTCGTTCGTGTACTGGACGACGAGGGTTGGCACGCGGACGGTCGGAAGCAGCGCCCGTATCTCCAATTCGGATACCACCGGCATCATGAGAGCAACGGTCCGTGGGCTCGCCGCCAGGCGTTCATGTCGCGCAAACGTTGCCCGGATTTCTTCATTCCACGGCATATCGGGATTGAGCACATGTTCGAACTCCCCCGTTCCCCACACGGCGACCATGGCATCGAAGAACTTCTCCGGAGTGATCCCAGCGCCCTCAGCCATCGGATCCGCATAGACCTCAAGCCCGACCAGCGCCGTGGTGCGAGACGGATAGCTGGCCGCGAACAGCGCCGCGGGCGCGAACGCAGCGTTCGGCGCGACGAGGACCGCTTCGCGACTCCCGAGATCGTCTAACACCGCGGTGATGCTGTCGGCCCATTGCTCCAACGTCGGCAACGCACCCGTTGAGACCGGATCGGACGCGCCCGTGCCCGGCTGATCGAAAAAGATCAACCGACCCAGCGATGTCATCGCCTCAACCCACCCCTGAATCGCCGGTAGCTCCGGCAGAATTTCGCAACAGTTGAACCAGTTTGGGACGAAAACGATGTCGCGCGAACCTTCGCGAGACGCGCGGTACGCGACGCGCAAGTCCCCGTTCAGTGCGTAGCGCGTCTCCGAGAACATTGCGGAAGTCTAAGCCGAGGAACGCGTCGATTAGCGGAGTCAGGCCGCTGGGCTGAAGAGCCAACTCATCGACGGGACGGTGCAGTGGACCTCACCAGAAGGGCACACTTACACCACACAACCCGGCAGCCGATTGCTGTTCCCGACACTGTGCCGACCTACCGCGCCCGTCGCCGTGAACCGCACACCAGCGAACAAGCCGGAGCGCACCGCATCGAAACCCTGCGCCGCCTCAACGACGAATAAGTCGCCGAATGCAACAAACCCCCACCCTTCTGAGCTAGGGAGAGGCGACCGCGAAGAGGCGCCAGTCGCCGGGCACGCCCTTGAGCCCGTGAGTGCCGCGGTCGTCGAACTCGAGCCCTGACCCGATCACGAGGTCGCGCAGCGTACTGGACACAAGTACGTCGTTCGGCCCTGCCAGCGCGCTCACGCGAGCGCCGATGTGCACGGCGATCCCACCGATATCGTCGCCGCGCACCTCGCACTCGCCGGTATGCAGCCCGGCGCGCACCTCAATGCCCAACGCTCGCACCGCATCACGGATCGCCATAGCGCAGCGGATCGCTCGCTGCGGGCCGTCGAACATCGCCAGGAACCCGTCACCTGTGCTGTTCACCTCACGGCCGCGGAAGCGGGTGAGCTGCGCCCGGACGACGGCGTCGTGTGCATCAAGCAGGGCATGCCAGTCACGGTCACCCATCTCCGCGGCCCGGCGCGTCGAGTCCACAATGTCGGTGAACAACACCGTGGCGAGAACCCGGTCGTCCGGCACCTCGGCCTGCTGTCCGGTGAGGAACTCGGCGATCTCCTGGAACGAATCCCGCCACGGTTCCACGAAGTGGTATAGGTTGCGCCCTGGCAGTTCGACGTATTTCGCGCCGGGTATGTGATCAGCGACGTACTTGCCCCAGGCGGGCGGGATCATCAGGTCGTCGGCGTGCTGGAGCACGAGAGTTGATACGCGGATGGTCGGGAGCACCGCCCGCACGTCTACCTCGGTCAATAGAGGCATTAAGAGAGCGTAGGTTCGTGGGCTCGCGGCAAGCCGGTCATGTCGCGCAACCGCGGCGCCGATCTCCTCGTTCCATGGCATGTCGGGATTGATCGAAAGCCAGTATTCGCCCGTGCCCCACATGGCTGCCAGGGCAGCGCGGACTTCGTCGGGATTGACGCCATCAGTGCGTTCAGCAATCGGATTGGCGTAGCCCTCCAGCACCACGAGCGCGGTGGTGCGAGCCGGATATGTAGCAGCGAATAGCGCACCCGGCGCTAACGCGCCGGGTCCGGTGAGAAGCACTGCTTCGCGGCTTTCGAGATCGTCGAGCACCGCAGTGATGCTGTCGGCCCATTGCTCCAAGGTTGGCAGCGCGCCCGGCTCGACAGGATCGGACGCTCCACTGCCCGGCTGGTCGAAGAAGATCACTCGACCGAGCGATGTCATCGCCTCCACCCATCCTTGAAGAGGTGGCAGCTCCGGCAGGAGTTCGCAGCATGTGAACCAATTCGGGACGAACACGATGTCGCGTTCACCCTTGGGCGACGCCCTATAGGCGACGCGCAAGTCACCGTTCATCGCATACCGCGTCTGCGAGAACATGGCGGAAGTCTAAGCCGAGGAGCGGGCCGCGGTTCGGTGTCTTGCAAAGGTCACTAAAAGGGTCTTTCGGCCAGTCGCTGCCACCACTTACTCAAAACGTTTTGGACCGGCATCGGCGGCTGGGCCGACCAACAACTCGCCGACGGCACGGTGCTGTGGACGTCACCGACCGGCAAGATCTACCGAACCGTACCCGGCGGAACCGACCTGTTTCCCAACATGGCATCACCACCCTCAACTTCATGTCAGACTCCTAAACCCGTCCGCCGCAATCGGAATCGTGAACGAGCAGCCCGCATCGCACGCATCCGCAACCGGAATCAGATTCAGGGGCCGATCAACGAGGCACACCGACGACTCCGATGGGCGCGGAGTAGGGAGATCGCCTACCGGAAACAGCGCAACGAGATGCGCAAGATGTTGTTCATCCTGAAAGGCCGGCCCAGCACCAGCCCATGGTGTACCTGGATGAACGATCCCCTAGAACCCGAAGAGCTACCACCCGACTGGCGGCCGCCACCGGAACCACCACCGTCACCCGACGATCCACCGTTCTGATGATCAGCACGCCAGGTCGACATACACGGTCCTCGCCGTGACCGTGGTGACGATGTCGCCCATGGCTCCCGGCGCTCCCGAGTCCATCCGCGAGTAGGTCTGTCCTGGGCGCACCGAGCTGACGACACACTGCTCGAGCGGAGCGGTGCCGATCTTGTTCACGATCACGCGAAAGCCTTGGGCCTCTAGGTTGTTCACGGTCTGGGATGCGGTTGTGGAGCCCGACGGAGCCGCATTGGCAGCACCGGCCAATCCCAGAGCAGCGATGGCGATTGCCCCGGCCGCGATGCCGGGCATCATGACGAACTTCATCGGTCTTCCTTTCAAAGGCGAAAGCTGTTGACCAACATTCGTTGCGGCAGACCGCTCGGATGGGATCGACATGACCGAAGGTGAGACCCTACAGCGGCGACGCCCCCCGCAGATGCTCGAAGATCAGCGACGTCTGCGTGCCCGCGACGTCGGAGTCTGCGTTGAGGTTCTCCACCACGAAGGACCGTAGGTCCTCGGTGTCGCGGGCGGCCACATGCAGGATGAAGTCGTCGGCACCGGCCAGGAAATAGACATCGATCACCCGAGGATTGCGCCGGATCTGCTGGATGAAGCTGCGGATCTTGGCCCGGGCGTTGGCCTGCAGGCTGACCGAGATCATCGCCTGCAGCGACAGGCCGATGGCCGCCGGGTCGATATCGGCGTAAAAACCGCGGATCACGCCGAGCTCCTGCAGCCGCCGAACCCGGCCGTGACAGGTCGACGGCGCAATGCCGACAGCATCGGCGAGCGCATTGTTCGGAATGCGTGCGTCCCGGTGCAAGGTGATCAAAATCTTCCGGTCGACCTCGTCGAGCTCAGCCGGCCGAACATCCTTCGGCGGACGCATGGGACTCACCGCGGTGGATGCTGATTCTTCGGGCATATACCCATATTAGCGAATGATCAACGGACTGATTGCTTATCTATCGAATGTTCTTCACAATTCTAGGTAGCCCAACGACAACAGGAGCGATCATGCGCGTCGGCATCCCGACCGAGATCAAGAACAACGAGTTTCGAGTTGCGATCACCCCGGCCGGTGTGGCCGAGCTGGTCCATCGGGGCCATGAGGTACTCATCGAGGCCGGCGCAGGCGACGGCTCGGCGATCTCCGACTCCGACTTCAAGCGGGCCGGTGCTCAGCTGATCAACACCACCGCGGAGGTGTGGGCCGAGGCCGATCTGCTGCTGAAGGTCAAGGAGCCGATCGAGCCCGAGTACACCCGCATGCGTGAGGGCCAGACGCTCTTCACCTATCTGCACCTGGCCGCCTCCAAGCCGTGCACCGACGCGCTGCTGGCGTCGGGTACCACGTCGATTGCCTACGAAACCGTCCAGACCGCCGACGGCGCGCTGCCGTTGCTGGCCCCGATGAGCGAGGTCGCAGGCCGGCTCTCGGCGCAGGTCGGCTCGTATCACCTGATGCGCAGCCACGGCGGCCGCGGCGTCCTGATGGGCGGCGTGCCCGGGGTGGCCCCAGCCGAGGTCGTCGTCATCGGCGGCGGCGTGGCCGGATACAACGCCGCCCGCATCGCCAAGGGTATGGGCGCCCACGTCACCATCTTCGACGTCAACATCAACACGCTGCGCAAGATCGACAACGAGAACAGCGGAGCCATCGAGACCCGCTACTCGTCCATGCTCGACCTCGAGGACGCGGTCAAGGACGCCGACCTGGTGATCGGTGCCGTGCTGGTGCCCGGCGCAAAGGCCCCCAAGCTCGTCACGAACTCGACTGTCGCTCACATGAAGTCGGGCGCGGTTCTGGTCGACATCGCCATCGACCAGGGTGGCTGCTTCGAGGACTCTCGGCCCACCACGCACGACGATCCGACCTTCGCGGTGCACGACACGGTTTTCTACTGCGTGGCCAACATGCCCGGCGCCGTGCCGCGCACGTCGACCTATGCGCTGACCAACGCGACCATGCCGTACGTGATCAAGCTCGCCGAGAGGGGCTGGAAGGCCGCATGCCAGGCCGATTCCGCTCTCGCCAAGGGGCTTTCGACGCACGAGGGTGCGCTGCTCTCCGAGCAGGTGGCCTCCGACCTCGAGCTGCCCTACACCGACCCGGCCACCGTGCTGGCCTAGACGAACGGCTCGAGCGTCATCCGGTGAGCTGTGTCAGCAGATCACTGGTGCGCCACCAGACAAGCGCGGTGAACAGCGCGAGCAAGCCGACGGTCGCAGCGGCCTGCACCACATTGCGGTGCTCGCGCGGCGCGTACGCATAGGCCAGAGCGACGAGCCCGCCCGTTATCAGCCCGCCCAAATGTCCCTGCCAGCTGATCGACGGAACAGTGAACGTGATGACCAGGTTGATCCCGATCATCAAGACGACCCACCGGATGTCGACGTTCACCTTCTTCGCCACCACGAAAGTGGCTGCAAACAAGCCGAACACCGCGCCCGATGCGCCCGCCGTCGCCGAATCCAACGGCGAGAGCAGATAAACCAGAACCGAACCCCCCAGCGCGCTGAGCACATAGAGCGCACCGAAGCGCAGTCGGCCCAGCCACATCTCCAACGGCGGGCCCACCACATACAGCGCCCACATGTTGAACAGCAGGTGGGTGATCCCGTAATGCAGGAACGCCGACGTGATCAACCGGTACAGATCCGCGTCGGCCGCGACAGCCGGCGACCACAGCACGAGCTCCCGCTCCAGGCTCGACGACGCGGTCTGTGCGATGAAGGCCAGCACATTGAGCGCGATCAACCCGTACGTGACGAACGGCGTCGTCGGACCCATTCGTCCGCCGACCTGCGTTCGCGGCTGTCGCACCGTCGCTGCACCTTCGCGGACGCACTCGACACACTGGTGGCCGACGGCGGCGTCACGCATGCACTCCGGACAGATATAGCGGTGACACCGGGTGCACTGCACGTACGTCGCCCGATCCGGGTGCCGGTAGCAGGTCGGCACCTCGGCGGGTGACTGCGGTGCGCTTGGGACGGTCATGGATTCAGCCCGCGATAGCCCGAAGCGGCTTGGGCAGTGACTTTTCGGATCGATACGGGCCCAGTATCGCGGCACCGAATGGCCTGGAGAGCAGCTGACGCGCCACCGCGTTGACCTCGTCGAGGGTGACGTCGTCGATCGGCGAGAGGGTGTGGCCGATGCTGCGGTGCTCGCCGTAGTTCAGCTCGCTGCGGCCGATGCGGTTCATCCGCGAGCCGGAGTCCTCGAGGCCGAGCACCAGCCCGCCGCGCAACGACCCCTTGGCGATCCGGCACTCGGCTTCGGTGATGCCGTCGCGGGCCACCGCCGCCAGGACGTCCGTGGTCACCCGGGCGACCTCGGGGAAGCGATCGGGCAGGCACGCGGCATAGACCGACAGCGCGCCGCTGTCGGAGAAGGTGTCCACCGTCGAGTACACCGAGTACGCCAGCCCGCGCGATTCGCGAATCTGTTGGAACAACCGCGAACTGAGGCCGCCGCCGAGCGCCGTGTTGAGCACGGACAGCGCCCACCGATGCTTCCAGTGCCGACCCGGCACGCGCACCCCGAGCGACACGTGGGTCTGTTCGGCGTCCCGGTTCACCAACTCCAGCGTGGGCCCGCCAGTCACCCGGCCGGTGCCCTTGCGGTGCGGTACCGGGGTGCGCTCGCGCACCAGGTGCGCGCCGAAATGCTCGCGCACCAGCCGCACCACTTCGTCATGGTCGACGTTGCCTGCGACGGCGACCACCATTCGCTCGGGGGTGTAGCGGCGGATGTGGAACGAGTGCAGTTGCGACCGCGTCATCGCAGAAACCGACTGCGGACTGCCGATCACCGGGCGCCCCACCGGGTGCGCCCCGAACATCGCCGACAGGAACACGTCGCCCAGCGTGTCCTCCGGATCGTCGTCCCGCATGGCGATCTCCTCGAGCACGACGGCACGTTCGAGCTCGACATCGTCGGCCTCGCAGCAACCCCGCAGCACCACATCGGACACCAGATCGACGGCCAGCTCCAGATCGGAGTCGATCACATGCGCGTAGTAGCAGGTGTGCTCCCTGGCGGTGAATGCGTTCAGCTCACCGCCGACGGCGTCGACCGCCTGCGCGATGTCCACCGCGTTGCGCGTCGGGGTCGACTTGAACAGCAGGTGTTCCAGGAAGTGCGCGGCGCCGGCGACAGTCGCGCCTTCGTCACGGGAACCGATTCCCACCCAGACACCGACGGACGCCGAACGCACCGAGGGGATGTACTCGGTGACGACGCGCAGACCACCGGGCAGGGTGGTGCGCCGCACTTCCGTCTTTTCCGCGGACTCGTTGTCGTGGCGGGCTCGCAGGCCCGCCTTACCGTCAGCTGCCTGTCGTGGCATCGACCGGTGCATCAGCCGGAGCCGCGGCCTCCTCGGCCGAGTCTTCCTCGGAGACCGGGACCAACGAGATCTTGCCGCGGTTGTCGATGTCGGCAATCTCCACGCGCAGCTTGTCGCCGACCTTCACCACGTCTTCGACCTTCGCGATGCGCTTGCCCCGGCCGAGCTTGGAGATGTGCACCAGCCCGTCGCGGCCGGGCAGCAGCGACACGAATGCGCCGAAATCCGTTGTCTTGACGACGGTTCCGAGGAACCGCTCGCCGATCTTGGGCAGCTGCGGGTTGGCGATCGCGTTGATCATGTCGATCGCGGCCTGTGCGGAGGCGCCGTCGGTCGCGCCGACGAACACGGTGCCGTCGTCCTCGATCGAGATGGACGCGCCGGTCTGCTCGGTGATCGAGTTGATCATCTTGCCCTTGGGCCCGATGACCTCGCCGATCTTGTCGACCGGGACCTTGATCGCGGTGACGCGCGGCGCGTACGGGCTCATCTCGTCCGGAGCGTCGATGGCCTCGGCCATCACCTCGAGGATGGTCAGCCGGGCGTCCTTGGCCTGCGCCAATGCACCCGGCCAGCACCTGCGACGGAATGCCGTCGAGCTTGGTGTCCAGTTGCAGCGCGGTGACGAAGTCCTTGGTGCCAGCGACCTTGAAGTCCATGTCGCCGAAGGCGTCCTCGGCGCCGAGGATGTCGGTCAGCGCGACGAAGCGGCGCTCGGTGGTGCCGTTTTCGAGTTCGACGTCGTCGGATACCAGGCCCATCGCGATGCCCGCGACCGGTGCCTTCAGCGGTACGCCCGCGTTCAGCAGCGACAGAGTCGACGCACACACCGAGCCCATCGAGGTCGAGCCGTTGGAGCCAAGCGCCTCCGACACCTGCCGGATGGCGTAGGGAAACTCCTCGACGCTGGGCAGCACGGGCACCAGCGCCCGCTCGGCCAGCGCGCCGTGCCCGATCTCGCGCCGCTTGGGCGAGCCGACGCGCCCGGTCTCACCGGTCGAGTAGGGCGGGAAGTTGTAGTGGTGCATGTAGCGCTTGGAGGTCTCCGGTCCCAGCGAATCGATCTGCTGGGCCATCTTGACCATGTCCAGCGTGGTGACACCGAGAATCTGGGTCTCACCGCGCTCGAACAGCGCACTGCCGTGCGCGCGTGGCACCACGGCCACCTCGGCCGACAGCGCCCGGATGTCGGTGACACCGCGGCCGTCGATGCGGAAGTGGTCGGTCAGGATGCGCTGGCGGACAAGCTTTTTGGTCAGCGACCGGAACGCCGCGCCGATCTCCTTCTCGCGGCCGCCGTACTGCTCGGCCAGTCGCTCGAGCACCTCGGCCTTGATCTCGTCGGTGCGGTCGTTGCGTTCGGTCTTGCCGGCAATCGTCAGCGCCTCCGACAGGGCGTCGGTGGCCACCGACGAGACCGCGTAGTACACGTCGTCGCCGTAATCGGGGAAGACGGGGTATTCGCCGGTCGGCTTCGCGGCCTTATCGGCGAGCGCCTGCTGCGCTTCACACAGCACGCGGATGAACGGCTTGGCGGCTTCCAGGCCTTCGGCCACGACGGCTTCGGTGGGCGCCTGCGCGCCGGCGCCGACGAGCTCGATGACCTTCTCGGTTGCCTCGGCCTCGACCATCATGATCGCGACGTCGTCACCGACGACACGGCCCGCGACCACCATGTCGAACACCGCGCGCTCAAGCTGCTCCACGGTCGGGAACGCCACCCAGGTCCCGTCGATCAGCGCCACGCGCACTGCGCCGACCGGTCCGGAGAACGGCAGGCCCGCCAGCTGAGTGGACGCCGATGCGGCGTTGATGGCCACCACGTCGTACAGATCATTGGGATCCAGGCTCATCACCGTGACGACAACCTGGATCTCGTTGCGCAGACCGTCGACGAATGACGGGCGCAGCGGCCGGTCGGTCAGCCGGCAGGTCAGGATCGCGTCGGTGGACGGGCGTCCCTCCCGGCGGAAGAACGAGCCGGGAATGCGCCCGGCGGCGTACATCCGTTCCTCCACGTCGATCGTCAACGGGAAGAAGTCGAAGTGGTCTTTGGGGTTCTTGCTGGCGGTGGTCGCCGACAGCAGCATGGTTTCGTCGTCAAGGTAGGCGACGGCGGAGCCGGCGGCCTGCCGGGCGAGCCGACCGGTTTCGAATCGGATGGTGCGGGAGCCGAAGCTTCCATTGTCGATGACGGCGGTCGACTCGAATACGCCGTCTTCAATTTCTGCAACAGACATAGGTGTCCGTGAGGCCTCTCTGGGTCTTTGTTCAGCTGTTTCGCGTCGTCACGCTCAGAACGCTGAGCAGCCTGTCAGACCACTGGCCTCGATGCGGCTACGGCCGTCGATCGAAGCGGCCGGAGAAAATACCCCGGCAGCCACTACCGAAGACCGCCCGATCAGGCGGGTCCTGAGGGACGCGCGGGAGCGGTGCACGCGGAACTGCGAGAACCGCACCCAATTGTTCGCACCGAAACGGCTGACGAACGCGTCTATGTTACACCGCAGCAATGCCGCGGCCGACATCGTGGGCTGCGTCAGCGACGCAGGCCAAGACGGTCGATCAGGGAGCGGTAGCGCTCCACGTCGACCTGGGCGACGTACTTGAGCAGGCGGCGCCGACGGCCGACCAACAACAGCAGCCCTCGCCGCGAGTGGTGGTCGTGCTTGTGCACCTTGAGGTGCTCGGTCAGGTCGGCGATGCGCTTGGTCAGCAGCGCGACCTGCGCCTCCGGCGAGCCGGTGTCGCTATCGTGCAGGCCGTACTGGCCCAAAATGTCCTTCTTCTGATCGGCAGTGAGCGCCACGAAACTATCTCCATCAATCGGTCCGCGAGGATGGGGCCTCGCAGGCCCCTGAAGGGCGCAGCCGCCGCGAACTGCAGCACACGCTTGGTCGGCGTGAAGTCTAGCAGCGCCGCGGCTGAGCCGCGAAACCAGCACAGGGCTCCGCGAGCAGAATCGCTACTGGGCGGCCAGGATGGTGCGGGCCCGTGCTGTGTCGCCGCCCATCGCCGTGACCAGGTCGTCCACCGAATCGAACCGCTCCTGGCCGCGGATACGGGCGACGAAGTCCACCGCGACGTGCTGTCCGTACAGGTCAGCGTCGGTGTCGAGGACGAAGGCCTCGACGGTGCGGGTGCGCCCGGAGAACGTCGGGTTGGTGCCGACCGACACCGCCGCCTGGTATCGCTCGCCGGGCACGACGGTGCCCATCACCGGGCCGTGGCCCAGCACGGTGAACCAGGCGGCGTACACGCCGTCGGCGGGGATCGCCGAATACATCGGCGGTGCGACGTTGGCGGTCGGGTAGCCCAGCACCTTGCCGCGGCCGTCGCCGCGGACCACCACACCCTCGACCCGGTGCGGCCGGCCCAGCGCCTCGGCCGCCGCGACGACGTCGCCGGCATCCACACAGGACCGGATGTAGGTCGACGAGAAGGTGACGGTTTGGTCCTGGTGGTGCTCGACCACCAGGGACATCTCCTCCACCGCGAAACCGAACCGTTCGCCGGCCTTGCGCAGCAGGTCGACGTTGCCCGCCGCCTTCTTGCCGAAGGTGAAGTTCTCTCCGACCACCACCTCGACGACGTGCAGGTTCTCCACCAACAGTTCGTGGATGTAGCGCTCGGGCGTCAGCTTCATGAAGTCCGAGGTGAAGGGCATGACCAGGAACACGTCGATGCCCAGCTCCTCGACCAGCTCGGCGCGGCGGGTCAACGTGGTCAGCTGGGCGGGATGGCTGCCCGGGAAGACGACTTCCATCGGATGCGGGTCAAACGTCATCAACACCGTCGGCACCCCGCGGGACCGGCCCGCCTTGACCGCGTGATTGATCAGCTCGGCGTGTCCGCGGTGCACCCCGTCGAACACGCCGATCGTGACGACGCATCTACCCCAGTCTGTGGGGATCTCGTCCTGCCCCCGCCAGCGCTGCACAGCCGCAAGCCTACGGCGCGCCGGGAGGGCGGGCTGCTCTACATCCCCAGATCAGGTGACCATTGCTTAAACTTTGTAACTGTGAGTCCGAACGGTAACCCTCGCGACCTGACCGCGGTCGCCCAGGATTACCTCAAGGTCATCTGGACCGCCCAGGAGTGGTCGCGGGAGAAGGTGAGCACCAAGATGCTCGCCGAGCGGATCGGGGTGTCGGCGAGCACCGCTTCGGAGTCCATCCGCAAGCTCGCCGACCAGGGCCTGATCGACCACGAGAAGTACGGCGAGGTGACGCTGACCGAGGCGGGCAGAAGGGCCGCGCTGGGCATGGTGCGCAGGCACCGCCTGATGGAGACCTTCCTGGTGCGGATGCTCGGCTACAGCTGGGACGAGGTGCACGACGAGGCCGAGGTGCTCGAGCACGCGGTCTCCGACCGGATGCTGGACCGCATCGACGCCAAGCTGGGCTATCCGAAGCGCGACCCGCACGGCGATCCAATCCCTGCTGCCGACGGCCACGTGCCCACCCCGGATGCGCGGCAGCTGTCGGTCTGCGAGGACGGCGACACCGGCACCGTGGCCCGCATCTCCGACGCCGACCCGGAGATGTTGCGGTACTTCGACAGCGTGGGCATCACCCTGGATTCGCGGTTGATGGTGCTGGCCCGTCGCGACTTCGCGGGCATGGTCTCGGTGGCCATCAAGCCGGCCGACGCCGGGGAGGACGATCCAGGCACCACCGTCGACCTGGGAAGCCCTGCGGTCGAAGCGATCTGGGTCGTCGGCTAGCTAGCCTGCGCCGTGCGTCGTTAATTCGGGTGCAGATCATTGGCCAAATCCCTTGCGGCGCCGAATGTGCGGCAGTTGCGAAAATCTGACAATTTTTTCGCCGTAGCTTCACGTTCGGTGTGGTGACGCCGGATTGACCAGCAACGAGCCGCGATCGATTCGCGGCCAGCATTGGCAGAAGCTCCTGCCGTCGAAGTAATGCCTCACGTGACTAGCCTGCGCCGTGCCTGCGCCGGAATTCGTTGGGAGCGAGGCCGAACCAGCGCGAGAAGGCATGATTGAACGCCGCCGTCTCGGCGTAACCCAGCCGCCGCGCGACCTGCTCGACCGTCAGCCCGACCTGAGACAGAAGCTCGGCGGCCAATGTCGCGCGCACGTCATTGGTAAGTGCGCGAAACGAGGTGCCCTCTTCGGCCAGTCGACGGCGCAGCGTACGAGGGTGCAGGTGCAGGGACGCTGCGACCGCATCCAGACCCGGCATTTCCCCTGGCGCAGAAAGGAGTTCGGAACGTACGCGAGCCGACATCCCGTGTCGGCGCTGTCTCCGCTCCAGAATCTGCTCGCACTGAACGACACAGTCCGCCAGTGTGTGCGGGTCGGCCTGAGGCAGTGGTTCGTCGAGCATCCCGCGCGGTAGGCGAACAACGCTGCGCTCACGATCGAACTCGACGTGGTGGATCGCGACAGTGTCGAGGAGCGGGCGCAGATACTCCTCGTCGGCGGCGAGTTCGACGCGGATCTCGTCGGCGTGGCGGGACAACACGGGATGGACGAACAGCGGAACCGTGGCGACGATGGCCGCGATGTCGGACTCCACGAAGAACCGGCGGACATCGTCGGGCAGATGGCTTGCGTCGATCGCGATCTCGCAGTCGACGGGTCCCTCCGATAACTGGATCGACATGTGCAGCGTGGTCAGCGAGAAGAATCGCAGCCCGACCGAGATCAGTTCGCGAAGGGTTCCAGAGGCCATTGCGGCGAACCCGAACATGCCGAGGTTCGTCAGGTTGATGCGGCTCCCGACGGCGACACCGAGGCCCGCCGGTTCAGGCGCGAGTCGCAGCAGGTTGCGGGCCATGGTGATCTCGTCGGCGCTGGAGACGTCGCCCTCCGGATCCTCGAGATCCTCCGGGGTCAACGTCGTACCGGCCAGCACATCGGTGACGGCCGCACCCGCCTCCGCCGCCACTGCGCAGAGTTGTCGGGCGGTGATGACGGGGCGCCGGAGCACGGCGGTCTCAACGGGCATCGTGTCCGAAAATATCAATCATTTGTCCCAACGCATCATCTTGCCTCCGCTGACCTCGTCCTACCGTGAAATCGTGACGATGACGAGCGACGTCCGGCTTGCGCGAAAGTACGGATCGATGACCGTGAAGACGCTCGCGGTGAACATGGCCCGCGAAGCGCGGCATAGGTCGCGGCCCAGGCCGATCCCGCCGTACATCGAGCTCACCGATTTCGATCCGTTTGACCATGCGACAGCAGCCGACCCCTATCCGCGTTATCGCGAGCTACTCGCCGGCGGACCGGTGCACTACAACCGCCGGCGCGGCATCTTCATCCTGACCCGCTACGCCGACGTCCGCGCCGCTGCGCGTGCCGACCACGCATTGTCCAGTGCCGACGGAGTCACTTACGGCAAAGTGCGGTTGCCGGTGTTACTGAGCACGGATGCGCCCGCACACACCAGGATGCGCAAGCAGGCCTTGCCGGGCTTCACCCGAGGTGCCCTCGAGACGTGGCAGCCGATGGTCAACCAGTTGGCGCGCACTCTCGTCGCCGATTTACTCGCGCTATCCCCCGCCGATGTCGTCTCCACCCTTGCCGTACCGATGCCGATGGGGATGATTGCGCACATCCTCGGAATAGGCGAGGACGATCAAGCCGCGTTCCGAAAGTGGTCCAACGACACCGTCCGCGTCGCCGACATCAACATCTCGCGGTCGGGTCTGCGTCAGGTCGTACCGACACTCAGGGGTTTTCGGCACATGCACGCATTCTTCACCGACAAGCTGAGCAAGGGTGAGCTGCTTGGGGAGGACACCGTTCTGGGCCGACTGGCCAGGCACACCGATGACGGCAAGCTCAGCTTCGAGGAGATGTTCTTCATCGCGGTGCTGCTCCTGCTCGCAGGCAATGAGACCACCACCAACATGCTCAGCACCCTGTTTCTCACCCTCGCCGAGCGTCCCAATCAGTTGGAATTGCTGCGGCGGCGGCCGGATCTCATCGATTCCGCCATCGAGGAGCAGCTGCGATTCAGCTCGCCGGTCCAAAGCTTCTACCGCACAGCGCGGGTCGACTACCAGGTCGGCCGTGCGACGATTCCTGCGGGATCACGCGTGCTGCTGGCCTGGGGCGCGGCCAACCGTGACCCGCGCCAGTTCGACGATCCGGACGTCTTCCGCGCCGAGCGCAATCCAACCGGGCATGTCGCGTTCGGCTCCGGCGTCCACCTGTGTCTGGGTGCGCAGCTCGCCCGGATGGAGGGCCAAGCCGTCCTTCGTGAAATCGTCGACAATGTCGCTCGAGTCGAGGTCGTCGGTACCCCGACCTGGACCACGAACCCGAACCTGCGCGGCCTCACCCGGATGGACGTCCGGCTCACTCGGCGACAGCAGGCTGCGTGAGGCCGGCCGCCCGGACGAGCACCGACGAGCACGATCGCCACCAGATAGCAGCGCGGGCACGTCGCCCCACAGATGCCCGGCATGTGGTGGTCGTCGCCGAATGACTGCACCGCCATGATGACGGCGTGCACGCCGATGGACCACACGACGAACCAGATGAGGCTGCAGGTTCGCCTCCGGCTTGCGCGCGGCGTTCAGCAGGAAGACGCCGATGGTGAGGTAGATGCCGACGATCATCATGAAGTACTGGGACTCGTACGGCGCACCGGCATGCCATGCCCACCCCGACGGCCAGATGACGGCTAGCGGGTAGAAAAGCAGGGCTATGACGCCGAATACGGCCAGTGCCAGTTGAAGAAGTCGGTACGGGGTTGTCCGGTCTGTCATGGCGTGGTCCGATCCTTCATTACCTTCATACGGATCAAGCACGCGCCGCGGTTCAAGATCAACGTTTTCAACCGGCGCGTCAAAGAACGCGCTATAGCCGCAGGATTTCGTAAGATTGCCCCATCCACAGGGAGGCGGGGCGGATGGCGAAATTCCCGGTCGACCCGCTGTCCGTGACGCGGCATGGCTGAGCGAAGTCCTTCAGGCCGACGTGCGGGAATGCCGGCTCGAACAGATCGGCATCGGCGTCGGGCTGCTCGGCCGCTTGTACCGTGCCCACCTCGAGGGTGGCTCGAACGTGCCGAAGTCGGTGGTCGTGAAGCTCCCGATTCTCGATACCCAGCCCGCCCGGTCCGCCATCTGCGAGGACCTCGAGTTCTATCTCCGCGAGGTGTGCTTCTACCAGCAGATCGGTCTCGCCAACCCGTTGCCGCCTGCGCGTCCATATTTCGCCGCCTTCGACGAGACGACGCACGATTTCGTTCTCGTGCTCGAGGATCTGGGCCGGCTCCGCGTCGCCGACCAGATCGTTGGGTGCACCGCTGCGGACGCCGAAACGGTCGGTCGACGCAATCGCCCGTCACCACGCGCACTGGTGGGAGAGCGACCGCTTCGCGACGCTGCCCTGGCTGAAGACGTACACGACTGCCGCCGTTCCCGGCGGTTGTGGCCGAGCAATTTCGAGGCCGCCTGGCCGCGCTTCCTCGAAGGCGTCGGCGCCGACCTGTCGCCGGCACTGCGCGCTCTTCGGCGAGCGGTTTCCCTCGCTGGTGCCGTGGTTCTACCAACAGTTCGCGCGGCCGCCGCACACCTTCCTGCACGGCGACCTACGGCTCGACCAGCTGTTCTTCGCCGTCGGCCCTGACGACCCGCCGGTGACGTGCGCTGGACTGGCAGATCACCGCGAAGGGGCGGGGCGCCTACGACGTGGGCTATTTCCTGAGCCAGAGCCTGGCCGCCGACGCCCGGCGGAGCTGCGAGGACCGGCTGATCGAGCGGTACGCCGAGCGTCTCGCCGCACACGGAATCGACTACCCGCGAGACGATGCTGCGCGACTACCGACTCACTACGGCGTGCTGCTTCGCCTACCCGGTAATAGGCGCCGGCGGGGTCGACCTGGCCAACGACCGCCAGCTGGAGCTGCTCCGCACGATGGTCGAACGCGCCGCGACGCGCGATCGAGGACCACGACGGCTTGTCGCTGAGGCCCGACTGACGATGGCCGAGCACCGCCGCGCCTGCGCCTCGTGCGGCACGCGCGAACGAAGAGGACGCCCGCTTCTGCGAAGGCTGCGGCGCATCGTTCGCGCGGACCTGTGGGACCTGCGGGGTGGAAGCCAGCGCGACCGCGCGATTCTGCCGAGCGTGCGGGGCGCCGCTCGACGGTCAGGTCGCGCGAGCGCCGGACGTCGCCGCGCCGGCCCGGCGCGCAAGACGGTGACCGTCATGTTCGCCGACCTGGCCGGTTCGACGACCTTCGAGGAGCAGGTCGACGCCGAGACGGCCCGCGAGGTCATCGGCAGCTACCACGACCTCCTCCGCTCGACCGCGGAGCGCAATCGCGCGGGGGTGACGAAGTACATCGGCGACGGGTTCATGGCCGTCTGGGGCGTTCCCGAGATGGGACCCGACGACGCCGGGCACGCCGTCGACGCCGCCGTCGAGCTGCAGGAGCGCTTCGTCGACTTCGCCGCCCGCGTATCGGAAGCGCACGGTGTCGATCTCGCTCTGCGGGTCGCGGTGAACACCGGTGAGGTTGTGGTCGGGGCCGGCGACGCCGACCTCGTCGGCGACGCGTTGAACGTCGCGGCCAGGCTCGAGGCCGAGTGCCCGCGCGGTGAGGTCGTCGTCGGAGAGGAGACGTGGCGGGCTCGACGCGCAGCCGGTACCAATTCGAGTCCCTCGGCCACGTGCAGGTGAAGGGCCGAACCGCGCCCGTCGCGGTGTACCGGTGGCTCGGCCGTCAGACGGAGGCACACCGACGCCGCGTCCCTTCGTCGGCCGGGCCGACGAGGTCCGGCGGCTCCAGACCGCGCTCGACGACGCGGCCGCCACCCGGGCCGCCCGATTGGTCACGGTGATCGGCGACCCCGGCGTCGGGAAGAGCCGGCTGGCGGCGGAGTTCACCGGGGCCCAGGGCGATGCCCGAGTCGTCGAGGCCCGATGCGACGTCGAAGGGACCGTCGCACTTGCGCCGATCGTCGAGGTGCTGCGGACTCGCGACCTCGAAACCGATGTTCCCGCAAGCGTTCCCGAGCGAGACCGCATCCTGCGCGACCTCAACGGCCTGGCGACCGGAGTATCCGGGTCGGTGGAGGAGACGTTCTGGGCGCTACGGCGGTACGTCGAAGTGCTGGCGTGGGACAAGCCGCTCATCATCGTCGTCGACGACGTCCAATGGGCCGACAGCCTTCTCCTCGACTTCGTCGAGCACCTCGCGGAGTGGGTGCAGGAGGTGCCGGTCCTCGTGCTGGCCCTAGCGCGGCCCGAGCTTCGCGAAGTCCGACCCGAGCTGGTCACTGTCAGCCAGTGGGTGACCGAGGCGGTTCACCTCGGCGGCCTCGACCCCGGCGCGACCGCCCAGCTCGCCGCCGGCGTGCTCGGCGCCGCCCGGCTGCCCGACGAGCTCTTGGGCCGCCTGCCCTCGTCCACCGGAGGCAACCCCCTGTTCGTGCGCGAGCTGGTCGGGATGCTCGTGCACGACGGGGTCCTCGTCGCGGAGCCGGCTGGCTGGCGGCTCGACGATCGATGTCGACGCCATCGCGATCCCTCCCACGATCCAGGCGCTTCTGGCGTCGCGGCTGGAACGGCTCAACGCCGCGGATCGGCGCGTGCTTGGAGTCGCCTCGGTGGTCGGCACCGACTTCTCGCCGGGCGCCGTGTGCGCGCTGGCCGATCGTGCCACGGCAGCGGTCAAGTCGTCCCTCGACAGGCTGCGTCGGCTCGAGCTCGCCCAGCCGAGCGGGGCCTACCTCGGCGACGAGCCGGTCTGGCGCTTCCACCACGTCTTGATTCGCGACGTCGCCTACCGCCGGCTGCTGAAGTCGGACCGGGCGGATCTCCACGAGCGGCTGGCCGACTGGGTCGAGGCGGGTGGCGCGAGCGTGGCGTTCGACCCCGACGAGATGATCGCCCGGCATCTGGAAGCCGCCCACGGCTACCGACGTCGAGCTGGGCACGCTCGACGAGCACGCCGATGGACTCGCGCTGCGGTCCGCCCGGTGCTACCTGGCGTCGGCCCGTCGCGCCCTCGACCGCGACGAGCTGGTCTCAGCGGGCACCCAGGCGGCTCGCGGCGCCGCCCTGGCCTCCGCCGACGGGGCGGTCCAGGCCGAGTTACTGCTCGTCGGCTGCGAAGCCTTCCTCTCCGCCGGCGACGTCGCCGCCGGTGCGCCGCTCGTCGACGACCTCGAGCGCATCGCCGACGAGGCACTGGCGCCGTGGGCGACCTGCTATCGGTGTCAGTTCGTCGTCTACACCGACCCTGAGCGGTTGCTGGAGGTCGACGCCCGCTTGCAGAGCGCCATCGACGAGTTCGGCCGTCGCAGGGACTCCGGCTGGACTGGCCAAGGCGCACCGGGTGCGCGCGAGCGCCAGGGCCCGCCTCGGCCGGATCGGCGACTGCGAGGTCGACCTGTTCGAGGCGCTCGTCGCGGCACGACAGGGCGGGGACCACCGACAGATCACCGCGGCGCTGGGCGCGGCGCCGAGCGCGGCGCTGTGGGGGCCGAGCCCGGTGCCCAAGGCCGGCGGGCGGTGCCTGGACGTGGTCCGGATGCAGCGCATGACGACATCGGCGCCGTCACTCGAGGCGACGTCGTTGCGCTGTCTGGCGCGTGCTGGAGCTGTTGCGGGGGCGACCGGATAAGGCCCGGTCGATGCTGGCCGACGCCCGCCAGGTCGTCGCCGACCTCGGCCTTCGGCACGGGCTGATGGAGACCGAGCTGTTCGCGGGAATCATCGAGTCGATGGAGGGCGACCCGGTGGCGGCCGAGCCGCATTTCCGGACCGCGCTGGATGGGTCTGGACGCCCTGGGCGTCGGCGCCGACGCCGGTCAGGCGGCCGCACTGCTGGCACGATCGGTGCTCGCGCAGGGACGGGTCGACGAAGCCGACCGGTACGCCACCGAAAGCGAGCGCCTCGCCGGCCACAACCTGAAGACGGCCATCGCGTGGCGAGCGGTGCGAGCCGAAATCCTGGCGGCCCATGGACCGGCACGACGAGGCCGTCGCCATGGCCCGCGAGGCGGTCGCTGTCGCCGCAGGCACCGACCTGGTGCTCGACCACGCGGAGGCCTGCCTCGCCCTCGGCCGGGTGCTCGCTGCGGCAGGCGACGAGCCGGGCGCGACCGAAGCCCGGCGCGAAGCCGAGGCGCTTTACGCCGCCAAGGAAGTCGCAAGCTCGATGGGGCGGGCGGTCGAATCTGCGACGCCGTCCGACTCATCACCAGCCGTGGCGTCGACCGGCCCGACAACGTCGCGGTTGGCGATCGCGAACCGGGCCAGCGAGATTGTCGACGCCGCGTTGGCGGGCGATGCGGGCCCACGACGTCGCCCGGCGCCATCGCCGCCCACTCGGATCGGTTCGTGTACGACGATCGGCGGCGACTGAGCGGTGACCCGATCGAGGGCATTGCCGGGTTGCGGGCGGCCTGTGAGCGCATCCTCGAGCAGTACCCGCGCGTCGAATGGCGCACGCTGGCCGTTCGAGGTGAGCGGCTGGCACTGACGCTGGATTCGCTGGTCGGACGACGCCGGGAACGAGGCGACGTCTCTTCACGTCTGTACGAGTTCGGCGACGACAGGCGGCTCGACTATCACGGCCGCTTCGACGAAGACGACTTCGACGGCGCCTACCGCGAGCTCGAGCGCCGCTACTACGCCGGCGAGGGCGCGGCGTTCGCGACGAACGGCCAGGCGCTGATCGGCTTCGTAGACGCGTTGGACCAGTTGGACGTCGAGGCGGCGCATCGGTTCTCGTGGCCGGACTGTCGGTTGGCGTATCCCAGCGTCGACGCTGACGCTACGGGTGACGCTCCGTCGATGAGTTCGATCGGGTGGATGGAAGAACGCGCCGGGCTGCTGTTCTGCGGTCAAGAACTGGGCATCCGTTCATCCGTTGGTTGTCGCCGACGTGCGTGAGTCGCGCGCAGCGAACGTACGGGGAGTCGGGACGGACGGCGAGGAATACACGTGGTCGCGGCTCAACGTGGTCGAGTTCCGCGACGGGCGCGTCAGCATCGGTGCGCCAGTTCGACGTCGACGACGAGGAGGCGGCGTTCGCGTACGCCGAGACGCTCGTCGCGCCGCGGCCCAGCCGGCTGGCGGTCAGCAACCCGAGCAAGCGAGAGCGACCGAGGCCGGGTGGCTAGGCGCATGCAGGCCCACGACGTCGACGCCGCCGTCGAGGTCTACGCGGATCGGTTCATGTACGACGATCGACGCCGATGGAGCGGTGACCCGATCACGGGCCGTGCCGGAGTGCGGGCGGCATGTCGAGCGCGTCCTCGAGCAGTACAACGTCGTTCGAGCGCCGCACGCTGGCGGTCCGGGGGGAGCGCCTGGTCCTGACCTGGAGTCGATGGTCGGACGACGCCGGGAACGAGACGACCCACCTTGCCCTGTGTTCGAGCTCGGCGAAGACGGGCGAATCGACCTATGAGGGCCGCTTCGACGAGGACGACTTCGAGGGTGCCGTACCGGGAGCTCGAGCGCCGGTACTACGTCGGGCGAGGGCGCGGCGTATCGCCGAGTCGGGTGCCACGCTGGCCGACATCGTCACCGCCGCGCAACCGCGGTGATCTCGACACGGGTGTTCGGCGAACTGACCGCTCCCGGATTTCGGTTCGAGAACCGGTCCCGCATCGGCGTTCCCGGATCGCTCGGCCGCAGAACTTCGCGCCAGCACCAGAGCGAACTCCACGCCATGGTCGCCTCGGTGCGGATGTGGTACTCGGCCAGTGCGCTGGCTGTCGCGCAACTGGGTCGGTCGCGCGCCAGGATCGCGAGGCGGTCGGGCCGGACGGTGAGAACTACGAATGGATCCGGCTCTATGCGATGCGAGATCCGGCGACGGACTGCGTCGCCTCGACTGTGCGAGTTCGACCGTCGACGACGAGGAAGCAGGCGTTCGCCGTACGCCGAGGAGCGCATGCGAGCGACTTCCAGCCGGCTGCGCGGTGACCAACCGCGCCAGCGAGGTAGCAGCCCGCCTCTTCGAGGGCGTGCAGGCCCGGGACGTCGACGCGCCGTCGCGGGCGTACGCGGACCAGTTCGTGTACGACGATCGTCGGCGACTCAGCGGCGACCCGATCGAGGACCGTGCCGGAGCTACGAGCAGCTATCGAGCGCATCTGCGAGCAGTACAGCGCAATTCGAGGGGCGCACGTTAGCGCGTTCGCGGCGAGCGCCTGCAGCTCGCGCGGAGCTCGATGGTCCGACGACGCCGGGAACGAATCTGACCCACCTTCATCCTGGCCGAGCTCGGCGATGACGGGCGGATCGCCTATGACGGTCGCTTCGACGAGGACGACTTCGAGGGTGCCTACCGCGAACTGCGAGCGCCGCTACTACGCCGGGGAGGGCGCCGCGTTCGCGGAAGCGGGCGCGGCGACGGCCGAGTTCGTGATCGCGCTGAACCGGGACGACTTCGACACGAGTGTTCGACGAACTCAGTCGGCCCGACCTGCGCGTCGAGAGCCGATCGCGCTCGGCTTTCCCGGATCGCTCGGCGGCGGAACTTCGCGCCAGCGTCGAGGAACTCAACGAGATGGTCGCCTCGACGCGGACGTGGTACTCGGCGTGTGCTGGCTGTCGCCGACAGTGGTTCGTCGCACGCCAGCGAACGCGAGGCCGTCGGGCGCGACGGCGAGCAGTACGAATGGACGCGGATCGTCGTGAGCGAGTTCAGCGACGGGCGGCTTCGCGTCGATGTGCGAGTTCGACATCGAGGACGAGGACGAGGCGTTCGCTTACGCCGAGGAGCGGATGCGGGCGACTTCCAGCCGGCTGGCGGTAGCCAACCGAGCCAGCGAGGAGTGGACCGGAGTCTTTGGCGGCGCTATGCAGGCACGGACGATCGACGCAGCCGTCGCGGGCCTACGCGGATCAGTTCGTCTACGACGATCGGCGCCGACTCAGCGGTGACCCGATCGACGGGCCTGCCGGGCTGCGGGCGGCGGCTGAGCGCATCCGCGAGCAGTACCACCAACGTCGAGTGGCGCACACTGGCCGTGCGCGGTGAGCGCCTGGCGCTGCGTCTGGAGTCACTGGTCGGACGACGCCGGGAACCAGACGGCCCGTCTGCACTGTGCTCGAGATCGGCGACGACGGGCGAATCACCTATGACGGGCCGCTTCGACGAGGACGACTTCGACGGCGCGTACCGCGAGCTCGAGCAGCCGCTACTACGCCGGGGAGGGCGCGGCGTTCGCGGAGACTGGTCATGGCGGCGAGCGAGTCGCGCTCGCCATCAACAGGGGCGACTTCGACCGAGCTATTCGGCGAGCTCAGCACAGACGGCCAGGGCGAGTCTGAGAAGTCTGTACGAGGTTGTCATGGCACGCTCCAATCCGACAGCAGGCGGATTCAGTATGCGCCGCAGTTCTATTGCAGCGTTGCGGGACGGAGCACAACAACCGACTTGGTGCGGGTGCCGTCGTCGCGCAGGAGCGAAATAACCTTTCCTTCCGGCGCCGTCGCGGCATATACGCCGTCGATACCCGCGGGTTCCAGCGCCCGGCCGTGCCGCGCGGACTCGGCCTCGTCGACGGAGAGGTCGCGACGCGGAAAAGCCAATAGGCAAGCCTCGTCGAGGCTGTAAGACAGCCGGGGTTTCTCGGCCAACGCGTCGAGCGTGCGCGCCTCGTCGAGTCCGAAATGGCCGACGCGGGTGCGCCGCAGCGCGGTGAGGTGCCCGCCCACGCCGAGGGTTGCGCCGACGTCGCGGGCCAGCGCCCGGATATAGGTGCCGCTGGTGCAGTCCACTTCGATGTCGACATCGACGAGGTCACCCGAGCGCCGGATGCCATGCACCTCGAACCGGTCGATGCGCACCGGGCGGGCGGCGAGTTCGACGGCCTGCCCCTCGCGCGCCAGCCGGTATGCCCGCTGACCGCCGACCTTGACGGCACTGACCGCCGAGGGAATCTGCGAGATCTCGCCCCGCAGCGCTGCCACTGCGGCTGAGATGTCGGCGTCGGTGACGTCTGTGGCCGAAACCGTCTGCAGCACTTCGCCGTC
The DNA here is from genome assembly GCA_963801575.1 of uncultured Actinomycetota bacterium. Taxonomy (GTDB): domain Bacteria; phylum Actinomycetota; class Actinomycetes; order Mycobacteriales; family Mycobacteriaceae; genus Mycobacterium. The sequence goes on from CAWDFT010000021.1 coordinate 153,787, forward strand.
GGCGTCGTCGGTGTCGGTGGTCTGCCCCAGCCGAATGGTCGCGGCGTACGACTTGTCGGTCGCGGTCAGCAGGCCGAGGATCTTGGTGGCCCGCTCGATACCGACCACCAGCACACCGGTGGCCATCGGGTCAAGCGTGCCCGCGTGGCCGACCTTGCGGGTGGAGAAGATGCGCCGACACCTCGAAACTACGTCGTGGCTCGTCACCCCCGCGGGCTTGTCGACCACCACGAGGCCGGCATCTTGATTGCTCCACCACGAGGCCGGCATCATTCACAGCACGATCGCCGTCAGCGCCAGCCCGTCACGCACCGACCAGCGGCCCCGCAGCGTGGTCAGCGGCGGCCCGGACAACGCGGCGCCGTCGATGAGGATGCGGGATTCGAAAGCGCCCGCGGTGCCGCTGCCGTCGACGTCGAAAGCGATGTGCGCGTCCTCGAATCCCAGCCAGCGCCGGGTGACCGGAAACCAGGCCTTGTACGTTGCCTCCTTGGCGCAGAACAGGATTCGATCCCAGTGCAGTCCGTCTGGAAGTTGGCTGATTTCGGCCCGTTCGGCGGGCAGGCTGATCGCGTCGAGCACGCCCGTTGGCAGCATGTCGTGGGGTTCGGCGTCGATGCCGACCGAGCGCGCGGTGTCGTGGCGGCCGACCGCGGCACCGCGGTAGCCGTCGCAGTGGGTGAGGCTGCCCACCACGCCGTCCGGCCAGCACGGTTCGCCCTTCTCCCCCTTCAGGATCGGCACCGGTGGCACACCCAGTTCTTCGAGCGCCAGCCGCGCGCAGTGGCGGACGGTGACGAACTCGTTGCGGCGCTTGGCAACCGACCGGGCGATCAGCGGCTCCTCCTCCGGCAGCGGCGCCAGTTCCGGTGGGTCGGTGTACATCTCAACGGCGGCCAACTTGTCCGGCAGCACGTCGGAGAGCAGCATGGAGACAATCATCTGGCCCGCGTCGCCTGCCGGTTCTTGATGCGTTCGGCAACCTTCTGCGCGTTCGCCCGCATCTCCTGCGTGATTTCGAAGTGTCCGCCGAACTCGTTGAGGTATCCGGTCGGGTAGTTCGGGTCGGGCAGCACCTGCCGCAGCCACCGATACGGCTTGCGCCGCCGCCACTCGCGCGGGTAGCCGACCGACACCTCTTCGAAGCGCACGCCGTCGTACCACGTCGTGCGGGGAATGTGCAGGTGGCCGTACACCGAGCAGACGGCGTTGTAGCGGGTGTGCCAGTCGGCGGTAGCCGTGGTGCCGCACCACAGCGAGAACTCCGGATAGAACAGCGCGTCGCAGGGTTCACGCACCAGCGGGAAGTGGTTGACCAGAACGGTCGGCGTCACCCAGTCGAGGTCCTCGAGCCGCTTGCGGGTGTCCGAAACGCGGTCGCGGCACCAGGCCTCCTTTGTCGCGTACGGCTCGTTGGAGAGCACGAACTCGTCGGTGGCCACCACGTTTCGTTCCCGGGCGACGGCGATGCCCTCGGCCTTGGTCGCCGCACCCTCGGGCAAGAACGTGTAGTCGTACAGCAGGAACATCGGCACGATGGTGGCCGGGCCACCCGCCTCGGTCCACACCGGAAAGGGATGTTCGGGGGTGACCACCCCCATCTCGTCGCACATGTTGACCAGGCAGTCATAGCGCGCCCGGCCGAAAACCTGCATCGGATCCTTGTTGGTGGTCCACAGTTCGTGGTTGCCCGGCACCCAGATGACCTTGGCGAACCGCTTGCGCAGCAGGTCAAGTGCCCATCGGATCTCGTCGGTGTGCTCGGCGACGTCACCGGCAACGATCAGCCAGTCGTCGGGTGAGGACGGGTGCAGCGACTCGGTGACCGGCTTGTTGCCGGTGTGACCCGTATGCAGGTCGCTGATCGCCCAGAGTGTCGCCACAACCCACCAGCCTACTTGCGCAGCGTTACCCGGCCGGCGACCCAACTAGAACATGTTCTCGTTTCCTGTTCGGCGCCGCTGCGGCGGCTTGTACACTCCCCCGAGGGGTCGGCGACTGCGAGGGGGTTTGATGGCCGCCAGGATCCGCCTGTTCGCGGCGTTCGGTGCGCTGGTGACCGCGATGATTCTGGTGCTGCAGGGCGCTCCGCTGACCGTGACGGCGCGTCCGGTGGATCTGCGCTCGACGGCCGCACCGTGGCCCGAGGCGACCACCACCATCAAGTGGCCGGTGATCGAAACCGTCGACCCTGACCCGTTCGACCCGTGTCGCGACATCCCGCTCGACGTCGTCCAGAGCATCGGCCTCGCGTACACGCCGCCCGCGCCCGAGGACAGCCTGCGCTGCCACTACGACGCCGGGAACTACCAGATGGCGGTGGAGGCCTTCATCTGGCGCACCTATGAGGAGACGCTGCCCGCCGACGCCGTCGAACTGGATATCGCCGGTCACCGTGCCGCGCAGTACTGGGTCATGAAGCCGACCGACTGGAACAACCGTTGGTGGATCACCTGCATGGTGGCGTTCAAGACCAGCTACGGCGTGATTCAGCAGTCGCTGTTCTACTCGCCGGTCTATGCCGCCGACGATGTCGACTGCATGCAGACCAACCTGCAGCGTGCACACCAGCTGGCGCCGCACTACATCTACTGATGACCGGCTATCGGGTGATCTTGTCCATCGGGCTCGAGCGCTCGAGCATGCCGTAGGTCTCCTCGCCGTTCCAGCGGTACCGCACGCCGGCCTGCTGAAGCGCGGGGAACGTCCAGTTGGCCATCTTTTCCAGCAGTTCCGCGGGCACCTCGGCGGGGTCGGTGATGTCGTGAGTCGAAAGCACGGTCTCGCCCTCGATCCGCTCCGTCCCGTTGGCGGTCTCCAGCACGACGGAGACGTCCTCGCCGAGCGCCTGCAGCCGACTCAGCCACGGCGCCTCGACGACGCGGGCCGGGATGAGGTCGCCGTCACCGTCGAAGACGTATCCCTCGTTGAAGGTGGGCCGGCCGTCCGGGCGGGGCGGATAGGCGATATAGCCGAACGCCCGGCCGCTTCCGAAGAGTGCCGACTGCCAGCAGTGCCCCCAGAACCCCTCGAGCCTGCGCACGCCCTGACGGCGGATTCGCAGCCCGCTGCCGGTGAAGGCGTGCTCTTCACCGGCCACCCGCACCGAGCCCGTCGCCCGGAACAGCTGCTCGTAGCGGTCGCCGCCCATCAGATCGCCCTCCACGGACGTCTCCAATGCGGACGCGGCATCGTCCTGCAGTGCGCCCTGCACCCAAGGCGGCACGGCGAGCTTCGCCTCCACCTCGAACCGCAGGTCGACCAGTGGCCCTTCCTTGCGGCCAGCCGCGAGATCGGCCGACGACGTCTGCACCGCCTTGCCGTCGAACGACATCGTCCAGACGTCAAAAGGCTTTACGCAGGTGAAGCCCAGCGGGCCGCCGCCGAGCACTGTGGGCTCGCCGTCCGGGCCTTCCACCGGCCAGCTTGTGCCCTCGTCGCGGAGTCGATACGCCCGGCCGTCGGGGAACGCAACGTTGACCTGAACGCTGTGCTCCTCCCAATTCGCGGCGACCGCCTCCACACCGATGCGCGGCAGGCCGACCTGCCCGCGGTCGTCGAAAACCCAGAAGCTCACCGAATCCCGCATCTCGGGGTCCGCCGGCCGTTCGGCGAACATATACTCGCGAGCCGGGTCGATTCCTCCGGTCAAGTCAATTGCCATGTCGGCGTTTACCTTTCGTGCGCAATCCAGCGTTGCGAATGGTCGACGTAGGAGGCGAACAGCGGCCGGATCGCATCGAAATCCAGCCCGTACGCCTCGGGGTCGGCCTGTGTGTGGGGCTCACGTTTCTCGGCGTTCTGCGCCCACCACGTCCGCATCCCCGCCTCGAACTCGTCGGTCACCGGCTCACCTAGCCATGCGCACAAGCGGCGTACCTCACCGATCGGGTCGGCCTGCATCGCGCGGAAGTCGATGTCGAAGAACCGGTGGTCGGCCCCGCCGTCACGGAACTTCACCGCCCGGTCCATGCCGACGGACCAGTGGCTGACATTGAGCTCGCCGAGGTAGCGCCGGTCGACGTGATCGGTGAAGCCGCCGACGATGTCGGCGTAGACGTCTGCCACCGAGAGCATCACGTCGGTCGGGTCGCGATGGGTCATCACGAAGCGGGCGTCGGGGAAGATGCGGTCCAGGTAGTCCAGCGAAATCACATGCGCGGGCGACTTCAGTCGCCACGGTCTCGTCGGCTCCCCCCACTGCAGCAGTTTGAGGACGCGACGCTCGTAGGCGTAAGTAGACGTGAAATCGGCGTTGTCGAGCAACCATTGGGAATACGACGGGATCTGGCCGAACGCCTGGAAGATCTGAGACTTGAAGTCCAGGGCCATCAGGTCCAGACATTCCATCGGACCGTGAACATCGGTGGGAACGTGGTGCCTGCTGCCGGCGACGACCCGTAACTCCGGCGGTATTCGCGGGTCGTCGCCCTGCACCGTCGACGGCGGTGGGCACGGCTCCGCAGACTCCCAACTGCGTAGGTACCGGACATGGGGATCCTTGGCCAACAGAAACGACAGCGCGGTGGACCCCGTGCGCGGCAGGCCGAGCCCGAACAGCGGGGCGTCGATCGTGACCTCGTCGATCTCGGGGTGGCGGCGGTACCAGTCCTCGACCTGTAACCGCTGACGGAGATGCGCGCCGATGCGGGCGTAGATGAACCCCTCGCCGCGATCGTTGAGCCGGGCCTCGTCGCGAAGTGCCTTCACGAGGATGTCCAGCCCCTCGCGGAAGGAGTCTTCGCCGAAGTCGTCGAGCCCGGTCTTCTCGACGGCGGCAGCCATCAACTCGCCGGGTGATGCCACTCTCGCACCTCCACCATATTTCGTGACAGTACACTGTCACTATTGTGAGCGAGCCGTCAATAGGCAGCAGGCGCCGATACGACAACCGCACGCGAGCGCAGAAGGCCGCGCAGACGCGCGAACGCATCATCGCCGCAGGCAGCGAACTGGTGCACGGGTTCGACAGCTGGAACTGGCGGGACCTGACGTTCCGGTCGGTCGCCGAACGCGCGGGTGTCGGCGAGCGCACGGTATACCGCCACTTCCCCACCGAACGGCATCTGCGCGACGCCGTCATGCAGTGCCTGGAGTCCGAAGCCGGGATCTCGTACGAGGACGTCGACCTCGCCAACCTCGGCGAGGTGACAGCCCGCGTCTTCGCGTCACTGCAACGGTTTTCGGTACGCGAATCCGTCGACACGCCACGCGACCCCACGTTCGTCGGCGTCGATGCGCGCAGGCGCGATGCGCTGCTGCGTGCCGTCGCCGCCTCGGCGCCGGGATGGTCCGAGGCGGAACGGCGGGTGACGGCGGGGCTTCTCGACGTGCTGTGGAACCTGCCCAGCTATGAGCGACTCGTCGGGGTCTGGGGGGTCGACGGGACCGACGCCACCAGCGCCGTCAACTGGCTGATGGCCAAGGTCATCGAGGCGATCGATGACGACGACCCACCGCCTGCGTAACCTCGGTTGGGTGACTGCAGTATCTTCTGCCCCCGCCCAGTCATCGGCCCGGTCGAGAATCAAGAAGTACTCCGGTCGCGCCGTCAGCCGCCTACTGCGCCTGCCGCCGCCCAACACCGAGTACGACGTGCATCATCGCGTGCGAATTCCGATGCGCGACGGCATCGAGTTGATCGCCGACCACTACCAGCCGCTGACGCCGAATCCCGCAGGGACACTTCTGGTCCGCGGGCCCTACGGCCGCAGGTACCCGGTCTCCGCGCTCTTCGGGGCCGTCTACGCCTCGCGCGGATACCACGTCATCGTGCAGAGCGTTCGCGGCACCTTCAGCTCCGGCGGCGAGTTCAACCCGTTCGTCCACGAGATCGAAGACGGCGCCGACACCGCCTCGTGGCTTCGCGACCAATCGTGGTTCACCGGTTCGTTCGGCACGATCGGAATGTCCTACCTTGGCTTCACTCAATGGGCGTTGCTGACCGATCCGCCGCCGGACATGGCGGCAGCGGTCATCACCGTCGGGCCGCATGACCTCAGTGGCCCGCGATGGGGCACCGGTTCGTTCGGACTGAACGATTTCCTCGGATGGAGCGATGCGGTTTCTCGCCAGGAGGAACCGGGCCGGATCCGGGCCATCGTGCGACAGGTTCGATCCAGGAGGATGCTGGCGCGCGCGACGGCGGGCCTGCCGCACGGTGAAGCGGGCCGAACGCTGCTGGGCACGGGCGCGCCGTGGTTCGAGTCGTGGCTCGAGCACCCGGACCCCGACGACCCGTTCTGGGGCCCGACTCAGCTGCACACCGCGTTGGAACGCACCGAAATCCCCGTACTCTTGATCGGCGGCTGGCAAGACCTGTTCATCGAACAGACGCTGGAGCAGTATGCGCAGCTGCACCGGCGCGGGGTGCCGGTGGCGGTGACCATCGGGTCATGGAACCACGCCCACATGCTGACCAAGGGTGCGCCGACCGTCCTGCGCGAATCGCTGGCCTGGCTCGACACGCATTTGGCGGGTCGCGGGGCGCAGCGCAGCCCGGTGCGCATCCGCGTCAACCACGACGGCTGGATCGACCTCGAAGACTGGCCACCCGCGATGCCCGAGCAGGTCCGCTATCTCCAACCGGGCGGACGGCTCGGCGATGCCGTGCCACCCGACACCGCCGCGGCTCCGACGTTCACCTACGACCCCGCCGACCCGACGCCCACCGTCGGCGGTCGCCTGCTGTCTCCCGAGGGCGGCTACCGCAACGACACCAAGCTGGCCGAGCGCGCCGACGTGCTGAGCTTCACCGGGGACACACTGGCCCAAGACCTCTATGTCGTCGGAAACCCCGTCGTCGAACTGTCGCACTCGTGCGAAAACCCTCACAACGACTTGTTCGTTCGAGTCAGCGAGGTGGACGCCAAAGGGCGTTCCCGCAACGTCAGCGACGGATATCGCCGTGGCACAACGACTTCCGGAGCAGTGCGCATCGAATTGGATGCGGTCGCGCATCGGTTCCGCGCCGGATCCCGCATCAGGGTGCTGGTCGCCGGCGGATCGCATCCGCGGTTCGTCCGCAACCTCGGCACCGGCGAACCGCTGGGCACCGGAAGGCAGCTGCGGCCGGCAACGCACACCGTGCATCTCGGTGACGGCGCTTCGCGCCTGCTGCTGCCTGCGGGCCCGTACCTGCCTTGATCGAGGGTCGGCAACTTTTCGGCGCGGGCTACGCAAAATCGGCTTGGCCGTTAATTTCCGGTGTCATACTCGTGGGGTGGATGCCAGCAGGGTCCGTTACGCGCGCAACGGCGACGTTCACCTCGCCTATCGAACACTGGGCAATGGCGAGATTCCGCTCGTGATGGTGCCGGGGTGGGTGAGCAACGTCGACCTTTACGATGACCCGGCATATCCATTCGCTCCGTTCATCGAACAACTCGCGCACCAGACCACCGTCATTCTGTGGGACAAGCGGGGAACAGGCCTGTCAGATCCGGCGCATCGGGTGCCAACTCTCGATGAACGCATGGACGACCTACACGCCGTCCTTGACGCTGCTGGCATCGACTGCCCGGCGCTGCTCGGCGTGTCCGAGGGCGGACCGATGAGCCTCTTGTTCGCCGCGACCTTTCCAGATCGAGTGCGTTCCATGGTGCTCTACGGCACGGCTGCACGGTTCACGCGGGACCTGCCCGACTTCCCGTGGGGTTGGGAAGCAGACTGGTTCCGCCGGAACGCAATTGAGGCATTCGAGAAGCATTGGGGCGAAGGAGTATCGGCGAACATGATGCTCAACGATGCAGCCAAGACGCCGGGAGTACGCGCGATGATCGGCAGATACGAACGGGCCAGCGCGAGCCCGGCCATGGCGGTGATGTTGGCGACGGCTCTAGGCGAGATCGATGTGCGCGACATTCTGCCCACGGTCCCGACGAGGACGCTGGTGCTTTGTCGGCCCGGCGATCAGCTTGTTTCGCTCGAGGCGGCCGACGCTCTTGCCGGAGCAGTGCCCAATGCCGAGTTCCGGCAATTGCCTGCGGGTGCTCACGCAGTGTTGGACACCGCACTCGGCACAGCGACACTCGAATTCGTCTGCGGCTCTCAGAACCGCCCGACCGGTGAACGAATGCTTGCCACGGTGCTGTTCACCGACATCGTTGGGTCCACTGAGCAACTAAGCAGCAGAGGCGATTCCGAGTGGCGGCTTCAACTCGACGTTCACGACCAGTTGGTGGATCGAACGCTCTCGCATTACGGCGGTCGGCGCGCCAAGCACACCGGTGACGGCGTCTTCGCACTCTTCGATGGACCTACGAAAGCTGCTCGGTGTGCGCTGGATCTGATTCCTGCGCTCGCCAGCCGGGGTATCCGCATCCGCTCCGGCGTACACATCGGAGAATGTGAGCGGCGCGGCGATGAGTGGTGTGGACTGGCCGTGCACACCGGAGCCCGCATCGGCGCGATGGCCGGCCCGGGCGAGGTGCTGACGAGTCGGACAGTACGCGACCTTTCGGCAGGGTCCGATCTACGCTTTGACAGCCTCGGGCCTCACCACTTGAAAGGGCTACCGGAAGAAACCGAGGTCTTCCGGGTGAGCACATCTGCGGCTTAGCCGACTGAATCGCGCACACGGGTGGCGATTTCAAGCAGCCTGGCGTCATCGTGCACTGGCGCAGCCCAATTCGGGCTGACCGCGAGCGGCACCCAGCTCTTACAGCCCGCGTAGTCCGGTAACCGGGGCAGCCGCGCCGGCTCGGTCAGCGGGCTCACCCGCACCACCAACACCGTCAGCCGGTGCTTGGGCCGAAAGTCCAGCCGATCCGTGCGCACCGACTCGGCCGTCCAGATATGCAGCGGTGCAATCTCTTCCAGCCGTTCCGGCCGGTTGACCTCAACGGCGGCAACGACTTCCGCGCCTGCGCGCACCACGATCTCATCTTCGGTGCTGTCCTCGGCGGAGGGCGCAAGCAGGTCGCGGTGTTCGGCCCGGACCCGTTCGGCGTGGCTGTGGGCGACGGTGGGAAAGAACAGGAAGCGTGACGAGTCGAGGGTGAACCTCTTCTCATGAATTCCGCCTTTGCGCAGCAACACGGTTTGGCGGCCGTCGAGCATCGCATGTACCGCCGCGCTCCACTCCTTGAGCGCGGGCTGGGTCAGCGTGTGCGCGGTCACCCGGCTTGAGCGGCTCGGGCGGCTCGGCCTTCGATGCGAGCCCGCACTTCCGGGCGCCGCAACGGCGGAACGGTCTTGGGCGGCTGCTTGCGCGGCGGCAGAGCGGCCAGCAGTCGGGTGGTCGTCGCGGTGACCTCGGCGACCGCGGTCTCGAAAGCGTCCGCGTTGGCCGCCGACGGCCGCGTCACGCCGCTGACCTTCCGGACGTACTGGCGGGCGGCCGCCTCGATCTCCTCGGCGGAAGCCGCCGGTTCGAGGCCACGAAGCTCGGTGATGTTTCGGCACATACCGCCACGATAGGTTGATGCGATGACGAACGACGAGGTGCTGCTCATCGACACGCAAGATCGGGTGCGCACGCTGACGCTGAACCGGCCGGAATCGCGCAACGCGCTGTCGTCTGCGCTGCGCAAACGGTTCTTCGCCGCGCTGCGCGAGGCCGAGGCCGACGACGCCGTCGACGTGGTGATCCTGACCGGCGCCGACCCGGTGTTCTGCGCCGGGCTGGACCTCAAGGAGCTGGGCAACTCCACCGATCTGCCCGATATCTCGCCGCAGTGGCCGCCGATGACCAAGCCGGTGATCGGCGCCATCAATGGCGCGGCCGTCACCGGCGGACTCGAACTGGCGCTGTACTGCGACATCCTGATCGCCTCCGATCAGGCGCGGTTCGCCGACACCCACGCCAGGGTCGGGCTGTTGCCCACGTGGGGGCTGTCGGTTCGACTGCCGCAGAAGGTCGGTGTCGGCATGGCGCGCCGGATGAGCCTGACCGGGGACTACCTCTCTGCCGTCGAAGCGCTGCGCGCCGGGCTCGTCACCGAGGTGGTGCCGCACGACCAGCTGCTGACGACCGCGCGGCGGGTGGCCGCGTCGATCGTCGGGAACAACCAGAACGCGGTGCGCGCCCTGCTGGCGTCCTACCACCGCATCGACGACGCGGCGACTGCCGACGGCCTGGCAATCGAGGCGGAGTCGGCCGTCGAGTGGCTGCGCACCGCCAGCGGTGACGACATTGCCGCCAATCGCGAGGCCGTACTGCAAAGGGGGCGCGCACAAGTGCGCTGAACGCGCCTAGCCGGTACCCGGCACCAGCCAGTGACCGGAGAACGCTCGCCAGCCGACAAACACGAGCCGCAACACCATGAAGGTGCTGAGACCCGACCAGATGCCCATCAGTCCCCAGCCGAACACAAGTGACAGCCAAATCAGCGGCAGGAACCCGACGAGCGCGCTGATCAACGTGGCGTTGCGCATGAACTTCGCGTCGCCGGCGCCCAAAAGCACCCCGTCGAGAGCGAAAACGATTCCCGCGATGGGTAATTGGGCGACCATGAACCACCACGGCACGCCGATCGCGTCCAGCACCGAGCGGTCGTCGGTGAACACGCTCGGAAACACCGATGCGCCGACAGCGAAAATGACTGCCAGCACCGTGGAGGCCAGCGTCGAGAAGATGGTCACCCGCCACGCTACCGACTTGGCGTGCGCCAGCTCTCCGGCGCCGAGCGCGGCGCCCACGAGTGATTGCGCCGCGATGGCAAGCGAATCCAGTACCAGCGCAAGGAAATTCCACAGCTGCAGCACCACCTGGTGAGCGGCGACGGCCGCCGCGCCGAACCGGGCGGCGACGGCTCCGGCCGAGACGAAGCACGCCTGAAACGCCATCGTCCGCAGCAACAGATCACGGCCCATCACGACCTGCGCCCGCAGCATCGTCGGCTGTACACGCAGCGGGACCCGTTCGACCAGCAACGCGCGGCAGAACAGCAGCGCGGCCAGCCATTGGCCGATCAGGTTGGCGACCGCCGATCCCGCCACCTCCAGCCGCGGCAGGCCCAGCCAGCCGTACACCAGCAGCGGGCACAGCACGGCCGACACCGCGAACCCGGCGACGACGTAGCGCAGCGGCCTGCCGGTGTCCTGCACGCCGCGCATCCAGCCGTTGCCCGCCGCTGAGATCAGGATGGCGGGCACCCCGAAGATCGCGATCCGTACCCACGGCAGTGCGGCTTCGGCGATTTCACCGCCCGCGGCCAGCGCCGAGACCAGCGGAGCCGCGGCGGCCTGGACCGCCAGCACGATCAGTGTTCCCAGTCCGATCGCGAGCCAGGTGGCCTGGACCCCCTCACTGACCGCCGACGCGCGATCGCCTGCACCGAAGAGCCGAGCCGAACGCGCGGTGGTCCCGTAGGACAGGAACGTCATCTGCGAGCTCAGCGTGCTCAAAATCAGCCCGCCGATGGCCAGGCCGGCCAGGCTGACCGCGCCCAGTCGTCCGACGACGGCCAGATCGAACAGCAGGTAGATGGGTTCGGCGGCCAGCACCCCGAGCGCGGGCAGCGCCAGCCCGGCGATGCGGCGACCGGTCGCGGGCGCGACCGGAAGATCGGGCTCAGCCAAGGGCTACATACAGCGCCTGAACGACGTCATCGGTCGATCCGATCGCCGAGTAGCCGGCGGCCAGCCGGTGTCCCCCGCCGCCGAAGGCGCTGGCGATCGCGGCGAGATCAAAATCCTTGGCCCGCATCGACACCGACCAGTGCCCGGGCTCGATCTCCTTGAACACCGCGGCCACCTCGGCCTGCTGGGTGGTGCGCACGATGTCGACGATGCTTTCGACTTCCTCCGGCCGCGCATCGGCCCATTCCTGGTGTCCAACAACGGCATACACGAGGCCGCGGCCTGCGGCAGCGTCGGGCAGCAGCTGCGCGGAGGCCAGCACCCGAGACAGCATCGGCAGCCACGCAAACAGATGCGTGTCGAGCAGGGTGCGGCTGATCGCGGCGTTGTCGACGCCCAGGTCCACCAGCCGGGCGGCCAGCCGGTGCGCCCGTGCGCTGGCCCAGCGGAACGAACCGGTATCGGTGATCAGCCCGGCGTACAGGCAGTGCGCGACCCCGATGTCGATCGGCTTGCCCCACGCGTCGAGCAGCTCGGCGACCAGCATGGTGGTGGAATCCGCTGACGGGTCGACGTAATTGGCAGTGCCGAACAGCTGGTTCGAGGCGTGGTGGTCGATGACCAGCACCTCGCGGCCGGGTTCGGCGAGCTCACGCAACGCCCCGAGCCGGTTGATGCTGGGACTGTCGACCGTGACCACCAGGTCGGCGTCGCGGCGCATGTGATCCGGAGGAATGAGCAGGTGCCCGCCCGGCAGCGACTGCAGGGATTCGGGCAGCCCGGCCGGTTCGGCGAAGCTGACCTCGACATCCTTACCGGCGTGGTCCAGCACAAGAGCCAGGGCGAGGCCGGCCCCGACGGTGTCGGAATCCGGATAGACGTGGCAGACGACGCTGACGGTGGCAGCGGCGGACAGCAGCTCGGCGGCGGCGCGGGCGTCGACACGCTGACCCGCCAAGTCTGCGTCAGTCTTCGGATCGATCGCGGTCAAAAGCGTCCTCAGCGTCTCGCCTGTCATCCGGCTCCCCGCCGTCGTTCTCCACCCCTGTCACACGGTACGGGTCTTCTTCCCCGGCGTGCTTGGCACCCTGCCGAACTCTCGCCAAATCCTCATCTGCGGCGCGGGCGCGAGCCAGCAGTTCCTCCATCCGGTGCGCGGTGTCGGGCACGGTATCCAGAACGAAAGCCAAGGTCGGTGTGAATCGGACACCAAGGCTGGCGCCTACCTTGGTGCGAAGCGTTCCCTTGGCGCGTTCCAGCGCGGCCGCCGCTCCGGCGTAATCCGGCTCGTCCTGCAACGTCTTGCCACGCACCGTGTAGTACACGGTGGCGTCGTGCAGGTCACCCGTGACCTTCGTGTCCGTGACGGTCACGAAGGCCAACGGGGGATCCTTGATCTCGTATTCGATCGCCGAGGCGACGATGGTGGAGATGCGCTTTGAGAGCCGACGGACCCGGCCCACATCAACCACGATGCTCTCCCCCTACGCTGCGCGCGGGTGGGCCCCCAGCTTGCGAGGGGAGTGCCCCCACGCGCAAGCGCTCGTCGGCCACTAGGTGCGCTCTTTCTCAACCAATTCGTACGTTTCGATCACGTCGCCCTCCTTGATGTCGGAGTAGCTCAGCGTCAGACCGCATTCGTAGCCGTCGCGCACCTCGGTGACGTCGTCCTTCTCCCGACGCAGCGACTGCACGGTGAGGTTCTCGGTGACCACGATGTTGTCGCGCAGCAGCCGGGCCTTGGAGTTCCGGCGGATGACGCCGGAGGTGACCAGGCAGCCGGCGATGTTGCCGACCTTGGACGACCGGAAGATCGCGCGGATCTCCGCCCGACCCAGCTCCTTCTCCTCGTAGACCGGCTTGAGCATGCCCTTGAGCGCGCTCTCGATCTCGTCGATGGCCTGGTAGATCACCGAGTAGTAGCGGATATCGACGCCGTCGCGGTTGGCCAGCTCGGTGGCCTTGCCCTCGGCGCGGACGTTGAAGCCGATGATCACCGCGTCCGAGGCCGACGCCAGGTTGACGTTGGTCTCGGTGACGCCGCCGACGCCGCGGTCGATGACGCGCAGTTCCACCTCGTCGTCGATCTGGATGCCCAGCAGGGCCTCCTCCAGCGCCTCCACGGTGCCCGCGTTGTCGCCCTTGAGGATCAGGTTCAGCTGGCTGGTTTCCTTCAGCGCCGAATCCAGGTCCTCCAGGCTGATCCGCTTGCGGGTGCGGGCCGCCATCGCGTTGCGCTTGCGCGCGCTGCGGCGGTCGGCGATCTGACGCGCGATGCGGTCCTCGTCGACGACGAGGAGGTTGTCACCGGCGCCCGGCACCGATGTGAACCCGATGACCTGCACCGGCCGCGACGGCAGTGCCGCCTCGACGTCTTCGCCGTGCTCGTCGACCATGCGGCGGACGCGGCCATAGGCGTCGCCCGCGACGATGGAGTCACCGACGTGCAGCGTGCCGCGCTGGATGAGCACCGTGGCCACCGGGCCGCGGCCGCGGTCCAGGTGCGCCTCGATCGCCACACCTTGGGCTTCCATGTCGGGGTTGGCCCGCAGGTCAAGGGCGGCGTCGGCGGTCAGCAGCACCGCCTCTTCCAGCGCCTCGATGTTGGTGCCCTGCTTGGCGGAGATGTCGACGAACATGGTGTCGCCGCCGAAGTCCTCGGCGACGAGGCCGTACTCGGTGAGCTGAGAACGGATCTTGGCCGGATCGGCACCTTCCTTATCGATCTTGTTGACCGCCACCACGATCGGCACATCGGCGGCCTGCGCGTGGTTGATCGCCTCCACCGTCTGCGGCATCACGCCGTCGTCGGCGGCGACCACCAGGATCGCGATGTCGGTGGCCTTGGCGCCGCGGGCACGCATCGCGGTGAACGCCTCGTGGCCCGGGGTGTCGATGAAGGTGATCGGCCGCGGCGTGCCGTCGAGATCGACGACGACCTGGTAGGCACCGATGTGTTGGGTGATGCCGCCCGCCTCTTCCTCACGGACGTTGGCCTGACGGATGGTGTCCAGCAGTCGAGTCTTGCCGTGGTCGACGTGACCCATCACGGTGACCACCGGCGGACGACTCTCCAGATCGGATTCGTCGCCCTCGTCCTCGCCGTAGGACAGGTCGAAGGACTCCAGCAGTTCGCGGTCCTCGTCCTCGGGGCTGACGACCTGCACGACGTAGTTCATCTCGCCGCCCAGCAGTTCGAGCGTCTCGTCACCCACCGACTGGGTGGCCGTGACCATCTCGCCGAGGTTGAACAGTGCCTGCACCAGCGCCGCCGGGTTGGCGTCGATCTTCTCGGCGAAGTCCGACAGCGAGGCACCGCGGGCCAGCCGGATGGTCTCGCCGTTGCCGTGCGGCAACCGCACGCCGCCGACGACCGGCGCCTGCATGTTCTCGTACTCGGCGCGTTTTGCCCTCTTCGACTTGCGTCCACGTCGCGGCGCACCGCCGGGACGACCGAACGCGCCTGCGGCACCGCCGCGCTGACCGGGACGGCCACCGCCGCCACCGGGACGACCGCGAAAGCCGCCACCTGCGGGCGCACCACCACCGCCGCCACCACCACCGGGGCCGCCGGTGCGGTAGTTACCGCCGCCGCCTCCGCCGGGACCACCAGGACGTCCGCCGGGCGAGCCGCCTGGGCCGCGACCGCCGGCTGCGGGCCGCGGGCCACCGGGACGTGCCGGACGGCCTGGCGCGCCGCCACCGGGACGGGGCGGCATATTGCCCGGCGTGGCGCCGGGACGTGGGCCGCCGCCGGGCCGCGGGGCACCGGGCCCTGGCCGGGGGCCCTGGGGACGGGGTATCGGCCGGTCGACGGGCTGCGCCGACGAGAATGGGTTGTTTCCGACCCGTGGCGTGCGCGGCGCAGGCTTGGGACCTGGCGTCGCTCCGCCCGGCCGCGGGCCTGGTGTCGGGCTTGGAGGGGCCGGTGCCGCTGTCGACGCGGCCGCGGCGGGGGCCGCGGGCTCTGCGGGCAGGGGCGGCGGTTCCGGCGGCGCGGCCGGCTTGGCGGCGGGCACCTTCTCCGGCGCCGGGGCCTTCGCGGCGGCCTTCTTCGCGGGCGCGCCGTTACCGTCGGCCTTCACCTTCTCCGCGGCGGGCTTTGCTCCGCCGAACGACTCGCGCAGTCGGCGCGCGACGGGAGCCTCCACAGTGGAGGACGCGGATTTAACGAATTCGCCCTGTTCGCTCAGTCGGGCGAGCACTTCTTTGCTGGTTACACCGAGTTCCTTGGCCAACTCGTGTACGCGGGCCTTGCCTGCCACTTCTCTCCTGTCTATGAGGCGACAGCGGTGGTAGGCCGCGCCTCGGGTTTAGCTACGACGCATGGTCATCGTCTGGACTTCACGGTGTGCTCATGTTCTTCGCTGCCTGTTCTGTTGCCGGGTGTCGGAGGCGCTTCGATCGATTCGAAGTGCTCCAGCACCGCGGATGTATCCGGTGAGCCGGTGATGCGCAACGCTCGTGCGAATGCTCGCCGCCGGATTGCTGCGTGCAAACACTGCTGGTCGGGGTGCAACCACGCACCCCGCCCCGGCAGAGTACCTGCTGCATCAACGGTCACGGCCAGCTGGCCGTTCCCGCCGTTGACAGCAACCACACGAAGCAGTTCGGCGGCCAGCTCTCGCTTCCGGCAGCCGACGCAAGTCCGTACGGGTCCATCCGTACTTCGATGCGGCGAAGCCGAAGTCTCGCGCTGGATCACGGCTCATCCTACCGTTACGGCCCTCCTGGACCGAAACGCCAGGGCACCGCTATCGGTCGTGAACAGCCCTGTGTGTCGCGTCGGGATTCGACGGGGTGTCCTGCGCGGTAGCGGCGTCGGAGCGGATATCGATGCGCCAGCCGGTCAATCGGGCCGCAAGCCGCGCGTTCTGGCCCTCCTTGCCGATGGCCAGCGACAGCTGGAAATCGGGTACCACCACCCGGGCCGCGCGGCCCGCCTCGTCGATCACCGACACCGAAACCACCTTGGCCGGCGACAGCGCGTTGGCGACGAACCGGGCCGGATCCTCGTCGTAGTCGATGATGTCGATCTTTTCGCCGGACAGCTCGCTCATCACGTTGCGCACCCGCTGACCCATCGGGCCGATGCATGCGCCCTTGGCGTTCAGCCCCGGCACCCGGGAGCGGACCGCGATCTTCGAGCGGTGGCCTGCCTCGCGGGCCACCGCAACGATCTCGACGGAGCCGTCGGCGATCTCGGGTACCTCCAGCGAGAACAGCTTGCGGACCAGGTTGGGGTGGGTGCGTGACAGCGTGATCAGCGGTTCGCGGGCACCGCGGGAGACTCCGACGACGTAGCAACGTAGCCGGTCGCCGTGTTCGTAACGCTCGCCGGGGACCTGCTCGGCGGACGGGATGACGCCCTCGGATCCCTTGGTTTCGCTGCCCATTCGCACGACGACGAGGCCGCGGGCGTTGGCGCGGTTGTCGCGCTGGATGACGCCGCCAACGATTTCTCCTTCGCGGGTGGAGAACTCGCCGTAATTCTTCTCGTTCTCCGCGTCACGCAGCCGCTGCAGGATGACCTGGCGCGCGGTAGTGGCCGCGATGCGGCCGAATCCCTCTGGCGTGTCGTCCCATTCGTTGATGACGTTGCCGTCTTCGTCGGTTTCGCGGGCCATCACGTGGACAATCCCGGTCTTGCGGTCGATCTCGATGCGGGCGTCGGCCTCGTGGCCCTCGGTATGGCGGTAGGCGGTGAGCAACGCGGACTTGATGGTGTCGACGACGACGTCGACCGAGATGCCCTTGTCGGCCTCGATCGCGTGCAACGCCGCCATGTCGATATTCATGCTCCAGCCTCCTTCCCAAGTTGGCCGGCCAGCTCCAGCTCCCGCTGGTTCGGAGGTGAAAACTCGACTTGTACAACGGCTTTGGCGATACCGCTGAGCGGTATTTCGCGGACCGAGTAGTTCGCCCGGCCGCCTTCGCGCACCACCAACCGCAGCGTGCCGTCTCGGGTCTCGCCGAGCCTGCCGGTCAGCCGCGAGCCGTCGGACAGGGTCAGCTCCACCTTGCGGCCGCGGGCCCGCCGGTAGTGCTTCTCCGCGGTCAGCGGCCGGTCCACTCCCGGCGAGGTGACCTCGAGGACATACGGGGCGGGCGACTGCGTCGAGTCCAGGTTGTCCAGCAGTTCGGACGCGGATCGCGACAGCGCCGCAATCGAATCAAGATCGAGGCCGTCGTCGCCGTCGGCTATCACGGTGATGCGGGGCGGGCGGGCGCCGGTGTCGATGAGGACGTCCTCGATTTCGTAACCCGCGCGCGCGAACTCACCGTCGAGTAGCTCGATCACCTGCTTCTGCGAGGGCAATCTCGCAGACCGCAGCTGCGGATCCGATGCCACGGCGAGCTCCTCAGTCTTGAATTGTCCCGACGTGGCCAACGATACGCCAGTGAACAACCGGCGAACTGCAATCCCGCGGCCGTGCTCAGCGAATACACAGAGCTGTTTCGGCAATGGCAGGATTGGTGCCGTGCCGAGCCCCAACCCCGTCGTCAGCAGGCGACGCGTGCTGATCGGAACGGCGGCCCTGGCGGCGCTGAGCGTCACCGCCGCCGCCTGCGGCAAGCCGCCCCCACCGCCCGAGCTGCTCGACGACCTCGTCGCGCAGCTCGACCTCGCCCGCACCGACAGTCAGCTGGCCACCGACGCCGCCGCAGCCGCCGGACCGCAGCTGCGGCCTGCGCTGACTGTTGTGGCGTCCGAACGATCCGACCACGCCGACGCGTTGTCCGACGAGATCGCGCGCGTCACCGGCGAGACCACCACGTCGGCGCCGACGACGACCACGACGCAGACGCAGACGCAGGCGAAGGCACCGACCACCAAGGACGTCGCTGAGGCGCTGCGAAAGTCCGCTGACAGCGCCGCGCAGTTGGCGGCCCAGCTGTCGGGCTACGGCGCGGGACTGCTCGGTTCCATCGCCGCATCGTGCACGGCGGCCTACACCGTCGCGCTCGCACCGCGAGTGGTGGCGCCGTGACGTCCGTCGAACCCACACCAACGACGTCGTCGCGCGCGGCCGAGCCGACCGGCCCGGCGCGACCGCCGGACGCCGATGCCGCAGCACTGTTCGACGCAGTGACCACCGAGCACGCCGTCATCTACGGCTACGGGCTGGTGTCGGCGCATTCCAATCCGGAGGTCAACGACCTGGTCTCCACGGCGATGGCCGAACACCGCGAGCGGCGCGATTCCGCGATCGAGATGCTCGAGGGCCGCTCGGTTGACCCGCCGCTCCCGGCGGCCGGCTACGAGCTGCCGACCCAGGTCGACAACCCGAAGGACGCCGCAAACCTCGCAGTGCGGATGGAGGAGGATTCCGCGGTGGCGTGGCGGGCGGTGCTCGAGCGGGCGAAAACCAGCGAGGAGCGTGCCTTCGCGGTGAAGGCACTGACGCAGTCGGCGGTGACCGCTGCCCGCTGGAGCAAGGTGCTCGGAGTCTGGCCGATCACCGTCGCCTTCCCCGGCGGTTCCGAATAACCGCGAGGAGACACAGAGTCGCGTTACCCGCCGCGGATTTGTGCGATTCTGCGGCTGCTCGAAAATGGACGAATGCCCTGGTCGGCAGCCTGAGAGGAATCGGGGCATTCGCGAGACTACGGAATATGACGGATTTCGGGCCAGATCCGTCATATTCCGTAGTCTCGGCGCAAATTTTCATCCTCCACGGCGGAGCGCAGCGCCCCAAGGCGGCTGCTCGCGGTTAGTTGGCGAGGGCGGTCGAGATCTCTGCCGCCGCATTGTCGACGGCGATCTCGCGGGTTTCGCCGCTGAACCGGTTGCGCAGCTCGACCACACCGTCGGCCCAGCCGCGGCCGACCACCACGATCCACGGCACCCCGAGCAGCTCGGCGTCCTTGAACTTCACACCGGGCGAAGACTGCCGGTCGTCGAGCAGCACCTCGACACCCAACCGGTCCAGATCGGCGGCCAGCTCAGCGGCGCCCGCGCGCGCGGCGCCGTCCTTGTTGGCGATCACGACGTGTGCGTCGAACGGCGAGACCGATGTCGGCCAGCGCAGCCCGAGCTCGTCGTGATGCTGCTCGGCGATCACCGCGACCAGCCGCGACACCCCGATGCCGTAGGACCCCATCGTCAGCCGCACCGGCTTGCCGTCCTCGCCTAGGACGTCGGCGCTGAACGCGTCGGTGTACTTGCGCCCGAGCTGGAAGATGTGGCCGACCTCGATGCCGCGGGCCGACGCCAGCGGACCCGCTCCGTCCGGCGACGGGTCACCGTCGCGGACCTCGGCGGCTTCGATGGTGCCATCGGCGGTGAAGTCCCGGCCCGCGACCAAGCCGACAACATGTTTGTTCGGCGCGTCCGCACCGGTGATCCACGATGAGCCATCGACCACACGCGGATCAAGGAGATACCGAACACCGTTGTCCTGCAACGCTTTCGGACCGACATAGCCCTTCACTAGGAAGGGGTACCTGGCGAAATCGCTGTCGTCGAGCAGCGCGTACTCGGCAGGGTCCAGCGCGGCGCCGAGCCGCTTCTCGTCGACCTCGCGGTCTCCCGGCACGCCAACGGCGAGCAGTTCCCATTCGCCACCGGGTTGGCGGATCTTGAGCAGAACGTTCTTCAGGGTGTCGGCGGCCGTGATCTCCCGTCCGAGGCCGACAGTGTTGGCCCACTCCACCAGCGTCGCGATCGTCGGCGTGTCCGGGGTGTCGTGCACCTTGGCCTCCGGCACGCCCTCGACCGGCAGGGATTCCGGCACCGCGGTGACGACCGCCTCGACATTGGCGGCGTAGCCAGATTCCAGACAACGCACGAAGGTGTCCTCGCCGATCTCGCTTTCGGCAAGGAACTCCTCGGAGGCGCTGCCACCCATCGCCCCGGACACCGCCGAGACGATGACGTAGCGAACGCGCAACCTGTCGAAGATCCGCTGGTAGGCATCGCGGTGGCGGTGGTAAACGGCCTTCAGCCCGTCGTCGTCGACGTCGAATGAGTAGGAGTCCTTCATGATGAACTCGCGGGCCCGCAGGATGCCGGCCCGCGGCCGAGCCTCGTCGCGGTACTTCGTCTGGATCTGGAACAGCAACAGCGGGAAGTCCTTGTAGCTGCTGTACTCCCCCTTGACCGTCAGCGTGAAGAACTCTTCGTGGGTCGGCCCGAGGAGATAGTCGTTGTCGCGGCGGTCCTTCAGGCGGAACACGCCGTCGCCGTATTCCGTCCACCGGTTCGTCGTCTCATACGGTGCGCGCGGCAGCAGCGCGGGAAACAGAATCTCCTGGCCGCCAATCGCGTTCATCTCCTCGCGCACGACGTTCTCGACTTTGCGCAGCACGCGCAGGCCCAGCGGCAGCCAGCTGTACAGTCCCGGTCCGATCGGGCGGATGTAGCCGGCCCTGATCAGCAGCCTGTGGCTGGGGACCTCGGCGTCGGCAGGGTCGTCACGCAGCGTGCGCAGGAACAGCTCGGACATGCGGGTGATCACAGCCCGCTAGCTTAATGAGCGCGCTACAGCTCGCCCGCCTCCACCGCCTCCCGGGTGTGCTGAGCGGTCGCGATCTGCCGTGCAGTGAAACCGATTCCGAGCGCGGCCGCGCCCACCAGCACCGCGATTCCGGCGACCCACAGCAGGGAGTACGTATAGCCGGCGTCCAGCGCGTCGAGCTGGCTGGGCGTCATATCCTTCACCGGCCCGGTGGTGCCACCCAGGTAGAGGGTGCGTGACGTCTGCACCGCCTGGATCACCACCAGCACCATCGGCCCACCGAGGTTGTAGACCATCAGCGTGATCGCCGAGACCGGTCCGATCTCGCGCGGTCCGACGTCGGCGACCGCGCACAGCGGTAGCACCACCGAGATCACGCCGATCCCGAAACCCCCGACCACGATGAGAGTGACGAATGCGGGAAAGTACGAGACCGTGCGGTCCAAGGTGGAGCCGTAGAGCATGGCGCCGAGCACCAGTGTCCCGCATCCGATGATCAACCACCGCGGCGCGATGTTCGGAGCGGCACGCGTGGCCAGCACCGTGCCCAAACCGAATCCGACTGCGAACGGCAGGAAGGCGACACCGGCCCGCAGCGCCGAGAACCCCATCACGTCCTGCACGTAAAGGCCGATGATCACCGTCGCGGTCAGCATCACGCCGCCGGCCAGGAACAGCGAGGCGAACGTGGCGACGCGGTTGCGGTTGTCGAACACCGCGAACGGGATGATCGGGTGGTCGGCGGTGCGTTCGACGATCAGGAACGCGACGAAGAACACCACCGCCGCGACGCCTGCGCCGATCACCCACGGATCGACCCAGCCGCGCGGCGGGCCCTGGGTGAACACCAGCACCGACGAGGTGCAGGCCAGTGTGGCCAGCAGCGCGCCGGTGATGTCGAGTTTGAGTCGCTCATGGCGCGTTTCGGCCAGCCGGGTGACCGCGATCCAGATGATGGCGATGCCGATCGGGATGTTGATCAGAAACGCCAGCCGCCAGGAGACGACCGTCAGCGCGCCGCCGAGTACCAGACCAAGCACCGATCCGGACGCCTGCATGGCCGCAGACACAGCCAGCGCCCGGTTGCGTGCATGTCCTACCGCATAGGTCGTCGCGATCAGCGCCAGCCCGGTGGGTGCCGCGACCGCCGCGCCGGTGCCCTGCACCGCGCGCGCGATGATGAGGGTGACGCCGTCGGTGGCCAGGCCGCACACCAGCGAGGCGATCGTGAACACCCCGACGCCGGAGAGAAACGCCCGCTTGTGCCCGATGGCATCGCCGACGCGCCCGCCGAGCAACAGTAGGCCGCCGAAGGCCAGCACGTAGGCGGTGATGACCCAGCTCTTGCCGGCGTCGGAGAGACCGAGTTCGGCCTGCAGCCGCGGCAGCGCGACGATGACGATGGTGCCGTCGAGGGTCGACATCAGCTGCATGCCGGTGATCGCGAGGATCGCGACGCCCAGCACGTGCGTCGTCAGCTGCGGCGCGGCACGATCGGTCGACTCGCTGGAACCGCCCGCCGCAGACATGGGTAGCCACCCTACCCAGAGGCGGCTTCGGCGCGTCTAAGGGCGCTCAGCGCACGTGGGCGCGCCGAAATCGCTCGAGCTAAAGCTCTCCGTGGTCGATCGCGTCCTTGACTTCCTGCGCGTGCGCGACCTGCTCCGCGGTGTAGCCGATGAACAGCGCCGCTCCGCCGACGATCACCGCCACCGCGGCGACCCACAGCAGGCCGTAGGTGTAGCCCTGGTCGAGGGCATGCAACTGCGCGGAGTCCATGTACTTCACCGGACCGGTGGTGCCACCCAGATACAGCGTGCGCGACGTGATGACGGCCTGGATCACCGCCAGCACGACCGGGCCGCCGAGGTTCTGCAGCATCAGCGCGATCGCCGAGACCGGACCGATCTGGTCGAAGCCGACGCCCGCGATGGCCGACAGCATCAGCGGCACGACGATCATGCCGATGCCGAAGCCGCCGACCGTGATGGGCAGCACGAGGTTCGGGAAATACGGGATGCCGCCGTTGAGCGTCGACCCGTAGATCATGGCGCCGAGGACCAGAATCCCGCCGGCGATCACCAATACCCGCGGCGGGAACATCTGCACCAGCTGCGACGACAGCCCCAGGCCGATGCCGAGCGCGATGACGAACGGGATGAACCCGATGCCGGCCCGCAGCGGGCTGTAGCCCATGATGTCCTGGACGTAAAGGGCGATGAGCACCGTCAGCGTGAACATCACACCGCCGGCCATGAAGACCGCGGCGAAGGTGGCCACCCGGTTGCGGTCCTTGAACAACTCGAACGGCATGACGGGGTTGTCCGCGGTGCGCTCGACGTACAGGAACGCCGCCAGGAACACGGCCGCGGCGACGCCCGAACCCAGCGTGACGGGCGATAGCCAGCCGTGCTCAGGACCCATCGAGAACCCGAACACCGCCGCGGTGCAGCCCAGGGTCGCCAGGATGGCGCCGGCCGCGTCGAGCTTCAGCCGCTCGCGGTGGGTTTCCCGCAGTGTGGTGCGGGCCAGGTAGATCATCACCAGCCCGATCGGCACGTTGACCAGGAAGGCCCATCGCCATGACACCTCGGTCAGCGCACCACCGACGACCAGGCCCATCACCGAGCCGATGCCTGTCATCGCAGCGAACACCGCGGTGGCGGCGTTGCGCGCCGGCCCCTTGGGGAATGTGGTGGCGATCAGCGCCAGGCCCGTCGGCGAGGCGATGGCCGCGCCGACGCCCTGCAGCAGCCGGGCTATGACGAGCGTGCTCTCGTCCCACGCGATGCCGCACAGGATCGAGGCGATGGTGAACAGGGCGACGCCGACGATGAAGGTGCGTTTGCGGCCGATGGTGTCGCCGAGCCGACCGCCCAGCAGCATCAATCCGCCGAAGGTGAGCACATAGGCAGTGATGACCCAGCTGCGACCTGCGTCGGAGAGGCTGAGTTCGTCTTGAATCTTAGGAAGCGCGACGATCGCGACCGTGCTGTCCATGGTTGCCAGCAGCTGCATGCCGCCGATCGCGATGACCGCTGCGATGAAGCGCCGCGACGGCACCAGGCCGGGGACCTGCCGGTTTTCGCCACCGCGGTGCGCTCGACCTGCAAGGGAAGCGCCCTTTCCGTGCCGCCTTCAGCGTCACGTCGAATGGCGGCGCGCTCTGCGTCGTTGAGAGCCGTCATAGCTGGTTACCTTACAGTAATCTTAAGAATCCTTTAACCGCCGAAGCCCGCCACCGCCCCGATAACGATGATCGCCGGAGGTCGGACACCCTCGGCTCGGATGCGTTCGGGCGCGTCGCTCAGCGTCGTTCGCAATGTTCGTTGCGCCGACGTGGTGCCGTGCTGAACCACCAGTACCGGCGTATCCGCAGGTCGGCCGCCCTCCAGCAGCGCCTTGGCGAACAGTTCGATGCGCTCGACGGCCATCAGCAACACGATCGTTCCGGACATCGCGGCCAGCGCATCCCAATTCACTAACGATTCGGGGTGCTCCGGCGCAACGTGGCCACTGACCACCACAAACTCGTGCGTCACCGCCCGATGAGTGACGGGGACGCCCGCCAACGCGGGAACTGCTATGGCACTCGTCACACCTGGCACCACGGTGACCGGAATCCCGGCATCCGTGCACGCGATCACCTCTTCGTAGCCCCGCGCGAACACGAACGGGTCGCCGCCCTTGAGCCGGACCACGAACTTGCCCTCCTTGGCCCGCTCGATCAACACCGAGTTGATCGCGTCCTGGGCCATCGCCCGCCCGTACGGGATCTTCGCCGCGTCGATCACCTCGACGTGCGGCGGCAGCTCGGCCAGCAGTTCCGCCGGTGCAAGCCGGTCGGCGACCACGACGTCGGCGTTGGCCAGCAGCCGCCGGCCCCGCACGGTGATCAGTTCCGGGTCACCCGGTCCGCCGCCGACCAGGGCGACACCGCCATGGACGACACCGGGCGCCTCGCCGGTGATCAGCCCCTGCTGGAACGCCTCGTGGATCGCCGACCGAATAGCCGCCGAGCGCCGGTGCTCACCGCCGGCCAGCACACCGACCGACAGCCCTTCGTACTCGAACGTCGCCGGGGTGACCGCGGTGCCTTCCCGACCGGCATCTGCGCGCACACAGAAGATTCGACGACGCTCGGCTTCCTCCACGACTGCAGCGTTGACGTCCGGATCGTCGGTGGCCGCAATGACATACCAGGCGCCGTCGAGGTCCCCGTCACGAAAGCTCCTCAGCGTCAAGGTGATTCCATTCATCGCCTCGACCGCCGGTGTGGCGGACCTGCTGATGACATGGACGTCGGCACCGGTGGCGATCAACAGCGGGAGGCGACGCTGGGCAACGGTGCCGCCACCGACGACGACGACCTTCTTGTCGGCCAGGCGAAGGCCGACCAGGTACGCGTTATCGGTCACCCGGCGAGCCTAGAGGTTGCAGCCGCGGCGACGAAGCGGGTCACCGCCAGCGGTCGGGCCGCCGGATGAGTGTGCAGATAGCTGGCATGTACGCCGGCGTGCACGGCGCCGTCGCGGACCGCGGCGACATCGTGGCCACGAAACGCCCAGGCGGGTTGGTAACTGTCGGTGAATGTCACTGTGGTGCGATGGAATTCGTGCCCAACGGCTCGCTCCCCCGCCCGGTACAACGACGAGTCCGTCGCCGCAACGGCGTCTCGGTAGGCCAGTGACAGCTTGTCGGTGAACCGTGCCGCGCCTGCCAACACGCCGCACATGGGATACCCGTCGAGCTCGTCCACCAGATAGGTCAGGCCGGCGCATTCGGCGTGCACGGGTGCGCCTTCTGCCGCCAGGGCGGCGATCTGTTGCCGAACACGGTCGTTGGCGGACAGCTCGGTGCTGAACTCTTCGGGGAATCCGCCCGGCAGCACCACCGCGGCGGTGTGCGGCGGCAAGGAGTCGGTCAGTGGGTCGAATTCGACGACGTCCGCCCCGGCCGCCCGGAGCAGTTCGGGGTGCTCCGCGTAGCAGAAACTGAACGCCTTACCCGCTGCGAGCGCAACGGTGACGCGCCCGGCGGTCTGATCGCCCACGGCATCCTCGGCGTTCCACGGCTCCACGTCGAGATGGACGTCGGCTGCGGCGACCACACCGGCCAGGTCGACGTGCTGGGTAACCAATGCCGTCATCGCGTCCACAGCGGTACGGGCCTGGCGGCCATGCTCGACCGCGGTAATCAAGCCGAGATGCCTTGATGGAACGGCCAATTCATCGATTCGGGGCAGGGCGCCGAGTACGGGTATCCCGGCGTGCTCACACGCCTGGCGCAGCACGTCCGCGTGGCGCGGCGAGCCGACCCGGTTCAGGATCACCCCCGCGATCCGGGTGGAGTCATCGAACGTCGAGAACCCGTGCAGCAGAGCGGCGACGCTGTGGCTCTGGCCCCTGGCGTCGACGACGAGGATCACCGGCGCACCCAGGAGTGCCGCGACGTGCGCCGTCGATCCGACGGCGGGGCCTGTCATGGCGCCGTCGATACGGCCGTCGAACAGGCCCATCACACCCTCGACCACGGCGATGTCGGATCCCGCGCTGCCGTGCCGGTAGAGCGGACCGATCAGTTCGTCGCCGACCAGGACCGGGTCGAGGTTGCGGCCCGGCCTGCCCGCCGCCAGTGCGTGGTAGCCGGGGTCGATGTAGTCCGGGCCTACCTTGAACGGCGCGACTCGGTGGCCGGCGTTCCGCAGCGCACCGATCAATCCCGTTGCCACGGTGGTCTTCCCGCTGCCCGACGTCGGCGCGGCGATCACCACGGCGGGAACGCCACTAGTCACCACTCGATGCCTTTCTGGCCCTTGCGGCCGACGTCCATCGGGTGCTTGACCTTGGTCATCTCGGTGACCAGGTCGGCGGCATCGATCAGCCGCCCCGGGGCATCACGGCCGGTGATCACGACGTGTTGGGTGCCGGGTCGCGCCGCGAGCGTGGCGATCACGTCGTCGACGTCGATCCAGCCCCACTTCAGCGGGTAGGTGAACTCGTCGAGCACATAGAAGTCGTGACGCTGCTCGGCCAACCGCCTGCTGATCTCTGCCCATCCGTCCGCAGCGGCGGCGGCGTGGTCGACGTCGGTGCCCGGCTTGCGCGACCACGACCAGCCGGCCCCCATCTTGTGCCACTCGACGTGCCCGCCGACACCGTGCTCGTCATGCAGGCGGCCAAGCTCACGAAACGCAGCCTCCTCGCCGACCTTCCACTTGGCGCTCTTGACGAACTGGAACACCGCTATGTCGAAGCCCTGGTTCCAGGCGCGCAACGCCATCCCGAACGCGGCGGTCGACTTACCCTTGCCCGCACCGGTGTGCACTGCCAGCAGCGGCGCATTGCGGCGGACCCGAGTGGTCAGCCCGTCTTCGGGGACGGCGAGCGGACGGCCCTGCGGCATCGGACTTCTCCCTTACGCGGCGTCGCGGCCGGCCTGCGTCTTGACGATCTGCGTCAGGTCGTCGGCCCGCAACTGCGCCAGCCGCACCGACGGCGCACCGAGGTGGACCGCCAGTTGTTCGGCCAAACCCAGTCGTACGAAGGATGTTTCACAGTCGATCACCACCGCCGCGGCACCCTCTGCAACCAGCCGATCGGCCGCGAACCGAGCCCGCCCCAGCGGGTCGGGACCGCCGGTGGCCCGCCCGTCGGTCAGTACCACCACCAGGCTGCGACGCGCTCGGTCGCGCGCCTTCTCCCGCACGACGACGTCACGTGCGGTCAGCAGACCTTGTGCCAGTGGCGTTTTCCCACCCGTATCGAACCGCGCCAGCCTCCGTCCCGCAATGTGCACCGACGATGTCGGTGGCAGCAGCACCGTGGCATCCTGCCCGCGGAATGTGATCACCGCGACCTTGTCGCGACGCTGATAGGCGTCCCGCAACAGCGACAGGGTGGCCCCGCTGACCGCCGCCATCCGGTCGCGCGCGGCCATCGAACCCGAAGCGTCCACCACGAAGATCACCAGGTTTCCTTCGCGGCCCTCACGGATTGCGCGGCGCACGTCGTCGGGTGCTGGCCGCGGACGTCCCGGCCCCTGCTGTCGTCGCGCGGCGGCCAGCAGTGTCGCGAAGACGTGCACTCCGTGACCTTCGTCGGGTTCGGATGTCGACGAAACAACCGTCCCGGTGCGATTGCGCGCGCGCGAGCGCCGACCAGGTGCGCCCTCCCCCACGCCGGGCACCATCAGTGTCCGGGTGCGGAAGACTCCCGACGGAGCGGCGCTCGGCCGGGTTCTCGACGACGAATTGCCCTGCGGTGCCGAATAGTTCGTATCTGACTCCGACGCACCCCCGCCACCGGGCGGGTCAGGGTCCGGGTCGGGATCGGAACCGTCCACCGTGTCCCGCGTCTGTTCCATCGCCTCGTCGAGCCGCTGCGGGTCGAGCCCCGGATCGTCGAACGGGTCACGGCGGCGCCGGTGGGGCAGAGCCAGTTCGGCGGCCACCCGGATGTCCTCTTCGACGACCGTGTCCCCCCCGCGCCAAGCGGCGTGCGCGACCGCGGTTCGCGCTACCACAAGGTCGGCACGCATGCCGTCGACGTCGAACGCAGCGCAGAGCGCCGCGATGCGTCGTAACTCGTTGTCCGGCAGCAACACACCGCCGATGAATGCGCGGGCCGAAGCGATGCGGCGCGCCAGTTCGGCGTCCTGTGCGGCGTAGGAGTCGGCGAACCCTGCCGGGTCGGCCTCGAAGGCCATCCGCTGGCGGATGACGTCGGCGCGCACATCGACGTCTCGCGATGCGTGCACGTCGACGGTGAGTCCGAACCGGTCCAGCAGTTGCGGGCGCAGCTCACCCTCTTCGGGGTTCATGGTGCCGATGAGCACGAAGCGGGACTCGTGGCTGTGTGAGACGCCGTCGCGTTCGACGTGCACCCTGCCCATCGCCGCTGCGTCCAGCAATACGTCGACCAGATGGTCGTGCAGCAGGTTGACCTCGTCGACGTACAGCACGCCTCCGTGCGCGCGGGCCAGCAGCCCCGGCGAGAAGGCATGCTCGCCGTCGCGCAGCACACGCTGCAGGTCCAGCGAGCCGACGACCCGGTCCTCGGTGGCACCGATGGGCAGTTCGACGAGGGCCGACTCCTCGTCCACTCCTGAAAGCACCTGCGCGAGGCCGCGGACCGCCGTCGACTTGGCGGTGCCCTTCTCGCCGCGAATCAGTACGCCGCCGATCTCCGGCCGCACCGCGCACAGCACCAGCGCCAGCCGCAGCCGGTCGTGCCCGACGATGGCGCTGAACGGATAGGTGGGCGTCACGTCTGCTCGGTTTCACTACGACCGCGCAGCATCGGGACGTGCGGAATCCCGTCGTCGAGAAACTCGTCGCCGTCGCGGACGAAGCCGTGGTGGGTGTACATGTCTTCCAGGTAGGTCTGGGCGTTGATCCGGCACGCGTAGTCTCCCACCTCGGCCAGCGCCGCTTGCAGCAGGCGGTTCGCGTGGCCGTGCCCGCGCGCGGTGCGCTTGGTGCAGACCCGCCCGATCCGGAACGCCTTCTCGCCGCCGGAATGCTCCTCCATCAGCCGCAGCGTGCAGATGACCTCGCCGTCGGGCCCCTCCAACCAGAAGTGGCGCGTCTCGGCCAACAGGTCGCGACCGTCGAGTTCCGGGTACGGCGTCGCCTGCTCGACGACGAACACCTCGACCCGCAGCTTGAGTAGCTCGTACAGCGTGGCGGTGTCAAGATCCTTGGCCCAGGCCCGGCGCAGTGCGCTGCTCATACCTCGGCTCCCGCTCGCTCCGGTCCTCGCTCCGCTGCGATCCTCACTCGCGCTCGCCTTCGGGGCTCACGGGTTGGGCATCGTCGTTTCGGACACGATGCCCAGGCTATCGCGGGCCGACGGCACCAGCCTGGCCACCTGTCGCGCGGTTAAGGTAGCTGACGTGACTGCCTGGGAGCCCGACGTGCTGCCCGGCTACTGGCGACAGACCCTCCACGTCGGCGCCGATCCCGATGGCGAGGGTGATCTGGTAGCCACCCTGGTTCGCAACGGTGAGCACGAATCCAAGGTCAAACACGCCGTGTTGCTGGTGCACGGATTCACCGACTACTTCTTTCATACCGAGATCGCCGATCACTTCCTCGACCGCGGCTTCGCCTTCTATGCACTCGACCTGCACAAGTGCGGCCGCTCCTGGCGGGAAGGCCAGACTCCGCACTTCACCACCGACCTGGCTCGCTACGACACCGAGTTGGAGCGGGCGCTCGACATCATCGGCGCGGCCACCGGCGGAGCGAAGGTGCTGGTGTATGGCCACTCCGCGGGCGGTCTGATCGTGTCGCTGTGGCTGGACCGGTTGCATCGTCGCGGCGCAACCGCCGTCAAGCACGTCAATGGCCTCGTACTCAACAGCCCGTGGCTGGACCTGCAGGGTCCGGCGATCCTGCGAACCGTGGGCACCGCCGCGATCGGCGCGGTGTCGCGGTTGCGCAAGAAGCTCATCGCCCGCTCACCGACCGAAGGCGGGTACGGCACCTCGCTGCATCGCGACTACCACGGCGAGTTCGAATACGACCTGACCTGGAA
Organism: uncultured Actinomycetota bacterium; assembly: GCA_963801575.1. Taxonomy (GTDB): domain Bacteria; phylum Actinomycetota; class Actinomycetes; order Mycobacteriales; family Mycobacteriaceae; genus Mycobacterium. The sequence continues at coordinate 184,310 of CAWDFT010000021.1, forward strand.
ACCGATCGGCGGTTTCCCGGTGACATTCGGCTGGATCCACGCGATCAGGCGCGGGCACGCACGGCTGCACCGCGGATTGGACGTCGGGGTGCCGAACCTGATCCTGCGGTCGGACCACAGCGTGCGCGAAGTCCCCGACCCGAACGCCATCCAGCGCGGCGACGCCGTGCTGGACGTCAAGCAGATCGCCCGGTGGGCAGGCTGCATCGGCAACCGCACCACGGTGGTACCCATCGTCGACGCCAAACATGACGTCTTCCTGTCGTTGGCCGAGCCCCGCACGGCCGCGTTCCGAGAACTGGACCGCTGGCTGGACTGGTATGCCGAGTGGTCGCAGTCGGCAGGCGCCACAACACAATCCGATCAAGGATGACGCCGATGGAACATTTCAACATCGCGATCATCGGCACCGGCTCGGGCAACTCGATTCTCGACGAGCGCTACACCCACAAGCGCGTGGCGATCTGCGAACAGGGCACCTTCGGCGGCACGTGCCTCAATGTCGGCTGCATCCCTACCAAGATGTTCGTCTACGCCGCCGAGGTGGCCCAGACCATCCGGGACGCAGGGCGGTTCGGTGTCGATGCCAGCGTCAACGGTATCCGCTGGAGTGACATCGTCTCGCGGGTCTTCGGCCGCATCGACCCGATCGCGATGGGCGGCGAGAACTACCGTCGCTCCTCGCCGAACGTCACTGTGTACGACAGCCACACCCGCTTCACTCGGCCGACGGCCGACGGCCGCTACCAATTGCGCACCGACGGCGGCGAAGAGTTCACCGCGGACCAGGTGGTGATCGCGGCGGGCTCGCGCGTTTCGGTACCCGATGCCATCGCCGACTGCGGCGTCGACTACCACACCAGCGACACCATCATGCGGATCGGTGAACTGCCATCCCATCTCGTCATCATCGGTGGCGGCTTCGTCGCCGCCGAGTTCGCCCACACCTTCTCGGCGCTGGGCACCCGCGTCTCGCTCGTCATCCGCGGCGGCACGCTACTGCGGCACTGCGACGACACCCTCTGCGAGCGGTTCACCGACATCGCTTCGAAGAAGTGGGAGATCCACAGCCACAGCAACGTGGTCGGCGCGAGTCAGGACAGTAACGGCATCACCTTGACGATGGACAACGGCGCGACCCTGCAGGCCGACACGGTGCTGGTGGCGACCGGCCGGATTCCCAACGGCGACCTGCTCGACGCGGAGCTGGCCGGTGTCGAGGTGCGCGACGGAAGTGTCGTCGTCGACGAGTACCAACGCACCACTGCCCGTGGCATTTTCGCTCTCGGAGACGTGAGCTCGGACTATCAGCTCAAGCATGTGGCCAACCACGAGGCTCGCGTGGTCCGGCAGAATCTGCTGCTGGATTGGGACGACACCGGCTCGCTGATGAAGTCCGATCATCGCTACGTTCCGTCGGCGGTCTTCACCGACCCGCAGATTGCCTGTGTCGGCCTCACCGAAAACCAGGCCCGCGCACTCGGATTCAACATCAGTTCCAAGGTTCAGGACTACGGCGACGTCGCCTTCGGGTGGGCGATGGAAGACACCACCGGCATCGCGAAGATCATCGTCGAAGCCGAAACCGGAAAGATCCTCGGCGCACACATCATGGGCCATCAGGCCTCATCGCTGATCCAGCCGATCATCCAGGCGATGAGTTTCGGACTGAATGGACAGGACATGGCCCGCGGCCAGTACTGGATTCACCCGGCTCTGCCGGAGGTCATCGAGAACGCGCTGCTAGTGCTGTGCGGCGAACCACCCTGGCCGGCCCCACGCAGGCATTGACCTCACTCGCCCGCCGGAGCCCAGCGATCCTCGAACGCTCCGTAGCGCCAGACCGCCAAGGCGACCAACCATGCCGCGACGAAGAGCCCGACGATCATGAAGCCGACGAACTCGAGGTTCGCCGATCCGATCGCGGCCAGCGGACCCGACTCGATACCGAGACGGTCGGCCACCAGGCCCGTGAGCACGATGACGCCGATGACCAGAGCGACGACCACCGACAACACCGTAACGGTCAGGTTGTAGTAGACCTTGCGGACCGGCTGCAGGAACGCCCAACCATAGGCCCTCGACATCAGGATGCCGTCGACCGCATCGAACAGGCTCATCCCGGCCGCGAACAACACGGGTAGCACCAGGATGGCGTACCAGGGCAGTGTGAACGCAGCCGTTCCCGCGGCCAGCACCAGTAATGCCACCTGGGTAGCCGTGTCGAAACCGAGGCCCATGAGCAGCCCGACCGGGTACAGGTGCCAGGGCTTGCTCACCCGGCGCATGACCCTCGCGAACAGCCGCGCCAAGAAGCCGCGCTGCTGGAGTAGCCGCTCGAGTTCTGCCTCATCGAGCTCGGCGCTGCGCATCCGGCGAAACACCTTGGCGATACCCACCGCGGCGAACAGATTCGAGAGCCCGATCAAGATGAGGAAGGTGCCCGCCACAAGGGAGCCCACCAAACCGAGCGTCTGCAACAATGGCGAGCCCTCGTCCTGTACCGGACCCACGATGGCACGCACGCCGATCGTCAGCAGGAACGCGAGCCCGAACACCACGCTGGAATGGCCCAGCGAGAACCAGAAACCGGCGGACAGCGACCGGGTTCCCTGCCCAACCAGCTTGCGGGTGGTGTTGTCGATCACGGCGATGTGGTCGGCGTCGAATGCGTGCCGCACTCCAAGCAGGTAGGCCGTCACACCCAGTCCGAGGCCGAAGACACCCGCCGATCCCAGCGTGATGTGCTGGGGCGCAACCCCGAGCACCAGCACGCCCCATCCGAAGGCATGGAGCGCCAGAACGACGCCGCCCATCGCAGCGAGCGTCGTCCAATCGGTTCGGTCGAACCGGCTGGCAACAGTGGCTCCCTTGGCTTTCTGCTGCGCGGCGACACTCATCGACTCAGCGTATGACCGCGATTGGTCATCTGTCTAGATGAACAGATGTTCAGGTTTCAATCGCTGGAGTGCTTGGCGTGCTGGGCACCGATCCGGTGCAAGAGGTCGTGCACGATCTCGTCCTCGAGCCGGTAACTGACCTCTCGGCCCGTGCGGGTGGAACTGACCCAGCCCTGCTGCCGAAGCACCCGAAGCGCTTGCGACACCGCGTTTTCGGATCGTCCGAGCGCAGCGGCCAGATCCCCGACGCAGATTCCGGGTGCCCGGTGCAGGCACAGCAGGATCTCCAGCCGGTTGGGGTCGGACAGTAGGTCGAAGCGCAGCGTCCAGCCTGCGGTGTCGACGTCGGCCAGCGCCGACGACGCACGCTCGACCTGCAGCTGCTTCGCGGGCTTGTCCACTGTTGACAATTTAATCCAGCCGCCGGTGCTTGGCGGCTGGATCACCGCCGTCCTCTTGGCTACTTACCGCGCTTCGTCGCAGTGACGAGCAGGTACTCGGCATGGTAGGCCGTCCGGCCCGGCTCCGTTGAATGGTTCCAGTCGGTGAGGAGGGACAGGAAGTCCCGGTCCAGGGCCGCAACGCGTTCGGGCTGATCCGCGTTGAACTTGTACACCGCGATCGTGGGCCCGTAGTTGCGCTTCCAGTACTCGCGGAACTCCTCCGGGCTCGGGCTGTGGTCGATCGAAATCTGCTGTCGATGCATCTGCAGGGCGCTCACCCGGTCGCCGAACAGCGCTCGCACGTGTTGCTCGTCGCCCCACAGCGGCGCCGGGCTGGCGCCCGGCGGTGGCGGTGGCGCATACGGCTTCATCGTCGCGAAGAGGTTGCCGATAAGTCCCTGTGGCGTCCAGTTGATCAGGCCGATGGTTCCGCCAGGGCGAAGCACCCGAACCAGTTCGTCGGCGGTCGCCTGGTGATGTGGTGCGAACATCGCACCGACGCAGGACATCACGACGTCGAAACTGTTGTCGGCGAAGGGCAGTGCTTCTGCGTCGGCCTCCACCCATTCGAGCTCGACCCCCCGTTCGGCGGCGATTCGGCGACCCGCGTCGAAAAGCTCCGGTGTGAGGTCACTTGCGGTGACGGTGCCGCCCCCGGCGGCGGCCGGAATGGCCGCGTTACCCGAACCGGCGGCGACGTCGAGGACGCGGTCGCCGGCTCGAATCCCGCAGGCGCGGACGAGCTCGGGTCCGAGCGCGGGGATCAGCTCCGCCGCGACGGCCGAATAGTCACCTGACGCCCACAGCGCGCGATGCTTGGCCTTGAGTTCACGGTCGACTTCGACAGTGGTCATCTCGTCACTCCTTCACGTTGGTGGTTCACGCTGACAGCGTGCGACGGCCGCGTTGAGAAACGGTTCGCCGATCGTGAAATCTGCAGGTCAGCGCCCTGAACAGTGCAGCTGCAGCGTGGATCGTGCCAAGGTCACCGCCTGGGCACCGGTCAAGTTGTGCCCTTCGGATGTCCCCAGGCGGGCAACCTGGGCATCGCTGAGCGGCGAGCCCTTGCCTGCGCCGACGAGCGCGCGGTGCAACGCCAGCGCGTCGTGATCGGCGCCCAGCCGGAGCAGGAACCGTGTCACATAGCGGAGATTGAGCCACTGCTGGCTCCAGTCCCCCACCCGGTCCCAGTGGTCGATCACCTCGATGAGATCTTCGGCGGCCGTTGCGGGTTCGTCGTGCACGGCGCGGGTAGCCGCGGCCTCCATCAGCGCTATGCCGTGCCACCAGAAGTTCTGTACCGATGCGGCCAGCTCGGCCGCCTCATCGAACAAGGCCAACGCTCGGTCGGGATCGGACTTCTTCAGCACCAGCCCGAGCGCGTAGCGGCCCATCGACCGCGCCGTCGGGTTGGCCGTGGTGTCCGAGACCCGCACCGCCTCCTCCGCCGCGGCCACACCGTTCTCCGGAGCGCGCAGCGCGGCGTGACATATCGCCACGTAGAACAGCGTCCACACCAGCCGGATCGGGTCCCCGTCGGCACGGGCGCGCGCCATCTCCGCGTCGTAGTGCGCCAACGCCGCGTCCGCATCGCCCTCGTACAGAGCCAAATCCGCAAGGACGTCGCCGGGGTAGGCGACCCGGCCGTTGCCGCGAGCCGGGACACGCTCGCCGGCGAGCGTCGCAAACGAACGCGCCCGGTCGAACTCACCCCTGTTCCACGCGCCTCGTGCGGCGAAACCGACGGCGGCGGCATACAACGGGTGGTCGGCATCCGCCAGCTCGACTGCCCGCTCCGCCCAGCCTGCGGACTCGTAGCCGATCCGCAGATGGACGAACTCGGGCAACGACACGACCAGCCGAAGTGCAGTGTCCACCTCCCGCGCGAACAGGACATGCTCGAACGCAGCACGCAGATTGTCGTAGTCGGGCAGCATTCGATCGACCCACGCACCCTCGTCGGCACCGTGCATGCCGATCGCGGCACGTTCGGCGAGCTCGGTGTAGTAACGCGCATGCCGGGCCGTACACACGTGGTCGATGCCGTTCTCCCGCAGGCGATCCCGCCCGTACGCGCGCAACGTTTCCAGGACTCCGTAGCGGGAGCGGTCGGTGCCCGCGCGCATCGTCACCATCGATTTGTCGAGCAGCCCGGTGAGCAGGTCCAGGGTGTCGTCCTCGGTGTCTCCGTCTGCACCGCATACGCCGTGCGCCGCCTCGAGGTCGAATCCACCGGCGAATACCGACAGCCGCATGAACAATGCCTGCTCGGCATCGGTCAGCAGGCGATAGGACCAGTCGATCGTGGCCGCGAGACTCTGCTGTCGGGGCAGCGCGTCGCGCGAGCCACCGCTGAGCAGCCGCTGCCGGTCCAGCCGACGCGCGAGGTCAAGGCTGCTCATCGCCCGCATCCGCGCGGCGGCCAGTTCGATCGCCAGCGGCAAACCGTCGAGTCGCCTACAGATCTCGGCAACGGCGCCGACCGGCTCGTGGTCGAGGTCGAAATCCGGCCTGCCGGCCTTGGCCCGGTCGGCGAACAACCTCGTTGCGTGCTCGACCGGTAGCGGCGGAACGGGCAGAATCCGCTCACCCTCGACGCCGAGCGGTTCCCTGCTCGTTGCCAGCACGACAACATCGGGACAGTGCCGAACAATCTGGTCGACCAACCGTGCGGCTGCGACCAGGACGTGTTCGCAGTTGTCCACCACCAACAGCAGCTTGCGAGTCCGTAGATACTCGATCACGGTGGCATCGATACCCAGGCCCTGCTGCTGTTGCAGCCGCAGCGCCGCCGCGACGGCGTGGCTCACGGCCGCACCGTCCTCCAGTGGCGCGAGTTCGCACAGCCATGCGCCGTCGTCGAAGTCCTCCTCTACTCGGCCCGCGACCTCCAGTGCCAGCCTTGTCTTTCCGACGCCACCGACTCCGGCCAACGTCACCAGGGGGCCTTCTCGCAGAGCACATGCGACACGCGTGGCATCGTCCTCGCGGCCAATGAAACTGGTGGCGCGCCGCGGCAGGCCGGCGTGTGGCCGAGTGGTGACGGAAGCGCGCGGTGTTGGTGACGGAACCGGGTGTCCAGGATCGCCGTCGAGGATCTGCTGGTGCACCGCGCGCAGGGCGGGGCTGGGGTCGGCGCCCAGCTCCTCGACAAGTCGGTCGCGCATCTGCCGGAAGGTGTCGAGCGCGTCGGCCTGTCGGCCGCAACGGTATTGGGCGAGCATCAGCTGTCCCGCCAGGCGTTCATCCAGCGGGTGATCGGACAGCATCGCGGCGATCTGAGGCAGCAACTCGCCGTGTCGTCCGGCGCGCAAGCCTGCATCGTTACGGTCCAGTACGACGGCAAGCCGCTCGGCCGCCAGCGCCGTGCGGACGTCGTTGCACCATGGGGTGTCCAGCGACGCGAACGGGTCGCCGCGCCACAGAGCCAGCGCCTTCTCAAATAGCGCGTCGGCCTCGGCCGGATCCGTCTCCGCGCGGGCCCGGCTCGTCAACTGACGGAAGCAATACAGATCGATCGATAACGGATTGGCCGTCAGCACGTAACCGCCCGGCTCGCGGGCGATCTCGACCTCTCCGTCGCGTGCGACCACCGCCCGCAGCCGGGACAGGTAGGCCGCCAAGGCGTTACGGGCGCGATGTGGCGGCTCGTCTGCCCACACCCGGTCAATCAGCTGATCCGCCGGAACAGGGCGGTTGACGTCGACGAGCAGTGCGACAAGGACGCAGCGCTGCCGGGAAGGGCCGATGTCAAGGCGCTGCCCGGCCGCTCGCGCCTCGACGTCGCCGAGTAACCGGAATTCCACCGCCACGGACTACAGCTTTCACCAGCGCCGCTCAAGCGGGCTCTGAACTGCGGATTTCACAAACAATTCAGCGCGTCGGAAACCCCGCCCTGCACGGTTGGACCGTCCATGACCGGGCCACCGGCCCACCAACTAGGGAGACGAAATGAACGCAGCGTGGCGCAAGCGCATACCGGCCACCATCTTCGCCGCGGCGGTGATGGCACTGACAGCCGGCGGACTGGCACAGCCCGCGGTCTCGCACGCGGAAAAAGTGTGGGACATCGGGGTCTACGACCAATGCATCAAGGACAACGGCACCATTCACGCACATTTCTGCTGCGCGAATTCGGGCGGAGAGTGGGATTACGACAACGGGAAGTGCACGGCACCTGTAGCCGCGCAGGTCGATCCGGTAAAGCCAGGCTCTCTCGGAGTGCCCGGCACCATCCACACCAGGCCGGGCCAAGCCAAGCTGCCGTGACCGCGGCGCCTGAGACGAGCTCTACGCCATGGCGAGATGGGCTCACAAGAGAAGAAATAGGAGATACACAATGAACGCACGCAAGAAGATCACGTCACTGATGGGCGGGGCGGCGATGATCGCCACCGTCGTCGGAACGACCGCCGGCATCGCGCCTGCTTCTGCGGCGCCCTCACAGTCGCCTGGGGCGACGCTGACGATTGTCGACCAGAACATCACCGGACCCGGCAAGAACCGAGTGATCGTCTACGGGGTCTATCCGATGGAGAAGCCGGACGCGGTTGGATACCTCAACAACCTCACGGGTTGCGGCGGGATGCACTACATCGTCTGGGGCGACGACGGTAAGGAGCAGTATCTGTTCGACCGCAACTACCCTGGAGTCCACGACGATATCGACGGCTTCGTGAGGGCAACGGACCGAGGCCTGGAGTACCTACAGCAATTCGTGGTGCCGGCGAGCGTCCTCAATGAGGACAACGACGGCACCGACGAGGTGTTCGTCCGGGCCCGCTTCGTCGACGGCGACTGCGGCAGCAGGATCCAGAACACCAACGTGGTGAAGGGCAGTTTCTGACCGGCCCGAGCGGGCCCGGCGCGACGGAAAATGTTGCGCCGGGCCCGTTTCGTGTCGGCAGTGATCTGCACGGGGTCGGCACGGTTCGTCGGGCTAGTCCAGGAAGCCGTGCAAGAGGGCGGCCGACCCGCGACGTGTGCCAGCATCGCGGCGGTCGCACCCTCGCAGTCGCCGGCGAGGATCGCCATCACGATCGCCTCGTGCTGTTCGTCGGAATGGGCGATGTTGCGCGACAGCAACGGGATCTGGTCGAGCAGCCCGTTGAGCCGCATCCGGTTCTCGGCCACCAGCGGCACCAGCGACGGTGATCCGGCCGCCTCGGCGATCGCCAGATGCAGCCGCGAGTCCAACCTCCGGTAGTCGGCGGCAGGGGCCCCGCGCACATCGGTCATCCGCGCCCACAACACCTCTCGTTCGGCGGCGGTCAGCGTCTGACTGGCCGCCATCCGCGCGGCACCAACCTCGAGGATCTCCCGCAGCCGCAACGCATCGTCGATCTCGGCCCGCGTGACACCCGGGCTGTCACCGGTGGGCGTCGGCAGCGGTTCGGCCAGGAACGTGCCGCCGTAGCGGCCGCGCCGCGAGACCAGATAGCCGGCGTCCGACAGCGATTTGATCGCCTCCCGCACGGTGTCGCGGCTGACACCGAGCCGGGTCGCCAACTCCCGTTCCGGCGGCAGCGATTCACCCGGCTGCAGAACACCCAGACGGATGGTCTGCAGCAGCCGACCGACGGTGTCTTCGAAGGCGTTTCCGGGCCGTACCGGTCGCAGCAGTGCTTCGCCTGCGAGTGGAACGTCCGGATCGGCCGACATGACTAGAGCGGAGTGACGTAGGCCGAGCTGATGCCGCCGTCGACCAGGAAGGTGGATGCGGTGATGAACGAAGCGTCGTCGCTGGCCAGGAAGGCCACCGCGGCAGCCAGTTCCTCCGGTTCGGCGAACCGGCCGAGCGGAACATGCACCAGCCGGCGGGCCGCCCGTTCGGGGTCCTTGGCGAACAGCTCCTGCAGCAGCGGGGTATTCACCGGTCCCGGGCACAGCGCGTTGACCCGAATGCCCTGCCGCGCGAACTGCACGCCGAGCTCACGCGACATCGCCAGCACGCCGCCCTTGGAAGCGGTGTAGCTGATCTGCGACGTCGCCGATCCCATCACCGCGACGAACGACGCGGTGTTGATGATCGAGCCCTTCTGCTGCGGGACCATGTGGCGCAGCGCCGCCTTGCAGCACAGGTACACCGATTTGAGGTTGATGTCTTGAACCCGCTGCCATGCGTCGAGTTCGGTGTTCTCGATGAGGTCGTCCTCGGGCGGTGAGATTCCTGCGTTGTTGAATGCGATGTCGACCGACCCGTAGGTCTTGGCCGCGGTGTCGAACAGCGTGTCGACAGCGACCTGGTCGGAGACGTCGACGGGGACGAACATTCCCTCGAGTTCGTCGGCTACGGGCTTGCCTGCGGCCGGGTCGATGTCGCCGATGACGATGGTGGCACCCTCGGCCCGCATCCGCTTGGCGGTGGCCAGCCCGATGCCGCTGGCACCGCCGGTGATGACGGCGACCTTGTCCGCCAGTCGTTGGGTCAGGTCAAGTCTTTCCACCTAGTTCTCCCCTTTGATCGCGAAGAAGACATTCTTCGTCTCCGTGAAATGCAGCGGTGCATCGGGACCGAGCTCGCGGCCCAGCCCGGACTGTTTGAATCCGCCGAACGGCGTGTTGTAGCGGACCGACGAATGCGAGTTGACCGACAGGTTGCCCGACTCCACCGCTCGGGACACCCGCAGCGCACGCGACAGGTTGTCGGTCCAGATCGAGCCGGACAGCCCGTATTCGGTGTCGTTGGCAAGTCCGATGGCGTCGGCCTCGTCGTCGAACGGCAGCACCGTGACCACCGGCCCGAAAATCTCCTCGGTGACGGTGCGGTCAGAGCGCTTCGGGGTCAGCACCGTTGGCGGGAACCAGAATCCGGGTCCAGACGGCGCGCTGCCGCGGAACGCGACCGGTGCGTCGTCGGGCACATAGGAGGCCACCGAGTCGCGGTGCGAGGCGGACACCAACGGCCCCATCTCGGTGTCCCTGGACTTCGGGTCACCGACGACAACGCCCTTCACGGCCGGCTCGAGTAGCTCCATGAACCGGTCATAGACGTTGCGCTGCACAAGAATCCGACTGCGTGCGCAGCAGTCCTGCCCGGCGTTGTCGAACACACCGTACGGCGCGGTGGCCGCGGCGCGCTCCAGGTCGCAGTCGTCGAACACGACGTTGGCGCTCTTGCCGCCCAGTTCCAGCGTCACGCGCTTGACTTGGGCGGCCGCGCCCGCCATCACCCTGGTGCCGACCTCGGTCGAGCCCGTGAAGACGATCTTGCGCACTCCCGGGTGGCTGACGAAGCGTTCGCCGATCACCGACCCCTTGCCGGGCAACACCTGCAGCAGGCCTTCGGGCAACCCGGCCTCCAGCGCGAGCTCACCGAGCCGGATGGTGGTCAGCGGTGTCCATTCGGCAGGCTTCACCAGCACCGCGTTGCCCGCAGCCAGCGCGGGCGCGAAACCCCACGACGCGATCGTCATCGGGAAGTTCCACGGGGTGATCACGCCGACCACGCCGATCGGTTCGTTGAACGTGACGTCCAGACCGCCCGCCACCGGAATCTGCTTGCCCGACAGCCGTTCCGGGCTTGCGGCGTAGAACTGCAGCACGTCGCGGACGTGGCCTGCCTCCCACTCCGCATTGCCGATCGGGTGGCCGGAGTTGGCCACCTCGAGCGCCGCGAGCTCGTCCACATGCGCATCGACGACGGCCGAAAACGCCCGCAGCGCACCCGCCCGATCGGCGGGCGCCGGTGCGGCCCACGCTCGTTGCGCGACGGCGGCACGCGCCACGGCCTCGTCGACACCGGCCTCGTCAACCCGCTCGACGGTGCGCAGCTCCTGCTCCGTGGCGGGGTTGATCAAGACAGATGAACTCACGCTTCTGCCTTCCCCCGAGTCGCTTCGCGACTGCCCCAAGGGGCGGCCTTTTCCGTCGCATACTGTGTAGCGGCCTCGACCACCGCGCCGAACAGGCGGATGTCGTCGAGGCGCTCCTCGGGATGCCACTGCACCGCCAAAACGAAGTTGTCAGACCCTTGTCCCGTCGCTCCGCTCGCCCCGGGAGGGATTTCGACCGCTTCGATCACTCCGTCCTCGTCCTGCGCACTGATGATCAGGCCTTCACCGAGCCGATCGATGGCCTGGTGGTGGTAGCACTGCGCGTCCGACGATTCGCCGATCAGTGCGGCCAACCGGGTGCCGGGGACGGTGTGCACGGTCGACGTCGAGAACACCGCATTGCCTTGCTGGTGGCGGGTGTGGCCGAGGACGTCGGGCAGATGCTGGTGCAGCGTGCCGCCGAGCGCCACGTTGAGCACCTGTGCGCCGCGGCAGATGCCCAGCACCGGCATGCCGCGCCGCAGTGCACCACGTATGAGCGCGATCTCCCAGGTGTCACGGTCGCGGTTAGCGGGTACGGGCTCGTCGGTGGCGGGATGAGGCTGCTGGCCGTAGTTGGCCGGGTCCATGTCCCCTCCGCCGGTGATGACCACTCCATCCAGGCCGTTCAGCACCCGGTCCGCGGCGTCGGCGGGTTGCGGTGGCAGGAGCACCGCGGTCCCGCCCGCGAGGTTGACGCCCTCCATGTAGATGGCGGGCAGGAAGCTTGCGTGCACATCCCAGACCCCGGTCTGCGCTTGCTGCAGATACGTGGTAAGCCCGAGAACTGGGCGACCAGACGTAAAAGTCCGCGACACGCCGGTGTTTTCGTGACCTTTGCGTCTTCTCGCGCTGAGACTAGAGCCGCTCAAAGCCGCGCACCCTTTCCCAGTCGGTGACCGCAGCGTTGAACGCCGTCAGTTCGACGCGCGCGTTGTTGAGGTAGTGCTCGACCACGTCGTCGCCGAACGCCTCCCGGGCCACCTGCGATTTTGCGAACAGTTCTGCGGCCTCGGTCAGCGTGGTCGGCAGGGTCTCGGCGCCGCTGGTGTAGGCATTGCCCACCAACGCCTCCGGCAACTCGAGTTCCTGCTCGATGCCGTAGAGGCCGCCGGCGATCAACGCCGACACCGCAAGGTACTGGTTGACGTCCCCGCCCGGCGCTCGGCACTCCATCCGCATGCCGTGACCGTGGCCGACGACCCGCAGCGCGCAGGTCCGGTTGTCCATCCCCCATGCGATCGCTGTCGGCGCGAAGCTGCCCTCGACGAATCGCTTGTAGGAGTTGACATTCGGCGCATAGAAAAGCGTCAACTCGCGAAGCGTCGCGAGTTGACCCGCGATGAAGCTGCGGAACATCGCCGACATCCCGTCGGGTGCGCTGGAGTCGGCGAACACCGCGCTGCCGTCGTCACCGCGCAGCGAGATGTGGATGTGGCAGCTGTTGCCTTCGCGCTCATCGAATTTCGCCATGAACGTCAGGCTCTTGCCGTGCTGGTCGGCGATCTCCTTTGCACCGTTCTTGTAGATGGTGTGGTTGTCGCAGGTGACGCGGGCGTGGTCGTAGCGGAATGCGATCTCCTGCTGCCCGAAGTTGCACTCACCCTTGACGCCCTCGCAGTACATGCCCGCACCGGTCATGGCAAGCCGGATGTCGCGCAGCAGCGGCTCCATTCGGGTGGACGCCAGCATCGCGTAGTCCACGTTGTAGTCGCTCGCCGGCGTCAGTCCGCGGTATCCGGCCGCCCACGCCGCGCGGTAGGAGTCGTCGAAGACCATGAACTCCAGTTCGGTGCCCACGTACGGCACCAGCCCGTTGTCGGCCAACCGGGCGATCTGTTTGTTGAGGATGCTGCGCGGCGCCTGGGTCACCGGGTTGCCGTCGATCCGGGACAGGTCCGCCATCACCATCGCGGTTCCCGGCAGCCAGGGCAGCAGGCGCAGCGTGGAGAAGTCCGGCGTCATGACCATGTCGCCGTAACCGGTCTCCCAACTGGAGATCGTGTAACCGTCGACGGTGTTCATGTCGACATCGACGGCGAGCAGGTAGTTGCAGCATTCCGCGCCGTGGGCCGCGACGTCCTCGACGAACAACCGAGCCGATACCCGTTTGCCGGTTAGCCGGCTCTGCATGTCGCAGAACGCGACGATGACGGTGTCGATGTCTCCCGCTGCGACCAACGACTCCAGTTCGGTTTGCGACAGCATGCCAGTCATGCCGAAAACTCAACCATTGGGAACCGCCTTCTCGCTGTCTTAATCAGTAGATCTATCAGATCGTCACCCTTTAAAGGTAGGACATCAGACCATTAAATCGCCAGCTATGGGCGCGTTTGGGCTCGTCGGTTGATCCGGACGTCGAACGCCTCCGATACATGCCACTCCCGCGACAGCATGACCGGCGTTCCGTCCCGGTCGTAGTCGATCTCCTCGATGTACAGCAGCGGCTTCCCGCGCCGGATATCAAGCACTTTCGCCGTCTCACTGGTGCTGGCGACGGCGCGCATTGTCGCCGTCGCGTGGTCGGCGGCATGGCCCGAGGAGCTCAACAGCGCGAACAGCGAGGGATCCATATTGCGCAGATCGAGGTCGCTGCGAAGGAATCGTTCAGGGATGCGATCGCGGGAGTAGATCACCGGCTGATCATCGGCGGTACGCACTCGCTCGACCGCCAGCACTCTTTCGCCTCGACCGAGTTGCAACGGGCCGTCGTCCGTCGAGCATTGCTCGAAAGACGCGTGCAGCAACCGCATCCCGGCATGTGCCCCTGCGCTCTCGATCATCGCGAGGTAGCTCAGGGTCGAGTCCAGTCCGTGCGGCATCCGCCGACGTTCGGTGACATAGCTGCCCGAACCGCGTCGGCGGATGACGTAACCGGCCTCGACAAGCCCGCGCACGGCTTCGCGGACCGTTGCGCGAGACACCTGGAAGCGCTTGGCCAGTTCGCCCTCGGTCGGCAACTTCGCGCCCGGCTGCAACTGCGAACTGCTGATCTCCTCCAGCAGCTCGTCCCGCAGGCGGTCGGCGAGCAAAGTTCGCCCTGACATCACACGAGCCTACGGTTTGGTTTCGGTCGGAGCATCGACGGCCGAAGCGGCTTCCTCGAGTACGCGGCGCACCTGATCCGCGATGGACGGCGCCCCGGGCAGCAGGCCGTCGAAGATGGCGCTGCCGATCGTGTATCCCCACGCGCCCGCCTCACTCACCGCGATGGCCCGGTCGATGCTGGCGATGGAGCCCGCGACGATCACCGGGCCGCTCGACCGCCGGACCACCGCGCGGATGAGCGCGAGGGGATCGGCGGTCGGATGGCGATACGCCAGCAGGTCGAGACCGCTGACATGGCCGAGCCCGGTCAGTCGCTCTGCGTCGGCGGCGATCTCGTCGATCTCACCGAGCAGGACGCTTGGATGGTCGACGACACGTCCGGGGAACGGGCAGTAGCGCACGCCGTCCCCCAGGATCCCCGCGCCGTCCTCGGCATGCGTGCCGCCGAGCACCCAGTCCACCCCCGCCTCGGCTGCCGAGTGCAACGACGAGAGCTCGGCATCCTTGGTGGTCGATACGACCTCGAGCATCACCTCGAAACCGGCGTCGTGGGCCAGCGAGGTCAGTTCACGTTGCCGGGCGAGGTCTGCACCCACATCCTTGAAACCGATGTAGCGCAGCCCCGTGTCGGCCAGCGTCGGCACGATCTCGGCGGCGTGGTCGACGGTTCGGTCGCCGTGAGTGAGCATGAACACAAAATTGGCCACTAGTCCTCCTTCATCCGTTCGGAGTCGGCCACGATCGACCTCGCTGTCTCGTCTGACCAGACCCCGAGCAGGTCGGCGAGATCGACGATCGAGATCCGCTCCCGCAGCAGCTGGGAGTTTCGCAGCGCCCAGAACAGCAGTCCGTCGTCGTAGCCCCCGCCAAGGTCTTCGGCCCGCGTCGGCAGACCGCTCGCGTGGCTCACCCCGTCGAAGTCTTCCGGCGTCGGCAGCGTCAGCGTCCGAGTGAACGCATCCCATTCGGCGACCACCGCCTCGACATCCGACTGGTGGGCGAGCAGCCAGTTCCGTTTCGCCGAGTAGGCCGTCCAGCATTCCTCGACCGTCTTCTCCCCGAGCTCGGCGAAGGCGCGTTCGACCGCCTCCCGACTCGCCGACTCGTCCGGCACCTCGATGTGCGCGCGCGTCGATCGGATCGTGCCGTTTACGAGTTGCCAGACCCGCAATGCCAGCCGCGTCGCCACCGTCACCTGCATCCCATGCGGGGCCGCAGGCCGCTGCTGGCCGGCGAGCGCCATCTCCAACAGGTGGGAGACCGCATGCTCGCTGCCCGACGCGGGTGCCGTCGAGCCGACGATTCCCATCGAAAGTCCGCTCGCCGCCAACAGCCGGGCCAGATCGGCGAGTCCCGCCGGCTCGGCGTCGCGGGCAGCCCGGGCGAGGGTCGGAAGCGTCGGCATCGCCGCGAGGACGTCTTCGACGACCGCAGGGTCGTAGGCGGGTCCGTGGCCGAGGCGGGCGGCGAATTGCCACTCGGCGACCGCATTGGGGACCGTGGACAGGTCCCCCACCCCGGCGAGGTTCAGTGGCGCGGGCGCCGCCGTGAGAATGTCGGTGTCGGCGATGAGCATGTCCGGCCATCGCGAAACGACGGTGCGCTTCGCGCCGGCGATGATGAGGACGCTGCGATCCGCGACGAACCCGTTGATGCTGCAAGCGGTTTGGACCGCGACGTGACGGCTACCGGTGCGTTGCGCGGTGACCTTCGCGATGTCGGTGAGGGTGCCTGCACCCACCGAGACCAGCAGCCGGTCCGGACCGACTTCGGCCACCGCGCGCTCGACGGTCTCCTCGTCGGCGCGAACCGTCCCCGTCCCGAGCTGGATGACCGGGCAGTCGCCCAACTGCCCGGCGAGCCGGTCGACGACCGGTCCGGCTGGCGTGCGGTACGGCCCGCCGTCACTGAGGATCACCGGTGCGGGCGCCCCGGCCCGTTCGCGGGCGTCGGCGATCGCGCCGTCCAACACCGAGGCGCCGACGCGGATGTCCACGTCGGGCAGGTCGGCGGGCACGGCTCGCCTTCGGGTGATCATCTGGCCAGCGCTGACTCGACGGCGTCGAATGCGGTGCGGTAGCGGCAATACGCTTCGGCGTACCGCCGTTGCGCCGCAGGGTCGGGCTCGATGGCGGTCGGATCGAGATGGACGGCAACGGATGCCGCCGCGAAATCGGCGAACATCCCGGCCCCCACCCCGGCGACCATCGCGGCACCGACGGCGGTGGCCTCCTGGGTCAGCACGCGGCGCACCGGCCTGCCGAGCACGGCGGCCTTGATCGCCGCCCACAAGTCGTCGCGAGCACCACCGCCGACGATCCGCACTTCGCCGTGGCCGAGGCCCAGCGCGTCAAGCCGATCGACGATGTCGCGCAACGCATATGCGCACCCTTCGAGCACGGCGCGCGCGATGTGTGCCGACGTGTGGTTCATCGCCAGGCCGAGGAATGCGCCGCGCATCGCGTCGTTCCACCGCGGTGCGGTCGACCCGGACAGCGCGGGCAGAAACAGCACGCCGTCGCTGGCCGGTGGCGCCTGTCGCGCCAGGACGAAAACCTCGCCCTGTGGTATGCCGAGCATCCCGTTGGCGAGCCACAGTGTGCTGCCGCCGCTGACGAATCCGGGATTCTCGATCAACCACGAACCCGGGACGGCGTGGCCGTGGGTCTCCACCACGCCGAGTGGATCGCGGACGGGCGCCGAGGCGACCGTCGTCACCGGTTCGGCGGTACCTGTGACGTCGACGACGACTCCGGATTCGATCGCGCCCGCCCCGACCGATGCGGCGTGCTCGTCTCCGGTCCCGACGACCACCGCGCATTGCGCAGTCAGCCCGAGTTCGGCAGCGACGTCGGGCCGCAGCGTGCCGACCACCTCCGTCGAGGGGCGAACCGGCGGCAGCATGGTCGGGTCGAGGCCGGCGGCCTCGCACAGCTCGGTGTCGAAATCGCCCTTGGTGACGTCGTAGACCATCGTCGACGACGCGTTCGCGGCGTCCTGGGCGTGCGAGCCGCAAAGATGGTGCAGCACATACGATCCGACGGGCGCCAGTACGGCCGCCTGCTGCCAGAGCCGCGGTTCGTTCTCGCGGATCCACATCATCTTGGGTGCGCTGTGCGAGGCGTCGGCCACCAGTCCGGTGCGCTCGCTGAGCAGCTCGGCCCCCACCTCCGAGACCAGCCGATCGCATTGGTCGGTGGCCCGTTTGTCCAGCCAGATGATCGCGGGACGCAGAGGTGCGCCGGCGGCGTCGCATGCGACGACTCCGTCCACCTGGCTGCCCAGGCCCATCGCGACGACGCGATCCGCCTGTACGCCATCGGTGGCCGCCCGAACGGCGTCGCGCAGAGCGGTGCAGTAGGTGTGCGGGTCCTGGTCGGCCCAACCGTCATGCTCGTGGGTCATCGTCAGTGCGGCCGAGCCGGTGGAAACCACGTCACCGCCCTCGTCGACGATCACGGCCTTGATGCTCTGCGAGCCGACGTCGACTCCCAGGACCAGAGACACGACACCCCCTCAGATGGGCGGCAAAAGCGTGAAAGGCACGGTGTGCGGGGAGGATTGGGCGGCCATCCTCCCCGCCGGTCAGGTCATGGAGACCGAGTCGGCGAATCGTCGCCCGCGATCTCGGTGACGGAAACCGTACCGTAGCCCTCTTCCTGCAGGTTCGCTCCGTGGAGCCCGTGCGACATCGCGAACTCCTCTTCCGGAGACAGCACCAGCTTGTGCCTGCCTCGGATCGCGAAGTAGGCGATTCCGATCAGGAAGTAGATGAGCGTTCCCATCACGCCTGGCCGGTAGTCCGGGTTGAAGAAGAGCGAGATCAACGCCACCAACGCGATCGCACCGGCGATCGCCGCGCCCCACACACCCACTGGGCTGCGGTACGGGCGCGCGATGTTCGGCAACTTGCGGCGCAGCATGATGAACGCCAGGCACTGCATGAAGTAGGAGATCACGGCACCGAACACGGCCATGTACAGCAGCGCACCGACGATCTGGCCGGCGACTACGTTCTCGCTCTGGCCGAGGAAATAGATGATGAGCGAAAGGGCGTACCCGATCACCGCGCCTGCAATGAGCGCGACGTACGGCGTGTTCCTTGTCGGGTGGGTGATCGACAGAACCTGCGGGAAATACCCCGCGCGGGACAGCGAATACGTGTTGCGGCCGTAGGCATAGATGATCGTGAAGAAGCTGGCGATCAGCCCGATCAGCGCGAGGATTCCGAGCAGGGAAGCCCCCACACCCTCGCCGAAGACTGCCTTGAACCCGTCGAAGAACGGCGTCGCCGAGGTTCCGATCTCCGCGGCGCCGCCGCCGACGCCGGTGTTGAGGAACAGGATGCCGGCGGCGAACACGACGAGCGTCGTGAGTCCCCACATCGTGGCGCGGGGAATATCTCGTTTCGGATCGTGCGATTCTTCGGCGGCCAGCGGCAGTTCTTCGATCGCGAGGTAGAACCAGATCGCAAAGGGTAAGGCGGGGAAGATTCCGGCAATGCCCTTTGGCAGGAAGCTGCTGCCGCCCTCCTCGGGCGGGATGTTGGTGAGCAGGCTGGCGTCGAATTTCCCACTGACGAGAACGGAGACGAAGAAGAACGCGAGGACGCCGAGCGCCAGCACGGTGATCACCACGGTGAACCGCATGGTGATCTCGATGCCCATGATGTTGATCCCGACGAAGATGATGTAATACACCGCCCACCACAGCACGGGGCTGTTCCACCAGCCGTCGGCTCCGGTCACGTCGTAGACGATGTCGTGCGACAGGAAGCCCATCGCGCCCACGACGACCGCAGGGGTGATGACGTACTCCATGTTCTCGGCCAACCCGGTGATGAAGCCGCCCCAGGGGCCCATCGCCGATCGGGAGAAGGAGTACGCGCCACCGGTGTGCGGCAGGGCCGGTGACATCTCGGAGATGCTGAAGCACAGGCCGTAATACATGATCGTGATGACAATGGCGGCGATGAGCAGGCCGCCGAATCCGCCGGCGTCGAGGCCGAGGTTCCACCCGTAGAAGTCGCCCGAGATGACGGCGCCGACACCGAGCGCCCATAGCGACCAGAAGGCGGCGTGCCGTCGCAACATCCGCTTCTCGAAATAGCCGTGGCCGGCCTCTTGATAGGTGACCGAACCGACTGCCCGCTTGTTCTCCGCCATCGCTCCTCCTCGGCTCCCGACTGGCTTCCAAGCGCAAGTTGTCAGACAACTTGGACAATAAACCTGGGCCGATCCGAGGTCAACGACCTGCGGTGAAGATTTACGTATTCGTCACCGCCAAAGGTAGGACACCAGACCTTTGGCGCCCTTATTGTCCATGACCGCCATCCTCGCTCACACCACCGACAACCGCGGCCGGCCCAACGTCGCGTTGGGCGCACCCCACGGCTTTCAACGCACGGTTCCGGGCACTGCCCCGGCCGTAGGGCCGAGCACCCAACGAGGTGAGAACCTCCACCATGTCGCGCACCAGGTCATCGGTCACCTCACCGGGATCGAGCACCACCAACCGTCGGCCGTGCGCCGACAGGGCGGCCTCGACCAGTTCAGTATTCATCCGCCCCAACCGGTCCCGATGTTCCACCACCACAGTGCTCACCCGCGGATCGGCCAACAGTCGCCGCACCTTGGGCCGGGCACCATTCATGCCCGACCCGATTTCGGTCTCCACCCGCATCAGGGTGGCACCGGCCTGACCCGCCCACCCCGACAACCGCGCCACCTGACGATCCAGATCAGCCCGCTGATCATGCGACGACACCCGCGCATACAAACCCACACCACCGACCGCCCCCGAGGTCGACCCGCCATCGGGGTTGACCAGCACCGTGCGCTGATTCACCCGCACCGCCGGCACCGGCAACGTTCCGTCCCGAAACCAGCGATACGCCGTCTGCGGATGCACACCCTGCAACCGGGCCCACTCCGTCAGATTCACCCCGCCAGACCACTCGCTAGCACACACTTTCGCTCACTATCACTCACTAAAATGCGAGCAGTTGGCACCCCTGCGAAGGGGGGTGCCACCCGGTAGGGTCGAACTGATGTGTGGAGCCACCGGCGAGGTGCGACTCGACGGCCGAACGCCCGACGTCGCGGCTGTGTCGGCCATGGCCGAGGCGATGGCTCCGCGCGGCCCCGATGCCGCGGGCGTCTGGTCGCAGGGCCGGGTCGCACTCGGCCACCGCCGGCTGAAGATCATCGACCTCTCCGAAGCGGGCTCGCAGCCGATGGTCGACGCCGAACTCGGTCTGGCCATCGTCTTCAACGGCTGCATCTACAACTACCAGGATCTGCGTCGCGAACTATCCGAGCAGGGCTATCGGTTCTTCTCCCGCAGCGACACCGAGGTGCTGCTGAAGGCCTACCACCACTGGGGCGACAAGTTCGTCGACCACCTGTACGGCATGTTCGCCTTCGCGATCGTCGAACGGGACAGCGGCCGGGTGCTGCTCGGGCGCGACCGGCTGGGCATCAAGCCGCTCTACATCACCGAAGACTCGCACCGCGTGCGCGTTCGCGTCGTCGCTGCCCGCGCTGCTGGCCGGCGGCGGCGTCGACACCCGGATCGACCCGGTGGCGCTGCACCACTACCTGACCTTCCACTCCGTCGTGCCGCCACCGCGCACCATCCTGCGCGGCGTCGCCAAGCTCCCGCCGGCCTCACTCGTCGCGATCGAGCCGGACGGCCGCCGTACCACCACGACGTACTGGGAGCCCGACTTCACCCGGCGTGCGGAGAGCGCGGACTGGTCCGAACGTGACTGGGAGGACGCGGTTCTGGCCGCATTGCGGCCCGCGGTCGAGCGCCGGCTGGTCGCCGACGTGCCGGTCGGCTGCCTGCTGTCGGGCGGCGTGGACTCCAGCCTGATCGTCGGCCTGCTCGCCGAGGCCGGTCAGCACGGGCTGCAGACCTTCTCCATCGGCTTCGAGTCCGTCGGCGGCGTCAAGGGCGACGAGTTCGAGTACTCCGACCTCATCGCCAAGCGCTTCGACACCGACCACCACCAGATCCGCATCGGCACCGACCGGATGCTGCCCGCGCTGGACGGCGCGATCGGCGCGATGAGCGAGCCGATGGTCAGCCACGATTGCGTCGCCTTCTACCTGCTCAGCCAGGAAGTGGCCAAACACGTCAAGGTGGTCCAGTCCGGTCAGGGCGCCGACGAGGTGTTCGCCGGCTACCACTGGTATCCGCCGATGGGTGAGCCCGACGCGGCCTCGCTCGAAGGCGCGGTCGCCAGCTACCGCGAAGGCGTTCTTCGACCGCGACCCCGCGGGAGTCGCCGCGCTCGTCTCGCGGACCTATCTCGCCGAGGGCGACCCGGGCGGCCGGTTCGTCGCCGAGCACTTCGCCCGCCCAGGCGCCCAGACCGGCGTCGACCGCGCGTCTGCGGCTCGACACCACGGTGATGCTGGTCGACGACCCGGTGAAGCGGGTCGACAACATGACCATGGCGTGGGGCCTGGAGGGCCGGGTGCCGTTCCTCGACCACGAACTCGTCGAGCTGGCCGCGACCTGCCCGCCGAACCTCAAGACCGCGCACGACGGCAAGGGTGTGCTGAAAGAGGCTGCGCGCCGGGTGATCCCGGCCGAGGTGATCGACCGCCCCAAGGGCTACTTCCCGGTGCCGGCGCTGACCCACCTGGAGGGCCCGTACCTGGACCTGGTCCGCGACGCGCTCTACGCGCCGGTCGCCAAGGAGCGCGGACTGTTCCGCCCCGAAGCCGTCGACGCGCTGCTGGCCGACCCCAACGGCCGGCTGACGCCGTTGCGCGGCAACGAGCTGTGGCAGATCGCGCTGCTGGAGCTGTGGCTGCAGAAGCACGGCATCTCCGGGGCTGCTGCATGAGCACCGGCGCCGACGACCACCCGAGGCGATCACGCTCGGGCTGCACGACGCGTCCCCCCCGCACATGGTCGACGCCATGTCCGACGATGTGGTGCTCGAACTCGGTTGGGGCCGACTGCTTTTCGGTCAGACCTTCGCCGACGCCGACAAGCTCGCCGAGGTGCTGCGCGGAGAAACCCAGGGCGCCGTGACATCTGCATCTACGCCCGCGAGTCGCACGTCCTGGTCGCCAAGGCGCCCGCCGAGTTGTTCATCGACCCGAGCCACACGTACCGGCTGCGCTTCGCCGAGGACGACGAGCCCGCGCCGTCGCCGTCCGGCTTCACTGTTCGGCCGCTGGGCGACCCCGAGGACGCCGACACGATCAACCGCGTCTACGTGCGCTGCGGCATGGTGCCCGCGCCGGTCGACGTCATCTGGGACAACCAGCAGCACAACGACGCGGTGACCTACCTCGTCGCCGTGCGCGACGACGACGGCAGCGTCGTCGGCACCGTCACCGGCGTCGACCACAAGCGGTTGTTCTCCGATCCGGAGAACGGCTCGAGCCTGTGGACACTGGCCGTCGACCCCGCATCGAGCCTGCCCGGCGTCGGCGCGGCGCTGACCCGCGCGCTCGCCGACGACTTCCGCCAGCGGGGCCGCGCCTACATGGACCTGTCGGTGGCATACGACAACGCCGCCGCGATCGCGTTGTACGAGAAGCTCGGATTCCAACGGGTTCCGGTGCTGGCGGTCAAGCGAAAGAACGCGATCAACGAGCCTCTGTTCACCCAGCCGCCGGAGACCGTCGATGACCTCAACCCGTACGCGCGCATCATCGCCGACGAGGCGATGCGGCGCGGGATCTGGGTCGAGGTTCTCGACGCGGAGGCCGGTGAGATGCGTCTGTCGCACGGGGGGCGCAGCGTCATCACCCGAGAGTCGTTGTCGGAGTACACCTCAGCGGTCGCGATGAGCCGATGCGACGACAAGAGACTGACCAGACGCCTGGTGGCCGAGGCCGGAATCGTCGTGCCGAAGGGACGGCTGGCGACCTTCGATGAGGCCGACCACGCGTTCGTCGACGAGGTTGGCGACGTGGTGGTGAAGCCGACCCGCGGCGAGCAGGGCAAAGGCATCACCGTCGGCGTGGACGGCCCGGAGGATCTCGATGCGGCGCTGGTGCGGGCCCGCGAGCAGCATCCGGAGGTGCTGATCGAGCAGCGTGCACCGGGCGACGATCTGCGGCTGGTGGTGATCGACGGCAAGGTCGTCGCTGCCGCGCTGCGCATACCCGCCGAGATCATGGGCACCGGCCATCACAGCGTGCGGGAGCTGATCGAGGCCCAGAGCCGACGGCGCAGCGCCGCGACCGGCGGCGAATCCCGGATCCCCGTCGACGAGGTCACCGAAGCGACGGTCAAGGAAGCAGGCTGGTCGTTCGACGACGTGCTGCCCGAGGGTAAGCGGCTGCGGGTGCGCCGAACGGCGAACCTGCACCAGGGCGGCACCATCCACGACGTCACCGCCGAGGTGAACCAGACGCTGTGCGACGTCGCGGTGGCGGCCGCCGAAGCGATCGGCATCCCGGTCACCGGCATCGACCTGTTGGTGCCGGATGTCACCGGCGATGAGTACGTCTTCATCGAGGCCAACGAGCGCCCGGGACTGGCGAACCACGAGCCGCAGCCGACCGCGAAGGCCTTCGTCGACTATCTCTTCCCGGGCACCCCAGCCGTACCGCAGGCGTGGACGCCCACCGAGGCGCCTGACTGAGCGCGTCCGCGCGAGGGCAGGGCGCCGAGCATCCAACCCAGAACAGCCTGGCTAATCGCTACCAGGTGCTGGTGCGCATCACGATCTCGGCGGCCAGCTGTGCGGTGGACTCCTGGGCGTTGCGCCGCCCGAGCAGCTCCACCAACCGGAAGTCGCCGTACACGAAACGCTGGCTGGCCTTTGCCACCGCCCGGGCCGCGGGCGTGCTGACCAGCGCGGTGGTGTTCATCTCCACGGGCGGGCAGTGCTCGTCGCGGATCACGCCGGACTGGTCGGCGACGCGCGGATGGCCGCGGTCGATCACGACCAGGCCGATGAACCGGTCCAGCCGGGTGGCGGCCAGTTCCCACGCCAGCTCCCCGCCGATGCGGTCGCCGACCAGCAGGCCCCACTGCACATCGAGCGTGTCGAGGATGCCGATCACCGATTTGGCCGTCAATCGCGGGTCGGGCCCGATGACGATGGTGCGCAGCGACGCGGTGTGCAGCCGCTGACATACGGCGTCGTACGCCGATGCCGCCTGTTGCGCGGCGCCGAGCAGCACCACGACGGACCCCTTCTCCGGGCCGGCTAGATCGACGGGAACGGGGAAACCGTCGACGGTGACCATCGTCGAAGGCATTTGGTCACGCTACAACCAGTTACCCGTCGGCGGGCGGTTTTTTGGCGGGTCTTAACCTGTCATTCAGCCGGCCTGCAGGCGCTCGGCCTGTTTACTTGCGATGTCCAGAAACGTCTGCGGGAGCGTGGCTTTGACCGTGATGGTCGGATTCGGTGTGGGGAACGCGATTCCAAACACCGCCATCTTATCGACGTTCTCGAAGGAGAAGAAAACGCTGCTCTTCGCCCCGCTGAGGTCCATGGTTTGCTCGTACGCCAGCGCGTCGGGACGCGACGTCTGCAGTCTGGCGGTCGTCATCGGAATGCCTTCCGACGCCGGGTCGAAGAACGTCTGATACTGCGCACACCGTTCGGCGGTGGCCGCGAGCTTGTCCAGGTCGAGGTTCCACGTCAGCACCGTCATGACGATGCGTGCGCCGTCGTAGGTGACGCTGTACTTCGCGGCGCTGCCCGGCCCCCGCTCGGCCGATGCGGCGATCACCCTCGTCAGCCCGTCGGAGCAGCCTTCCGGCGTGGACAGCATCGCCGCCGGGCCGCCCGCGCCGTCGGGTTGACCGGGGTTCTCGATGAGGCGGTCGTACTGCACGCCCGGCGGGAAATCCGCGGCGGTCAGCACGACCCTCTCGAGCGTGGCGCCGTGCCAGGTCGCCGTACCGGCGATGGAGTCGGCGCAGGCGGTGAACGCCGTGATCACGAGAATTGCCAGCGCAGCGGCCCCCACCTGCCGCCTGATCATGCGTCCAAGGCTACTCACGGCGCGTGCTGACGATTGTCGGGCGCCTGGGCGGGCCGGTCTCCAGCAGGCCGAGGATCGCGTCGATGTCGGCGTGGGCCGCCAGCAAGTCGGCCATCAGGTCGAGTTGCCCGTCTCGCCGCGCGGCGACATCGACGTCGTCGGCGGCGGCGAATCCCTGCCGACCCGCGGCCGCCGCGGCGTCGGTGAGCCAGCGGCGGCGAAACTCGTCGTTGTCGAGTAGGCCGTGCCAGTGCGTGCCGCATACCGCGCCCCGCCTGATTCCGACGCCGAGCCAGTCGTCATCGGTGGATCGCGACAGGAGGCCGTGGTGGATTTCGTAACCGCGCAGCGGAGCCTCGTGGTGACGCAGCGTCTTGTCGCGTGCGAACACGATGTCGGCGTCGAGCAGACCAAGCCCGTCGACGCCGCCCACGCCGGACTCCACCGGATCGTCGATGTGGCGGCACAGCATCTGGAACCCGCCGCAGATGCCGAGCACCGGTCGACCCGATCGGGCGTGCGTGAGAATGCCGTCGGCCAGGCCGCGGTCGCGCAGCCAGTTCAGGTCGGCGACGGTCGCCTTGCTGCCGGGGATGACGACGACGTCGGCGTCGGCCAGGTCGGCGGGGTCGGTCACCCAGCGCACCAGCACCCCGGGCTCGCAAGCCAGCGCCTCGACATCGGTGGAGTTGGAGATGCGGGGCAACCGAATCGCGGCCACCCGCAGCCATTGCTCGCCGATCGGCGGTAGCGGCTGGCCGACCACGCGGTGGGCCAGCACCGACATCGAGTCCTCGGTATCGAGCCAGAAGCCGTCGTCGAACGGGACCACGCCGTAGGTGGGCCTGCCGGTGAGTTCCTGCTAGTTGCGCCAGCCCCGGCACGAGCAGTGCGGGGTCGCCGCGAAACTTGTTGACGATGAAGCCCGCAATCAGTGCCTGGTCCTCTGGCGCGAGCACCGCGACCGTGCCGAACAGGTGGGCGAGAAGCCCGCCGCGGTCGATGTCGCCGACCACGATGACCGGCAGGTGCGCGGCCCGCGCCAGCCCCATGTTCGCCAGATCGGTTGCCCGCAGGTTGATCTCGGCGGGCGATCCGGCACCCTCGCAGATGACCGCATCGAATTCGCTTCGCAGCGAAGCCAATTCGTCGGTGACCACCTCGAGGAGCCGGTCGCGGTGCTCGATGTAGTCGGCGGCGCCGACCGCTCCTGCGACCCGGCCTCGCACCACAAGCTGCGAGGTGCGGTCGCTGCCGGGCTTGAGCAGTATCGGGTTGAACCGGACGCTGGGCGCCACACCCGCTGCGCGTGCCTGCATCGCCTGCGCTCGGCCGATTTCGCCGCCCTCGACGGTGACCGCCGAGTTGTTGGACATGTTCTGCGCCTTGAACGGTGCGACCTCGACACCCTTGCGCGCCAGCAGCCGGCACAGGCCGGCGACCACCAGGGATTTCCCGGCGTCAGAACTCGTCCCCGCGATCAGTAACGAGCCGCTCATTATTCTTCGCCGAGCAGACGCAAAAGTCCGCTGTTCCTGGGAGTTTGCGGAACTTTGCGACTGCTCGCGGGAGAAATCTCACAGCTGGGTCAGGATTTCGGCGCCGCCGTCGGTGACCACCAGGGTGTGCTCGAACTGGGCGGTCCACTTGCGGTCCTTGGTGACGACGGTCCAGTCGTCATCCCAGATCTCGTAGTCCAGCGCGCCGAGATTGATCATCGGCTCGATGGTGAACGTCATCCCGGTTTCGAGGACGGTTTCGACGGCGGGCTGATCGTAGTGCAGCACCACCAGCCCGTTGTGAAATGTGGTGCCGATGCCGTGCCCGGTGAAGTCGCGAACCACGTTGTACCCGAACCGGTTTGCATACGACTCGATGACGCGACCGATCACCGACAGCGCGCGGCCCGGCCGCACCGCCTTGATCGCGCGCATCGTTGCCTCCCGCGTGCGTTCCACGAGCAGCCGGTGTTCCTCGGAAACGTCGCCGGCCAGAAACGTCGCATTGGTGTCGCCGTGCACTCCGTCGATGTAGGCGGTGACGTCGATGTTGACGATGTCGCCGTCCTCGATCACGGTGGAGTCCGGGATGCCGTGGCAGATGATCTCGTTCAGCGAGGTGCAGCAGGACTTCGGGAACCCCTTGTAGCCCAGCGTCGACGGGTAGGCGCCGTGGTCGACCATGTACTCGTGTGCGATCCGGTCCAGCTCGTCGGTCGTCACACCGGGCGCGACGGCCTTGCCTGCCTCCGCGAGCGCACCCGCCGCGATCCGTCCCGCGACGCGCATCTTGTCGATCACCTCGGGCGTCTGCACCCACGGCTCGCTGCCTTCGCGGGCGGTCGCCTTGCCCACGTACTCGGGGCGGACGATCGAGCGGGGCACCGGCAGGGTCGGTGACACCACGCCGGGGCGAAGTGCGGTGCGAACAGGCATGACGCCAGAATAGTCGGGCGGCCCGACTACATTCTTGGGCCATGAGGATCGACGACGTAGACGAGGCGTTCGCGGCCCGCTTTGCAGAGCAGTTCGCCGACACCTGGCGCACACCCGACCTGGCCAAGCACGAAGCCCTGTGGAGCGACGACATCGTGCTGATCCAGCCGATGATGGGCACCCTGCGCGGCAAGCAGGCCTGCCGCGAGTCGTTCCAGAGGCTGTTTGCGCTGATCCCCGACCTGCATGCCGACGTCCGCCGGGTCGGCCACGGGCCCAAGGAGGTGTACATCGAGTTCACGCTGAGCGGAACCTACGGCGGTAAGCCGATCGCCTGGGACGCCGTCGACCGGTTCACATTCACCGGCGGCCTGATCGCCGAACGGGTCTCTTACTTCGACTCCGCGCCGCTGATGGCCAAGCTGGTCGGCAGGCCCGCCGGCTGGGAACGCCTGATCAGGACCGGTTCGCAGCTGTTCAAGCGTTAGCTGGATCCTTTGAGGGACCGGCCGAACAAGGACTTGCGCGGGCCGCGAATGTCGACCGAGCCGCAGACCACCTTGCCGGTCAGGATGACGTGCGGCCTGCCCTCGCGCGGGCGCGTCCCTGCGGTGATCGCGGGCGCTGCCGACGACGACCTCGACATCGTCGATCGAGGCGCTGGCGCCGTCGGGCAGCCGCAGTTCCAGGCCGCCGAACTTCATGTCGAGTTCGATGACGATCATCGGCCCGGCGAACCGGGCGCGGGTGAGGTCCAAGTCCACCGAGCCCATCCGCCGTACCAGCGCCAGCCGGGTCGGCACCATCCACTCGCCCTGCCGCTTCAACGAGCCCATCACGCCCTTGAGCTCCACCCGGTCGGCGGCGGAGGTGACGATGGCGCCGGGGCCGGGCAGGTCGCCGACCAGGTTGTCGAGGTCGGAATGCAGCCGGGCCTGCGAAACCAGCACCGAGCGCTCCTCGAACTCGTCGATGTCGATCAGCCCCAGCGCGACGGCGTTGTGCAGGCGCCGCAGAGTTCCGTTGCGGTCGGCGTCGGAAATGCGCATCGCCGCAGCTTGCTCGTTGATTCCGGTCATGGCCATTCCAAAATACCGCCGCGGCGTCGAGACGCGGCGGGATACCTTGTCTGCTCGTGGCGGTGAATGACAGTTCCTGGGCACCCAAGACCGTCGAGGCATGGGCCTTCGTGCAGCAGATGCTCGGCGACATCACCCGGATCGTGACCGAGGACGCGGAGAACGAACGCGAACTTCTGGAGGGACTCGGCGTCATCTCCCGTGTCACCGCGCTGTGCTCGGAGATGACCGTGGAGGCCGACCCCGACCTGCCGTGGTTCTTCGACATGTGCTCACGCACCCGGCTGATCGGCGGCCCCAATCCCGACGGCACCTATCAACTCGCGATGATCCGCGGCGACCGCGCCTACCGGGTCACCGGAACGCGGGGCACCACCGCCTATCTGGGATTGCAGGTGCTGGCCGGAACGGGCATGACGCCGCGCAGGATGGCCGCGTACGTCAGCGACACCGACCTCAAGCTGGACGCCGGTGAGTTCGCGTTGGTTTTCTCCGCAACCGAACCGTCACCGGCCGAACTCGACGGCGCGCGAGTGGGTGCCGATTCCGGAGGATGCCACGTCGATCGTGGTCCGTGAGTACATCGCCGACGCAGGCACCGAACAGCCGGCGACGCTGCGCATCGATCCGCTCACCGCGCATCCGCCGCATGCGGTGTCCGATGCGCAAGCGGCAGAACAGTTCACCGCGATGGCCTGGTCGATCATGAAGCTGACCACGCTGCACCGCACCATCAAGCCCGAACTGATGGAACAGCCGAACACACTCGTGACCTCCGAGGCCGCCGATCTCGGCGCCGCCGACACCACCCCGGACAACCTGTACATGATCGGGACCTTCCGGCTGGACGCCGACGAGTCGCTGGTGCTCGAGTTCGAACCGCCAGACACCCGCTACTGGAATGTGACGCTGGAGAACATCTGGCACGAATGCCTCGAGCCTCGCCGCAGGCACAGTTCGGTCACCAACAAGGGCGTGACGCCCGATGCCGATGGCCTGGTGCGTATCGCCATCGGCGCCAACGACTTCGGCCACGGCCACTGGCTGGACACCGGCGGCCGGCACCGCGGCTTCGTCGTCTTCCGCTGGCTGGACAATCCCGAACCGCCCAAGGTGGCGGTCACCGTGCACACGGGCGGGGCGCCGCGGTGAGTGCCACCGACCGGTTCAACCCGGCCGCGTTGATCGAGCAGGCCTGCGAGTGGGCGGGCAGTGACGACTTCGGCGCGGAGTTCGACGAAGAAGAGTCCTGGCGCGAAGGGTTGGGGCTGCTGTGCGACGGGCTGGTCGGCGAGGCCCGGCTCAACGACCTCGGCGTGGAGGTCGCGGCGCCTGGACATCGTGCAGCCGCTGAAGAACCGACTGCAGATCGTCGAATGGCGCAAGGCGCACCCCGAGATCGCGCAGGAGAAGATCAGCAGACCGATCTTCATCGTCGGCCAGCCTCGCACCGGCACCACGATCCTGTTCGACCTGCTCGCCCAGGACCCGCAGCTCCGTCCGCCGCTCACCTGGGAGGTCGACAACCCGTACCCGCTGCCGCAGCCCGAGACCTACGACACCGACCCGCGCATCGCCGAAACCCAGGCCCGTCTGGAGATGAGCGAGCAGATCATTCCCGGCTTCATGAAGTTCCACCCGATGGGCGCGCAGTTCGGTCAGGAGTGCGTGCGGATCACCGCAGGCCAGTTCTGCAGCATGATCTTCTCCGTCCAGTACCGGCTACCCACGTACTACAAGTGGCTGCTCTACGAGGCCGACCATCGTCCGTCCTACCGCTATCACCGAATCTTCCTGCAGCACTTGCAGTCCGGCGTCAGCGGACAGTGGCTGTTGAAGTCGCCCGCGCACCTCTGGACCCTCGACAAGCTGGTGGCGGAGTATCCCGATGCGGTGATCGTGCAGACGCACCGCGACCCGCTGAAGGTGATCTCGTCGGTCAGCGCGTTGACCAATCACCTGCGTCGAATGGCCTCGGACGAAACGACTGTCGCCGAATGCGCGGTGCAGTCCTGTGAGGAGATCGTGGTCGGCCTGCAGCGTGGAATGACACTGCGCGAATCGCTGGCGCCCAGCCAGGTGATCGACGTGCAGTTCGCCGATTTCATGCGGGACCCGTTCGCGACGATCAGATCGCTGTATGCCCGGCTGAATCGCGAGTTGACGGCCACGGCCGAGCAGGGGATGCGGGAGTTTCTGGCGGCTCATCCCGGCGACGGCGGGGGCGGCCGCTACAGCTGGGCCGACACCGGGCTGGACGCCGGGTCGCTGCGCGAGCAGGTCGCCGCCTATCAGAAGCGCTACGACGTGCCGAGTGAGCCGCTCAAATAGCGCATCCGTACGTCTGTTTTTGCGCATTTGCGCTGATGTTTCGCGGCTGCTAGCGCCGGATGCTGGATAGCATGATCGAAACTGAGTGGAACGACGTGGTCATGGGCGAGCTTCCCACCGGAACGGTGACATTGCTGCTGGCTGACGTCGAGGGTTCGACGCGACTATGGCAGACGCAACCGGAAGAGATGACGGCGGCCGTCGCACGTCTCGATCAGTCCCACCTGACTCGCGTCTACACAAAGCTCGGACTGACGTCCCGGGTGCAGCTCGCGCAGGAAGCAGCCCGCCGCGCCGACGCCACTCAAGCCAAATAATCGGGTGGCAGGCTTTCGAGCATCCCCCCGCCCCGCGAGATCTACGTTGGCGTGGCCGCTACTCGAACTTCTTCTCGCCAACGTCGATCTCGCCGCCGCGCCGACACCACTCAGGCCAAATAATCGGGTGGCAGGCTTTCGAGCATCCACCGCACCATCCGCACCGCGTATTCCGAGCTGCCGCCCCCGACGATCAGCGCTGCGAACGCCATGTCGCCGCGGTAGCCGGCAAACCAGGAGTGTGATCCGCCCTCGAATTCGGCCTCACCGGTCTTGCCGCGTACGTCGCCCATCCCATTGAGGTCTTTGGCCGTGCCGTTGGTGACCACGAGCTGCATCATCGGTCGTAGCCCGTCGAGCATCTTCGGCGTAATCGGGGCCGGCTCGCCGGTCATCTTTGTCTGGCGGCCCTCGATCAGTTGCGGCAGAGGGGTTTTGCCTGCCGCGACCGTCGCCGCAGCCATCGCCATACCGAACGGGCTGACCAGCACCTTGCCCTGTCCGAAGCCGTCCTCGGTGCGTTCGGCCAGGTTGACCGTCGGCGGCACCGAGCCGGAAACCGTTGTGATGCCCTCGATCTGGTAGTCGGGTCCGATGCCGTACTGGGCGGCGGTCGTCGTCAGGCCCCTGGGTGGCATTCTGCTGGCCAACTCGGCGAAGGTGGTGTTGCACGAACTGGCGAACGCCCGCGACATCGGCACCGTGCCGAGGTCGAACCCGCCGTAGTTCGGGACGGTGCGGTGGCCGATGTCGAGCACGCCGGGGCAGCCGAGAAGCGTGTCAGGCGTCGCCATATCACGCTCGATGGCCGCACCGGCGGTGATGATCTTGAACGTCGATCCCGGCGGGTACAGACCGGTGGTGGCGACGGGCCCGTCGGCGTCGGCGTCGGTGTTCTGGGCGACCGCCAGGATCTCACCGGTCGACGGCTTGATCGCCACGATCATCGCCTTCTTGCCCGTGACCCCGTTGACGGCGTTCTGGGCGGCGTTCTGGACCGCGCGGTCGAGGCTGATGGTGACCGATGGCGCCGGTGACGCCGGCACTTCGTTGAGCACATCGACGTCCACGCCGTTCTGGTTGACGCTGGCCACCCGCCAGCCGGCCAGGCCGTCGAGGTCGTCGACCACCGCCTTCTTGACCTCGCTGATGATCACGGGCGCGAAATGCTCGTCGGTGGGCAACAATTCGGCCTGCGGGGTGATGACCACACCGGGACGGTTTCCGAGGACCGCGAAGACCTGGTCGTGGTCGGACTGGCGCAGGGTGATCAGGCTCAGCGGCTGCGCCGACGAACTCGCCTCCTCGGCGAGCCGCTGTGCGTCCATGGTGTCGTCGAACGGCCGCAGCGCGTCGGCGACAGCGGTCGCGGTGGTCATCAGGTAGCCGCCTGCCGCCTTGGCATCCAGCGCGAAGTGGTAGAGGTTGCCGGGCACGAGCACGTCGGTTCCGCTGCGCTCGTTGACCGACGCGCGCCGGGGCGGGTCGGCTCGCAACGCAAACGTCTGGTGCTCACCGAGTTTCGGGTGTAGCCCGGTCGCGGCCCAGCGGACTTCCCACCGCCCCTCGTTGCGCACCATGTTGAGCTGGCCGTCGTAGGTCCAGGTGCGGTCCTTCGGCAGTTGCCAGCTGTAGCGGTAGTTGACGCTGCCGGTGTCCTCGGTGAACTTCGAGCCCAGCACCTGTGCATCCAGGCGGTCAGCCTGCAGGCCCACCCACGCCTCGTTGAGCGCGGCGCGGGCGTCCTCCGGTCGGTCGGTCAGCAGCGATGCACCGCCGGTGTCCCCCTTCGCCAGCGCTGCGAAGAATTCTTCGGCGACCGGTTCGGGCCCGCTGGGTTTCGGCGTGCATGCGTTCAGGGACGCGGCCACCGTCACGACCGTCAGCAGACTCGCCAGACGTGTTGCAGATGAGAACCAAGTTGCCATTGGGACAAATGTTACGAATCCGAGACCTCAATTCAGCGGAGGCGCGACGCCGAAACTCACTTTTCGCAGAAAAAGTGCGAAGCATTGTCAAGCGGTTGGGGAAACATTTAGGCGGCTGGGCTAATGAGGGCGGCTAAACGTTGGGCCGGGGTGTCGAGGTCCAGGGTGGGTCGTGGTCGGGTGTTGAGCTTGTCCTGGATGCGTTTGAGGTCGTCTTTGGTGTAGCCGGCCAGGTCGCTGCCCTTCTCGAACCAGAACCGCAGTAGGCGGTTGGTGTTCTCGTTGGTGCCGCGCTGCCAGGGCGAATGCGGATCGCAGAAGTACACCGGCGCTTTGAGCTCCAGCTGAATGTCGCGCCACTGGGCCATCTCAGAGCCGCGGTCCCAGGTGATAGTGCGTCGAAGATGCTCGGGCAGCTCGCTCATCGCCTCGATCATCGCGGTCGCGACCGTTTCGGCGGTGTGGTCGATGGGCAGGTGCAACAGGATGGTGAACCGGGTCTGGCGCTCCACCAGAGTGCCGATCGCGCTGGTGTTGCCGGCACCCATGATCAGATCGCCTTCCCAATGCCCGGGCACCGCCCGATCGGCCACCTCGGCGGGCCGGTCACTGATCCGGAACTCCTCGCCGCTGGCGTAAACCCCGCGCGGCCCCACAGCCCGTCCGCGGGTCTTGCGGGCCGCCCGCTTCGTCGACAGGCGCTTGTGCAGATCGGCGCGCAGAGCGCCACGGGTCTGCACATACAACGCTTTGTAGAGCGTCTCGTGGCTCACCTGCATCAGCTTGTCATCGGGGTGCTCCTTGGCCAACATCTGCGCAATCAGCTGTGGGCTCCACCCGTCATCCATCCACGCTTGGATCGCGGCGCACAGCTCTGGATTCTTGAGTTTGAATTCCTTGGGACGCAGTGCATTTCCACCAGCGCGAACATGGGCCATCAACGCGTGATAGTCCCCGTCAGCGGTGCTGTTGCGGGTGACCTCTTTCCACACGACCGAACGGTCGCGATCGATGCGTCGCCCGATCTCGGCATAACTCAACCCATCGTCGAGGCCGCGCATGATCTCTACCCGCTCAGCGAGAAGAACGCGCCAAAAGGTCGATCTCGGCGCCAAAAGCACAACAGCTAGGGGCCCGCGGCGGGTGCGCGCACCACAAGGGGCACCGCGGGGAAGTACGCCGCCATCTCCGAACGTGACTTTCGCAGCGCGGCGGTGCCGTACCCCTGCTTGCGGAAGGCCGGGTGGATCCAGATGCGAACGTTGACCTCGCCGGCGGCCAACTCGCCGAACACCATGCCGACCTTCTCGGATCCGTCGATCGCCACCAACCACACCGCTTCTTCGGCGTGTACCCGGCCGGCGGCTGCGCTTATCTCGTCATCGAGATCGCCTGCGGGAGCGCCTGATCCGTCGCCCGCCGCGCCGACATCGCCGGTGCGTGCCGCGAAGATGTCGCGGTCCGAGGCGGCCGAGAACGGACGCAGCATCAGGCTTTCCCCCAGACCCGCCTGCCGCTCCCCCATCGTGAAGCTCAACTCGTGGTTCAGGTCCTCGAGTTCGGCGGCGATTCGGCGCCTGGAAACCTTGGTGAGACGTTCGAAGGACAACCGAAGCACCGCTTCGGCAGCGGCGGGCGAAGTGTCGAGCATAGTGGCGATCGCCTCGACGGCCGCGTCGTAGTCCTCGGACTCCACGACGACGTCGAGGAGCTCATGCCGCCGTTCGAGCGCGCGCACCAGCGTGTCGGCGATCTCCCTGCGTGCGATTTTCTGCCGATCGGTCATGACGTGAAGCGTAACCAACGCCGCTGTGTGGGCGAGTCAGTCCATCAAGACCGTCGCGAAGGTGCCGACCTCGGCGAAACCGATGCGGTCGTAGGTCGCGCGCGCCACGGCGTTGAAGTCGTTGACGTAGAGGCTGGCGATGCGGCCGCTTCGCACCACTGCGCCGGCGAGCGTGGCGGTGCCCGCGGTGCCCATGCCGCGGCCGCGCCAGTCGGGGTGCACCCACACGCCCTGGATCTGGCCGACGGCGGGCGACTGCGAACCGACCTCGGCCTTGAACACCACATGGCCGCGCTCGAAGCGCGCCCAGGCCCGACCCGCAGCGATCAGGCCGGCGACCCGTCGCCGGTAGCCGCGGCCGCCGTCGCCGATGCGGGGATCGATGCCGACCTCGCCGATGAACATGTCGACGGCGGCCACCAGGTAGGCGTCGAGTTCCTCGATGCGCACCGGCCGCACCGCGGGGTCGATCGGGCAGTTCGGCGCGGTGGCGAGGGCCATCAGGGGCTGGCGCTCGCGCACGTCGCGGGCGGGCCCCCAGGCGTGCTCGAGGCGGCGCCACATCGGCAACACCAGTTCCGCACGCCCGACCAGCGACGAACACCGCCGGGCGCCGCTGACCGCCTTGTCGGCGAAGGCGTAGAGGTCGCCGGCCTCACCGCGCAGCGGGATGAGGTTGGCGCCCGCGTAACACAACGATTCGGTGGCCCGGCGGCGCGTCCACAGTTCGCCGCCGATCGCACCCGGATCGACGCCGTGCTCGGCCACCCGGGAGGCCACCATGCAGCTTCCGACCGGGTCGGCGTCGAGCACCTGCCGCACAGCGGCGGCGTCGCGCACCACTGAAACCCGTCGCTCGTCGACGAGGCGAAAAAGCGGCGGAGCCGACATGGAGACTCTTTCTGCGGCCTTAGAGCGTCATGACCCCAGTCACAGGGCCACGTTCAGCTTACGGTTACCACTGGCGAACCGCTTGGATCA
Organism: uncultured Actinomycetota bacterium; assembly: GCA_963801575.1. Lineage (GTDB taxonomy): Bacteria > Actinomycetota > Actinomycetes > Mycobacteriales > Mycobacteriaceae > Mycobacterium. The sequence continues at coordinate 220,345 of CAWDFT010000021.1, forward strand.
TCGGATCCACGTTCTGATTCTTTTTCGCTGGCGATTCGCAGTGCCTCTTCGATAAGCGTCTCGACGATCTGGGCCTCCGGGACGGTCTTGATGACTTCGCCCTTGACGAAGATCTGGCCCTTGCCGTTTCCGGACGCGACCCCTAGGTCGGCTTCGCGTGCCTCCCCGGGACCGTTGACAACGCACCCCATCACCGCGACGCGCAGCGGGACTTCCATGCCCTCCAGGCCGGCGGTGACCTCGTTGGCCAGCGTGTACACGTCGACCTGCGCGCGCCCGCACGACGGGCACGACACGATCTCGAGTTTGCGGGGCCGCAGATTCAGTGACTCGAGGATCTGGTTGCCCACCTTGACTTCTTCGATCGGCGGCGCCGACAGCGATACCCGGATGGTGTCGCCGATGCCCTTCGACAGCAGCGCGCCGAACGCGACCGCGGACTTGATGGTGCCCTGAAACGCCGGGCCCGCCTCGGTGACACCGAGGTGCAGCGGGTAATCGCATTGCGCGGCAAGCAGTTCGTAGGCGGCAACCATGATGACAGGGTCGTTGTGCTTGACGCTGATCTTGATGTCGCCGAAACCGTGCTCCTCGAACAGCGACGCCTCCCACAGCGCAGACTCGACCAGAGCCTCGGGTGTGGCCTTGCCGTACTTGGCCATGAACCGTTTGTCCAGCGAGCCTGCGTTGACGCCGATGCGGATCGGGATTCCCGCGTCGCCCGCGGCCTTGGCGACTTCGGCGACCCGTCCGTCGAACTCCTTGATGTTGCCGGGGTTGACGCGCACGGCGGCACAGCCGGCGTCGATCGCGGCGAAGATGTACTTGGGCTGGAAGTGGATGTCGGCGATCACCGGAATCTGGCTGTGCCGGGCGATTTCGGACAGCGCATCGGCGTCCTCTTGCCGTGGGCAGGCCACCCGGACGATGTCACAGCCGGACGCGGTCAACTCGGCGATCTGCTGCAGCGTGGTGTTGACGTCGTGCGTTTTGGTGGTGCACATGGACTGCACCGCGATCGGGTGGTCGCTGCCGACCCCGACGTCGCCGACCATGAGCTGACGGGTCTTTCGTCGCGGGGCCAGCGTGGGCACCGGCGGCGCCGGCATCCCTAAGCCGACTGACATTTGATGTCTCCTACTCGAACGGACGTATCGGGTTGACGAAGTCCGCGGTGACCGTCAGCGCCATGTAACCGATCACCACGACCAGGATGACGTAGGTGGCGGGCATGAGCTTGAGGTAGTTCACCGGCGCCGCGGCCACCATGCCGCGCGATTTCCGGATCATATTGCGGATCTTCTCGAACCACGCGACCGCGATGTGACCGCCGTCGAACGGCAGCAGCGGGATCAGGTTGACCGCGCCCAGCACGAAGTTCAGCTGTGCGAGGAAGAACCAGAACGCCATGAACAGCCCGCGCTCGAAGGCGTCGCCGCCGATGATCGACGCGCCAACGACGCTGATCGGCGTCTCCGGATCGCGTTCGCCGCCGCCGATCGAGTGCACCAGCGCGCCGACCTTGGTCGGGATTTTCGCCAGCGACTTGCCCAGCTCGACGGCCAGATCGCCGGTAAAGGCGACCGTGCCCGGTACGGCGGTCACCGGGTTGTAGTGGGCGTATTCCACCGGACCGAACTCGGCGGCGGCGACACCGATCGCGCCGACGGTCGACGGCGCCTGGGCGGTGTCGGAGGTGAAGCGCTTGGTCGGAACGACGTCGACGACGGTGGTGATCTGTGACCCGTTGCGTTCGATGACGAACGGCGTCGGGTCGGTGAGCCCGCGCACCGCGGCGACCATCTCGTCGGGGTTGTGCACCTCGGTGTCGCCGACCTTGACGATGACGTCACCCGCCTTGATGCCGGCAGCCGCCGCAGGGCCGGCCCCCGTGCAGTCGCCGAGTTGGCCCTTGCTGACTTCTGCTTTGACACAAGAAGTTTCGCTGACATACGCAGCGGGCTGTGGACTCAGGTTGGGCAAACCCCAGAAGAGCGCGATGCCATAGATGATCACCAGGCCGACCAGGAAGTTCATGCCAGGACCGGCGAACAACACCGCGGCGCGCTTCCATGTCTTCTGCTTGTACATCGCGTAGGGGCGGTCTTCCGGCGCAATTTCGTCGATCGAGGTCATGCCCGCGATGTCGCAGAAACCGCCCAGCGGGACCGCCTTGACTCCGTACTCGGTGGAGCCCAGTTTGTTGGGCCGCCGGGTGGACCAGAGCGTGGGACCGAAGCCGACGAAGTAGCGGCGCACCTTCATCCCGGTGGCACGCGCAACCCACATGTGACCGCATTCGTGCAACGCCACCGATACCAGGATGGCCAGCGCAAAAAGCGCGACACCGACGACCCACATCATTTGGTGGTGACAACCTCCCGGGAAACCGCGCCCCTGGCCCTGTCCCGGGCCCAGCGTTGCGCATCAAGTACCTCATCCACGGTAGCCGGTTCGGCGGCCCACTGGTCTGCGGCGTGCAGCACATCGGCGATGGTGCGCACGATCACCGGGAATCGGATGCGACCGTCCAGGAACGCGGCCGCGGCCTCTTCGTTGGCGGCGTTGTAGACCGCGGTCAGGCAGCCGCCCCGCTGGCCGGCCTCTCGCGCGAGTTCTACAGCCGGGAACACGGTCGTGTCCAGCGGCTCGAACTCCCAGGTAGAGGCGGTGCGGAAGTCACAGGCCGCAGCGGCGCCGGGCACCCGTGACGGCCAGCCCAGCGCCAGCGCGATCGGCAGTTTCATGTCCGGCGGGCTGGCCTGGGCGATCGTCGAGCCGTCGGTGAACGTCACCATCGAGTGCACGATCGACTGGGGGTGCACGACGACTTCGATGCGTTCGTATGGAATGCCGAACAGCAGGTGGGTTTCGATGAGCTCGAGGCCCTTGTTTACCAGCGATGCCGAGTTCAGCGTGTTCATCGGGCCCATCGACCAGGTCGGATGCGCTCCGGCCTGCTCTGGCGTGACGTGCTCGAGGTCGGCCGCGGTCCAGCCGCGGAACGGCCCGCCGGACGCGGTGAGCACCAGCTTGGCGACCTCGTCGGCGGTGCCGCCGCGCAGACACTGCGCCAGCGCCGAGTGCTCGGAGTCGACGGGCACGATCTGGCCCGGCTTCGCGGCGCGCAGCACCAGCGGGCCGCCTGCGACCAGCGATTCCTTGTTGGCCAGGGCCAGCCGGGCGCCGCTGGTCAGCGCGGCCAGTGTCGGCTGCAGGCCCAGCGCTCCGACCAGCGCATTGAGCACGACGTCGGCCTCGGTGTTCTCCACGAGCGAGGTGACGGCGTCCGGCCCCGCGTAGGTGACCTCACCCACCTTCTCGGCGGCCTCGGGGTCGGCGACGGCGATGTTGGTGACGCCGGTTTCGGCGCGCTGGCGGGCCAGCAGGTCTGGATTGCCGCCGCCGGCGGCCAGCCCGACCACCTCGAAGCGGTCCGGGTTGGCGGCGATGACCTCCAGCGCCTGGGTGCCGATCGACCCGGTGCTGCCGAGGATCAGCACGCGCAGCCGGTTGCTCACCTCCCCATTGTGCCGCCAGCCGACGCAAAGCCCTGAAATGTGACCCAAATGTGACGTCCCCGGCCATCGGCCCATCCGTGACCGGTCCCACGCCGAATCCCCGACGTCATGTCAAAGGGCGGCTACATGCCCGCCCGTGACCAAGGAGTCAGGACACCAATGAGAAATGTTCACCGCAGCACCGTCGCGGCGGCCGGCCTCGCCGCGCTGGCGATTCTCGGCCTTCGGCATGTTCGAACGACAGCTCGACCACCGCAACCGAGACTACGGCCGCCGAAACGACGACTTCGGCGGCGGCCACCACCACGTCCGCGATGGCGGAGCCCGCGGCGAGCCTGGTGGGTCCCGGCTGTGCCGCCTACGCCGAGCAGGTGCCCGAGGGCCCGGGTTCGGTGGCTGGGATGGCACAGGACCCGGTGACGGTGGCGGCGTCGAACAACCCGATGCTCACGACGCTGACATCGGCGCTGTCGGGCAAGCTCAACCCGAACGTGAACCTGGTCGACACGCTCAACGGCGGCGAGTTCACCGTGTTCGCCCCGACCGACGATGCGTTCGCCAAGATCGACCCGGCGACCATCGAGAAGCTCAAGACCGACTCGGATCTGCTGACGAGCATCCTGACGTACCACGTGGTGCCCGGCCAGGCGAGTCCAGCGCAGGTCGTCGGCAACCACAAGACCGTGCAGGGCGCCGACGTGACGGTGACCGGTTCGGGCGACACCCTCAAGGTCAACGACGCCGGTCTGGTGTGCGGTGGCGTCACGACCGCCAACGCACGGTGTACATGATCGACACCGTGCTGATGCCGCCGGCCAGCTAGCGCGAGCAGACGCAAAAGTCCCCGACACGCCGCGTGTTCGGGGGCTTTTGCGTCTGCTCGGCAAGCTGGTGACCGATCCAAATTCGTTGGGGCTCCGAATAACTGGCATGTCCACACTTGTACTGATCGGCTTTCTGGGCGGTCTGATAACGGGCATCTCGCCATGCATTCTGCCGGTGCTGCCGGTGATTTTCTTCTCCGGCACTCAAGGTGCGCGTTCGGAGTCCGTCGCCGAGTCGGGCGGCGGAACTGCGACCGCCGTCAAGGTCAAGCCGGCGTTGTCTGACAGGCTGCGGCCGTACCGGGTCATCGGCGGCCTGGTGCTCAGCTTCAGCCTGGTCACCCTCCTTGGCACCACGCTGCTGTCGCTGCTGCATCTGCCGCAGGATGCGCTCCGGTGGGCCGGGCTCGTCGCGCTGACCGCCATCGGTCTCGGCCTGATCTTCCCCCGCTTCGAGGAGATCCTGGAAAAGCCCTTCTCCCGCATTCCCCAACTCCAGATGAGCCAGGGCAGAAGCGGATTCGGCCTCGGGCTGGCCCTGGGCGTGCTGTACGTGCCCTGCGCCGGACCGGTTCTGGCTGCGATCGTGGTCGCCGGTGCGACGGGCTCTATCGGCCTGGACACCTTCGCGTTGACGATCTCGTTCGCGATCGGCGCTGCCTTGCCGTTGTTGGCCTTCGCACTCGCCGGCCAACGGGTTGTCGAGCGGGTCGGCACATTTCGTCGCCACCAGCGCCGGATTCGCGTGATCGGCGGCATCGTGATGCTGGTGTTCGCGGTCGCGCTAGTGTTCAACGTGCCCGCCAAGCTGCAGCGCGCCATCCCCGACTACACCAGCTCGCTGCAGGACAGGGTCGTTGCGTCGGATGAGATTCAGGAGAAGCTGAACCTCGGCGGCCTGGTCAATGACCAGAACGGGGAGCTGTCGAACTGCAGCAACGGCGCCGCACAGCTCGAAAACTGCGGCACGGCACCGGATATCAAGGGGATCGACGGTTGGCTGAACACACCCGGCGGCGCACCGGTCGACCTGAAGTCGCTACGCGGCAAGGTCGTTCTGGTCGATTTCTGGGCCTACTCGTGCATCAACTGCCAACGCGCGATCCCACATGTCGTCGACTGGTACGACAAGTACAAAGACGCAGGACTCGAGGTCATCGGCGTGCACAGCCCCGAGTACGCATTCGAGAAGATACCGGGCAACGTCGTCAGCGGCGCAGAAGATCTGGGCATCACCTACCCGATCGCTCTCGACAACAACCTGTCGACCTGGACCAACTACCGCAACCGGTACTGGCCGGCCGAGTACCTGGTCGACGCGAGTGGAACCGTGCGCCACATCAAGTTCGGCGAGGGTGACTACGACGTCACCGAGAACCTGATCAGGGAACTGCTCACCGACGCCAATCCGGGCGTGGCACTGCCACCGCCGAGTGATTCCGCCGACATCACGCCTGCGGAGGGCCAGACGCCCGAGACGTACCTCGGCGTCGGCAAGATGGTGAACTACGGCGGCACCGACACCTACGACGAAGGCACCGCGGATTTCAACTATCCGACACGCCTTGCCGACGACACGTTCGCGTACCGCGGCCGGTGGAAGTTGGATTACCAGGGCGCGACGGCGGAATCTGAGAACTCCACCATCGCGTTGAAATACAACGCGAAGAACGTCTACATCGTCGTTGGCGGCGAGGGCACCGTGACCGTGACGCGCAACGGGAAGACCACGACCGTGCCTATCAGCGGGCCCCCGACGTTCCGCCAGATCGTTTCCGGCGACCAGGTCGCGCGCGGACAACTCGAAGTGCAGTTGAGCAAAGGACTGCAGGCCTTCTCGTTCACCTACGGATGACGAATCAGTAAGCACAATTCGCCATCGATTTCCAACGTTCACCCATCCGACGGTGCCGCAGCTTCGAATCCCTCATGGAAACCGGAAATGGAGGGGCGGCAACTGTTGCCGTCCGCGACACAGGAAGTGAGTCAACGATGAAGAACACCAAGAAGACGGTCGCGGTTGCCGGTCTGGCCGCCGCCGCGGCGATCGGTCTGTCGCTGAGCAGCGCAGGGGCCGCGTCGGCCGAACTGGTCGGACCCGCTTGTTCCGCCTACGCCTCGCAGGTGCCGACCGGCCCCGGCTCGGTGGCCGGGATGGCACAGGACCCGGTTGCGGTGGCGGCGTCCAACAACCCGATGCTGACGACGCTGACCAAAGCGGTGTCGGGCCAGCTCAATCCGAACGTGAACCTCGTTGACACGCTCAACGGCGGCGAGTTCACCGTGTTCGCACCCACCGACGCGGCATTCGCCAAGATCGATCCGGCGACGATCGAGAAGCTCAAGACCGACTCGGATCTACTCACCAAAATCCTGACCTACCACGTGGTTCCCGGTCAGGCCGGGCCAGCGCAGGTGGTGGGCACCCACAAGACCGTGCAGGGTGCCGACGTGACGGTTTCCGGCATGGGTAATGGCCTCAAGGTCAACAACGCTTCTGTCGTTTGTGGTGGCGTCTCGACCGCCAACGCACAGGTGTACATGATCGACACCGTGCTGATGCCACCGGCCAACTAGGTTCGACCACAACAGAATACGCCCGGGCACAGCCCGACCGACTACTGCGGTCGGGCTGGTGCCGATGGGTCGACTGTCGCCTCGATCTTCAGAATCAGGTTGTCCCGCAACGTGAGCACGATGACGGCGAACAGCCGCCGGTCAGTGAAGGCAAGCAGCACCGGCTCCCCGACCGGTCCGGTGACGAGCGTTGCGCCGTGCCCCAGGTAGCGAAGCAGGTTGCGGCCTACCTCGTCGGGGCCGTGGTTCACCTGCGGCGGCGGCGCCCCGTCGCCAAGAATGGTGCCGACGCCCCACACCTGCGGATCCAGCACGGCGGTCAATGCTTCGAGGTCACCGTTCGCGCATGCGGTGATGAATCCCTCGGTGACCAGCTGATGTTCGGCATCGGTGATATCGGTGAGCCGGGCCGAGGCGCTGCCGAACTTCCCACGGGCGCGTCGCGCGAGCTGGCGACAGGTCCCGACAGGACGACCCACTGTCTTGGATATCTCCTCGAACGGAATCTGGAACACATCGTGCAGCACGAACGCCACCCGTTCACCGGGTGAGAGCCGTCGCAGCACCTCCAACATCGCATGGCGGACCTCGTCATCGAGGGTGACCCGATCAGCCGGGTCCGGATCGGTGGATCGCGTGACGTCGAGTGTGCCCGCCTCATCGGAGAGTTCATGGCGGACCCGGGCCGAGCGCAGCTGGTCCAGGCACAGCCGTCCGGCGACCACCGTCAGCCAGCCGCGAATGTCGTCAATCTGCGCCACGTCTGTTCGGGCCAGTCGCAGGAAGGCCTCCTGCGCGGCGTCCTCGGCGTCGCCCACATCGCCGAGCATCTGGTAGGCGAGATTCACCAGGTAAGGGCGATGGCTGCGCCACGCCGCTTCCACCGACGGTGAACAGCTCATGCAATTACGACGAATCGGCGGCGCAAAAAGTTACAAGGACTGAATGAAACTTTCGCTGTAACTTTTTCCGACGTCGCCTCGTCCTTGGTTGCATGAACACAATTCTTGTCACGGGCGCAACCGGCAATGTCGGCCGCCCTCTAGTCGAGCAGCTCGCCGAGGCCGGCGTCCAGGTGCGCGCGGTCACTCGTCGCCCGGCCGCCGTGCAGTTTCCGCCCGGCGTCGAGGTAGTCGGCTCGGCCGCTGCCGGCCTGCGTGGCGCATCTGCGGTGTTCCTCAACTCCCGAGCGCTCGGCGATGAACTCGCGACGGTGGTCGATCTCGCACGCCGTGAGGGGGTTACGCGGCTCGTCGCACTGTCGGCCATCAACGCCGACGACGACTTCTCGCGTCAGCCGTCACGATTCCGCGGCGACCGCAACAAGGAAGTCGAGCAGTGCGCCGTCGACTCCGGGCTGGAGTGGGTCAGCCTACGGCCGACCGTGTTCGCGACCAACTTCTTCGGCATGTGGGCACCGCAGATCAAAGCCGGCAACGTGGTCAGCGGCCCGTACGCGGAGGCATCGACGGCGCCCATCGTCGACCGCGACATCTCGGCGGTCGCGGTGCAGGCACTGCTCACCGACGACCTGTTGGGCCGGAAAGTCCCGTTGACCGGGCCGCAGGCACTGACCAATAGGGAACTCGTCGACGTCATCGGCGCCGCCCTCGGCCGTCGGTTGCGCTATCGGGAGGTTCCGCCCGATGTGGTGCGTCAACACTTCATCGGAATCGGGTTCTCGGCCGAGTTCGCCGACGCCTATATGGCGCTCCTCGAGGCAACGGTGTCCAGGCCGGCACTGGTCACCCACGAGGTGGAGAAGATCCTCGGCCACCCAGCGGAGAGCTTCGGTGACGCGGTTGCCGCTCACCGCCACCTGTTCACCAACTAGGAAGGGAGACAAGACATGTCGGATCTACGCCCGCCCCGATACCTCAGACCGATGAACAGGGTCGTCAAAGTGATGCAGAAGTTGGGCATCCCGACCGGACCGGCGATGGTCTTGACCGTGCCCGGCAGGAAAACGGGTCGGCCCCGAAGCACACCGATGACGCCGTTCACCTACCGGGGCGGCCTGTACGCCGTCGCGGGTTATCCCGGCGCGGACTGGGCGGCCAATGCCAGGGCCGCAGGGACCGGAACACTGTCCCGCGGGCGCAAGTCGCGGAAGATCAGGATCGTCGAACTCGATGCGGAAGAGTCACGGCCCGTGCTGCGCGAGTTTCCGGCGCAAGTGCCGGTCGGCGTCGGCTTCGCAAAACGCTCCGGGCTCGTGCGCGCAGGGACGCCGGACGAATTCGAGTCGCTCGCAGGCCAATTGGTCGTGTTCCGGTTCGACCCGGTGGACTAGGTGGCGACGCCAGCGGTCGCGCGTTGTACGCGAATGTCACCCGAGGCCGTTCTCACATGCACGGTCAGCGTCTCGTCGCCATGAGCCGGCCCGTCTGAAGGCTGTAGGGTGTTGCGCACTTCGCCCGAATGAGTCCGCAAGTCGAGTCGGGCCGCCGTGCCTTCGGGCACACCGAGTTCGACGTCACCGCTCGCGGTCTGCACCGACACGGCACCGTTGACCGCAGCCGCGACGACGATGCCGCCCGACGACGTCTGCGCATTGACGGCGCCCTCAAGGTGCCCGACCGTCAACGAACCGCTGGCGGCGCGGAATTTGACATCGCCGGCGAGTTCGCCGACGGTGACCTCGCCAGAGGCGGTGTCCGACTTGAAGTTTCCGGCAATCGAATCGACGTGGACATCTCCGCTGGCCGATGAGAACCGGCATTCGCCGAACTCGCCGTCGGCGCGTAACTGCGCGGAGGCCGACGACACCTCAAGGCGCGAACGCGAGGGCAGTTGGATGTCGACGATGACAGCGCCCCCGCGACCATCGGAGATGAACCGCCTGCCCGCCTCGACGGCGAGGGTGCCGTTTCGAAAATCGATCTTTGCCTGTTCGGCCACCTTGACATCGGAGGCGCGGCTCGGGTCCTGAGGGCGAACCTCGACCACGGTGTCGTCGCGGTCCGTGGCGACAACGTGGACGGAGCCACTCACCACCTCGATGGAGGCCGTGATCGGGTCGGGTGTTGGGAATGTCGGCATCGTTTACTCCTGATTGATTTTTCGTGACTCAGCGGACCCAGCCGCTGAAGTTCTTGTCGGTGTTGGCACGCGAGCGCCGCTTGCCTCCCAGGGCTGCGGCGACGGCGCGAACCAGCCATGCGTTCACCGACAGGCTCTCGGCTCGGGCCGCCGCGTCCACCGGAGACCGCAGGCTCTCCGGCAGCCGCAGCGTCACCCGCCACGTGCCGCTGTCGTCGTCGGCTTCCGGCACCGCGGACACCGGCTCGTCGGCCAGATCCTCGACGCCGCGACTGACGGTGAACTCCGGGTCACGACCGCGCAGCCGCACGTCCACCGATCGGGGTGCGAGCTCGCGGGTGATCTGTTCGGCAGCGTCGGACAGCGCCTCGAGCAGGGCGAGCCGGACCGCCGAGTCCAGCGGCGCGGTCAGTCGATCGGCCAGGGCGGCCGCGTCGGGACCGCCGGCGGCAGCCGCAACTCCCAGCTCGTGGCGCACCCCGTCGACGTACGGTTGCAGATCCATGACGTCATGGTGACATCACTTTGACATCGTTGCAAGGTCAAAATGGTGCAGCTCGCCTACTTGCACTTTTCGATGATCGTTTCGGCGAACTGTTCGATCGGTTCCCGGTAGCGTTCGACCCCGCCGGTACTGATGTCCAGCCCGAGCCACGGCGCACACATCACCGCGGTGATACCGATGTCCTCGGCCCGCCGGTACAGGTCCACCGACGGCGGTTCGAGGAGCGCCAGCAGGATCTCGAACGGCTCCTGCTCCCGTCCGAACTCCCGGCGCAGCGCCTTCAGCCGCTGCACGTAACCGACAGCGTCGTCCCACGCGTAGGCGTAGCCCACCCAGCCGTCGCACAGTCGCGCCGCGCGGCGCAACGCCGCCTCGGATTCACCGCCGCACAGAATCGGCACCGGTGCGGGCGGATGCGGTTCGATCATCATCTCGGGCACCTGGTAGTACTCGCCGCTCCAGGACACCCAGCCGCCCCGCCACAACTCTCGCAGCGCCGGGATCATCTCGTTCAGCCGCTTGCCGCGGTTGGCGAACTCCTGGCCCATCAGCTCGTACTCTTCGCGCATCCATCCGACCCCGACTGCCAGCGACACGCGACCGCCGGAGATGTCGGACGCGGTGGCGACCAGCTTGGCCACCTCGAGCAGGGGACGGGCGGGCGCGATGTACACGGCGTTGGAGAACCGCAGCCGTGTTGTCACCGATGCCATCGCGCCGGTCAGCACCCAGGAGTCGGGCCAGGCCGTATCGGGTGGCCACCCCGGCTTGCCGGTGTCCGAGTCCGGGTACGGCGACCTCAACTCCCGCGGGTAGATCATGTGATCGGACGTCACGATTCCGTCATAGCCCGCCTCATCGAGCATCCTGGCGATCGCCACACCGTCGGTGGGCTTGGTGAACGCCGTGCCAGACCAGAATTTCATCGACCGTCCTTTGTTTGCCTCCTAGTTTGTCTAGCGGGAAATTCGGGCAGCATCAATGCATGCCCACCTTGTTGTGGTTCCGCCGGGATCTGCGGCTGATCGACATGCCGCCACTGCTGGACGCCGCGGAGGCCGACGGCGAGGTGCTGGCCTGCTACGTGCTCGACCCACGCCTGAAGGCGTCGTCCGGGCCGCGCCGGCTGCAGTACCTGTACGACGCGTTGCGCGAATTGCGCGACGCTCTCGACGGCAGGCTGATGGTGACGAGCGGGCAGCCCGAGAAGCGAATTCCAGCACTGGCCAAGGCCATCGGCGCCACGTCCGTACATGTCTCGGCCGACTATTCGCCGTTCGGCCGCCGCCGCGACGACGCCGTGCGCGACGCGCTCGGCGATGTGCCGTTCGAGGAGTCCGGGTCGCCGTATCTGGTGTCACCCGGCCGGGTGGTGAAGGGCGACGGCGAGCCCTACAAGGTGTTCACGCCGTTCTACGACGCGTGGCAACGACACGGCCGGCGGACACCGGCCAAGTCGGGCCCAAAGTCGGCACGCTGGATCGACCCGGCGGCCCTCGAGGGCGGCGTCGAAATCCCCGACACGGGCATCGAATTGGAGCTGCCCGCAGGCGAACGGGCCGCGCGACGGCAGTGGAAGAAATTCGTCGAGGGCGACCTCGTCGACTACGCCGACGCCCGCAACCGGCCCGATCTGTCGGCCACCAGCCGAATGTCGGCGCACCTGAAGTTCGGCACCATCCACCCCCGCACCATGGCCGCGGACCTCGGCCGCGGTAAGGGCGCCCAGGCCTATCTGCGGGAGCTGGCGTTTCGGGATTTCTACGCCGCGGTGCTGAACGAGTGGCCCGACAGCGCGTGGTGGAACTGGAACAAGTCGTTCGACTCGATGCAGGTGGACGAGGGCGCCGATGCGAAGAAGGCATTCGAGGCCTGGAAAGCGGGTAGGACGGGCTACCCGATCGTCGACGCGGGTATGCGCCAGCTCGCCGAGACCGGCTGGATGCACAACCGGGTGCGGATGATCGTGGCGTCGTTCTTGGTCAAGGACCTTCATCTGCCGTGGCAGTGGGGTGCGCGCTGGTTCCTCGAACAGCTGGTGGACGGCGACATGGCCAACAACCAACACGGTTGGCAGTGGGCGGCGGGCACCGGGACGGACGCCGCACCGTACTTCCGGGTGTTCAACCCGACGATCCAGGGCGAGAAGTTCGACCCCGACGGCGAATACGTGCGGAGCTGGGTCCCTGAGCTGGACGACGACGCCTATCCCGACCCGATCGTCGACCACAAGGCCGAGCGCGCGGAGGCCCTGCGCCGCTACAGCGCAATCACTTGAGCGTCAGGCCGCCGTCCATCGGCAAGGCCACCCCGGTGAGATACCGACCCGAGGGGCCGCACAGATAAACCATCATGTCGGTGATCACCTCCGGCTCCATCGGCGGCATCGACAGCTTCGGCCGCTGGGCCTCGCCGAACTCGGGCTGGTCTCCGACGAGCAACCCCATCGCCTCATTGATGATCATCGGCGTCGCCACCCCGCCCGGATGAACCGAGTTGACTCGAATGTCCTTCTCCGCCAGTGAAGTAGCGTAATGGCGCATCACACCGATCACGCCGTGCTTGGCGGCGGTGTACCCCGCGGCGCCGTGGCTCATCGTGTCGAACGTGGTGCTGACCGACTTGAATCCCGCCGCCGAACTCGTGATCACGATCGCCCCACCGTCGCCATGGCGCAGCATCGCGGGCAGTGCCGCCTCGATCGTGTAGTACACGCCCTTCAAGTTCACGTCGACCGCGTCCACAAAGGCGGTGATGCCGCGCCGCTGCTCCCCTGCCGCCGGGAAGATTCCGGCATTGGCGATAACGAAATCCAGTCGGCCAAATTCGGCGACGCCGTTGGCCACCACTTCCTTGAGCCGTTCGAAGTCCCGAACGTCGCCCTGCTCGGCCACGATGCGCCGACCGGTCTTCTCGACGAGGTTGACGGTCTCGTCGAGATCCTCTCGGGTCGGCATCGGGTAGGCGACGCTGTCGATCTGATCGCACAGGTCGAACGCGATGATGTCGGCGCCTTCCTCGGCGAACCGAACCGCGTGCGAGCGACCCTGGCCGCGGGCCGCGCCGGTGATGAAGACGACCTTCCCGTCGAACTGTCCTGCCATGACGCACCACACTACGGCGGTGCCTAGTAGACGACCTATGTCAGAATGTCGGCGACAGTTCTGCCCAACCGTGAGGAGCAGCCGTGGTGAGCACAGAGGTGGATCCGACCGACGGCGTCGACGTCGAAGATGTGCCGTCCGCGGCGTGGGGCTGGTCCAAGCAGCACCACAAGGTGATCCAGATCGGTGGCCTGCTGTCCGCCGGATTCCTGCTGCTGATGCTCAAGGGCAACCACGTCGGTCGCGTCGAGGACTTCTTCCTGATCGGTTTCGCCGCGCTGATCCTGGTCATCGTGGCGCGCGACTGGTGGCTGCGTCGCCGCGGCTGGAAAAGGTAGGCCGTCGGCCCTCGTATGGCATGCCTCACAAAGGCGTGACATTTTTTCGTCAATCTGTAAAGCTGAGCTCGCCGAGCGGTGGTCGGCCGGGAAGGTTTCGACCTCACGAGCCATGAGCCGCAAGTATCTATTTAGGGGGCTCTCGCATGCCATCGAAACGCACGGTCAAGGACCAGGCGGACGCACAGATTTCCGAGGTCGCCAAGTGGGACCCTGAGCTCACCAAGAAGGTCGTCGGGATCCTGCGACCGATGGTCAAGCGCTACTTCCGCTCGCAGGTGAAGGACCTCGGCCGCATCCCGACCGGCGGTGCCCTGCTCGTCTCCAACCACTCGGGCGGCCAGTCGACTACCGACCTGCCGACCTTCGCGGTGGACTTCTACGACAGGTTCGGCTACGACCGGCCGCTCTACACGCTCAGCCACGACATCCTGTCGGTCGGACCGACCAAGCAGTTCTTCCAGCGGCTCGGGTTCATCCCGGCCAACCGAAAGAATGCGGCAAAGGCGCTGGCCGACGATGCGGCCGTGATGGTGTTTCCCGGCGGCGACTTCGACGCAACCCGATCGACGCTGCAGCAGAACGTCATCGACTTCAACGGCCGGACCGGATACGTGCGGACGGCGATCGAGGCCGGTGTGCCGATCGTGCCCGTTGTGTCGATAGGTGGGCAGGAGACTCAGTTCTTCGTGACCCGCGGGGACTGGCTGGCCAAGAGGCTGGGCCTGAAGATCATGCGCAGCGAGCTCATTCCGATCTCCGTGGGCTTCCCGTTCGGGGTGTCGGTCGGCGGGATGAATCTGCCGCTGCCGAGCAAGATCGTCACGCAGGTTTTGCCCGCCATCGACATCGCCAAGCGATTCGGTGAGAACCCCGACGTGGCCGAGGTGGACGCGCATGTCCGCGAGGTCATGCAAAAGGCCCTGGACCGTCTTGCCAAGCAGCGCCGGTTCCCGGTTATCGGATAACGGTCAGCCGGCGGCGGTGGCCAGCGGCAGGACCGAGCCGACCGGGGTGAGATCTCCGGTGATTCCCGCGGCCCTTCGGATTTCGGCGAAGGCGTCAAGCATCGCGTCGGTCGCCTCGTGCGGATCATCGAGCGTACGGTCGTCGGTCAGCACCGAGATGGCGAGCTGGTCGACATAGCTCCACACGGTGATGTTCATTCCGCTGCCCGCGAAAATCGGTCCGACGGAATAGATTTCGCTCACCGTCGCGCCCTCGATGAGCCCGCGCTCTCGCGGCCCGGGCACGTTCGAGATGGTCAGATTCATGACGCTGGCCGACTCGACGCGTCTGGCTTGCGCGCGGAAGAACCGGGGAGCAAGCGACGGGGGCAGATAGGAAAGCCACGCCGGTAGCAGTGTCGGTCCCAGCAGCAGGTGGTTCTCCTTGGCAATGGTCGTCGACTTCGAAGTCAACCTGACCCGCTCGAGTGGATCAGCGATGTGCACCGGCAACGACGGAGTCATGTAGCTGAATTCGTTGCCCATCAATCGTTCCGGCGACGGATCGGTGCTCACCGGCACGCCGGCGATGAGCGGTTCGTCGGCATGCCCGTCGTAGCGCAGCTGCAGGCGGCGCAACGCCCCTGCTGCCATCGCCAGCACCATGTCGTTGATCGTGACGCCGAGGTGCTTCCCGGTTTCCTTGACATCCGCCAGCGCGAGCGGCGCCGACGCGAACCGGCGTCCGGGCGTCACCACATGGTTGATGAAGCACTGCGGTGGGGCGAAGTTGCGCGCCAGATCGGGATTGGCACCCCGCTCCTTGGACCGCCGACGGACCCGGGACACCCCGCCGGCCGTCTCGCTCACCAGTCGGGGCAGTTTCCGGATCAGCCCGACATGATCGCGACCCGCCGCCTTGAGCAAGGCCGACCGTGTCCGCGCCATATCGGGGTCCTCGGGCATCCCCATCACTCCGGACGGATTCTCCGGCGCCATCGCCTTCGCCATCTGGTTGGCCGACGCCATACCGTCGGCGAGTACGTGATGGACCTTGTGGATGATCGCGATGCGGTCGTCGGCCAGGCCCTCGGCGACGTACATCTCCCACAGCGGTCGGTTTCGGTCCAGCGGGGTGCTCGCGATCTCGCCGATGAGCTGATCGAGTTCGCGGCGGCCGCCCGGCGCAGGCACCCGCGCCTGGCGAACGTGATAGTCGAAGTCGATCTCGTCGTTCACCACCCACATCGGGTGATGCAGCTTCAGGGGAATGTCGACGAGCTGGTAGCGCAACGGCGCCATGGCCTGCAGGCGCGGGTAGGCGACGGCACGGAACAGGTCGAAGCTGAAGCCGCCCTCCACATGGGAGACATCGAGCACACCGATCTTGAGCGTGTGCATGTGGATTTCAGGCGTCTCGGTATACAGCATCAAGGCGTCTACGCCGTTGAGTCGCTTCACACCCACCCCATTCGTCAACGACTCTTCCTGGTACCTATCCATTGCACTCCTTCTGCGGGCCGGGCAGGCGACTTCGGTGAAAGTTGGCAGAAGGCGTGACACTCTGGCTTGAATTTGTAAAGCTAGGCTTGACGTTGTGAACGGAGGGCCGAAATGAGTCTTGTTGCCGGGCGCGGTCCGCTCAGCAAGAATCCCGCTGGATGGTTTTCTCCCCCGCTGCCTGACGACGTGGTGTTCGTCGAGCCGCACCCGCGGCGCATTCAGGCGTTCCGCGACGGCCGCACGGTGATCGACACCGAGCGGGCGCTGATGGTGCACCGCCGCGACCAACCGCTTTCCTACGCGTTCCCCGCCGACGAGGTCGGCGACCTGGCAGCCGAACCCGTCGCCGAGGCGCCCGGCCACGTCCACGTTCCCTGGGATGCAGTCGACACGTGGCTCGAGGAGGGCCGCAAGCTCGTCCACTACCCGCCGAATCCCTACCACCGTGTCGACTGCCGCCCGACGAACCGAGGGCTGCGCGTCGCGGTCGCCGGCACGACGCTGGTCGACACCACCGACACGGTGATCGTCTTCGAGACGGCGCTCGCGCCCCTTCTCTACGTCGACCCCTCGGCTGTGCGCACCGACCTGCTGCGGCGCTCGGACACCACCAGCTACTGCAACTACAAGGGTTACGCCACGTACTGGTCGGCCGTGATCGGTGAGACCGTCGTCGAAGACGTCGCCTGGAGCTACGACGACCCGATGCCTGAAACCCTGCCCGTCAAGGGGTATTTCAGCTTCGACGCCACCCGCGCCGAAGTGCTGGCGGAACTACCGGAGGCCCAAGCGGCATCCGACTGCGGCTGCGAGGTATGACGCGCGCGTTCTGACGGTCACACGAAGCTAGGGATCGTCGTCGTCATCGTTGTCGTTGTCGAGTATGAGGTATCGCTCGGGGTTGGTGGTAGTTGTTGCCGCGGGCTTGGCCGGTGTCGAGGTGCCGAAGGTGGGCGAGCGGTATGCGGTCCACGAACTGCTCGTGCTGTTTATGGCGTACACCGGCCTACGCGCAGCGGAGGTGCAAGGACTTGAGGTCCGCGACCTAGTGCTAACGGTCGGCACAGACGGCAAGGCACGCGGCAGTGTGCGGGTGCAGCGCACTAAGACACGTCGCCGCCGCGAGCAAGCGCACCGTGCCGTTACCGGACTGGTTCGCGGGGCGCATAACCGACTACCTCGCGACCGTGCATCCGCACGCGAACAACCCAACCGCCGTGCTCTGCCCGCGACGGCTGCACGGTAACCACGCCGTTAAGCCGCCGCTCGACTGGGCGGCACCATTGGGCCTAAACGGCTTGCAGAGCAAGATCATTCGCCCGGCCCCGGAGGCGGTCGGGTTACCGGCTAGCCGCCCCGCCGTGCCCGCAACCGACACGGATGCCCGAGCCGATCGCGCCGCCGCCAAAGACAAACGTAGTGCTGCTGCACCGCAACAGCTAATCCCCGCTGGCCCCACAGCATTGCGCCCCGCCGTGTGGCGCAATGTTTGCTGTTACCGGCACCCTGCCGCACCAGCGCTACCGGGGCGGGAGTCCTGTGTGCGGCTGAGTAGTCCCCGTACGCAACCTTCGAATCGACTGAGAACTCTGCTGTCAAAACCGTTGCGGTGGCAAATATTCGAGGAATCGGCTACATACTTCCCGCCAAATTCCAGCGGAACTTCCGCCAAATAGCTGCGGACCGCGGCCGCCACGGCGGATAGTCAGTTGGTTGCTCCACTTGGGGCACCAAACCACACACTCAAAGAGGAGAAACCGATGGCTGACATAGCTGTGTTCATCGTTTCGGACCGGGTCCGGCAAGGGCGTGAGCGGCGTGCCCTGAGGGTCTTCGCCGCCGGCCGCGAGTACTTCGAGGGCCTGGTGAAGAAAAAAGCCATCGAGAACTTCGAGGTGGGCATCGCCGGGCCGGCGGCACCAGCAGATATCGGCGCTTTCTGGATGGTGCGGGGCACAGAGGACCAACTCCGCGCGGTGCGCCAAAGCAAGGAGTTTCGGCGGCTGATGCTGCGTGCAGCGCTGGTCGTTGAAAACATCCGGGTTGTCCGGTTCCTCATTGCCGGGAAACCACTCCTTGAGGTGCTCAAGGAATACGAAGAGGAGCTCAAAGATCTGAAGGACAACGACTGAGCCCGCTGGCAGCCGCGCGGTCGCCGACGGGGCGGACTACATCGAGCCGTCCGCACGAGCTGATCGTGGTGCCTGCAGGGCTCAGCCCGTCGGTCTAGCTTAGGGATCGTCGTCGTCGTCGGAGTCTTGGTCTTGCTCGGGTATGAGGTATCGCTCGGGGTGGTGGTAGTTGTTCGTCCGGGCTTGCCCGGTGTCCAGGTGCGGTGGCGGGATCCATTCGGTGCGGCCGTCTTTGCGTTTTCGGGTGCGGGTCAAGTTGGCCGCAGCCGGCGACAAAAACGACGGAAAGACCGGCACGGTCATTGAGGTTCAGGACACCGGTTACGTAGTCGTGCGCTTTAAAGGCGGCTTGCGGCAGTACTTTTGGGAGTATCCGTACCGGCCCAATCAGTTGACGCGGCTCGACTCTCCAACGAAGTGACATCGCACCCAATCGGAGCACCCATCCCGCCAAACCGGGCGGGTCGCGTTTGTGGCTACCCGGCGGCGCTCAGCCTCCGCTGTCCAGCCGCCGTAGCTGCTCGGCCACCTGGGTGCGCTGCCGCTCCTCGCGTCCTACGCTGTCGCCAAATCTGCCTCCTAAATCCCGCCGAGACGGAAAGATGAGTCCCCTCTGCGGGAAACCCGGCCCGAGAGGAAACCGACACGAAGGAGTGATCGTGGCAAGTGAGAATGTCGAGATAGCCAAGAAGGCGTATGACGCGTTCGCCGCGGGCGATCTCGAAACGGTCCTGAGCACCTTCGACGACAACGTCGAGTTTGTTGTGCCCGGTAACAGCACGATCAGCGGAACGTATCGCGGCAAAGCCGAGGTCACGAATTTTTTCGCGAAGCTAGCGGAGAAGTCCTTCACAACAACGCCAAGCCGTTTCCTCGCCGACGAGGATGTCGTGGTCGTCCTCGGCCAAGTCACCGCTGGCGGAGAATCCGCGCCAGAAGCCGATGTGTCCACCTACCGCGACGGCAAAAACGTCAAACTCCAGGCCTTCAGCGACACTGCCATGTTCGAACGGGTCTACGGCACAAAGTAGCGAGCGCAGGATTCTGTAAGCGGTTGGGAGGCGGCGGGTTCGGGCCGTGTACGGCCCACGCTCGTCGGCTTCCAAGCCGGCAGCGCAATATTTCATATCCCGCGTTGAGCGCGTCGTGGTTGCGCTGCCCGCTCGACCGGGCATCCCCGGTCACCGCTGCGGGCGAAGGGTCCCCGTCCACGCACGGGTTCTCGTCGTCGGGATTGGCCATGCCCGGGGCGGCCCACTTGGCCAACACCGCATCCAGGGCCGCGCGGGCCTCGGGGTCGAGCCGGCCGCGGATATCGCTCATCCCATCCGGGCCCTGCTTATCGATGATCAGATAGCGCCGCCGCGCCCGATCGGCGTCGGAGAGCTCGCCGTCCTGATCGAGCAGGATCGCCAACCGGTCGGCAGCCTGGCGCAGCTCCTCGGGTTTGAGCCCGCAGGCGATCTCGGCGAGATCCTTCTCGGCGGCTTCCCGGGTGTCGTGGTCGACAAAGCCGGGCAGCTGGTCGAAGAACCGCCGAATGATCTTGACGTGTTCGGCCCCGATGTCGCCGCGCCGTTGGGCGGCCGCGGTGTGCGACAGCACCGGCTCGAGGGCTGCACCGGTCAGCGTCGAGCGGGGCCCGAGATCCTCGGCGTCGTGGATGCGCCGGTGCGCCGCCGCTTTGGAGATCCGCAACAACGTCGACAACGCAGCTGCCAGGTTCGGCTCCCCCAACTCGTCGGTGGGTACCTGCGCCAGCGCCGCGACGAACCGATGACCCATCACCGGCAGCCGCCGCATCAACCTCTCCCACAGATGAGCCAGCTCGGTGCGCTCACCGGTACTCAGCGACTCCAGCGGTTCAGCCAGCAGCTCATCGAACTCCGCCTCCATCGCGGCGATCCGCTCCGCCACCCGTCCCGAACTCATACATCGAACACTAGTGCGGCTCCTCAGGTTCTTGTGGGGCGCGTTGACTCATGAAAAATGCGCGCGAAACGGCTCTTCGTTGCCTCACCGAAAATGCGCGCGTACGCCGATTGGATGGGGTTGACGTTGGCCGAACGCAGGGCAATCACCGAGACGACCGCGACGCGCTACCAACTGGCGAGTAAACGCGGCAAGGGCATAATCCTCGACGAGTTGTGCGCCAACACCGGCTGGCACCGTAGCCATGCCCGCAAGGCACTCACATCGGCGCTGCATCCCAAGGTCGTGACACCAAGGAGTCCGCGGCCATCCAAGTACGGACCCGATGTCATTGCCGCACTGACGGTGTGCTGGACGGTGCTGGGAATGCCGGCCGGTAAACGGCTGGCGCCGATGCTGGGCGAACTGGTGGCGGTGTTGCGCCATTTCGGGGAGCTGGACATCGACGAGGACACCGCGGAACTGTTGGTATCGATGTCGGCGGCCACCATCGATCGCCGCCTGGCTGCCGAACGTGCCAAATATCGGCTCAAGGGGCGCTGCACCACCAAGCCGGGATCGCTGCTCAAAAGTCAGATCCCGGTACGCACCTGGGCCGAGTGGGACGACGCGCGACCCGGGTTCGTCGAGATCGACACGGTCGGCCACGACGGCGGCAACCCGGCTGGACCCCATGCGTTTACGTTGACGGTCACCGACATCGCCACCGGGCTGGACCGAGAACCGCTCCGTGCCCGACAAGACCGCCAAATGCGTCCGGGCCGCACTCAATGACATCGCCGACAAGATGCCGTTCCCGATCCTGGGGGTGGACTCTGACAACGGATCAGAATTCATCAACGTCTCCTTGCTGCGGTGGTGCCAAAGGCGCCGGATCACCTTCACCCGGGCGCGGCCGGGCAACAAGAACGACGGCTGTCACGTCGAGCAGAAGAACTGGGCGGTGGTCCGCACCGTGGTTGGCTATCACCGCTACGACACCGCCGCAGAGCTGTTGTTACTCAACGAGATCTGGCAGCTGCAGTCCAAGCTGACCAACTACTTCTACCCGCAGCAGAAACTGATATCCAAGGTCCGCAAGGGCGCCAAGGTGTCCAAGAAACACGACACCGCCGCCACCCCGTTCCATCGCGCGATCGATCACCCAACCATGACCGTGGAGCGCATAGTGGCGCTGACCCGGACCTACTCGCTGATCAATCCCGCCGCCACCCAGCGCCAGCTCCAAGCCCTGACCGCCCAGCTCCTCACCCTGACCACCAGCAAAGCAGGACCCGCCGCCAAAGCACAAGTTAACAAGCGCGCACGTTCACATGAGGCAACGAATCCACCTTCGCGCGCATCTTGACATGAGGCAAGGGTCTGTAAGTTAAACGGTGTAACTCCTGAGGAAGAAGGAGACCACTGTGACTGATGTGATGATGGAGCAGGTTGCCGATACCCCGGACGGGCAGGGCGTGGTCCGGTTGGACGAGCTCGACGAGCAGCTAATCGGGCAGCTGGTGGATCGGGCCCGCTCAGAAGGGCTACGGCTGACCGGCGAGGACGGCCTGCTGGCTCAGTTGACGAAGCGGATCATCGAGTCCGCCGCCGAGGGCGAGATGGACGTTCACCTCGGCTACGCCAAGCACGACCCGGCCGGCCGCGACGGCGGCAACTCACGCAACGGAGCGCGCGCCAAGACGGTGCTCACCGACATCGGGCCGGTGGAGGTCACCATCCCCCGCGACCGGGACGCGACCTTCGAGCCACAGATGGTGCGCAAGCGGCAACGCCGCCTGTCCGGGCTGGATGGACTGGTGATCTCATTGTCGGCCAAGGGATTGACCCACGGCGAGATCTGCGCGCACCTGGCCGAGGTGTACGGCGCGCAGGTGTCCAAGCAGACCATCTCCACGATCACCGACCGGGTGATCGAGGGCATGAGCGACTGGCAGAACCGGCCGCTGGATGCGGTGTATCCGGTGATGTTCATCGACGCCATCAACGTCAAGATCAGAGAGGGCAACGTCGCCAACAGGCCGATCTATGTCGCGCTGGGCGTGACCGTGGACGGCACCCGCGACGTGCTGGGGCTGTGGGCCGGCGAGCACGGCGACGGTGAGGGGTCGAAGTTTTGGCTGCGGATCTTGTCGGAGATCAAGAACCGGGGCACCCAGGACGTCTGCATCGTGGTGTGCGACGGCCTGAAGGGGCTGCCCGCAGCGATCGAGACGGTGTGGCCGCAGGCGATCACCCAGACCTGCATCATCCATCTGTTGCGCAACAGCTTTCGTTACGCCTCGAAGAGGGATTGGGCCGCGATCGCCAAGGATCTCAAGCCGGTCTACACCGCAGCCAGCGAGGCCGCGGCGCTGGATGCGTTCGTCGCGTTCAGCGAGAAATGGCAGCAACGCTATCCCGCGATCATCAAGTTGTGGGACAACGCCTGGGCCGAGTTCGTGCCCTTCCTGGCCTTCGACACGGAAATCCGCAGCGTGATCTGCACGACCAACAGCATCGAGAGCCTGAACTCGCGCATCCGCAGGGCGGTCAACGCCCGCGGCCACTTCCCGACCGAGCAGGCCGCGCTCAAGTGCATCTATTTGGCGATCATGAGCCTCGACCCGACCGGCAAAGGCCGGCAACGCTGGATGAACCGATGGAAGGCCCCGCTCAACGCGTTCGAGCTGGCCTTCCCGGGACGACTGAACCCAGGCCGAAAGTAACAGTACAACAACGAGTTACACCGTTAAGTTGACAGTCTCTGAGGCAACAGGTGGGGAGCGTGACCTGCAGTCCGCCCAGGCAGAGGTAGATCATCGAGGTCAGCGTTTGGGCGGAGTGGTGGCCGTAGCCGCGGGCGTTGATGAGCCGGATTTTGGCGTTGATGCCTTCGATGAGTGCGTTGGAGATGCCGAGTTCGATGGCGGCCAGGATGGGTTCGAAGTAGACGGCGAAGCGTTTGCCCAGTGAGACGAACACGGGGATGCGGGATCGTTTGGCGGCGGTGATCCAGGCTTTGAGTAACTGTCGGGCTACGCCGGGTGGATGGTCGTAGCGGTAGAGATCGCGGGCTTGTTCTTTGAGGGTCCAGGCCCGTCCGATGCGCCGGCTGGTACGGGCGATGCGGTTGACTAATGCGCGTTTGTCGTCGGTGAGTTTGTTCTCCCCGGTGCGCAGTGCCCATCGGGTCTTGCGCCACTGCGCGGAGGTCATTGCCACCTTGTCCGGGCCTGCGGCGGCTTGGGCGAACACGCGGTCCAGGGCTCGGTTGATCCATTGCATGATGTGAAAGCCGTCGTAGCAGATGACCGCGTGCGGGACGGCTGCGACGGTGGCACCGGTGTAGGCCTTTGAGACGTCCATGCTGACCGCTTCGATCTGTGCGAGTGCTGAATCAGATTGGGCTGCGTAGAAGTTGGCCATCGATTCTTCACTACGCCCGGGTTCGATGTCGATGACGGTGCCGGTGTCGTGATCGCCGATGACGGTCAGGTACCGATGCGGGTGGCGGTAGCAGATCTCATCGACCCCGATGCGGTACAGCGTCTGCAGCCGCCGTTGGTCCAGCAGTTCGGCTACCCCGCGGTTGATGATCGCGGTAACGGTCTCCCAGGCGCAGCGCATCAACGTGGCCACCGAGGTCCGGTCGGTGCGCTGAGCCAGCCACAGCACCATGTCCTCGAAGTCACGGGTGTGCCGAGCGCCGGGACGGGCCCACGGCAGCTCTTCGGTCATCACGCCGCAGGCGGGGCAATTGACGCGGCGGATCTCATAGACCAGCCACAGTCGGCAGCGGGCCAGGTCGAGGTGACGCCAGCGCCGGCGGCGCCGGTCATAGACCGCTCTGAGGCGTTTGCCGGCAGCGCAGCAGACGCGCTCGCGGACGCAGGGTGACTTCGATATCGGTGTCGTCGATGACGACATCGGTCACCGTGGCTCCGGGAATCTGAAGCAGGCGGTTAAATGCAGTACTGACGCGCACGCGGATCGTCCTTGCGGTTGAG
>CAWDFT010000022.1:0-181487 GCA_963801575.1 uncultured Actinomycetota bacterium
ATCGAATCGCAACGCAGCGGAGGGCGATTCGTTCACGAGCCCACCGATCGCGGCTAGCGGCTCCGCCACGACATTCTGGCCACCGGCCCGCGTCCCCGATCTGCAACGCAAGCGTCAGCTCGGTGGATTTAGTCGGTCAAGCCGTCCAGCTCGGTCGTCCGATTAGAACAGCGCAAGCTGTCGCGTGCTCTCGTCGCCGAACTTTTGCGGCACCGGCCGCTGGCGCACGCGTACGGGCCACCAGAACCAGCGGCCCAGCAGCGCGGCGATCGACGGCGTCATGAACGACCGCACGATCAGCGTGTCGAACAGCAGACCCAGGCCGATCGTGGTGCCGATCTGACCGAGCACCAGCAGGTCGCTGAAGATGAACGACGCCATGGTGAAGGCGAACACCAGGCCGGCGGCGGTGACGACCGACACCGGTGCTGGCCATGGCGCGGATGATGCCGGTATTGAGCCCGGCGCCGATCTCCTCTTTGAACCGCGATATCAGCAGCAGGTTGTAGTCCGACCCCACCGCCAGCAGCAGGATCACGGCCAAAGCGCAACACGACCCAGTACAAGTCGATGCCGAACAGGTACTGCCACACCAACACCGACAGACCGAAGGAGGCGCCCAGCGACAGTGCCACGGTGCCGACGATGACCAGCGCGGCGACGAGGCTTCGGGTGATGAACATCATGATGAGCAGGATCAGGCTGAGCGCGGCGATCGCGGCGATCATCAGGTCGTAGTGCGCCATGTCCGCGATGTCCTTGTAGGTCGACGCGGTGCCGCCGATGTAGATCTTCGACGCCCGCCAGCGGGGTTCCCTTGATGGCCTCCTGGGCCGAGTGCCGGATCGCGTCGATGTGCGAAAGGCCTTCGGGCGTAGCGGGATCGACGTCGTGGGTGATGATCATCCGGGCGGCCTTGCCGTCGGGTGAGAGGAACAGCTTGAGCCCGCGCTGAAACTCGGAGTTGCTGAAGGCTTCCGGCGGTAGGTAGAAGGAGTCGTCGGTCTTGGAGGCGTCGTACGCCTGACCGAGCGCGGTCGCGTTCTGCAGCGCCGCCGCGGTCTGGTCGTAGATCCCGGACTGGGTGGCGTAGTTCGTCATCGTCAGGTCTCGGTTGGTCTGCTGACTGTCGATCTGTGGCGGGATCAGGGCCAGCAGCTTCGGCTGCAGCGCATCCAGCTTGTCCATACTCGTTGTGACATTGGCCAACTGGTCGGTCAGCGCGTCGATGCCGTCGAGCGCGTCGAAGACTGACCGCAGCGCGGCGCAGATCGGGATGTCGAAACAGTGTGGTTCCCAGTAGAAGTAGTTGCGCAGCGGCCGGAAGAAGTCGTCGAAGTTGGCGATCTTGTTGCGCAGATCCTGTGCTACCTCGACGGTCTGGTGGAACGCCTCGACCTGTTCGTGCGTGGCGGCGCTCTGCTGCTGCAGGGCGTACTGCTGTCGCAGGATGTTGATCGAGTTGTCGATCTCGCCGACCTGCTTGAGCAGGTCGGCGGCGCGGGCCTGCTGGAAGGGCAGGTTGTTGATCTGGGCCGCGCTCTGGCGCGCTGATCTGAAACGGGATCGAGGTGTGGTCCAGCGGCGTGCCCAGTGGGCGCGTGATGGATTGGACCATCGCGATGCCGGGGGTGTGGAAGACGGCCTTGGCGACCCGCTCCAACAGGATCATGTCGGTGGGGTTGCGCAGATCGTGATTGGTCTCGATCATCAGCAGTTCGGGATTGAGCCGGGCCTTCGAGAAGTGCCGCTCCGCGGCCGTGTAGCCGACGTTGGAGGGGGCACTGGCCGGCATGTACGCGCCGACGTCGTAACTGGTCTTGTAGCCGGGCAGCGCGAGCAGGCCGATGAGGGCGATCGCCAGGGAGACGACAAGATCGGTCCGGGCCAACGCACGATGGCCGTGCCGATCCGCCGCCAGCCGCGGGTCTTGGCGGTCTTGCGCTTGGGCTCCATCAGACCGAAGCGGCTGCCGATCATCAGCACGGCGGGAGCCAGGGTCAGCGAGGCGACCAGCGCGACGAACACGCCGATCGCGGCCGGGATG
Organism: uncultured Actinomycetota bacterium; assembly: GCA_963801575.1. Classification (GTDB taxonomy): domain Bacteria; phylum Actinomycetota; class Actinomycetes; order Mycobacteriales; family Mycobacteriaceae; genus Mycobacterium. Next base: position 2,048 of record CAWDFT010000022.1, read on the forward strand.
CCGAGGCTCTGGAAGTACGGCATCCGGGTGAAGTTCAGGCAGTAGACCGCGCCGATGATCGTCAGCCCCGAGCCGAGAATGACGTGCGACGTCCCGCGATACGTGTCGTAGAACGCGGCCTCCCGGTCCACGCCGTCGTTGCGCTGCTCGTGATAGCGGCCGAGCAGGAAGATGACGTAGTCGGTACCGGCGGCGATGACCAGCAGCGTGAGGATGTTGGTCGAATACGTCGACAGGCCGATGAATCCGACGTTGGCCAGGAACGAGACTATCCCGCGCGCCGCGGACATTTCGATGAGGACCGTGATCAGCACCAGGATCATGGTGACCAGTGAGCGGTAGACGATCAGCAACATGATGGCGATCACCCCGATGGTCAACAGGGTGACCTTCGTGGTGCCCTTGTCGCCCACTTCGAATTGGTCGGCGACCTGCGCTGCCGCGCCGGTGACGTAGGCCTTGACGCCCGGCGGGGCCGGCGTCTTGGCGATGATGTCGCGCAGCGCGTCGACCGACTCCAGCGACAACGCCTCGCCCTGGTTGCCGGCGAGGAACACCTGAACGTACGCGGCCTTGCCGTCGGGGCTCTGCGAGCCCGCGGCCGTCAGCGGGTCGCCCCAGAAGTCCTGGACGTGCTGGACGTGCTTGGTGTCGGCGCTCGATGCGCTTGACCAGCTCGTCGTAGTAGCGCGTGCGCGTCGGCGCCGAGCGGCTGGTCGCCCTCGAGCACGACCATCGCCGCGCTGTCGGAGTCGAACTCGTCGAAGACCTCGCCGATGCGCTGGAACGCCTGCAGCGACGGCGAATCGGGTGAGCTCAGCGCCACGTTGTGGGCTTCACCGACCACCTCGAGCTGCGGCACCAGCACGTTGGTGAGGGCGGCGACGGCCACCCAGAACAGCACGATCGGCACGCAGAGCCGACGAATCCACGTGGCGACCCGGTCCGTCGTCGCTGGCCGTTCGGCTCGTGCTGTGGGTGCTCATCCGGACTTGTCCAGGCAGTAGGTGTAGGCGTTCAACGTGTTGACCGATCTCTCGTCCTTGACGACGTCGTCGATCTTGATTCGGCAGCCGATGGAGTCGCTGTCACCCTGGGCGGAGACGTTGACGAAGACGGCCGGCTGGGTGGTGGTGGTGTCGTAGGACCACGGCAGCGCCACGTCGTCGACGCGCTGCGGTTGGGCGTTGACGTCCAGGTAGGTGATGGTCGCGATCGTGCCCGGGGCGCCGAAGACCTCCAGGACGACGTGCTTCGGGTTGAACGGGACGATGTCATTCGCGGCCCCACTGGGGGTGGACGTGACGTCGTGCGAGCCGAAGATGCCGTTCAGTCGGTACACCGCGAATCCCGCCACCGCGACGACGAGCACCGCCACCAGAAGCATCCACTGTCGCAACAATCGGCTGCCGAGCGAAAACCGCTGCATCCGTGACCCTTTCGACGAGCGGCGACACGTGGACGGACGGTACGACGTTTCCGCAATAGGGGAAGCTATATCAACCTAGTTGACGGTACGGTACGGTACGGGACCGGACCGGACAAGCCATACCGGTGTTAACTGGATCTTCACGACCTCCCGGTGTCGTGGCGGATGAGACCGGGGATCAGCAGGTTGTCGACGAGGTCTTGGATGGTGCGGCGGGACGGGGCACGACCGGTCAGCACCGAGCGGTAGATGAGGTAGCCCGGCAACACGTCCCAGAGGTCGTCGGTGATGGCAGAGGCGTCGATCTCGCCGCGGTTGATGGCCTGCTGCAGGACATGCGTCATGAGGGCTTTTCGCTGGTCGAGGAACTGTTCCTGCATTATGGCATCGAGCTCGGCGCTGCGGGAGACCTCGACGAGCACCGCCCGGATCGTGCTCGCATGGGTGCTGACGTGAGCGCAGATCGTCTCACCGAGTTGCAGCAGGTCGTCGCGTAGCGTGCCGGTGTCGGGGTCGACCGCGACCTGCCGGGTGCCCTCGACGAATGCGGCCAACACGAGTTCGGCCTTGGTCGGCCACCGGCGGTAGATCGTCGCCTTGCTTGCGCGCGCCGTCGTGGCAACCGCGTCGACGGTCAGCCGGTCGTAGCCGTTTTCCTGGAGCAGCTCCAGCGTCACCGCTAGCAGCTCAGCCTCCCGTGGCGACCACGGAGACTCCGCGCCACCATCGGAACTCCGGATCACGGGGGCCTCCATGGAACCAGTGGGCATACGCAACGAGTATCGGGCAAGTCTGCTGCACCATCCGAGAAATCGACGGTCAGGTTGGAGTCACGACGCTATGTGTCGTGCGACGGCGCCGTATCGCTCGACGCGCTCTGGATCGCCGAGCGCGTTGTAGAGCACGATGCGCGTGGCGATGCCGCCATAGCTCTCGACCAACGCGTCCGCCAGGCCGTCCCACGTCGACTCGATGGCGAAGGTCGCGATGTGTTCGTCGGTGATCTGAGCCGCCATGCCCTTGAAGTCGCCGGCCTTCTGCTTCTCCCGGATGCGCGCCGTCGTGCCCTCGAACCCCGCCTCGTCCCAGATGAACGCATAGTTTGGCGTGCTTCCGTAGAAGCTCATGCTCGCTCGAACGAGCTCCCGCTCGTTGTGCCGCTCCTCGTCGCTGTCACCGACGATCGTCATCACCGGCACGATCACCGCGATGTCCGACGGCGACCGACCCGACTTCTCCGCTCCTGCAGCCACATTCGGCACCACATGCCTCGTGATATAGCCCGGCTCGCCCAGTGGATGCACATGCACTCCATCCGCTACTTCACCCGCCATGCGCAGCATCCACGGATTCACCGCCGCGATGTCGACCTTCGGATCCGGCGCGTCGATAGGCCCTGGGCTCCACTGCGGAGTGATGAAGTCGAGGTCGTAAAAATCGCCGTGGTGATCAAGTCTCCCGGTCCGGAACGCCGCGAAACATGCCCGCACTGCCAGCACATAGTCGCGCAGCCGCGGACCCGGACGCTCGAAGGACATGCCGTAGCGCCGCACCACATGCGTGCGCACTTGCGTGCCGAGACCGAGCCGGAACTTCCCGCCGGTCGCCTCCTGCAACTCCCACGCCGTCGCCGCCGTGACGAACGGGCTGCGCGGAAACGCCACCGCGACGCCCGTCGACAGCTCCAGACCCGGCGCGGCCTGCGATGCCACGGCCGCGTTCAGATAGGCGGTCCGACCGGTTTCGGTGAACAGAAGCCCGGAGAACCCCGCGGCCTGCACACGCCGGGCGAGGTCGCCGATCTTGTGCAACGATTGCGGAACAGTCATCGCGTCGACCTGCACGCTCGCACAGTACGCCGGATGGGAGTTTCGGACGCTGACTCTGCGGGTACGGGGCGAGGTGGAAGACCAGGTCAACCCAAGGGGCGAGTCAAGGTGGAAATCAAAAAGTTAGCCGGAGCCGTCGCGGCCGCAACTGTCATGTTCAGCGTGGGTGCCGTCGCGCCGGCGTCGGCGGTCGACGGCCAAGTGTTCGGTCTCCAGCAGACGGTCAGTGACCCTAACGGCGGGCAGATCGCCTATACCGTCACAAAATTTCTCCCGAGTGCCGACGCCATCCCGTATCCGGTCTCCGGCCAGCTGTACGAAGCCACGGTGCGCGCCGACGCGATATACGGGCAGGCCACTCCCGTGATCCCAGCCTTCAGCGCCCAAGCCGAGAGCGGGCAGAACTACCCCGCCCTCGCTGATGTCTGGACACCTCAGGGCCTCAGTGGCATGACCTTGCTGCCGGGCGGCATGTCGAAGGGCAAGGTCTACTTCGATGCCGTGGGCGATCCGCCGACCAGCGTCGTCTACAACGGCGCCGGGGGCATGGTGGCCTGGGTCGAGTCGTCGAGTCCTCCGCCAGAGGAAGAGGCTCCCGCCGAAGAGGCTCCCGCCGAAGAGGCTCCCGCCGAAGAGGCCGCACCGGAAGAGTCCGACGCCGCCGCAGACTCTGGCGCCAATGCGGACGTAGCGGCCCCGGAGGAGGAGTAGTCAGCGGCCAGTTCTGAGTCACCCGCGCAGCCGCTGCGCCAACCCTGACGCGCGAACCGCACACCGTTCGACCGCGGCGCGCAGTGCCCTCTCCGAGCCTTCGCCATAGGGATACCAATGACTTTCGCGGGCAAAGTCAACGTGGTCGGCCGCCTGCCCACCGCTGTCGCGATCTTCCGGGACAACGCCGCGAAACGAGTGGATTACGAATCCGCACAGACGTCATCCGTGACAAAGACCGCTCACCCGATGGGCTTATCATGGGCTCGATCGGGTATCGATCGAACTGTTCCGGCCCACGCCGACCCCACACTGGAGTGCTGTTGTTCTGGTCTCGTCGCGTTCGCTTCGCTTCCGCCGTCGCCACGGTGGTGGCGGTGGTGCTGCTCGGCGGAGACGTCGCGTCGACCACCGCCCAGTGCTCCGCGCAGTGCCGGGTGGCCAGTGCCGCGGTGAGCGAGTCCGCCCCCCAGCCACCTGCTCCCAAGCCCGCCGCGCTGAGGGTCTCCCCGCGCCCGAGCAGCGAGGACGTCAACCCCGCCGCAGCCGTTTCCGTCGCCGCCTTCTCCGGCGCCCTTGACGACGTCACGATGGTCAACGACGCCGGCAAGCCGATTCCCGGCGTCCTGACACGCGACAAGAGGGGATGGCATCCAACCAGCCAACTCGGTTATGGGCGCACCTACACCATGACCATCAGCGCCCGCGGACCCGGCGGCATGCCGACCCGCCAAACCTCGAGCTTCACCACCCTGTCGCCGGACTACCAGGCCGCCGTCTATCTCAACACCACCGCCGGCGCCCCGATCCAGGACGGCGGCACGTATGGCATCGGCACCGTCGTCGCCGCACGCTTCGACGCATCGATCACCGACAGAGCCGCCGCCGAGAAACACCTGCGCGTCACCACCAACCCGCCCGTCGTCGGATCCTGGAACTGGATCGACGACCAGACCGCACATTGGCGACCGGAGGAGTACTACGTCCCGGGCACTTCCGTCACCGTGTCCGCCGAGATCTACGGCACGCGGCTTGGCGACGGCCTCTACGGCGACGAGGACGAACGCGTCTCCTTCAAGATCGGAAACTCCCATGTCTCGATCGCCGACGACACGACGAAACAAGTCAGCGTGTTCGACAACGGCAAGCTCGTCCGCACCATGCCGACTTCCATGGGCATGGGCGGCACCGAGACGATCGGCGGCCGCACAATGTCGTTCTGGACGCCGCCGGGCGTCTACACCGTGATGGACAAGGCCAACCCGGTGATCATGGACTCCGCGACGTACGGTCTGCCCACCGGCTCACGCCTTGGCTACCGCGTGACCGTCCCGTACGGCACGCGCATCAGCACCGACGGCATCTACCTTCATCAGCTCAACGCCACCGTGTGGGCGCAGGGAAATACCAACGTCTCTCACGGCTGTCTGAACCTCAGTGGCGAGAATGCGAAGTGGTTCTTCGACTTCTCCGTTCCCGGCGACATCGTCGAGGTCCGCAACACCGGCGGCCCGCCGCTGACGCTCACGCAGGGCGGCGACTGGAGCGTGCCGTGGAACGAGTGGCGTAAGGGGAGTGCGCTGAACGCCTGAGCCGTCGGTTCCTTCGTGGGCTCGCCCGGCTGCTCAAGACAAGCTCTGCCCACCCGCGGTTTCGGCGACTGGGCGTACACATCTATAGGTCTAGATTCATGTGTATGCGGACGAACATCGACATCGACGGCAGCGCGTTGCGCGAGGCCCAACGCCTGCTCGGGACGCGGACGAAGCGCGACACGGTGAATCTGGCGCTGCGTGAACTCGTCGCCAGGCATCGCCAGATCGGCGTGCTCGACCTGCGCGGGAAAGTGCATTGGGACGGCGACCTGGCTGAGAGCCGTCGCGCTCGGTCGTGATCGTTGTCGACACCAGCGTCTGGATTGATGTCCTGAACCCGGTCAGCTGCCTCGTTACGAGTTTGACAGTTGCGGCGACGAGAAAACATAACAGTGCTGTTATGCTTTGGTCGTGGGCTCGTACGGCGGAGACCTGATCCGAGAGGCGCGACGACGGGCCGGCCTCACACAGGCCGAACTTGCCGACCGCGCCGGCACGGCCCAGCCCGCCATCGCGCGGTGGGAATCCGGCCGCACCGCGGTCAGCCTCGACGACGTCGTCCGGTTGGTCCGCCTCTGTGGGCTCGACGTGGAGTTGCACATCGTCGACCGCGATGACAGCGACGTCGCCCAGGCCGCCCGGCTCGCCCCGCTCTCCGGTCAGGAGCGACTCGACCGACACGCCCGTCTCGCGCGCCAGCTCAAGGGACTACGGGCTGCTGGCAACCGAACCTGACATGGAACTTGATCTCGGCCGCCTTCTGGCAGTACTCAATCGACACAAGGTGGCCTTCGTGCTCATCGGCGGACTTGCTGCGGTCTATCACGGCTCGCCGTTCCCGACCGAAGACGCGGACATTGCCCCAGACACCGACCATGCCAATCTCGCCCGTCTCGCGGAAGCGCTCCGCGAACTCAACGCTCGGGTCCGCACCGAAGCCGATCCCGATGGAGTGCCATTCGCTTGCGACGCAGCCGGATTAGCGGCTGCACAAACGTGGAATCTGGTCACCAACGCGGGCGACCTTGACCTGTCGTTCCGGCCGTCGGGCACACAGGGTTACCCGGATCTGCGCCGCGACGCCGTCATTGCGGAAATCTATGACGTCACGGTGCAGATCGCCTCACTCGCCGATGTGATCCGCTCCAAGCAGGCCGCGAACCGCCCGAAAGACCAACGCGTGCTGCCGACGCTGCGCGCAATCCTGGCCAATCGTTACGACCGCGACGCAAGGTAGCGCCGTACCCGCCGCACGAGTGGTGAGATCTCACGAAAGCAGACTGAGCGTGGTTCGCCGCAGTGGTATCAGACTGGTATCATTTGGCGATGGGTATGACTCTGCGCACTAGTGATGAGCAGACGGAAGCACTGCGTCGGCAGGCCGCTGCCGAGGGGCGGTCGATGCAGGCTGTTGCACTGTCGGCCATCGATGAATACATCACTCGACGAGCGCACAAAGCCAAGGTTGACGCGGCGGTGCGGCGGGTCGTGGCCGAGGAGGCCGGGGTTCTGGAGCGCCTTAAGGACGCATGATCGAGTACCTCGATCTCGACGACCTCCTCGAAATCGCCCGCCACGCCATCGGAGAGGACGTCACGGTTCGCGACTACGGTTTGCTTGAGTCGGCGCTCGCGCGACCGCGCGCTTCGGTGTTCGGCCAGGACGCCTACCCCGATCTACACCTCAAGGGCGCCGCGCTACTGCACTCTCTGACACGCAACCACGGACTGGTAGATGGGAACAAGCGGCTTGCGTGGACGGCATGTCTGACGTTCTTGGCCATCAACGGTCAGTGGATCAGTGCGCCGGAGGACGAACGTTTTGATTTCGTCATTCAGGTGGCCACAGGGGCAGAGCCCGGCCTCGACGAGATTGCAGAGCGGCTACGCGCGTGGAGCTACCAGGAAGGCTGAATCCTCGATCGCGGCGATCGCCACGCTGGCCGACGACGCTTGGGTGCGCTGTTCTCGCTCGTATCTCAACGACCGGCCGAAACCGCCGCTACCCCCGGCGCAGGTCTAGGACCAGCGGCCGCTCAGGTGGGCGTCAACGTGAAAGGTAGCCAGTACGTCCCGGGACCGTCCTCGGGGCACCCGGCGCCGGCCACCGTGAATGTCCGCTCGCCGGAGAAGCTTCCGTCGGTCGTGCAGAACATGTCGCGGCTCTCGCTGGACACCGACAACGTGTTCGGCGACGGGTGGGACGCCGAACTCGCCGACGTCACGGGCGATCCGGCCGGCGGCATGACCGTCGCTCTGACCATCGGCGTCGGTGAGAAGTCGGCGAACACACCCCCGGACGGGGGCCCGCCGCCCAACGGTGGCCCGCCGCCATTCGGTGGTCCGCCTCCCAACGGGCGCCGGCCCGGCCCTCCGCCCGGCCAGCGTCCGGCACCCTAGAGGCTCGTTGAGAAGCGCCGATGTCTGCATCAATGCATCATGATGCACTGATGCTAAGATGTGGTGTGCGTACCACCATCGATCTGCCCGACGACCTGCATAAACAGGCGCAAGCGATTGCGCGCGACACTCACCGCACATTGAGTGAAACGGTGGCCGACCTGATCCGACGGGGCCTCACCGCGGGCGGCACAAACGCCATCTCGATTGACCGCAAGACGGGACTGCCAGTTGTGAGCGTCGGGACGGTAGTCACCTCTGAGGACGTGCGGTCGTTGGACGACGAGGAATGACGACGGCGCTTCTCGACGCGAACGTTCTCATCGCACTCGTGGTCGCCGAGCACGTGCATCACGAAGCCGCCTCGAATTGGTTGTCGACGTCCGACGCGGGGTTTGCGACATGTCCGATCACGCAGGGAAGCCTGGTGCGATTCCTGCTGCGCAGCGGTCAACCGGCCGCGGCTGCACGAGACGTCGTCAGCGCCGTCGAAAACGCGAACCGCCACGAATTCTGGCCCGACGATGTCTCTTTCGCGCGCGTGGAGGTTGGCGGAGTCGTCGGTCACCGGCAGGTGACTGATGCCTACCTCGCTGAGCTCGCACGAAGCCGCAACGGACAACTCGCGACTCTGGACAGCGGCCTGGCCCACCTTCACAGCGACGTGGCCGTGCTCATTCCGTCAGCCGTCTAGTCTCACCGACCCGCCGAAACCTTCGTCACCCACGCGAGGAACTCGTACGCGGTGAATGCCGGCTGCCGTACCCGCCGATCGAGTTCACCCCGGTGTCAAGCGGACTTGTATTTTGGCGCTACTGGCGCCACAATGGCGCCATGCCGAGTGTGCAGATCAAAGATGTTCCGGAGGGCACCCACAGAGTGCTTCGGGAGCGTGCCGCACGCGCGCATCAGTCCTTGCAGGAGTACCTTCGGAGCCGTCTCATTGCCGACGCGAATGAGCCAACGATGGATGAGGTTTTCGAGCGCGCCGGAAAACGCAAGGGCGGCAGGGTGTCGTTCAGCTCAGCAGTGAGTCACGTTCGGGCAGAACGTGATCGTCATTGATGCCAGCGTATTGGCTGTAGCGTTGGGCGATGACGGCACGGATGGACGACACGCGCGGGATCGCTTGGCGGACGAAACGTTGGCCGCTCCGGAGCTCATCGATATCGAGGTCGTGTCGGTGTGGCGCCGCCACGTCGCGGCGAAGCTGATGACAGCTGGGCGAGCCGCCGCTGCGGTGTCAGATCTCGAGGACCTACCGCTACGGCGGTCGTCGCATCGGCCGCTACTCGGGCGCATATGGGAGTTGCGCCACGGTGTGACCCCCTACGACGCCGCCTACATTGCACTCGCCGAAGCGCTGGACGTCCCGTTGGTCACCGCTGATTCGCGACTCGCGCGCGCCTCGGGCGTCAGATGCGGGGTCGAGGTGATCGCGGGAGCCGACGGCGGCTAACTAAGTGTCGAGCATCTCGGCGCCGTCGCGCCAGGCGTTAAGGATCTCCTCGACGTGATCGCGCACCCGGTCTCGAGCCGTTTCGCGGTCCACGCCCGACATGAGCAACTCGTCGTAGCCGGTGTCGATGTGCCGAACGGACGCGGCGACGGCGAGGCGTACGGAGTCGGGGTCCAGGGCCTGCCCGGCCGCGCTGCGTCCCACACGGCCACTGCCGCGTGCCGCCGCGTGGCGGGCGATCGCCTCGGCCCTGCTGGCCGGGCAACCTGGATACGACTCGCGGATCGCGGTGGCAAGCTTTTCCTGGAAACGCACGTCTTCGTCGGACCGTCGAACCTGGTCACGCTCCCTGCGGCGGGCGCGCATTTCGGCGTCGGACAGGCACTCTTGCTCGGCCCGCTCGATCGCCTCTGCTTCGGCCAGGATGCCTTGGCGCTCATAATGTTTGCGCGATCGGCTCCACCGCACCACGACGGCCGACAGTCTGCTGGCTTTCTTTGCGCGCCGGGTGAGCGCCGCATCGCCTGCGGGTAGGAAGACGAGATGGCCGAGATCGGCGCAGCCCAGGCAGAGCGGGCCTGCGTCCTCCATGAACAGCAGATCGCCGGTGCCGCCGCAGGATGCGCAGATCCACTGCTTGATGGGCGATATCACGACAAGCTCCGGCGGACGGCTCTGCCGCTCGACCACGCGCTCAGGCAGATCCGGCGACGCCCAGTGAGTCCGGTACGCGCGCTCGACGGCGGCATCGGCGATGGCGCTGAACTGCAACTGTCGGCGGTCACGAGTGCGGGCGACGTAGTCGGTCTCTGATGGTTTGAGGCCCGCGTCTTGGGCCCAGCGCTGGAACGCCGCCAGCGCTGCGGTGATCTTGCCCGGATTGACCTGCATGAGCTGCTCGAGTGATTCGACGCGGCCCTGCCGCCACAGGTCTACGTGCGACGGCGCGAGCCAGCCCAGGCCGGTTAGTACATCGATCGCGCTGACGAACCGCTGGTCGGCCAGCGCGGCCTCAGCCGCGCGTGTGACGCGCAGTTGCAGATTCTGACCCGACATAAGACGGGCCGAGCCTACCCGCCGGCGCAGGTCTAGGACCAGCGGCCGCTCAGGTGGGCGTCAACGTGAAAGGTAGCCAGTACGTCCCGGGACCGTCCTCGGGGCACCCGGCGCCGGCCACCGTGAATGTCCGCTCGCCGGAGAAGCTTCCGTCGGGGTTCGGTGTGATGGGGTCGAATCTGGTGGTGGTCACCGTGCTGCCGTCGTCGCAGTGGAACGGGTATTCAGAGGTGGACACCCATCGGTTGTCGGCCCACTGGTAGTCGAACAGCGCTGGCGCATTCGGGTTTTCGGTCAGCTCCCTGAGCCTGAGCCAGTGTGCCGTGCAACCCGACGCCACGCATGTGGTCGTGAAGCTGGCCGCTTGGAATGCACAACGGGTCCTGCTGCGCCGACGAGGCTGCGTCGATTGACGTCCATTGACGCAGCGTATTCTCACCCGATCCTTGCTGCAGCTACATGCGCCGGATCCGAAGATAGCGAGTGACATCCGAAATCGATCCGAGGATCATTACCAAGACGGCGAGCACGACTAGAGCCACGATCACAACGGCTATCCAACCCACTATTTGCACGTCGGATTCCTTTCGCTGGTAATCCTTCGTCGACTACAAGGTTATGGCCGTTGTGCGATCACAGCGGCACATCGGCCGCGCGTCGGCCGCCGTCGCCCCTGCCGTAACCATCACGAAACCTCGCGTATATGTGAGCCAGCCCACTCAGGGGCTATAGTGTGTCTGCCATCACAGCGAGGGGGGCTCACAATGGCAGAAGCGCACAACGGCGCAGCGGTCGCACCGCAGGTCAGCTCGCCGCACCCAAAGTCGCGCCACGACCACCGCCTGTGGTGGGGCGTCCTGCTCGTCGTGATCGGCGTCGCCGCGGTTTCCGCCATCGTCGTGACGGCAGTGATGGGTCTGACGACCGAAGCCCTCATCATCGCCCTCTTCACGGGTGCGTTCTTCTCCCGCTGCGCCTGCTGACTCCTCGCCCGGATCACCTCGCGGGTTGTAATCGCTTAGCCAGCCCGCTCGCCCGTACCGCTCGCCGTTCGATCGCTGCCCGTACCGACGCCTCCGAGCCCACCACGCGCACCTTCTCCTTCGCCCGCGTCACAGCCGTGTAGAACAGCTCGCGGGTCAACAGCCGCGACTCCACCGGAGGCATCAGCACCGTGACCTCCGTGGCCTGACTGCCCTGCGATTTATGAATCGTCATTGCGTGCATGGTCTCGACGTCGGCCAGCCGGCTCGTCGCGAATGTCAGCGGCTCCGCCGCGCTCGCAATCACCGCGCGCAGCGCCCCCTCGTGCTGGACCGTCAGCCCGGTATCACCGTTGAACAGCCGCAGACCGTAATCGTTCGACGTCACCAGCACCGGCCGGCCCGGATACCACGGTGACCAGATCGGCTCGCCCGTCGCCTCCACCAGCCACCGCTCCGCCTGCCGGTTCCAGTGCGCCACCCCGAACGGCCCCCGTCGGTGGGCACACAACAGCCGGTGCTCGTCCAACGTCGCCAACCCCGCCACGCTGTCGCCCAGCAGCGCCGCCCGTCGCAGCGCGAGCGCATGCGGCACAACGACTTTCCGCAAGTGTGGTGCCGGATCATCGGCCTCGATCCACTCGATGTGCTCGCCGCCCGCCCGCAGCACCTCGACGACATGGTCCGCATTGCCGACGCGGATCGCCGCGGCCAGCTCACCGATCGACTCGCCGAACCGGTGCGACGTCGTCAGCGCCGCGATCCGCGCGTCTGCGCGACCCGACAGTCCGTCGACCACATCGGCCAGCACGGCGCCGGCCTCCACCGACGCCAACTGATTGGGGTCGCCGACCAATAGCAGCCGCGTCTCCGGCCGCACGGCCTCCAGCAGCCGCGCCATCATTGTCAGCGACACCATCGATGTTTCGTCCACCACGATCACGTCGTGCGGCAGCCGGTTCCCGCGATGGTGCCGGAACCGGGACGACGAATCGGGGCGCCACCCCAACAGCCGGTGCAGCGTGCTTGCCTGCAACCCTGCCAGCCTCTCCTGGTCGACGGCGTCGAGCCGGTCAACCTCCAGCTGCACCGCCTCGGCCAACCGTGCCGCCGCCTTTCCAGTCGGCGCCGCCAGCGCGATACGTAGACGCGACTGACCCGACAACTCGGCCTGTTCGGCGAACAACGCCAACAACCGCGCGACGGTCGTGGTCTTGCCCGTTCCCGGCCCGCCGGTCAGCACCGTCAACCCCTGCGACAGCGCGATCTCGGCGGCCTTACGCTGCTCCTCGAACCCCGCAGGAAACAGCCGCGCCACATCGCGATTCGCATCGGCAACCCGTGCCGACAGCATCTTCAACAGGTCGTCGGCGACCTGCTGCTCCTCACGCCAGTACCGGTCGAGGTACAGCAGCCCGTCGCGCACCCGCAGCACCGCCGGCGATCCCGCCAAGGCGCTGGCCCGCACGGCCGCCGGCCAGTCGCCCGGGTCGGGCCACGGCAGGCCGGCAACGTCGATCTGCGAGGCGACCGACCCCAGATCCACACACACCGAACCTCCCCGCAGCGCACGTACCGCCAATGCCACCGCGAGCGCCACCCGCTCGTCATCCTCCTTCGCCAGCGCCGTCAGCCGTTGCGCCACGTGCACATCCGCCGGCTCCAACACCTCGGCCTCGACGAACGCGGAAATCACGCGGCCGCCCTCCCGGCGTCCAGCAGATCCGACAACGCCACCACCAACGCGGCCGGCGGCTGCCAACTGAACACCCCCGCCGGATGCCCGTCGACGACCGGCGTGTCCGGCCCGCACATCCCGCGCAGGAAGAGGTACAGCACCCCGCCCAGATGCCGCAGCGGGTCGTAGCCCGCCTGCCGCCAGCGCAGGAACCGGTGCAGCACAACGCAATACAGCAGCGCCTGCAGCGGGTAGTCCGAATGCAGCATGGCCTCGACCATCCGCGGGCGGTCGTAGTCCGCGGCCGTCAGCTGCCGGTCGAAATCCCCCAGCCAGTTGGTCTTGAAGTCGACAACCAGATAGCGGTGGCCGTCCCCGACGGGGATTCGCAGCACGGCATCCACCGAACCGCTGAGATATCCGCGCAGCGACTGCCCGCCCAACGCATCGCCGCTCAACCGGTCGGCATAGACCGCCATCGGATCGTCCGCCGGCAGGTGCGACGCCAGCAGCGTGCCGACGTCGGCTAACCGGATATCCGGCGCGGCCTCGCGAAGATCACCACCGGCGAGCGGAAACTCGAAGTCCAACTCCTGCAATCGATCCGCCAAGCCGATCTGCCGCAGCGTCAAGCCGTCCGCCAGTGGGCCCAGCGGTGTGTCATGCATGGGCACCATCGCCGCGGCCAGCTCGGCCGTCGACACGTCGACCGGCCACCACATGCTGTGCTCGTCGATCCGCGCCGCCAGCTCGGTGACGAGGTCCTCGGCCAATGGGTCGGCGGTCTCCAACACCGCGTGCACCAGCGTGCCGAACTTCGCGCCCGTCGGCAGGTCCGCCATCGGCGAGGGCACCCCCGCACCGGCAGGCGCCGCGGCCACCGGCACATCGCCCACCTCGTCGTCGAGTTCGGTGACCTCCGGTTCGCTGGCCACCCCGGTCGTCTCGGCGCCACGGAGCAACGCGGAATACGACGTCCGCCGCCACGTCGTGTCGATGGCCCGATGGAAATGCCGCGCACCGAGATCCGACGGCGGCGCCGGCCGCGGCGGTGCCACCGCGTCGGCGATCGACGCCTCCTCGATCACCGGGCCGCCCGCTCGCGCCCATTCCCCGAAGCACGCGAGCGCCTCATCGTCGGAGACCGTCCGAGGGTCGCAGCGGTCCGGCACCTCGGCGTCGTCGGCCCGTCGCCCACGCATCAGCCGCGACAGGCCGCCGTTGCGCTCGTCGGAGGCGGGCGCCCACCACGCGACCACCTGCGACTCCGCCCGCGTCAGCCCGACATACGTCAGCCGAATGTCGTTGCGGGCGGCCTCGATCCGGCTGAACTCCTCGATCGCGTCGCGGTCGGGGCTGTCCTTGCCGCCGACGTGCAGGCAACGGACATCGGCGTCGTCGTGATAGAGCGGGATGTCGTCGACGAAGACATGGCGGTTGAACGCGAATGGCAGGTACACGATCGGGAACTGCAGGCCCTTACTGCCCCACACCGTCATGATCTGCACCGCCTTGGCGTCGCTGTCCAGGCGCCGGTTGCGTTCGGTCGGGCCGCTGCGCTCGTCACGCTGGCGGCGCAGCCAGTCCCGCAGCGCGGGCAGGCTGAACCGCTCGCGGTGCGCGACCTCGTGCAGCAGGTGCGCGACGTGGGCCAGGTCCGTCATCAACCGCTCGCCGCCGCGCCGGCTCAGCACCCGCTCGCCCATGCCTGCCACCTGCGCGGCCTCGAACACCGCGGCGATCCCGCGCTCGCGGGCCTGGTCGGACCACTGCCGGATCGTCTCGGTTATCCGCTCGGTCAGTTCGTCACCGCCAGCCGCGAGGTCATCGGCCGTCATCCCGAAGAACACCGTCGCCGCCGCCGATCGCACCAGACCACTGCGGTGTGGCTGGTCGAACGCCTCCAGCAGCCGCAGCCACGCGTCGGCCGCCTCGGACTCCCGCTCGAACACATCGGAGTCGCCGGTGTAGACCGCCGCGATGCCCACGTCGGCCAGCGCATCTCGACAGCGCCGCGCGTCCTCACTTCGCTCGACGATGACCGCGACATCACCCGCGTCGAGCGGCTGACCGTCGAATGTCGCACCGCTGTGCAGCAATTCGGCCACATCGGCAGCCAGGTCCCTGGCGATGTAGGGCCGCAGCCTGGCGATCGGGATCACCTTGTCCTGGTCGACCCCGAACCTCTCCCGGCTCACCACCCGCAGCCGGAACGGAGCATTGCGCGGTGCACCGGCGAGGCGGTGACCGTGGTGATGCGCCTCGATGTCGAGCACGACGATGTCTGGGTGTCCGAGCGCGGCGCCGCGCAGCACGGTTCGCAGGCGATCCACTAGCACCGCGTCGCTGCGCCAGTTCACGGTGAGGGTCTGCCGGGCGTGCGCGGTCCGTCTCGCCTCGAGGTAGGTGAAGATGTCGCCGCCGCGGAACGCGTAGATCGCCTGCTTCGGATCACCGATGAGGATGACGGTTGAGCGCCCGCCGAATGCGCGGTTGATCACCTGCCACTGCATCGGATCGGTGTCCTGGAACTCGTCCACCATGACGATCGGCCACCGTTGGTGCATGCGTTGACGGGCCGGGGAGTCGTCGGGCTCAAGGGCTTTCGCGAGCCTGCTCAACAGGTCGTCGAAGTGCAGGATGCCCAGCCTGCGTTTCCGCCGCTCCAGTTCGGCCAGTACCTTCGTCGCGAACTCCAGCCGCGCCGCGGCGTCGCTGCCGCGCTCGGGGTGTTCGGGCCGCAACTGCGCGCACGGGTCGCCGACGACGGCGCGGGCCATCGCGAGCGCCTCCTGGTAGCCCAGAGGTGGGTCGTCGGCCTGCTGGCCGTAGTCGGCGAGGTAGAGGTCGTTGACGATCTCGGTGACCAGGTCGTCGAGGCCCTCGACCAGTCGCACCCCGGAGTCGGTATCACCGGCCACGCCAAGCGATTTGAGCACCAGGCGGCAGAACTCGTGCGTGGTGGCGATCGTCGCCGCGTCGAAACCCGCCAACGCGTCCCGCAGCCGTGCGCGCCGCTCGTCGATCTCATCGGGCGGCCCGTCCAGCAGGTGTTCGATGAGGTCGCTGCGGGGGACGTCGCGGCCCTCCAACGCGGCCGCCGCATCGACGATCTGACCGCGCACTCGCTCCCTCAGCTCACGGCTGGCGGCCCGGCTGAACGTGATGAGCAGCATCTGGTCCAGCGTCGCCACCCCCTCGGCGACATACCGGGTGACCAGGCCCGCCAACGCGAACGTCTTGCCCGTCCCAGCGCTGGCCTCCAACACGGTGGTGGCACCCGGCGCAGGCAGCGCGCCGGTCAGATTGAACGGCTCCGTCACGGCCGCCCCTCGGCCTTGAGCATCGGCAACCACAGTCGGGCGGCCAGCGCACCCAAGCGGCTATCTTCGCCGTCGACCTCCTCACCGGGCCGAGGCCTCTTGGCCAGCAGCGTTTTCAGCGGAACGTTGCGACCCCACACCTCGACGTGTGCCTCCGCGGCATCCTCACCGAATGTGGTGTTGCGCGGGCTTTCCCACTTGCTGTTCGCATACCAGCTGGGGTCGCGGCCCTCATGGCGCTTCTGCGCCCACGCGCACGACGTCTTCAGCGGCAGGGGCAGCGGCTCGCGGCGGCCGGCGTGGAAGATCGCGACGATGTCGCGCAACACCGCCGTCGCTTCCTCGGGCGGTCGGAACATCCGCACCTGGAC
Source organism: uncultured Actinomycetota bacterium (assembly GCA_963801575.1). Classification (GTDB taxonomy): domain Bacteria; phylum Actinomycetota; class Actinomycetes; order Mycobacteriales; family Mycobacteriaceae; genus Mycobacterium. Next base: position 18,881 of record CAWDFT010000022.1, read on the forward strand.
CTCGTCCTTGCCGCTGCGGCCGACGCAATAGGCCTCCCACTCCCGTTCCGGCCTCTGCGCGCCTAGCGCCACCAGCGAGATCCACGCCTGCAGAAGATGTTTGGCGGCCAGCCGCGAATAGGTGACCGACACCGTCCGGTCCCCGTAGACCGGTGCGACCGTGCCGGTGACGCGGCGGCCGCCGATGTCGACGTCGATGTCGTGGGCCGCGGCGGGATGCGTACCGCGTGGCCGCAGCGCCGCGACCGCCAGCTCGGCCGAGCAGTCGCTGATGGCCTTCGCCTTGCGCCAGCCGAGCTTTCCCGGTGGCAGGGTGCCGCGACGCCACTCGGCACCGGTGGCGACTTCGAGGTCGACCCCGCGCATCAGATCGTTGAGGAGGCGATCGCCGACGGCCCACTCCTGCAGGGCGTCGATCTCGACGGGCATGGCGTCGTCGATCGGCTCGACCTCCCACGGCAGCGTGTAGTCGAGTTCGCGGAAGAACCCCTTCACCGGGTCCTTGAAGAAGTTGAGCAGGTCATCCAGCGACACGTCGTCGTGCGGCGGTTCCGGCAGCGGGCCGGACAGGAACGGGTGCGGCGCCGATCGGTCACCGGAGGCGGCGCGGGCCGCGCGCACGGCAATCGGGTCGAAGGTGAACGGCTCGCCGGGGATGAGTGCGCCGCGTTCGACGTTGCGAATGTCGAACGGCTGCAACGGATGTTCGGTGACGACCCGCTTGCGGACCGGCTGCGGCGTGGTGGTGTCGAGCGCGTCGAGCAGCTCCAGCAGCGGAACCGCCGCGGGCCGGTGGTGCCCGGAGTGCTCGTCGGTGCCGGTGTAGGTGACGACGAGCGTCTCGGTGGCCGCGCAGATGGCGTCGAGCAGCAGTTGGCGGTCCTCGGAGCGGATGTCGCGCTCACCGGTCAGCGGCTGACGGGCCAGGGCGTCGTCACCGTCGACGGTCTCGAGGCGCGGGAACACGCCGTCGTCGAGTCCGACGAGGCACACCACGCGGTGCGGAACGGACCGCATCGGCACCATGGTGCACACGGTGAGCGTCCCGGTGCGGAAGTTGGCGCGGGTGGGCCGCCCGGCGAGGTGTCCGGCCAGCATCGAGCGCACATCGGTGAGCCGCATCTGCGTGTCCGCGCGGGATCCCGCCTGGGACAGGATCTTTGAGACCTCGCGCTGCAGCTGCGAGGACTGCCACGCGTCGTTCGCGTCGACACGGGTCAGCAGTTCGACACCGTCGCGGAGTGCGTCCAGCCAGGCCGACAGTGACTGCGGCCCGGTGAGACGCCCGGTGATGCGGGTCAGCTGTTCGACGAAGTCGGCGAACCGCCCGGCCAGCTCCACTGTGTTGCTGCCGACGTCATCGAGCGGCAGCGCGGTGCCGAGCCAGGCCTGCGAGTCGTCGGACATCGCCACCCCGGTGAGGATGCGGTCGACGCCGAACCGCCAGGTGTTGTGCAGGAACCGCTCCAGCCCGAACGGCGCGCGCTGGGGCGCGTCGAACCCCCAGCGGATGCCGGATTGACGGACCCACTGCGAAATGGTCTCGAGGTTGTCGTCGGAGAACCCGAAGCGCCTGCGGACGGGTGGGGCCTCGGCCAGATCGAGCACCTGGCTGGCGGTGGCGCGGCTGCCTGCGATGTCGAGAAGTTGCGCGGCAACACCGAACAGCGGGTTGGTCTGTGTCAGCGACCGGTCGGCGAGCCGCACCCGCAGCCGGTGTGCGGGGTGGATGTCGCCGACGACGTCACCAAGGCCGAACGCCGCGATGATCAACGGCGCGTAGGTCTCGATGTCGGGGCACATCACGAGGATGTCGCGCGGTTCGAGCGTCGGGTCGTCGTGCAGCATGCCCAACAGCACCTCGCGGAGCACGTCGATCTGGCGGGCGGCGCCGTGGCAGCTGTGGATCTGCACCGAACGGTCGTCGTCGCGGAGTTCGCGTGGCTCTTTCCGGATGTCGTTGGCACAGATGTCGGACTGCAGCCTGCCCAGTAGCGTGTCGGGTCGTGTTGCGGCGCCGACGAATTCGTCGGTGTCGCCGCTTGGCAGGCTGCGCTGCATTTCGCGTAGGTCGCGGCCGAGGGTGTCCAGCAGCGGATGGTGGGCCTGGTGGCGGCTGGTGTCTTCCTTGCGCGGCACGGGCTGGTGGACGTCGGCGAGCGCCTGCCAGAGGTCGTCGCTCGGGTGCGGTAGCCACAGGTGCAGGTCATGGTGGGTGGACAGCGCCTCGAGCAATTCGATGTCGGTGGATGGCAGCCGGGTATGGCCGAACAGCGAGAGCCGCTCGGGCAGTTCGCTCGGGCCTTCCTGCAGCCGGGCGAGCGTCTTGGCGTGCCGGACGTGCGGGGGGTCGGCGTCGATGCGGTCGACGAGGGCACGCCACAACGGTGGCTGCCACTGCAGGTCGGGATCGATGTCACCGGTGATATCGCTTTCCCAATCAACCAGCAGCCGCGGCCGCTGGCGAGCGTACGACGCGAACAGACCCGCCAGCCGCCGCGCCACCGCGTAGCGGCGACCGCGCCGCAGCTCGGCTTCGTCGCCGGTGTCGAAGTGGCCCAAATGCGTTGCGAGCGTCCGGCACCAGTCCTCGTCGCAGCTGGCGTCGATGGCGTCCAGCAGCGGCCAGGTCATGGCGTCCGGCGACCAGGGATCGTCGTCGACGGTGTCGGTGATCTCGGCGATCAGCGAGGCGGGGGAGCGGAAAGACACCCCGGCACAGACACCGTCGGCGCCGTCGCCGCGCCCGAGCACGTGGGAGAGTCGCTGGCTCAGCCACCGCTCCATGCCGCGCGCGGACACCAGCACCAGTTCCTCGGCGAACGGTTCGGGCAGGGGATTGGCCAGCAGCGCACCGAGTCCGTCGGCGAGGAGGTCGGTGCGATCAGCGCGGTGCAGGTGCAAGCCCATTGATGGCCACCCTAGGGGGTGGGTCCGACATCGTGAAGGGATCGCGGGAGTTTGCTCGCGGGGTTCACGATGTCAGACCCGTGTGCCACAGTGGGGGTGGATGAAAGAGCGAAAAGAGGGGGAGAACATGCCGAGTACGACGACCGAGCCGCGTTTGACCCAGCAGTTCGACGAGGCGCTGACGTACGCCGCCGAGCTGCACCGGAACCAGAAGCGCAAGGGCGGTGACATTCCCTACCTCGGGCATCTGCTGTCGGTGGCGAGTCTCGTCATCGAAGCAGATGGCAGCCAGGCGCAGGCGATCGCCGCGCTGCTGCACGATGCGGCTGAGGACCAGGGCGGAGAACGGACCCTTGCCGAGATCGGCAGCAAGTTCGGGCCCGAGGTCGCCGACATCGTCGCGCAGTGCAGCGACACCTTCGAGGAGCCCAAGCCGCCGTGGGAGGAGCGCAAGCGGCGTTATCTTGCGCACCTCGGTGATGCCTCGGAGGACACGATCCTGGTTTCGCTCGCCGACAAGCTCGACAACGCGCGAGCCATCCTGCGTGATTACCGCGATCTCGGTGACGAACTGTGGCAGCGGTTCAGCGTCAAGGATCCCGAGAAGCACCTCTGGTACTACACGTCACTGCTCGAGATTTACAAGGGGCGGAACACCACCTGGTTGGTGGCCGAGCTTGAGCGCGTCCTCAGCGAGTTGGAGGCGCAGATCAGGTCCGCGGCGTAGCCGATGCCCGTCACGCTGCCCGAGAAGCCCCGGTTCATCAACGACTGGGAGGAGAAGGTCTGGCGCGCCCTCGACGAGCAGCTCGGGCCCGACGACCTGATCGTTGTCGGCCAACGCGTGACCGACCACAAGAAGGACCACGAGATCGACTTCGTCGTCGCCATGGAAGGCGCCGGCATCATCTGCGTCGAGGTCAAGGGCGGCAACGTCTATCACGACGGCAATAAGTGGCGACAGAGCACAGCGGACGGCCCGAAGGCGATCAACCCGGTCGAGCAGGCGCGGGAGGGCTGCTACGCGCTTCGTGACTTTGTCGAAAGCGACCAACGGTGGCAGCAGCCCTGGCTGCGCTGGGACCACGCTGTCGTCCTTCCGGGCGCGCGACTCTCGCAGGACTTCGCGCTGCCGGACTGCCCGCGGTGGAAGGTCACGGACAAGTCGGAACTCACCGAGCTGGCGTCGCGGCTGCGCGCAGTGCTTCTCGACAAGGAAACCAATAATCCAGTCTTGCAGCTCGCCGGTATCGAGCAGCTGCGACTTGTCTTGAGCGGTCGGGGATTAACGCAACGCGACATCGTCGCGCGAGCAGAGGAGAACGAGGACGCCGCCCAGGTCCTCACCGAGCACCAGGCGGTGATCCTCGACGCGATACGTCTGCTCAACCGCATCGAGGTGCGCGGCGGCGCGGGCAGCGGCAAGACGTTCCTGGCCCTCGAGCAGGCGCGACGGCTCTCCGCCGCCGGTCAACGGGTGGCGTTGGTCTGCTATTCGCACGGTCTGGCGTCCTACCTCCGACGGCTGACCTCGACGTGGTCACGTCGACACCAGCCCGCCTACGTCGGCGAGTTCCACAGACTCGGTGTGCAATGGGGCGCGTCTGTGGGCCCTGACGAGTCGGTGCGCACCGCGGAGAGTGAGCAGTTCTGGGAGCATGACCTGCCGCGTGAGATGCGCAAGCTGGCAGAAACGCTGCTGCCGGGCCACCGATTCGACTCGATTGTCATCGACGAAGCCCAAGACTTCGCCGACGACTGGTGGCTTCCGATCGTGGCGTGCCTGCGCGACCCGGAGGCCGGCGGCATCTATGTGTTCAGCGATGAGGGGCAGCGGGTGTTCGATCGGTTCGGCGATCCGCCAGTTCCGTTGGTGCCGTTGGTCCTTGACCACAACCTGCGCAATACCCGTCAGATCGCGACAGCGTTTCAGCCGCTGGTCGACGGCCCGATGCGCTATATGGGCGGTGACGGGCCTGACGTGTCGTTCGTGGCATGCAGCACGGACGAAGCGATGAATGTCGGTGACGACCAGGTCGACGCACTACTCGAACAGGGTTGGCGGCCGGAGGATGTCGCGCTGCTGACCACGGGAACTCGTCACCCGGAACAGGTTGCGCGGCAAGCGGAAGGCAGCGAGAAGTACTGGGACAGCTTCTGGGATGTCGACCAGGTTTTCTACGGACACGTCCTCGGCTTCAAGGGGCTGGAGCGCCGGGCCGTGGTTCTGGTGGTCAACGACTCGGAGCGACGCGAGCGTTCGCGGGAGCGTCTCTACGTCGGTCTGTCACGCGCCCGCGACCAGCTGGTGGTGTGCGGAGACCCACAGTTCATCAGGGAAGTGGGCGGGCCGGATCTGGCCCATCGACTGAAAGTGTCAGGGGAAGGCGCGTAGCCTTAGCAGTGTCAATCGCCCGTGCGCTCAAACGTGTCTGCGAAATCACCGCCGCCGGTGCACGCGCCTCCGGCCGCAACGATTTGATTACCACGCCCGGCGAGTAGCGCGATCGGATCGTCCATCTCCCTGGGTATCGGGTACTCCGCCTTGACTGTGACCTGCGCCGTGCCACCGCCTGCGCACATGGTGGTGCCCTGTTCGTTCCGTGTCCACTTGTCGTCGGCGAACATCAACGTGACGACCCCTTCGGCTGCGTGGAACAGGCTCATGCACCGATCGCCTGCGCGGAGACAGTACGTATTGGCTGCGAGAACCTTTCCGGGAACAACGTTTCCGTTCGTGAAGGTTGTCGTCTGGCGGTAGCTGCCGCGTAGCCCCTCGGCAGGGGTCACCACCCGCGGCGGTAGGACCGCTGGATCCGGAACCTTGTTGACGTCCGGGTCGCCGGTGCGGGTGAATTGCACGGTTCGTTTCGCGGCGCACAGGCTGTCGGTGGAGGACCTGACGGTTTCGCCGGACAGTGTGCCGTCGGGATGCGGTTGCAGCGTCACCACCACCCAGACCTCGGAAGGTGCGTCGCCGCCGCACTGCGCCGAGGCCAGGCCCACGGCCACCCAGGTTCCGCCCAACTGATCGAAAGTCATATTCGACAACAGGGCGTTACCGCTGCCACTGGCCGCCGTCGCCACGCAGCCGCCGGCGCCACACGTCGAGCGAACGTCCCAACTGCTTGTCGTCGCAGGCGCGTTCGCGACCGGTTTGTCTTCGAGATCGGTGCCTGGCCCGTAGTCCGCCCGGTAGGTGCCGTTGAAGTCACCCCCGCCGGCGGCCGCGGTGGTCGGTGCGGTGTCAGCGGGATCGTCGTCCTGCATGAGCTCCACGACGCCGATGACACTGCCCGCAATCACCAGCGCCACGATGAACACCAATGCGCCAACCAGGACACCGTGGCGTCGCCCCGACCGCTTCGGGGCGGGTGGCGCCGGTGGCCGCGGCAGATGGGGTGCGCTGAATTGCGTGGGCGCAGACGCCGGGTAAGGCGCGTGGCCTGGCGGGGCCTGCGCCGGGTAAGACCACGGCGGCGCCACGGGGTTGCCGGGGGTCGCCGGGGCCGCCTGTGTGGGGTGGGGGCCGTCTGGTCGGCGGATTGGTCCGGTGACGGCTTCCCTTGCAGCGGTGGCCATTTCGACGGTTGTGGGGAAGCGGTCGGTGGGTTGTTTCGCCAGTCCGGTGGCGATCACCTGGTCCATGGCCGGGGGAATGGCGGCGTGTTCGGAGGGCCTGGGCGGCGGGGTGACCATGTGGCCGACGGCAACCTGTTCGAGTGTGTTGCCGGGGAAGGGTTGCTGGCCGGTCAGGCATTGGTAGAGCACGCAGGCCAGGGCGTAGATGTCGGAGCTGGGGTGAACCTCGCCGCTGCTGAAGCGTTCCGGTGCCATGTAGGCCCAGGTGCCGATGGCTGCGTTTGCCGATGTCAACCGGGTGTCGTCGGCGGCGCGGGCGATACCGAAGTCGATGAGATAGGCGAAGTCCTCACCGTCCAGCAGGATGTTGGACGGTTTGACGTCGCGATGCACCAGCCCCACCTTGTGACCGTTGTGCAGAGCCGCCGCGATCTGCTCGATGATCGCCACGGCGCGTTTGGGGTCGAGCGGGCCCGCGTCGAGCAGGGTCTGCAGATCGGTGCCCGTGATCAGCCGCATGGTCACATACAGGCGGCCGCCGACCTCGCCGACGTCGTAGATCGGTACGACGTGGGGATTGTCCAGCCGTGCGGCGGTGCGGGCTTCGCGCCGGAACCGTTGCTCGTAATCGGGATCCTGGGCGAAGTGGGGGAGCAGCATCTTCAGCGCCACCACGCGGTCGATGGCGGTGTCATAGGCGCGCCACACTTCGCCCATGCCGCCGCGGCCCAGCAACTCAATCAGCTGGTAGCGGCCGAACGGCGTGCCCTCCACCGGCTCACGATAACGGCCAAACACCGCGTGTGTGGGCGTGATAGGCGCACGCGCTTGGCGAAGCGCGCCGTCCGGAGTGCCCGTCTCGAAGCGACATTGTCGCTGGGCGCATAGCTACTCAATGCTTCGAGCGACAATGTCGCTCGAAGGCGGGCAGTGTGGTGTGCCGACGAGAACTGCAGCCGCGCGCGTTTGAGTTCACCCTAACTGCGCGACGAGCGCCTCGGTCACCTCGACCGTCGACGCGCTACCGCCCAGATCGCCCGTGCGGGTCTCCGGCTCGAACATCGACGGGTACTCCTTCGTCGGGTCCAGATTCGCCGATGGCGCGATCCCGATCGACCCCGCCACCGCCGCCGCGAGGTCAGACAGTATGTCGCCGAACAGGTTCGAGCCCACCACCACATCGAACCGCTGCGGCTGCAGCACGAACTTCGCGGCGAGCGCATCGATGTGCTCTTGGTCCAACCGCACATCCGGGTACCGCGCCGCCCGCTCCGCGACTATCTCGTCCCAGAATGGCAGCGTGTGTACGATCCCGTTCGACTTCGTCGCCGACGTGACGTAGTTGCGCCGGGTCCGCGCGCGCGCTCTTCCGCCACGTACTCTGCGACGCCGTCGATCCGCTTGATCTCCGGCTTGTTCAGTCGCAACAGAATGAATGCCAGCAACACGAACATCAGCGCGCAGATCGGGAACGCCAGGGCCATCCACTGCCCGAAGCTGATCCGCGCTCCGGTGGCCTCCTCGATGAGGCCGCGCCCGATCAGGTTGGGTGGGCTGCCCACCGGGGTCAGCAGTCCGCCGACGCTGGCGCCGTAGGCGAGCATCAACATGATCGCCGAGCCCACCCGCAGGCGCTGGGGATCGAAGTCGGATTCGACGTCACCGCGCTTCTGCAGCAGCTTGGCGATGACCGCGAGAATGCCGATCGCTGTCGGCAGCACCATGGCCACCGTGGCGGTGTTGGAAACGAACGCCGACAGCGCGCACGTGATGAGTCCGAACGCCAGGATCACTCCGGTGGTGGAGATTGCCCCACCCGCGGCGGCGAGAGAATGCGAAAGGCAAACCGTCGTGCCACACCATGTTTGAGCATCGCCTGGGCGAGGATGAAAGCGCCAATAGAGGTGAAGATCGTCGACGATCCGAACGGCCCGAGCGCGTCGTCGACCGGTGCGGCGCGAGGAAAAGCCCGACCGTGCGCCGGCCCTTCTCGAAGCGTTCCTCCTGCGGCGACAGCACCTAAACATCGGACCGTGTCGAGTTATGCGTCAGGACCAAGCAGGCCCAAAGGTGATGTCTAATCGCTCGCTCTGCCTGTAGCCCGACCAGGTCGGCACGCCAGTTGGCTGGCCCCGATAAATGCCGCGCGCTGCCGCCAGCACCCGGTCGTGCTGGGTCGGCCATTCCAGCTCGGTTGCAATTTCTTCCAGCACGTCTCGTTCGCGAGCTAACACGCGGTCGACGATCCGCACCGCCGGCAAGGCTCCGCTCTTATCGCCGTTGCACCGCGTACACGCGAGCACAAGATTCGATAGTCCGTCGATGCCCACCAGCGACCACGGCAGCACATGATCGATCGGATTGTCGGCCGGCAGGTGCGTCCCGCAGTAGAAGCAGTGCGGTCCGAACGCATCCTTGAACGGTCCACGGACCGCGGAGAGCGCAGTGCGTTCCCGGCCGAACAAATGCCCTGCAACATCAGGGACTTCGGCGTCGAGGAACTTGTTCATCCGCCGGACATCCTCCACCCACATGATTTCCAACGCGGGCCTCAGCAGGCCCGCTAGCCGGGCGAGGGCATGGGCGACACCGGCACGCAAGACGACGGCGTCTCCGTGTTCCCGAAGCGTGGCACGCGAAACGTTCTCACCAAGGAACGAATCGTCGTACAGGAAAGGATCGCTCACCGACGACCCGGGTAGTTTCTGAAGCCGAGGGAGTGGTTGCTTTGCCAGCGCGATCATCGATCCGGTCGATCGCCCTCTGGTAGGCACGCGGATTCCGCGTCATTGCCACTTCCAGTGACAAACCGCGGTTGCTCGCTCCGGCTGATGCGCGAAGCTCTTTGGTCGCGTCGATGATGCGGGACTTCGATCCGGTTCGGCGTTGGACAAGGTCATGTCCCTCGAATGGACGGACCTGCTGCCAGTAAATAGCCAGCACGCGGTGGGCGAGATCGGGAATCAAGACTTCCAGGCGGTCGTCTGACCGCTCGGGCAGATTCTCGATGCAGTGCTCGATCAGCGCCATCAGGGTGGCTAGTTTGTAGGTCGCATCACGCTGACCTGTCTCCAAGATCGCGACCACTCGTTGTCCGAGGAGGAGCGGATCCAGGGCCTCAGTCTTCACGGCGCGGGCAGTCAGCCCTGCTCGACCACATTGGATCCACCGCTATTGACCTGCGGCGAGCCGGAGTGGAAGGTGACCCTGTTGTCGAAACCGGAGGCGTTGATGGCGTCGGCGACATCAACGGTGACAAGGTTGTTCATGCCCGACACCGTCACGTCTTTGCAATGGCCGGTGATGTTCACGGTATTGCGGACGCCGCTGACGTTCACGGTTCCGTCGTTGCATACGACCGTCTTGTTGTTGTCGACCCCGGCAACGCTGGCCTGCCCACCCGGCGGGAGGGTGATCACGCCCGAATCACTCGGCATGCCCGGGAAACTCGGCATACCCGGAACGCTTGGGATGCTCGGCGCGACCACACTCGGCTCCGGCACTGCCGGTATGTCGATTGATCCGCCGCCGCCGGACACGCCCGGCTCATCTATCGTGAAGCCGGACATCTTCGTGGTGAACACGATGACGCCCGCGGCGATGGCCACCAGGACAGCAGCAATCAGGCCGAACACCAGCCACGAGATGCCCCCACTCACCTTCCGCGGCGCCGCGGGGTACCCGGTGCCGTAGGGCTGGGCAGTGCCGTATTGCGGCGGCGCACCGTAGGTGGGGATGCCGTAGTCCGGGGCGTTGTAGGCGGGCACAGGTGGCGGGATATAGGCGCCGCCGCTGCTGTGATGTTCGGCACCCAGTTCACTGGTCTGGGCGAGATCGGCGAGCGGGCGCTCGAGTTCCCTGATGCGGGCCTCGGGGTCGTCCTCTGGCTTCATGCGCAGATGGTCCCACAGCCGGGGCGACGAAGTGGCGTAGTCCACTACGCAAATCGACACGCTGAATCGGTGCCAAGCTGAGCGCACAACTACACCGCAGGGAGGGCCGCAGGGCATGTCTAGCTATAAGGGCCATCACATCGAGCTGGCAATCCTCGTCGACGGCGAGCGACTGCATTTCGACCAGAATCCCGACGGCAAGTTCTTTCTGCACGCCTATGCGCATGACCCAGCCGACAGCCCGATCGAACTCGCACGGAAATGGATCGACTACGAAGCCAAGGTCGACGAAGTTACGTGAGGTCACCATCCGCCGTCAGCGAATGTGACCGATGGCTTACGGCGAGGGTTGTCGGCACGTGACCGCGGGTCGACGCATAGCCGCCGAGCACTGGCGCGACGCCGCCGAACAGGGCCGGATCGCGGGTCAGTCCGCGGCGGGCTACCCGACAGCCTGGGACGCAGTGCCCGAATTCTCCTGCACCATCGGCGAATCGGTGCTGACGTACCGCGGCTGGGGCACCGGATACCGGGACTGCAGCCTGGTTGAGCACCGCCACGGGTTCACCGTGCGCTACCGGGCCGACGGCGATGTCGTCGGTGTGTTGAGCGCTACAACCAGTCCCGCCGCTTGAACATCCAATAGAGCAGCAGCACAAGTAGAACGATGACGGCCGTGCTCGTCACGAACCCGCCGACCGTATCGACGCCGGGGTAGGACACGTTCTGCCCGTAGAAGCCGGTGATCGCCGTCGGCACGGCGATGATCGCCGCCCAGCCGGTGAGCTTCTTCATCACGGTGTTCAACCGGGCGTCCTGCAGCGACAGGTGGGTTTCGAACACCGTGGTGACCATGTCCCGCAGCGATTCCGTCCACTCCGACACCCGCAGCACATGGTCGTAGAGGTCGGCGTAGAGCGGATCGAGTTCGCGCGGGGTCGTGGCGTCCAACCTGCGGTGCTGAATCGAGTTGACGACCTCGCGCATCGGCAATACCACCCGGCGCAGCTCGACGAGGTCCTTGCGCAACCGAAAGGTCTTGCGCTGCAACGCGCCCCGCGGACTATTGTTGGCGAACAGATCGTCCTCGATGGCTTCGATGCTGTCGTCGAGCGCCTGCACCGCCTCGAAGTGACCGTCGACGACGACGTCGAGCAGGCCGTGCACCAACGCACCGACCCCGAACTCCTGCCCGCCGAGTTCGTCGAAGCGCTCCGAAACGACGTCGATGTCGAAATGCGGTGACAACCGCACGGTGATCAGCGCCTGCGGCAGCACGAACGCCGAAACGCGATGAATCTCGAGCCCGGACTGGGAATGGTCGGCGGGCTTTATCACCGAGACCGCGTAGACCGTGAAGAAGGTGTGCGTCCGATAAACGGCGGCCTTGGTGCGTTCGGCCTCGGCGACGGCGTCCTCGACCGCCCAACTGTTCAGCCCAAGCTCGCGCCCCAGCTCAGCCAGCGTCGCGTGATCCGGGTTGTAAATATCGCACCACACCAGGGTGTCGTCCTCGGCGAGATAGTCCGAGATCGCCGAGAAGTCGAAGTCGTCCTGCGGCTTGCCCGCGCGCCATACCCGGCCCCGCACATTGGTCACTCGTCCATCATGTCAGCGATTGGGCTTGAAACTGCCCGCCTTGCAGCGACATTGTCGCTGAGCGCATAGCTATCCAATGTTTCGAGCGACTTTGTCGCTCGAAGGCGGGCAGCATGTTAACCGGCCGGCGGCGCCCAACCGAACCCGTCGAGGACCGCCCGCACGCCCAGCTTCCATCGCCGTTCGATCTCGGGCGCCGACGTCCCCAGCCACCGGCCGGCTTCCTGCACCGCCAAACCCTGTGCCAGCGCCAGCAATACGTGTGCGATGTCCACCGGATCCCCGCCCAGAATCCCCTTGTCGATGCACCGTTGGATCCGGCCGACGAACACCTCCCGGACGGCCGCCCCCGCCGCCAGTTCGTCGGGTCCCGGCTCGAAGTCGGCGAACGGCCGCGAGAACATCACCTGCGCCAGCTTCGGATACGCCCGGCAGAACAGCCGGAACACCGGCACCAGGCGCTCCAGATCTCCCAGCACGTCGTCGGTCTGCGGGATCTTGGCCAGCTCGCCGCCCAGCAGCCGGAAGCCCTCGAAGAACATCGCCCGCACCAGGCCAGCCTTGTCGTCGAACAGCTCGTAGACCGCGGGCACCGACGTGCCCGCCCGCTCGGCCACCCGCCGGGTCGTGAAACGGGCGATGCCTTCCTCGCCGAGCGTCGCGATCGCAACGTCGAGCACCCGATCCCGCAGCTCGGGCGTGCGCTGCTTCGCCCTGGGCATCGCAGCGACCTAGCTGGCCGCGAATTCCGTTGGCAGCCCGTCGATCCCGGCGCGGATCGCCGCCAAGGCGGATTCCCGCGCCTTCAACTTGCTCGCCAGGTGTGCGCGCGAATGCAGTGTCGCCGCCTTGGCCGCCGCCTCCTGCGCGCTGGACAGCACGTCGCTGACCTCCACGATCGCGTCCAGCCAGCCGGCGATGATTGCCTCGTCGCCGGCGAAAGTCGCCGCCAGCGAGACACCACGATGAAACGCCGCGGGCGTGAGGCGCATCCGCATGATTTCGATCGCCGAGATCGGAATCGTCATCCCGATCTCCACCTCGATGGCCTGGCACCGCGACTTCGGTGAGCCGACCCGGTGGTCGCCGCTCAAGAGCAGAAACGAGCCCATTGCGATGGCCGGACCCGTCGCCGCCATGATGACCGGCTTGGGAAAGGTCAGGCACCGAACCGACAGCTCGAACCCGCCGGCCAGCATCGCCAGCGCGGCCTCCGCGTCACCGGACTGAAAGACGGACAGGTCAAACCCGCCGCTGAACACTCGTTGATTGCCCGCCAGGACGATGGCCTTGGCGTCGTCCTTCTCGGCGCGGTCGAGCGCGTCGTTGATCGCGGCCTGCATCGCCGGGCCGAGCACGTTGACCTTGCCGTCGTCCATCGTGATCGTCGCGACGGACTGGTCGAGCTCGTAGTTCACCGGGCTGGTCATCGCATCTCCCTTGACGTGCGCTTTCGTTTCAGATTAATGTTACGAAACGTTGTTACGAAAGCCAATCCCTGGGTCCCGGCGCGTCAGCCCACGCCGCGGCGGTGCCGCCCGTTTATTACCCGGGTTTGGGCATCGCCGTCGTCGTACGGCGGCTCCTCGTCGTACGGAGGTGGCGGGTCGTCATAGGACGGGGGCAGCCCGTCATACCGCTGATGTCGCTGCGGCGGCGGGAGTTCGTCGACCGCCACCGGAGTCGCCGCAGGCGGAGGCACATGGGGCGTCTGAGGGTTCGGCATGACGCCGTATTGGCCGCGGTAGCGGTCGCGTTGTTCGTTGGCGGCGGCGTTGATCCGATTTATCTCGACCTCAAGCACCTCTTGGCGGCTTTCGGTCGTCGCGTAGTGGTAGTAGGTCAGCAGGCCGCGGAGCAGTTCCAGTTTCTGCTTCTCCTGGCGGGCCAGGTCATGGGTGGTCAACAGCTCCAGCCGCTCCACCGGGTGCAGCGTCGCCCAGTCCAGCACCGCCGGCGTGCGGAACTGGTTCGCAGAACGCTTCGCCTTTCCTTTTCCTTGGCGCGAGGAGTCGGCCTGGTCGGAGAACGTGACGGCGCCGGCGAAGCGCGAGCCGATGGACTCACCCAGCTGCTTGCGGTCCAGCGCCGAGTCCCACACCGTGCGCCACTCCTGCGAGGGCGCGAGGTACGGAATCTCCGCGGGCAGCTTCAGCGGGACGATGTCGACGTAATTGTCGGCGTCGGCGCTCTCGTAGCGGGGGACCGTGGGCGGGGTGGCGAACTCGAACTTGATCCCGTAGGCCGGTTTCTGGCCGAAGTTCTTCACCACCAGCTCGATCAGATGCCAGTCCGACGCGCTGGGCTCCATATACATGGCGACGTTGGGCTGCGACAGGTCCTCGCTCTGGTCCTTCGCCCGTTGGAACTGCCGCCACGCATAGATCAGGGCCGCAATGGTGACGCAGACGGCCAGCCAGGCCGCCATCGCCGTCCACGCCCCGGGGGACATGTTCGCAATATCGCGGGCGCGGTCGTCGAACCAATCGAGAATCCCCACGCGTCGCTTATATCACGGCCTGCCGCCAGGAACTGCATTCGCCAGCACGGACCGGCATCTATTTGCTGCCGCGGCAATTTCTTGTGAGTTGAATGAGGCTGAAGTGCCTCATGAGGTTCTGCGCACGTTGCCGAATCTGCCGGCGACGCTGGTTAGCCGTCGATGCCGGTGCGGATCATCGCCGCCAGTTCCTCGCGGTCGGAGATGTCGAGCTTGATGCACGCGCGATACAGGTGGCCCTCGACGGTGCGCACCGACACCACCAGCCGGTCGGCGATCTCCCGGTTGCTCAGGCCGGCCGCGACCAGGTTCGCGATCTCGCGTTCGCGAACGGTCAACGGCAGCGGGTGGGCAGCCAGGTCCAAGGCGGGTGTGCGGATCCCGCCGCACTCCGCGGCTAGTCGATTGGCCGCCGCGGCCGCCTCCATGCTGCGGCGCCGGTCATCGGCCGTCTCGAACGCCGCCGCCGCCTGCGCCGCCGCATCGGCCGCCGACAGCAGGGCACCGATCTGCTCGAACTCTTGTGACGCCTCGAACAGCCCGGCGGCATCCCGGTCACGCACCGCCGTCGCGTGCGCCGCGATGGCCGACGCCAACCGGCCAGTGCCGACCGGAAGCTCGACCAGCCGGTCCAGGCATGTCTGGTCGCCGAAACGAACGGCGTCGTGCAGCGCCATCATCTCGATAGCGGTCTGCTTCGACTCCGACGCCAACCGCGCCGCGCCGAGCGCTAATTCGATTGCGGCGCTGACGTTTCCCTCCGCCGCGGCCAACCAGGATTCGGCGATCCGCAGCTGCGGAGCGAACACCGCGACATGCTTGCCACTGCGGGTCCGCAGCTCGGCCACCATCTTGGCGCCAGCATCCGCGCGGCCCAGCGCACAGTACGCCTGGGCCAGCAGCAGGCGGGCCGGGAAGCTCCACGACGCCGCCGACTCGGACGTCAGTGCGGCGACGGTCTGCTCCATCGTCGACACGGTGTCGGCGAACCGGCCCCGGCCGAGTTCGACGGTGCCGACGAGAACATTCGCCATACCCCACGCCAGGTACTGGCCCGCCGAGGTGATCCGCACGATGTCGGCGGATCGCTTTGCCGCCGTGTCGAAGTCGCCGCTGAGTACGAGTGCGCGAACCTCACCGAACGCGGTCAGATAGCGCAGCAGTCCGTCGACCTTGTCGTCGAACTGGTGGCCCCGTGCGGCGACCGCCTCGACGTCCTGGGCGCGACCCATCAGCGCGAGCGCCAGCGCGCCGCCGAAAACCGCCCATTCGACCGCGGCGGGCGACGCGTCCGGGTTGTCGAGCACCCGCTTCGGACAAGTCTCGACGGCCTCGTCGAGTTCGTTCTCGAACAGCCGCGACGCGGAAGCGACCCCGTCGATGACCAGCCGCAGACCGTGGTGGGTGACCTGCGCGCGCAACAACTCCAGCACCTCGTCGGCGCTTTCGGCGTCGCCCATGGACCACTGCAGGTTGGCGATGCGCACCGAACCCCACCGCACCAGGTCGAGCTCGTTCATCGTGTCGGGGTCGAACGAGCTGAGCGTCTCCTCGGCCTCGGCGGCGTTGCCCTGCCACAGCAACGACCGGGCCAACAGCTCACTGGCGACCAGGCCGCCGCTGCGGCTCACCGCCGCGCGGGCCAACCGCTCGCCGAGCGTGACGTTGGTCAGGGCGATGGCATCGCGCGCCGCGGCGACCAGCAGGTCGAGTTCGGGGGACTGGTCACTGTCGAGGGTCAACTCCGCCAGCCGAATTCGATCGGCCGGACCGCGCAGGGGCCGACCCTGTAGCGCGCGCACCACCTCGCCGCGCAGTCGGCGCGCCCCCGCCAGGCCCAGCCGCCGACGGATCACCTCGCCGAACAGTGGGTGGTTGAACCGCACGTCGACGCTGTTGTGCTCTTCGGCGACGCGGACCAGGCCACGGCTTTCGGCCTGTTCGACCGCGTCGACACCGGTGATGGCGGTCAACGTGTCCAGACCCAGCGGCTCGCAGAAGGTCAGCAGCCGCAGCGCGTGCAGCACGTTGTCGGGCAGCTGATCGACGCGGCAGTCCAGCAGCGAGGCGAGCTCGGAGGTGACCGCGGTCCGGCCGCGCAGCTGCCACACCCCGCGGACCTGACGCAGCGTGCCGGCCTCCAGCGCGCCCTCGACCAGATGCCGCACGAACAACGCGTTGCCGCCGGACGCCTCCCACATCAGGTCGGCGGACAGCCCCTCCACCCGCCCGCCGAGCGCTGCTTCGATCAGCGACACGCATTGCTCCTTGGTGAACGGGGTCAGATGTAGGCGCTGAAGGTAACCGTCTTTCCACAGCGACGTGATCGCGTCAGGAACCGTCTCCCCGGACCGGACGGTGGCCACGATGCGCACCGCGCCGTCCAGCGCCAGCTGATGCAGCAGCGTTGCCGACAGTTGGTCGAGCAAATGCGCATCGTCGACGCCGATCACCGAATTTCCTTCGGAGAGAATCGTTTCGCGCGCCGCAGCCAAGAATGCCACCGGATCTCGTGATGTGGCGGCGCCGACCAAGTGCGCAAATACGCCGAGCGGGATGCTGCGCGCCGATTCGGTGCCGGCCACCCACTGCACCCGCGTCGGAAGCGCCTGTGTCACCAAGCGAGCGAGCGTTGTTTTGCCAACGCCCGCATCGCCGACCAACACGATGCCACAGACGCCCTGTTGGTCGACCAGTGCGGACTGGATGGTCATGTATTCGTCATCGCGCTGAACGACCGGCCAGTTCTGGGCCATAGCCAGCGACTCTACCCGTCGGCAGCAGCAGGAGCGGGATGTTCGCAGCGCGAATCAGTCCGTGTTCCAGTGCGTTTGGGTTAGGACGCCACCGCGGTGAGTGCGTGGGAGGTTGCGGGCGCTGCCTTCGCCGCGTGCGCCGGCATCGCTGCGGGCGCCGTCGGGCGGCGCAGCAGACGCTCGGCACGCGAAGCCCAATCCAAGTCCGACCAGACGATGCGGCCGGGCAGCCGGCGCCAGTAGTCGGGATGTGCGCGCAGGTACACGTCGACGCTGGCGTGCACGAGCGCGTTGTCCGGCGCCTTCCGGAAGCGCAACGAGCGGGCGCCCTCGGCCAGCGCGTCGAGCTCCGTCGGTGCGGGCGTGCGTTGCCTGCCTCCGGCGCGAATCACCTCACCCGCCTTGAGCACACCGTCGAGCATCCAGTCGAGCGTGATGTCGGCCAGCGGCCAGTACGCGTTCGGGCCACCGACGATGTCACAGTGCGCGCCGCGGAACCAGACTTCCTCGATGGTGTCGTCACGCACGCCGACCCGACACTCGCCGAACGGGCCGCACCCGCCGTCGATGGCGACCGCGTGCCGGCCGGTGCCGACGTTGCCCAACGAGTCGGCCGTGGAAAGCCGCGGTGTGCCAGGCACTTTCACGGTGTCCCATAGTCCGAGGAAATGCACGGGCACAGCGATGTCACGTCGGTTCGACAGCGCAGATGCCAGCCGGTTGACCTGATGCCATTCGTGCGTCGTGCGGCCGATGCCCGGCAGCGCATAGGCGCCTAACGCGTACTCCAGCACGTTGTCCGAGCGGTCGGGCAGCATCCCGACGGTGCCCAGCATTCTGGCCAGGGCCCGCGCGCAGTAGGCACCTCGACCCGCACCGAGCAGAAAGATCCGATCGTCGGGCTGCCAATGCTCGGCCAAGAACAGGTACGCGTCGACGACGCCTTGCCGGGCCGCCGCGACGACGGCGTCCCGCCAGCGGCGCGCCGCGGGGTTGAGGAGCTGGATGGAGGTGAGCGCCGTTTCGCCGGCGTGGTACCACGTGATCTGCCGGTCGTCGTCGGCGGCGTCGAGCAAGTGGAACAGCGTCTCCACGTTGGTGGCATGACGCGGACCTGGGCGGTCATTTGTGCTGTCGAAGCACATCACCAGGTTCTTCACGGCAGACTCCCTGACCTCGCGCACTCATTACGCATGGCTGAAGACGCTGACATTCCGAGTTTGCCAAGCAATGGCCGCCGTGTCCTGCGTATTGCACTACTCGATTAATTCTTTTCTTCGGTTTCGTGACCGAGTGAGCCGGATTGCCGCGGAATCGGTGGCCGATTTGCGGCATGCGGATGCGTATTGCTCCGCGGTCACGGTCTAGACCGGCAGCTCGACGCCGGGGCTGATCGGATCGGCGTGTAGCTCGATTGTCTCCGGAACGGTGCCGGGTGGCACGTCGTAGGCGACGCCGACGTCGACCTGGCCGCCCGGCGGGATCTCGACTAAGCCGCCGCCGGTGTAGAACGACGCCTGGTCGTCGATGTTGTACACGGTGCCCGCCGCCTTCAGCTTCTGGAAGGTGCCGAGGAACTGGGCCGGGTCGGCGCCGGTGTTGCGCACCGTGAGACGCACGACGATGAACTCGCCCGCCGCATCCTTGGTGAGGAACTCGTTCGTCGAGTCGGTGATGGTGGTTCCCCGCTCGACGCCGACAACCGTGAACTCCAGCGGCCCGTCGGTGGCCACCTGACCCGTCGGGGCCAGCGACTCGGTGGCGGTGGCCTCCTCCGATGTCGTCGTCTCCTCTTCGGTGGTGGTCGTCGGGGCTTCGGTGGTCGTTGGCGCGCTGATCTGCGCGCTGTCGTCCTCGCGATTGACGAACGCGTACACGGCGACCAATACCAGCGCCAGCAGCAGCGCGGCGACGGCGGCGGCGAACCACGTGACGAGTTTTCGGTTGTCGACCGGGACCTGCGGTTCGGTGCCGAGCGGCGGTTCGACTTCCGGCGGCGCGTCCGGCGTCGGTGTGGTGGCGTCGGCGTACGGCGCAGGCTCGCGCAGCGGCACCTGGGTGGTTGGCTGCTCGGTCAACGGCAGGAGTGCGGGTGTCGGCTCGGGCTCGGGGTCCGGAGCGCGATGCGCGCCCACGTGTTCGGTGGCGGGAGGCTGCGTCGGCTCGGAGGGTGCCCACGGCTGGCCGCCGAAAGGTTCGGGGGCCGCGGGAGCGAGCGGGGTTGGCGTGGGGTTTCGATGCTCGGTCCAGCCGCCGCCGTCCCAGTAGCGGAGCCCTGCGGAGTTCTCGGGATCGGGATACCAGCCGGCGGGGATGGGCGGTGTCGTCATCGAATTGAGTCCCTCCCGTTGGGCGCCCGCGGACGCTCCGGCACGGCGCATCGCCGTGGTCAGAAACCCTACTGCGAGATCAGCCGCCCATCAGCATGTGCCACTGATCCAGGTTGCTGGCCCGGTACACGTAGTTGGTGCGACGCACCTCCGACAGCGATGCGCTGGGCTCCATCGAGTACCAGTGCCCGGGAAAAACCGTGGGGTCGCCGGGCAGCTTCGCGAGCGCCTGCAGGCTGCGGTACATGTCGTCGACATTGCCGCCGGGGAAGTCGGTGCGCCCGCAGCCTTCGAGGAACAGCGTGTCGCCCGCGACCAGGCGGCCATCGAGCAGGAAACACTGGCTGCCCGGCGTGTGGCCCGGCGTGTGCAGCAACTCGATCTCGACATCGCCGACGTTGACCTTGTCGCCATGCTCGTGCGCGGTGAGGTCGCTGCGTGCAATGCCGGTGACCCGCGAAACCCAGTCCGCCTCAAGGCTATTGACGTGCACGGGCACGCTTTGGCGCTCCAGCAGCTCGGCCAGACCCTTGAGCTCGAAACCCATCATCGACCCACCGACATGATCAGGGTGGTGGTGGGTGACCAGCACGCCGGACAGCCGCATGCCATCAGCCTCCAGCGCATCGACAAGGTCGTTGGCGGCATAGGCAGGGTCGACGACGACGGTGTCGCCGGTGTCCCGGTCGCCGATCAGATAGGAGAAGTTGCGCATCTGCTGGGCGATCATGTCGGTCTGCGCGAAGTCGCGCCCCGACAGCAGTTGCCGAAAGTAGAGGCGTTCGGTCATGGCGTCAGCCTAGGTCTGTCTTCATTCTCTTTGTGCAGCCGGACCAGGCGGGTGGTGCTGCTCTCGTCGAGGTCGACGACGTCGCTGCGCGAGCGCAGGAAGTCGCTGAACGACCGGAAGCCCAGCGACTTCTCGGAAAACGATGGGTCCATCCGCTTCATCTGCGCCTTGACCGCGGAATTGTGCAGCCAGTCGGCGTCGTCCTTCTCGTGGCTCATCCGCAATGCCCGCTCCAATAGGCCCGTGGCCGCCGCCTGCCGATCCGCGGGCTCGGGCTCGTCGTCGGCCTCCTTCGACTTCGCGCGCGTCGCCTTCTTCGCAGGGGCGGGCGCGACGGTGGGAATGCCGGGCAACGCGTCGTAGGTGACGAACTCGTCGCAGGCGGCGGCCAGCGACCTGCTGCTGGCGCCTGCCACGCCGATGCCGACCACATAGCGGCCCAGCCGCTTGCACCGCTGCGCGAGCGCGATGTAGTCGGAGTCGCCGCCGACGATGACCACGTGGGTCAGGTCCGGCAGCCGGAACATGTCCTCGACGGCGTCGACCGCGAGCCGGATGTCGGCGCCGTTCTTGCCGTAGGCGGCCGCCGGGAACAGCTGCACCAGGTCGACCGCGCGGCCCACGAGCTGGCCCCGGTAGCCGGCGTTGAGGTCGGCCGACCAGTCGGCGTAGGCCCTCGTCAGCACCAGGGTGCCGAACGACGAGGCGAAATCGATGATCGCCCCGACGTCGACGGTGGCCTTCGTCAGCTTGTCGTTCTCCAGGCCGCGCGCCTTGTCCTTCTGGAAGGAACTGCGCCCGTGCACCTGGTCGTAGCGGGAAATGACGATGTTGTCGAAGTCGAGGTACACCGCCACGCGTGCCGCGTCACCCGCTGCGTCCGAGTCCGGCATGGGTCTGTCCTATCACAGCCGCTGCCGGCAACAGCCGACCGGTGATTCGAATGACACCGCGAGGGTCTTCGACGTCCCTAAGCGGTTTGGCGAGGCAAACCGCGAGAATGTACCCTCTTTAAGGCCCACGAGCGTGACTGCGCGGGGTCAGGCCCCCTTAGCTCAGTCGGTAGAGCGTTTCCATGGTAAGGAAAAGGTCAACGGTTCGATTCCGTTAGGGGGCTCGATGGACGCCGGGGTCACTGGCGACGCAGGGCGATGTAGCTCAGTCGGTTAGAGCGAACGACTCATAATCGTTAGGTCGCCGGTTCGAGTCCGGCCATCGCTACAAGACAACAACGAGAAAAGTGTGAAAGAGGGCAGCTGACGTGGCGTCCAGTACCGATGTGCGGCCGAAGATCACCTTGGCCTGTGAGGTGTGCAAACACCGCAACTACATCACCAAGAAGAACCGGCGGAACGATCCCGACCGGCTCGAGATCAAGAAGTTCTGCCCCAATTGCGGCAAGCACCAGCCCCACAAGGAATCGCGTTAAACCGACAGCGCGCACAGTTTTGCTGACGGATTGACGACTTAGGTAGGTGCGCTAAACGTGTCACTGTCTAAAGACCTGGTCGGAACGCACTACAAGTACCCCGACCATTACGTAGTAGGGCGAGAGAAGATCCGCGAATACGCCGTGGCCGTCAAGAACGACGACTCGGCCTTCCACGACGAACAGGCCGCCGCCGACCTTGGCCACGACGCCATCCTGGCGCCGTTGACGTTCATTTCGGTGTTCGGCTACCAGGCGCAACTCGCGATGTTCAAGAGCAACAACATCGCGATCTCAGATGAGAAGATCGTCCAGGTCGACCAGGAGCTCAGGTTCCTGCAGCCGATCAAGGCAGGTGATCGTCTCTACTGTGATGTCTATGTGCACTCGATCCGCCGGTCGTTCGGTGCAGACATCATCGTGACCAAGAACATCATCACCAACCAGGACGACGAAGTTGTCCAGGAGACCTATACGACCCTCGCGGGCCGTTCGGACGGAGAAGAAAGTGGCTTTAACGATGGCGCTGCGTGAGTTCGATTCGGTGAAGGTCGGTGACGAGCTTCCCGAGAAGGTCATCCCGCTGACCCGGCAAGACCTGGTGAACTACGCGGGCGTGTCCGGAGACCTCAACCCGATCCACTGGGACGACGACATTGCCAAACAGGTCGGCCTGGACACCGCGATCGCGCACGGCATGCTCACCATGGGCCTCGGTGGCGGGTACGTCACCTCCTGGGTCGGTGATCCCGCCGCCGTGACGGAGTACAACGTCCGCTTCACCGCGGTCGTACCGGTGCCCAACGATGGCAAGGGCGCCGAGATCGTGTTCAACGGACGGGTGAAGTCCGTTGAGCCAGAGACGAAGTCGGTTACCATCGCGATTTCGGCCACCACGGGTGGCAAGAAGATCTTCGGACGCGCCGTCGCGACCGCGAAGCTGGCATAAGCGGATGGCCCTCAAGATGGACATCCGCGGGATGGTCCACGACTATCCCGACTACTTCGTCGTCGGCCGCGAGAAGATCCGCGAGTTCGCCACCGCGATCAGGGCGGAGGACCCGTCCCATTACGACGAGGCGGCGGCCGCGGCCCTGGGTCACGACTCGCTGGTCGCGCCGCCGACCTTCATCTCGGTTCTTGCGCTGCTGCTCCAGCGGGACTTCTTCATGAAGTACGACGTCGGCATGGAGACCATGCAGATCGTGCAGGTCGACCAGAAGTTCGTGTACCACAAGCCGCTGTTGGCGGGCGACAAGGTGTGGGGCCGGATGGAGGTCGTTTCGGTCAACGACCGCTTCGGCGCGGACATCGTCGTGACCAGGAACCTGGCCATGGATGAGAACGGCGAGCTCTTCCTGGAGTCGTTCACGACGCTGATGGGCCACGAGGGCGACAACTCGATCCAGGTCAAGTGGGATCCGGAGACCGGCCAGGTGGTACGGACACCCGATCCAGATCCCGTGGAGACGCCGGCGCCGGTGACGCCCGCGGCCGACTAGGCCGGATTGGTAACGAAGACCTGCACCGATGTACACTCGGACCTCGGGGTTTTCCCAATAAAGCGCGCTCTGTCCGTCGGTTCCTGATAGACCGAACGGGGAGCGCGCAAATTGTGTAAGTCCCGGGCTGGGGTGATGGCCTGCCAGCAGTGCCATCCTTGAAGGGGCGTAGCTCAACTGGCAGAGCAGCGGTCTCCAAAACCGCAGGTTGCAGGTTCAAGTCCTGTCGCCCCTGCTCAACTGAATACTCGACAAGTGTGGACACTGGATGGTGACCACAGAAACCGAACGAAAGGCATGCGGTGACCGACGAGCGCGATGATGCCGGCTCCGTGGTGACGCAGCCGCCGCGGCCCAGTGGCAAGCGGTCGCGGCGCGGTGCCGTCGATGACACCGACACCACGGCCAAGGAAGCCGCCGCCATCGAGGATGGCGGCAAGGCGAAGAAGAAGGCCAAGACGGGCGCCAAGGAGCCCCGTCGCAACCCGATCTCCTACGTCATCAACTACCTGCGCGAGGTCATCGGCGAGCTGCGCAAGGTCATCTGGCCGAACCGCAACCAGATGGTCACCTACACCGCCGTGGTGCTGGTCTTCCTGGCGTTCATGGTGACGCTGATCGGACTGGTCGACCTCGGCGTCGCCGAGCTCGTGACGCGGGTGTTCGGCGCCTGACTTGATTATTGAGAGGACTGACTAACCGTGACTACCTTCGATGGCGATGCGCCCTCGGGTGAAACGGTCGACGTGATCGAGACGACCGAAGCCGACGAGGCCGTTGCGCCCCAGGCCGAAGGATCGCTCGAGGTGCAACAGGAGGCGCCGGCGACCGACGAGGCCCCTGCTGAGGCCGCGCCGGCGACCGATGAACCCGCTGCTGAAGCCGCGCCGGCGATCGATGAGCCTGCCGCTGAGGCTGAGGCTGTGCCCGCAGAGGCTGCGGCTGCGCCCGAGGCTGAGGCGGAGGACGAGGACGTCGACCCCGCCGTCGCGCTGAAGGCCGACCTGCGCCTCAAGCCCGGCGAGTGGTACGTGATCCACTCCTACGCCGGCTACGAGAACAAGGTGAAGGCCAACCTCGAGACCCGCGTGCAGAACCTGGACGTCGGCGACTACATCTTCCAGGTCGAGGTGCCGACCGAAGAGGTCACCGAGATCAAGAACGGCCAGCGCAAGCAGGTCAACCGCAAGGTGCTGCCGGGCTACATCCTGGTCCGCATGGAGCTCAACGACGAGTCGTGGGGCGCGGTGCGCAACACGCCCGGCGTGACCGGCTTCGTCGGCGCGACGTCGCGACCCTCCGCGCTGGGCCTCGACGACGTGGTGAAGTTCCTGTTGCCGCAGGGCCAGCCCAAGAAGGCCGCCAAGAGCACGTCCGGTGCTGCCTCGTCCGAGGCCACGCTGGAGCGTCCGGAGATCCTCGTCGACTTCGAGGTCGGCGAGTCGGTCACCGTCATGGACGGCCCGTTTGCGACGTTGCCGGCCTCGATCAGCGAGGTCAACGCCGAACAACAGAAGCTCAAGGTGCTGGTGTCCATCTTCGGCCGCGAAACACCTGTCGAACTGACCTTCAACCAGGTCGCCAAAATCTAGCGATTTCGGCGCGGAAACGTGCGCTCAGCGCACGAATTCGCGCCGAAATCGCAAAGAAAGGAAAAGCATGGCCCCGAAGAAGAAAGTCATCGGGCTGATCAAGCTGCAGATCCAGGCCGGGCAGGCCAACCCCGCCCCGCCGGTCGGTCCGGCGCTCGGCCAGCATGGCGTCAACATCATGGAGTTCTGCAAGGCGTACAACGCCGCGACGGAGAACCAGCGCGGCAACGTCATCCCCGTGGAGATCACCGTCTACGAGGACCGCAGCTTCACCTTCAACCTCAAGACACCGCCCGCGGCCAAGCTGCTGCTCAAGGCCGCCGGCGTGCAGAAGGGCTCCGGCACGCCGCACACCACCAAGGTCGCCAAGGTGACCTGGGACCAGGTGCGCGAAATCGCCGAGACCAAGAAGGAAGACTTGAACGCGAACGACATCGACGCCGCGGCCAAGATCATCGCCGGGACCGCCCGGTCGATGGGGATCACCGTCGAATAACCTTCGGCGCGATCCCGTGGGAGGGCCAGCTTCGGCCCGAACGACCACAACTCTGACTAGGAGACACGAATGAGCAAGAACAGCAAGGCATATCGCGAGGCGCTCGAGAAGATCGACCGCAACAACCTCTACACCCCGATGGAAGCCGCGAAGCTGGCCAAGGAGACGTCGTCGAAGAAGCAGGACGCGACCGTCGAGGTCGCCATCCGGCTCGGCGTCGACCCGCGCAAGGCCGACCAGATGGTGCGCGGCACCGTGAACCTGCCGCACGGCACCGGCAAGACGGCCCGCGTCGCGGTGTTCGCCGTCGGCGACAAGGCCGAGGAGGCCAAGACCGCAGGCGCCGACGAGGTCGGCAGCGACGACCTGATCGAGAAGATCCAGGGCGGTTTCCTCGATTTCGACGCCGCGATCGCCACGCCGGACCAGATGGCCAAGGTCGGCCGCATCGCCCGCATCCTGGGCCCGCGTGGTCTGATGCCGAACCCGAAGACGGGCACCGTCACCGCCGACGTCACCAAGGCCGTCAACGACATCAAGGGCGGCAAGATCAACTTCCGCATCGACAAGCAGGCCAACCTGCACTTCGTCATCGGCAAGGCATCCTTCGACGAGAAGGCGCTTGCCGAGAACTACGGCGCCGCGATGGACGAGATCCTGCGCGCCAAGCCGTCGTCGTCGAAGGGTCGCTACCTGAAGAAGATCGTCGTCTCGACGACGACCGGCCCGGGCATTCCGGTCGATCCGTCGGTCACCCGCAACTTCGCCGAGGCCTAAGCCCCTTTGCGGCGAGTGTGCGTGTCTGCAGGCAACACGCCGGTATTGCGGCGGACTTTGCGCATGCTCGCGGCCGCGTTGGTGGCGGTCGCAGCGGGCCAAGCTCCCGTTGCGGGAGCCGATACGGCGGCCCAGGCCGGACTCGTCGACATCCGTAGCGTCATCCCCGACGCCGTAGTGGATCTGCGGTACGCGACCGCCGACAACTTCGTCGGCAAGCCGCTGTATCCGCCCGACGCACGCTGTCTGGTGCACGAGTCGTTGGCGCCGGGACTCGCCGCGGCCGCCGACGCGTTTCAGGTTCGCGGCGCGAAGCTGGTGTTCTGGGACTGCTATCGCCCGCACGCCGTTCAGGTCCGGATGTTCGAGGCGGTGCCCGACCCGAACTGGGTGGCCCGCCCCGGGCAGTACGCCCGCAGTCACGAGTCCGGCCGCTCCGTCGACGTGACACTGGCCGACGCACACTACGGGTGGCTGATCGACATGGGCACGGGCTTCGACGACTTCTCGCCGCGGGCAAAGGCTTTCGCCACCGACGGGGTCAGTGCCGAGCAGCAGGCCAACCGGGCGTGGCTGCGCGACGGGATGGCGGCGGGCGGTCTCACCGTCTACTCGGGCGAGTGGTGGCACTTCGACGGCCCCGGCGCCGACGTCGACCGGCCGATCCTCGACGTCCCGCTGAACTGACGCGGTCACCTGGTACCGCGAGCAGACGCAGACTCGCGCAAAATTGGCAGCGATTGTGCGATTGTCTGTCTGCTCGGCGGGCTGGGTGAGCCGTGATCTGCCAGGCGTTGCGCGCGGAAGCGCACCTGCTCGCCGAGACCGTGTGCATTAGTCATGACCATGACGGCCGGATGCGGGCCCGTTGTCGCGGGAAGCGCCACCTGCCCGACGAGTTCGACGCCGTCATGCTGGAGTGTCATCGACTCCACGCGACACAGACTGGTACTAGGTGATTACTTCTCCAGGGTGAACTGGTAGACGTCGATGACGTTGTCGCGGAACATCTTCGCGCAGCCGATGAGGTACTTCATGTAGCGGTCGTAGACCTCTTGTGACTGGATCTCGATCGCCTCGTCCTTGTGGGCCTCCAGTGCCGCGGACCACAGGTCGAGTGTGCGGGCATAGTGCAGCTGCAGCGACTGCTTGCGGGTGCACTTGAAGCCCGCCTTCGGCGGAGCGCTCCTCGACCATCGGCACCGACGGCAGCCGTCCGCCCGGGAAGATCTCGGTCATGATGAACTTGATGAAGCGGGCCAACTCGAACGTCAGCGGGATGCCCAGTTCCTTAGCCCGCCGCGCGTCCTGGCCGACGATGGTGTGCAGCAGCATGACGCCGTCATCGGGCAGCGCGCCGTAGGCCATCTTGAAGAAGTCCGGGTAGCGCTCGTGGCCGAAGTGCTCGAACGCCCCGATGGACACGATCCGGTCGACCGGCTCGTCGAACTGCTCCCAGCCCTGCAGCAGCACCCGCCGGTCCCGCGTGGCTGTCCATCTCGTCGAACGTCTTCTGAACGTGGGCGGCCTGGTTCTTCGACAGCGTCAGGCCGACGACGTTCACGTCGTACTTCTCGATGGCCCGCCGCATGGTGGCGCCCCAGCCGCAGCCCACGTCCAGCAGCGTCATGCCCGGCTGAAGGCCCAGCTTGCCCAGCGCCAGGTCGATCTTGGCGATCTGCGCCTCTTCCAGCGTCATGTCGTCGCGTTCGAAGTAGGCGCAGCTGTAGGTCTGCGTCGGGTCCAGGAACAGCCGGAAGAAGTCGTCGGACAGGTCGTAGTGGGCCTGGACGTCCTCGAAATGCGGCTTCAGCTGCTTAGTCATGGCAGAAGGGCCTTTCGTGAGATTAAGGCATGCATGCGGGAAGCATCGATGCAATCCCCCGAACGCACCCCCATTTACCTTGCCGGGATGCTACCGAAGTCAGCGGCACAGCCCTAATCGCGAGGTGCTACTTCTTCTCCATCGTGAACTGGTTGACGTCGATCTTCTTCTCGCGGAACAGGTCGCGGCAGCCGGTCAGGTACTTGTCGAACCGGTCGTAGGCCACCTGTCCCTGCAGCTTGATCGCCTCGTCCTTGTGCTCGTGCAGAGCCGTGGCCCAGTCGTCGAGGGTGCGCGCGTAGTGCGGCTGCAGCGAGTGGGTGCGGGTGATGGTCCAGCCCGACTTCGGCGCCAGTTCGTGGACCATCCTGGCTGACGGCAACTGCCCGCCCGGGAAGATCTCGGTCAGGACGAACTTGATGAAGCGAGCCAGCTCGAAGGTGAGCGGCATGCCCATCTTCTGGTAGTCGTACGGGTGGTATGCGCAGATCGTGTGCAGCAGCGCGATCCCGTCGCCAGGCACCGCGTCGTAGCAGAAGTCGAAGTACGCCTCGTACTTCTCGTGGCGGAAGTGCTCGAACGAGCCGATCGCGACGATGCGGTCGACCTTATCCTCGAATTCCTCCCACCCCTGAAGCCGGACTTCCCAATTGCCGTGTTTGCCGTGCGGCTTGACGTCGGCCAGCCGCTTCTCGGCGGCCGCCTTCTGCGTCTTGGAGAGCGTGAGGCCGATGACGTTGATGTCGTAGTTCTCCAGCGCGCGCTGCATGCCGGCGCCCCAGCCGCACCCCACGTCGAGCAGGGTCATTCCGGGCTCGAGATTCAGCTTGCTCTGCGCCAGGTCGAACTTCGCGAGCTGCGCCTCGCTGCAGGTGTAGTTGTCCTCTTTGTAGTACCCGCAGGTGTAGCCCATGGTGGGGCCGAGGAAGAGTTCGTAGAACTCGTCGGAAATGTCGTAGATCGACTGCAACAGTTCGTAGTCGGGCTTCAACTTAGCCATGCGAAAAGAAACTCCTGAATTTCCACTTCTGTTTACCCGTGTTTACCCGGCGGCGGTGGTGCCACCGGACTCTACCAGTGTGCTACCTGGCCTCCGCGAAGTTGACTTTCAACTCGCCGACGAGCTCATCCCATAGCTGGGGAGGCAAATCGTGGCCCATGCCGTCGAACAACGCCAGCCGCGCTCCGTTGACGGCGCGGGCAACCGCACGTCCGCCGGCGGGCCGCATCAGCTTGTCCTCCTTGCCGTGGATCACGACGGTCGGGGCGGTGATCTGGCGGTCGTAGTGCAGCAGGCTGCCGCTGCCCATCACCGCGGCGAAGTGGCGGGCGATGCCCGCGGGGTAGTAGGCGCGCTCGTAGCCCTCGGTCGCCTCGGCGCGCAGCCTTTCCTCGGGGGCCGGGTAGCCGGGGCTGCCGAATATCCGGCCGATCCGAATCGCGTTTTCGATGATCGCCTCCCGGGTGGCGTCCGTCGGCCGCTGCAACAGTGCCCGCAGCTGCCTGGGTGCCGGCGGCGGCAGCATCGCCTGGTTGTTGCTGGAGAAGATGACCCCCAGTGTCGTTGTCCGGTGGGAGAACCTGGCCGCGAAGATCTGCGCGATCATGCCGCCCATCGACCCGCCGACGATGTGGGCGCGCTCGATGTCCAGATGGTCCAGCAGCGCGGCGGCGTCGTCGGCCATGTCCTCCAGTGTGTAGACCGCCGGGCTGCGCATACCGAGAAACGAGCGCGCCATCCGCGGCGCCAGCGGTGCACCGGTGTGGCGGCCGGTCACCTTGGTCGACAGGCCGACGTCGCGGTTGTCGTAGCGGATGACGCGCAAACCCTGGTCGACGAGCCTCTCGCAGAAACCCTTGCGCCACAACAACAATTGCGCGCCGAGTCCCATGATGAGCAGGACGGCGGGGTCGTTCGGGTCGCCCATGTCCTCGTAGAAGATGTCGAGCTCGCCGGACTTGGCCGTCCCGGTGCGAACTTGCATCAAACGTCGACCTCGTCCTTGTGCTCGCGGCTCACCTCGACCATGAAGTTGGCGAAGTAGCCCGTCAGCTGCGGATCCGACATCATCTGCCAGCGCGGCGCCAGCAGCTTCATATAGCGCTCGACGTAGAGGAACTGCTTGCCGATCAGCACCAGCTCGCGCGGCAGTTTGACGTCGTAGGCGTCGGCCAGCGTGGAGAGCTGTTTGCCGATCTCGGCGTAGGACAGCTCGCCCAGCGACTGCATGGTCAGCGGGGTGGCGAACTTCTCCAGATCCTTGGCGGCCTCTGCTTCCGGCTTCATGGTGCCGACCGCACCCATCAGCACGACGATCTTGCCCGCCGCGGCGTGGTCCTTCTTGACCAGCAGCGCATACACCAGCTCGCGCAGCAGCCAGCGGGTGCGCGGGTCGATGCGGCCCATGATGCCGAAGTCGAAGAAGACGATCTTGCCGTCCTCGTCGACGTAGAGGTTGCCCGCGTGCAGGTCGCCGTGGAACAGCCCGTGCCGCAGCCCGCCCTCGAAGACGCTGAACAGCAGCGCCTTGACCAGCTCGGTGCCGTCGAAGCCGGCCTTGCGGATGGCCGCGGCGTCGTCGATGCGGATGCCCTGGATGCGCTCCATGGTCAGCACGCGCGCGCTGGTCAGGTCCCAGTACACCTGCGGCACCCGGATGTTCTCGCCCAGCGGTGAGGCGTGCATGTGTGACACCCAGGCGTCCATCGACTGGGCTTCCAGCCGGAAGTCCAGCTCCTCGGCGAGGTTGTCGGCGAAGTCGGCGACGACGTCCTGCGCGGACAGCCGCCTGCCCAGCTTGGCCAGCTCGACCAGCTGCGCGCCCCGCTTGAGGATCTGCAGGTCGGCGGCGACGCGACGGCGGATGCCGGGCCGCTGGATCTTGACCACGACCTCCTCGCCGCTGTACAGGGTTGCGTAGTGCACCTGGGCGATCGACGCCGAGGCGAACGGCTCGTCCTCGAAGGTCTTGAACAGGTTCTTGGGGTCGTCGCCGAGCTCCTCGACGAACAACCTGTGCACCTCGTCGGTGTCGGCTGGCGGCACCCGGTCGAGCAGGCTGCGGAACTCGCGGCTCATCTGCTCGCCGAACGCGCCCGGGCTGGACGCGATGATCTGGCCGAACTTGACGTAGGTGGGGCCCAGGTCGGAGAACGCCTTCGGGATCTCCCTGAGGATCTTCTGCTGTAGCGAGCCGCGGCCTGCGAGCTTGCTGACGACCCGTGCGCCGGTACGGGTGATCTGCCAACCCGTCGCGCCGACGCGGGCGGCCTCGATCGGCAACGGCACCCGATCGAGCTTGGCCACCTCGCGGTGTTTAGTCGTATTCATAGCAAGCAGTGTCTCAAAGTCGGCCGTGACCCGTGAAAACCTGTGGACCCGGTCACAGTTGCCCTTCTCAGGCGAAGGTGTGCTCGACCTCCTCGCGGCTGAGCACTTCGTCGTCGCCCAACTGGTATGTCGGCAGCGTATGCGGCACGGTGGTGCCGCCCTTCACCCGGGCCTGGGCCTGACGGAACTCGGGGATCGGGCCCGCGGCCGCGCTCAGCCCGTTGATGACGGCCCAGACGGCGCTCCGCCGGGCGGTGCGCTCGAGGATGTTGGGGTTGGTGTGGCCCACCAGCTGTGCCGCCCACTTCGGCATGGTGTCGCGGATCGCCCAGTCCACCGCGCTCTGCGGAAGCGGTAGCCCCGGCCCCGTCGCCACCGCGGCGCCGTGGGTCAGCGCGAGGCGGGGCAGGTACGACTCGAGGCAGTCCAGGGTCTCGGCCTTGGTGGTCGGCAGGTCGGTGCCGCCGAGCGCATGCCCGACGCGCACGAACTCGCCGTAGTAGCGGTCAAGCTTCTTGCCGCGCAACGGCTTCGGGTGATAGAGCTCGTGGGCGGTCGCGAGCCCCCACACCACCGTCGCGTAGTTCCAGCGCAGCCAGTCCGGGTCGTCGGCGTCATAGTGCGCCCCGTCGGGCCGCACACCCTTGATCGTGTGGTGCATCGCCCGCACCGACTGGGCCAGTCGCTCGGCGGTCTCGGTCGACCCGTACGCCGTGCCGATGAAGAACGCGATCGAGTGGCCGAGTCGCACGGCGGCACCGGCCGGGTCGATCTCCGGAAGGGCCGCCCCGTCGTCGGTGCGCTTCACCAGCCGTGAGTGGTGCATGCCCATCCAGTAGATCGACGGGTCGAGGCGTTCGATGTAGGCCGCGCACTGCAGGCCGAAGATCAGCGCGTGCATGTGGGAGTGCACGTGCCACACGGCGCTGCCGGGGCCGAACCAGCCCGGGTCGCCGACGGGCGCGGCGAACTCCATGCCGCGGAAGTAGTGCCTGCGGACGTCCTCGTCGAACTTCTTGTTCAGCAGCTGCCCGACGAACTGGTGCGGCAGGTACACGTCGACTCCCCTCAAGTCTGGTCACGGCTGTAACCAGATTACATTTTGGGTACGGGTGTGACCAGACTTGACGCGCCCGACGTAGTCTGGCCCGATGTCGAGCCCCACGCGCTGGGCCGGTGTGCCGCTGACCGACCGCCGCATCGAACGACGCGCGCTGCTCGTCGACGCGGGTTTCGCGCTCTTCGGCGACGCGGGCGAGGCCGCGGTGTCGGTGCGCTCGGTCTGCCGCGAGTGCGGCTTGAACACCCGCTACTTCTACGAGAGCTTCGCCGATGTCGACGATCTTCTCGGGGCGGTGTACGACCGGGTCAGCGCGCAGCTTGCCGAGGTTGTCGGGGCCGCGATCGAGCAGGCGGACGACTCGGTGCGCGCGCGCACGCGGGCGGGCATCGCCGCCGTGCTCGGCTTCAGCTCGGCCGATCCTCGCCGCGGCCGGGTGCTGTTCACCGAGGCTCGTGCCAATCCGGTGCTGACGGCCCGCCGCGCGGCGGCCCAGGAGCTGCTGCGAGAGGCCGTCCTGACCGAGGGTGGCCGGCTCGATCCGGGTTCCGACCCGATCGCCGCCGCGGTCGGCGCGGCCATCTTCACCGGCGCCATGGCCGAACTCGCCCAGCAGTGGTTGGCAGGCAATCTCGGCGACGACCTGGATGCCGTCGTCGACCACGCATTGCGGCTGGTGCTCTAGGCGCCGTCAGCCGTCCAGCGCGAAGTTCTCGGTGAGTGCCTCGACGATGGGCCGCCACGCCGGCGCGGGCAGGTCGTGACCCATGCCGTCGACGACCACGAACCGCGCGCCGGGGATGGCACGGGCCAGGTTGCGGCCGTTGCGCGGGCGCACCATCGGGTCGTCGGAGCCGTGGATGACGACCGTCGGCGCGCTGATCGCGCGGGTGTAGCGCAGCAGGCTGCCGGTACCGAGGATGGCGTCGAACTGGCGCCGCATGCCCTGCGGGTAGTCGCTGCGGGCCCGAAGCTCCTCGACGCGGCGGCGCAGCGCGTCCACCGGCGGCAGGAAGTTGGGGCCGTGGATCACCGAGATATTGCGTACCTCGACGGCCAGCCGGTCCTCCCAGGCTGCGTCGCTGGACGGCGCGTCGAAGGCCAGCTTGATGACCCGCCACCGCGGCAGCGCCGACAGCGGCTTGCCCGAGCTGGACATGATCAGCCCCAGCGATGCCACCCGGTGGGGATGGCTGCCCGAAAGCACCTGCGCGATCATGCCGCCCATCGACGCCCCGACAACGTGGGCCCGCTGGATGCCGAGGTGGTCGAGCAGACCCTTCACATCGTCGGCGAGGTCGACGAGGGTGTAGGGCACCGGGCTGCGCCGTCCCAGCAGGTAGCGGGCCACCCGCGGGTAGACCGAGCCGGCGGCGCGCTTACCGCGCATCTTGGTCGACAGGCCGGTGTCGCGGTGATCGAACCGGATGACCCGGTAGCCCTGTTCGACCAGCCGGTCGCAGAACCCGTCCGGCCACATCGGCAGCTGCGCGCCCACGCCCATGATGAGCAGCACGGGCGGGGCGTCGACGTCGCCGAGGTCCTCGTAGAACAGCTCGACCGGATGCGACGGGTCGCCGCAGCGTGCTGTCCCGGTGCGGGTTTGCATCTCACATTTCTACGCTGTCGCCTTCCAGGGCCTGATCCAGTCGGTCTCCGGCCAGCCCTCGACGCCTGCCATCAGCTCGTACATCGTTGCGCCGTCGATGGATTCGCGGATGATGTCGCCGTGGCCGGCGTGCCGGGTCAGCTCCTCCATCAGGTGCAGGGCCACCCAGCGCACATTCCAGAAGTCCACATCCTGCGGGAACCACGGCACATCGTGGGGCACGGGAACCGGGGGTCGAGCTGACGCAGCGCGGTCGCCGCGTCGGTGGCGTCGGCCAGCTCTGGTAGTCGGCGGGCGGACCGCCGAAGTGCGAGTGGTTGCGCATCGCCAGCACGCCGACGATGACGTGCGCGAGCCGCCACGCGATCGTGGTGAACGGCGCGGGTTCCGGCTCCGGGTACACGAAGTCGATCGAGCCGTCGGGCGCGACGTCCAGCAGTTCGACACCGGGCACCAGAATTACTCGTCGTCGGTCAGGCCGTCGAGCCGCGGCCGGAGCTGGCTGGTCCAGTGAACGTCGAGCTGGTCGGCGAGTCGGCTGACTTTCGTCTTCGAGCTCATGACACCAACCTGCCATCCATGACGCCTGCATCGTCACAGCGGGCGCCGACGACCCAGAGGGGATGGTGTTCTACTTCGCGACCGTCGGCGCCGACTTCGAGGTGCTCGAACCACCCGAAGTCGCAGAGGCCGTCGCGTCGCTTGCCGAACGGCTGCGACGGGCAGCCAGCAGGCCATGACGTTCGCGCTTGGCCGTATTTACGCGCAAACGCAGGCGCAGCAGCAGCAGCCGCCGATGCGCCTCGAAACCCACCGACAGCGGGTCCCGCCACGTCGAGCCGGTCGGCGTCCTGGGGTCGTTCGTCATGATGTCTCCACTGTGACATACCGGCGCGACGATTGCAGATGGCAAGCCGTCAACTGCATGACCGAGACCTCGCGAAATGAATTGTGGCCCAACCAGACTCAACGTCTTGGCGGCTAAACGGCATATAGGGCGTGCACCCGGGGGGGGTGACAAGAGTCACCCTCTCCGCCGAGCAGACGCAAAAGCCCGCGACACGCCGGGAAAATTGGGCCTTTTGCGTCTGCTCGCGCTCAAGAGGTGATACCCCGACGGTCGGTGAGCACCAGGAACGCCACCGCGAAGTCGCTGTCGGTGGTGTCGGCGCGCACCCGGTCCCAGTCGACCCCCTCGCGGACCGCGCGTACATACCCATGCGGATGCGGATGGCCACCTTCAACATCCTGCCCGGACGCAGCCTGCACGACGGCGCGGTCGAGCTAGCCAGGCTCGAACAGTGCATTCGACAGTTGGACGCCGACGTGCTGGCCCTTCAGGAGGTCGACCTCGACCAGCCGCGCTCGGCGATGGCCGACCTGACGGCGCTCGCCGCGGAGGTGATGGGGGCGGTCAGCCATCGGTTCGTCGCGGCCATCTCGGGCACCCCAGCTTTCCCGGACCGCGGGTGCTGATGGGCGACCTCAACATGACGTCGCAACATGACGTCGCCCAGCGGGAGGCGCTGGCACGGGTTACGGCCGCTCGCCGTGGCGCCGACCTTCCCGGCCGACGACCCGAGTCGTCAGCTCGACCACATCCTCACCGACGACGCCGCGCTCCGGGTCGACGAGTACCTCGCACCGGAGTTGCCGATATCGGATCATCGGGCGCTCGTTGTCGACGTTTCGCGGCGATAAATACGTAGGGTTACGTTCGTGGCGTTCGGCGTGACCTCCGCGGAATCGACGGACCTATTCGTAGGGCCGCCGGATGCGCCGCTGCAGCTTGTCCGGGTCGCCCACTCCGGCGGTACGTCACCGATCACCGTCGAGGGCGACGGACTGACCACCCCCGAGCCGCCCTCGGCCGGCCCGAGCGGCGGCGTGGTCGAGGTGCCCGTCGACGTACGCGATCCCGTCCCTGGCGAGCGCCGCGCAGCCCGCGTGCTGTTCGAGGACGCCAGCACCGAATTCGAGTTCACCGTCGCCGAGCCGGGCTGGACCATGTTCATGGTCAGCCACTTCCACTACGACCCGGTGTGGTGGAACACCCAGGCCGCCTACACCAGCCTGTGGACCGAGGAGCCACTCGGCCGGTGCAGGCAGACCAACGGGTTCAATCTGGTGGCCGCACACCTCGAAATGGCGCGCAGGGAACCGGAGTACAAGTTCGTGCTCGCCGAGGTCGACTACCTCAAGCCGTACTGGGACACCCACCCGGAGGACCGCGCCGATCTGCGCCGGTTCATCGGCGATGGCCGCGTCGAGATCATGGGCGGCGCATACAACGAGCCCAACACCAACCTGACCGGCCCCGAGACGACGATCCGAAACTTCGTGCACGGCATGGGCTTTCAACGTGATGTGGTGGGTGCAGACCCGGCCACCGCGTGGCAGCTCGACGTGTTCGGGCACGACCCGCAGTTCCCCGGCATAGCGGCCGACGCCGGGCTGACGTCCAGCTCGTGGGCGCGCGGTCCGCACCACCAGTGGGGCCCGATGCAGAACCAGGGCGATCCCGAGCGCATGCAGTTCTCCAGCGAGTTCGAGTGGATCGCTCCGTCCGGCCGCGGGCTGCTGACCCACTACATGCCCGCGCACTATTCGGCCGGCTGGTGGATGGACTCGTCCGCGACCCTCGAAGAGGCCGAAACCGCCACCTACGAACTGTTCTCGAACCTGAAGAGGGTCGCGCTGACGCGCAATGTGCTGCTGCCGGTCGGCACCGACTACACGCCGCCGAACAAGTGGGTCACCGAGATTCACCGGGACTGGAATTCGCGCTACACCTGGCCGCGGTTCGTGTGCGGCCTGCCGAGCGAGTTCTTCGCGTCGGTCCGCGCCGAACTGGACGATCGGGGGATCGACCCGTCGCCGCAGACCCGCGATATGAACCCGATCTACACCGGCAAGGACGTCTCCTACATCGACACCAAGCAGGCCAACCGCGACGCCGAGAATGCAGTGCTGGACGGCGAGAAGTTCGCGGTGTTCGCCGGACTCCTCGGCGGCGCCACCTATCCGCAGGCCGCGCTGGAGAAGGCGTGGGTGCAGCTGGCCTACGGCGCGCACCACGACGCGATCACCGGCTCGGAGTCCGACCAGGTGTACCTGGACCTGCTGACCGGCTGGCGCGACGCGTGGGAGTTGGGCCGTTCGGCGCGTGACAACGCGCTCGCCCTGATCTCCGGCGCCGTCGACGGATCGGTGGTGGCGTGGAATACGTTGACGCACAAGCGGACCGATGTGGTGACGGCACGGCTGGACGAACCGATCGGAGACGGCGTTCGGGTGATCGACGCCGACGGCACAGAGCTGCCCGCACTCGTCGAACATGGCGGGCGGTCGGTCACCTGGCTGGCGCGCGACGTCCCGTCGCTGGGTTGGCGCGGCTACCGCCTGGCGGCGGGTTCGGCGCAGGGCGGCTGGGAGCCCGTGGGCGGCAGAGATTTTCCAGAGATCACCAACGAGCGTTACCGGCTGCGGGTCGACCCGGCCCGCGGCGGCGCGGTGTCATCCCTGACCGACGACGGACGCGAGCTCCTCGCCGACGGGAAGGTCGGCAACGAGCTGGCGGTCTACGACGAGTACCCGGTACACCCGGACGCGGGCGAGGGACCGTGGCACCTGCTGCCCAAGGGGCCGGTCGTGGTCTCGTCCAGCTTCGCCGCCGAGTCGGTGCAGTGCTATCGCTCACCGCTGGGCGAGCGACTGGTCGTGCGCGGGCGGATCGGCACGGTGCTGCGCTACACGCCAGACGCTGACGCTGTGGCACGGCGTGGCGCGGGTGGACTGCAGCACCACGATCGACGAGTTCACCGGCGAGGACAAGCTGCTGCGGCTGCGCTGGCCGTGCCCGGTGCCGGGCGCGATGCCGGTGAGCGAGGTGGGTGACGCCGTGATCGGGCGCGGTTTCGCACTGCTGCACGAGCCCGGCACCGACGAGTCCGTCGACACCGCGAAACATCCCTACACACTGGACAATCCGGCCTACGGCTGGTTCGGGCTGTCGTCGGCGGTGCGGGTCCGGGTCGCGGACGGGGTGCGCGCGGTGTCGGTGGCCGAGGTGGTGTCGCCGAACGAGGCGACGTCGGCGCCGCTGGCCCGCGACTTGATGGTGGCGCTGGTCCGTGCGGGTGTCACGGCCACCTGCAGCAGCGCCGACAAACCCCGCTACGGCGATCTGACCGTCGACTCCAACCTGCCGGACGCCCGGATCGCGCTCGGCGGGCCCGACCAGAACGCGTTCACCGCAGCCGTTTTGGCCGAGGCCGATCCGGTCTACACCGAGGAACTCAAGCGCCAGCTGTACGCCAGCGGCGCAGCAAGGGTCTGGGTGCCCGCCGCGGCACCGCTCGCGACGACCTGGCTGCCCGGTGCGGACCTGCGGCACGTTCGAGCGCTGCCGGTGCTCGTCATCGCCAGCGCAGACGGCCTCGACGACGCGGTTGCGTCGGTCGTCGAAGAGCTCGCCGACGCCGAGATCTCGGTCGAGCAACAGGCGCCGTCGGAGCTGGAGCCCTTCGAGCAGCGGACCGTTGCGGTGTTGAACCGTGGTGTGCCGGGCTTCGCCGTCGACATCGGCGGCACCCTGCACACATCGCTGATGCGTTCCTGCACCGGCTGGCCGTCCGGCGTGTGGATCGACCCGCCGCCGCGTCGCACCGCACCCGACGGCTCGAACTTCCAGCTGCAGCACTGGACCCACACGTTTCGACTACGCGCTGGTCACCGGCGACGGCGACTGGCGCTCGGCGGCCGTTCCCACCCGCAGCGCGGAGTTCTCGCATCCCCTGTTGGCCGTCACCGGAAACGGCAGCGCCGCAGGCGGATTGCCCAGCTGGGGCTCGCTGTTGGAAATCGAACCCGCGGCGTCCGTGCAGCTCGGTGCGCTGAAGGCGGCGGGCAACCCGCTCGCCGGCGGCAGCGCCCAGCCCGTCGATCCGCCGAGTCGGTGTCGCTCTGCGGCTCGTCGAAACATCAGGCACCACCGCCGATGTCGCGATCCGCTCGGGACTGCGCCGGGTCGTCGGCGTCCGCGCGTCGACCTGCTCGAGCAGCCCCGCCTGCAGAAGCACCGGGCGTCCGAAGGGCTCACGCTGCACGGCTACGAGATCGCCACCGTGCTGGCCCGGCTCGAACATGCCGCAGCTGCTCGACGCCGACCACGCGCAGTTGGCCCCAGACGCCGAGGCCGCGCAACCGCTGTACGCGCGGTACTGGCTGCACAACCGCGGGCCCGCACCGCTCGGCGGGCTGCCCGCGGTCGCACATCTGCATCCACAGCGCTGCGGTCGCCGAACCGAATGGTCGAAGTGCGGCTGCGGCTTACCGCGGCCAGCGACTGCACCGACTCCGTGCTGCACGGCACGGTGCGGCTGGTGTGCCCGGAGGGCTGGACGGTCGATCCCGCGCGAGCTGCCGTTCATGCTGCCGCAGCGGCGAGCATCTGGAGACCGACGTCGTGTTGACGATGCCACCGGCGCCGCGCCCGGGCTCGTATCCGGTGCGCGCGCAGCTGCGTCGTCACCGGCGACGACCGAGTCGATGCCGCCGCATGGCGGCAGGTCGTCGAGGACGTGTGCGTCGCATTGCGGTCGGTACGCCGACGGAGGGCGGCGAGTTGGTCTATCTGGTCGGCGAGCCCGTCGACGTCGAGGTTGCGGCGGGCGAGGCGGCGCGGCTGACGGTGACGGTCGGCACCGCGCCAGGCGCGGACCTGGCGCGTCGAAGCGCACCTGATCAGCCCGTGGGGAACCTGGGAGTGGATGGGCCCGCCGCGTCGGGCGCGGAGCTGGCCGCCCGGCGGCACGGCGGAACTCAGGCTTCGACGTCGCCCCGCCGGCCTGGCTGGAACCCGGCGAGTGGTGGGCGCTGGTCCGGGTCGGGCTGCGCGGGCAGGCTGCGTGTACACGCCCGCGGTGAAGGTGACGGTGCGATGAGCCACGCAGCATGTCGCGGCGACCGTCGCCGGGTACCGGTGTCGGTCGACGAGGTCGATGCACGCGAGGCCGGCTGCGGGCGCAGCGGTGCCCGCCGTCGTCGCTGCCGCGGGCAGGCACCAGCGAGGGCCGACAGCTGCGCCGCTGGCTGACCCAGCTGCTCGTGACCGAACGGGTGGTCGCCGCCGAGGCCGCCGCGCGCGGACTCAGCGCCGACGCGCGCGCCGACCGAGGACGACGTGCTGCCGGACGATGGCGGCGCGGCTGGAGATCGGCAGCGTGGCGGCGTGCGGCGCTGGCCGACCCGCTGGCCCGTGCGCTGTTCGCCGACGTCACCGCCGCGGTCGACGTCACCGACGACCATGTGGCCGCCTACCACGCCCGCAACCCGCTGCGCTTCGCCGCTCCGTCGGATGTCGGAAACGGTTGGCGCACCGCGACTGTGGCCGCCCCGCCGTTGGATGCCGTGCGCCCGTTGATCGTCGAGCATCTGCGCGGTGCGGCCCGGCGCCGCGCGTTCCGGCGTGTGGCTCGACGCCCGACGCGCCGCGCTCGTTCGGCTCGCCCCCGGCTACGAGCATCCCGGCGATCCCCGCCAGCCCGACAACACCCACAGGCACTGATGGCCGATCCCGACCCTGGCCATCGACATCGGCGGCACCAAGATCGCCGTCGGGCTCGTCGACGACAACGGCGAGCTTGTACACCGCGCGCAGCTGCCGACACCGGACAGCGACGCCGAGGCAGTCTTTGCGGTCGTCGACTCGCTGGTCACCGAGGCCCTTGCCGCCGCAGGCGGTCGTATCCGCGGCGTCGGCATCGCGTCGGCCGGACCGATCGACCTGCCCACCGGAACCATCAGCCCCATCAATATCACTGCGTTGCAACGGTTTCCGATCGTCGACCGGCTTACCGAACTGGTGGGTGTGCCGGTGCGGCTGGGCGGCGACGGCCTGTGCATGGCGCTTGGCGAGCGGTGGCGCGGTGCAGGCCGCGACGCACAGTTCCTGCTCGGCATGGTGGTGTCCACCGGCGTCGGGGGTGGGCTGGTGCTCGACGGCGTACCCTACGACGGCCGCACCGGCAACGCCGGGCACGTCGGCCATGTCGTCGTCGACCCGAACGGAGGGCCCTGCACGTGCGGCGGCCGCGGCTGCGTGGAGACGATCGCCTCCGGCCCGCAGATGGCGCAGTGGGCCCGCGAGAACGGTTGGAATGCGCCCGCTGAGGCCAATGCCAAGGAACTGGCCGAGGCCGCGAACGCCGCTGACCCCGTTGCGCTCGAGGCGTTTCGCCGGGGTGCGACGGCCGTCGCAGCGATGATCGCCTCCGTCGGCGCGGTGTGCGACCTGGACCTCGTCGTCATCGGCGGCGGCGTGGCCAAGTCGGGGTCGCTGCTGTTCGACCCGCTGCGTGAGGCGCTGGCGTCCTACGCCGGGCTGGACTTCCTGCACGGCCTGCGGGTGGTGCCCGCCGAGCTCGGCGGCGACGCCGGCCTGGTCGGCGCGGCGGCATTGGTGATTTCGGCGCGCTGACGTGCGCTGAGCGCCGGTTAGCGCGCCGAAACCGCCGTTTTGGCTGATCGGGGGGCGGCACGCTATTCTTGACGTGTTCCACCGAAGACCGTCGGTCACCGAGAAATCGGTTGAAGGTCCGGGATTATCCCCGGCGGCCCACGCAGGAGGACGAGGCAGTTGTGTATCAGCGCGCCCCGACCATCTGCGTCGGGGCGTTCGTCATTTCCTGGCCCTTTTCGACATCCGACCTCGGTCACCAACTACGAGGAGGCATGCATGGCCAAGGCTGACAAGGCCACCGCGGTTGCCGACATCGCCGAGCAGTTCAAGGAGGCGACGGCAACGCTCGTCACCGAGTACCGCGGACTGACCGTCGCCAACCTCAAAGACCTGCGCCGATCGCTGGGTGACTCCGCCACCTACACCGTCGCCAAGAACACGCTGGTCAAGCGTGCCGCGGCGGATGCAGGCATCGAGGGTCTCGACGAGCTGTTCGTCGGCCCGACCGCGATCGCGTTCGTCTCGGGCGAGGCGGTCGACGCGGCCAAGGCGATCAAGAAGTTCGCCAAGGACAACAAGGCGCTGGTCATCAAGGGCGGCTACATGGACGGTCGCACGCTGACCGTCGCCGAAATCGAGCGCATCGCCGACCTGGAGTCGCGCGAGGTGCTGCTGGCCAAGCTGGCCGGCGCAATGAAGGCCAACCTGACCAAGGCCGCGGGGCTGTTCCAAGCTCCCGCATCGCAGGTCGCCCGGTTGGCTGCCGCGCTGCAGGAGAAGAAGGCCGCCGAGGAAGCCGCGTAAAAGCCGCACAAATCACATCCACCCACTAGCCCCAGTACAGAAATAAGGAAGGACCCATCCCATGGCAAAGCTGTCCACTGACGAACTGCTCGACGCGTTCAAGGAACTCACCCTGCTCGAGCTCTCGGACTTCGTGAAGGCGTTCGAGGAGACCTTCGACGTCACCGCCGCAGCTCCGGTCGCCGTTGCGGCCGCCGCTCCGGGTGCCGCCGCTCCTGGTGCCGCCGCCGAGGCCGGCGAGGAGCAGTCGGAGTTCGACGTCGTCCTCGAGGCCGCCGGTGACAAGAAGATCGGCGTCATCAAGGTCGTCCGCGAGATCGTCTCCGGTCTCGGCCTGAAGGAGGCCAAGGATCTCGTCGACGGCGCCCCCAAGCCGCTGCTCGAGAAGGTCGCCAAGGACGCGGCCGAGGAGGCCAAGACCAAGCTCGAGGCCGCCGGCGCGACGGTCACCGT
Source organism: uncultured Actinomycetota bacterium (assembly GCA_963801575.1). GTDB lineage: Bacteria > Actinomycetota > Actinomycetes > Mycobacteriales > Mycobacteriaceae > Mycobacterium. The sequence continues at coordinate 61,581 of CAWDFT010000022.1, forward strand.
CAAGTAGTCCGACAAACACCCACTGTGGGGCTGATCTGGCAAACAGATCGGCCCCACGGTCGTTTTTGCCGTCCGCGCTGGTGAGAACCAAGGTGTGACCTCCGACAAGTGTCCCCAGACCGGCGTCGTAAGCTACAGTGACTCAAGCCACAGGCGGGAGGCGTGTGGCGGTAGAACCTACCGGCGGAAGGATCTCGCATGGGCATTGGAATTCAGGTCGAGGGACTGACCAAGTCCTTCGGGAGCCAGCGAATCTGGGAAGACGTCACATTGGACGTCCCGCCGGGCGAGGTCAGCGTGCTGCTCGGCCCCTCCGGTACCGGTAAGTCGGTGTTCCTCAAGTCCCTGATCGGGCTGCTGCGTCCGGAGCATGGCGCGATCATCGTCGACGGCACCAACATCATCGAGTGCTCGGCCAAGGAGCTCTACGAGATCCGCACGCTGTTCGGCGTCATGTTCCAGGACGGCGCCCTGTTCGGCTCGATGAGCCTCTACGACAACACCGCTTTCCCCTTGCGTGAGCACACCAAGAAGAAGGAAAGCGAGATCCGCAACATCGTCATGGAGAAGCTCGAGGTTGTCGGTCTGGCCGGCGACGAGAACAAGTTCCCCGGCGAGATCTCCGGCGGTATGCGCAAGCGCGCCGGCCTGGCCCGCTCACTGGTGCTCGACCCGAAGATCATCCTCTGCGACGAGCCCGACTCCGGTCTGGACCCGGTCCGCACCGCGTACCTGAGCCAGCTGATGATCGACATCAACGCACAGATCGACGCGACGTTCCTGATCGTCACGCACAACATCAACATCGCCCGCACCGTGCCCGACAACATCGGCATGTTGTTCCGCAAGCACCTGGTGATGTTCGGCCCGCGTGAGGTGCTGCTGACCAGCGACGAGCCCGTCGTCCGGCAGTTCCTCAACGGTCGCCGCATCGGCCCCATCGGCATGTCCGAGGAAAAGGACGAGGCGCAGATGGCCGAAGAGCAGGCCATGGTCGACGCCGGCCACCACGACGGTGGTGTCGAAGAGATCGAGGGCGTGCCGCCGCAGATCATGGCGACACCCGGCATGCCGGAGCGTAAGGCGGTCGGTCGCCGCCAGGCGCGGGTCCGCGAGATCATGAGCACGCTGCCGCCAGAGGCGCAGGCAGCGATCCGCGACGACCTCGAGGGCACGCACCAGTACGCATCGAGCGCGTTCGCCCACGACCCGGCCCCGGCGGGGCATCGCACGGCGGGGGACGACACCGACACCGCGTCGATCCCGGTTACCAGAGAGCGGTAGCCGCCTGTGGGCAGCGTCGAGTACAGATCGACGTTCTGCCGGATCTGCGAGCCGTTGTGTGGCATGGTCGCGACCGTCGAGGACGGCCGGCTGGTTTCGCTGCGTCCCGATAAAGACCATCCGCTGTCCGCGGGTTTCGCCTGCCAGAAGGGCATCGCGTTCACCGAGGTGGTGAACGACCCCGACCGCGTCACCACCCCGCTGCGCCGCGTAGCCGAAGGCCGGTTCGAACCGGTGAGTTGGGACGAGGCGATGACCGACATCGCCAACCGGCTCGCCGACATCCACCGGCGGCATGGCCCCGGCGGGATCGGCTGGTACTTCGGTAACCCCGGGGCGTTCAGCTACAGCCACACCCTGTGGTTGCCGATGTTCGTCGCCGCGATGGGCATGCGGATGCACATGTTCACGGCGGGCTCGCAGGACGTCAACAACCGGTTCGTCGCCAGCCAGCTGCTGTACGGCTCGCCGCTGGCGTTGCCGGTGCCCGACGTGCTGCGCACCGATCTGCTGGTCGTCATCGGCGCCAACCCGGTCGTCTCCCACGGCAGCGTGCTGACCGTGCCGCGGATCAAGGACCGTATGCACGACATCGTCAAACGTGGCGGTCGGGTGCTCGTCATCGACCCGCGCAGGACGGAGACCGCCGCCCAGTTCGAGTGGCTCGGCATCGTGCCCGACGGCGACGCCCACCTATTGCTCTCGCTGCTGCACGTGCTGTTCGACGAAGGCCTGGCCGACCACGCCCGCATCGCTCGGCAGGCCGACGGCGTCGAGTGGCTGCAGCGGCTGGCCGAGCCGTTCAGCCCGCAGGCCACCCAGGAGCGCACCGGCATCGCACCGGACACCGTCCGGTCGCTGGCTCGCGACCTGGCCCGCACACCGCGGGCGGCCGTCTACGGTCGGGTGGGCACCAGCACCGGTGAAAACGGAACGCTGACAACGTATTTGCTCGATGCCGTCAACCTGGTGGCGGGCAACCTCGACGAGGCCGGCTGCAGTATGTTCGGTCGGCTCGGCATTCCGGGGGAGCGGTGGCTGAACAAGGTCGGCGCCGCCATGCTGCGGACCGTCTACAACCGGAGGCGGTCGCGGATCGGCGGCTTCCCGTCGGTGCTCGGGTCCGAGCCTGCCGGGTTGATGGCCAAGGAGATGACCACCCCGGGCCGCGGTCAGATCAAGGCGCTGCTCGTCAGCGCGGGCAACCCGGTGCTGTCGGTGCCCAACGGTGACGAACTCGAAGACGCGATGCGCGGCCTGGATCTGAAGGTCGCCATCGACCTGTACATCAACGAGACCGCCGCGCACTGCGACTACGTGCTGCCCGCGGCCACCATGTACGAGCGCGACGACTTCCCGCTGGCGTTCCAGACGCTGCAGCCCACGCCGTTCCGGCAAGCCACCGAAGCCGTCGTCGCACCGGTCGGTGAAGCCCGCGCCGAGTGGGAGATCATCGACGACCTGATGGCCCGGATGTGGCGGCGCACACCGGCGCTGGCCATGCTGGCGGGCACCCGAAAGATCATGGGGCTGTTCGGTTCTCGGCTGTCACCGCGGTTGCTCGTCAATGCGGTGATCCGGCTCGGCGCGGGCGGCGACCGATTCGGGCTGCGCCGCGGAGGGCTGACGTTCTCGCGGCTGGCCGCCGAGCATCCGCACGGCACGGTGCTGGCGCGAAACCTGCAGCCAGGCGTGCTCGCCGACACGGTGGTCTACCGCGGGCGCAGGATGCGGCTGCGGCACCGGCAGATCGCCGACCAAATCGAAGCCCTGTCGCGCCGTACTGCGCCCCAGGGCTACCCGCTGCGGCTGATCGGCATGCGGGAGACCCGTTCGGAGAACTCCTGGATGCACAACTCGCCGCTGCTGATGCGCGGCGATCGGACCCAGCGCGCCCTCATGCACGTCGACGACGCGGCCGAGCTGCACATCGACGACGGCGACGTGGTGCGGGTGTCTTCGGAGCACGGCGAGATCGAGGTGCCGGTCGTTGCCACCAAGGACATCATGGCCGGCGTCATCGCCGTCCCGCACGGCTGGGGCCACAAGGGCACGGGTGGCTGGCGACTGGCCAACACCGCCGGCGGCGCCAACGTGAACCGGCTGATGTCCAGCGCACCCGAGGACATCGAGGCGCTGGCCGGGATGGCCCGGCTGACCGGTGTGCCGGTCCTTGTTGCGCCGTTGACTTCCTGACGCCTTTCGAAGAACAGCCTCGTCGGGCCCACGGCGCGCGATACCGTTACCGCCGGTCCCGCGAACAGGAGACGGCATGGTCGACCGGTTCTTGCTCTGGCTCGGCGCCGGTGTGGTTGCCGCCGGCGTGACGGTGGGGATGCTTGCCGGCGCCGGTGTGGCTCACGGTCAGACCGAATCAGACGCGGACGTTGGCGCGAAAACATCGCAGCCGGCGAAACGCGCTGAGGACAAACAGGATTCGGACAAAGGCGACGCCGGACAGAATCAGCAGCCGAAGCAGAACAACAACGACGTCAAGACCGCCAACGACCCGGCCGTCGGCGCAGACCACGATCGCGATGCACAGGTCGGTGTCGACCGCGACGCCGTCAAAGAGGACGACGCCAAACAAAGCAGCCGGAAGGCGCTCAGGTCCGAGGCGGGTAAGCGCACCGCGAAGCTGATCAACAATTTCGTCGCGGCGGTGACGCAAAAGCCCCCTCGCAAGGCCGTGGTCGAGGAGGTCGACCCGGTCGAGAAGCTGGACCCGGCGGTGACGATCGACCCCGTCGGCGTCGTCGAAACAGAATCGGCGATCACAAAACTCGGCGAGCCGGAACCGCCCAAGGCCGGATCCCTTCAGACACCCGCGGCCGCGCAGCTCCTCTCGCATCGCACCAGGGCGCCTCCGACCGAGTCAGACATCACGCTGCCCACCCCGATGCTGGCCCAGTCGGAGGTCACCGCGACCGCCTCCCAGCCGGTGCCGGTGCCGCCGGTCGTCAGCGCGGTCGGAACACTCGTCTTCGGCCTCATCTCTCTTGCCGAGAGCGTGTTCGAAGGCCCGCCGAAGGTGCCGCCAGGAAGCCACGTCACCGTCCAGCGTTCGACCTTGGTCATCAGAGAGGGCCACGAGGTACCCGCGGACTGGTACTTCCCGGAAGGCTCCTTGGAAGACCCGCCGGAACGGATCATCTACCTCCAGCACGGCTTCCTCGCCAGCGGGGTGTTCTACGACTACACCGCCGCCTACCTGGCCGAACACACCAACAGCATCGTCGTCGCGCCCTCGCTGACGTCGAACATCTTCGCCACCGACGGCATGTGGCTGGGCGGCGACCAGATGCACCGCGCGGTCGCCGATCTTTTCCTCGACGACAGCGACGCACTGCTCGAGAGCGCGCAACTGGCCGGATACAACGAGGACGAGTTGCCGCAGCGCGTCGTACTGGTCGGACATTCGCTGGGCGGCGGCCTGGTCGCAGCCACCGCCGGGTACATGGTCGACAACGGGACGAGCGACAAACTGGCCGGCGTGCTGATGCTCGACGGCGTCGGATTCAGCGGCGAGGTCGGCCGGGGCCTGGACAAGCTGGACACACTCCCCGCCGAGAAGTACATCCCGCTGTACAACCTCTCGGCGGTGCCGTACGTCTGGAACTTGTTCGGCAGTAGCGACGCTATCTTGAAGGAGAAGCGGGGAGGCCAGTTCACCGGTGCCCAGCTGGTCGCGGGGCTGCATTCGGACGCGATGGTTGGCGGAAACCCGTTGATCCAGTTCGGCGCGTACCTGCTCACCGGCTTCTCACAGCCGCGCAACGTCGAGGGATCTCAGATCCTGGCCGCCGGGTGGATCAACGACATGTTCGCCTGCAAGGGCAACCCCTCCTGCGCGCCGGATCCCGACCTCTACGCCGATCCCGGAGAGACGATCACCATCCCGACGAGCTTGCGCCCGGCCCGCGGGTTGGTCCAGCCGGAACCGGGCGTCCTCGACTCCCTTGCCCGTGAGGTGACGGCGGCCTCCTTGGGGCTACTGGGGTACATCGACTTCGCCACTTCCGTCCCCGTGGAACAAGTCGCTGTCGCCATCGCACCGATGGCCGCCGCCACAGGTCCGTTCGCTTCGGGCATCGACAACGGGGTGACTGGCGTACAGGTGGGTCATTCGGCGCTGGAGATCCCGTGTGGTCCAGACGGGTACACGGCACCGGCGGACTGGTACTTCCCGACGCAGGCGGACGGTTCGGTGCAAGCGACCGGCGTGATCTACCTGCAGCACGGCTTCCTGGTCAACAAGTGGTTCTACTCGGAGTTGGCGACCACGCTGGCGCAACAGACCAACAGCATCGTGGTCGCCCCCACGCTGACGTCGAACCCGCTCGCGTGTGCCGGCTGCTGGCTCAACGGGGTGCCAATGCAGCGGGCGGTGGCAGGCATGTTCGTCGCCGAGCGGACAGCGCTGAACCTCAGCGCGTACCAGGCCGGATACCGAGGCGGCCTGCTGCCGGAGAAGTTCGTCCTCGCCGGGCACTCCGCAGGCGGTGGTCTCGCCACGGCCGCCGGTGGTTACTACACAGCCGCCCTAGGCCCGGATGAGGAGAGCGACCTCGTCGGCGTGGTGATGTTCGACGGTGTCTCGAGTAACGGGACCTTCGACGGCGCCCTACAGGAAATGAACGAGCGCAACATCCCCGTGTACCAGATCGCAGCGCCGCCGCAGGCGTGGAACGCCGACGGCGCCACCACCGACGATCTCGTCGCTGCTCTTCCGGGCCAGTTCGTCGGTTTCGAGCTAGTCGACGGCTCGCACGTGGATTCGATGCTGGGCAGGAACGCCATCGTCGACTTCGTCCTGCAACTGGTGACCAAATTCTCCCCGGCCGGAAACACCCAGGCCGTCTACACCCTGGCCACCGGCTGGATCAACGACATGTACATCGGCGCGGGTCCGGCGAACCCGCAGTTCGGCATCTACGGGCAGCCCGGCCAGCCAATCATCCTTGGCGAGGCCACCGCGATCGTCCTGCCCACGCAGCCGAGCACCCAAGTGATGCCGCTCGATTTGGCGATCGCCGCTTGAGGCGGCCCGCTGAACCCCACCGGCCAGTTTTCCACACCAAACACGGCGTTATCTCTTGACGGAAAGGCGCGGACGGGCCAGTCTGTTGGGCAGCATGTGTGCACGGGTTAAGGACGCCAGCCAGCGCCCGGGTTGATCCTGCACGCGATGGTTGAGGATTACGCCGTCCTGCGGTATGGTTGGACGTTGCGCTGGCTGCCTCCTGCCCATAAAACGCCTCTGACACCGTGGTCCTAGCCTGAGCCCCGTTCCGGCTCAGTGATCTAGTTGCGTGCCCGCCGTCCGGGGCCTCTGGACGCAGGAGTTCGCCAGCCGAACCGACGCAGATACCGCGGCGTAGGGCTGGTGCAGGCCGGTCCGACAGTCGCATGAGGTGCTGGAAGGATGCATCTTGGCAGTCTCCCGCCAGAGCAAGTCCGCTATTACTACTACTTCTAGCTCCGTACCTGGAGCACCCAACCGAATTTCATTCGCCAAGCTCCGCGAGCCTCTCGAGGTTCCGGGGCTCCTTGAGGTGCAGACCCAGTCCTTCGAATGGCTGGTCGGCTCCGACCACTGGCATGAGGTCGCCACCGCCCGCGGTGACGTCAACCCCGTCGGCGGCCTGGAAGAGGTACTGACCGAGCTCTCGCCGATTGAGGACTTCTCCGGCTCCATGTCGCTGTCGTTCACCGACCCGCGCTTCGACGAGGTCAAGGCCCCGGTCGACGAGTGCAAAGACAAGGACATGACGTACGCGGCCCCGCTGTTCGTCACGGCCGAGTTCATCAACAACAACACCGGCGAGATCAAGAGCCAGACGGTGTTCATGGGCGACTTCCCGATGATGACGGAGAAGGGCACGTTCATCATCAACGGCACCGAGCGGGTGGTCGTCAGCCAGCTGGTCCGGTCGCCGGGCGTCTACTTCGACGAGACCCGCGACAAGACCACCGACAAGACGCTGCACAGCGTCAAGGTGATCCCCGGCCGCGGCGCATGGCTGGAGTTCGACGTCGACAAGCGCGACACCGTCGGTGTGCGCATCGACCGCAAGCGTCGTCAGCCCGTCACCGTTCTGCTCAAGGCGCTGGGCTGGACCACCGAGCAGATCACCGAGCGGTTCGGCTTCTCCGAGATCATGATGTCGACGCTGGAGAAGGACAACACCGCAGGCACCGACGAGGCGCTGCTGGACATCTACCGGAAGCTGCGGCCGGGCGAGCCGCCCACCAAGGAGTCCGCGCAGACCCTGCTGGAGAACCTGTTCTTCAAGGAGAAGCGTTACGACCTGGCCCGGGTGGGCCGCTACAAGGTGAACAAGAAGCTGGGCCTCAACGCGGGCCAGCCGATCACCTCGTCGACGCTGACCGAAGAGGACGTCGTCGCGACCATCGAGTACCTGGTGCGGCTGCACGAGGGCCAGACCTCGATGACCGCCCCGGGCGGCGTCGAGGTGCCGGTGGAGACCGACGACATCGACCACTTCGGCAACCGTCGGCTGCGCACTGTGGGCGAGCTGATCCAGAACCAGATCCGGGTCGGCCTGTCCCGCATGGAGCGTGTCGTCCGCGAGCGGATGACGACCCAGGACGTCGAGGCGATCACGCCGCAGACCCTGATCAACATCCGTCCGGTGGTGGCGGCGATCAAGGAGTTCTTCGGCACAAGCCAGCTGTCGCAGTTCATGGACCAGAACAACCCGCTGTCCGGCCTGACCCACAAGCGCCGCCTGTCGGCGCTGGGCCCCGGCGGCCTGTCCCGTGAGCGCGCCGGCCTCGAGGTCCGCGACGTGCACTCCAGCCACTACGGCCGGATGTGCCCGATCGAGACGCCCGAGGGACCGAACATCGGTCTGATCGGATCGCTGTCGGTGTACGCGCGGGTCAACCCGTTCGGCTTCATCGAGACGCCGTACCGCAAGGTGAACAAGGGTGTGGTCAGCGACGACGTCGAGTACCTGACCGCCGACGAGGAGGACCGCCACGTCGTGGCGCAGGCCAACTCGCCGATCGACGACAAGGGCAAGTTCACCGAGCCCCGTGTCCTGGTCCGCCGCAAGGGCGGTGAGGTCGAGTACGTGTCGTCCACCGAGGTCGACTACATGGACGTCTCACCGCGCCAGATGGTGTCTGTGGCCACGGCCATGATCCCGTTCCTCGAGCACGACGACGCCAACCGCGCCCTGATGGGTGCCAACATGCAGCGCCAGGCGGTTCCGCTGGTGCGCAGCGAGGCCCCGCTGGTCGGCACCGGCATGGAGCTGCGCGCCGCGATCGACGCGGGCGACGTCGTCGTCGCCGACAAGTCCGGCGTGATCGAGGAGGTCTCGGCCGACTACATCACCGTGATGGCCGACGACGGCACCCGACACACCTACCGGATGCGCAAGTTCGCCCGGTCCAACCACGGCACCTGCGCCAACCAGCGCCCGATCGTCGATTCCGGCGACCGGGTGGAGGCCGGCCAGGTCATCGCCGACGGACCGTGCACCGAGCAGGGCGAGATGGCGCTCGGCAAGAACCTGCTCGTGGCGATCATGCCGTGGGAAGGCCACAACTACGAGGACGCGATCATCCTCTCCAACCGCCTGGTCGAAGAGGACGTGCTGACCTCGATCCACATCGAGGAGCACGAGATCGACGCCCGCGACACCAAGCTGGGCGCCGAGGAGATCACCCGGGACATCCCGAACGTCTCCGATGAGGTGCTGGCCGACCTCGACGAGCGCGGCATCGTCCGCATCGGCGCCGAGGTCCGCGACGGCGACATCCTGGTCGGCAAGGTCACCCCGAAGGGTGAGACCGAGCTGACCCCGGAGGAGCGGCTGCTGCGCGCGATCTTCGGCGAGAAGGCGCGCGAGGTCCGCGACACCTCGCTGAAGGTGCCGCACGGCGAGTCCGGCAAGGTCATTGGAATCCGGGTGTTCTCCCGCGAGGACGACGACGAGCTGCCCGCAGGCGTCAACGAACTGGTCCGCGTCTACGTGGCCCAGAAGCGCAAGATCTCCGACGGCGACAAGCTGGCCGGACGGCACGGCAACAAGGGCGTCATCGGCAAGATTTTGGCCGTCGAGGACATGCCGTTCCTGCCGGACGGCACGCCGGTGGACATCATCCTCAACACCCACGGTGTGCCGCGACGGATGAACATCGGCCAGATCCTGGAGACCCACCTCGGGTGGGTGGCTAAGAGCGGCTGGACGGTTAAAAAGGATGGGGCCGGCAACATTCCGTCATGGGCGGCCAAGCTCCCGAAGGAGCTGCTGGAGGCCGAGCCGGAGACCATCGTGTCGACGCCGGTGTTCGACGGTGCCCGCGAAGCGGAGCTGCAGGGTCTGCTGTCCTCGACGCTGCCCAACCGCGACGGCGACACGCTCGTCGACGAGGACGGCAAGGCGGTGCTCTACGACGGCCGCAGCGGCGAACCGTTCCCGTACCCGGTGACGGTCGGCTACATGTACATCCTCAAGCTGCACCACCTGGTGGACGACAAGATCCACGCCCGCTCCACCGGCCCGTACTCGATGATCACCCAGCAGCCGCTGGGCGGTAAGGCGCAGTTCGGTGGCCAGCGGTTCGGTGAGATGGAGTGCTGGGCCATGCAGGCCTACGGCGCGGCCTACACGCTGCAGGAGTTGTTGACCATCAAGTCCGACGACACCGTCGGCCGCGTGAAGGTCTACGAGGCGATCGTCAAGGGCGAGAACATCCCCGAGCCGGGCATCCCCGAGTCGTTCAAGGTGCTGCTCAAAGAGCTGCAGTCGCTGTGCCTCAACGTCGAGGTGCTGTCCAGTGACGGAGCCGCGATCGAGATGCGCGACGGCGACGACGAGGACCTGGAGCGTGCTGCCGCGAACCTGGGAATCAACTTGTCCCGCAACGAATCTGCCTCCGTTGAGGATCTTGCTTAATGATGAGCGCTTGCGCGAAGAGCAAATAGGTATTGAGGTTTCTAGTCCCGCAAGGGGAAAGGGAGTTACGTGCTAGACGTCAACTTCTTCGATGAACTCCGCATCGGCCTGGCCACCGCGGACGACATCCGCAACTGGTCCTTCGGCGAGGTCAAGAAGCCGGAGACCATCAACTACCGCACGCTGAAGCCAGAGAAGGACGGCCTGTTCTGCGAGAAGATCTTCGGACCGACTCGCGACTGGGAGTGCTACTGCGGCAAGTACAAGCGCGTCCGCTTCAAGGGCATCATCTGTGAGCGTTGCGGCGTCGAGGTGACCCGCGCCAAGGTGCGTCGCGAGCGGATGGGCCACATCGAGCTGGCCGCGCCGGTCACGCACATCTGGTACTTCAAGGGCGTGCCGAGCCGTCTGGGCTACCTGCTCGACCTGGCGCCCAAGGATCTCGAGAAGATCATCTACTTCGCGGCCTACGTCATCACCGACGTGGACGACGAGATGCGGCACAACGAGCTGTCCACCCTCGAGGCCGAGATGGTCGTCGAGCGCAAGGCCGTTGAGGACCAGCGTGATTCGGACCTCGAGGCGCGTGCGCAGAAGCTCGAAGCCGACATGAAGGAGCTGGAAGACGAGGGCGCGAAGTCCGACGTCAAGCGCAAGGTCCGCGACGGCGGCGAGCGGGAAATGCGTCAGCTCCGTGACCGTGCCCAGCGTGAGCTGGACCGGCTCGAGGAGATCTGGACCACCTTCACCAAGCTGGCCCCCAAGCAGCTGATCGTCGACGAGGTGCTCTACCGCGAGCTCGTCGACCGCTACGGCGAGTACTTCCAGGGCGCCATGGGCGCGGAGTCGATCAAGAAGCTCATCGAGAACTTCGACATCGACGCCGAGGCCGATTCGCTGCGCGACGTGATCCGAAACGGCAAGGGCCAGAAGAAGTTGCGTGCTCTCAAGCGCCTGAAGGTCGTCGCCGCGTTCCAGCAGTCGGGCAACTCGCCGATGGGCATGGTGCTCGACGCGGTGCCGGTGATCCCGCCGGAACTGCGCCCGATGGTGCAGCTCGACGGTGGCCGGTTCGCCACGTCGGACCTCAACGACCTCTACCGCCGCGTGATCAACCGCAACAACCGCCTCAAGAGGCTGATCGACCTCGGTGCGCCCGAGATCATCGTCAACAACGAGAAGCGGATGCTGCAGGAGTCGGTGGACGCGCTGTTCGACAACGGCCGCCGCGGCCGTCCGGTCACCGGGCCGGGCAACCGTCCGCTCAAGTCGCTGAGCGATCTGCTCAAGGGCAAGCAGGGCCGGTTCCGTCAGAACCTGCTCGGTAAGCGTGTCGACTATTCGGGCCGTTCGGTCATCGTGGTCGGCCCGCAGCTCAAGCTGCACCAGTGCGGCCTGCCCAAGCTGATGGCGCTGGAGCTGTTCAAGCCGTTCGTGATGAAGCGTCTGGTCGACCTGAACCACGCGCAGAACATCAAGAGCGCCAAGCGGATGGTGGAGCGCCAGCGTCCGCAGGTGTGGGATGTGCTCGAAGAGGTCATCAGCGAGCATCCGGTGCTGCTGAACCGCGCACCGACGCTGCACCGGCTGGGCATCCAGGCCTTCGAGCCGATGCTGGTCGAGGGCAAGGCAATCCAGCTGCACCCGCTGGTGTGCGAGGCGTTCAACGCCGACTTCGACGGCGACCAGATGGCGGTTCACCTGCCGCTGAGCGCCGAGGCGCAGGCCGAGGCCCGCATCCTGATGCTGTCGTCGAACAACATCCTGTCGCCCGCGTCGGGCCGCCCGCTGGCCATGCCGCGTCTGGACATGGTGACCGGGCTGTACTTCCTGACCACCGAGGTCCCCGGCGACACCGGCGAGTACCGGCCGGCCGCCAAGGACAAGCCGGAGTCGGGTGTGTACGCGTCGCCGGCCGAGGCGATCATGGCGCTCGACCGCGGAGCGCTGTCGGTGCGGGCCAAGATCAAGGTGCGGCTGACGCAGCTGCGTCCGCCCCTCGAGCTGGAGGCCGAGCTGTTCGGCGACGAGGGCTGGAAGCCCGGCGACGCCTGGACGGCGGAGGCCACGCTGGGCCGGGTGATGTTCAACGAGCTGCTGCCGATGAGCTATCCGTTCATCAACCAGCAGATGCACAAGAAGGTGCAGGCGTCGATCATCAACGACCTGGCCGAGCGCTACCCGATGATCGTGGTCGCGCAGACCGTGGACAAGCTCAAGGACACCGGCTTCTACTGGGCCACCCGCTCGGGTGTCACCGTGTCGATGGCCGACGTGCTGGTGCCGCCGAACAAGCAGGAGATCCTGGACCGCTACGAGAAGGAAGCCGACGGGATCGAGAAGAAGTACCAGCGCGGCGCTCTGAACCACGACGAGCGCAACGGTGAGCTCGTGAAGATCTGGCAGCAGGCCACCGAAGAGGTCGGTGAAGCCCTGCGGGAGCACTACCCGGAGGACAACCCGATCATCACGATCGTCGACTCCGGCGCGACCGGTAACTTCACCCAGACGCGCACGCTGTCGGGCATGAAGGGTCTGGTGACCAACCCGAAGGGCGAGTTCATCCCGCGGCCGATCAAGTCCTCGTTCCGTGAGGGCCTGACGGTGCTGGAGTACTTCATCAACACCCACGGCGCCCGAAAGGGTCTGGCGGACACCGCTCTTCGTACCGCCGACTCGGGCTACCTGACCCGTCGTCTGGTGGACGTTTCGCAGGATGTGATCGTGCGCGAGCGCGACTGCGAAACGGAGCGCGGCATCAATGTCACGCTGGCCGACCTGCAGGCCGAGTCGCTGATCCGCGACCCGCACATCGAAACCTCGGCGTACGCGCGGACTTTGGCCGCCGACGCGCTCGACAAGAAGGGCAAGGTCATCGTCGAGCGGGGTCACGATCTCGGTGACCCGGCCATCGAGGCGCTGCTGAACGCGGGCATCACCGAGGTCAAGGTTCGCTCGGTGCTGACCTGCACGACGGGCACCGGCGTGTGTGCGATGTGCTACGGCCGTTCGATGGCGACCGGCAAGCTGGTCGACATCGGCGAGGCCGTCGGCATCGTGGCCGCGCAGTCCATCGGCGAGCCCGGCACGCAGCTGACCATGCGCACCTTCCACCAGGGCGGTGTCGGTGAGGACATCACCGGTGGTCTGCCTCGCGTGCAGGAGCTGTTCGAGGCCCGCGTGCCACGCAACAAGGCGCCCATCGCCGATGTCAGCGGTCGGGTTCGGCTCGAGGAGACCGAGGCGTTCTACAAGATCACCATCATCCCGGATGACGGTGGCGAGGAAGTCGTCTACGACAAGCTCCCGAAGCGCAACCGACGGCTCAAGGTGTTCAAGCACGAGGACGGCACGGAGCGGCTGCTCACCGACGGCGACCACGTCGTGGTGGGCCAGCAGCTGATGGAAGGCTCCGCGGACCCGCACGAGGTGCTGCGTGTCCAGGGCCCCCGCGAGGTGCAGATCCACCTCGTCAAGGAGGTTCAGGAGGTCTATCGCGCTCAGGGTGTGTCCATCCACGACAAGCACATCGAGGTGATCGTCCGGCAGATGCTGCGGCGCGTCACGATCATCGATTCGGGCGCGACGGAGTTCCTGCCCGGCTCGCTGACCGAGCGTGGCGAGTTCGAGGCCGAGAACCGTCGGGTGGTGGCCGAGGGCGCCGAGCCTGCGGCCGGTCGCCCGGTGCTGATGGGTATCACCAAGGCGTCGCTGGCCACCGATTCGTGGCTGAGCGCGGCATCGTTCCAGGAGACCACGCGAGTGTTGACCGATGCGGCGATCAACTGCCGCAGCGACAAGCTGCAGGGTCTGAAGGAGAACGTCATCATCGGCAAGCTGATCCCGGCCGGTACCGGCATCAACCGGTACCGCAACATCCAGGTGCAGCCGACCGAAGAGGCGCGGGCCGCCGCGTACACGATCCCGTCCTACGAGGATCAGTACTACAGCCCCGACTTCGGCCAGGCCACCGGAGCCGCGGTTCCGCTGGACGACTACGGCTACAGCGACTACCGCTAAGTCAGTCAGGAAAAGAGCCCTCGCTTCGGCGGGGGCTCTTTTCGTTGGCGAGCATACAGAGAGTCGCACGCTGAGGGCTCCCGCAGCGCGATTCTGTGTCTGCTCGCGCCACTAGACTGGCCGCGTGCTTATTGGTTCGCACGTCCGCAGTGACAATCCGCTGGCCGGCGCCCTTTCCGACGAGGCCGACCTGGTGCAGTTCTTCCTCGGCGATCCGCAGAGTTGGAAGAAGCCGCCGCCCCGTCCCGACGCGGACCTGCTGCGGCGTTCGCCCGTCCCGATCTACGTCCACGCGCCGTACCTGATCAACGTGGCATCGGCGAACAACCGCATCCGTATCCCGTCGCGCAAGATCCTGCAGGACACCTGCGATGCGGCCTCGGAGATCAACGCCACCGCGGTGATCGTGCACGGCGGCCATGCCGACGACAACGACATGGAGGCCGGCTTCGAGCGGTGGGTCAAGGCGCTGAACTACCTCGAAACCGATGTGCAGGTGTATCTGGAGAACACCGCGGGCGGCGACCACGCGATGGCCCGCTACTTCGACACCATCGGCAGGCTGTGGGATCACATCGGCGACAGCGGCATCGGCTTCTGCCTGGACACCTGCCACGCGTGGGCCGCCGGTGAGGCGTTGGTCGACGCGGTCGACCGCATCAAGGCCCTCACCGGCCGCATCGACCTGGTGCACTGCAACGACTCGAGGGACGCCGCGGGCTCGGGTGCTGACCGGCACGCCAACTTCGGCACCGGCAAGATCGACCCTGAACTGCTGGTTGCCGTCGTCAAGGCCGCCGATGCGCCGGTGATCTGCGAGACTGCCGACGAGGGTCGCAAGGACGACATCGCCTTCCTGCGCGAACACCTCGACTAGCAGGGTCCTGAGCACAGTTCGGTAACCGAACTGATTATCCAAACGTGCGGTTTCGCTCAGGTGAACTAATCTCTTGCGAGTGACCGCAGTTGACGAGGCAGTTGACGAGGCACCAATTGCGTCGATGCGCGTCGCCGACGACCGGGTAGCAACCCGTGATCGATGGATCAAGATCCTGCGCAGGGTCGCGATCGTCGTATGGGCGGTGGTCGTGATCTATCGCACGGCGACCGACGGCTTCGCGTTCAACCGCGAGTTGTTGCTGCTCTACATCAGCGCCGGCTTGGCCGTTGCCAGCATCGGGCAGGGCCGCCGCATGCTCTACGTGATCCGGGACTGGCTGCCGTTCGCCTTGGTCCTGGTCGCCTACGACCTCAGCCGGGGTGCGGCGACCCTGATCGGCCGGCCCACCCTGTGGCATTGGCAGGCCGACGCCGACCGCTGGTTGTTCTTCGGGACGATGCCGACGGTGTGGCTGCAGGAACACCTCAAGATGCCCCATCCGCCGTGGTGGGAAGTCGTCATCAGCACCGTCTACATGTCGTTCTTCATCCTGCCGTACGTGGTGGCGGGTGTGTTGTGGCTGCGTAACCGCGACGAGTGGAAGGCGTTTGCCAAGCTGTTCGTCGGCTTGTCGTTCGGGGCGCTGGCCATCTACGCACTGCTGCCGGCCGCGCCGCCGTGGGCCGCGGCCCGCTGTACCGCTGCCGACGTGGAAGACGGGCCCTCCGGCCCACGCTGCATGTTCCGCCCGGCGCGAGGTGTGCCCGACGGCGGAATACTCGGTGCAATGCAATCCACCCAGGACGGCGCCAATGGTTGGGTGGAGCGAATCGTCGGGCGCGGCTGGGGCAAGTTGAACATGCAAACCGCCAGCGCGCTGATCGACCAGGGTCAGGCCAGCGTCAACCTGGTGGCGGCGATCCCGTCTCTACACGCGGGCATGACGCTGGCGATCGCGGCGTTCCTCTGGAACCGGGTTAATCGTGGGTGGCGGCCGCTGCTCGCGGCCTACGTGCTCATCATGGCCTTCACGCTGGTCTACACCGCAGAGCACTACGTCGTCGACATCCTTCTCGGCTGGGCGTTGGCCGCTGTTGTGCTGGTGGCGATCCACTGGTTCAAGTCGCGTCGGGCAGGGCCGTCGCCTGAAATAGCGGAAGTTCAACCGAGCGTGCCGGTTCATTCGTGATGTGATCGCTGCGTGCAGACAACGTCACGCGGCTTCACGATCGACTACACGGTGGACGGAGACGGGCCGCCCCTGGTGCTCGTCCCTGGAACGCTCTGCGCGGCCCGCCATTGGGCCGATTTCGGATACTTTGCCGCCCTTGCCCGGGATTGGCGTGTGATAACCATCGACCCGCTCGGGCACGGGGCCAGTGACACCCCACACGACGCCGATTCATACCAGGCGGCGGGAGTGACCTCGGATCTTGTCGCGGTGTTGGACGTCCAGAGGGTGGACCGTGCGACCGTGTGGGGTTACTCGCGCGGCGGCTGGTTGGCGTGCAACCTCGCCAGCCGCTATCCCGACCGAGTGGACCACGTTGTCGTCGCCGCCTACGCGATGAACGCCCATGAAGAGGAGGTGGGGCGGCTGCTGCAACCCCTGGCCGGCTTCCTGCGGAGTGGAAACTGGTCCAAGCTCTGGCAGACACTCGGTGTCCCCGACCGAGGGTTTCAGCAGATGATCGAGGACAGTAACGATGCGCTCGCAGTAGCCGCGGCCATCGACGGTTCGCTTCAGCCCACCCGATTCGTCGACCCCGCCTCGATCCATTGCCCTGCAACCTACTACGTCGGTTCCGAAGACTGGATCGTGCCGCACGTACGTGCCGATGTCGAGGCTCTCGGCGCCACTCTCGACGTGATCGACGGCCAAGCGCATATCGGGTCGTTCTTCGCGGCGGCTGAACCGGTGCTAAGTGCGATGAAGCGGCGGCTTAAACCAGAACAATGACGCTGAAGGCCGCGCCTGGAACACCAACGGCGGGTGCTTTGGGCGGCCCGGCCGGGAGAATTTCGACGGAAAGTCGTTGTCCGCGCCTGCCCCGACCGTCCAGAAAGCTGGGCAAAGCGGCCGTTACCATTGCCGCATGGCGGATACCGAACCAGACCAGCAACCTCAGTCGCATGCAAAGCCGTCGGCGAACACGACAGGCGAAGGGGCCCGCTGGGTGGCGCTGCTCTCGCTCGTCGTCGCGTTGACCGCCCTCGGTGTCGGCGCATGGGCCATGGTGATGGCATGGCCACAGGACGACGAAACCGAGCAGGCGAGCACCGACTCGAAACTCAAGGTGTGCAACGCCTTCGAGACGGTGGGCAAGGCGGTACAGCTGCAGACCCACGCCGATCTCGGGCCCGACCCGATCGCGCAGACTGCTGTGGCGGGCAATGCGCGGCTGGCGCTGATCGGCGGCGGTGAGTATCTGCTGAGCCGCCTGGACGACGAAACACCGCCGGAACTGGCCGACGCCGTTCGCACCTTCGCGAACAACCTCGACGACATCGGGATGAACGCGCTCGCCGGGGCAACCAATGAGGATCCGCAGCAGTCCGCCCGACTGAGTGCGGGCGAGACAGGCAGAAACAAGATCGCCGACCTCTGCAAGTAACCCGGCATGTTACATGTCTTGTCCAACTGTCGGAAAAATGTAACATTGACGGCATGCCAGACACGCATGTCGTCACCAACCAGGTTCCTCCGCTAGAGGACTTCAACCCGGCATCGTCGCCGGTGCTGACCGAGGCGCTGATCCGCGAGGGCGGCGAGTGGGGCCTCGACGAGGTCACCGAGCTCGGCGCGATTTCCGGCAGCGCGCAGGCGCAACGCTGGGGTGAGCTGGCCGACCGCAACCAGCCGATCCTGCACACCCACGACGGCTACGGCAATCGTGTCGACGAGGTCGAGTACGACCCGGCCTACCACGAGCTGATGACGGTGGCCATCGGTCACGGCCTGCACGCAGCGTCGTGGGCCGACGACCGGCCGGGTGCCCACGTCGTCCGCGCCGCCAAGACGTCGGTGTGGACGCCCGAGCCCGGCCACATCTGCCCGATCTCGATGACCTACGCCGTGGTTCCCGCGCTGCGTTTCAACGCCGAGCTGGCCGCGGTGTACGAGCCGCTGCTGACCAGCCGCTCCTATGATCCCGAACTGAAAGTGCCTGCCACCAAGGTCGGCATCACCGCAGGCATGTCGATGACCGAGAAGCAGGGCGGGTCCGACGTGCGCGCCGGCACCACCCAGGCGACACCCAACGCCGACGGCAGCTACAGCCTGACCGGACATAAGTGGTTCACCTCGGCGCCGATGTGTGACGTCTTCCTGGTCCTCGCCCAGGCGCCCGGCGGGCTGTCCTGTTTCTTCTTGCCGCGGGTGCTGCCCGACGGCAGCCGCAACCGAATGTTCTTGCAGCGGCTCAAGGACAAGCTGGGCAACCACGCCAACGCGTCCTCGGAGGTCGAATACGATGGCGCTACCGCGTGGCTGGTCGGCGAGGAGGGTCGCGGCGTGCCAACCATCATCGAGATGGTCAACCTCACCCGGCTGGACTGCACGTTGGGCAGCGCAACCAGCATGCGCAGTGGCCTGACCCGGGCCATCCACCACGCCCAGCACCGAAAGGCGTTCGGCGCCTATCTGATTGACCAGCCGCTGATGCGCAACGTGCTCGCCGACCTGGCGGTCGAGGCCGAGGCCGCCACCATCGTGGCGATGCGGATGGCCGGCGCCACGGACGCCGCGACCCGCGGCGACGACCGCGAGACCCTGCTGCGCCGTATCGGCCTGGCCGCCAGCAAGTACTGGGTGTGCAAGCGCGCCACCGCCCACGCCGCCGAGGCGATGGAATGCCTCGGCGGCAACGGCTACGTCGAAGAGTCCGGCATGCCGCGGCTGTACCGGGAGGCGCCGCTGATGGGCATCTGGGAGGGCTCGGGCAACGTCAGCGCACTGGACACGTTGCGGGCCATGGCAACTCGGCCCGAGTGCATCGACGTGCTGTTCGACGAACTCGCCAAGACCAGTGGCCAGGACCCGCGGCTGGACGCCCACGTCGACGGGCTCAAGCCGCAACTCGAGGACCTCGAGAACATCCAGTACCGGGCCCGCAAGGTCGCCGAGGACATCAGCCTCGCGCTGCAGGGCTCGCTGCTGGTGCGGCACGGGCATCCGGCCGTTGCCGAAGCGTTCCTCGCCACCCGGCTGGGCGGCCAGTGGGGCGGCGCCTACGGAACCATGCCGAGCGGCCTGGATCTGGCGCCGATCCTGGAACGGGCGTTGGTCAAGGGATGACGCACGCCATCAGGCCCGTCGACTTCGACAATCTGAAGACGATGACCTACGAGGTCACCGACCGGGTTGCGCGAATCACGTTCAACCGCCCCGAAAAAGGCAACGCGATCATCGCCGACACGCCGCTGGAACTCTCCGCGCTCGTCGAGCGCGCCGACCTCGACCCCGCCGTCCACGTCATCCTGGTGTCGGGGCGCGGTGAGGGATTCTGCGCCGGCTTCGACCTGTCCGCCTACGCCGAAGGGTCGTCATCGGCGGGCGGCGGCAACCCGTATGCGAACACGGTGCTGTCCGGTAAGACCCAGGCCATCAACCATCTGCCCGATCAGCCGTGGGACCCGATGATCGACTACCAGATGATGAGCCGCTTCGTTCGCGGCTTCTCCAGCCTGCTGCACGCCGACAAGCCCACGGTGGTCAAGATCCACGGCTACTGCGTGGCCGGCGGCACCGACATCGCGCTGCACGCCGACCAGGTCATCGCCGCATCCGACGCCAAGATCGGGTATCCGCCGACCCGCGTCTGGGGTGTGCCTGCCGCCGGGATGTGGGCGCACCGGCTCGGCGACCAACGCGCCAAACGCCTTCTGCTGACCGGTGATTGCATCACTGGCGCGCAGGCCGCCGAATGGGGGCTGGCGATCGAGGCGCCCGACCCCAAGGACGTCGACGAGCGCACCGAGCGGCTGGTCGAACGAATCGCGGCGGTGCCGGTCAACCAGCTGATCATGGTCAAGCTGGCGATGAACTCGGCGCTGCTGCAGCAGGGCATCGCCACCAGCCGGATGGTCAGCACCGTATTCGACGGCATCGCCCGCCACACCCCGGAGGGCCATGCATTCGTCGCCGACGCACGCGAACACGGTTTCCGGGACGCGGTGCGCCATCGCGACAAACCCTTCGGCGACCACGGCCGCAAGGCCTCCGGGGTATAGCCGTGCCGAACTTGTCGCGGATGACGGCGCGGTCGGTCGTGCTGAGCGTGCTGCTCGGTGCGCATCCTGCGTGGGCCACCGCGAGCGAACTGGTCCGGCTGACAGCGGATTTCGATATCAAGGAACCCACGCTGCGAGTCGCACTGACCCGGATGGTCAGCGCGGGAGACTTGGTGCGGTCCGAGGACGGCTATCGCCTGTCCGACCGGCTGCTGGCCCGGCAGCGACGGCAGGACGACGCGATCAACCCGCAGCCGAGGGCGTGGAACGGCACCTGGACGACATTGGTGATTACCAGCGTCGGGATCGATGCGCGTAGCCGCGCCGCCTTGCGGACCGCGTTGCAGCAGAACAGATTCGCCGAGTTGCGCGAAGGCGTATGGCTGCGGCCGGACAATCTGAAGATCACCCTGCCAGCCGAAGTGCTCTCGCGGGTGCGGGTGCTGCACGGGCACGACGACAAGCCTGCCGAACTCGCCGCGCAACTGTGGGATCTGCCGGGCTGGGCGCGCGCCGGCGGGCAACTGCTCGACGAGATGGCAGCTGCCACCGACATCCCCGGCAGATTCGTTGCGGCCGCGGGCATGGTGCGACACCTGCTCACCGATCCCGTGCTGCCCGACGAGCTGGTGCCCGACGGTTGGCCCGGCGCCGCGCTGCGGCAGTCCTACGCGCAGTTCGCCGCCGAGCTGGTGGCCAGACGAAATGAGTCCGAACTGATGGAGGCAAGATGAGTGTGCGAGCGGAGCGCAGCGGCGCGGTCACCACGATCATCATGAACCGGCCCGAGGCGCGCAACGCCGTCAACGGCCCGACGGCGGCCGAATTGTTCGCCGCCTTCGACGAGTTCGACCGTGACGAAACCGCATCGGTCGCGGTGCTGTGGGGCGACAACGGAACCTTCTGCGCCGGAGCCGATCTCAAGGCGTTCGGCACACCCGATGTCAACCCTGCACATCGGACCGGACCGGGGCCGATGGGGCCCACCCGGATGCTGTTGTCCAAGCCGGTGATCGCCGCCGTCAGCGGCTACGCGGTAGCCGGCGGCCTGGAACTGGCGTTGTGGTGTGACATGCGGGTGGTGGAAGAGGACGCCATCATGGGCGTCTTCTGCCGACGCTGGGGTGTTCCGCTGATCGACGGCGGCACCGTGCGCCTGCCGCGGCTGATCGGGCACAGCCGGGCGATGGACATGATCCTGACCGGCCGCGGCGTCGACGCCGCCGAGGCACTCGCGATGGGCCTGGCCAACCGTGTCGTGCCCAAGGGCCAGGCCCGGGAGAAGGCCGAGGAGCTCGCCTCGGAATTGGCTGCCCTTCCGCAGCAGTGCATGCGGGCGGACCGGATGTCACAGCTCAACCAGTGGGGGATGTCCGAATCGGACGCCATGGACTTCGAATTCGGCAGTTTGTCGCGGGTCGCGGCAGAATCATTGGAGGGCGCGCAGCGCTTCGCCAAGGGCGCAGGCCGCCACGGTACGCGCGCTTAAGACTCGACGAGCTGCCGGTTCCTGACGAACTCTTCGATAGCGTCGGCGGCGACGAGCGCCCCGTCGCGCTGCCGAATCCGGTCTCCCAGCTGATTGGCCGCTTCGCGGTAGCGGGCGTCGCGCAGCGCAGTCTCGACCGCCGCCCGGATGCGTTTAGGCCTGGCGTGTTTCGGCAGCAGGATGCCTGCGCCGGCGCGTTCGAGCGCCGCGCCTACACCTTTCTGGTCGATCATTGGATTGGCAGGCATGACAACCTGAGGCACTCCGAACGACAGCGCCCGCATCGCCGTGCTGTGACCGCCATGTCCCACGACCAGAGATGCGGTGGCGAGGACCTCGTCATGGTCGAGCCAGGCATGCATCGAGGCGTTCTGCGGCACCCGTAGTCCAGAGGCGTCGATGGCCGGCCCGACCGTCACCGTCGCCTCGACGGGCAGGGGCGCGATCGCATCGAGGATGTTCTGAAGCATCCGGCGTTGACCGGCGAAGGCGCATGTGCTCAGACTGACCAAGATCCGCGGCACCTGCTCGGGTACTGCGGCTTTCGGCACGCCCTGCCAGATCACACCGGTATGGCGAACCGGTGGGTCGCCGCGCATCGGATCGAGATCGGCGCGCGCGGCGACAACCTGTAAGACCCCTTGGTGCTCGGCCCCAAGCGGGTCGGTGCCGCGCAGCCGAAGAAACCAGCCGACCGGGCTCGCTGCGAGGTCCTGAACCGCTCGGTAGAAACAGTGCACGAATACCACCATTGGGATGCCCGATCTCGTGATCTCGGATTGTCCGCCGACCAAGATCATGTCAACGACAACAGCATCCACGCCGTGACGCCGCGCGACCTCTACGGCGCACTGGCCGAGGCGCCGGTCGGCCGCGATTCGGGTGAAGTCAGCCATTATCGCCGGCAGCGACCGCTGGACGGTGGGATCGATATGCCGCCCACTGTTGAATGGTTCGAACGCCAGGCCAGCTGCTTCCACCCGCTCACGAATACCGCTGTGGCCTAAGACATGAACCTGGACGCCACGATCCTGGAGCGCACGCGCGACTGCCAACTGTGGTGGAATGTTGCCACCGCCGTCCACCATGACGAAAAGAATCTTCATCGCATGTTCCCATCCACTGCAACGGAATACGTTGGGGTTCCTGCCAATACGGCCTCAGCCATAAGCAGCATGCGGTCATGGACGTCGTCGACGGACAGTCCACGGTCCAGCCGCAGCAGCTTCCAGCTGTAGACGTCGGTGGCCACCACGAGGACATCGATCAGCCGGGCACGAGCGGCGGGTTGCTCTGGGAGTCGGGCCCCGAAGACTTCTTCCACCCAGGCGCGATGTGCCAGCCGGCCCGCATTGTTCATTCGCGCAGCGCGAGGGTCGTTCTCCTGCGAGAGCATCGCGAGCACCATGTCACCCCGACGTTCGTAATGGGCGATGAGCACATGCAGTGCGGCTTCGGGATCGTCAGGCGGTGGAGTGCGTTCGGCCCTGATGTCGTCGTATGCCTGCGACCAGGCGGCATCGATCAGGGCTTCGCGGCTTCCGAAGTGTCGGAGCACCGTCTTGACCGTCACCTCTGCGCGCTCTGCGACCGCCGGCAGCGTGATCGCGAACGACCGTTCGGCAATGAATGTGTCGATGGCGGCCTTCATGATCGCGTCGCGGGTGGCGGCTTTCGCCTCCTGACGTGCGCCCATGTCGTACTTGCGCGGTTTCATGTCCATGGCAGTGTACATCAAAACTACATTTGGTGTCCATAGTTGTAGACACGAAAAATCGGCGCGTGATGGTGACCCGGCCGAACGCCCGCGAGACCTCTCAGCCCTTGCTGATCTTGTTGCCCGAGCCGGTGTCGTTGATGCTCGGATCGCCCTGCTTATAGGTGACCGTGTTGTTGAACCCGACGACGCTGATGCCCTTGTCGACGTGGTCCAGGGTGAGCGTGTTGTCCGCGCCGCCGACGTTCACGTTGGCGCAGGTGCCCTTGACCGTCAGCTTGTTGTTGGAGCCGCCGATATTGAGCGATTTCCCGTCCGCGCAATCGATGTCGGCCGTGGTGCCGACCGAACCGTAGTTGATGGTGTTGCCGATTTCGACCTGGCCGCCCGAGGTCCCCACGGTCGCCGTTGGGGTGTTGGTGTCTGTGCTGTCCGAACCGCACCCTGCCAACCCGACCATGGCGGCGGCGGCAACGCCGACTATTACGGGCATGTGTGCGCGCATGGTTCCTCGCTTCTGGTTGAGTACGACGACAGGTGGCGCAATCACGCTGGCACGCGGTCGATTCGGTTCGTCATGCCCAGTTCGCGGCCGCGGTCCCAGATGACCGGCTCGCCGTTCTTGTAAAAGACGGTCTGGTCGGAGCCGTAGACGGTGATGTCGTTTATGACGTTGTCGGCGACTACGAGGTTCGCCGAGCCCTGCACCGTCACGGCCCAACACGTGCCCAGCGCGGTGATGTTGTTGTTGGACCCCATCACGTGCAGCGTCGACTCGTTGCAGTCGATCGTCTGAGTGACGCCGACCCCGGTGATGTGCGTGTCGCCTCTCTTGGCCTGCGCAGCGGGCGCACCCACGGCGAGCCCGGCAGGCAATGCGACAAGGCATGCCGCCAACGACCGGTTCAGCGCCTTCCAACCCCCAGCGGTCATGGGTGTAGAGCGTACGTCGTGGGCCCAGTCGATGGCAGTACTTGGCCGGTTCGGAGTACAGGTCGGCGTCCCGCGATCGAGTCGCGACGCAACACTGTGCTGGGTAGCGTGTTCAACAATGCGTTGGCGTTCCAAAGCGGTTGCTATCGCGGCGGTCACAGCGGTGGTGACCGTCGCCGGATGTTCGCAGACCGTCAGCGGGACCGCGCGGAGGGCCCACCCGGCCGTGCCCGATCCCGAACGCAGCTACGGCTACGTCGACGACCGGTGCGGTCTGCTGCAGGACAGCTCGATTCAGGAAATGATCGGCGCAGACAATGTGGTGCGGCCCTACAGCGGTGCGGTGTGCCAATACGTGTTGGAGCGCGACTCGACCACGATCGATGTGACGTTCTCGTGGTTCGAAACGGGCACCCTGGACCGCGAACGGACCCTGGCGCAACAGCGGGGCGCGCAGATCACCGCGACCGTGGTGGAGCGGCACCAGGCCTTTCTGGCGCGCCGTGACACGACCGGTGCGGGCTGTTCGGCCACCGCAGCGGCCGGTTCCGGGGTGCTGAGCTGGTGGGTGCAGGTTCGCGGCAAGTCCGACGTCGACAGCTGCAAGGACGCCGAGAAGCTGCTCGCGGGCACGCTGTCGTCGGACCTGTGATCATGTCCCGCATGTCGCGCTCGAGACACTGCGCTGCACTGCTGGCCGGTGTCGCCGTGCTGGCCGCCGGATGCGGCTCGTCGGACCAACCTGCCGCGACGGAGACGCCCGCCGCGCCCGCAGGCGGCGGCTTTCAGAGCGGGGATTGCAACAACGTCACCGACGCCGATATCGCCGAGGCGGTGGGATCGGCGATGTTCACCAAGGTCGTGGTGAGTGACGCCGGCTGTTTTTGGCAGGAGAACACCATGCTCGGCTCGTTCGGGGCGGGCATGGGAATCTCGACCTGGTGGTACCGCGGCAGCGATATGGACACCGAAAGGACACTGGAGCAGCAGGCGGGCCGCACGCTGACCGAACTGTCCCTCGACGGCAACAAGGGATTCAAGGCCTTCGACGCGAACGCCTGCAGCATCTACGTGTCCAAGGGTGGCGACGTCATCACCTGGTCGGTCCAGACGATGAATCCGGCCAGCCTGCCCGAACTGTGCAGCATCACCGAGAAGCTCGCCCAACTCAGTCAGGACCGTGTCAACTGAGCCGGCCGGAAACTAGAGGTGTTAGTTTTCGCATATGGCAGCCCGGAGCCGCCCGGCCGGCGACATCAAGCCCGGGACCGAACCGCAGACGTCCGGTCGACGAACCGCCAAGCTGAGCCGGGACTCCATCGTCAACGCCGCGCTGACCTTCCTGGATCGCGAGGGCTGGGACGCGCTGACGATCAACGCACTTGCCACCCAGCTCGGCACCAAGGGCCCGTCGCTGTACAACCACGTCGACAGCCTGCAAGACCTGCGCCGCACGGTGCGGATGCGGGTGGTCGGGGACATCATCGAGATGTTGAACACCGTCGGCCAGGGCCGCACCCGCGACGACGCGGTGATGGCGATGGCCAGCGCCTATCGCAGCTACGCCCACCACCATCCCGGGCGATATTCCGCGTTCACCCGGATGCCGCTGAGCGGAGGCGACGACGCCGAGTTCACCGACGCCACCCGGGCGGCTGCAGGGCCGGTCATCGCGGTGCTGGCGTCGTACGGGCTGGACGGCGAAGACGCGTTCTACGCCGCGCTGGAGTTCTGGTCGGCGATGCACGGATTCGTGCTGCTGGAGATGACCGGGGTGATGAACGGCATCGTCGACACCGATACGGTGTTCAGCGACATGGTGATGCGGCTCGCGGCGGGCATGCAGAGCCGATGAGCGCCGTAGGGGCTGACCTGCGGTAAGGGGGCCCCCGACGGGTTTGGAGCGAGATGCTCTGCCCTGGTATCGTGGACGCCCGTGCCTGGCCGATAGGCGGTTGCCGCACGCCGGGCCAATTCGCATGTCGTGAAGCATCGAAATGGATCGTCAAAAATCCCGGTGCGGGCGCGTGCGACACTCCCGGTCGCGGGGTAAGCGAGCGGGGCATAACAGCAGTACAGAGACTTAGAACGACACGAAGAGACGAAGAGAGAAAGCCGGTAGATGCCAACCATCCAGCAGTTGGTCCGCAAGGGTCGCCGCGACAAGATCGCCAAGGTGAAGACCGCGGCCCTCAAGGGCAGCCCGCAGCGGCGCGGTGTGTGCACCCGCGTGTACACCACCACCCCGAAGAAGCCGAACTCGGCACTTCGGAAGGTGGCGCGCGTCAAGCTGACCAGCCAGGTTGAGGTCACGGCCTATATCCCGGGCGAGGGCCACAACCTGCAGGAGCACTCGATGGTGCTGGTGCGTGGCGGCCGCGTGAAGGATCTGCCCGGTGTGCGCTACAAGATCATCCGCGGCTCCCTGGACACCCAGGGCGTGAAGTCGCGCAGGCAGGCCCGTAGCAAGTACGGCGCCAAGAAGGAGAAGAGCTGATGCCGCGCAAGGGGCCCGCACCCAAGCGGCCGTTGGTCAATGACCCGGTCTACGGATCGCAGCTGGTGACCCAGCTGGTCAACAAGATTCTCCTGAAAGGGAAGAAATCGCTGGCCGAGCGCATTGTTTATGGTGCGCTCGAACAGGCTCGGGACAAGACCGGCACCGATCCGGTGTTGACCCTCAAGCGCGCTCTCGACAACGTCAAACCCGCACTGGAAGTTCGTAGCCGCCGTGTCGGTGGTGCTACCTACCAGGTCCCCGTCGAGGTTCGGGCGGAGCGTTCCACCACGCTGGCACTGCGCTGGCTGGTGGGTTTCTCGCGGCAGCGCCGGGAGAAGACGATGGTCGAGCGGCTGGCCAACGAGATTCTCGATGCCAGCAACGGCCTGGGTGCCAGCGTCAAGCGGCGCGAGGACACCCACAAGATGGCCGAGGCGAACCGGGCCTTCGCGCACTACCGCTGGTGACATCGCCGGCGCGCAGTGCGGCCGCCGAGCGTAACGACGACAGCAACCAAGCAAGAAAGAGATGACTTCTGTGGCACAGAAGGACGTGCTTACCGACCTGAACAAGGTCCGCAACATCGGCATCATGGCGCACATCGATGCCGGCAAGACGACGACCACCGAGCGCATCCTCTACTACACCGGTATCAGCTACAAGATCGGTGAGGTGCACGATGGCGCCGCCACCATGGACTGGATGGAGCAGGAGCAGGAGCGAGGGATCACCATCACCTCCGCTGCCACCACCACGTTCTGGAAAGACCATCAGATCAACCTGATCGACACCCCCGGACACGTCGACTTCACCGTCGAGGTGGAGCGCAGCCTTCGGGTGCTCGACGGCGCGGTTGCCGTGTTCGACGGCAAGGAGGGCGTGGAGCCGCAGTCCGAGCAGGTTTGGCGGCAGGCCGACAAGTACGAAGTGCCGCGCATCTGCTTCGTCAACAAGATGGACAAGGTCGGCGCGGACTTCTACTTCTCCGTGAGGACCATGGAGGAGCGCCTCGGGGCGAACGTGATCCCGGTCCAGCTGCCGATCGGCTCTGAGAGCGAGTTCGAAGGCATCGTCGACCTGGTCGAGATGAACGCCAAGGTGTGGCGTGGCGAGACCAAGCTCGGCGAGACCTACGACACCATCGAGATTCCTGCCGACCTAGCAGGAGAAGGCCGACGAGTACCGCACCAAGCTGCTCGAGGCCGTCGCCGAGACCGACGAGGGACTGCTCGAGAAGTACCTGGGCGGTGAGGAACTCACCGTCGAGGAGATCAAGGGTGCGCTGCGCAAGCTGACGATCACCTCCGAGGCGTACCCCGTGCTGTGCGGTAGCGCGTTCAAGAACAAGGGTGTGCAGCCGATGCTCGACGCGGTGGTGGACTACCTGCCGTCGCCGCTGGACGTGCCTTCGGCCACCGGTCATGCGCCGGGCAAGGAGGACGAGGTCATCATCCGCGAGCCGTCGACGGACGAGCCGTTCGCGGCGCTGGCATTCAAAGTCGCCACGCACCCGTTCTTCGGCAAGCTGACCTACGTCCGGGTGTACTCGGGCAAGGTCGACTCCGGTTCGCAGGTCATCAACGCCACCAAGGGCAAGAAGGAGCGGCTGGGCAAGCTGTTCCAGATGCACTCCAACAAGGAGAACCCGGTGGACACGGCGTCGGCCGGGCACATCTACGCGGTGATCGGGCTCAAGGACACCACCACCGGTGACACCCTGAGCGATCCGAACAAC
Source organism: uncultured Actinomycetota bacterium (assembly GCA_963801575.1). Lineage (GTDB taxonomy): Bacteria > Actinomycetota > Actinomycetes > Mycobacteriales > Mycobacteriaceae > Mycobacterium. The sequence continues at coordinate 90,304 of CAWDFT010000022.1, forward strand.
CAGGTCGTGCTGGAGTCGATGACCTTCCCCGATCCGGTGATCGAGGTGGCCATCGAGCCCAAGACCAAGAGCGACCAGGAGAAGCTGAGCCTGTCGATCCAGAAGCTCGCCGAGGAGGATCCCACCTTCAAGGTGCACCAAGACGTCGAAACGGGCCAGACGGTCATCGGCGGCATGGGCGAGCTGCACCTCGACATCCTGGTGGACCGGATGAAGCGCGAGTTCAAGGTCGAGGCCAACGTCGGCAAGCCGCAGGTCGCCTACAAGGAGACCATCAGACGAGTCGTCGACAAGGTCGAGTTCACCCACAAGAAGCAGACGGGCGGCTCGGGTCAGTTCGCGAAGGTGCTCATCTCCATCGAGCCGTTCAGCGGCGAGGACGGTGCCACCTACGAGTTCGAGAACAAGGTCACCGGCGGACGCATCCCACGCGAGTACATCCCGTCGGTGGACGCGGGCGCCCAGGACGCCATGCAGTACGGCGTGCTGGCCGGCTACCCGCTGGTGAACCTGAAGGTGACCCTGCTCGACGGCCAGTACCACGACGTCGACTCATCGGAGATGGCGTTCAAGATCGCCGGTTCACAGGCACTGAAAAAGGCTGCGGCACAAGCGCAGCCGGTCATCCTGGAGCCGATCATGGCCGTCGAGGTCACCACGCCAGAAGACTATATGGGTGATGTGATCGGCGACCTGAACTCCCGCCGTGGCCAGATCCAGGCCATGGACGAGCGGAGTGGCGCACGCGTCGTCAAGGCGCACGTGCCGCTGTCGGAGATGTTCGGCTACGTCGGCGACCTTCGGTCGAAGACCCAGGGCCGGGCGAACTACTCCATGGTGTTCGACTCCTACGCCGAAGTCCCGGCGCAGGTGTCGAAGGAGATCATCGCGAAGGCGACGGGTCAGTGAGAATCGAGGGCCGCCAGGCCCGAGGATCGGAGCTGACCCGGAGTCGAGCAATCGACGGCGCGAAGGCGACGGGTCAGTGAGAATCGAGGGCCGCCAGGCCCGAGGATCGGAGCTGACCCGGAGTCGAGCAATCGACGGCGCGAAGGCGGCGGGTCAGTAAACGCGAAGGCGGCGGGTCAGTAATCACCTAAATCTGACCTGTTGCCACCGCGGCGAACTACAACTGCAAAGATCAACACACTGCTTTACCAAGCACCAACAAGAAGTCCAGGAGGACACAGAAGTGGCGAAGGCGAAGTTCCAGCGGACGAAGCCGCACGTCAACATCGGGACCATCGGTCACGTTGACCACGGCAAGACCACGCTGACCGCGGCTATCACCAAGGTTCTGCATGACAAGTTTCCCGACTTGAACGAGGCGTCGGCCTTCGATGACATCGACAAGGCTCCCGAGGAGAAGGCGCGTGGCATCACGATCAACATCGCCCACGTGGAGTACCAGACCGCGAAGCGTCACTACGCCCACGTCGACGCTCCCGGCCACGCCGACTACATCAAGAACATGATCACCGGCGCCGCCCAGATGGACGGCGCGATCCTGGTGGTCGCGGCCACCGACGGCCCGATGCCGCAGACCCGCGAGCACGTGCTGCTGGCCCGTCAGGTCGGCGTGCCCTACATCCTGGTCGCCCTGAACAAGGCCGACATGGTCGACGACGAGGAGCTGCTCGAGCTCGTCGAGCTGGAGGTCCGCGAGCTGCTGGCCGCCCAGGAGTTCGACGAGGAGGCTCCGGTCATCAAGGTGTCGGCGCTGAAGGCGCTCGAGGGCGATCCGGAGTGGGTCAAGTCCGTCGAGGAGCTCATGGATGCCGTCGACGAGTCGATCCCGGACCCGGTGCGCGAGACCGACAAGCCGTTCCTGATGCCGGTCGAGGACGTGTTCACGATCACCGGTCGTGGCACCGTGGTCACCGGTCGCGTCGAGCGTGGCGTGATCAACGTCAACGAGGAAGTCGAGATCGTCGGCATCCGTCCGGACACCACCAAGACGACCGTCACCGGTGTCGAGATGTTCCGCAAGCTGCTCGACCAGGGCCAGGCGGGCGACAACGTCGGTCTGCTGGTCCGCGGCGTGAAGCGCGAGGACGTCGAGCGCGGCCAGGTCGTCGTGAAGCCCGGCACCACCACGCCGCACACCGAGTTCGAGGGCAGCGTCTACATCCTGTCCAAGGACGAGGGCGGCCGGCACACGCCGTTCTTCAACAACTACCGTCCGCAGTTCTACTTCCGCACCACCGACGTGACCGGTGTGGTGACGCTGCCGGAGGGCACCGAGATGGTGATGCCCGGTGACAACACCGACATCTCGGTGAAGCTGATCCAGCCCGTCGCCATGGACGAGGGTCTGCGTTTCGCGATCCGCGAGGGCGGCCGTACCGTCGGCGCCGGCAGGGTCACCAAGATCGTCAAGTGATGGTCTGATCTAGCACGCCAAAGTGGCGCTCACCCGAAAGGGTGGGCGCCACTTTGCTCTTGGGTGTATGTGTGGCTGGTTTGACCCGCGGTCCGGCCGCCAGGTTCATCGCGAATTAGTCGATCTGCACGCAGAACAGCGCCACGGATACGGCGACGAGAATCCACCGGGAACGCGCAGGTCCGGGCGCTGCGGACATGCGATGACGATACAGCTGTAACGCATGGGAGTTCTGTGGCGATGATCATCCCAACAGGCATGTTTTCGCTGATCGGGTAGGGGGTCGACGTGTTACGTCGTATGAGTGTGATGGCGGGTGCGGTCGCTGTGGCCGGGACCGCGTCGCTGGGTCTGACGGTTGGTGTCGCGAACGCGGCTCCCGATTGCCCTGACGTGCATTGGATGGGCGCGGCGGGCTCCGGTGAGCGCACCGAGTACGACTCCGCCGCCTATGACGGCATGGGCCGGGTGGTGTACCAGTCGTACCGCGAACTGGAGCAGCGGCTGCAGCAAGAGGGCCGCACCATCACCGCCGAAGCGGTCGAGTATCCCGCCATCGAGGTGCCCGAGGACGCGGGCGTTCTCGACTGGGCCGATTTCATCGGGAGCGTGGATGCCGGAAAGGCCGCGCTGGGCGGGCAGTACGCCGCGTTCACCGCGCGGTGCCCCGACACCAAGGTCGTGCTGGCGGGATACTCCCAGGGCGCGATGGTGGTGCACCGGAACCTGCACGAGCTTGCCGCCAGTCCCAATCTGGCGGCCGCACTGTTGGTCGCCGATGGTGACCGGATACCGGATGACAACACGGTCAACATCGGTTCGGCGTCGTCGGACCCGGAGAAAACAGGTGGCGCCGCGCAGGACTGGCCCATCTTGGCGCATGCCCCGGACAAGCTGCCTGCGAACGTCGGTGTTCGAACGATCAGCGTGTGTGACGTGGGCGACCCCGTCTGCGACTACGACCCGGACGCCGAAGAAGACGTGATCGCGTCGGCAGTACCGATTCACACGAGCTACACCACCGCGGCGAGCGATGGGCAAATGTGGACCTGGATGGTTCACCAACTCCTCGGGACGCATTCACCGGCGACACCTGAGGTCCCCGTCACCAGCACGTAACTCGGCGTCAAGAAGTACAGCGTTCGTTGGCGCTAGTCTGACACGCGAATCGCCGCGAGAAGCGAGGAGCGTGCAGATGTTGGGGCGCTACATCAAAGCTCAGCTGTGGGTTCTGCTGTGCGGCGGTCTCGTGGGCCCCATCTTCTTGGGCGTGTACTTCGCCACCGGCCAGAGCGGCCTGTTGAAGTGGATGTTCTACGTCGGCCTTCTCATCACAGCCGCCGACATCCTGATCGCTTTGGCCATCGCCAACTACGGTGCGAAATCGGCGGCCAGGACGCAGGCCCTCGAACAGAGCGGCGTCCTGGCACTCGCCCAGATCACCGGGATGGGCGAAACGGGTACCCGAATCAATGACCAGCCACTGGTGAAGCTGCAACTGCACATCGAGGGACCGGGTATCGCACCGTTCGACGCACAGGATCGGGTGATCGCCAGCGTCACGCGGCTGGGCAACCTCACCTCCCGCAAGCTGGTGGTCCTGGTGGATCCGGGGACTCATCAGTATCAAATCGACTGGGAACGAAGCGCTTTGGTCAACGGCCTGGTGCCCGCGACGTTCACCGTCGCCGAAGACAACACGAGCTACGACCTCAGCGGCCAGACCGGTCCGCTCATGGAGATCCTGCAGATCCTCAAGGCCAACGGCATCGGCATGAACAACATGATCGATCTGCGCTCCAATCCCGCTGCCCGCCACCAGGTTCAGGCCGTTATCAGACGTGCCGCGGCGCAGCAGCCCGCACCCGCCGCCCCGCCGGCGTCGCCTTCGGTGGCCCCCTATCCCGCGTCACCGGAACCGTCGACGTCGCAACGTCTTCAGGAACTGGAAACGCTGCGCGCGACCGGCGCGATCTCGGATGCGGAGTACACCGCAAAGCGGCAACAGATCATCGCCGAACTGTGAGAAAACTATCGGACGGCTAGGTTATCTCGCGCACGCGCTGACCACCTGATATGTTCCCGGCGCGACCCTATGGATGCCTCGGGAAAGGCCGTGCACTGTGGCGGAACCCGCGGATGCAGGTGCCGTTCGGCGACCGTCGCTACCCGACGCGCTGATTCCGCTCGCCGCACTGGCGTTGCTGACCGCATCGTCGCTGTGGCTTTTCGGCCTGGAGGCGCTGGACGGACCCATCCAGGTCGCTCTCGCCGGGTTACTTCTATGTGGCGACGGCGGTGATCTGCGGTGTCGTCGCGATGTCGATCGGCAGCTCGTGGACGACCGCGGCGACCATCGGCGTGGGACTGGTGGGCATCGCGGGTGTGCTCGGAGTCTCGACGGCCATCACCGCGGGTGCGGTCATCTCGGGGGCCTACCTCGGTGACAAACTCTCGCCGTTGTCGGAGACGACGACGAGCGCTGCTGGAACAACTCGGTCTGATCGACCGGTTGATCAACCCCCTGATCGTGAAGGCGAAATCGCGGGGACGGTTGTACCTGACGGTGTTCGGCTGCGGATTCGGCCTCAATATCGTCGCGGGCGACCAGTACATCGCGCTCGTTGTGCCCAGCAAGATGTTTCGCGCTGAATTCGACAAGAGGGGACTGGCTCCGCAGAACCTGTCCCGGTTGGCCGCCGACAGCGCTACCGTGACATCGCCCTTGGTGCCGTGGAATTCGTGTGGTGCGTTCATGGGGGCGGTGCTGGGAGTGTCGACGCTGGCGTACCTGCCGTTCGCCTTCTTCAACATAGCCAGCCCCGCGCTGAGCGTGCTGTACGGCTTCACCGGCTTCAAGGTCGTGCGCGCCGAGCCCGTCACAGAACCGGAAGGGACGCCATGACCGACACTGCGACCCAGACCAGGGACCAGAAGGTCAGCCTGCCGACGCTGACCGCGATGGTCATCGGCTCGATGATCGGTTCGGGTGTGTTCCTGTTGCCCCGCCGGTTCGGCCTGGAAACCGGCGTCGCTGGAGCGCTGATCGCCTGGGCGATCGCCGGCAGCGGTATGTTGATGCTGGCCTTCGTCTTTCAGCGACTGGCCACCCGCAAACCGGACCTGGACGCAGGTATCTACGCGTACGCCAAGGCTGGTTTCGGCGACTATGTCGGCTTCAACTCCGCCTTCGGGTTCTGGGCCTCGGCCTGTGCGGGTAACACCTCGTACTGGGTGCTGATCATGACGACGATGAGTGCGCTGTTCCCCGCGCTCGGCGCCGGCGACACTGTGCTGGCGGTGATCTGCTCCTCCATCGGGGTGTGGCTGTTCTTCTATCTGATCCTTCGCGGAGTCAAGGAAGCGGCGATCATCAACCGCATCGCCACCGTCGCCAAAGTCGTTCCGATCCTGGTGTTCATCGTCATCGCGATGATCGCCTTCAAGGGCGGGGTGTTCGCCGACAACTTCTGGGGTGGTGACGGCAACTATTCGTGGTCGTCGCTGTTCGAGCAGGCCAAGGGCACCATGCTGATCACGGTGTTCGTCTTCCTCGGCATCGAGGGAGCCAGCGTGTATTCGCGCTTCGCCCGCAAGTGCGAAGACGTGGGCAAGGCCACGGTGATCGGATTCCTCAGCGTGCTCAGCGTTTTCATGCTGGTGACGCTGACCTCATACGGCGTGATGCCGCAGTCGGAGCTGGCGACTATCGACCAACCGTCGATGGCGTCGGTGTTGGAATCGATTGTCGGGCCGTGGGGTTCGGTGTTCATCCGGATCGGGGTCATCCTGTCGCCCGCGGAGGCGGTGCTGTTCGGAATCATTCTGCTGGGAGCGATCGCGGGCGTGGTGTCCCTGGCAACCGGCGCCATCCAGATTTAGCAAACCGAAAGGACCGAAATGGCTCAAGTCTCCGACACATACGGCGTGCACTCCGAGGTCGGCAAGCTGCGCAAGGTGCTGGTGTGCTCACCCGGCCTGGCGCACGAGCGGTTGACCCCCACCAACTGCGATGACCTGTTGTTCGACGACGTGCTCTGGGTGCAGAACGCGCGTCGCGACCACTTCGACTTCATGGACAAGATGCGCGACCGCGACGTCGAGGTCGTCGAACTGCACAACCTGCTGAGCGAGACGATGTCGATTCCCGAGGCCAAGACCTGGCTGCTGGATCGCAAGATCGTGCCCAACGAGGTCGGTCTGGGCCTCGTCGACGACACCCGCGGATTCCTCGACTCGCTCGAGCCGCGCCGGCTGACAGAACTGCTGATCGGTGGCATGGCGACGCGCGACCTGCCCGCCGACGTCCGGTCGGGGTATCGGGCGCTGGCCCGCGAGGACACCGGTGTCACCGAGTACCTGATGCCGCCGTTGCCGAACACGCTCTACACCCGCGACACCACCTGCTGGATCTACGGCGGTGTCACGCTCAACCCGTTGTTCTGGCCGGCCCGGCACGACGAGACGCTGTTGATGAAGGCGATTTACGAGTTCCACCCCGATTTCGTCGGCTCGACGGTCTGGTGGGGAGATCCGGAGGAGTCGTTTGGACTCTCGACCTTCGAGGGCGGCGATGTCCTGATTCCCGGCAACGGCGTGGTGCTGATCGGGATGAGCGAGCGCACCTCCCGGCAGGCGATCACTCAGGTCGCGTCCACGCTGTTCAAGCAGTCCGCGGCGGAAAAGGTCATCGTGGCGGGCATGCCGAAGCTGCGGGCGGCGATGCACCTGGACACGGTGTTCACGTTCGCCGATCGTGATGTCGTCACCATCTACCCCGACATCGTCGACAGCATCGCCCCGTTCACGTTGGTTCCCAGCGATGTCGAGCCCGGCGTCGAGGTGATCGAAGAGACCAAGCCGTTCACCGAGGTGGTCGCCGCCGCCCTGGGTCTGGGCAGCCTGCGGATCGTCGAAACTGGTGGCACCAAGTACGACTCGGAGCGCCAACAGTGGGACAGCGGTAACAACCTGGTGGCCGTCGAGCCGGGGGTGGTGTTCGCCTACGACCGCAACACCAGCACCAACGCCCTGCTGCGCAAGGCCGGCGTCGAGGTCATCACCATCGTCGGCGCGGAACTCGGCCGCGGACGCGGCGGCGGTCACTGCATGACCTGTCCGATCATCCGGGACCCGGTCGAGTGATCGTCAGGCCACTAGAACACGTTCCAGTTCGGCTGTTAGCCTGATCCGCAGCCCCCGAAAGGAGCAGTGGTGACGGCATCTGGCGGACCCCTTGACGGGCGAGTGGCATTCATCACCGGAGCCGCACGCGGCCAGGGCCGGGCGCATGCGATCCGGCTGGCCAACGACGGTGCCGACATCATCGCCATCGACATCTGTCATCCCATCTCCGACACGATCACCTATCCGCTGGGCACCTCCGAAGAACTCGCGGAGACGGTCCGGGCGGTGGAGGCCACCGGCCGTAAGGTGCTGGCCCGCGAGGTCGATATCCGCGACCTGGCCGCGCTGCAGAAGGTGGTGGCCGACGGCGTCGAGCAGTTCGGCCGGCTGGACATCGTGGTGGCCAACGCCGCGGTGCTGAGCTGGGGCCGGATGTTCGAGATGTCGGAAGAACAGTGGGACACCGTCATCGACGTCAACCTGAACGGCACCTGGCGCACGATCCGCGCTGCCGTCCCGGCGATGATCGAGGCGGGCAACGGCGGGTCGATCATCATCGTCAGCTCGTCGGCCGGGACGAAGGCGACACCTGGCAACGGGCACTACTCCGCCTCCAAACACGGCCTCGTCGCGATCACCAACGCGCTGGCAATTGAGGTGGGCGAGTTCGGGATTCGCGTCAACTCCATCCACCCGTACTCGATCGAGACGCCGATGGTGGAGAAGAAGGCGATGATCGACCTCTTCACCAAGTACCCGAGCTATGTCCACAGCTTCGCGCCGATGCCATACCAACCGGTCAACCATCAAGGCAAGAAGGGCCTGATGGAGTTCATGATGCCCGAAGAGGTCTCCGACGTGGTCGCCTGGCTGGCCGGCGATGGGTCGGCGACGATCTCGGGCAGTCAGATCGCCGTCGACCGCGGCACCGCGAAGTACTAGCCCCTCGCTCACGAGGTGCCCGCAGTGAAATCCGTTGGGCAGCATCTGCGCTCGGTCGATATGCCGCTGCAGCCTCGCGCCGTCGTGCGATGACCCCTGCCCGACTCGTATCGGCTACCTGGACGGGATGTCTCGTAGCCGCACCGACAGGCACGTCACGCAGCCCTCGAGCTTCTCGAACTCCGAGATGTCCACCCGCAGGGGGGTATAGCCGAGATCCGAAAGCAGGTCAGCACTGCGCGGAGCGTTGTCGGCAATCAACACCAAGTCTCCGCCGAGAAGCACCACATGCGCGCCGGACTCCTCAGGCATCGGCATGAAATGCGGGAAGAACCCGGGGTCGTCGAGGGCGGGCGGCCAGCCGATGATCGTGCCGTCCGGCAGGGCCGTGACGGCGGTCTTCAGGTGCAACACCTTCGTCACCGGCACGGCGATGACATGTATGCCGAGCGGCGAGAACACCGCCCTCAGCTGTCGGATGCCCTCGCCGTTCGTGCGTCCTCCGCGCGCGACGTACATGATGTCGCCGACCTTGAGGACGTCCCCGCCGTCGAGAGTGCCCGGCGCGGTGATGCGATGCACGTCGTAGCCGAACGTAGACACCGTCTGCTCTGCGGCGGTGGTCTCGGGCTGGCGGGTCGGCGTACCCGGTCGCGAAATGACCACCGTCCCGCCGAACACGACCATCGTGTCTTCGACAAAAACGCTATCCGGGGAGTTGTCCGCGGGCGGCACCTCCACCGTGCGCCAACCCGATCCGCGCAGCGCCTCACCGTAGGCCTCCCACTGCTCGACCGCGTGCGCGACGTCGACCGGCTCGCGCTCGATGTGCGAGACGATTCCTTCGTCGAGCCGCGAGCTCGGGCGACGGATCAATGCGGTCGCGCTCATCTGTCCTCCTATGGGTTGTATGCCTGTCACTCGTGGCTCGACTATCGCAGCGCTGGGACACTGAGTCGAATGGACCTAGGCCGTCAACCGTCACGGGGAGAACCAGATCGGCGACCTCGGCTGCCTGCGAGAACCAGGGACCGGTGATGACGAGAATAATCTTGGCTTCGCTGGTGTGGGCATGCATTGTTAGCTCGAGGACATCGCGTTGGTAGCGGCGGCAGGAAGCTCGCGTAGTGCGCTGAGGTCAACGGGTGACGTGGTGCGTAACATCTGGTTCACGCGAGAGTTGGCTGTGGAACTCTCCGTTCTCTTGCGCCCAGACGATGGGGGGTCATGAGCATGGCGAATGAATTCACTTCTGCGACAGACAGCGCAGGGCGGCCGGTCACAATATTCGGCCCCGACTTTCCCTTTCCCTTCGACGACTGGATCGCGCACCCGGCCGGACTTGGTTCGATCCCCCGGGAGCGCCTCGGCGAGGAAGTTGCCATCGTGGGGGCCGGTATCTCCGGCATGGTCGCGGCGCACGAACTCATGAAACTGGGCCTGCGGCCCGTCGTGTACGAGGCTTCTCACCTGGGTGGCCGGTTGCGTTCACAACAATTCGAGGGTGCGCCGACCGGCGTGATCGCCGAGCTGGGCGGAATGCGTTTCCCGGTCTCGTCGACCGCGTTCTATCACTACGTCGATCTCCTGGGGCTACCGACTGCGCCGTTTCCCAACCCGCTTACGCCCGCGTCCAACAGCACGGTTATCCATATTGAAGGCACGACACATTACGCCGAGCAGCCCGACACACTGCCGGTGCTTTTCCAGGAGGTGGCCCAGGCATGGGCCGATGCGCTGGAAGCGGTGGGGTTCAGCAAGATTCAGGATGCGATCCGGGCCCGTGATGTTGCGACCTTGAAGTCCCTGTGGAACAACCTGGTGCCGATATGGGACGACCGCACGTTCTACGACTTCGTCGCGAGTTCGGAAGCGTTCTCGAAGTTGTCCTTCTACCACCGTGAGGTGTTCGGTCAGGTCGGATTCGGGACCGGGGGATGGGACTCCGATTTCCCGAACTCGATGCTGGAGATCTTCCGTGTCGTGATGACCAACTGCGACGAGAACCAGCGCCTCATAGTCGGCGGCGCCGAGCAGGTACCCCGTGGCCTGTGGGAGCACGCGGCCTCAAACCCTATCTACTGGCCGGCGGGCACCAGCCTGGCATCACTGCACTCTGGCGGCACCAGGCCGGGTGTAGCTCGAATAGCCCACGCCGACAATGGGTTTGAAATCACCGACGTGTGGGGAGTGGTCCGGCGCTTTCCGGCGGTGCTCGTCACATGCCAGGGATGGCTGCTGACCACCCAGATACAGTGTGAAGAGAGTCTGTTTTCGTACAAGCTGTGGACGGCGTTGGACAGGACGCGATACATGCAGTCATCGAAGACTTTCGTGATGGTCGACCGGCCGTTCTGGAAGGACAAGGACCCGAACACCGGCCGCGACGTCATGAGTACGACGCTGACCGACCGGCTGACCCGCGGGACGTACCTCTTTGACAACGGCGACAACCAACCGGCCGTAATCTGTCTTACCTACTCCTGGATGAGCGACGCTTTGAAGATGCTGCCGCATACGGTCGAGCATCGGGTTCGGCTCGCACTTTCGGCGCTCAAGAAGATCTATCCCGACGTCGACATCGCAAGCCATATCGTCGGCGACCCGATCACCGTCTCCTGGGAGGCCGATGAACACTCCCTCGGCGCGTTCAAGGGTGCGCTACCTGGACACTACCGATACAACCACCGGATGTACTCGCACTTCATGCAGGACGGCCTGCCCGCCCACCAGCGTGGCATTTTCCTCGCGGGCGACGATATCTCGTGGACTCCGGCCTGGGTCGAGGGCGCGGTACAAACCGCGTTGAACGCGGTCTGGGGTATCGAGCGCCATTTCGGTGGTCGCACCCATCCGGACAACCCGGGTCCTGGCGACGTCTTTGCCGAGATCGGGCCAATGGATCTTCCCGACTGACATGCAGCGGTGTCCTTCTGATGCGTATCGCCATCTATCAATGTGAGCCCGGACCGGGGCAGGTCGATCGGAACCTGGAGCGGCTGGCGCGCATCGCGAAACAGGCATCGACGGAGGGCGTCGCCGTGCTGGTTTGTCCCGAGATGTCCTTGACCGGGTACAACATCGGGGTCGACGCGGTGCGTCGGCTGGCGGAGTCCAGCGATGGCACGTCAGCCCATGCCGTGGCCGAGATGGCCCGGGAGAACAGCGTCGCGATTGTCTACGGATACCCCGAGCGTGGTACCGGGGACGCCATTTTCAACGCGGCCCAGATGGTCGATGCATACGGAACTCCGATCGCTAACTATCGTAAGACCCACCTATTTGGTGACCTCGACAACTCGATGTTCTGTGCGTCGGACGCCGACTCCGCGGTGGTGGAGTTGGGCGGATGGCGGGTTGGGATGCTGATCTGCTATGACCTGGAATTCCCGGAGAATTCGCGAAAACTCGCGCTCCGCGGTACCGATCTGATCATCGCCCCCACCGCGAACATGGTGCCGTTCGATGTCGTCGCCACCACGATCGTGCCGGCCCGGGCATACGAGAACCAGGTGTATGTGGCATACGCCAATTACTGCGGTCACGAGAATGGGCTCGAGTACTGCGGACTGAGCTGCGTGGCGGCGCCGGACGGTTCCGCCCCGGCGCGGGCCGGGCGTGACGAGGAGCTGATCGTCTGCGAGCTCGATCACGGGCTGCTGAGCGCATCACGCCAGACCGCAACGTATCTGGCCGACCGACGCCCCCAGCTCTACGCGGCATTGTCGACTCCAACTCCCCAATACGAAGAGTGAGAGCCCAAACGTCGCAGTGCCGGTGCGGTCAACCTGGCGGACACGCCAACCTGTGCGTCCGAACAGGTCATCAACATCGAGGACGCGGTGTATGCATAAACAATGGGCAGTGCCTACGCCAACTTCTGCGGAGACAACCGTGGGTCGACTTCTCCGGGGAAGTACGCCGACCCGGTCGTGTTGTCGCAGGACATCTACCGCATCGACCCCGATCAGATCAAAGACACAAACATCGACCTGACCATGGTTGATGGTGAGATCGCCTACTCACGATGAACGCCCCGTCTGGCAGCGTCGCTCCGCGCCGAGCCAATCCGACGACCAGCCGGTCCGCCGCCCACTCATCGCGTCCTGCTCGATCGACTACGTCCCTCGAAAGTAGGTTCCTCGAAAGAACGGCACGGCAACGTCTGTGTAACTCGAAGCTACGGCCAGCGGCAGCGAACACCCTCAAGGAAAGGTAGGGAACAGTGGCATCGTTGAAAGAACAGGTGTTGCGACGTAAGCCGGTGCTGGAGATGGAACTCGAAACCGGCGCAGACACCGGAAAAAGCGAACTCAAGCGCACGGTCGGACTGGGCGGTCTCGCGGCGATCGGTATCGGTGGCACGATCGGCACCGGGATCTTCTTCATCCTGAGCCAGGCGGTGCCGATAGCCGGGCCCGCCGTCATCTGGTCGTTCGCGCTTTCAGCGATCGTCGCCGGACTCACCGCGGTGTGCTACGCCGAGCTGGCGGGCGCGGTGCCGGTGGCCGGCTCGTCGTACTCCTACGCCTATACCACCCTCGGTGAGGCGATCGCGGTCGGGGTCGGTGCGTGCCTGCTGCTGGAATGGGGGGTGGCCGGCGCCGCCACGGCCGTCGGCTGGTCGCAGTATGTCAACCAATTTCTCGACCAATGTGTTCGGCGTCCAGCTGCCCGAGCGCGTTGTCCAACGCACCCGAGGAAGGCGGTATCTGCAACGTGCCGGCCATCATCCTCATCGTGATGTGCGCCCTGCTGCTGATCCGCGGTGTCAGCGAGTCGGCGAAGACCAACGCGATCATGGTGGTGATCAAGCTCGCCGTCCTCGTCATGTTCATCGTCATCGGCATCCAGGGCTTCAATTCGCAGAACATGCAACCCTTCGCCCCCTACGGCGTCTCTGGTGTCGCCACCGCCGCGAGCATCATCTTCTTCACGTTCGTCGGGCTGGACGGCGTGGCCGCCGCCGGTGAGGAAGCGAAGAATCCTCACCGCAACCTGCCGCTGGCGATCCTGATTTCCCTGGTGACGGTCACGGTGATGTACGTGTTGGTGGCACTCGTCGCCGTCGCGGCGCAGCCGGCGGACAAGTTCGAGGGCCAGGAGGCCGGCCTGTCGAAGATCCTGGAGGACGTCACCGGAGCGTCATGGCCGGGCACCGTGCTCGCCGCCGGTGCGATCATCTCGATCTTCAGCGTGACCCTGGTCTCGGTGTACGGCCAGACCCGCATCCTGTTCGCGATGTCGCGCGACGGAATGATCCCCGAGGTGTTCCACAGGGTGAACCCGCGGACCCTGACCCCGATCCCCAACACCATCATCGTCGCGGTGGTGATCTCGGTGCTGGCCGGTTTCATCCCGATCAACTTCCTGGCCGAGATGACCAGCGTCGGCACCCTGGTCGCCTTCGTCACCGTGTCCATCGGTGTCATCATTCTGCGGCGACGCGCGCCGGATCTGCCGCGCAGCTTCAAGGTTCGGCCGTATCCGCTGATCCCGATCCTGTCGGTCGCCGGCGCCCTGTGGATCATCAGCAGCCTGCGGGTTGCGACGCTGTACGTGTTCGTGATCTGGATCGCCGTGGCGTTTGTCTGGTATCTCGTCTACGCGCGCAAGCACTCGCACCTCGGTAGGCACGAACACGTCGGCCTCGCCGCCGGGGAGGAGACTCCCCTATGACCATCCTGGTCGGGTACCCCATCAACCGGCGGGCCAGGGCGGTGCTCAGCCTGGCCGGCATGCTGGCGCGTTCCAGCGGCGAGGACCTCCTCGTGTGCACGGTCGTCCCGGCACCATGGATGCCCGGTCTGTCCCGGGCGGACGAGGGGTATCGAAGCTACATCGAAGAGTCGGCCGACGGTCGCGGTCGCCCAGGCCCGTGACGACCTTCCCTCCGACGTGTCCGCAAAGTTCACCACGGTTTATGCCCGGTCGGCTCCCAGCGGCGTGCTGGAGGCGGCCCAGCAGCACGAGGCCAGCATGATCGCGGTGGGATCGGCCTCGGCCGGCCAGTGGGGGTACATCGGCTTGAGCAGCGTCGCCGAGCGGTTGCTGCACAGTTCCCCGATTCCGGTCGCCCTTGCCCCTCGGGGCTTCCGGGCCAAGGGCGGCAAGGTCGGGCGGGTGACGCTCGCCTACACCGGCGGCAAACAGAGCGGTGCGCTGCTGGGCGCCGCCCACACCGTGGCGGGTAAGTTGAGCGCGGAGTTGCGGCTGGCGTCGTTCGCCGTCCATCTCTCCCCGCCCGAAACGGCCCGGTTCCGTGCCGAGGAGGCGGCGGTGACCGCCGAATGGACCGCAAACATTCGCTCCGCTGCCCAGGAAGCCCTGAAGGGGGAAAGGGAGTCGCGCCAGCAGGCGGCCGAACCCGAATTCGTCATCGGGCATGGCCGGGACTGGGCGGAGGCCTTCGATGACGTCGAATGGCGAGCGGGCGACCTGCTGATGATCGGTTCGAGCGAGTCAGGACCCATCGCGCGGGTATTCCTCGGGTCTCGGGCCACCAAAATTGTCCGGCATTCGCCCGTCCCTGTTCTAATCGTCCCCCGCGGTGCCGCGGAGGAGCTGTCCCGGGAGTGACGACGACACCCACCGTCGTCGCGCAGACTGGCTGACACATGGCCCCCGATTCGACTTCGGATGTCGACGTTGTGGTGGTCGGCGGCGGGCATAACGGCCTGGTCGCGGCCGCCTACCTGGCCCGCGCCGGCCTGCGGGTCCGGCTGCTTGAGCGGCTGGACCAGGTGGGCGGGGCGGCGGTGTCGGCTCACGCCTTCGACGGTGTCGACGCACGGCTGTCGCGGTATTCGTATCTGGTCAGCCTGCTGCCGGCGCGCATCGTCGACGATCTCGGTGCGCCGGTGCGGCTGGCCCGGCGTCGCTACTCGTCCTACACGCCGGACCCGGCCACCGGGGGACGGACCGGCCTGCTGATCGGTCCGGACAGCGGCTTCGCCGCGGTCGGGGCGGGCGCGGACGAGCAGCCGTTCGTCGAGTTCTACCGCCGCTGCCGAACGGTGACCGCGCGGCTGTGGCCGACGCTGATCGAACCGCTCCGGACCCGCGAGCAGGCGCGCCGGCTTGTCCTGGACGGCGGTGATCCCGAAGCCGGACAGGCCTGGCACGCGTTGATGGAGCAGCCGATCGGGCAGGCCATCACCGATGTGTTGGACAACGATCTGGTGCGGGGTGTGGTGGCGACGGACGCTCTGATCGGCACCTTCGCCCGCGCCGATGACGACTCGTTGCAGCAGAACGTCTGTTTCCTCTATCACCTGGTTGGCGGCGGCACCGGCGATTGGGACGTTCCAGTGGGTGGCATGGGTGCGGTAACGGAAGCGCTGGCCGTCGCCGCGGCGGGCTTCGGCGCCGAGATTGTCACGGGTGCAGATGTTTACGCGATCGATCCGGACGGCGAGGTGAGTTATCGCATCGGCGACGACGAGCGTCGCGTCCGCGGCCGGTTCGTCCTGGCCGGTGTCACGCCGGTGGTCCTCGCCGGTCTGCTCGGCGAGGTCGCGCCACCGCTGGCCCAGGGCAGCCAGGTCAAGGTCAACCTGATGTTGCGGCGGCTACCCCAGCTGCGCGACGACCGCGTCACCGCCGAGCAGGCGTTCGGCGGCACCTTCCACATCAACGAAACGTGGACCCAGCTCGACGCGGCGTACTCCCGGGCAGTCGGCGGCGAGATTCCCGAACCGATACCGTGCGAAATCTATTGCCACTCACTGACCGACCCGAGCATCCTGTCCGCCGGGCTTCGCGAATCCGGTGCGCAGACCTTGACCGTATTCGGGCTGCACACCCCGCACTCGCTGCTGTCCGGCTCGGACCCCGACAAGATGCGCCAGCGGCTCACCGATGCGGTGTTGGCGTCGCTGAATTCTGTTCTCGCCGAGCCGATTCAGGATGTTCTCATGCTCGACGCCAACGGTCGGCCCTGTGTCGAGGCCAAGACCACGCTCGACCTGGAGAGCACGCTGCACATGACCAGCGGCAACATCTTCCACGGCGCGCTGGCCTGGCCGTTCGCCGATGACGACGATCCGCTGGACACCCCCGCCCGACACTGGGGAGTGGCCACCGGGCACGACCGAATTCTGCTGTGCGGCGCCGGGTCCCGCCGCGGCGGAGGGGTCTCTGGCATCGGTGGCCACAACGCCGCGATGGCGGTGCTCGCCGCGGGCTAACGGAATCCCAGGCGGCCTCGAGGCAGCTCCAGCCGTTGGACCGGGGCAAGCGCACTAGTTGTCTCGGAGGTTCCCAGCTCACCGCCCGGGGGTTCTCTGATTAGAGATGCGCCTCCGCCAGAGCGGCCTCGAATTGATCAACAGCCCAGTCGATCTCCTCGGCCGTGATCACCAGCGGCGGAGCGAATCGCAACGTCGATCCTTGGGTGTCCTTAACCAGCACACCTCTTTCCGCGAGCCGCAGGCTGATCTGCTTTGCCGGTGCCGAGGACGGGTCGATGTCGACACCGGCCCACAACCCCATCCCGCGGACAGCGATCACGCCGTGGCCGATCAGCGCCCGCAGCCGGGTGTGCAGCCGCTCGCCGAGTTCTGCTGAGCGGGACTGGAATTCGCCACGGCGCAGCATCGCCACCACGGTGGTGCCGATGGCGGCCGCCAGCGGATTGCCGCCGAAGGTCGAGCCGTGCTCGCCGGGGTGCAGCACACCGAGGATGTGCCGGTCGGCAACCACTGCCGACACCGGCACCACGCCGCCGCCGAGGGCTTTGCCGAGTAGGTAGATATCGGGCACCACACCCCAGTGGTCGCAGGCGAAGGTACGTCCGGTGCGTGCGAGGCCGGACTGAATCTCGTCGGCGATCATCAAGACGTTGCGCTCCGCGCAGACCGCACGTACTCGGGGCAGATAGTCGTCGGGCGGGACGATGATGCCCGCTTCACCCTGGATCGGCTCGATCAGGACCGCGACGGTGTCGTCGTCAATCGCGGCGGCCAGCGCGTCGGCGTCACCGAACGGCACCGAGCGAAAGCCGGGCGTATACGGACCGAAGCCACGGCGTGCCGCGTCGTCGTCGGAGAAACTGATGATCGTCGTGGTCCGACCGTGGAAGTTGTTGTGCGCCACCACGATATTGCCCTGTCCGGCAGGAACGCCCTTGACGTCGGTGCCCCACTTGCGGGCCACCTTGATGCCACTTTCGACGGCCTCGGCGCCGCTGTTCATCGGCAGCACCGTGTCCTTGCCGCACAACTCGGCCAGCGCTTGGCAGAACGGCCCGAGCCGGTCGGAGTAAAACGCGCGGCTGGCCAGCGTCATGACATCGAGCTGGGCGTGCGCGGCCGCGGTGATCTCGGGGTTGCCGTGCCCGAAGTTCACCGCCGAATACGCCGCCAGGCAGTCCAGGTAGCGGCGGCCTTCGATATCGGTGATCCAGGCGCCCTCGGCGCTGGCCGCCACCACCGGCAGCGGCGCGTAGTTGTGCGCCACGTAGCGATCGTCGACGGCGATGGCGTCCGAAGTCAGCGTCACGGCATCAAGGATGGTCACAGATACACCTCCAAAGTGCAGCATTTGACTGATCCGCCGCCCTTCAGCAGCTCCGAGAGATCGACGCCGATCGCGGTGAATCCGGCATCGGAGAGCTGCTCGGCGAAGCCGGTTGCGGCCGCCGGATGGACGACGTGTAGACCGTCTGAGACGGCGTTGAGCCCGAGCACGTAGGCGTCGGGTGTGGCTACCTCGATGGCGTCCGGGAAGAGCTCGAGCAGCCGTGTGCGCGACTCGTCGCTGAATGCCGGCGGGTAGAAGGCAATGGTGGTGTCGTCGAGCACCGCGAGCGCGGTATCGAGGTGGTAGAAGCGCGGGTCCACGAGTTCGAGGCTGACGACCGGCATCCGGACGGTAGCGGCGATCTCGTCGTGTGCGCGGCGGGCGGTGCGGAAACCGTGGCCCGCCAACACGATCGAGCCGACGACGAGCAGGTCGCCCTGGCCCTCGTTGACGTACCGCGTTTCGGTGGGTTGGTAGCCGTGGCGGCTCATCCACTCGGCGTAGGCGGCGGACTCGCCGGTGCGTTGCGGGTAGGCGAACCGGGCCACGACCGCCGTGTCGTTCACCAACAGGCCACCGTTCGCGGCGTACACCATGTCGGGCAGCCCGGCGACGGGCTCGACCAGTTCGACGGTGTGTCCGAGTTCCTTGTAGGTCTGGCGCAGGGTTTCCCACTGGTTCATCGCGACGTGGGTATCGACGGACGTCGACGTGTCCATCCACGGGTTGATGGCGTACTCGACGGCGAAGAAGGTAGGGGGCGTCATGGCGTAATGGCGGACAGTGGCGGTGCGCTGCGTCATTGCGGCGACCTCGGATACCGGAGCCGCGTGGGCGGCGACATCTGAAATCGTCATGATTAGACGATATTGGCTATTGAATTTGCAATCAATCGACACTCATTGCGTATATATGGGCGATCTGTTGCGCCACAGCTATGATGGCGAAGGTTTGTTGCGCAAGAACGGGGTATCTCTGATCATGGACCGCCTGGACCAGACCGACGAGCAGATTCTGGCCGAGCTGGCCGAGCACGCGCGGGCCACGTTCGCCGAGATCGGGCAGCGGGTGAACCTGTCCGCGCCCGCGGTGAAGCGGCGGGTGGATCGGATGCTCGACAACGGGGTCATCCGCGGCTTCACCACCGTCGTCGACCGCAACGCACTCGGCTGGAGCACCGAGGCGTACGTACAGGTGTTCTGCCACGGCACAATTGCGCCCGATGAGCTCCGTGCGGCGTGGGTGGACATTCCCGAGGTGGTCAGTGCGGCGACGGTGACCGGCACCTCGGACGCCATCCTGCACGTGCTCGCCCGTGACATGCAGCACCTCGAGGAGGCGCTCGAGCGGATCCGCTCCAGCGCGGACATCGAGCGCAGCGAGAGCATCGTGGTGCTGTCGAACATCATCGAGCGCGCCAGGCCCTGACGTCCCCGAACGGCAGGGTGGCGCACATCAAGCTGACGCCATCGTGTAGAAAACCCCACGTGAGCACATCTGGGGGCATCGTCATCGTCGGCGGCGGGCTGGCCGCCGCCCGCACCGCCGAACAGCTGCGCCGTTCGGAGTACACCGGCCCGATAACCATCGTCAGCGACGAAGACCATTTGCCCTACGACCGGCCCCCGCTGTCCAAGGAAGTGCTGCGCGCCGAGGTCGACGACGTGACGCTCAAGCCGGCCGAGTTCTACGAGGAGAACGACATCACCGTGCTGCTCGGCAACGGGGCGCGTTCGGTGGATACCGCGGCGCAATCGGTGACGCTGGCCGACGGCAGCGAGCTTCGATACGACGAGCTGATCATCGCGACCGGGCTGGTGCCCAAGACCATTCCGTCCTTCCCTGACCTGGAGGGTATTCGGGTGCTTCGCTCGCTCGAGGAGAGCATGGCGCTGCGCGAGCACGCGGGTTCGGCCCGCCAGGCGGTCGTTGTCGGCGCGGGCTTCATCGGTTGCGAAGTGGCGGCGAGCCTGCGCGGTCTCGGGGTGAATGTCGTTCTGGTGGAACCGCAACCGACTCCGCTGGCGTCCGTGCTCGGCGAAGAGGTCGGCGCCCTGGTGTCCCGACTGCATCGGGCCGAGGGCGTCGATGTGCGCTGCGACGTCGGGGTGGCCGAGGTGCGGGGAACAGAGCATGTCGAGCAGGTGGTGCTGTCGGACGGCGCCGAGCTCGACGCCGATCTGGTCGTGGTCGGAATCGGCTCGCGCCCGGCCACCGAGTGGCTCGACGGCAGCGGCGTCGAGCTGGACAACGGCGTGGTCTGTGATGACGCGGGTCGCACCGGCGCACCGCATGTATGGGCGATCGGCGATGTCGCGTCATGGCGCCACCCGGTCGGACACCAAGTCCGCGTTGAGCATTGGAGCAATGTCGCCGACCAGGCACGGGTCATGGTGCCCGCGATCCTGGGCACGGAGATACCGCCGACCGTCACGGTGCCCTACTTCTGGAGCGACCAGTACGACGTCAAGATTCAGTGTCTCGGCGAGCCGCAGGCCGGCGATACCGTGCATGTGGTCGAGGACGACGGCCGCAAGTTCCTGGCGTTCTACGAGCGCGACGGCGTGGTGGCCGGCGTGGTCGGCGGCGGCATGCCGGGCAAGGTGATGAAGGTGCGCACCAAGATCGCCAACGGCGCACCGATCGCCGACGTCCTCGGCTAGTAGCGATTTCGGCGCGAATTCCGTGCGCTGAGCGCCGGAATCAGCGCCGAAATCGCAAATACGGCTAGAACTCGCCGAGGTAGAAGCGGCTGCCCTGGTCGTCGGTGCACTGCGCGGTCTTGCCGTACGGCTGCTGCGACGGCTCGTCGATGACCGTTCCGCCTGCCTCCCGTACCCGGGCGACCGCTGCGTCGACGTCCTCGACGGTCCACATCGGAACGGTCGTGGCCGTCGTGGCGCCGCCGGCGACTCCGGCCATCGGGTGTGTCTGCTGGACCTGCCAACCGTCATCGATGCGTCCCGGCTCGAACGTCCAGAACAGCACGCGACTGTAGAACGCCTTGAAGGCCGTTGAGTTTGGCACTTCGTATGTAATGTACGAAAGTTCGCCTGGGCCAGAGCCGTTGAGCTCGGGCCGTGGTTCCCCCGGATTGGGCTGGAAGACGGCGAACGGCGTGCCCTGCGAGTCGGTGGCGCCGAGCGTTGGGCCGAAGTCGAACTGCTCGACCTCGTCAACGTCGCCGCCGCCGTCGAGGATCGACCCGCGGGCACCTTCGAGGTCTGCAACCGCGTAGCAGCAGAACAGGTTCGGTGGACCGTCGACGCTGAAGATTCCGATGTGCTGGCTGGTGTTGGTGACCTGGTGGGTCGCCGGGTCGTAGGTCCAGCCCAGCACGTGACCGTAGAACGCGGCCGCGCGGTCGGCATCCGGCGTCCACACCGACACGTAGCCGACGTCACCGTGCTGAATCGGTACTGCGGCACCGGTGACCGGACCGCTGAGCATCCAGCGGTGCCCGGACGGGTCGATGATCGTGGCGGTGCGGGCGCCGTGGTCCTCGTAGGGCTCCCTTTGCACCACGGCCCCACGCTCCCGCGCCCGTTCCAGGGTGCTGTCGGTGTCAGCCACGTGCAGCATCAGGCTCACCGAACTCGCCTGTGGTGAAGGCGCTTTCAGGCCGAGCTCGGGATACTCGTCGGCAAGGTAGAGCACGCCGTCGCCGATCTGCAGCTCTGCGTGTCCGATGCGACCGTCGTCCATCTCGAAGATCCCGCCGACCAGCGATGCGCCGAATACGTCTACGTACCAGGCGATGGCCTCGCGCGCATTGGTGACCGACAGGTATGGCAGTGCTGCGGGCCGTGGGGGCGCCTGTGCCACCTCGGGCGCGACGGTGGGCTTGTTCAGTTCGGCAATGGCGGTATCGGTGCCACTCATGACAACTCCTCCGGTTCGATTCGGCTGGGCCTCAAAGAGATTCACAGCAGATTCCAGACGTGCGCGCAGCCGGGCCGCGAACGCCGGATCGGGCTGGACCGGAAGCTCGTCGCCATGCAGCACGGTCAACGGATCGTGACTGTTGTTTGTCATGGCCGCCTCCCTTCCGGTTCGGGATAGTGAGATCTGAAGGCGCGACGGGCCCGCACCAGCAGGGCTTCGGTGGCGTGCACCGTGCGGCCGATGAGTTCGGCGCATTCGGGCACACTGCGGTCGTCCATGTAGCGCAGTGCGAGCACGGTGCGGTGCTGTTCGGGCAGTCTGGCCAGCACGCTCTCGGCCACGATGCGGTCCAGCTCGGCGTCCCACTCGTCGGCGGGTTCTACCGGTTCGGGTAGATCGGCGACCGGAACGGTGAACCGATCGGACCGACGGCGGTAGTGGTCGGCGAGCTTGTGCCGCGCCACCCCGATCAGCCAGGGCACCGTGATCGGCGGCGGAGAGTCTTTCCGCGCGGCGTCCATCGCCGCCAGAAACGTCTCCGACGTCAGGTCTTCGGCGGCTCCGCGGTCACCGCAGCGTCGGACGAAGTATCCGTACACGGCAGGCAGTGCGTCGTCGTACAGCGCCAGTAGCGCCCGCGGAGCGTCGCCCTGATCCGGTTCGGCGCTCACACCCTTATCGTCGCCTCGAAGACCCGAACTCCGACGCCCCAATCGAGATTTTTTCTGGAGCGTTTTCAGTCCAGCGCGCCGAGCCCGTGGCTGACCATGTCGAAGGCGTCGCCGAGCGCTTCTGTCAGCGAGACCGACTCGTCGGCCAGCCAGTGCTCGTAGGCCGACAGAGCGACCCCCAACATCGTCCACGCCACGGTCTGCGGCACCAGATCGGCGGGTTTCGCCCCCAGTCGTCGGGCGACGAACGTGGCGACCACCGCACGCCACCCGGCATACATCGTCATCGAGTAGGCCTGTAGCTCCGCCGTCCCCAGGATGACCCGCATCCGCTGCCGGTGCCGGGCAGTCTCTGTTTCATCAAAGGTGTTGAACGCCAACAGCGCCGTCCGCAATGCATCCCCGATCGGCACGCCGGGGTCCAAGTCGGCGAGCAGGTCGCGCATGTGCTCGAGATGGGCATCGAAGTCACCCCATGGCAGCGCGTTCTTGGACGGGTAGTAGCGGAACAGGGTGCGGCGCGCGATCCCCGCGGCCTGCGCGACGTCGTCGACGCTGACCTCGGCGAAGCCGCGGGCGGCGAACAGATCGATGGCGACATTGCTGAGCTGGTCCCAGGTCGTGGAGCGACGCCGGCCCACCCGATGCTCGGCAACCGGCCGCATCACCACCCCACCCTTCCGTTTTGGCACTCGATGCCATATTATTGCGATCTCGATCACAATGTCGAGACCCTGTGACAGGAAAGGTGCAGCCAATGGAGCCGAATCAGCACGTCGAGACCGAAACCGAGCTCGTCACCGAGACGCTGGTCGAAGAAGTGTCGATCGACGGGATGTGCGGGGTCTACTGACCGTGACGTTCGACCCGGACGTCAGCTGGCGGCTGCACCACCAGGTGGCGGTGCGGCCCGAGCCGTTTGGTGCGCTGCTGTATCACTTCGGCACGCGCAAGCTGTCGTTCCTGAAGAACCGGACCATCGTCGAGGTGGTCAACTCGCTGAGCGACCACCCCGACGCCCGATCCGCTTGCCGCGCGGCCGGAATCCACGACGCGCAGCAGGCTCCGTATCTACATGCACTGGGCGTACTGGCTCAGTCGAAGATGCTCGTAGCGGGAGAGAATCGATGACGTCTGTACAGCCAGTACCCCGACTGGTCGAGCAGTTCGAGCATGGGCTCGACGCGCCGATCTGCCTGACCTGGGAGCTGACGTACGCCTGCAACCTGGCGTGCGTGCACTGCCTGTCCTCGTCGGGTAAACGTGACCCGCGCGAACTGTCGACCCAGCAGTGCAAGGACATCATCGACGAGCTCGAACGCATGCAGGTGTTCTACGTCAACATCGGTGGCGGTGAACCGACCGTGCGGCCCGACTTCTGGGAGCTGGTCGACTACGCCACCGCGCACCATGTCGGCGTGAAGTTCTCCACTAACGGCGTGCGCATCACGCCCGAGGTGGCGACCCGGCTGGCCGCCAGTGACTACGTCGACGTGCAGATCTCACTCGACGGCGCCACCGCAGAGGTCAACGACGCCGTGCGCGGCCAGGGCTCGTTCGCGATGGCGATCCGGGCACTGGAGAACCTCGCCGAGGCGGGCTTCAAAGACGCGAAGATCTCCGTCGTCGTCACCCGCCACAACGTGGACCAGCTCGACGAATTCGCTGCGCTGGCAGCACGTTACGGTGCCACCTTGCGTATCACCAGGCTCCGCCCGTCGGGACGTGGCGCCGATGTCTGGGACGAACTGCATCCCACCGCCGAGCAGCAGGTGCAGCTGTACGACTGGCTCGTCGAACGCGGTGACCGCGTGTTGACGGGTGACTCGTTCTTCCATCTGTCCGGGCTCGGCGAGCCTGGCGCGCTCGCCGGACTCAACCTCTGCGGTGCGGGCAGGGTGGTCTGCCTGATCGACCCGGTCGGTGACGTCTACGCCTGCCCGTTCGCCATCCACGACCGCTTTCTGGCCGGAAACATCCTGTCCGACGGTGGTTTTGACAATGTCTGGAAGCATGCACCGCTGTTCCGTGAATTACGGGAGCCGCAGTCGGCGGGCGCGTGCAGCAGCTGCGGTCACTACGACAGCTGCCGGGGCGGCTGCATGGCCGCCAAGTTCTTCACCGGCCTGCCGTTGGACGGTCCGGACCCCGAATGCGTTGAGGGTTACGGTGTTTCGGCGCTGGCCCAAGAAAGGGTCAAGCCCAAGTCCAGCGTCGATCACTCCCGCGGAACCAAGCAAGGGCCGATTCCGCTCACACTGCTGACCAAGCCGCCGGCCCGGCTCTGCAACGAAAGTCCGGTCTAGTCATGGCACGCGACAAGTGGTTCGAAACGGTGGCGTTTGCCCAGCAACGGGCGAAGAAGCGGCTGCCCAAGTCCGTCTATGGCGCGCTGCTCGGCGCCAGCGAGAAGGGCATCACCGTCGCCGACAATGTCGATGCGTTCGGCGAGCTCGGTTTCGCACCGCACGTCATCGGCGCGATCGAGAAGCGCGACCTGTCGACAACCGTTATGGGACAGGATATCTCGCTGCCGGTGGTGATTTCGCCGACCGGAGTTCAGGCGGTGCACCCCGATGGTGAAGTCGCAGTCGCTCGCGCGGCTGCCGCGCGGGGCACTGCGATGGGATTGTCATCGTTCGCCAGCAAACCGATCGAGGAGGTCGTCGCCGCCAACGGGAAGACCTTCTTCCAGGTGTACTGGCTCGGCGGCCGCGATGCGATCGCCGCCCGAGTCGAACGGGCCCGCGCTGCGGGTGCCGTCGGGCTGATCGCCACGACCGACTGGAGCTTCTCGCACGGCCGTGACTGGGGCAGCCCCAAGATCCCCGAGCGCATGGACCTGCGCACGACGGTGCGGATGCTCCCGGAGGGCCTCACCCGGCCACGGTGGTTTCTGCAATGGGCCAAGACCTTCCGGCCGCCGGACCTGCGGGTGCCCAACCAGGCCGTGCTTGGTGAGCCGGGGCCGCCGTTCTTCGCCGCGTACGGCGAGTGGATGGCCACGCCGCCGCCAACCTGGGAGGACATCGCCTGGCTCCGCGAGCTGTGGGGCGGCCCGTTCATGCTCAAGGGCGTGATACGCGTCGACGACGCCAAACGTGCTGTCGATGCCGGTGTTTCGGCGATCTCGGTGTCGAACCACGGCGGCAGCAATCTCGACGGAACACCGGCGTCGATCCGCGCGCTGCCCGCCATCGCGGAGGCGGTGGGAGACCAGATCGAGGTGTTGCTCGACGGCGGCGTGCGGCGCGGTAGCGACGTCGTCAAGGCACTCGCCCTCGGCGCGCGCGCGGTCATGATCGGCAGGGCCTATCTCTGGGGCCTGGCTGCCGAGGGTCAGGCCGGCGTCGAGAACGTGCTCGACGTCCTCCGCGGCGGCATCGACTCGGCGATGATGGGTCTTGGTCGCGCGTCGGTGCACGATCTGGTCGCCGGTGACGTGGTGGTGCCCCCGGGCTTCGCCCGGGCGCTCGGCGTGCCTGCCGACCCCGGCGCCTGAAGCGCCGGGTCCACTACCTGCGAAATTGCACCTGAAACATGCGTGACGGGCCAGGCACAGGTGGTTAGGCGACACCGGTCAGGGCAAATTCCGGGAAAACAAAATCTGCGCATGCGCCAACAACCGGCGCACGGCAGGTGAATTCGTCCTACCCTTGGCGGGTGGCTTTCCCCAGCGAGCTTGGGAACTCAACGTCGAGGCAGCTGCACGGCACGTCACCTGCGTTGGTTATCCCGGTAGGTTCCACCGAACAGCATGGACCTCACCTGCCGCTGGACACTGACACCCGGATCGCCGCGGCCGTCGCCCGTGGCGTTGCTGAACGGCTGGCGGAAGCCGATCATGACTCCGGATGGATGCTTGCGCCGGCGATCGGCTACGGAGCCAGCGGCGAACACGAGAGCTTTCCCGGCACTGTGTCGATCGGAACTTCGGCCTTGCGGCTTTTGCTGGTGGAGTTCGGCCGGTCTGCGTCGAGCTGGGCACGACGGCTGGTGTTCGTCAACGGGCACGGTGGAAACGTCGAGGCCCTGGCCGCTGCGACCGCGCTGCTGCGCTACGAGGGGCGCGACGTCGGATGGTGCTCGTGTGGCGTCGAGAATGCCGATGCCCACGCCGGACACACCGAAACGTCTGTATTGCTACATATTTCGCCAGGGGATGTCCGCACCGAGGAGTGGCTGCCCGGAAACAGTTCTCCGCTGGTCGAGCTGCTGCCGGCGATGCGCAGCGGCGGGGTGGCCGCGGTGAGTGAACTGGGCGTACTGGGTGATCCCACGACGGCGACCGCGACCGACGGAAAACGCTTGTTTGCCGAGATGGTCGACGGTTGCGCGGAACGGATAGCGCGCTGGACACCCGACCGCGACGGGATGCTGACATGACTCAGCCCCGACTGCCAGACGGCTTCGCCGTGCAGGTCGACCGCCGCGTGAAGGTGCTCGGCGAGGGATCGGCTCTGCTCGGCGGTTCCCCCACCCGCCTGCTGCGATTGGCGCCGGCTGCACGGACGATGCTCAACGGCGGCCGGTTGGAGGTGCACGACGCGCTCAGCGCTCAGGTTGCCCGGACACTCCTGGACGCCACCGTCGCTCATCCGCGGCCGGCAAGTGGGCCATCGCATCGTGACGTCACTGTCGTTATCCCCGTGCGCGACAACGCTTCCGGCGTACATCGGTTGATTTCGACGCTGCGCGGCATGCGCGTTGTCGTGGTCGACGACGGATCGGCGACCCCAATCCAACAGGCTGACTTCGCGGGCGTGCACAGTGACGTCCAGGTGCTTCGCCATCCCCGCAGCAAGGGGCCCGCGGCTGCGCGCAACACCGGCCTGGCGGTGTGTGCCACCGACTTCGTCGCCTTCCTCGACTCCGACGTGGTGCCTCGGCGCGGCTGGCTCGAGGCGCTGCTTGGCCACTTCTGCGATCCCGCAGTGGCTTTGGTGGCACCCCGCATCGTCAACCTGGCGCAACCCAATAGCTTGGTGGCACGTTATGAGGCGGTGCGCTCCTCGCTGGACCTCGGGCAGCGGGAAGCTCCCGTCGTTCCGTATGGGACCGTCTCCTACGTACCCAGTGCCGCCATCATCTGCCGTCGCTCCGTGATGAACGAGGTCGGGGGATTCGACGAAACCCTGAAGGCTGGGGAGGACGTGGACCTGTGCTGGCGGTTCATCGAAGCCGGGGCTCGGCTGCGGTACGAACCGATCGCGATGGTCGCCCACGAGCACCGCACGCAATTGCGAGAATGGTGCGCGCGCAGGGCATTTTACGGCGAATCGGCCGCTCCGCTTGCGGTCCGTCATCCCGGCAAGACCGCGCCGCTGGTGATCTCCGGATGGACGTTGATGGTGTGGATCCTGCTCGCTATGGGCTCCGGAATCGGCTACCTGGCGTCCATGGCGTTGGCCACAATCACCGGCCGGCGGATCGCGAAGTCGCTCGGCGCCGTCGAGACCGAGCCCAAGGAAGTCGCGGTGGTGGCCGCACAGGGTCTGTGGTCAGCTGCGCTGCAGCTCGCGTCGGCCATCTGCAGACACTATTGGCCGGTCGCCCTGATCGCCGCGCTGTTGTCGCGGCACTGCAGACACGTGGTTCTGGTCGCGGCCATCATCGACGGGGTCGTGGACTGGCTGAAGCGGCGCGGCAACGTCGACGATGACACCAAGCCCATCGGGCTGATCAGCTACGTACTGCTGAAGCGCCTCGACGACATCGCCTACGGCACCGGCCTGTGGACCGGCGTGGTTCGGGAGCGGAACCTCGGCGCCCTCAAGCCCCAGATTCGGACCTGAAGTAGCGCCTTGCACAGCCATGTGCTGATCATCGGCGCCGGTAGTGCCGGATCCGTGCTGGCAGAACGTATTGTCGCGTGATCTGGCATGTCATGTCACCGTTGTGGAGGCCGGGCCGGGCCCGTCGGACCCGCGGGTGCGGTCGCAGATCACCGATGCGGTGCGGATGCCGATCGGTGCCGCAAGCTCGGTGGTGCGGCACTATGTGACGACGCTGACCGACGAGCCGAAGCGGGCGGGGCACATCATGCGCGGCGCGGTCGTCGGCGGATCCGGTGCGGTCAACGGCGGCTATTTCTGCCGCGCGCTGCCGGAGGACTTCGACAGGTGGGCATTGCCGGGCTGGTCGTGGACCGACGTGCTGCCGCATTTTCGTGCGATCGAGACGGATCTGGATTTCGATGGCCCATTGCACGGGTCCGACGGACCGATACTCGTTCGTCGCGTCGCCGAATTCGACGGCTGCACAGCATCGTTCGTGAGATCTGCGACCGAAATGGGTTACGGATGGGTGCCAGATCTCAATGGCGCGGGGCCCGCACAGCCGCTGCCTTCCGGAGTCGGCGCGGTCCCGCTGAACATCAACGGCGGCAGCAGGATCGGGCCGGGCGGAGCCTTCCTTCAGCCCGCGCTCGAGCGTCCCAATCTGACGCTGTTGGTCAACACCCGCGTCCGTGGCGTGCGCTTCCAGAACGGCCGAGCCGTTGGCGTGGAATGCGTAGGCCCAGACGGGGCCGCCGATCTTACTGCGGATCGGATTGTGCTGTGCGCCGGGGCAATCGGATCGGCGCACGTCCTGATGCTGTCCGGTGTCGGTCCTGAGGACACACTTGCCGCAGCAGGCATTTCCGTCGTGTCGCACTTGCCGGTTGGGGTGATGTCCAGTGACCATCCCGAATGGGTGTTGCCCGTCGACTGGACCCCCACCCACGACCTGCCGCCGCTGGAGGCGGTACTCACCACGCCGAACGGTCTCGAGATCAGGCCGTACACAAGGGGCTTCGGTGCCCTGGTCGAGGGTGCCGGCGTCGATCCCGCCGACCGGCCGCACATTGGCGTTGCGTTGATGCAACCCAGGTCCAGGGGCAGGGTCCATGTGGTGTCCAGCGACCCCACAGTCCCCCCGATGATCGAGCATCGCTACGACAGTGTTCCGGATGATGTGGCGGCACTGAGTGCCGGTGCTGAGCTCGCCCGCGAGTTGGCGACGTCGACAACGAAAGTGGGCCCGGCATCGTGGTCGACGTCACAGCATCTGTGTGGAACCGCGCCAATGGGGGTTGACGGCGACGCCGGGGCCGTCGTCGACGAACAGTGCAGGGTGCTCGGCGTCGACGGACTATGGGTGGTCGACGGTTCGGTCCTGCCGACCATCACCAGCCGCGGCCCGCACGCCACCATCGTGATGCTCGGCCATCGCGCCGCCGAGTTCATCATCGGTTAGGTCTGCGCTGTCGCGTCCGATCAGGCGGCGGTGAACAGCTTCCTGGCCACCCACCGCAAGAAGGTCAGCGGCGTCAGCGCAGCGAGTAACGAATCGGCAGGTGCTTGAGCCCACCGACGAACGTTGTCGCCGACAGCTCGGGTTTGCCGGCCAACTCGATGGACTCCAGTCGCGGCACCAACTCACTGTAGAAGCTGTTCATCTCCATCCGCGCAAGCGCGGCGCCGAGGCAGAAGTGCACGCCGTAGCCGAACGCCAGGTGCTTGTTGGGGTCACGGCCGACGTCGAACCGGAACGGATCGGTGAAGACCTCCTCGTCGCGGTTCGCCGAAACGTAAGCCAGATAGACGGATTCGCCCTTGGCGATCGGCACACCTCGCACGGTGGTGTCCTCTGCGGCGGTGCGCATGAATTCCTTGACCGGCGTAGCCCAGCGGATCATCTCCTCTACCGCGGTCGGCATCAGATCCAGGTTGTCGCGCAATCGCGCTAGTGGTCCGTCTCAGTTTTGGTTGACTACTTGTTGGAGTTTGGTGCGTGCGCGTCGAACTTTGGCCAGGATCGATTCGGCGGTGGCCGTCCAGACGTAGGGCTTGGGATCGGCGTTGTGGGCGTTGAGGTATGACTCGATGCTGGCGATCAACTCGGGCACGCTGGCGAAGATTCCGCGGCGTAGGTTCTTGTCGGTCAGGTCACGGAACCAGCGTTCGACCTGGTTGAGCCATGACGATGAGGTCGGGGTGAAATGGAGGTGAAACCGCTTGTGCCGCTTCATCCATTTTTGGACTGCGGTGTGCTTGTGGGTGGCGTAGTTGTCCAGGATCAGATGAACCTGTAGCCCCTCGGGTACCTCGCGGTCGATTGTGTTGAGGAACTTGATGAACTCGGTGTGGCGGTGCCGGGGCAGACACTGGCCGATCACCGTGCCGGTCAGCACGTCCAGGGCGGCGAACAGCGTGGTGGTGCCGTTGCGTTTGTAGTCATGGGTCATCGTGCCCGCCCGCCCCGGCACCATCGGCAGCGACGCCTGGGTGCGGTCCAGCGCCTGAATCTGGGACTTCTCGTCCATGCACAACACGATGGCCCGCTCGGGCGGATTCAGATACAACCCGACCACATCAATCAGTTTCTCCTCGAACAACGGATCGTTGGACACCTTGAAGGTGTCCACCCGATGCGGCGCCAACCCCAGATCCGACCAAATCCGCTGCACCGTCGCCGAACTGACCCCGACCCGCTTGGCCATCGTGCGACACGACCAATGCGTGGCACCTTCCGGAGTCGTCGTGGTAGTCAACTGCACGATCGCGGCGATCGTCTCCTCGGGAATCGAGGGCTTGCGGCCCCGACCCTCACGGATCTTCTCCAACCCGGCAAGCCCGTCCTCACTGAAACGCTGACGCCAGGCCCGCACCGTCACCGGTGTCACCCCGACTTCCTCGGCAATCCGGATGTTGGCTTCGCCATCAGCGGCCATCAGCAGCACTCTCGCGCGCAGTACCTGCTGATGCGCC
The DNA here is from genome assembly GCA_963801575.1 of uncultured Actinomycetota bacterium. Taxonomy (GTDB): domain Bacteria; phylum Actinomycetota; class Actinomycetes; order Mycobacteriales; family Mycobacteriaceae; genus Mycobacterium. The sequence goes on from CAWDFT010000022.1 coordinate 121,587, forward strand.
GCCGTCCGCGACCGTTGCAGTGTCTCCAATGTCTCACGCTCGGCCGCCGTCATCGGCAAGGCCGCTGCCGGTGATGCAGTTCGCCGGGGTTTTCGATGAGTGCCAGCAGGCCGCCGGATATCGCGTCCTTGGTGGTGTCGTGTCCGGCGCTGGCGACGATCACGTAGTACGACAGGGTATCCATGTCCGACAGCGGTTCTCCGTCGATGCGGCCGTTGGCGATCGCCGACGCCAAGTCCTCGGTCGGGTGCTCGCGCCGCGACGTGGTCAGGGCCGTGAAGTAGGTGAAGTAATCGGCCAGAACGGCGAGCAGGTCCTCCATGGAGTCTCCACGCTGATGCTCCTCGTCGTCGCCGCCGAACATCTCCTGGGTCAACTTGAGCATCCGCGGGAAGTCTTCCTCGGGGAGCCCGAGCAGCGAAAGGATCACGTACAGCGGGAAGTTCATCGCTATCTCGGTGACGAAGTCGCACTCCGGTCCGATCTCACGCATCCGGTCGACATAGCGCTTGGACAACTCGTCGACGCGTGTCTTGAGATCGCGCATGGCCTTTGGCCGAAACCAGTCCGCGCCGATCGCCCGCACCTTCCGGTGATGCGGATCGTCCATGTGCACCAGGGTGCGGATGCCGATCCCGGCCTCGATCTGGGCCTTGAAGACGTCGTCGGCCTCGGCGGTGGCCAGCAGGGGACGCGGCTCGGACAGGAACAGGTCGTTGGCGCGCTCGATGTCCATGATGTCGGCGTGCTTGGTGATCGCCCAGAACGGCCGGTAGGGCGGATTGTCGACCCACGCCACCGGATTGTTGGCTCGCAGATGGGTGAGTGCCGTGTGCAGCCGGTCGTCGTCGGCGTATGCCGTCGGATCGGCCAGTACCTTGGCGGCTTCGTCCATCGTTGGCGTGCTCATCGAGCCTCCTGAGCTGCGGGCTGTGCAGAACTTGACGGGTGTCAAGTTCACAGTCTAGGGGATCGCCGCGACCCTGATCCAGCGTTTTGGCGGAAACCCTGCGTAGGCTCGGACTCCGTGCTGGCAGGGACGGCTCGAAGCGTGCGGGTGGTCCTGCTCGTCGTGCTGGCGACCGTGCTGGTGGTCGCGCTCGGACGGGTCGTCGGGGCCTCGCCCAAGGCGGCCGTTCCGGAGATCCTCATGCCGCCGTCGCCGGTGATTACTCCGCCGCAGGTTCAGACCGATCCGACGCTCGCACAAACCGCGACGGGCATGGTGCGCGGCGTCGTTGAGTCCGATCACCGGTTGTTCGCCGGTATCCCTTACGCCGCACCACCTGTCGGGCCCTTGCGCTTCCAACCGCCCGCGCAGGCGCAGGCCTGGACGGGCGTGCGCGATGCCACCGAGCCTGGACCGCGCTGCATTCAAGACCCCGGCGGCGACCCGGAGTTCGGCAGGCAGAGCGACGAGGACTGCCTGACTCTGAATGTCTGGACTCCTGCGACGGCGGGGCCGCCGAAGCCGGTCATGGTGTGGATTCACGGGGGCTCGTTCACGGGCGGCAGCGCCAAGATCTACGACGGCCGGTGGCTGGTTTCGCGCGGCGACATCATCGTCGTCACGATCAACTACCGGCTCGGGACGCTCGGGTTTCTGGCCCATCCGGCGCTGGGGCCGCCCGGCGACGTCGGCAACTACGGGTTGGCCGACCAGCAGGCCGCGTTGCGCTGGGTTCGCGACAACGTCGCCAACTTCGGCGGCGATCCCGAGAGGGTCACGGTGGCAGGCGAATCCGCGGGCGGCATGTCGGTGTGCGACCACCTGGTCGCACCGGGCTCGAAGGGACTGTTCCGCGCGGCGATCATTCAAAGCGCGCCGTGCCAGGCGCAGGCCGACCTGCCGAAGGCCGAACAGAGCAGTCTCGACTACGCCGCACGGGTGGGCTGTGGGGATCCGAATACCGCCGCGGACTGTTTGCGAGCGTTGCCCGTCGACAAACTGCGAGAACCGGTGATCTTCTACAACATCGGCCAAGACGCGCTGCCCGGCCCGGTAACCGGCACCGCGGCCCTTCCTGTCGATCCGGTCACGGCGATGGCCAAGGGCGATGCCGCCGAAGTTCCGGTGCTGATCGGCACGAACCGCGACGAGTTCACATTGTTTGTTGCGCTGGAGTACCTGCGCAAGGGCAAGAACTACACCGCCGAGCAGTATCCGGAACTACTGCGGGAAACCTTCGGCGCCAACGCCGTTGCCGTGGGGGAGCGGTATCCGCTGGACAACTACGGCGGCAACGTACCCGCCGCGTACTCGGCCGCGGTCACGGACGGGGAGTTCGCGTGCGTGAGCGAGCGGATGAGCGACGACCTCGCGGTGGCCGGACCCGTATACGCCTACGAGTTCAACGATCGTGACGCGCCGGCCCCAGACCCGATGCGCACGTTGCCTTTTCCCGTCGGTGCCAGCCACTCACTGGAGCTGCGCTACCTGTTCGAGGTCGGCGGGGCGCCGCCACTGAACCCGGAGCAACAATCGCTGTCCGACCAGATGATCTCCTACTGGAGCGAGTTCGTCACCACCGGCGTCCCGAACGTTGAAGGTCAACCGGGCTGGCCGGCGCTCGTTGCCGACGATGGTGTGCAGCCGTGGATGTCGTTGCAGGCCGACGGAAGCCGCGTCGTCACCACCTTCGGCGAAAGCCACCAGTGCCCGTTCTGGGCGGACCTGCCCGCGTAGCCAACCAAGAAAGGTCGGTCAGGATGGCCGCACATCCGCTCGATCGATATGCCGGTTCCTGGGCGCTGGTCACCGGAAGCGCGCGTAAGGAGGGGCTCGGGTATGCCTTCGTGCGCCAGCTCGCCGCACGGCGAATCAACGTCGTGCTCGTTGACATCCTCGCCGAAGAACTCGACGCGCGCGCCGCGGAACTTCAGTCCAATTACGGGGTTTCAGTTCGCGCCATCGCCGCCGACTTGGGCGACCTTGAATCGATTTCATCGGTGCAGGACGCGCTGCAAGAAATCAACATCGACATCCTGGTGTGCAACCACATGTACACGCCGACCGACACGCCACCGATCCTCGATATGGACCTGGACGTACACAACCGGATGATTGACATCAACGCCCGTGCCTACGTCAACCTGATCTACCGGTTCGGTCAATTGATGAGAGACCGCCACAAAGGCGCGATCGTCATCGTGTCATCGGGCGCAGGCCTGGCACCGGCGCCGTACGCCGGGGCCTACTCCGCCAACAAGGCCTTCCAGATCGCCTTCGGCGAGGCGCTCTGGTACGAACTACGGACCAGCGGCGTCAATGTCCTCGTGGTGACTGCCGGGCTGATGAACACGCATGACGACATACTCTCCGGGTACCCGAAGTGGCAGATCACCGACTGCAACGACGTGGCCGCAGAAGCGCTGAAGTCCATTGGCCGTAAACACGTTGCCGCGCCGGGCTGGCAGACCCGCGCGACCATATTGTTCACGACGCGACTGATGTCCCGCAGGCGCGCAGTGACGACAATGGGCAAGTTCATGGCGCGCGGTCTGGGCAAGAACAAGTAGCGCCGAGATCGACGTTTTGCAGCGATCTACTCGCACTTTTCCTGCGAAACGTGGGTTTCGGCGTCAGTGGGCGGGCGTTACCCAGCACGTGATGTCGGCGTGCACCACCTCGGTTCCGGCCTTATCCGTCACGCGGACCGGGATCACCATCTCGACGCCGTCGGTGATCGACGAGAAGTCCGGCGGGTCCATACGGGCCTGGGCCCGCAGCGACGTGGTGGCCTTCTCCAGGTACTGCACCGTCATGGCCTTCGGAATCCAGCGGTGACTGGTCGGCACGGTGGCCTCCATCAGCATGCCCATCGCGATCTCCGCGGCGTTGCACGCCGCGATCGCATGCACGGTGTGCAGGTGGTTGTAGACGAAGGATGTCACACAGACACCACAGAAGGCCGCCACTCCGGATCAAGGGAGTGAGGCCCGGCGGCGCCTACTCCGATCCGTCCCTGGTCCAGATCGACTGGACGGGCTGACGTTACGTCATGCAGGCCAGCCGGTTGCGTATTTATTTGAGCCTATAGGGTTCCTTCAGTAATTTATTTCCAGTAGCGCCGTTTCGTGTAATCCGTTACGGCCCAAAGGTTGTCAGGTAGTCACTTACCTCTGTAGTGTCTAGGGCGAACTAGCCGACGCACCCGGATGTGCGTCAGCGATGTTCCCGCCCGGAGCCGAGGCGACAGGTCGCGACCGACGGGTGGGTCTGGAGCCCGAGGTCCGAAGTCGGACTGTTTGAGAGCAACCAGGATGCGCGGAGCTTGGAACCGCAGTCGGTGACAGCTGCCACACACAACTGCACATTCCCCGTGGATGTGCCTGTGTCCTGGAGGCTTTCATGCCGACGTCTGCCACGTCGTGGCGTTCCGAGCGTGCGCGTATCGCGGGAATGTCCTCGCGACCGAACCGCGCACCCGATGACCCCGAGCTGATCGAGGCACGCCGCAACCTGCGTGCCCTTCGGCTGGAGGATCACGTCAAGAAGGTGCTGGCCGGTGCTCCGCCGCTAAGCCTGAATCCGTGGATGGGCCGGTGATTTGATCGGCGTGTGAACAGCGAAAATGCCTTCTGAACTGGGACAATACGAGTGCTTACGTCGTATTTGTCCAGAGTCCGAGAAGGCACTTTCGATGCACTCATCCTATACGTTCACCGCTGGGTCGGCGGTGTTTGACGAGCAGAATTTGGTGTCGGCCGCGGGTTTGGTGCCGGTGCTGGAATTGGCTGAGCAGACCGGTCTTTCGCGGTTGATCGGCGAGCATGTCGAGCTGCCTAGCACGCGGGTGGCCTCGGGCGCGGTCAACCCGGCTGGCAAGCTGACCACGATCATCGCGGGCATGATGTGCGGCGCGGACAGCATCGACGATGTGAACGTGTTGCGCGCCGGTGGCACGCCCCGGGTGTTCAACGAGGTGTACGCGCCCTCGACGGTGGGGATCTTGCTGCGCGAGTTCAGCTTCGGGCATGCCAACCAGCTCGCCGCAGTAGCTCGCGAGCATTTGATCGCGCTGGCGGCGCGCACCGGGCTGCTGGCGGGTAGCGATGAGCGGATGTTTTTGGACATCGACTCGCTGCTGCGCCCGGTCTACGGGCACCACAAACAAGGCGCCTCGTTCGGGCACGCCAAGATCGCCGGGCACGCGCTGCTGCGCAGGGGACTCTCGCCACTGGTGACGACGTTGTCCACGGCGCGGGCGGCGCCGGTGATCGCCGAGGCGTGGCTGCGCGGCGGCAAGACCGGCTCCGGGCGCGGCGCCGCCCGCCAGCTCAAGCAGGCCATCACCACCGCGAGAGCGATCGACCCGGACGCGACGATCCTGGCCCGGGGCGACTCCGCGTTCGGCACGAAGAAGGTGATCGGCGCCTGCCTGGACGAGCAGGTCGAGTTCTCCCTGACCCTGAGCCGCAACCGGCGGGTCACCAAGGCGATTGAGGCCATCGACGACGCCGCGTTCACCCCGGTGCACTATCCGGGCGCGGTCGATGACCCCGACACCGGCGCGCTGATCTCTGATGCCCAGGTCGCCGAAACGCCCTACACCCCGGATTGCTGCTCAAGGAGTCCACGAGGCAGGAACCCCCGACCACGAAGTGATGCTGCACATGGCCGGGTTGTTCGCCCAGCGGCAGTCCAGCGACCCGCTGGCGTGGGCCGTCGCGGTCTCCGGTGAGGTCATGGCCGAGAACGAGGAGGGCGACGAATGAGCGTGAACGGCCCGGTGGGGTGGTTCCCAGATCCCAACGGTGGCAACGGCCTGCGGTACTTCGACGGTCGGAAGTGGACGAAGATCGCACCACCGCCTGCTCTGGCCCCCACAGCGCCGGTGCCTGCCACCAGCGCGGCGGGGGTGGTCGCCGGTGGGGGTGGTCAGCCGATGATTTTCGCGGCCTGCTTTAATGGCGTTTGCTGTCTTGGCAAGGGCAAGTCAAGACGCGAGGCTGCTGCTAAATCTCAAAGCTCCCTGAGTAGCAGCTAATGGTCTGTTCTTCGCTAAGAGCCCCGGGAGGTCTTGATGGTAAGTCGTGGGCGTCGTGTGCTGGATCTGGAATCTCGGCTGTCGCCTGTGCGAGCGTGCTGGGACTGACGTTGATGGCGGATCCTGCGGTCGCGTTCGGCGCGGACACGGCGCTGATCATGGGCGGCAGCGGAGGACCGACCCCGCCGCAAAGCTACGTGGACGCCGTCGAAAACCTTTATCTCGCCCCGAACGGCTACGGCACGTACACCCCGCAGGTGCTGACCACACCCGAGCAGCTGTACCCGATCACCGGGGTCAAAAGTCTGCCCGTCGACACCTCGATCAGCCAGGGCACGACCATCCTCACCAACGCGATCAACGAGCAGATCGCCGCCGGAAACCATGTGGTCGTGTTCGGCTACTCGCAAAGTGCAATAATCGCCTCGCAGGTGGCGGCGCAGCTGGCGTCATCGAGCAATCCCCCGAGCCCGAGCCAGCTGAGCTTTGTGCAAGTTGGCGACGAGAGCAATCCCAACGGCGGCCTCATCACACGCTTCGAGGTTCCCGGCGCTCCATTGTCCTTGCCCAGCCTGGGTCTGACATTCAACTACCCCCCAACGACGGGCAGCCCCTATCCCACCGCCGTCTACACCCAGGAGTACGACGGGTTCGCCGACTTCCCGCAGTACCCGATTTTTTTCTTGTCCGACCTCAACGCCTATCTGGGCGTCTTTACTCAGCACTTCGGATACGCGGACCTCACGCCGGAACAAATCAGTTCGGCGATTGCCCTGCCCACGGCGGGCGACACCACCACCCAGTACTACATGATCCCGACCGCCGACTTGCCGCTGCTGGTCCCGGTGCGCCTGCTGCCGGTGATCGGGAACCCGCTGGCCGACCTGCTGCAACCCGACCTGAGGGTGCTGGTGAACCTGGGCTACGGCAGCATCACCAACGGCTGGAGCCCGGGACCGGCCGATGTGCCCACCCCGTTCGGCCTGTTCCCGACCAACATCAACCCAGCCGATGTGCTCACCGCGCTGGCCGACGGGGCGGTCCAAGGTGTCACCGACGCCCTCAACGACCTGAAGACGCCGCAGTTGTTCGACCTCTCGTCGCTGTCTTTATTCTTCTCGGGCCTGCACACCGCCGGGCTGACCCCCAGCGACAACCCGTCGCTGTTGCAACTGCTGGCGGCGTTCGCCACACTCGGCAACGCAGGCGTCCCGGTTTCCTCCACCGGCGGCATCGTCAGCACGCTCACCAGCGTCGTCTCCAATGACATCGCGGTTGCGCTCCCGCTCGCCGATACGGCCCTTGCCATCGGAGTAAGCCTCCCCGCATACAACGCCCAGCTGTTCACCAGCCAGCTTGCGGCCGGTAACCTCCTCAACGCGGTCGGTCTGCCGATCGCCGCCGATGTCGGGCTGGTCCAGTTCGCACTCATTGCCGGCGTAGCCTTTCCCATCGTGGGGGCGGCCGCAACCACGGTGACCCAACTGGCCGAACTCGCTGGCTTACAGCCCAACCCCACCGGCACCGCCGCGGTGACTACATTCCGAAGCGCGGAGGCACATGATGGCAGCGTCGTCGGCTCACCGGACAGCCTGGTGGACCTGAACACTGTCGGCGATGACATCTCCGGTTCGCTCAGCGCCCACAACCCGTTCCGCACCGATCAGGGCAACAAGCAGGTCGAAACGGATGACTCCGGTTCGCCGACGCTCCTGCCCGGTTTGAAAAAGCTCACCCCCAAGTCGCTGACCGATGGTTTCAGGTTCACACCCGCCAAGCCGGGTTCCGCCCAGGGGGACAACCAGACCGGCGGGCCATGGGCGCAGGTAGGCGCCAACGTCAGCGACTCGCTCAAGCAGGTCGGTAGGAATGTGGACAAGACCATCAAAACGGCCACCGACAGCGTCACCAAGGGCTTCAGCGGCTTCAATGGACACAAAGTCGACGATGGGGATTAAGCAAATCGGGTCAGGCTGCGTCTAGATATCGGTACAGCGTCGCCCGGCTGACCCCGAGGTACTTGGCGATGTCCTTGCCGGTGTGGCCGTCGGCCTTCATCCGCTTTGCGGTGGTGATGTGCTCGGTGTCGTCGACTTTTCGGGGCCGACCGAACTTGGTGCCATTAGCGCGTGACGATGCGCGCTTCAGGGCCGTTCGTTCTTTGATCAGCTCGCGCTCCCCCCTATGTCTATGTCCCACGGGGTGGGTGGGTGGCGGTGCCGAAGGTTGCGGCATGTCTACCTGCCGCACTTGACGCTTATGCAGCGTGTCCCAGGAGCGGTCAGACTGCCACTGGTTAGTCAGTAGCCGTAGCTACTATGACCCGGATATGCCGGTGCGGTTGCGGGTGTCGTCGATGTCGTCGGTGTATTCGGCATCGAGGGTCCTGATTCGCTGGGGTTCGGCGCGGCGTTTGCCATCGCTGCGGCCCCGATGATGACCATGCCAGCCAGACAGCTGGTCGCGAAAAGCTTGCGCTTCATGATTCACACTCTGTTCTCGGTGCGCGCCCTCGGCGCACCTACACCTTGTGTACGAATGGCGAGCGCCATCGGGTTCAAACACTTCGCAAGACACGCGCCCTGAGGCACCTGTGTCGGCTATCGAATTGCTATCCGGCGACGAATCATGACGCGCCCCCACCATCGGTTGAGGCGGGGCGCGCTCTGGGTCGGCGCGCCGTGGGAGGAGTCGATGTTCTGATCTATCCGGTGCGAGGCGCCTGAAGTCGCACGATTCTTGGGCGGTGTTGTGTCCTGGTGTGTTGCATCCGAACTGTCTGTACCTGCCCACTTACTGACGGCAACGCAAATTCGCGATTTGTCTGTGTTTGCCAACGAAAATACATTGCTGAACACTATCCAGATAACGAGGTTTTGGGGCTGACCAGGCACGTACGCTTCGACGAATAGCTTTGCTGAACCCTCGCTGTGAGCGATGTCCCAGGCGTCAACCGGGGGCGCGGCTGGGAAGGAAACGACGATGGGGTACAGCAGGTGTGTCGGACGGGTCGGCGCCCTGGCGGTCGCCATGCGGATGACGGTGTCGCTCGGCGTCGCAGCCCTGGTAGTGGCGGCCACGACCCCGACGGCGTCGGCGGACGCACCACCCGCAGGCAGTCCCTGCCCCGGCAACACCACCGACTGTCTCGATGTGCCACCACCTGACAGGACCGCCCTGGTCTTGGGCGGCGCCAGCGTCCCGACGCCCGACCAGGCGTACCTCGACGCCGTCAGGGACCACCACGTCGGGCCGACCCATCCGGACGAGACCATCGAGTACGTCGCGGTGACGGCACCAATGACGACCTGGCCCGTCACGGGGATCGGTCGCATCATCTGGCTCGTGACCGGACCGCAGAGCATCTGGGGTCTTAGTGGCCCGGCGTGGCCGGATGAGCCGTTGTGGAAGCTCTCGGGGTTCTTCGATCCCACCTGGGACCAGTCGGTGCGGGGCGGGGTCACCGACCTGGAGCAGGCGATGGCCGCGCACCCCAACGAGGCTCTGGTGATCTACGGCTACTCGCAGGGCGCGGTCGTCGCGAACATCGAGAAGCAGAAGCTGGCCGAGCAGTACCCGGAGGGGACCGACGCCCCGACATCGACTTCGTGCTGAGCGGTGACCTCAATCTGCCCAACGGCGGGCTTGCCAGCCCGGTTCCCGGGACTCTACATCCCGATCCTCGACGTGTCCTTCAACGGTCCCGCGCCGACCGACACCCAGTTCGACACGGTCGAGATCATCAGCAGTACGACGGCTTCTCCGACTTCCCGCTGTACCCGCTGAATTCGTCTCCACCGGGAACGCGCTTCTGGGCGCCGTCTACGTCCATCCGTATGACCTCGAACCCAGCCTGGCCGATCCGGGGACACCGCCGCCCATCCACACCGAGTACGGCGACACCGACTACTACTTCTTCGCGACCGACGACCTGCCGCTGTTCGGGCCGCTGCGCAGCTGGGAGTGCCCGAGCCGGTAATCGACGTGGTCGAGCCGTTCTTCAAGGTGATCGTGGAACTGGGCTATGACCGCAGCATCAAGCCGGGGGAACCCACCCCGGCGCGGCTGATCCCACCGCTTAACCCCGCGACGGTGGCCGCCGATCTGGTCGATGCGGTCGGCGAGGGGGTCAACAACGCGCTGGCCCTCACCGGGTCGGCACCGCTGCTGAAGATTCCCGCTGTTGGCAGCAGCGCGGATACTAATGGAGGCAGCGTTTTCGGCTCGCCGGACAAGTTGTTGGACCTGAACGCTTTTGGGGATGGCATCGCCAATTCGCTCAGCGCCCTAGATCCGTTCAGCACCGATCAGGGCAACAAGCAAGCCGGAACGGACGCGCAGAACTCCGGGCCGCAGACCGGCCCTGGACCGCTGGAGGAAACTCACCCCCAAGTCGCTGACCGACGGCTTCAAGTTCACACCCCTCAAGCCGAGGTCCTCCACCGGGGACAACCAGACCGGCGGGCCAGTGGCGACGGTCGGCGCCAACGTCAGCGACTCGCTCAAGCAGGTCGGTAGGAATGTGGACAAGACCATCAAAACGGCCACCGACAGCGTCACCAAGGGCTTCAGCGGCTTCAATGGACACAAAGTCGACGATGGGGATTAAGCAAATCGGGTCAGGCTGCGTCTAGATATCGGTACAGCGTCGCCCGGCTGACCCCGAGGTACTTGGCGATGTCCTTGCCGGTGTGGCCGTCGGCCTTCATCCGCTTTGCGGTGGTGATGTGCTCGGCGTCGTCCACCTTGCGAGGGCGCCCGAACTTGGTGCCATTCGCGCGCGATGACGCCCGCTTCAATGCGGTGCGCTCCCTAGTCAACTCACGCTCGTATTCAGCCAGGGACCCCAGGACGCCGATCATCATGCGACCTGCCGGAGTCGAGGAATCGATGCCGTCGGTGACCGATACCAGCGTCACGCCCCGGTCGGTCAGCTCTTTGACGGTCTGAAGGATGTGCAACATGTTGCGGCCCAGCCGGTCGAGCTTCCACACCACGACCGTGTCGCCCTCCCGGACGTACTCCATGAGTGCGGCCAGGCCGGGCCGGTCGTCACGGGCGCCGGACATCACGTCGGAGAAAACCTTGGTGACCCCGGCGGCGCCCAGAGCCCCGTTCTGTTGATCCAATGTCTGGGCTACCGTGGAGACGCGGGTATAGCCAACCCGAGTGCCGGTGGTCTTAGTGGTGGAGGACGTGGCGTCGCTGTGTCGCATAAATGCCTACAACGCCACTATCGAGACAATCTATTCCGAGACCAACTTTCGAGACACCGCGACCTGGGTCAATTGGTCAGGGTCTCACTGGCACCGGGGCTGTCTTGAATGTGGTCTATTCCAAGACAGTGTTCAGTTCTGCTCGGGCCTGGTCGATTTGGTCGTAGGCGTAGGTCACCATTTCGGCGGTGGTCATCGTCTCACCCTTGCGGGCAAGAGATTCGTAGGTCTGATCGCCGAGGACATCGCGGAGGTGGGCGATCCCAGTGGTGATCTCGGGAAGCACCGCCGCGGTCATGGGGCTGAAGGCGAAACCGGCGATGGTGGCCGCCGCCTGATGGCGTCCGAGCCGGTCGAAAAGAGCGGCCAGCACCGCCAGGGGGGAACGCATAAGGGCGACGTTTCCTGAGTCGTGGTAGTTGCGGAGCGCCAGCGTAAGGTAATCGAGCGCAGCCAGCGGGTCGCCGTATTTGGCCTCAAGCCGGGCCAGACTGTCCGCCTGATATGACTCGTTTCCGCGGTTACCGGTGTCTTGAGCGATCACCAGGCCCCGGCGCACAGCGTCCAACGCGCCGACGGGATCGGCATCGCGGAAAGCGAACCCGTAGGCGAAAAGCGCGTACGAGAGAGCACACGGGTTGTGGGTAGCTTCGGCGGCGTCGATCAAACCGGTCGCGGCGGCCATCGCCTCCTCAGGCGACCCGGCGACCGTCAGTGCGAGGACCAGGGCTGCCCTTGTGAATGTGTGTGTGTCACGACCGTGTGCCAGCTGGGCGCGCCACCACTTGACCGCCCGCTCGGGCTGGCCGATGGCCATATACGCAGCGCCAAGCAGGCCTTCGATGTTGTACGGCAGCAACTCGCGGCCCCTTGGGAGAACGATCTCGCCCGCTTCGCTGTAGCCGACAGCGGCCTCGATCCGTCCGGGCATCCAGCACTGCGACGCCAATCCGTACAGGAACGCGAGTCGGGAGTGGTCGGCGGCGCGGGCGGGTCCGATGAGTTCTTCGGCCCACGCTATCGGCTCGTGGTTTCCGACCCGAAGGCCGAGGAACGCCGCGTACGTCGCGATGGCGGCGGCCACGTCGAGGTCGCCCTGGTCGGCGGCCCACCGAAACGCTGTGCGCAGATTGGCCAACTCGGCACCGAACCAGTCGTAGGCCTCCCGCTGCCGGGGGCCGTCCCACAGGGCCATGATGTCGGCTTCACGCCCAGCGAAGTGACGAGCATGGGCCGCCCGCACCTCGCTGGCCTCGCCGCGAGCGACGAGTTGTTCCTCGGCGAACTGGCGGATCGTCTCCAGCATCGAAAACCGGGTCCGCCCCGAGGACCTGTCGGCGACCAGCAGTGACTTGCGCACCAGCGCGTCGAGCAGATCCAGGATGACGTAGTCATCGGAGTCATCGGAACCGGCCACCGCGCAGGCGCTTTGGAGGTCGAACCCGCCGGAGAACACCGAACACCGATCCAACAGCCCTTTCTCCGCATCATCGAGAAGGTCATAGGACCACGCCACCGCATGCCGCAGGGTGTGGTGGCGCTCCAGCCCGCGTCGTGACCCGACCAGCAGCCGGAACCGATCATCAAGACGATCCCGTACCTCGTTGGCGGTCATCGACGCCATGCGCGAGGCCGCCAACTCGATGGCCAACGGGATGCCGTCGAGGCGACGACAAATCTCCACGACGGCAGTCGCTTCGGCAGCGTTGCCCGTCGAAAAGCGCGGCGACACACTTCGGGCGCGTTCGACGAACAGTTCCACCGCGGCAGAGTCGGTGCCCTCGCCAACGTCAAGCGACGGCACCGGCCACAGTTGCTCGTCCGCTACACCCAACCCTTCGCGGCTGGTGACCAGAATCTTCACCGTCGCCGAGTGCGCGAGGATCGCCTCGATGAGGTCCGCCGCAGCGTCGAGGACGTGCTCGCAGTTGTCGAACACCAGCAGCCGCACCCTGCCCTCTAATGCGGCGGCCACACTGTCATTCAGGCTCTTCCCCGGTTGCTGGGTGATGCCCAGCACCGCGGCCACCGCGTCGGGTACCGCCGCCGGATCGGCGACCGCGGCCAGTTCGAAATACCAGACGCCGTCCGGGAACTCGTCGGCCAGGCGCGCCGCAACTTCGGTCGCCAGGCGGGTCTTGCCGACCCCGCCCACCCCGGTCAACGTCACCAACCGATGCGCCTTCAGCGCCGCTTGCACCTCGGCCAGTTCTGCTTCGCGTCCGATGAAGCTCGTGGTCGCGGGCCGCAGATTTCCCGGGGTCGTATCGAGCGCCCGCAGCGGGGGGAAATCCGCGCGGAGACCGTCAGCTTGCACTTGAAACACCCCCACCGGCGCTGACACATCACGCAACCGTCGCGGTCCCAGATCGAGAAGATCAACACCGGTGAGCAGCACTGCCGTCGAGTCGGCCACCAGGATCTGACCGCCATGTCCGGCGGCCATCACCCGCGCGGCGCGGTTGAGCACCGTCCCGAAGTAGTCCCCATCCCGCAGTTCTGCCTCACCAGTCGCAACACCCATCCGCACCGGCAACTCCAGTGCCCGCTGCGCAGCCACCGCCGCATCCACCGCAGATCTCGGTGAGGCGAAGGCGGCGCACACCCCGTCGCCGGTGTGCTTGAACAACCAACCGCCGTGCGCCTCAATCGCCCCGCGCAACACCTCGTCATGGGCGGCCAGCGCCACCCGCATCCCATCCGCGTCAACTTCCCACCGACGGGTCGAACCCTCGACATCGGTGAAGACAAACGTCACCACCCCCGAAGGAGCAGCCGCCGTCATGGCATCGCCTCGGCCCACGCCATGTGCCCCTCGAAGCCCAGCTCGGTGGCCATCGCACGGTAGCGATCCCGATAGTCGCGGTAGGCGGTGTCGTCGCCCTTGGCGCGCGCCAACAGGGCGCGTAGTTCGAGCAGGGTGACCTTCTGAATCGCCAAGCCGTCGAGAACTGGGAGAGCCGCCAAGCCGTCGATCGCGGCCTCAGCTTCCCGCACACCAGACTCATCGCTGTCGGCCAAGAGTTCCCGCACCAAGTGGCGGGTCGTGGCCGTGCATTGACCGAACTGCCCGCCAGCGAACAGATCATCGTTGGCTGAGCGCAGCAGTGGCAATGCCCCGTCGCGGTCGCCACACCGCGCGATCCCTCGACCGATTTGCGCGTTGATGACTGGCAGATGGGCACGGTAGAACCTGTCTCCTACCGACATCTCGCGAGCCTGGCGCAGCACCTGCAATCCTCGGTCGGCCGCAGCGGAGTCTCTCTCAATCAGAGCGCTTCCCATGGTGAGCAGCGCGAAGCCGAGCGCGAGATCGTCGGCTGATCGCTCGGCGATATCCAGCGCCTCTTGAATGTCGCGCAGCGCAACGTCGTCAGCCAGAATGACACCGTTATAAATCGCCGGGCTATAGGTGATCGCGACGACGGCGCTCTGCGACGTGGGATCGGTATTTCGGGACATCATCAGGGCGCGTTGAAAGTCGTCGCGCCAGCCCTCGTGGCCCTGTGCCCACCGAGCGACCGACCGTACTCCGTAGGCATACGCCAGCGGCGCGCCCACAAAGAAATTCACTCCGGCCGGATCGCTATCAGACAAATCGATGACCATTTGCGATAACCGCAGCATCTCGGCCATATCCCCTGTAATCAGCCCCATCGCCATCGGAGAAATGGCAAGCGCCACAGTGAGTGTCGGTTCACCGATCGACTCGAGAAGCGCCGTGAGTTCGAAGGCAAGGTCTACTGATGCTTGCATGTTGCCGCGCGTCGTGTAATCGCCGATCAGCCCGGCCATACCGATGGCCAACGACGCTTTGTCCCCAGCCGTTGTGCACAACTCTTGCAGTTCCTCGAATCGAGTGCCCGCGATGGGCGTATGGATTCGGTATCCGTGCGCGCATATCAACGTGCGGGGGGCAATACGCATCGTCAGGCGGTTCGGATCGTCCTCGGGCATCGCGTCGGCGATCTTTCGGGCACGCTCCCAACCCACATGTGCCGCCGCGATGTCGCGGTAGGTCGCCCACGTTGCCGCGCGCATGTGCCAGCCGTAGGCCGCGTGCAGATCGCCTGCGGCCTCGAGATGCTCGGCGATAAACGCCGCGTTCTCGTCGGCCGACCCTGGGTCACCAGCTTCGATGGCGGCGGCCACTCGCCGGTGGAGGTCAGCGCGGTCGGACTTGAGTTGCGCCTCGTAGGCGACCGCACGAATCAGCGGGTGGTGGAACACATACTCGGGTTGTCGGGTGAACCTGACCTGGTCGATGAACTGGGCTGCCGTCAGGTCGGCAACGCGGGTTCGACGCCTAGCTGTGTCATCAAGTCCGGGTTGAACCGCGACCCGATCACCGCCGCCGCGCTCAATGTGCGTTTTGCTTCTGGCGGAAGTCGATCGATACGCGCGGCGATGGTCGCTTGCAACGTGGCAGGCACACTCACCTCCGCAACATCTGCGGTCGACAGGTATCCACCGCGCTGTCCGCGCAGCACACCACGCTCGGCCAGTTCGCGCACGATCTCCTCGGCGAAGAACGGATTACCTGCCGCCCTCTCGGCGATCCTTGCGGCCAACCCACCGACCGAGGGATCCGGTCCGAGCAGCTCCCCGATCAGTTCTGTAGCCTCCGAATCACTCAGCGGCGCAAGGGCTATGGTTTGAGCACCCGCCACCAGGGTCAATGCCCCTTGGTATTCCGGACGGTATGTGAGGAGCACCAATGAGGGTGTTCGCGGGATCACCGTGAGGAAGTCAGCCAGCATCGACTCACTGACCGCATCAATCCAATGGGCGTCCTCAACGACATAAACCGCCGGGGTTTCACCCGCCAATGAGGCGGCATTCACCAACGCGGTCAACCGCCGCCGACGAGCATCCGGATCGATTTGGGGTAAGGGAGTTTTTGGATCAGCGATGCCCAGCAGGTCATCGAACAGCACCAAATCCAGTTCATCAGCGTCAGAAAGCTGTGCCCGTATCCGGGCGCGGGCGGCGTGTGCATCAAGACCATCGACGCCGGTGGCCGCGCGCAGCAGCCGCGCCACGGCATGGAAGGGGACCTGGCTTTCGTGCGACTCGCAGAAGGCGGTGAACACCTCGACACCACGGGTGGCTGCCATCGCAGACACCTCGCGCACCAGACGGCTCTTGCCGATGCCAGGTGGCCCGACCACACCGACCACGGCGCCGTGGCCGTCGATTGCGCGATCCAGCAAGCCTTCAACGGCGGGCATCTCCCATTGCCGTCCGACCAGATTCGACTCGACACGTTCGATGAGGTGATGCCGTTCCTCCATGCTCACCAGCCGCTGGGCCGCGACGGGCTTATCGGCACCCTTGATCTGAACAAGCTCAGGCTCAGCGAGGGCGGCTGCGCCTTCAACCAGCCGCGCGGTGGACGCCGAGAGCATCACACCCCCAGGCGGAGCGATCGATTCCATCCGCTGAGCCATCCCCACCTGCTCACCGACGGCGGTGTAACCGAAAGAGCCTGAACCGATTTCACCGGCGATCACCTGGCCCGAGTTCAAGCCGATCCGCAACTCCAGCTCCGCGCCGTCGCAGCGTTGGACCTCTTCGGCAAGCCGCTTCGCCTCCTCTTGTATGCCCAAGGCCGCCAGGCAGGCGCGAATGGCGTGGTCCTCCAGCGCTGCTGGTGCGCCGAACACCGCCATGACGCCGTCGCCGGTGAACTTGTCCACTGTCCCGCTGTACTGCTGCACCACCGCCGCGCAGCGATCGGCCAGCTCGGCCATGATCTCGCGCAGCCGCTCGGCGCCGACCGTCGCCGCGATGTCCATCGAATGCACCACATCGGCGAACAGCACCGTCACCTGCTTGTACTCCGCCGATTGGGTGGTGTGTGTGAGTGGCGTGCCGCACTCGTTACAGAACTTGGAGTTGTGCGGCAGTTCGGTGCCGCACGACCCACAGAACAGCCCCGTCGCGGTCAGTCCACCGCCACCATCCCCGCTGGGGTCCACGTCAGTATCGTTTCACCGCTGCTCGGCGATGTCCGTCATATCGCCGGGCCAGCTCCGACACGAAGGAGCAGGTTATCGAGGCCGCCTCAACCGCTGCGGGGCCGTGTCGCCTCCGCACTTGATCGTGATCAGGTTCTTGATCCGCCCTTCGAGTGCGTAATGGGACAGACAACCCTCGCAGGCCTGGAGGTGCTGGCACACCCAAGCACGGGTGTCGTCGGGTGCACTCACCGTCCAGGAAGGTCCACGCCTCGGCCACCACGGTCGCGCATTCGACCGCTTCGTTCGCTGAACTAGCCGGATCCCTGCTCGGTTCAGACCCTTCGTGGGAGCGCTCCTCACGACTCACGACGACACCCTCCCTCGCGGCCAGCGCGACCGACCCATCGATAGCAACCAGGCTCACCGTCGAGGCCTTCCCGCCGCATATCGGGCGATGATCTATAGGGGCGGGGAGGCGCTCTGCCTGCACCGCACGGTGCCGGGCCACTTGGCTGAGCCATCGGCTGTAGGGGCCACCTCCCTTACATGCCGAACCGGGCACGCCGGACGGCTTGACGGCGTCGGGGGGTCCGCTGATCTCGACTCGTGCCGCGCTGCTGACGACCGAACAGATAGAGCAGCAGCTCGCCCGGAAGTCCCGACGATGCGAACCGTGGGTTTCCCGCGCCGGGCTCTTACGGTGTGGGCCGTCCCAGCCCACTGGAGCTCGAGCCCTGCGCCGCGTAGTCGCCGAGCGAGGAACCATGGTGCGCGACTGACGTTGCGCCAGAGCGCCGCATCCTTCGCGGGCGAGTTCGTCCGAGGACCACGACCGTTGGCTCTGCGCACGTCCTCGTGGTGGACAAAGAACTCGTTGAGGTTGGCCAAGCGCCGCACCCAACCGATGCGGAAGAAACCTCGTGGCGGTCCGGATCGGATCGTTGCCACCAGCCAGCGGAAGTCTCTGACGCGCGAGTGCGGTTCTTCGTCGTTCGGCGAAGCGGCCCCACGCACCGGGAAGGACGAGCCCTGGTGCCGCGAGGTAGTCGTGCTCGCGCAGCACCAGGTGCGCAGCGAGATCACGCGTCGTCCACGGCTCGAGGAGGGTCGGTGCGTCGGGACCGAGTTCATCGAACAGGTCGGCGAGCAGTTTTCGCTCGATGACGTCGAAGAGCCCATTGGGCATGTCACCGAAGTGTAGCGAGGGCCGAGATGGCGGGCGTCGCTCTCCGACACCGTAGTCCGTCGGACACTGGGCCAGGCCGTCGCCGACCTCTACGACGAGCATGGCCTGCCGAAGCCGGAATGAGGGGGCTGGGGCACCAAGCCACAGATGGCCCATTCCGGGGCGCCCGGCGGCGGCCTCGATTCACGCACCGGGTGGACTGTAGGCCGCCTATAGCCGAGGTGGTCGAAGATCACGCTTGTACCGACGGCAAGCGTAAAGTCGACTAGCCGTGACACGGGGTGCGCAGGCATTGATGACCTGCATCTTCACCCCAATTACCCTGTGGGACAGGTGTAGTTCAAGTGTCACCGAGGGATCAATTTCTTCGTACTTAATGCGAGCTTCTTTGGGGCTTATCGGTAGGCGCCCTACACCCGTTACCCCGCAGGGACTTCTTGAACTCCGTGAACTCCTTGGCCATACGGGCTCTCCGGTAGGCCACCTGCCCGGCGAGGTCGTAGTGACGCTGGAAGTGGTTCCACAAGCAGTCGTAGGTGATTCGGTTCTTCTTGTCACGGCCCTCGTTGAGGGGCGCCAGGTCACGCAGGATCTCGGTGAGAGTGATCCGGTGAAACTTGCCACGGCCCAGGATGATCGGGACACCGCGCCAGTCCAGCAGCTCATTGACGCGGATCCGCACAGACTCGTCTCGACAGATTCGACAGCGTGGTTCCCTGCGCTCGAAGTCGGTCCCAACGTGTTCATCAGAAAGTGGTTGTAGCCCAGCGGCTTCACGCAAAATGTTCACCGCGCGCAGAGGATCGTCAATCGGCAGAACGTGATACTGGCGGTACGTCGGACTGGTCGGGAGTCACAGCTCTCACGGTAACGCTCTGCGCAACGACGAGGCCCACACCCAAATGCCCTGTGGCACAGGTGTAGTTGAGTATCGACGAGTGAAATCACGGCTCGCCTCATGGCAGTAAGAAAACCGGCGAGTTCTCGCCGGTTAGCCCCGAAAGTTCTTACGGGGTCTCGTTGGAAGCAGGGACTCCGATGGCTGGTCGTTTCTCGGTTCGGTCAGCCACCGGCCCAGCCAAGCGTCAACGGCTCAGCGGGCCTAGACCCCCGAATCTGGCCAGCCGACCTGCGGGAATGCCCCAGAAACCTATGGGCTGGCTGTAGTCCATCGGGAGCCAAACTGCGCCTAGCGAGCAGGGCGGAGGAGTAGGCCCGTCAGCGCCAGTCGATCTGGATCAACGACGGGTCGAAGGTCCTGACACCCTTGGGGGCGGGCATCACGGTCACCGTCATCAGCGCGGCCACGATGCGGCTCCTGGTGTCCGGCGAGGCCGCCTCCCACAGATCGACCAGTGACGCGGTCTCGTCGTCCCCGTCGCCCAGCAGCAGCACCGCCGGGCTGATGCGGGTGGACTCGGCCAGCCGCCGGTCGATCTCGGCAATCTGGCCCTTCAACTCCACCGTGCCGTTCTCCAACTGGGTGATGTCGATGACGTGCCGACCGAACAGGCTGCCCAACTGATCCTTCTGCTCCACCAAGGCCCTGCGCTGCTCGTGGAGTTCGGCCAGGCTCTCATTCTCCTGCGGTGCCGCACCGCCGATGCCCTGCGTCGCCAGGTGCCCGAGGACGACCATCTCCACCATTTCGTCCAGCTTGGCCCCGCTGCGAACGAGATGGACGGTGGGGCGGCAGGCGTAGACCATGGGCTTGTCCTTGCCGTGCGGGTGGGAGGCATATAGAGGATTGCCACAGATCCCGCAGCGGTACACACCGGACCCGAGGTAGCGCCGGGTGAATGCGGCGGCCTTGGCACGGGTCGGGTCGTGCAGGATCGCGGTCAGCCGGGTCCAGGTGGTCTCGTCCAGGATGGCCTCCCAGTCGCCGGGGCCGATGACGGTGCCCTGGTGGACCCGCAGAGCAGCGATGCGGGGATTGCGCAGCACCCGGCGGACATGCAGGTTGGTCCAGGCGGCGCCCTTGACCGTGGTGTGCCCGGCGTCGTTCCACCCACGGGCGACCGAGTGTAGGGACTTGCCCGCGATGACGTCTTTTGCCGCCTGCCGGATCAGGCTTGCCTCCGGCTCCAGCGGGACACCGTGCTTGTCGTAGCCGAACGGCCTGATGCCGGTGGCACACCAGGCACCGGCCTTGGCGCGGGCCAGGTTGGCCTCCCGGCGCCGCTCTGCGTGGTGCTCCGACTCGTTCATGGACACGCTCCCCAGAATCGTGGCGATCATCCGACCGCTGGCGTTGGACAGGTCGATGTCACCGCCCTGCACGGTGCGGATCTCGACACCCTTGGCCACGTCCAGCAGGCGTGCCAGATCCTTGAGGGTGCGATAGAGGCGGTCGGTATGCCAGCAGATCAGCGCATCGACCTGGCCGCGCTTCATAGTGTCCAGGAGCCGCTCGAAATCAGGGCGGACCCGGCCCGAGTAGGCGCTGATGTCGTTGTCGGAGAACTCCTCGACCACGGTCCAGCCGAGTTCGGCGGCCAGCGCGGTGCAGGCGCTGAGTTGGCGGTCCACACCCGCCTCCAGGCCGGTCTTGTCCTTGCTGATCCTGGTGTAAATGGCTACGCGCATGAGACCAAGTCTAGGCAATACGTGACTACGGTGCGATCTTCTTTACGAAGAACCACTTGGGCACCGTTACCTCGGCCAACCCAGGCTCCATCCGGACCACGTGCGGAACGATCGAGGCGAAATACGGCACCCGCACCATCGCTGCGGTGGAGAACAGGCGAGTGCCGCCGGGACGGCCGGCGAGCCGTTTCCACATCTGGAAGGTGGTGGTCGGAGCGCCCATGTCCGCCAACCTTACTCTGGAGTAAGAAAGGTACCCTCCGAAGGTGCCCCGCGGGCCGTCTGTCAGGGCGGCAATGCGGTGGCCAGAGATTTGGAGCAGTCCAAAATCTAGGGCATACTGTTCGGGTTGCCTTGAGCTGGGTTCGCGCCTGGCCGGGCAAGACCAGCGCCCAAACGGGCGCGTCCGGTCCCCACCTCGATCGCGACGAATTTTCATCGCGGCCGAGTGTGCGTAAGGGCGACACGCCCGACCGCGGGGATCGGTGGACCACAGACAGGTAAACAGCGGCGGCACAGCCAGCGCTGTGCCTGTACGGCAAGCCGTACGGGCCCGGCGCACGAGGACCAGGCCCGAGCACGGGCCCGTTAGTAGTGAGGTAGGAGAAGCGTGGCGGGACAGAAGATCCGCATCAGGCTCAAGGCCTACGACCACGAGGCCATTGACGCCTCGGCGCGCAAGATCGTCGAAACGGTCACCCGTACCGGCGCCAGTGTGGTGGGTCCAGTGCCGCTGCCGACCGAGAAAAACGTGTACTGCGTCATCCGGTCCCCGCATAAGTACAAGGACTCGCGGGAGCACTTCGAGATGCGCACCCACAAGCGACTGATCGACATCCTCGACCCGACGCCGAAGACCGTTGACGCCCTGATGCGCATCGATCTGCCGGCGAGCGTCGACGTCAACATCCAGTAGGAGACCAGAGAGCAATGGCTAGAAAAGGCATTCTGGGCACCAAAATGGGTATGACGCAGGTGTTCGATGAGAACAACAAAGTCGTGCCCGTGACGGTCGTCAAGGCAGGCCCGAACGTCGTGACGCGTATCCGTACCCCCGAGCGTGACGGCTACAGCGCCGTGCAGCTGGCGTACGGCGAGATCAGCCCGCGCAAGGTGAACAAGCCGGTGACGGGGCAGTACGCCGCCGCAGGTGCGAACCCGCGCAGGCATCTCGCCGAGCTGCGGCTCGACGACGAGGCCGCTGCCGCCGAGTTCGAGGTCGGCCAGGAGCTAACTGCCGAGATCTTCGCCGACGGCACCTACGTCGATGTCACCGGCACCTCCAAGGGCAAGGGTTTCGCGGGCACCATGAAGCGCCACGGCTTTTCGGGCCAGGGCGCCAGCCACGGTGCGCAGGCCGTGCACCGCCGTCCCGGTTCGATCGGTGCCTGCGCCACCCCGGGCCGGGTGTTCAAGGGCACCAGGATGTCGGGCCGGATGGGCAACGACCGGGTGACCACGCAGAACCTGTTGGTGCACAAGGTCGATGCCGAAAACGGCGTATTGCTGATCAAGGGCGCCATCCCCGGGCGCACCGGTGGACTGGTGATGGTTCGTAGCGCGATCAAGCGAGGCGAAAAGTAATGGCAACCAAGTCTGTAAAGATCGACGTCCACACCCCGGGCGGGAAGAAGGACGGCTCCGTCGAGTTGCCTGCCCAGTTGTTCGACGTCGAGCCGAACATCGCACTGATGCACCAGGTGGTCACCGCTCAGTTGGCGGCCAAGCGTCAGGGCACGCACTCGACCAAGACTCGCGGCGAGGTACGCGGTGGCGGCCGGAAACCGTACCGGCAGAAGGGCACCGGCCGTGCCCGCCAGGGTTCGACGCGCGCGCCGCAGTTCACCGGCGGCGGCGTCGTGCACGGCCCACAGCCGCGCGACTACAGCCAGCGCACCCCGAAGAAGATGATCCTCGCCGCCCTGCGCGGCGCGCTGTCCGACCGGGCCCGCAACGGCCGTATCCACGCGGTGACCGAGCTGGTGGAGGGTCAGACGCCGTCGACCAAGAGCGCCAAGGCATTCCTGGCCAAGCTGGTCGAGGGCAAGCAGGTGCTGATCGTCATCGGTCGCAGCGACGAGACCGGCGCGTTGAGCGTGCGGAATCTGCCTGGCGTCCACGTGCTTTCGCCGGATCAGCTCAACACCTACGACGTGCTGCACGCCGACGACGTGGTGTTCAGCGTCGAGGCACTGGATTCCTACATCAGTGCCAACACCGACGAGGAGGTTTCGGCCTGATGGCGACCGTCACTGATCCGCGCGACATCATCCTGTCCCCGGTCATCTCCGAGAAGTCCTACGGGCTGATCGAGGACAACGTCTATACGTTCGTCGTTCACCCCAACTCGAACAAGACCCAGATCAAGATCGCCATCGAGAAGATCTTCAAGGTCAAGGTCGCGTCGGTGAACACCGCCAACCGTCAGGGCAAGCGCAAGCGCACCCGCGCCGGTTACGGCAAGCGCAAGGACACCAAGCGCGCCATCGTCACGTTGGCCGCAGGCAGCAAGCCGATCGACCTGTTCGGTAATCCGACCTAGCGAGAAGCTGAGAGACAAGAGTTATGGGAATTCGCAAGTACAAGCCGACGACCCCCGGTCGCCGCGGTGCCAGCGTCTCCGACTTCGCCGAGATCACTCGCTCGGAGCCGGAGAAGTCGTTGGTGCGTCCGCTGCACGGCAAGGGCGGGCGCAACGCGCACGGTCGGATCACCACCCGGCACAAGGGCGGTGGCCACAAGCGCGCGTACCGCGTGATCGACTTCCGTCGCCACGACAAGGACGGCGTCAACGCCAAGGTCGCTCACATCGAGTACGACCCCAACCGCACCGCGCGGATTGCATTGCTGCACTACCTCGATGGCGAGAAGCGCTACATCATCGCGCCGCGAGGGTCTGTCGCAGGGCGACGTGGTCGAGTCCGGCGCCGAACGCCGACATCAAGCCCGGCAACAACCTGCCGCTGCGCAACATCCCGGCCGGCACCCTGATCCACGCGGTGGAGCTGCGGCCCGGCGGCGGCGCCAAGCTGGCGCGCTCCGCCGGCTCGCTCGATCCAGCTGCTCGGTAAGGAAGGCACCTACGCCTCGCTGCGCATGCCCAGCGGTGAGATCCGCCGAGTCGACGTGCGCTGCCGCGCCACCGTCGGTGAGGTCGGCAACGCCGAGCAGGCGAACATCAACTGGGGCAAGGCCGGCCGCATGCGGTGGAAGGGCAAGCGCCCCACGGTTCGTGGTGTGGTGATGAACCCGGTCGACCACCCGCACGGCGGCGGTGAGGGCAAGACCTCCGGCGGCCGTCACCCGGTCAGCCCATGGGGCAAGCCCGAGGGCCGCACCCGCAACCGCGAACAAGCAGAGCAACAAGCTCATCGTCCGACGCCGGCGCACCGGCAAGAAGCACCACGCGGAAGTCAGGAGTAGCACGATGCCACGCAGCCTGAAGAAGGGTCCGTTCGTCGACGACCATCTGCTGAAGAAGGTCGACGTACAGAACGAGAAGAACACCAAGCAGGTCATCAAGACCTGGTCGCGCCGGTCGACCATCATCCCGGACTTCATCGGGCACACCTTCGCGGTGCACGACGGACGCAAGCATGTCCCGGTGTTCGTCACCGAGGCGATGGTCGGACACAAGCTCGGCGAGTTCGCCCCGACCCGCACGTTCAAGGGGCACATCAAGGATGACCGGAAGGCCAAACGGCGATGACCTCTGTTGAGACCGAATACCCGACCGCGACGGCGAAGGCCCGCTTCGTGCGCGTGTCGGCGACCAAGGCGCGCCGGGTTATCGACCTGGTGCGCGGCAAGTCGGTGGCCGAGGCGCTGGACATCCTGCGCTGGGCGCCGCAAGCCGCCAGCGAGCCAGTCGCCAAGGTGATCGCCAGCGCCGCCGCCAACGCGCAGAACAACGACGGGCTCGATCCGTCGACGCTCGTGGTGTCCACCGTCTACGCCGACGAGGGCCCGACGGCCAAGCGCATCCGGCCGCGCGCACAGGGGCGTGCGTTCCGAATTCGCAAGCGCACCAGCCACATCACGGTGATCGTCGAGAGCCGCCCGTCACGCAGTGAGCGCGCCGGAAGTCGGCCAGCGCCGCCCGTTCGCGACGCGCGCAGGGCAGCAAGGCCGCCGCGCGAGAAGACACCCGCGAAGAAGGCTTCGGGAGCCGCCACGGCGGCGACATCAGGCGGAGCGACGAAGTCCGCAGAATCAGCCGCCGAGAAGGCTCCGGAAAAGGCGACCGCTACCAAGGCGACCGCTGAGAAGGCTCCGGCCAAGAAGGCCGCCGCAAAGAAGGCCTCATCGTCCAAGGCTTCTGACGAAGCGAAGGAGGGCTCAGAGTAGTGGGCCAGAAAATCAACCCCCACGGCTTCCGGCTCGGTATCACCACCGGCTGGAAGTCCCGGTGGTACGCCGACAAGCAGTACAAGGACTACGTCAAGGAAGACGTCGCGATCCGTCGGCTGCTGGCCACCGGCCTCGAGCGCGCCGGCATCGCCGACGTGGAGATCGAGCGCACCCGCGACCGGGTCCGTGTCGACATCCACACCGCGCGGCCCGGCATCGTGATCGGTCGGCGCGGCACCGAGGCCGACCGCATCCGGGCCGACCTGGAGAAGCTGACCGGTAAGCAGGTCCAGCTGAACATCCTCGAGGTGAAGAACCCGGAGTCACAGGCACAACTGGTTGCCCAGGGCGTCGCCGAACAGCTGAGCAACCGCGTGGCGTTCCGCCGCGCGATGCGCAAGGCCATCCAGTCCGCGATGCGCCAGCCCAACGTCAAGGGCATCCGGGTGCAGTGCTCGGGCCGCCTCGGCGGTGCCGAGATGAGCCGCTCGGAGTTCTACCGCGAGGGCCGCGTTCCGCTGCACACCCTGCGCGCCGACATCGACTACGGCCTCTACGAGGCCAAGACAACCTTCGGCCGCATCGGCGTGAAGGTGTGGATCTACAAGGGCGACATCGTCGGTGGCAAGCGTGAGCTGACCGCCGCCGTTCCGGCCGGTGCCGATCGTCCGCGCCGCGAGCGCCCGTCGGGCAGCCGGCCGCGTCGCAGTGGCGCATCGGGTACCACCGCGACGAGCACCGAGGCCGGTCGCGCCGCGTCGGGTGCCGAAGAGGCGCCCGCCGTTGCGGAGGCCGCGGCGGGGACCGAGGCCGCTGCAGGTGCTGCAGCCGAGGCGACCCCGGAGGCCACGGAAAGCACGGAGAGCTGAATCATGTTGATTCCCCGCAAGGTCAAGCACCGCAAGCAGCACCACCCGCGGCAGCGTGGCATCGCCAGCGGTGGCACGTCGGTGAGCTTCGGTGACTACGGCATCCAGGCACTCGAGCACGCCTACGTCAGCAACCGGCAGATCGAGTCCGCTCGTATCGCCATCAACCGGCACATCAAGCGTGGCGGCAAGGTGTGGATCAACATCTTCCCCGACCGCCCGCTGACCAAGAAGCCCGCCGAAACCCGGATGGGTTCCGGCAAGGGTTCACCGGAGTGGTGGATCGCCAACGTCAAGCCGGGACGCGTGCTCTTCGAGCTGAGCTATCCCGACGAGAAGATCGCACGGGAGGCTTTGACCCGTGCCATTCACAAGCTGCCGATCAAGGCACGCATCGTCACCCGAGAGGAGCAGTTCTGATGGCAGTGGGAGTGACTCCGGGCGAACTGCGTGAGCTGACCGACGAAGATTTGCAGGACAAGCTGCGCGAGTCCAAGGAAGAGCTGTTCAATCTGCGCTTCCAGATGGCGACCGGTCAGCTGGCCAACAACCGTCGGCTGCGCACGGTGCGTCAGGAGATTGCGCGCGTGTACACCGTGTTGCGCGAACGTGAGCTGGGTCTGGCTTCCGGACCCGTTGGTGAGGAATCGTAATGGCAGAAAAGGCAACCAAGGCCGCGACGAAGGCGCCCGCGAAAAAGGCTGCGCCGAACGGTGATGCGGGTCCCAGGCACACCCCGCGCACCGAGAAGCCGCGCGGGCGTCGCAAGACCCGCATCGGCTACGTGGTGAGTGACAAGATGCAGAAGACCATCGTGGTCGAGCTGGAGGACCGGGTGAAGCACCCGCTGTACGGGAAGATCATCCGCACCACCACGAAGGTGAAGGCGCACGACGAGAACGGCATCGCCGGCATTGGCGACCGGGTGTCGCTGATGGAGACGCGTCCGCTGTCGGCCACCAAGCGCTGGCGGCTCGTCGAGATCCTCGAGAAGGCCAAGTAGCCCGAATCAGTTTGGAAAGCCCTCGCCCATACCCGGGGGCTTTTCCTTTGCGCACGTTCGACGATCTACGCGGCATGCAATCGGTGTAATCTCCTGGCGGTTGGGACACGCACCTACCTGGACGAGGCAAGCCATGGCAACCGAATTCAACGGCAAGATCGAGCTGGATATCCGGGATTCGGAGCCGGACTGGGGGCCGTACGCCGCACCGACCGCGCCCGAAGGTGCGCCCAACGTCCTGTATCTCGTATGGGACGACACCGGAATCGCGACGTGGGACTGCTTCGGCGGTCTGGTGGAGATGCCCACGATGAGCCGCATCGCCGAACGCGGTGTACGGCTATCCCAGTTCCACACCACCGCACTGTGTTCGCCCACCCGTGCCTCTCTGCTCACCGGACGCAACGCCACGACCGTCGGCATGGCGACCATTGAGGAGTTCACCGACGGCTTCCCGAACTGCAACGGCCGCATCCCGGCCGACACCGCGCTGCTGTCCGAGGTGCTCGCCGAGCAGGGCTACAACACCTACTGCGTCGGCAAGTGGCACCTGACCCCGTTGGAGGAGTCCAATCTCGCATCGACCAAACGGCATTGGCCACTGAGCCGCGGGTTCGAGCGGTTCTACGGCTTCATGGGTGGCGAGACCGACCAGTGGTACCCCGACCTGGTCTACGACAACCATCAAGTCAGCCCGCCTGCCACCCCCGAGGAGGGGTATCACCTGTCGAAGGACATCGCGGACAAGACGATCGAGTTCATCCGCGACGCCAAGGTGATCGCACCGGACAAGCCGTGGTTCAGTTACGTCTGCCCCGGCGCCGGGCATGCGCCGCATCACGTCTTCAAGGAGTGGGCGGACCGCTACGCAGGCAAGTTCGACATGGGCTACGAGCGCTACCGCGAGATCGTGCTGGAGAACCAGAAGAAGCTCGGCATCGTGCCGCCGAACACCGAATTGTCGCCCATCAACCCGTATCTCGACGTCAAGGGACCCAACGGTGAGCCGTGGCCCCCGCAGGACACCGTGCGGCCGTGGGACTCCCTCAACGACGAAGAGAAGCGGCTGTTCTGCCGGATGGCCGAGGTATTCGCCGGATTCCTGTCCTACACCGACGCCCAGATCGGCAGGATTGTCGACTATCTCGACGAGTCGGGGCAGCTGGACAACACGATCATCGTGGTGATCTCCGACAACGGTGCCAGCGGCGAAGGCGGGCCGAACGGATCGGTCAACGAGGTGAAGTTCTTCAACGGCTACATCGACACCGTCGAAGAGAGCATGAAGTACTTCGACCATCTCGGCGGGCCGCAGACGTATCCGCACTATCCGATCGGCTGGGCGATGGCGTTCAACACGCCCTACAAACTGTTCAAGCGCTACGCCTCGCACGAAGGCGGCATCGCCGACACCGCGATCATCTCCTGGCCCCACGGAATCAAGGCACACGGTGAAGTGCGCGACAACTATGTCAACGTCTGCGACATCACCCCGACGGTTTACGACCTGCTCGGCCTCACGCCACCCGCCGAGGTCGGCGGCACCGCGCAGAAGCCGCTCGACGGCATGAGTTTCAAAGCAGCCCTTGACGATCCGTCCGCAGACACCGGTAAGGACACGCAGTTCTACACGATGCTCGGCACCCGCGGCATCTGGCACCAGGGCTGGTTCGCCAACACCGTACATGCGGCGACGCCTGCGGGCTGGTCGCACTTCGACAAGGATCGTTGGGAGCTGTACCACATCGAAGTCGACCGCAGCCAGGTGCACGACCTGGCCGCCGAAAACGCGGACAAGCTAGAAGAAATGAAGGCCCTGTGGTTCAGCGAGGCGGCCAAGTACAACGGTCTGCCGCTTGCAGATCTGAACATCCTCGAAACGATGATGCGGTGGCGGCCCTACCTGGTCGGCGACCGAAAGAGCTTCACCTACTACCCGGGCACCGCCGAGATCGGGATGGGTGCCGCCGCCGAGCCACGCGGTCAGTCATTGTCCGTCCTGGCCGAGGTCGCCATCGACACGACCGGGGCCGAGGGCGTGCTGTTCAAGCAGGGCGGCGGGCACGGCGGGCATGTGCTGTTCATCCAGGACGGCCGGCTGCACTATGTCTACAACTTCATGGGTGAGGAAGAACAGAAGGTGTCGTCATACGCCGCGATTCCATTGGGCCGACACATCTTTGGAGTCAGCTACGCCCGCACAGGTACCGTCGAGAACAGCCACACGCCGCTCGGCGAGGTGACCCTATACATCGACGGCGACGCTGTCGCCTCCCTGTCGGATGTGAAGGCCCATCCGGGAACCTTCGGACTTGCCGGTGCAACGATCAGCATTGGGCGCAACAGCGGTTCGGCGGTGTCGAGTACGTACAAGGCCCCATACGCTTTCACCGGCGGCACCATCGCTCAGGTCAACGTCGACCTTTCCGGCGCGCCGTACGTGGATGTGGAAAAAGAACTCGCACTGGCCTTTTCGAAGGACTGATGAAACGGCTCGGTTGGATGATGTGGGCCCTCAGTCGGCATACTCTGAAGTCATGCTGACCGAGCTGGTCGAGTTGCCCGGCGGATCGTTTCGGATGGGTTCGACGAGCTTCTATCCAGAAGAGGCGCCGGTGCACACCGCGCGCGTCGCCGCTTTCGCGATCGAACGCCACCCCGTCACCAACGCACAGTTCGCAGAGTTCGTCGGGGAAACCGGCTACGTCACCGTCGCGGAGCAGGAGATGGATCGGGCGCAGTTTCCCGGGGCCGACCCTGCCGATCTGGTGCCCGGCGCGCTGGTCTTCCGGCCGACCCGCGGGCCGGTGAACCTGCGCGACTGGCGCCAGTGGTGGGAGTGGAAACCCGGCGCGTGCTGGCGTCATCCCTTCGGCCCCGGCAGCGGCATCGACGAGCGGCCGGAGCATCCGGTGGTACAGGTGGCGTACCCCGACGCCGCCGCCTATGCCCGCTGGGCCGGACGGCGGCTACCGACCGAGGCCGAATGGGAGTACGCGGCCCGCGGCGGCAGCTCCACCACCTATCCATGGGGCGACGACGCGACGCCGGACGGCCGACTGATGGCCAACACGTGGCAGGGCAGCTTTCCCTACCGCAACGACGGCGCGATGGGCTGGGCCGGCACGTCGCCCGTCGGGACCTTCCCGCCGAACGTCTTCGGCCTGGTCGACATGATCGGAAACGTCTGGGAGTGGACCACGACGGAGTTCGCCGGACACCACCTGCCGGACCAACCGGCCGAGGCCTGCTGCGCACCGGGCGCAACGGCCGATCCGACCGTCAACCAGGCGCTCAAGGGCGGTTCGCACCTGTGTGCGCCCGAGTACTGCCACCGCTACCGCGCGGCGGCGCGCTCGCCGCAGTCACAGGACAGCGCCACCACGCACATCGGATTCCGCTGCGTGGCCGATATCGGCTAGCGACGGCGCGCATCGCGGATATGGTCACGCCCGTGACCGAGAAGAAATACCGGGTGATTCTGTGGGGGCCTGGCTCGATCGGTGGCGAGCTGCTGACGGCGATCCTCGACTATCGCCGTGACCTCGAAATTGTTGGCGTCCGGGTGTATTCCGATGCCAAGGACGGGGTGGATGCCGGCGAGCTGGTCGGCCGTGATCCGACCGGCGTTGCCGCCACCACCGACACCGACGAGATCGTCGCGTTGGACGCCGACTGCGTGATCTACACCCCGCGCAACGGCGACCTCGACGACGTCTGCACGCTGCTGGCCAGCGGTAAGAACGTGGCCACCACGGTGTTCCTGTTCTACCCGCCCCGGCTGCCCGACGCCGACCGGGAGCGGTTGGAGGCGGCCTGCCGCGAGGGCAACAGCACGCTGCACGCCAGCGGGATCAACCCGGGCAACCTGTCGGGCGTGTTGCCGCTGGCGCTCTCGGGGATGAGCCGCACGATCGACAAGATCACCCTGCAGGAACGCGCCGACATGACGCTCTACGACAGCACCGACATCAGCTTCGGCAACATGAAGTTCGGCGAGCCGCTGGATGTCATCGACCCCGACGTCGACGAGTACCTCGGGGACATGAGGTCGATGTTCGTCGAGCAGATCTGGCTGCTGGCCGACGCACTCAACGCGGACATCGACGAGGTCACCGTGGACATCGAAGCCGTCCCCGCCCAGCAGGACCACCAGATCTTCGATCGGCTGCTGCGTGCGGGCACCACGGCAGGACAGCGCTGGAACATGGTGGGTCGGCGCGACGGCGAGCCACGCGTCGAGATCGAGACGCTGTGGACGGTCGGCGGGGAGTATCCAGAGAATTGGCCCGCACCCGAACACGGCTGGACGCTCACCATCGAGGGCGACCCGTCGATGCGGGTCCACTTCCTGACGCTGGCCAGTTTCACCAGGCACGCGAGCATCGCCGAGCACGCCCAAGCGGGCAACATCGCCACCGGAATGCAGGTGCTCAACGCGGTGCCCGCGGTGTGCGAAGCCCCGTCGGGATTCGCGACCAACGCCACGCTTCCGCTGATCCGCAGCGGCACCGGCTTCGCCCGCTGACCGCTGACCTGGGCGGATTTGGTTCTGAGCTGGTCGTCCCCTAGAATTCACTGGTTGCTTTGGGCAGACCTCGGCTCTCCGTTCCGGAAAGCCCTGCGTGCCCTTCGGTGACGCAAGACCGCGCATCGTCAGGTCTCTGGTGGGCAGTGCCCACCAGAACGTTCGGGCCTGCCGTGCATACATAACCAGGTCGAGGAGATCGAGTGATTCAGCAGGAATCGCGGGTGAAGGTCGCCGACAACACGGGCGCCAAGGAGATCTTGTGCATCCGCGTGCTCGGCGGCTCGTCGCGGCGCTATGCCGGCATCGGCGACATCATCGTGGCGACCGTCAAGGAAGCCATCCCCGGCGGCAACGTCAAGCGTGGCGAAGTGGTGAAGGCCGTCATCGTCCGCACCGTCAAGGAACGCCGCCGTTCCGATGGCAGCTACATCAAGTTCGACGAGAACGCGGCGGTGATCATCAAGCCCGACAACGATCCGCGTGGCACCCGCATCTTCGGTCCGGTCGGCCGTGAACTGCGCGAGAAGCGCTTCATGAAGATCGTTTCGCTCGCTCCGGAGGTGTTGTAAATGAAGGTCCACAAGGGCGACACCGTGCTGGTGGTCTCCGGTAAGGACAAGGGCGCCAAAGGCAAGGTGCTGCAGGCGTTTCCGACCCGCAACAAGATCCTGGTCGAGGGCGTCAACCGCATCAAGAAGCACACCGCGATCTCGCGCACCGAGCGCGGTGCGTCCTCGGGCGGCATCGTCACGCAGGAGGCGCCGATTCACGTGTCCAACGTGATGGTGGTCGACTCCGACGGCAAGCCGACCCGCATCGGCTACCGCAAAGACGACGAGACCGGCAAGAAGGTCCGCATCGCGAAGACCAACGGCAAGGACATCTGATGACCACTGCTGAGAAGACAGAGAAGACTCAGCCGCGTCTGAAGGCGCGCTACCGCGAGGAAATCCGCGGCGCGCTTCAACAGGAATTCGGCTACGGCAACGTCATGCAGATCCCTGGTGTGGTGAAGGTCGTGGTGAACATGGGCGTCGGTGACGCCGCCCGCGACGCCAAGCTGATCAACGGCGCCGTCAACGACCTGGCGCTGATCACCGGCCAGAAGCCGGAAGTGCGCAAGGCCCGCAAGTCGATCGCGCAGTTCAAGCTGCGTGAAGGCATGCCGATCGGCGCGCGGGTGACCCTGCGCGGCGACCGCATGTGGGAGTTCCTGGACCGGTTGATCTCGATCGCGCTGCCGCGTATCCGTGACTTCCGCGGCCTGTCACCCAAGCAGTTCGACGGCACGGGCAACTTCACCTTCGGGCTGACCGAGCAGTCGGTGTTCCACGAGATCGATGTGGACTCCATCGACCGGCCCCGTGGCATGGACATCACCGTCGTCACCTCGGCGACGAACGACGACGAAGGACGAGCGCTGTTGCGGGCCCTCGGCTTTCCGTTCAAGGAGAACTGAACAGATGGCAAAGAAGGCTCTGGTCAACAAGGCCAACAAGAAGCCGAAGTTCAAGGTGCGTGCCTACACGCGTTGCAACAGGTGCGGCCGCCCGCACGCGGTCTACCGCAAGTTCGGGCTCTGCCGCATCTGCCTTCGCGAGATGGCGCACGCCGGCGAGCTGCCAGGCGTACAGAAGTCCAGCTGGTGACAGTGAAAGACCAACAGACCACTTAGAGAAAGTGCGCGGTAGGCCCCGAAGGGGAACCGCCGCGAGGAAGGTGAAACCGCTGTCATGACGATGACGGACCCGATCGCAGACTTCTTGACACGTCTGCGCAACGCCAATTCGGCGTATCACGACGAGGTGACCCTGCCGCACTCGAAGATCAAGGCCAACATCGCCGCGATCCTCAAGAGCGAGGGCTACATCTCCGATTACCACACCGAGGATGCTCGGGTGGGCAAGTCGCTGGTCGTCGAGCTGAAGTACGGCCCGAGCCGCGAACGCAGCATCGTAGGCCTGCGCCGGGTGTCCAAGCCCGGTCTGCGGGTGTACGCGAAATCCACCAACCTGCCGCGGGTGCTCGGCGGCCTGGGCGTGGCGATCATCTCCACGTCCTCGGGTCTGCTCACCGATCGTCAGGCGGCACGACAGGGCGTGGGCGGCGAAGTCCTCGCGTACGTGTGGTGAGGGGGAACTAGCCATGTCGCGCATTGGTAAGCAGCCGGTTCCGGTACCCGCCGGAGTCGACGTGACGATCGACGGCCAGCACGTCTCGGTCAAGGGCCCCAAGGGCACCCTCGATCTGGCGGTCGCCGAGCCGATCACCATCTCCCGCAACGACGACGGCGCCATCGTGGTGGGCCGGCCCGACGACGAGCGGCACAACCGGTCGCTGCACGGGCTGTCGCGCACCCTGGTGGCCAACCTCGTCACCGGCGTCACCGAGGGCTACACCATCAAGATGGAGATCTTCGGCGTCGGCTACCGCGTGGTGGCCAAGGGCAGCAACCTCGAGTTCGCCCTGGGCTACAGCCACCCGGTGCTGATCACCGCCCCGGAGGGTGTCACCTTCGCGGTGGAGACCCCGACGAAGTTCTCGATCTCCGGTATCGACAAGCAGAAGGTCGGCCAGATCGCGGCCAACATCCGTCGTCTGCGGAAGAGCGACCCCTACAAGGGCAAGGGCATCCGCTACGAGGGTGAGCAGATCCGCCGCAAGGTCGGAAAGACAGGTAAGTAGGAATGGCTACAGCCCAGAAAGCAAAAGGCGCACAGACGGGCGCCGGCAAGGCGGTCGGGCAGAGCGTCGCAGCGGCCCGCCGTGTCTCGCGGTTGCGTAGGCATGCCCGGCTCCGCAAGAAGATCGAGGGCACGGCCGACCGGCCGCGCCTGGTGGTGCACCGGTCGTCGCGGCACATCCATGTGCAGCTGGTGAACGACCTGGACGGCACCACGCTGGCCGCGGCGTCGTCCATCGAGGCCGACGTTCGTGGCGTGGACGGCGACAAGAAGGCCCACAGCAAGCGGGTCGGTCAGCTGATCGCCGAGCGCGCCAAGGCCGCCGGCATCGAGACCGTCGTGTTCGACCGTGGCGGCTACACCTACGGCGGACGGCTCGCGGCACTGGCCGACGCGGCGCGCGAAGGCGGGCTGAAGTTCTGATGACGAGTGACCTGAAAATGATTGGAAGGACTGCGTAATGGCCGAGCAGGCAGCAGGAGCCGCCGGGCCGGCGACTTCCCAGGACGGCAGGCCGCCGCGGGGTGACCGCGAGGGCCGGGGCCGTCGAGACGATCGTGGCGGTCGTCGCGACCGCGACGGCGGCGAGAAGAGCAACTTCCTCGAGCGCGTTGTCGCGATCAACCGAGTTTCCAAGGTGGTCAAGGGTGGTCGGCGGTTCAGCTTCACCGCCCTGGTCATCGTCGGCGATGGCAACGGCATGGTCGGCGTCGGATACGGCAAGGCCAAGGAAGTTCCCGCCGCGATCGCCAAGGGCGTGGAGGAGGCGCGCAAGGGCTTCTTCCGTGTTCCGCTGATCGGTGGCACCATCGTGCACCCGGTGCAGGGTGAGGCCGCCGCGGGCGTGGTCATGCTGCGTCCGGCTAGCCCCGGTACCGGTGTGATCGCCGGCGGTGCGGTGCGTGCGGTGCTGGAATGCGCTGGCGTGCGCGACATCCTGGCCAAGTCGCTGGGCAGTGACAACGCGATCAACGTCGTGCACGCGACAGTTGCCGCACTGAAGCTGCTGCAGCGTCCCGAAGAGGTGGCGGCCCGGCGCGGCCTGCCCATCGAGGACGTGGCGCCTGCCGGCATGCTGCGGGCGCGGCGTGAGGCCGAAGCGGCTGCCGCCAGCGCTGGCGCGGCGGCGAGCCGAGAAGGAACGGCATGACCATGGCTGAGCTGAAGATCACCCAGGTGCGCAGCACCATCGGTGCCCGGTGGAGGCAGCGGGAAAGCCTGCGGACACTTGGGCTGCGGAAGATTCGCCAGTCCGTGGTCCGGGAGGACAACGAGCAGACCCGTGGGCTGATCAGGTCCGTGCATCACCTCGTAGAGGTGGAGGAGGTCTAAAAAATGACGCCGATCAAACTCCATGACCTAAAGCCGGCTCCCGGCTCGAAGACCGCGAAGACCCGCGTGGGCCGCGGTGAGGGCTCCAAGGGCAAGACCGCCGGTCGCGGTACGAAGGGCACCAAGGCCCGCAAGAACGTCCCGGCGACGTTCGAGGGTGGCCAGATGCCGATTCACATGCGGCTGCCCAAGCTCAAGGGCTTCCGCAACCGGTTCCGCACCGAGTACGAGGTCGTCAATGTCGGCGACCTGAACAAGCTGTTCCCCAAGGGCGGCGACGTCGGCGTCGACGAACTGGTGGCCGCGGGTGCGGTTCGCAAGAACTGTCGGGTCAAGGTGCTCGGCGACGGCAAGCTGACCGTGAAGGTCAACGTCACCGCGCACAAGTTCAGCGGAAGTGCGAAGGAAAAGATCGCGGCCGCAGGCGGTTCCGCGACCGAGGTTTCGTAGCTTCCCGAGTAGACGCATAGGCCCCCGCACGCTCGCCGTGTCGGGGGCCTATGCGTCTGCTGGCGCAAGTGTCACTGCGGCTGATCGTGCACGCTGCGTAGTGGTCAACGGAGGCCGGCCTCGATGTCTGCCACGACTGCATCGGCGTCCGGCCCACAAATTGTCTGAAGGTTCACCGGGCCGGCGGCCAGAATGTCGTCGACGCGGCGTTTAAGGCCGCCCGAGGTGACGTGGGCATAGAGGTTGGCGCCTGGACAAGCGGTGTCCGGGCTCGCGTCTCGGTGGCCTGCCAGTGTGTCGGTCGCGATGTTGAAAACCGAAGCGGCCCATGCGAACGCGAGGGCGGCGCCATTGAGCTGCTCCTCCGTCACTTCTTCCTCGTCGAAGTTTCCTTCGCAGACGACGAGGAAGTGCCCGGTGGGGTCGTAGCTCGTCGCGGTGTTGCCAACGAGCTCCGGCTTTCTCAGCTCGTAGATGTTCCCGTTGCGGTCGACGCCGATGTGATAGGCGATATCAATCCACCCTTGCGAGTCCTGGTGGTAGTGCTGGTGTTGGCGGAGGCGGGTGGGCGCATTGGAGTTGTCGCCGAGGACGGCAGCAGTGTGGTGGATCGTCATGCGGGTGGGGGTGTGCGGCGTGCCGCCGGGGCGGGGCGGCAAGGCGCCCCAGGCATCCCGGCACAAAACGACAGCCGAAGCGGGGGGGCCAACAGCCGGCGCGGGTGTAATCGTGGGTGCTGGCGGTGGGCTCGCCGTAGCGCTTGGCGCGGGGCTCGGCGGCGTGGCGGGGCCTGGCGTGGGAGACGAACTCGGTGCGGCCGCGGGTGTATCCACGCAGGCGCCGATGGCGGCGACCGTTAGGCTCGCTGTCCCGGCCAAACGCAGTAATCGGCGACGGCTAAACTCCGGGCCGCCGTCGGACCGGTCGAGCTGAGAAGCGTCCACAACGCTCACCATACGTAATACAGCGATTTCTGCGTTCTTCTGCCGCGTGGGCTGACAGACCGGCGCCGTAAATACCGCACCTCGGCGTCGGTAGGCTCGGGTGATGTTCAGCTTCGTGCCAGGTGTTCCCAATCTCGACGACCTGCGGTCCCTGGCCCGCAAGGTAGATACCGCCCGACACCACGGCGTGCCCAATGGGTGCGTGCTGGAACTGGATTTGCTGACGGCACCGCCGGAGACCAGCGGGTTCGACCCGATGGCGATCATCAGCGGGGGCGGCAGGCCGCTGGCGCTCCGGGAGGCCGTCGCGGCGATCCACCGGGCTGCCGAGGACAAGCGGGTTTCCGGGCTGATCGCCCGGGTGCAGATTCCGGCCGCCGCCCCCGGTCCGGTGCAGGAGCTGCGGGACGCGATCGCCGCATTCAGTGACGTCAAGCCCTCGGTGGCGTGGGCCGAGACGTATCCGGGCACGCTGTCGTACTACCTGGCGTCGGCCTTCCGCGAGGTCTGGATGCAGCCGTCAGGAACGGTCGGGTTGGTCGGCTTCGCGACCAACGCGCTGTTCCTGCGCAACGCACTCGAGAAAGCCGGCATCGAAGCGCAGTTCATCGCCCGCGGCGAATACAAGTCGGCCGCAAACCTTTTCACGCAGGACCGCTACACCGATGCCCACCGCGAGGCGGACACCCGGCTGCTGGACAGCCTGCACGCCCAGGTGTGGAAGGCAATTGCCGAGTCCCGGCACATCGAACCTGCCGCGGTGGACGAGCTGGCCGACAAGGCACCACTGCTGCGCGACGACGCCGTCACCGGGCGACTGGTCGACCGGATCGGCTTCCGCGACGAGGCCTATGCGCGGATCAGTGAACTCGTTGGTGCGCCGGCGATTTCGCCTCGGGCCGGCGGGGCCGACGACCCCGACGCGCCGCCGCGGCTGTACCTGTCGCGCTACGCCAAGGCGACTGCACATCGGCCCGGGCCGTCGATGCCGTCGATTCCCGGTCGCAGTTCCAAGCCGACGATCGCCGTCGTGACGTTGGACGGGCCGATCGTCAGTGGCCGCGGTGGCCCGCAAATGCTGCCGTTCGGGAACTCCAGCGCAGGCGGGGACACCATCGCCGCCGCGCTGCGCGAGGCCGCCGCCGACGACTCGGTGTCGGCGATCGTGTTGCGGGTCGACAGCCCCGGCGGCTCGGTCACGGGGTCGGAAACCATTTGGCGAGAGGTGAATCGGGTTCGCTCGGGAAGGAACGGGGCCGGCAAGCCCGTCGTCGCGTCGATGGGTGCGGTCGCGGCCTCGGGTGGTTACTACGTGTCGATGGGCGCCGACGCGATCGTCGCCAATGCGGGAACGATCACCGGATCGATCGGTGTGGTAACCGGCAAGCTGGTGGCCCGCGAGCTGAAGGACCGGCTCGGTGTCGGCTCGGATTCGGTGCGCACCAACGAGAACGCCGACGCGTGGTCGATCAACCAGCCGTTCACCGACGAGCAGCACGCTCGCGTCGAGGCCGAAGCCGACCTGTTCTACACCGACTTCATCGAGCGCGTCGCCGAGGGTCGCAAGCTCAGTGTCGAAGCGGTCGACGCGGTGGCCCGCGGTCGGGTGTGGACCGGTGCGGACGCCCTTGAGCGGGGCTTGGTCGACGAGCTCGGCGGGCTGCGCACCGCGATCGACCGGGCCAAGGTGCTGGCCGGGCACGACGAGGACACCGACGTCCACATCGTCAGCTACCCGGGCTCCTCGCTGTTGGAGTTCCTGCGGCCCAAACCGTCGTCCCAGCCGGCGGCGGCGTCACTGCCCGAGGCCGTGGCGGCGCTCCTGGGTCGCTCCGTGGTGGAGATGCTGGGGCAGGCCGAGCGGTCGCTGACCGGGGTTAGCGCGTTGTGGCTGGGCGAATACCGCTTCTAGGTCGCGCCGAATAGGCCAGCCTGTAGGCATGGCGTACTCGGCGGCGGGTCAGCGGGTTCTGATCACCGGCGCATCATCCGGCATCGGTGCGGCGCTGGCCCGGCAGTTGGCCGCACAAGGCGCGGTCGTCGGGTTGATCGCCCGCAGGCACGACCTGCTGGCGGAGGTGCTGGCCGACTGCCAGACGACGTCGCCGGACTCGGCGATGTGGGTGGCCGACCTCGGTGACAGCGCGGCCGTTGGCGCGCTGGGGCGTCGGGCGTGGGACGCACTCGGCGGTATCGACGTGCTGATCAACAACGCTGCCATCCCGAAGCGCCGAGCCGTCACTGCTCTCGACCCGTTCGACGCGGAAGCCGTCATGCGGGTTAACTTCTTCGCCCCGATGCACCTGACCATCGCCGTTCTGCCCCGGATGCTGGAACGCGGTGCAGGCATGATCGTCAATGTGTCCAGCATCGGTGGTCGACTGGGCATCGTTCACGAATCAGCTTACTGTGCAAGTAAATTCGCGCTGTCCGGGTGGAGTGAGGCGTTAGCCGTCGACCTCCGCGGCACCGGAGTATCGGTCAAACTGATCCAGCCGGGACCGGTAGACACCGGGATCTGGAATCAGCCGGACAACGACGAACCGCTCTATGACGGGCCCAAGGTGCCGCCCGACGAGGTGGCCGAGGGCATCATCACCGCACTCGGCGGTAACCGCTTCGAGCACTATGTGCCCGACCTCAAGGCCGTCGTGGACGCCAAGAACGCCGACATCGACGCCTTCATCGCCGGCGCGGCAGCGATGGCCCGGCCATGAGGGCGCTGATTTTCGGCGTGCCGGGTGAGCCGTTCGAGGTGCCCGAGAACGCCAACCCGCTCACCAAGAGTCTGGCCCGAGCCCCCGTCGCGTTGCAGGAGGTGCCCGATCCTCAACCGCTGCACGACGATTGGGTAATCACCCGGCCGCGGCTGACCGGCATCTGCGGGTCGGACTCCAAGCAGATCATGCTCGACTTCGGCGAAGGTGACACCGACAACGCGATGGCCGCGTTCTGCTCGTTCCCTCAAGTCATGGGTCACGAGGTGGTCGCCGACGTGGTGGCGATGGGACCGAAGGCCCGCGGGGTGGAGGTCGGCCAGCGGGTAGTGCTCAACCCGTGGCTGTCGTGCGGGCCGCGTGGCATCCAACCACTTTGTCCCGCATGCCAAGACGGTGACTACAGCCTGTGCTGGAGCTTCACCGACGGGGACATCAAGCCTGGCATCCACACCGGGGTGTCGGCCGACGTCACCGGGGGATACGCCGAGCTGATGCCGGCACACGACAGCATGCTGCACCCGGTTCCCGACTCCGTGCCCGACGAACTGGCCGTGTTCGCCGACCCGTTCTCGGTGTCCCTGCACGCGATCACCCGGCATCCACCGCCGCCGTCGGGCCGCGTGCTGGTGTACGGGTCGGGCTCGCTCGGGACCTGTGCCGTAGCCATCCTGACGACGCTCTACCCCGACGTCGAGGTCGCGGTGGTCGCGCGCTTCGACGCTCAGGCGCAGCTGGCCGAGCGGCTCGGGGCCGCCAAAGTGCTGGCACCCGACCCACGGCTGGCCCTCATCGAGGAGCTGGTCGCCTGGGGCGGTGGTCGGCTGCGACAGCCTTTGCAGGGCCTGCCGATGGCCCATCCGGGTCCGATCGACGTCGTCTACGACACCGTCGGCAAGCCAGAGACGTTCGAGGTCGGCGTCCGGGTGCTGAAGTCGCGGGGGACCTTGGTGAAGGCCGGTGTGCATGCGCCGGGTCGGTGGGAGTGGAGCCCGTTGTACTTCAAGGAGATCAGCTGGGTCGGCTCCAACGCGTTCGGTGTGGAGGAGGTGGACGGCGTCCGCAAGCACGCCATCGACCACTACCTCGACCTGGTCGTCGACGGCCGGGTGGACCTTGGTCCCGCGCTGACGCACACCTTTCGGCTCGACCAGTGGCGCGAGGCGTTTCTTGCGATCGCCAACCAGCGGGAGTCGGGTGCCGTCAAGGTAGCCATCGACCAGCGCTGAGCGCTCTGTCAGTCTGCGCGAGCGTTCGCAAACTATCGAAATTCACCGGCGTGTCGCCCGCAGACACGCACGCTCGCGGAGAAACGAGGCGGCTATAGCGGGTTTTGGCGCAGGTAGCCGTAGACGGCGGCGAAGTTCTTGTTGACCTCATCGGGAATGGGCACCGGGCCGCCGAGAGCCCGTGCGCCCCAGACGATCTGGGCGGTGCGCTCCACCAGTGCGGTGACGTGAAGTGCCTTGTCCGGCCGCGGTCCGACCGCGACCAGGCCGTGGTTGGCGATCAGGGCAGCGGCCCGGCCCTCCAACGCCTTGACCGCATTGTGGCCGACGTCGGGTGTGCCGGACGCCGCGTAGTCCGCGCAGCGGATCTCCCCGCCGCAGTACACGGCGAACTCGTCGATGCAGGCCGGAATGGGTTGGTGTGCAACGGCGAACATGGTGGCCCACACCGGATGGCTGTGGATCACGCTGCCGATGTCGTCGAATGCGCGGTAGCACGCCAGATGCAGCGCCATCTCCGACGACGGGGATCGACCGTCGGCCGACTGCACGACGGTGCCGTCCTTGTCGACGACGACAAGATCGTCAATCGTCATGTCCCCGTAGTCCACCGACGACGGCGTGATGACGAGATTGCCGTCTTCGCGTCGGGCCGAGATGTTGCCCGCCGTGCCCTCGACCAGGCCGCGCCGCAACATGTCCTTGGCCGCCGCCAGCACCGCCGCTTCGGGGTTGTCCACAAATCTCACGACCCCAGCACCTCCGGGTTCACGATGTGGGCCGGCGTGCCATCCGACAGCAGCGCTTCGAGCCCGTCGGCAACCATCTCTGCCTGCCGCGCCTCAGTGTTCCACGTGGCCCCGCCGATGTGTGGCGTCAGGACCACGTTGGGCAGGCCGATCAGCGGATGGTCGACGGGCAGCACCTCCCCGACGAAATGGTCCAGGCC
This sequence comes from uncultured Actinomycetota bacterium, assembly GCA_963801575.1. Classification (GTDB taxonomy): domain Bacteria; phylum Actinomycetota; class Actinomycetes; order Mycobacteriales; family Mycobacteriaceae; genus Mycobacterium. The sequence continues at coordinate 163,589 of CAWDFT010000022.1, forward strand.
GGCCGCGGCAACCTTGCCGCTCGTCAGGGCGTCGACGAGCGCGTTCGTGTCGTGCAGCTGCGCGCGGGCGGTGTTGATGAACACCACGCCGTCGCGCATCGCCGTGAACTGCTCGGCGCCGATCATCCCGACGGTGTCGTCGGTGACCGGTGCGTGCAGCGAGACGATGTCGGCCTGCGCAATCAGTTCGTCGAGGCTGTGGTGGGCCTCGTCGCTGTACGGGTCGTGCGCGATGACCGTGACGCCAAGGCCGGTCAGCCGCCACCGCAGCGCCCGGCCGACCGCGCCGAGCCCGACCAGGCCGGCCGTTCGTCCGGCGATCTCGTTGGCGCGGAACCGTTGGTAGGGGATGGTGCCGTCGCGAAACACCTCGCCCGCCCGGACATCCGCGTCGGCGGGCACCAGGTGGCGAGTGGCTGCGAAGAGCAGCGCGATGGCCATCTCGGCGACCGCGTCGGCGTTGCGGCCCGGGGTGTGCAGCACCGGGATCCCGGCGGCGGTGGCGCCTGCGATGTCGACGTTGTTGGGATCGCCGCGGGTGGACGCGATGGCCCGCAACGGAAGCTCGAACACCGGTCCGCACACCGAATCAGATTCCACCACAAGGACATCGGCGCCTTCTGCCCTGGCGCGGTCGGCCAGCTGCTCGGCGGTGTAGATCCGCAGCGGGGTCTTGTCGATCCACGGGTCGTAGACCACGTCGGCCAGCTGACGCAGCTTGTCGAAACCCGGTCCGCGCAGCGGGGCGGTCACCAGGGCACGCGGTCTGTCGGTCACGTCTGCCCATGCTGGCGTACGGTGACGCCCGTGTCACGCGAAGAGGTGACAATCGGCATCGACATCGGCACCACCGCGGTCAAGGCGGTGGCCGCCGACGAGCAGGGCCGGGTGGTGGCCCGGACCCGGATTCCGCACCGGCTGCGGGTACCGGAAGCGGACAAACTCGAGCACGACGCGCAGGAGGCCTGGCGCGACGGCCCGCTGGCGGCCCTCGAGCAGCTGGGCCGCCCCGACGCCCGCGCGGTGGCCGTCTCGGCGATGGTGCCGTCCCTGACGGCGGTCGACGCCGACGGCAGGCCGATCACGCCGGGGCTGCTGTACGGCGACAGCCGCGGCAGGGTTTCGACCCCGACCAGCGGCATGGGGTTCATGGTGGGCGAGGCGGCCGAGTTTCTGCGGTGGACGGCGCGGGAGGCGCCCGGCGCGGCGGGGTACTGGCCCGCACCCGCCGTGGCCAATCACGCGCTGGCGGGCGAGGCGGTGATCGACTTCGCCACCGCGTTCACCACGCTGCCGCTGTTCGACGGAACCGGGTGGAACGCCGAAGAATGTACCGACTGCGGCGCGTCAGTCGACCAGATGCCGCGGGTCGAGGGCGCGGGCACCGCCGTCGGCCAGATGCACGACAGTGACGCCGTGCTGGCCGCCGGCGCCATCGACGCCGTCTGCGAACAGATGGTTGCCGGGGCCGATCGGGACGGCGATGTGCTTGTGCTGTGTGGCACCACGCTGATCGTCTGGGCGACCATTCCCGAGGCCCGCGATGTGCCCGGCTTGTGGACGATTCCGCACATCGCAGAAGGCAAGTGTCAGATCGGGGGCGCCAGCAACGCCGGTGGGCTGTTCCTTATCTGGGTGGATCGTCTTGTGGCGCCTGGCAATTCAACTACGGCCGATCCGGGGCGGGTGCCAGTGTGGTTGCCCTACCTGCGGGGTGAGCGCACGCCCTACCACGATCCGGACCGTCGCGGCGTGCTCGCGGGGCTCAATCTCACGCACGACGCCGCGTCTCTGCGCCGGGCGGCCTACGAGGCGTCCGGTTTCGTTGTGCGCCAGCTCATCGAGCTGGGTGGCGCGCCGGTGTCGCGCGTCGTGGCCACCGGTGGTGGCACCCGCGTCGCGCCGTGGATGCAGGCGATCGCCGACGCGACCGGGCTTCCCGTCGAGGTGTCGGGTGTGCCCGAGGGCGCGGCGCTGGGTGCGGCGTTCCTCGGCCGGATGGCGACGGGCCTGGAGTCCTCGATCGCCGACGCCGCCCGGTGGGCTTCGATCGAGCGCATCGTCGAGCCGGATCCCGCCTGGCAGGACCCGATGGAGGAGCGCTACGGGCGGTTCCTGGAGCTGGCCGGACGGGGGTGACAGTGGCAGCAGGGATGTTCGACGACGCGTCGATGGTCTCGACGGTACTGCGGGTGCGCGACGTCGCGGCGTCGGTCCGCCGGTATCGCGAAAAGCTGGGCCTGGAGCCGATTTACGTCGGCGCCGACGGGGATCACCCGATCGCGTTATGCCGGATCGCAGGCTCGGTGGTGTCGATGTGGCAGCTTCCGGCGGGACAGGAACGCCTGCGTGACGACAACGACCGCAACACCTACATCGTCGTCGTGATGAACAGTGACCTGGTGCCCGTGCGGCAGGAGCTGTTCGACCGGGGCGTCGACGTCGGCGAGATCCGCCGCAGCGCCGATAACGAGTTCGTGTGGTTCCACGATCTCGACGGCAACCGATTCGAGCTGAGCAGGCCACTTCAGCCGGGGTGACGTGACGTGACGGCGAGGCTGGGGATCTGGCCGCAGACGTCGGCACCGGCCCTATCGTCGAGATTGCCTTCAGGGTTGTAGTGGACATCCACAACCGTGGCGGCAATCTCGCGAATAGGGTCTGATGGCGTCAGTCCTTCCGCCAGGCGCGCGGGCAGTGACTCAGCGCCTGATCGCGCTCAGGTAACTCATGTCGGCGAAGAAGCCGATGGCTTCGTCGTCGGGGAACTCAAATCCGTTGGCGGCGTATGCCTCAGGCATCGGCTGCGCCGAGACGTCCCAGCCGTGGCCGTATTATTTGAGCCGTTCCGAGATGAATTTCGACCCCTCGTCGGAGAACACGTTGATGTCCGGGACAGCTAGCGGCCACCGACGTCGCGGAAGTCGAGACGCGGCGGGCTTGCTCCACCACCGCATCGACGTCGGACACTCGGGCGTTCGATGAACCGCGATCGCAAAGCCCCGCACGCCACCGCGATCTGCAGCAGAATCAGGGCAAGCGGAATGATGCCGCCGCGGAAGGGTGGAAACCGACATGCCTAGACCACTGGACGGACTGAGCCAAGCGCTGGCGAGAACGCCGGCAGGGCTCGAGGGTCGTGATCCCGAGTTCATCCGCGAGATGCTGCCCCGTCTGTGGCTGGCTGCCGCGCTCTACTTCCGGGCCGAGATCAACGGGTTCGAGAACGTCCCTGACGAGCCGGTTCTGTTCGTCGGCAACCACAGTGGCGGAGCGAACACCCCCGACACGTTCGTGTTCACCCTCGCCTACCACACCTACTTCACGGTGGAGGGTCGTCCGCTGGTCGCGCTGGCGCACGAGGTCGTCGTGCGCATCCCGGTGATCGGCGATATAGCCCGTAAGTTCGGGATGGTGCAGGCCGGGCAGTCGGCCGCTGCCGACATCCTGCGCGAGGGCGCCAACGTGCTCGTCTACCCGGGCGGCGACGTGGAGGCGCTGCGACCCTGGAGGCAGCGCAACAAGATCGTGTTCGACGGCCGGAAGGGCTTCCTCAAGCTGGCCCACGGGCGCGGGGTCAAGATCGTGCCCGTCGTCGCTGTCGGTGGTCAGGAGACATTCTTCGTCCTCAACGACGGCCGGAAGACCGCGAAGCTGCTCCGCTTCGACAAGCTGTTCCGGGTGAAAACGTTGCCGATCAGTTTGAGCTTCCCGTGGGGGCTGCTGCCGGGAGACCTTCCGCACATCCCGTTTCCTGCCAAGATCCGAATCCAGGTGCTACCGCCGATCGACCTACGCGAGCTCTTCGGCGACGACCCAGACTGGGACGAGGCCTACGGCTACGTGACCTCAGTGATGCAGGTGGCCCTGTCGAGCCTCGCCGCAAAGACCGTCCTCCCGGTGCTGAGCTGATGGGTACGGTCACCAGGTCCGCATTGGTCCCTCGCCCCGTCGATGAGGTCGCGAAGGTGGCGACCGAACCCGGCGTGGTCTTCCCGATCATCAGCGGTTTCGGCAAGTTCGACCAGATCGCCCGAAACCCTGACGGCTCGGAGGAATGGAACCTCCATCTCGACGTCGGAACGATCCACGTGGGCGGCCGGATACTGGTCGAGCCGCCGTCCGGGCACACCCTGGTCTGGCGTTCCCGCCGGGGCTCGCGCCACAACGCGCGCATTGAGGTCTCCCCGGCCGAGGGCGGCACGTTGGTGACCATGTCGGTCACCGTCGAGATCGCCGGCCGGCTAGCGGGGTGGGTTACCAGCATCCTCTTCCAGGGCATCCTGGCCCGGCATATCGAAGCCGGGCTGGAGCAGTTGCGCCACCACATCGAGTACGGCGCCTGACGCGGCGCGTGGTCAGCCGAAGCGGGGCGTTTCGAAGTCAGCGGGATGACCGTGAGCTGAGCAGGCCACTTCAGCCGGGGTGACGTGACGGCGAGGCTGGGGATCTGGCCGCAGACGTCGGCACCGGCCCTATCGTCGAGATTGACCTCAGGGTTGCACTTTCAGGGTTGTAGCGGAAATCCACAACCGTGGCGGCAATCTCGCGCATAGGGTCTGATGGCGTCAGTCCTTCCGCCAGGCGCGCGGGCAGTGACTCAGCGCTTGATTGCGCTCAGGTAACTCATGTCGGCGAAGAAGCCGATGGCTTCGTCGTCGGGGAACTCAAATCCATTGGCGGCGTACGCCTCAGGCATCGGCTGCACCGAGACGTCCCAGCCCTGGCCAGTCAGGTGGTCGATGACGTCGCTGCGCTTGTCGTGATAGATGAGATCGCTCATGTCGATGTCGTGGCCGTATGACTTGAGCCGATCGGAGATCTGCTGCGACCGTTCGTCGGAGAACATGCCGACGTCCGGGATGTGCTCGGTGGCGACCCGGCTGCCGGGGGCGCTGAGCTCGTTGATCCTGTCGAACAGCAGGTCCTGCGCCTCGGACGGCAGGTAGATGAGCAGGCCCTCGGCTATCCATGCCGTGGGTTGGGTGGAATCGAAGCCGTTGTCCCGCAACGCGTTCAGCCAGTCATCGCGAAGGTCGATTGCGACAGTGCGCCGGTCGGCCTTAGGCCTCGCGCCGAGGGCGGCAAGCGTTCGCGACTTGAAGTCGATTACTTCTGGCTGGTCCACCTCATACACGGTCGTGCCGTCAGGCCACTGCAACCGATAGGCGCGGGCATCCAGTCCGGCCGCCAGGATGACCGCCTGACGTATACCTGCGGCCCCGGCGTCGGTGAACAGCCGGTCGAAGTGACGGGTGCGCACCGCCATTCCCTCGGCCGCCCGCTGCAAGGAGAACCGGGGATCTCCCCGTCGAGCGCCCGGACGAAGAAGTCGAGGCCGACGGCGCGCACCAGCGGTTCGGCGTACGGGTCGTCGATCAGTCCTTCGCGGTGCGAGATCGCGCGCTGAGCGGCCACCATGGTGGCGGTGCTGCCCACGCTGGATGCCAGGTCCCAGCTGTCGTCGTCGGTCCGTGCCATCGATAACCCCTGTCGAGAAACCATCAATAATTTACTTAGCTGATATAACGAGCTGTGGCCGACTGTACGCTTCAAACCTGAAAAGCCGTCCGGCCCGGCCGGCTGCCCCGGCGGATGCAGGGCTGATGTGCCACAACTGTTACTCTCGTAGACTGTTTGACGACGTGATTCCGCAGGCTGGGCGCCTACCGGAACTCGGCATATGACTTAACCGACGCTGGTAGGACCAGCCCCATTTGGCACGCCGCGATTCAAGCCCGGCTGCGCAGGAGGAAGAGTGCTCTCGGCTTTCATCTCATCACTGCGGACAGTCGACCTGCGACGCAAGATTCTGTTCACTCTGGGCATCCTGATCCTGTACCGGATCGGCGCGTCGATCCCGTCGCCCGGCGTCAACTACCCCAACGTGCAGAAGTGCATCGAGCAGCTCAGCGGCGGCGACTCGGCGCAGATCTACTCGCTGATCAACCTGTTCTCCGGCGGCGCGCTCCTGCAGTTGGCGGTGTTCGCGATCGGCATCATGCCCTACATCACCGCCAGCATCATCGTGCAGCTGCTGGGCGTGGTCATCCCTCGCTTCGAGGAGCTGCGCAAGGAAGGTCAAGCGGGCCAGGCCAAGCTGACGCAGTACACCCGCTACCTCTCGATCGCGCTTGCCCTTCTGCAGGCCACCAGCATCGTGGCGCTGGCCGCCAACGGCGGGCTGCTGCAGGGCTGCACCCTCGAGATCATCGAGGACCAGTCCATCTTCACGTTGGCCGTCATCGTCATCGTGATGACCGCGGGTGCGGCGCTGGTGATGTGGATGGGCGAGCTGATCCAGGAGCGCGGCATCGGCAACGGCATGTCGCTGATCATCTTCGCCAGCATCGCCGCCCGAATCCCGGCAGAAGGCAAGAACATCCTGGACAGTCGCGGCCCGGTGGTCTTCACCGCGGTCTGTGTTGCCGCCCTGTTCATCCTCGCCGGCGTGGTGTTCGTCGAGCAGGGCCAGCGCCGCATCCCGGTCCAGTACGCCAAGAGAATGGTCGGCCGCCGAATGTATGGCGGCACGTCGACGTATCTGCCGCTGAAGGTCAACCAGGCCGGTGTCATCCCGGTGATCTTCGCGTCGTCGCTGATCTACATTCCGAACCTGATCACCCAGCTGATCCAGAGCGGCAGTGCCAACCCGGGAACCGGCTGGTGGGACAAGTTCGTCGCGAACCACCTGACCAACCCGGCCAGCGTTTCCTATATCGCGACCTACTTCGGGCTGATCGTCTTCTTCACCTACTTCTACGTGTCGGTCCAGTTCAACGTCGACGAGCGCGCCGACGAGATGAAGAAGTACGGCGGCTTCATTCCCGGTATCCGGCCCGGCAAGCCGACCGCCGACTACCTGCGTTTCGTGCTCAACCGGATCACCCTTCCGGGCTCGATCTATCTCGGCGTCATCGCCGTGCTGCCGAACCTCTTCCTGCAGGTTGGCAACACCGGCGGCGTGCAGAACTTGCCGTTCGGCGGCGTAGCGGTTCTGATCATGGTTGGCGTCGGATTGGATACGGTCAAACAGATCGAGAGCCAGCTGATGCAGCGCAACTACGAAGGGTTCCTGAAGTGAGACTCGTACTGCTCGGGCCGCCGGGGGCAGGCAAGGGGACGCAGGCTCAGAAGCTGGCCGAGAAGCTCGGCATTCCGCAGATCTCCACGGGGGACCTCTTTCGGGAGAACATCAGCAAAGGCACACCACTCGGCGTGGACGCCAAGCGTTACCTCGATGCAGGCGATCTGGTCCCTTCGGAGCTGACGAACAAATTGGTCGAGGACCGCATCGAGCAGCCGGACGCCGCCGGCGGCTTCATCCTCGACGGCTATCCCCGCTCGGTGGAGCAGGCGCAGGCGCTCGACGAAATGTTGAAGGACCACAACACCAAGCTCGACGCCGTGCTGGAGTTCGCGGTGTCCGACGAGGAGCTGTTCAGGCGCCTGAAGGCCCGCGGCCGCGCCGACGACACCGAAGAGGTCATCCACAACCGGATGAAGGTTTACAGCGACGAGACCAGGCCGTTGCTGGAGTACTACAGCCACAACAACCTGCAGACCGTCGACGCGGTCGGGGGCCTCGACGAGGTCTTCGCCCGCGCGCTACGGGCACTCGGCAAGTAACCGATGATCGCCCTGCCGGGGCTGCGCAACCGCAAGGTCGTCGAGCCGCGCAGTCATGGTGAACTCGACGCGATGGCCGTCGCAGGATCGCTGGTCGCCGCCGCGCTGCGGGCCGTGCGTCAGGCCGCGGCGCCGGGGGTGTCCACCCAGGCCCTCGACGAGATCGCCGAGTCGGTGATCCGCGACGGCGGCGGCACCCCGTCGTTCCTCGGCTATCACGGCTTTCCGGCCAGCATCTGCTCGTCCGTGAACGACCGGGTGGTGCACGGCATACCATCGCCGACCGAAACCCTGGCAGCCGGTGACCTGGTGTCCATCGACTGCGGCGCCATCGTCGACGGCTGGCACGGCGATTCGGCGATCACGTTCGGTGTCGGGTCGCTGATCCCGATCGATGAGGCGCTGTCGCAAGCCACCAAGGAGTCGATGGAGGCGGGCGTCGCCGCAATGGTGCCGGGCAACCGGCTCACCGACGTCTCGCACGCCATCGAGACCGGCACCCGGGCGGCCGAGCAGCGCTACGGCCGCAAATTCGGCATCGTCGCGGGCTACGGCGGTCACGGGATCGGCAGGCGCATGCACATGGACCCGTTCCTGCCCAACGAAGGCCAGCCGGGACGGGGCCCGTATCTGGCCGCCGGGTCCGTGCTGGCCATCGAACCGATGCTGACCCTCGGCACGTCGAAGACCGTGGTGCTGGCCGACGAGTGGACCGTGGTCACCGCAGACGGCTCGCGCGCTGCCCACTGGGAACACACCGTTGCTGTGACCGACGACGGGCCCCGCATTCTGACCTGCTAGATCGGCCGACTGCCCAGTTGGTTGGGCAAAACCTGTGAACCGGACGGTCCTCGACCTCGTATTAACGAGGGAGGTGTGAATGGAAGATCCGGAAGCCGACTTGATGCGGGTGCTTTACGACGAGCACGCTGCAGCCTTGTGGCGTTATGCCGTGCGGCTTACCGGTGATCGAGCACGAGCAGAGGATGTGGTGCAGGAAACGTTGCTGCGGGCTTGGCAGCACCCAGAAGTTACCGACGGTAACCGGCCGGCGCGAGCCTGGCTGTTCACCGTGGCCAGAAATATGATCATTGACGAACGGCGCAGCGCCAGGTTTCGCAGCGAGACCGGAACCCCGGATCCCGAGAAGGCCTACGATCGCGCCGGACCCGATGAGGTGGATACCGCCTTGGACCGAATGCTGTTGAGCGGCGCCCTGGCACAGCTGTCCCCCGAACACCGCGCGGTGATCCGGCGGTCGTACTACCAGGGCTGGACGACCGCGCAGATCGCCGCCGATCTTGAGATCGCCGAAGGCACCGTGAAATCGAGGCTGCACTACGCCGTACGGGCGTTGCGGCTCACATTGCAGGAAATGGGGGTGACCCGATGACGCAACCCGCAAACCGCGTCGACGATTTGCGCGATGACGATCCCTACGTGACGTGGGACGCCGCCTACGTCCTTGGCTCACTGTCGGGAACTGACCGGGGCGAGTTCGAAGCGCATCTCGCGACGTGTCCGCGGTGCAAGCAGGCCGTCGCCGAGTTGAGCGGCATTCCCGCGTTACTGGCACAGCTGGACGCCGAAGAAGTGGAGGCGCTCGACGACCCGGCGACCGAAGCTCCGCCGTTGCGTGCCGAGGTGCTCGACACGCTGCTGGGCAAGGTCGAGTGGCGACGTCGACGCACGCGCAGGCGCAGTTTGGTCACGATGGCCGCCGCGGCCGCCGTGCTGGCCGTGGCCCTGGTAGTCGGGATCTTGCCCGCCATCCGCGGGCAGGGCGGCGAAACGCCGATGGCGTCTGCGGTGACGATGAGCAAGGTGGCGGAGACCCCCATCAACGCCACCGTCACCCTGTCGAGTTACGGCTGGGGCACCCGGATCGACATGGTCTGTACATACGGGGACTACGCGAGCCGCGGTGAGGCGACGACGCAGAACCTGGCGATGGTTGTGGAGGACCGCAACGGCATTCAGAGCGATATCGCGACCTGGGTAGGTGTGAACGGCGCCACCGCCTTGCCGAGCGGCAACACGACAATGCCGAAGGACCAGATCAAGTCCGTACAGCTCGTCGATACCGACACGAGAACGGTTCTGCTGCAAACGAACCTGTGAGTCGGGTCATTCGGTGAACCCGGGTTACTCACCGGTCGTGTCACTTGCAGGGCGTGGAAGGAGGTGGATGAATGGCCAAGAGGCATCGGGTGGTCGACCACATCGTCGGCCATCTCGCGGCGACCGGAGTGGACTACATCTTCGGCGTCGACGGAGCGAACATCGAGGATATCTACGACGCCGCATTCTTTCGCGACGACATCACCGCCATCCTGGCCAAGCATGAGTTCTCCGCGGCCACGATGGCCGACGGATACAGCCGCAGCGGTGCCGGGCTCGGCGTCGTGGTCGCGACCTCCGGCGGTGGCTGTCTGAATACTGTCGCCGGGCTGGGCGAAGCGTTGGCGAGCCGAGTCCCGGTGCTGGCGCTGATCGGTCAAGCCCCGACGACACTCGACGGGCCGTGGCGCCTTCCAGGACACCAGTGGCCGAAACGGCGCACTGAACGGCGAGGCGTTGTTCTCCGCGGTGTCGGTGTACTGCCGGCGGGTGCTGGCACCCGAGGACATCATCTCGGCGCTGCCCGAAGCCATCGCCGCCGCCCAACCGGCGGGCCCGCCGTATTGCTGCTGCCCAAGGACATTCAGCAGGCTCGATCGCTGAACGCTGCGTCGTGAACGGCGACGTCCCCAAGGCGGCGTGGTGAACGGTGCGGCGCACGTCAGCTGGGTGACCCGCAACCGCCATCGCACGGGCACTGCGGCACGCCGACGGACCGATCACGATCATCGCCGGCGAGCAGGTCGCTCGTGACGATGCCCGCGCCGAACTCGAGCGGCTGCGCGCGTGCTGCGCGCTCGGGTGGCCACCGTCCCCGACGCCAAGGACGTCGCGGGCACCCCCGGGATGGGTTCGTCGTCGGCGCTGGGCGTGACCGGCGTGATGGGCCACCCCGGGGTGACCGCCGCGGTCGCCGACAGCGGGTTGTGCCTGCTGGTCGGCACCCGGATGACGGTGACCGCGCGCACCGGACTGGACGACGCGCTGGCGTCGGTGCCGACTATCTCAATCGGCTCGGCGCCGCCGTATCTGCCGTGCACCCATGTGCACACCGACGACCTGCGCGGGTCGCTGTCGCTGCTGACGCGGCGCTCTCGGGCGCGGGCGGCCGACCCGCATGCGGGTGCCCGATATGGTGCCGCGCACCGAGCTGCAGCCGCCGGCGTACGACGGGCCGGGTGTGCGTTACCGCGACGCGATGACGGTGCTGGACGCGGCGCTGCCCGACGGGGTCGACATCGTCGTCGACGCCGGAAACATCGGCGCCGTCCGCGATCCATCACCTGCCCGTGCGGCGCGGCGGCCGGTTCCTGGTCGCGCTCGGCATGGGCGGCATGGGTTACAGCTTCGGGGCCGGCATCGGCATGGCCTGCGCGCCGTGGCCGGCGCACCGTCGTGATCGCGGGCGACGGCTCGTTCTTCATGCACGGCATGGAGATTCACACCGCGCTGCAGTACCGGCTGCCGGTGACCTTCGTGCTGTTCGACAACCACGCGCATGCGATGTGCGTGACACGTGAGCAGCTGTTCTACGACGACCTGTACAGCTACAACCGGTTCGGGCCAAGCAATTTGGGGGCAGGCCTGACCGCGATGTTCCCCGGCCTGCCGTCGGTCGACGTCGCCGACATCGACGAATTGCCCGCCGCCGTAAAGGCCGCGCTGGACGTCGACGGCCCGTCGGTCGTCAGCGTCGAATGCTCCGCCGACGAAATCCCGCCGTTCGCACCTTTCTCGCCAAGGCCGTCACCGGAACGCCTCGCACAAACCATCTTCCGAACGCAAAGGAGAACCAGTTCCCATGTCGCTACCCGCGCTTGACGACATCACCGCCCACCGAGGCACCACCGACCCGATCGACGGAGTGATCCGCGTCGAGACGTCGCCGAAGGAGAAGGCCACGCCGATCATCATGGAGATGATGCGGTCGGTGTACCCGCACGACGAGGTGTTCGGACACGTACTGCACCGTCAATGACTACATCGACTGTCCGCCCGACGAGCTGTTCGAGTACATGGCCGACACCCGCTGCCTCGAGGAGTGGACCTACAGCCTGCGCGGTTTCACACCGACCGAGGAACCCGGGCTGTGGCTGGCCTACGACAAGCTCGGGCTCCGGAGCAGTCGGCAAGGCCGTCGTCGAGGGCAACGGCAAATTGCCGAGCCGGCTCGCCCGGCAGCCCGATCTACACCCGTACGGTGGCCAACAAAGAGGCCCGCACGGTCGACTACCACTGCGCGTGGGATCAGGGCAAGCACCTGTGGATGATCTACCTGATGCGGATCGTCGACGCGCAGGTGGTGTTCGACAAGCCCGGTTCGGTGGTGCTGTGGACCAATTGCCACCACCCGTTCTACGACCACAACCCCTACCCGGAGACCGCGCCGCCGAAGCGCCCGGTGTGGGTCGGTGACTTCTGGGACATGTTCGGCCCCGGCCATCTGCTGGAACTGAAGAACCTCAAGGCAATCGCCGAATACCGCCACCACAACGGCTTGCCGGTGACGCCGGCCTGGATGAGATGAGGACCGATCATGACCGCGCACGCGAGTTCCGTCAGCCTGATCGACGTCTCGACCTATCTGCCCGGAGAGCCGATCAGCGCGGACTACTACGCGGGGTTCGCCGAGTCCGACGACCTGCGGGACAACGTGATGTTCCGGGCGCCGAAGTTCCGCCATCACGTGGCCGAGGACGAGACCGCGATCGACATGGTCGAGCGGGCGACCGCCGGGCTGATCGAACGACACGGCCAGGACACCATCGCAAACGTCGACGTGCTGATCACCCACGCCCAGACTGCCCGACATGCCGTTCTACGGCGGTGGCGGCGGGATGGCGCATCGCCTTGGCATGAAACCGAATTGGGTGCTCGACCTGCACAACGGCGGCTGCGCCGCGTTCGTGCTCGGCATGAACGTGGCGCGCACACTGCTCGAGTCGGGGCAGGGGCAGACGGCGCTGATCGCCGTCGCGCAGAATGCCGCCGGGCAGGTGTTCGACCAGGAGACGATCCGCCGCAAGGCGCAGGCGTCGGTGCCCGGCGACGGCGCGGCCGTCGGTCTGGTCGCGCTGTCGGACAAGTCGCCGATCCTCGACATCGAATGCCGCACCTACGGCGAATTCGCCGGCGACATGACGATTGCCGTCGACCCGCCGCGCAAGTGGTGGCAGGCCGGTCCCGGTGAAGGCTGCATCGGTTTCACCGAGAGCAAGATCACCAAGGTGCTGGCCCGCGGCAACCGTCAGGTGCCCGAGGTCTCCTACGCGGTGTGCGACCGAATCGGTATCAAGCCCAAGGATCTCGACCTGCTCGTCACCAACCAGCCCAACCGGGTGTTCCTGCGGAACTGGCGCGACGCGCTGGAGCTGCCCAAGGAGCGACACCGCGACACCTTCGACGAGTGCGGCAACCTGTTCGCCGCAGGCATCCCGGTCAACCTCGATCGGGCCATCTCCGACGGACAGCTCAAGAAGGGCGACGTGGTGATGATGGCGGCGTTCGCGCACGCCGGCGACTTCGCGGGCGCGGCGGCGATCAGGTGGGGAGGTCGCGACTGATGACCACGCGCAAGCGCGACCTGACCGCGGCCGTCTCCGCACTGCCGCACGCGGTGGACCCGTTGGCGTTGTCGCTCAACGAGAATCCGTTTCCGCCGCTGCCGGCGGTGCGGTCGGCGCTGATCGAATCCGTCGACGTGGCCAACCGATACCCGGAGTTCCTGCCCGAGCGGCTGCGCGCGTTGATCGCCGGCCACATCGGTGTGCGCGACGAGCAGGTGGTGATCGGCGCGGGTGCGACGGGGGTGATCATGCAGGTGCTGCGTGCGGTGACCAGTCCGGGCGACCGGATGGTGATGACGTCGCCGACCTTCGACGGCTACCCGATCTTCGCCCAGATGGCCCGGCTGGTCTCGGTCACCGTGGCGCTGGACGAGCACGGCCACCACGACCTGGATGCCATGGCCGAGGCGGCCGGCCAGGCACGGGTCGTGGTGGTCTGCCGTCCGCACAATCCGACCGGCACCGTCGAGCCGGCCGCCGACATCGAGCTGTTCCTGCAACGGGTGCCGTCGGACACCGTGGTGCTGCTGGACGAGGCCTACGTCGAGTTCCTGCCGCCGGAGCACCGTATCGATGCGCGCGCGCTCGTCGAGCGGTTCCCAAATGTGGTGGTGCTGCGGACCTTTTCGAAGGCATACGGCCTGGCCGGACTGCGGATCGGGTACGGCTTCTGCGCACCCGATCTGGCCAGGAGTCTGTGGACGATGCAGCTGCCGTTCGGTATCGGTATCACGGGTCTGGTCGCGGTCGCGGCGTCATATGACGCGGAAAGCCAGCTGCGCCAACGGATCCGGATGATCGCCTCGGAGCGGCGATATCTGCGAAACCGCTTGCACTTGATGGGGGTGTACAGCACCGACAGTCATGCCAACTTCGTGTATCTGCCCGCGAACAGTCGCCCCTGGCGGCAGTTCTTCGAGGGCTCGGGCGTGCAGATCCGTGACTACGCCGACGGCAGCGTGCGGATCACCGTAGGGAATCGGCAGTCCACCCGCGCCGTGTTGTCTGCCTTGGAGCCATTCGCGTCGCGCTGAATTCGGTCTTCTCGGGCGTGCCCTGCGGTATGAAGAGGCGTGGCCTCAGTACCGCCGGCCGAGCCGCCCAAGCGAGATCCGATCGCGCTCGCGCGTGCCAACTGGGAGCGCGCCGGCTGGGGCGACGTCGCGAACGGGATGGTCGCGGTGACATCGGTGATGCGGGCCCACCAGATCCTGCTGGCCCGCGTGGAGAACGCGCTGCGTCCGTATGACCTCAGTTTCGCCCGCTACGAGCTGCTGCGGCTGCTGGCGTTCAGCCGCAACGGCGAATTGCCGATCACCAAGGCGTCGGACCGGCTGCAGGTGCACGTCACCAGCGTCACCCACGCGATCCGTCGGCTGGAGGCCCACGGCCTGGTGGCCCGCCTCCCGCATCCCACCGACGGCCGCACCACGCTGGTGCAGATCACCGACCTGGGTCGCTCCACCGTCGAGGATGCGACCGTGACGCTCAACAACGACGTCTTCGCCGACATCGGAATCAGCGACGACGAGTCGCAGGCATTGGCGGCGTCGATCGAAACGCTGCGCCGCCACGCCGGCGACTTCTAGGGGTCACCTTTCTCTCGCGCAGCAGAGGGGAGCGGGATGGTCGCGGTTACCGCCGTGCCGGAGCCGGGGCGTGACCGGATGTTCAGGTTGCCGCCCACGATCTCGGCGCGCTCGGCCATCGACAGCAACCCGTAGCCGCCCATCTCATCGCTGCCCAATGGATGTTCGAAGGTATCGAAACCCACTCCGTCGTCGATGATCTCGAGGCGTGCGACGTCCCCGGCATCGCCATTGTCGACCGCGAACGTCAGCCTCGCCGTCGATGCGCGCGCGTGCTTGACGACGTTCTGCAGACACTCCTGGGCGATGCGGTACAACGCGATTTCGATGTGGTCCGGGACACGGGTGTCGACGACGTCGACCTTGATGTCGATCTGTCCGATCGAGCGGGCCAGGCTGGCCAGACCGCCGGCCAGGCCGAGGTCGTCGAGCACGGGCGGCCGCAGCCCGCCGATCGCCGCGCGCGCTTCCTGCAGCGTCAGGTCGACCAGTTCCCTTGCCATGCTGAGCTGTTCGGCCATCGCGGCGGGGTCGGTGTCCGCGGCGCTCGATGCCGCGTCCAGCCGGTAGGACAAGGTGATCAGCCGCTGTGAGATGCCGTCGTGAATGTCGCCGGCCAACCGGCGACGCTCGATCTCCTGGGCCTCGATGACCTGCTCCACGAAGTTCTCGTGGGCGCGTTCACGGGCCACCAGCTGGCGGTGCAGCCGGGCCTGGTGCAGCGCGCCGGCGATGAGCCGCCCGATCACCAACAGCAGCTCCACATCTCCCGGCGTGAACTCCCGTCGCTCGACGGTGTGCACGTTGAGCACCCCCACCAGACCACCCGGGTCGGTCTCCATCGGCACCGACACCATCGACGTGAAGTCGGAACCGCGAAGCGACTGGAACGGCATGTACCGCGGGTCGGATTCCTTGTCGTGGCTGATCACGACCGGCTCGCGGTGGCTGGCCACCCACCCGGAGATGCCGGAGCCCAGCGGCAGCCGGATCTTGCCGACCTCGCTGTCGAACGGCGGGGTCGCCCCGGCCAGGGTCAACGACCGGTCGCTGTCGTCGAGCACGTGCACGAAGCAGACGTCGGTGGCGGTCGCCGCGGTGATCATCCGGGCGGCCGCGGCGGCGAGCGGTTCGACGCCCGGTCCGCTGGAGGCCGCCTGAATCAACTCCCGCAGCAGCGCGAGCTCACGATCGGCGTCGACGAGGTCGCGCACGGCGTTGGATCGGTACTGGCCCTTCTTCGCCGCACTCAATGGTAAATCCCCTCACGCAACGCGGTTGCGACCGCACCGGTCCGGTCGCTCACCCCGAGCTTGCGGTAGATCGACCGTAGGTGTGTCTTCACCGTCTCGTCACCGATCACCAGCTTGCTGGCGATCCCGCGGTTGGACAGGCCGTTGACGACGTAGGACAGAATCTCGCTCTCCCGCTGGGTGAGTCCCTGGCGCGCGCCGGGCCAGAACTCGTCGCGCTGCATCCTGGCCGCGGTGTCTGCGGCCCTGGCCGCCATGCCGGGGTCGATGGCGGTTGCGCCGCTGTGCACGAACTCCAGCTGGCGCACCAGCTCGTCGCTGCCGATGCTCTTCAGCAGGTATCCCGCCGCACCGACCCGCAGCGCCTGGAAGAGGTACTGCTCGTCTTCGTAGACCGACAGCATGACGACCTTGCGGTCCGGCTGACGCTCGCGCAGCGTCTGGCACAGGTCCAGGCCGCTGGAGCCCTGCATGCGGACGTCGGAGAGCACGATGTCGGGGTTGAGTTCGTCGACCACGCTGAGCGCTCGCTCAGCACCGACCGCCTGCCCGACCACCTCGACCCGGTCGGAGAAGGCAGCGAGCATCGCCTTGAGGCCCTCGATGACCATTTCGTGGTCGTCTACCAGGACGATTCGCACGGGTCCGGAGGCGAGCGGACTGACGGACGCCATGGCAACACCTTAGAACCGGCGTTTGTCGGGGTCCCGCAACTTGGCCTGGCCAATCCCCCTAATGGGGGAGGTTCAACTGCTGTGGCGTCGGTCACTCTAAGCGGGTGCCCATGACACAGCAGACGACTTGGCGCGCCGGCCGGTTCTGGTGGGACTCCTCCTCCTCGCCCCTTGGTGCTGACGTGTATCCGCTCCGCGCGATCGTCTTCGACCTCGACGCCCTGGCCGATATCGAATGCGACGGGCACCGCGTGGCGTACAACGCGGCGTTCGCCAGCCACGGCCTGGACTTCGAGTGGTCTGTCACGCGTTATCGGCAGCTGCTGGCCCTGAGCGACGAGCGCCAGCGGGTCTCGGCCGAACTGCGCAAGCGCAGCGTCTCCACCGAGTCCGACGTGCTGACCCGGTTGCTCGCCGACGATATCTACACGACGAAGACCATGATGTTCGACGAGCTGGTCCTCGACGCCGGACTTGCGCCGCGGCCAGGACTGGTCGACCTGATCATGGAGGCCTTCACCGCGGGCGTCTGGGTCGGAGTAGTCACAGGTGGCCAGCGAAGCTGGGCAGAGCCGTTGGTGCGACAACTGGTCGGCGACGGCGTCGTCGCCACAGTGGTCACCGCCGACGACGTCAAGAAGCCCATGCCGGATCCCGAGACCTTCCAAACCGCACTGTGGGAACTCGGGATACCCGCGGAGAACGCGCTCGCCGTCACGGGTTCGGCTTCAGGGCTGCGGGCGGCGACCTCCACGGGTCTGGCCACCGTGGTCATCACCGGCGACGGTGCCCCGGATATCCCCGCCGCGGTGGCGGTGCGTCCGGACTACGCCGGCAGCGAGCCGATGCGCATCGCCGATTGCCAACGCCTGCACGGCCGTTTCTGGGCCGGGCGGAAGGTGTCAGCGGCGTAGCGCACAACGCTCGCGAAAGATCTGCGATCGTGATGCCCACGCGGTGCCCGGCTCTGAGCGACATTGTCGCTAAGTGCATAGGAAGCCGAAGTTTCCAGCGACAAAGTCGCTCATAGCTGGGCACAGCACGCTCCCGGCTGAGGAGGCCGCTGG
>CAWDFT010000023.1:0-8987 GCA_963801575.1 uncultured Actinomycetota bacterium
CCCAGGACACCGACCTAAACACTGGGTTGGGTGACAGTCGCATCACCGCGAGGATGACCCCGAGCACCAGACCCAGCAGCATCGAATAGATGGTCAGTTGGATGGTGTTCCACGCCCCCCGCGAGATCCGTTCGTCGAACAGGTACTTGCGGAAAGTGCTCCACCCGTAGGCCTCATTGGTGGCCGCGCCGTAGAGGAACAGCACGACCAGAGCGACGATGACGATCGCCGCCACCCACCGCCAGGGGTGCCGTAGCGGGACGGCGTGGATGGTAGGTGGCGACGATTCGTCAACAGTCGACGTGTCAATAGTCATCGACCAACTCCAAGGTCAGCTGACCGCGCCGTTGATCACCGGCTTGTCGATCATCCCGGACTCAACGCCCCAGTTCTTGGCGATCTGCTCGTAGGCGCCGGTCTCGATGAGGTGCTCGAGCGCCTGCTGCAGGGACTGCGCCAACGGCGAACCTTTGGCGACCGGCCAACCGTACGGCGCGGAGTCGAACATCTCGCCGGCTTGCTCGAGCTTGCCCTTGTTCTGCGTGATGGCCCACACGGTCACGGGCAGGTCTGCGGACATGGCGTCGGCCTGCCCGCAGCACGACGGCGTTGGTCGCCGCGTCCTGCCCGTCGAACTTGACGATCTCGATCGGGGGCTTACCGGCCGCAACGCAGGCCTCGCTCTTGGTGGGCAGCTCCTTGGTCTCCTGGACGGTGGTGGTCTGCACGGCCACCTTCTTGCCGCAGGCGTCGTTCGGATCGACCGTCTCGCCGGCCCGCTGAGCCCACATCGTGCCCGCGGAGAAGTACGTCACGAAGTCGACCGACGCCTCACGCTCCTTGGTGTCGGTGAACGACGACATCCCGACGTTGAAGGTACCGCCCTGGATCGACGGGATGATCTTCTCGAAGTCCGACTCGCGGTAATCCGCGGTGAGCCCGAGCGTCGACGCAATCGCATTCATCAAGTCGACGTCGAAGCCGACGATCTTGCCACTGGGATCCTTGAACTCGTTTGGTGTATATGGCACGTTGACGCCCACCACCAGCCTGCCGGTCGACTTGATGCCCTCGGGCACGGTGTTCGCGATCGCATCGACCTTCTCGGCCGTGGCCGCCGTCGTTTCTTCGGTCGGTTCGCTCGTATCGGTATTGCTTGCGCATCCCGACAATGCCAGGGCGCCGCTCACAGCAAAGACCGCTGTGATTCGCCATATTTTCCCCCTACGGATTTCCCATCCACCAGACACGGTCTGCCTCTACTTTCTGCGTTGGGCATTGAACGTAGGAAAACACTAACGACGATGGCGGCATCGCGCCGACGTTCGGAGCCTATTGTTCTGCGAGGCCCAATTTCGCGCTCGTTGCTTGCAAAGGCTTATCCGGGCGGTTGGCGCTGTGAAAGACTTTGATCATGACTACCGAACCTCGCCCCACCCTGTTGCCGCATCTATGGAAATCGGAACTGCTGTCCGGCGTGCTGTCGGTGATCCTCGGCGCGATCGTGCTTGCGTGGCCGGGGAAGTCGATCCTCGTCGCCGCCATCGTGTTCGGTGCGTATCTCCTGGTGACCGGCATCGCCCAGGTTTTCATGGCCTTCAGCCTGCACGTCACCGCGGGCGGCAGGATCTTGCTGTTCATCAGCGGCGCCGCCGCGCTGATCCTCGCCGTGCTCGCGTTTCGTCACTTCGGGGAGGGCTACGCGGTTTTGCTGCTCGCCATCTGGATCGGTGTCGGGTTCGTCTTCCGCGGTGTCGCGACGACCGTCGCGGCCATCAGCGACCCGACCCTTCCCGGCCGCGGGTGGCATATCTTCCTCGGCGTCATCAGCCTCATCGCCGGCGTCGTCGTCATCGCCTCGCCGTTTGAATCGATCCGCACCCTGGCCATCGTGGTAGGCATCTGGTTGATCATGATCGGCGTCTTTGAGGTCGTCACGGCCTTCGGCATCCGCAGGGCCGCCAAGACGGTGGCCGACCTCAGGAAGCCCGCGATATCCGCAGAGCCGTCGGCGCCGGTCGAGCCGACGGTGCCATGACCGAACCGCAGCCACCGCAATACCCGCAATACCCGCAATACCCGCAACAGCCGCCCGGCGGAGGCTATCCGGGCAGTTATCCGCCTCCCCCGCCGCAGCCGTATTCCGGGTTCGGCCCGCCGCCCACCGGGCCCAAGAACGGGCTCGGTATCGCCGCGCTGGTCATCGCGATCATCGCGCTGGTGTCCTGCTGGACGGTCTTCGGCGGCATCATCCTCGGACTGGTCGCGGTGATCATCGGTTTCGTGGCGCGGGGCCGCGTCAAACGTGGCGAAGCCACAAATGGCGGGGTCGCCATTGCGGGCATAGTGCTCGGAATGCTGGCGATCGTGCTGGGACTGGTCTTCATCCCGATCTGGTACTCGGTGTTCGAAGGTGCCGGGGTTACCGACTACGTCGACTGCGTGGCCGAGGCCGGCTCGGACCAGGAAGCCGTTCAGCAGTGCGCGAACCAGTTCCAGGAACGCGTCGAAGACAAGTTCAGCGTCACGCTGACGACGCCTGCGCCACCGACTCGTTAGACCTTCATCGCTTTGCCGCCGGGAAGTACTTGATGATGCCTTCCTGCACCACCGTGGCCAGGAGTTGTCCCGACTGGTCGAAGAAATGCCCGGTTCCCAGACCGCGCGAGTCGGCGGCCACCGGCGACGATGTCGCGTAGAGCACCCACTCGTCGAACCGGATCGGCCGGTGAAACCACACCGAGTGGTTGACTGTCGCCGCAAAGATTCGGTCGTAGCCCCACGACAAGCCGTGGGTGGTGATGATCGAGTCGAGAACGGTGGTGTCCGAGGAGTACACCAATGCGGCGGTATGCAGCACCGGGTCGTCGGGCATCGGCCCCTCGGTCTTGAGCCACACCCGGTTGTAGTCGAGCCGTTCACCCTTGTTCCGCATCACCCAGGCGGGGTCGTTGGTGTATCGCCACTCGATCGGCCTCAGCGCATTAACGAACTGCGGCACCGTCTCCTCGTAGCCGCGGAGCAGTTCGTCAATCTTGGGTAGGGACAACGGGTCTGGCACATCGGGCGGTTCGATCCCGTGCTCGAGCCCGCGCCCGCCGTCGACGAAGGAGACCATCGCGGTGGTAAGCAGTTCACCGTCCTGCATGACATCGACGCGGCGATTTGCGAAGCGGCGTTCGTCACGCAGCCGGACCACGTGGAACTCGAGATCCTTCGCCGGGTCACCACCCGCTATGAAGTGCGCTGAAATCGCACCGGGCGGGCAGTCGCGAGTCAGGGTGCGGCTGGCTGCCACGAAGGCCTGCGCCATCATCTGACCGCCGAACGTGCGGGGCGGGTTCTTGCTCGGGTGGGACCCGACGAAGGTGTTGTCGTCGACGCGGTTGAGGTCGAGTACCGCCAGCAGCTCTTCGAAGTCTGAGCTTGTTGCTCTTCGCCCAAGAGGCTCATCGCCCAGCGGCACTACTCCTCCTACCTATACGTCGTCCTCCCCGATCCGGTGCACGTGAATCAGGTTGGTCGAGCCTACTGTGCCCGGTGGAGCGCCAGCGATGATGACCACGAGGTCCCCGCGCTTGTAGCGGCCGAGTTCGAGCAACGACTTGTCGACCTGGCGGATCATTCCGTCGGTGGTGTCGATGTGCGGCACGATGAACGTCTCGGTGCCCCAGCTCAGCGCGAGCTGGCTGCGGACCTCCGGCAACGAGGTGAACGCAAGCAGTGGCAGCGGGGTGTGCAGCCGCGACAGCCGGCGCACGGTGTCGCCGGACTGGGTGTAGGCGACCAGCGCCCTGGCGTCCAACCGTTCGCCGATGTCGCGCGCCGCATACGAGATGACACCGCGCTTCGTCCTCGGCACATGGGTCAGCGGCGGCACCACCACCGAGTTCTGCTCGACCGCCGCGATGATGCGGGCCATCGTCTTGACGGCCTCGAGCGGATACTTTCCGACCGATGTCTCGCCCGAGAGCATCACCGCGTCCGCGCCGTCCAGCACGGCGTTGGCGACATCGGACGCCTCCGCTCGCGTAGGCCGGGAGTGCTCGATCATCGACTCCAGCATCTGGGTCGCGACGATGACGGGTTTTGCGTTCTCCCTTGCCATTTGGATGGCGCGCTTCTGGACCAGCGGCACCTCTTCGAGTGGCAGCTCGACGCCGAGATCGCCGCGGGCGACCATGATCGCGTCGAATGCGAGCACGATGGCCTCGAGGTTGTCGACCGCCTCCGGCTTCTCGAGCTTGGCGATCACCGGCACTCGCCGACCGACCCGGTCCATCACCTCGTGCACCAGCTCGACGTCGGCGGGCGACCGCACGAACGACAGCGCAACAAGGTCGACACCGAGCCGAAGTGCGAACTCGAGATCCTCGATGTCCTTCTCCGACATCGCCGGCACTGACACGCTCATGCCCGGCAGCGAGAGGCCCTTGTTGTTGCTGACTGGTCCGCCCTCGGTCACCGTGCACACCACGTCGTTGCCGTCGATGTGCTCGACGACCAATCCGACATTGCCGTCGTCCACCAGCAGCCGGTCGCCGGGAGCGGCGTCCTTGGCAAGCTGTTTGTAGGTGGTCGACACCCGGTCGTGGGTGCCCTCGCAGTCGTCGACGCTGACGCGCACGGTTTCGCCGTTCGCCCAATAGGTGGGCCCGGCGGCGAACCGCCCGAGCCGGATCTTGGGCCCCTGCAGGTCGGCCAGGATGCCGACCGCGCGACCCGTCACATCCGATGCCGCTCGCACCCGCTTGTAGGAGGCCTCGTGATCGGCGTACTCGCCGTGGCTGAAGTTGAGCCGCGCGACGTCCAAGCCGGCCTCCACCAGTGCCCTGACAACGTGGTCTTCACTGGTCGCAGGACCCAGAGTGCAGACGATCTTTCCGCGCCTAGTCACGACGACTCAGCATAGTCCTGATGGATGTCACGCGACGGCCAGCGGCAGCGCGCCGGGCAGGACGGGTGCGGGCAGATCGGATTCGCCCATCAGGTACGCGTCGACCGCGTGGGCCGCGCTGCGGCCCTCGGCGATGGCCCAGACGATCAGCGACGCCCCACGATGGGCGTCACCGCAGACGAACACCCCGGCGGCGGCGGTCTGCCAGTCCGACCCGCACGACAGCGCCCCGCGCCGGTTGAGTTCCAGCCCCAGCCCGTCCAGCAGCGCCATGTGCTCGACGCCGTCGAACCCGATGGCCAGCAGGGCGAAGTCACAGGGAATCTCCAGTGATTCGCCCACCGGGGTGATGTGCCGACGGCCGTCGGCGTCGCGGGTGACGCGCACCTCGGCGATCTGCATGGCGCGCAGACGGCCGCGATCGTCGCCGACGAACCGCTGCACCGCCACTTCGTAGTGGCGCGCCCCACCCTCGGCGTGCGCAGGGGACGTGCGCAGCACCAGCGGCCACATCGGCCACGGCGAGCGGGACTCGTCGCGGTACTCGGGCGGCTCCGGGTTGTAGTCGAGCTGCGTCACCGACGCGGCGCCTTGACGATGGGCGGTGCCCAGGCAGTCGGCGCCGGTGTCGCCGCCGCCGATGATCACGACGTGCTTGCCCTTGGCCGACAGCGTTGACGGGCCGTCGCCTTCGCATTCCCGGTTGGCGGGAACGAGATGTTCCATCGCCAGGTGCACTCCGTCCAGATGGCGGCCCTCCACGTGGTTGTCCCTGGCCCGCAACGCCCCGACGGCCAGCACCACCGCGTCGTGCTGTTCGCGCAGTTGGTCGATCGTCAGGTCGACGCCGACCTCGCACTCGGTGACGAAACGCGTTCCTTCCGCCCGCATTTGGGCCAGACGCTGGTTCAGCGTGGCCTTCTCGAGCTTGTACTCCGGAATGCCGTAACGCATCAGCCCGCCCAGCCGGTCGTCTCGCTCATACACCGTGACGTGATGGCCGGCGCGGGTGAGTTGTTGCGCGGCAGCGAGTCCCGCGGGTCCTGATCCCACCACGCCGACACTCTTGCCGGTCGTAATGGCCGCAGGCTGCGGCTCGACGATGCCGTCCATCCAGGCTTGATCGACGATGGTTTGTTCGATGCGTTTGATGGTGACGCTGCCGCCGGTCTTCTCGTCGGCGATGGACAGCACGCAGGCGACTTCACACGGCGCCGGGCACAGCCGGCCGGTGAACTCCGGGAAGTTGTTGGTGGCGTGCAGTCGATCGCTCGCGGCATCCCACCGGCCCCTGCGGACCAAGTCGTTCCATTCGGGGATCAGGTTGCCCAGCGGGCAGCCCGCGCTTCCCGAGTGGCAGAACGGGATTCCGCAGTCCATGCAACGGCGTGCCTGCTGGGACACTTCGCCTGCCCGCTCGTGCGGGTCCTGCAGTTCGTAGACCTCGCGCCAGTCGCCGACACGCTCGTCGACGGGTCGTTTGGCCGCTTCGACCTTGGGCACCTCGAGGAACCCGTGCGGATCAGCCACGGCTGGCCTCCATGATCGCGGTGTCGACGTCACGACCTTCGGCCTTGGCCATCCGGGTGGCGGTCAGGACGCGTTCGTAGTCGGTCGGCATGATCTTGGTGAATTGCGCGCTGCGCCTTGGCCAGTCGGAAAGCACCGATGAGGCCACCGTGCTGCCGGTGAGCCGGGCGTGCCGGGCCACCACCTCGCGCAGCCACGCGAAGTCTTCGGGGTCGAGGCGCTGCAACTGGACCATTTCGGTGTTGACCATCGCCGGGTCCAGCCCGAGCACGAAGGCGATGCCGCCCGACATCCCGGCCGCCATGTTGCGTCCGGTCTTGCCGAGCACAACGACACGGCCGCCGGTCATGTACTCGCAGGCGTGGTCGCCGACACCCTCGGTGACCGCGAGCGCACCGGAGTTGCGGGCACAGAAGCGCTCCCCGACCCGGCCGCGCAGGAACACCTCTCCGGATGTGGCGCCGTAGAGCAGCGTGTTGCCGGCGATCACGTGGTCTTCCGGCAGGAACAGCACATCGTCGGGCGGCCGGACGATGACGCGGCCACCCGAAAGACCTTTGCCGACATAGTCGTTGGCGTCGCCGACAAGCTCGAGGGTGATGCCCGGCGGCAGAAACGCGCCGATCGACTGGCCTGCGGAGCCGTTCAGCGTGACGTGGATGGTGTCATCCGGCAGCCCCTGCGCGCCGTAGCGGCGGGTGACCTCGGAGCCCAGCAGGGTGCCGACGGTGCGGTTGACGTTACGCACCGGCAACTCCAGCCGGACCGGGTGGGCGTCCTCCAGTGCGCCTTCGGCGAGCGCGATGAGCGTGTTGTCAAGAGCCTGGTCAAGGTCGTGCTGTTGAGCCCGCACCCGCCGCCGCTGGGTCAGCCGCGCGCCGTGACCGTCGGTGGGCACAGTGAAGATCGGGCTGAGGTCCAGGCCACGGCTCTTCCAGTGCGCGACTCCCGCGGCGGTGTCGAGCATCTCGACGTGGCCGACGGCCTCGTCGATGCTGCGGAATCCGAGTTCCGCCAGGTAGCGCCGGATGTCCTCGGCGATGAACCGGAAATAGTTCTCCACGAACTCCGGCTTGCCGTTGAACCGCGACCGCAGTTCGGGGTTCTGGGTGGCCACGCCGACCGGGCAGGTGTCGAGGTGACAGACCCGCATCATGATGCAGCCCGACACCACCAGCGGTGCGGTGGCGAACCCGAATTCCTCTGCACCGAGCAGCATTGCGATGACCACGTCGCGGGCGGTGCGCATGCCGCCGTCGCACTGCACCGTGATGCGGTCTCGCAGCCCGTTGAGTACAAGCGTCTGCTGGGTATCGGCCAGGCCGATCTCCCATGGGGCGCCTGCGTGTTTGAGCGACGTCAAGGGTGCCGCACCGGTGCCGCCGTCGTAGCCGGAGATCAACACGACGTCGGCGTGGGCCTTCGACACGCCCGCCGCCACGGTGCCGACGCCGACCGAGCTGACCAGCTTGACGTGAATGCGGGCATCGGAGTTGGCGTTCTTGAGGTCGTGAATGAGCTGCGCCAGGTCTTCGATCGAGTAGATGTCGTGGTGCGGCGGAGGCGAAATCAAGCCAACGCCCGGCGTCGAGTGCCGGGTCTTGGCGATGTTCGGATAGACCTTGTATCCGGGCAGTTGACCGCCCTCCCCCGGCTTGGCACCCTGCGCCATCTTGATCTGGATGTCCGACGCGTTGACCAGGTAGTCGCTGGTGACGCCGAAGCGGCCGGACGCCACCTGCTTGACGGCGCTGCGACGACGCGGATCGTAGAGCCGGTCGACGTCTTCTCCGCCCTCACCGGAGTTGGACCGTCCGCCGAGGTTGTTCATGGCGATCGCCATGGTTTCGTGGGCTTCGGCCGAGATGGAGCCGTAACTCATTGCGCCGGTGTTGAACCGGGCGACAATGGCGTCGACCGGTTCGACGTCGTCCAGCGGTACCGGCGGGTGCACGCCCTTCTTCAGGTCGAACAGGCCGCGCAGCGTGCCGCCCTCGCGGGACAGTCGGTCGACCTCCTCGGAGTACTGCGCAAAGATGTCGTGGCGACCCGTGCGGGTCGAATGCTGAAGCAGAAAAACGACTTCGGGTGTGAAGAGGTGGAGCTCGCCCTCGCGGCGGAAGGCGTACTCGCCGCCGACGTCGAGGCGGCGATGGACCCGTTCGGTCGGGTTCTCCGGGTACGCGCGACGGTGTCGCTGCTTGACCTCCTCGGCGATTACGTCCAGCCCGACGCCGCCGAGCTGGCTGGGTGTGCCGGCAAAGTATTCGTCGACCACATCGCGGTCGAGCCCGATCGCCTCGAAAGCCTGTGCGGCGGTGTAGGACGCGACGGTGGAGATGCCCATCTTGCTCATCACCTTCACCACGCCCTTGCCGAGCGCCTTGAGGTAGTTCCGCACGGCGGCTGCTGCCTCGATGCCGGTGAGCTCGCCCTCGCGGACCAGGTCCTCGATCGACTCGAACGCCAGATACGGGTTCACTGCGGCAGCGCCGAATCCGATCAGCATGGCGATGTGGTGCACCTCGCGAGCGTCTCCGGTTTCCACGACCAGCGCGAC
>CAWDFT010000024.1:0-57623 GCA_963801575.1 uncultured Actinomycetota bacterium
GCGGGTGCCGATGTTCGGACTGGGTTGCGTGGCCGGAGCGGCGGGCATTGCTCGCTTGCATGACTACCTGCGCGGTGCCCCCGACGGTGTCGCGATGCTGCTCGCGGTGGAATCTGCTCGCTCACACCGAAGTCCGAGCCGTCGATGGCCACACTGGTCGGCAGTGCACTGTTCGGCGACGGCGCCGCGGCGGTGGTCGCGGTGGGCGATCGCAAGGCCGAGGAGATCGGGGCCTCGGGGCCCGAGGTGCTCGACTCACGAAGCCACCTGTATCCGGACTCGCTGCGCACGATGGGATGGGACGTGGGCGCGTCCGGGTTCCGGCTGGTGCTCTCGCCGGACGTGCCGGCGGTGGTCGAGAAGTATCTGGCCGACGATGTGACGGAATTTCTTGCGTCCCATGACCTCACGGTCGACGACATCGCCGCGTGGGTGAGTCATCCCGGCGGCCCGAAGGTCATCGAGGCCATCACCGAGACTCTCGGTCTGACCGACGATGCGTTGGAGCTGACCTGGCGGTCGCTCGCCGAGGTAGGCAATCTGTCCTCGGCGTCCGCGCCGCACGTCCTGCGCGACACGATGGCCAAGCGCCCACCTGCAGGCAGTCCCGGTGTGCTGATGGCGATGGGCCCGGGCTTCTGCTCGGAACTCGTGCTCTTGCGGTGGCGGTGACCGTGTTCTGGTACGCCCTGCTGATCGCGGCCGTCGGCATCGAGCGGCTGGTCGAACTGGTTGTCTCCAAACGCAATTGGGTGTGGAGCGGAAACGTGGCGGCACTCAGTTGCGTCGGCCATTACCCGGTGATGGTCGTGCTGCACGTCGGCCTGCTGGCCGGGTGTCTGATCGAGGTGATCGCGCTGCACCGGCCGTTCGTGCCCTCACTCGGCTGGCCCATGGTGGTCGTGATCCTCGCCGCACAGGTGCTGCGCTGGTGGTGCATCACCACACTGGGGCATCAGTGGAACACCCGCGTCATCGTCGTCCCCGGCGCGCCGCGGGTGACCGGCGGCCCGTACCGGTTGATACCGCATCCCAACTATGTCGCTGTCGTCGTCGAGGGAATCGCTCTGCCGCTGGTGCATTCGGCCTGGATCACCGCCCTGGTCTTCACGCGCCCTGAACGCCGCGCTGCTGCGCACGCGGCTCAAGGTCGAGAACGACGCGCTCGCGAGCCTGACGTGATCGACCTACTGGTGGCGGGCGCCGGCCCCGCGGGCCTGGCCACCGCGCTGTACGGCGCGCAGGCCGGCCTCGACGTCGCCGTCGTTGAACGCAGGTCCGGCGTGCTGGATAAGGCGTGCGGCGAGGGCATGATGCCCCACACCGTCGCGCACCTCGACCGGCTGGGCGTGACGGCGGAGGGCAGGCCGCTGCAGGGGATCAGCTATATCGACGGTGGCCGCCGGGTCAACGCGGCGTTCAGAAACGGCGCGGGGCGAGGTGTGCGTAGGACGGTCCTGCACGCCGCGTTGTGGCGGGCAGCTGAAGCGGCCGGGGTGAAGCTTGTGCATGGCGAGTTCGGCGAGATCACCCAGGACGAGAAATCGGTGTGCGCCGCGGGGTTTCAGGCCAGGTACCTGGCGGCGGCCGACGGACTGCATTCACCGATCCGCAAGTCCTTAGGATTGTCGGCTCCCGCGGTGGGGCCGCGCCGGTGGGGGATCCGCAGGCATTACGCGATCGCCCCGTGGACGGCCTCGGTCGAGGTGCACTGGTCGAAGGGCGCCGAGGCATACGTGACGCCGGTGGCCGAGGACTGCGTGGGGGTTGCGATTCTCAGCTCGACCCGCGGTGGCTTCGACAGCCACTTCGAGTCGTTCGCCGAACTCCGCGACCGGGTCGCGGGCCATGCCCATGGTCAGGACCGGGCTGCGGGACCGCTGCGCCAGAAGGTCAGTAACCGGACGGCGGGAAGGGTGCTCTTGGTGGGCGATGCGGCCGGCTACATTCACGGACCGACCGGCGAGGGGATGGGGTTGGCGTTCGGCGCCGCCGAACTGGTCGTGAACTGTGTGGTGGGGGACCGGCCCGAGGGACTACGACCGACAGTGGCGCAGGCTGACGCGTCGGTACCGGATGCTGACGGCTGCTTTGGTGCAGGCGCTAGCGCACCCGCCACTTCGAGCGAGCGTCGTTCCGGCCGCACAGGCACTGCCCGGCGTCTTCGCCAGGCTCGTCAACCTGCTCGGTCACTGAACACGCTGATTACGTGATCTAGCTGGGACTATTTATTCGCTGGCGTGTGTTGAGGTGGGCGGTAGAATGAAATATTCCTGCCGAAGGTCGGCAGGGGTGCGAGGGGCTGAACGGTTTCGACTTCGCGCATCGAATCAAGGGAAGCGTGCCGGTGCAGGCAAGAGACCACCGTAAGCGTCGTTGCAACCAATTAAGCGCCGATTCCAATCAGCGCGACTTCGCACTCGCTGCATAGCTTACTGTGAGTCCGTCAGACCGGGAGAGCCCTCGACCCGGACCCTGGCGTCATCTAGAGGGATCAACCGGTGAGTTCGGTCGCGGGACTCATCGGGACACCAAACAGCGACTGGGATCTCGTTATCCTGACTTGTTCGCGTGATCAGGAGATCCGAGTAGAGGCCTAGCGAACTGCGCACGGAGAAGCCTCGAGGGAATGCCGTAGGACCCGGGTTCGATTCCCGGCAGCTCCACAGAAGAAGAAGCCGGTCAGGGGCTATTGTGCCCTGGCCTGCTCCCTTTTTGGGCACATTTTGGGCACACCCTAAACTGGTCGCCATCTTGTCGGCCACGTCGTCGAGGTCATCGGGGAACAGGTGCCCGTACTGATCGAGCGTCATCGTCGCCGTCTTGTGCCCAAGCTGGGACTGCACTGTCTTGACGTTGGCACCGCTTGCGATCATCAGCGAGGTCGCGCGTGCATTAGCTAATTGCTCACACCACCACCGAGCGGCCTGTGCGCGCGTCCTGGTAGTGCCGATGACGGTCTTGGGAATTCACCTTCGATGCTGACCGTTCGACACAGATCCGGCCACGCCCAAGGACGCCTTATGAGTGGTGTGCCGTCGGCAGGGTTTTCAACGGCGTCGTACCGTATTGCGTTATGTCAGAGGCAGTCCGCGATCACCGGACAGTTCGGCCGCGTGGAGCCGGGTGACGGCTCCACCAAGAACGCGAGCGCATTAGATTTCCCGATCTCCCGGATGACCGCTGTGGTGGACGGTGCAACCGCCTTGGCGTCCATCGTGCCGGCCAACTTCGCGCCGTTGTCGCCCATCAGCCATATTTGATACACGGTGCCCGACGACGGCGGCGGCACGTTATTCATCACCAACACACCGGCGTTCTTCTCGCGTGAATAGACGACGGTCGCGGTGCCGCCCGCAGGCATCGCGCCGGATACCGTGCGCACATCGTCCGCGACAAACACCTGCGCCGGGGTCGATAGTGGCGCTGTGGAGCGTAACGCCAATCCGGCGCTCAGCGCGCCGAGCCCGATGGCAATCGCGGCTGCTGCCGCGAAGAGAACTGTGCGCCAACCGAATCAGTGTGCCGAGCCGGACTTGACGGATGCCAGCAGCCGCCCTCGTAGAGCCGCCGGCGGTTCGACCGGTGTCGAGGCCGAGACGGCGGCCATTGTCTCCCGGACGAGGCGAACCTCGTCGTCGAAGGGTCCGGCAACAGCGGCGGGGGCCGCCGCGATATGGGTTTCGATTGCTGCGCGCTCATTTTCCGAGACGGCATCGAGCGCGTAGGGTGTCGCCAGCTCGAGCAGTTCGAATTCCGACGATTCAGTCATGTCACGCCTAAACAGTTTCTCAGCCCGCGCAGCGCGTCGCGCATGCGTGACTTGATTGTCGCCAAGTTGGTTGACAACCGTTCGGAGACTTGGGCATAGGTAAGGGCGCCGTAGTAGGCCAGCTCTATACACTCCCGCTGCGCGTCGGTCAGCGTATCGAGACACTCGGCGACTTGGCGGCGTTCTTCACGAAGGATTGCCGAGTCGGCAACGACGTCGGCGGCCCGATCAGCGGTGGCGCTTCCGTAACGGAATTCGCGCTGGGCTGCGGCCTGCTCTGAGCGCACGCGGTCCACCGCGCGCCGATGGGCAAGCGTCAGCAGCCAGGCCAGCGCAGACCCTGCTGCGGGATCGTAGTTGCCGGCGTTGCGCCACACCTGCAGGTAAACCTCCTGGGTGGTCTCCTCGCCGTAGCCAGGGTCGCGCAGTACACGGGCCACCAGCCCGAAGACACGGGAGCTCGTTAGGTCGTAGAACTCTGCGAAGGCGTCAGCGTCATGCTGGGCTACCCGGCACAGCAATGAGTTCAAGTCGCCGGTCGCTGGCGGCTTTTCGCTCATGGTGCCGTAGCGTAACGGCGGCCGCGCGACCCTCACCGGTAAGCCGGTCGAATCGGCGTACATAAACTCTGCTGCGGCGCGCAGGCTTCCCACACCCGGTATTCGATCCGGACTGATGCCCAGATCACCCATCCAGGCCGCTGATTGCTCCGAATGACAACACGTAGACAAGTTCGGGCACGGCCGCAGGCCGTAAGTGAGAGGGAGATCAATAATGAAGATTCGTCTAGCCACCGCCGCCGGCGTCACCGCCGCGGTCGCCGCTGGTCTGCTGCCGTTCTCCGCCGGCATCGCCAGCGCGGATCAGACGCCGAATCTTGTGGGTCCTGGCTGCGGCAGTTATGCACAGCAGGTGCCCACCGGGCCTGGCTCGATCGCCGGGATGGCGCAGGAGCCGGTCGCCGTCGCAGCTTCGAACAACCCACTGCTGGCCACGCTCACCGCGGCGGTGTCAGGGAAGTTGAACTCGACTGTCAACCTGGTGGACACGCTCAACGGTGGCCAGTTCACGCTGTTCGCACCGGTCGATGACGCGTTCGCCAAGCTCCCGTCGGCGACGATCGACTCGTTGAAGACCGATTCGGCCGGTCTTACGAACATCCTTACTTACCATGTGGTGCCAGGTCGGGTGAACCCGCAGAACGTTGACGGCGTGCACAAGACGTTGCAGGGCGCGGATCTGACCGTCACGGGGTTCGGCAACAACCTGAGGGTGAACAACGCGTCGGTGGTGTGCGGCGGCGTTCAGACGGCCAATGCCACCGTCTATCTGATCGACACGGTCCTTACCCCGCCGGCCATGTAAGCCTCGCCGGGTCGTCGTTCCCCTGGGACGGCGACCCGGCACCATCGGCGCAATCGCCGCCGCGACCGCGGGTTCCTCAGCAACCCGGACGTGCGCTCTTCACCGCCGTCGCGCGGTCTCGGTGAATTGCCTCCAAATGCGACCCATCCAAACCGACCGCGCCGCCGAATGACTTCAAGCAAGAGCAAGGGTGGCGTCCACAGCACCGACGTTAAGGGCAGGAACCATGACGATCGTCTCATCGGGCCAGGGTCGATGACGGCAGCCGACGCCGAGTCAGGTCCGCGGTCGGCGGGCTCCCGGGTGGTCGACCACATCGTCGACCACCTGGCGGCCGCGGGGGTCAGCCACGTCTTCGGTGTGGACGGGGCGAACATCGAGGACCTCTACGATGCGGCCTTCTTCTGCCCGGACCTCACGGCGGTGCTGGCCAAGCACGAGTTCTCCGCGGCGACCATGGCCGACGGGTACAGTCGCGCCACTGCGGAGCTGGGCGTGGTGGCCGCCACTTCGGGTGGCGGCGCACTGAACCTGGTCGCCGGACTGGGTGAGTCGTACGCCAGTCGCGTCCCGGTGCTCGCCCTGGTCGGCCAGTCGCCGACCACGCTCGATGGGCGCGGCGCCTTTCAGGACACCAGCGGCCGCAACGGCTCCCTCAACGCCGAGGCCCTGTTCTCGGCCGTGTCGGTGTACTGCCGGCGGATCGTCGAGCCGGACGACATCCTGACCGCGTTGCCCGAGGCGGTGGCAGCGGCCCGTGCTGGCGGCCCCGCGGTGTTGTTGCTGCCCAAGGATGTTCAGCAGGCCACCGTCCACACCGACGGCGCGTTGACCGTGAGCGGACGCCGGCGCTGTGCCGAAGATCCCCAACCGATCCTGCGGGCGCTGCACGAGGCTTCGGGACCGGTGACCATCATCGCCGGCGAGCAGGTGGCCCGTGACGATGCCCGTGACGAGCTTGAGCGACTTCGCGCGGCGCTGCACGCCCGAATCGCGACGGTGCCCGACGCCAAGGATGTCAGCCGCGCACCGGGGGCGTCAGCGTCGCTGGGCGTGACCGGGGTGATGGGCCATCCCGGGGTGGCCGACGCCATCCGCAGCGCAGCGGTGTGCCTGCTGGTGGGCACCCGCTTGCCAGTCACCGCCCGCGCCGGTCTGGATGCGGCGCTGCGCGAGACCTGCACGCTGTCGATCGGGTCCGCACCGCCGTATCTGCCGTCTATTCACGTGCACACCAATGATCTTCGTGCGTCGTTGGCCGAGCTGACACGCAGGATCATGAGCCGCCCGCCGCAGGCGCTGCCGGCCGTCGACTCGACGTCCCCCACGGAGTTGAGCCCACCCACCCATCGTGGACCGGGCATCCGGTACCGCGAGGCGATCACCGCGCTCGATGCGGTGCTGCCCGACGACGCGGACATCGTCGTCGACGCGGGCAACTCCGGAGCGGCGGCGATCCACCATCTGCCCGCGAGGCGCGCAGGCCGGTTCGTGGTGGCGCTCGGGATGGGTGGCATGGGCTACAGTTTCGGCGCCGGCATCGGCATGGCGTTCGCCCGGCGTCGCCGCACCGTCATCGTGGCCGGCGACGGGTCCTTCTTCATGCACGGCCTCGAGCTGCACACCGCCATCCAACACCGGCTGCCCGTCACGCTGGTGTTGTTCAACAACAACGCCCACGCCATGTGCGTGACGCGCGAAAAGCTCTACTACGACGGCATCTACAGCTACAACCGGTTCACACCCAGCAGCCTCGGCGCCGGGCTGGCCGCGATGTTCCCCGGCCTGCCCGCAGTCGACGTCACAGACCCCGACGCGCTGGCGCCGGCGCTGCGCGCAGCGCTCGACGCCGACGGCCCGTCGGTCGTCAGCATCGAGTGCTCAGCCGACGAAATCCCGCCGTTCGCACCGTTTCTCGACCATCACCCTGTTTCAACCCACTACCAGGAGGACTCCGATGTCGTTGCCCGCACTTGAGGATATCGCCGCCCACCGGCTCGACCGAGACGACATGACCGGCCCGATCGAGGGCGTGATCCGCATCGAAACCTCTCCACGGGAGAAGGCGACGCCGATCATCATGGAGATGATGCGGTCGGTGTATCCGCACGACGAGGTGTTCGGCCCGTACTGCACCGTCAACGAGTACATCGACTGCCCTCCCGACGAGCTCTACGAGTACCTCGCCGACACCCGCAGCCTGGAGGAGTGGACCTACAGCCTGCGTGGGTTCACCCCCACCCAGGAGGACGGGCTGTGGTTGGCCTACGACCGGCTGGGCTCGGAGACCGAAATCTACACCCGCACAGTGGCCCAGCCCGAGGCGCGCACCGTCGACTATCACTGCGCCTGGGACCAGGGCAAACACCTGTGGATGATCTACCTGATGCGCGTGATCGACGCGCAGGTGGTCCTCGACAAGCCCGGATCGGTGGTGTTGTGGACCAACTGTCACCACCCGTTTTACGACCACAACCCGTACCCGGAGGCCGCACCGCCCGAGCGCCCGGTGTGGGTGGGTGACTTCTGGGACATGTTCGGCGCCGGCCACCGCCTGGAGCTGCTGAACCTGAAGGCAATCGCCGAATACCGCCACCACAACGGGCTGCCCGTCAAGCCCGACTGGATGAGATGAGAACCGCCATGACTGTCAGCCTGATCGACGTTTCCACCTATCTGCCCGGCGAGCCGGTGCCGGCGGAGCATTACGCGCAGTACGCCGAATCCGATGAGCTGCGAGACAACTTGATGTTCCGGGCCCCGAGATACCGCCATCACGTCGCCGAAGACGAGACCGCCGTCGACATGGTCGAGCGCGCCGCCGCCGGTCTGCTGGACCGCCACGGCCCCGACGCCCTCGCCGACGTCGATGTGCTGATCACCCACACCCAGATGCCCGACATGCCGTTCTACGGCGGCGGCGGCGCGATGGCCCACCGGCTGGGAATGAAACCCAGCTGGGTGATCGACCTGCACAACGGTGGCTGCGCGGCATTCGTGCTCGGCCTGAAGATGGCGGCCAATCTGCTCGAGAGTGGGCAGGGCCGCACGGCCTTGATCGCGGTGGCGCAGAACGCCGCCGGGCAGATCTTCGACCAGCCCACCGTGCGCCGCAAGGCCCAGGCGGCGGTTCCGGGCGACGGCGCCGCGGTCGGCCTGGTGACGGTGTCGGACGAGTCGCCGATCCTGGACGTGGAGTGCCGCACCTACGGCGAGTACGCGGGCGAGATGACCATCGCGGTGGATCCGCCGCGCAAGTGGTGGCAGCCCGGGACCGGCGAGGGCTACATCGGCTTCACCGAGAGCAAGATCACCAAGGTGCTGGCCCGCGGCAACCGTCAGGTTCCCGAGGTCGCCTACGCGGTGTGTGACCGAATCGGGTTGAAACCCAAGGACATCGACCTGTTGGTCACCAACCAGCCCAACCGGGTGTTCCTGCGCAACTGGCGCGACGCCCTGGAGCTGCCCAAGGAGAGGCATCGCGACACCTTCGACGAATGCGGCAACCTGTTCGCCGCCGGCATTCCGGTCAACCTGGACCGCGCCATCGCCGACGGTCAGGTCAAGAAGGGCGACGTGGTGATGATGGCGGCCTTCGCCCACGCCGGTGACTTCGCCGGTGCCGCCGCGGTGCGATGGGGCGGCCGATGACCGCCGCGTTGTCCTCCGGCCACTCACCCTGCGGTCTGCCGCTGCGGCTCCCCGACGCCGAAGATCCATTGGCCCTGTCCCTCAACGAGAGCCCGTTCGCTCCGCTGCCCACGGTTCGCGCCGCGATGGTCCGGGCCGTCGACTCGGTCAACCGCTATCCGGAGTTCCTGCCGGAACGGTTCCGTCGGCTCATCGCGAAGCACCTCGGTTTCGAGGAGGAGCAGATCATCGTCGGCGCCGGCGCCACCGGCGTCGTCATGCAGGTGCTGCAGGGGCTGACCCGTCCCGGCGACCGGATCGTCATGGCGGCACCCACATTCGACGGCTATCCGATCTTCGCGCAGATGGCTCGGCTGCAGACCGTCACAGTGCCGTTGGACGAACAGGGACACCACGACCTCGACGCCATGGCCGACGCCGCCGCCGACGCGGAAGTCGTGGTGGTGTGCCGGCCGCACAACCCCACCGGCACGGTGGCGCCGGCCGAGGACCTCGAACGCTTCCTGCAGCGCATTGGTTCGAGCACCACGGTGCTGCTCGACGAGGCGTACATCGAATTCGCGTCACCGCGACACCGCATCCACCCGGAGTTCCTGTTGCGACGATTCCCGAACGTCGTTGTGGTGCGCACGTTCTCCAAAGCCTACGGGCTGGCCGGCATCAGGACCGGGTACGGCATCTGCTCGCCGGCCATGGGCCGCGTCCTGTGGTCGATGCAGTTGCCGTTCGGCGCCACCGTCGCCAGCCTGGCCGCGGTCGCGGCGTCGTTCGAGGCCGAAGCTCAGCTGCGTCGCCGGATCGAACGGATCACCGCAGAACGCGACCATCTGCGTTCGCGGCTTCGGGAGATGGGTGTCTGGAGCGCTGACACCCATGCCAACTTCGTCTATCTGCCTGCGAAGGGGCAACTTTGGCCCGAGGTGTTCGACGGCACCGGCCCGCGAGTGCGCACTCTATTCGGACGGCAGCGCGCGGATCACCGTCGGAAACCGGCAATCCACACAGGCGGTGCTGGCGACGATCGCCGCGATGCTGCCGACGGATGCGTCATGACACCCACGCTGAGCAGACCGTCGAGTCCACGATTCCGGCTCATGCACAAGATCGGCGCGTGGTACGACGCCGAGGCCTACTTTCGGCGACGGGCCAAGAGCGGCAGGGCGTTTGCGATGCCCATCCCGGGTTTCGGCGATGTGTTGTTCGCGGCGAAACCCGCCCACATCCGCGAGTTTCTGAAGATCCCGGTGTCCGCGTTCACGCCACCCATGCCCAACCCGATCGAGCCGGTCGTCGGCGACGGATCGATCATTCTGCTCGACGGCGTCCGGCACAAGCAGGAGCGTGCGCGCTTTCTGCCCGCGCTGCACCATGATCGGATCCGGCGCTACACCGGATTGATGGTCGAGGCGGCGTTGGACGAGATCGCGAAGTGGCAACCCGGCACGACCATCGACACCCGCGACGCGGCGCAGTCGATCACGTTGCAGATCATCGTCCAGGCGGTGTTCGGCATCGACGACCGGAATCTGCGCGACCGATACGTCACCGTCGTCAAGGCGATGATGCGCGATTACGTCGCCCCGTTCATGTTCTTCCCCGCGTTGCGTCGCGCGCCGTTCGGGCTCGGGCCGTGGCGACGCTTCTCGGCGCGTCGCGTCGAGCTGGATGTCATGCTGTCGGAACAGATTTCGCACCGCAGACACACCGGCGCCGACGGCTTCGATGACGTGCTGAGCGTCTTGATGTCCGACGACGACGGTGCCGGGCGCAGCGACGACGAGGTGCGCCAACAGCTGCGGACGCTGCTGGTCTCCGGTCACGAGACCTCGGCGACCACGCTGGCGTGGGCGCTGTACCACGTGCACGCCGACGAGAAGGTCCGGCAAAAGCTGCTCGACGAACTCGCCGACAACCCCACGCCCGAGCAGCTGCCGAAGCTGCCGTACCTCGGCCGCGGTGATCGCCGAGACACTGCGGATGCATCCGACGGTGTCGATCGTCGTGCGGCAGCTCACGTGCCCGGTGACCACATGGCAGACCGAGCGGGCGCAGGGAGACGTGATCGGCGTGGCGCTGCCCGCACTGCACGCCGATCCGCAGGTCTGGCCGGACCCGAGCGCGTTCGACCCCGAGCGCTTCCTGGGCCGCAGACCGTCACCAACCGAGTACTCGCCGTTCGGATACGGGCACCGCCGCTGCCCCGGATCGTCGTTCGCAGCCCTCGAGTTGGCGATTGCGCTCGGAACCATCCTGACCAACGTCGAGCTGCGGATTCCCACGGGACGGCGGCGAGGCAGGTTGCCCAGGTCGATCCCGCGGGGCGTGGCCGCCGTCCCCAGCCGGCCGATCACGCTCGAAGTCGTCCGAAAACTCCAAGGAGGTAACTCATGAAGTTCAAGCAGCGCGTTCCACTGCTCCGATGGTCGTTCTGGCGAATGGCCGCGTCGCAGGGCAACATCGCGACCGTCGGGCAGGTGGGCGACGGTCGAGAAGCCGCCGTGGTCCAGTACGTCCTGGACAACGCCCGGAAGGGCGACATCCAGAGCGTGCTCGACACCATCGACCGGTTCGCGTACACCGAGTCGTTTCTGATCAACGTCGGCGACGAGAAGGGCAGGCTGCTCGACGCCGCGGTGCGGCGCGCGAACCCGAAACTGGCGCTGGAATTGGGAACCTACTGCGGTTACGGCGCATTGCGCATCGCCGCGGCCGCGCCGACCGCCCACGTGTACTCGGTCGAAATGGCCGCGGCGAACGCCGTCAACGCCAGGCGTATCTGGGAGCATGCGGGTGTGGCGGACCGGATCACCTGCGTGGTGGGCACCATCGGTGACGGCGGGAAGACGCTCGACGCCCTGGCCGCCGAGCACGGCTTCGGTGCCGGTTGCGTCGACTTCGTCTTCCTCGACCACGACAAGAACGCCTACCTGAGCGATCTGCACAGCCTCCTGTCGCGCGGGTGGCTGCACAAGGGGACGATCGTCGTCGCCGACAATGTCAAGATTCCCGGAGCGCCAAAATACCGTGCCTACATGCGCCAGCACCAAGGCCGCACCTGGCAGACCGTCGAGCACAAGACTCACGGCGAGTACGGAACGGTCATCCCCGACCTGGTGCTCGAGTCGGTGTACCTCGGCGAGGAGCCTGGCGGCGAATAGATGACAGGGTCGCCGATGCTCGCCGTAGAAGCCCACACTTACCGATCGTCGGGGCGCGACGGGGTGTTTTGGGACCGCATCGCCCTTGCGTTGACCGCGCCTCGGTCATGGTTGATCGCTCTCGCCGTCGCCTTGCTCGGGGGCGTCGTCATCGGGCTGGCGGGCGCCAACGACGCCGGCACCCGGTCACCGGATTTCCTGCCGCCCAGCAGCGAATCGGCGCGCACCGACGACGCTGCGAAGCAATTTCCCGGCGGCGACCGGACAGCGGCGATCCTCGTCGTCACCAGATCCGACGGCGGGGTGCTCACCCCTGCCGATCTCGCCGTCGTGGCAGAGGCTCGCAACCGGATGCTGACAGTCGCCGGAACGCGGGACACACCGGCGCCGATGCTGACATCCGACGACGGCCGCGCCGCCGTCGCGCCGGTGCCGCTGAGAGCTGATCTCTCGGGCTTTGTGCTCAACGACGCAATGGCGGCGGTGCGCAACGCCGGGGCCGACGGATTGCCGGCCTCGCTTATCGCCCATGTCACGGGTGGCCCGGCATTCGGTGCCGACATCGCCAATTCGTTCAGCGGGGCCAACATCAAACTCTTGGTCGTCACGGCGCTGGTTGTCGCGGTCCTGCTGATCGTCACGTACCGCTCACCGGTGCTGTGGCTGGTGCCGCTGGCCGTGATCGGTCTAGCCGAGCAGGTGGCCGCCGCGGTGGGAACAGCCGTCGCCGGCATTACCGGGTTGACATTCGACGGGTCGACGTCCGGCATCACAAGCGTGCTGGTCTTCGGCGCGGGCACCAACTATGCGCTGCTACTGATCTCCCGCTACCGCGAAGAGTTGCGGCGCAACGCCGATCACCGACACGCTCTGCGCCGCGCAGTTCGTATGGCGGGACCCGCAATTCTCGCGAGCAATGCGACCGTGGTGCTGGCCTTGCTTACGCTGATCCTCGCCGTGGTTCCCAGCACCCGCGGTCTTGGCGTGCTGGCCGCATGCGGGCTGGTGGTTGCCGCCTTGTTCGTGCTCTTGATGCTTCCGCCTTTACTGGCGTTGTTCGGGCCTCGGCTGTTCTGGCCGTTCGTCCCGCGACCCGGCAGCGCCGACACCGTCGAGACTGGACCGTGGCATCGAATCGCCGAACGTGTCGCACGACGGCCGGGGCTGATCGGCGGAATCTCTGTTCTCGTCCTTGCCATACTGGCGACGGGGCTACTGGGCACCACCATCGGGCTGTCGCAGACCGAGCAGTTTCGCGTGAAAGCCGACTCGGTGGCCGGATTCGAGAAGCTCGCAACGCATTTTCCAGGCGGGTTGGCGGACCCGACCGTGGTCATCGCCGACACCAGCAGGGCGAGCGCCGTGCAACAGGCGATCGAAGCGACTCCCGGGGTGGTTTCCGTGATGCCGACCGGCCAGTCGGTGGCGGGGAGGACTAGCTGGTCGGTCGTAATCGACGCCGTGCCCGGATCAGCGCAGGCATTCGAAATCGTTGCGGAACTGCGTGTTTCAGTCCACACTGCCGATCCGTTCGGGTTGGTAGGGGGATCGGACGCCAAGGCGCTCGACGTTCGCGACGCCGCCGCACGAGATCGGCTGGTGGTGATTCCGGCGATCCTTGCTGTGGTGCTCACGGTTCTCTACGTCCTGCTGCGGGCCGCCGTCGCGCCACTCGTGCTGACGGCGGCGACCGTGCTGTCCGCGTTCGCCGCACTGGGGCTGGGCGGCTGGGCGAGTATCCACCTGTTCGGTTTCCCCGGACTGGATAACAGCACCCCGCTGTTCGCGCTGCTGTTCCTGATCGCTCTTGGCGTCGACTACACGATCTTCTTGGTGACACGCGCCCGCGAAGAGACTGCTGAACACGGGACCGGCGAAGGGATGGTGCGGGCTGTGTCCGCGACGGGCGGTGTGATCACCAGCGCGGGTATCGTGTTGGCCGCGGTGTTCTGTGTCCTCGGCGTCCTGCCGCTGATCGTGCTGACGCAGGTGGGACTAATCGTCGGCCTCGGTATCCTGCTCGACACATTCGTTGTCCGCACGCTGGTCATCCCGGCGCTGTTCGCGTTGATCGGCCCGGTTATCTGGTGGCCGTCCGGTACGGACGACCGCGCACAGCAACCGCCGCTCGGCCCAGCCCCAGCGACGGCGGGACGGCACCGCCGGTGACGGGTCATGGCTGGCCTGGTCGGGGTGCCACCCCAAGGACGCCCGGGGGGTCCGACGTCGTGATATCCGTCTGACGGTATGGATGTCGGAAGCGACGTCGGTGACACTAGTGATGATTAACTGAAGCGAACCGGCGCTGCGTGGGAGGTGAGACGACTGGCAGCTTTTCCCGATACAGCCACGCTTGAGAGGGCGTTGGACATGGCTGCACGAGCGCCGTCCGCCCAGAACTCCCAGCCGTGGCATTGGCGGGTCAGCAGGGAGGGTGTGCATCTCTACGCTGACCGGAGTCGCCAACTCGGCGACGCCGACTCCGACCGGCGTGACGTCCTGCTCAGCTGCGGCGCCGTACTGGACCATTGCGTCGTGGCGTTGGCGGCACACGGTTGGCACACCCGCCTCCGGCGCTTCCCCGACGCCTCCGACCACGACCATCTGGCCTTAATCGAAATCATCGAAGCACCTGCCACCGAACCCAGCAGGGAGCTGGCTGTTGCCATCCCACGCCGCCGTGCCGACCGTCGCCGTTACGGTGCGGGTCCGATTCCGTCCGGCACGCTGGAACTGCTCTATATCCGCGCCGCCCGGCGCCAGGTCACGCTGGGCGTGGTCCCCGCCATGAGATGGGCTCGCCGGGACGACTATGTGGCGCTGGGATACGGCGGGGCGGCGGGCAGCGCAGACGCCGCGCACGGGGACGACGGTGTGCTGCTGGTGCTCGGAACCGACACCGATGACGACTTGATGCGGCTGCGGGCGGGTGAGACCATGAGCCGGCTCTTGTTGTCAGCCACCGTGTTGGGGCTGGTCAGTTGCCCGCTGACCGACCCACTGAAGCAGACCCGCGACCGTCTGGCGCTCGCATGCGAGGTGTTCGACGGCGACGGGTACCCCCAAGCCCTGATCCGGTTGGGTCAAGCGTCGGCCGACAGCGACCCGCTGCCCGTGGTCGAGCGATTGTCGCTTGCCGAGACGACGAGCTGGGACAGGGGCATCCGTTAGGTTCGCGACATAAACGCCGAACAGCCGTCCGGGAAGCGTGCATGCCGTGCATGACGAGCGGACGGCACGGGCGCAGTCGGCTGATGACTGACTATTCCCCGCCTTGACCGCGCGGGAGTGGCGGCCAAATCCGCGGTCGAAGTTGAGGTGTGGCGGGTGGCCTCTGGTGCCCGGTTCGCCCAACTGCCGGCCTGATTGGGATCCGCTCTAAGCTAAGTGCCACGGTTCCCGGTCGCTTGTCCAGGTGCGCGAATCGGTAGTTCGCCTCGAGGTGGGAACGCAACGTCTGTCAAGGGTTATCGAGGCCGATGGCGTCCGCGCAGTACCGCCAAAGGGATTGGCGGTCACGGTCGCTTTCCCGGGTGAACGGCAGGTAGTGCTCGGGACGGGGCCGCCGGTCGTGGAAAAACCGGCCGGTTGGCGGTGCCGGTGCGGTCGCGGCGAGCCACACCGCGGTATCGGCGCCTTCTTCGGGTGAGCGCAGCAGCGGGCCGGTGACGATGCGAAAACCCGGCAACGCGTCGGCCACCCCCGGTGTGTCGGCCCACCCGGGATGCATGCAGTACACCGAGATGTGCCGCGCGGCCCAGCGTTCGGCGAGGACCGGAGTCAGGGCTACCTGCATCCGTTTCGTGCGCGCATAGGCGATGGCGCCGCGGTATCGGCCATTGCGGTATTCGGGGTCGGCCGCGGGCAGCGCCTGGGTGTACATCCCACCCGAGGACATGAAAATCACCCGTGGATCGGGTGAGTTGGCGAGCACCGGCAGCAGGAGCTCGGTCAACAGCACCGGACCCAAAACATGGGTGGCAAGGGTGATTTCGTGCCCCTCGCCGGTCTCCGTGCGGGTGGCCGGTAGAACCCCGGCATTGTGCACGAGCACGTCCAACTGGGACAGCCGGGGGGCTAAGTCAGCCGCGAAGGCACGAACACCGGCGAGATCGGACACGTCGCAGACCTCGACCCGCACATCGGCGTCTGGCAGCGCGGCGCTGATTTCATCGCGTGCCCGCATGCCGCGCTCCTTGTCGCGGACGGTCAGCAGAACCGTCGCCCCCAACCGTGCCAGGCCTGCGGCGATCGCCTGGCCGATGCCGCGGTTCGCGCCCGTGACCAGCGCCGTGCGGCCGCGCAGTGCGTCCGGTGCCGGGTCGATGTCCGCCCAGCCGGGTTGCCGCAGCCGATAGCCCACCCGGGTATAGCCGGGCACGACCGCGCGATCCAGCACCGTGTCCAGAAGCGACCTCCCGCCATTGCGCACACCCATGCCAACCACTGTGCCTTATCGCATGCCGGCGGTTTCGCCGGTAGCGTCGAGCGATGGGTTTGGTGTATTCAACCGTGGTCGACGCGCCGCGCGACGAGGTGTTCGCCTGGCACAGCCGGCCCGGTGCGTTCCTGCGGCTCTCGCCGCCGTGGCAGCCGATGCGGGTAATCACCGAAGCTGACTCGCTGCAGAACGGGCGGGCGGAGCTCGCGCTGCCCGGGGGGCTTCGCTGGGTGGCCGAGCACCAGGCGGACGGCTACGATCCGCCGCGGCGTTTCGTCGACACGATCGGCGCAGCCGGACTGGCTTCGCTGCCGGCGCGG
The DNA here is from genome assembly GCA_963801575.1 of uncultured Actinomycetota bacterium. GTDB lineage: Bacteria > Actinomycetota > Actinomycetes > Mycobacteriales > Mycobacteriaceae > Mycobacterium. The sequence goes on from CAWDFT010000024.1 coordinate 16,708, forward strand.
ATTGCGTTGCGCTGGCGGCATGTCCACGAATTCGAAGATGTCGGCGACGACCGCACCCGGGTGATCGACCGGGTTGAGACACCGGTGCCCGCGCTGGCGTTGCGCCCGATGTTCGCCTATCGGCACCGCCAGTTGGCCGACGACCTCGCCGCGCACAAGCAGGCAGCCGAGCACGGGCTGCGGGCGGCGACGGTGGCGGTCACGGGATCTTCGGGCCTGGTCGGGTCGGCTCTGAGCGCATTTCTCAGCACGGGCGGACATCGGGTCATCCGGCTGGTGCGTCATGCCGCGACTGACGCGAACGAGCGGCAGTGGAACCCGGCCGAACCCGATCCGGATCTGCTCGCCGGGGTCGACGCGGTGGTCCACTTGGCGGGCGCCTCGATCGCGGGCCGGTTCACCGACGCGCACCGGCGCGCGGTCCGCGACAGTCGAATCGGTCCCACCCGCCGGTTGGCCGAACTCGTCGCGCGTATGCCCGATGGGCCGAGCTTGCTGATCTCCGCCTCTGCGATCGGCTACTACGGCTACGACCGCGGGGACGAGATCCTGACCGAGGACAGCGATCGCGGTGAGGGGTTTCTCGCCGACGTGGTGGCCGAGTGGGAGGAGGCGACAGCGTCGGCGGAACGGGCCGGGGTGCGTGTCGTGCTAGTGCGCACCGGCATCGTGCAATCTCCTCGCGGCGGGACTCTTCGCCTACTGCGACCGCTGTTCAGCGCCGGCCTCGGCGGTCGGCTCGGCGATGGCGGGCAGTGGCTGTCCTGGATCGGGATCGACGACCTCGTCGATACCTACTACCGCGGGCTGTGGGACACCGCCCTGTCCGGGCCGGTGAATGCGGTTGCCCCAGAACCGGTTCGCAACGTCGACTACACCCGCACGCTCGCGCATGTCCTGCGCCGACCAGCGGTGTTGCCGGTCCCTCCGTTGGGTCCGCGGCTGCTGCTCGGCGACCAGGGCGCCCGCGAACTCGCGTGCGCCAGTCAACGCGTGATTCCCGCCAAGCTGCAACAAGCCGGTCACCGATTCCGCCATCCCGACCTCGACCAGGCCCTGCGTCACCTACTCGGCCGCGCAGAAACATAGCGGACGTAGGGAGCGCGTGCATGAGAGGTTACCACTGAGCTCACGGCGCCCGATGCGATGAACTTCATTCGTTTAAATGTTAAGGTTTGGAGCCTATAACTGACTGTTTGAAGGTCAAATAATCTGGCAGTAAACAACTTTCGAGTTGACACTGATGTGGGTTCTACCCGCCTATACAGCCTGTTTCACTGTTGCGCTGGCGACAACCTAGCTCGGCGAGAACAGGAAACGCGACCATGCACATCGGAGTGCGCGAATCACGGCGGCGTGTCAACGGCAAACCCGTGAAGCGCTACCAGGCAGTATGGGCCGAGAACGGCCGCGAATACCGCGAGACTTTCGACACCCGCGAGCTGGCACATGACCGGCTAGACCGAGTGAAGACGCTTCTGGCGCAAGTCCAGTCACCCGCGAGCCTGCGTGAACGCGGTCGCGAGAAGTTCGGCGTCGTTGCCGCGCAATGGCTCGCCAGCCGTCACGATTGAAGCCACGGACCCGCGCCGAATACGAGAACCTGCTGAGCGCCAAGACACGCGCACTGCGTGACACCGACGGCAACCGCATCGCGGCGTTGTCAATTGCGGCAACGTTCGGTGATCGGCCGGTCAACGAGATCGGCCGCGCCGATATTGCGAAATGGGTTGGCGAGCTCAGTCGCGCGGGCAGTCCGGCGTCAACGGTGCGCCATCACTATTTCGTTGTCCGGCAGGTACTTTCGCAAGCTGTCGCAGATGGCCGGCTCATGGTCAACTCGGCCGATCACGTCAAGTTCCCGAGCGAACGCAGTGCGGCTGGTGGCACGCCGGGCGTAGTCGATGATCCCGACATGTTCCTGACGGCCGTGCAGGTGGCCGCGCTGACCGATGCGACCCCTTGGCCGTGCGCGGGGTGATGGTGCACCTGGCCGCGTGATCGGGTCTGCGCGCCGCCGAGTTAGCCCAAGGGGTTGAGGCCATCCTCCCTCCGTAAACGCCCACCTGAGGGACCGCCACGCCCCGACTTCTTCAGGTCGAAGTAGCTAGGACGCTCTGACCCTGGGATAAGTCATCCGACTTCCCTACTCCTCATCGTCGATGATGTGAACTGCGGCCTCCTCGGCTGAGGCTGCTCCTCCGCTGATACCGACGTCGTCAGCCACCAGCTCTGCCTCTGTGTCTTCGCCAAACCCCCGATCCGGCGCGACGAGTCGACCTGCTCGGACCCGTCCGACCTCACCTCGCTGCGGGAATTCGGCTTCGCGCTCGGCTTCGTCGGAGCGTTGGTGCTCATCTTTGTCGAGCGGGGTATTGATTCGCGATGCCGGATCTTGCTCTTCCTCCGCAAGCCGCTGGTCCATGTTTTCAGGCGGGCCGAAGGTGCCGCGTCCGTACGGTCGCTCGGGCGGCGAATATCCCTCGTCGAGTGCGTCCTCGATCCCGCGGTCGAGGAGGGTGTCTTCCGGCTGAAGCTGGTTGTCGTCCTCCACGCTGTATTCGCCCGCCGACGAATCCATGTCGCCATCCGGAGTTCTCATGACTCAATGATTTCCCTTCATTCCGTGGACCGCCGTGTCATTCGAGGTCCGGTTCCCCTGAGAGGCGCAATACGGCGTCCCGAACCGCGCGTTGCAACTTCACTGCCGCCGACCAATCCGTGCCTGTGGGCTGGACCGGCGCTCCGATGGTGATATCCACCGATCCTCGTCGAGGGAAGTGGTGCTCGGGGCGGAGGATGGCCCGCGTGCCGCGGATGCCGACCGGGACCACCGGGACGCCGGCTTCGGCGGCGACGACGAACGCGCCCATGTGGAAGGGCCGCAGCCCAGGGGCGCGGGCCAGGCGGCCCTCGGGGAAGATCACCAGCGACTGCCCGGCTCGGGCTAGGGCGACGACCCGGTCGGTGTCGGCCACCCCGTGCTCACGCTCATAGCGTTCCACGAACTCAGTGCCGAGCCGCTTGAGCACGAAGCCGGTTAGTCCTTCACGCTGTAACACCTCGCCGGCAACGAAGCGAAACGAGCGCGGCAGCACCATGGTGAGCGCGAGCCCGTCCAGCCAGCTCGGATGGTTGGCCACGACGATGGCGGGCCCGTCGTGGAGCCTGTCGCGACCATGAACTCTGATCGCCGTCCCGGTCAGGCGGGCCAGGAGCCGAAGCGCCCGGGTGGCCATCTGCGAGCGCCACTCCATCCGAGGTAGCAGCGGCAACACGGCGATCACCGCCAGCGCGAGGACCGCGAACATCATCCACGCATAGGCAGCGAACGCGACAGTTGTCGCAGTATCGCGGGCACGGCGCAGCGACGGCACTGTTCCGCGGACCCGGAAGCGAGCCAATTCCCACCACAGCGGCCGTGGTCGGGCGCCGATCCTGCCCTTCTCGTAGATATCCCGGCTGGCGGCGCGCCGGATCTTGCCGCTCGAGGTCTTCGGGACGGTGCGCGGTGGCGCTAGGACCACGTCATCGGGGGCCACGCCGAGCAGGTCCACCGTCGTCGAGACGATCTCGGAGCGCAACGCGGCGCTCGCCTCCTCGTCGGTTGCTCGAGTCTCGGCCATCACGACGAGCCGCTCGGCGCCACCGGCGGGGTCAGGAGATGCGAACACGGCGACACACCCCCTGCGGATGCCGGCGAGGTTGCCGACCGCCTCTTCGAGCTCGGCGGGGTGCAGATTGCGGCCGGCGCGGATGATCACGTCCTTGACCCGACCGGTGACGTACAGGTCGGCGTCGGCGATGTAGCCGAGGTCGCCGGTGTCGAGCCAACCGTCGTGGAACAGCGAGCGCGTGGCGGTGGGATTGTGGAAATAACCGGCGGTCGCCGACGAACCGCGGAACTCGATGCGTCCCTCGCGGCGATCGCCCAGTTCGGTTCCGGTGGCGTCGACGACGCGGATCTCGTGGCGCGGCAAAGGTTGTCCGCAGGCGACGAAGCGAAGGGCGTCCTGTCTGCCCGACTCGGCAGGTTCGGCCCGCCCCGACCGCACGAATGTGTCGCGGTCGATGCGGTCGATCAGCGGGCCCCGGCCGAGCGGCGGGAAGGCCAGCCCGACGGCGGACTCGGCCAGCCCGTAGACCGGCGTCATCGCGTCCCGCTCAAACCCATAGGGTGCGAAGCGCTCGGCGAAGCGCTCGATCGTCGCGGGGCTGACCGGCTCGGCGCCGTTGAAGGCCAATCGCCAAGAGCTCAGGTCGATTCCATCGAGGTCGGCCTCGTTGATCTTGGTGAGGCAGAGCTCGTAGGCGAAGTTCGGGCCGGCCGAGATGGTTCCTCGGTTGGCATGGATCGCCCGCAGCCACCGCGATGGGCGCATCAAGAACATCTGCGGAGGCATCACCACCAGCGGGACGCCGTAATACAGGCTTGAGAGCCACGCGCCGATCAGACCCATGTCGTGATAGAGCGGCAGCCAACTGACGAACGTGTCCGCCCCCGACACCGCCACGGCCTCGCCCATCGCTCGGATGTTGGCCAGCAGATTGTCGTGGGTGAGCGCCACCCCTTTGGGCTGGCCGGTGCTGCCCGACGTGTACTGCACCAGCGCCAGGTCGGCGGAGCGTGGTCGGGGCAAGGCTCCCCCGGCTGCGCCTGCGAGGGATTCGGCCACGACGACGTGGCGCAGGCCGTCGACGTTCGCGCGCAGGAGATTTCCGAGGCCGACCGCTTCGGGGACCGTAACCAGCATCGCGGCTCGGGCATTGGCGAGGATGCCGGTGTGGCGACGTAGGTGATCAGCCAGCTGAGAGGGTCGGGCCGGCGGGTAGATGGGTACGGGCACGGCACCGGCAAGTACTGCGCCAGCGAAGGTGACGAAGTACGCCCTGCTGGTGGGCAACATGATCGCGACCGTGTCGCCGGGCATGACGTCGCGCGCGAGCAAGCCCGCCGCGACGGCGGCAGCCTCGGTCTGCAGGGCTTGATAAGTCACGTCTTCGGGACTGCCGGACTCGTCGAGGATGCGGATGTGCGTCCGTTCAGGGGTCGCGCCGACGTGCCAGTCGAGGGCGTCGATCAGGGTCGATGCCGCCACTGGTGCCGAGCCACCGGCCGTCACGACAGGCGGTTCGACGACGGCGATGTCCTCGGCGACGACGGGTGCACCGTCCTGGATGACGGCCCGCACGAGGTCGCGGGGCGTCTCCGCGCTGGAGAGCACATGGGCGGGAAGTGCAATCCCGAAGCTGCCCTGAACCCGCGTCAGCAACTCAGCCAACTCCAGGCTTCCGATGCCCAGGTCGTCGAACGGGCTGTCGAGGGTCACGGTAAGCCGGGACGCGTGGGGATGGACCTCCATGGTGAGCCCGCGCACCATTTCGAGGACGCGGGCGGCGCGCTCGTCGCTTGTCATGGACCTACTTCCAGCTGGGAACGTGCCGGTAGTCGGGGACGCCTCGACGCCGCTAGGGCATTCGGGCGATGATCACCGGAATCTGGGAGCGGAGTTCACGACTGCGCTGCTCACCGAGCCCAGCAGCATGCCGGAAAAGCCACCGCGGCCGTGGCTGCCCACCACCACAAGCTGAGCGTTCTCTGCGTGTTCGAGCAGCCGGGGTGCCGGCCGATCGCACACAACGATTTTGTCTACCACGACATCCGGATACCGGTTGCGCCATCCCGAAAGACGCTCGGCCAGAACTTCTTCCTCGCGGACTTTGATATTTGCCCATTCGATCGGCGCCCAGTTCATTCTCGGGAACTCCAGGGGCCCCATGTCACTCCAGGCGTGCAGCGCCACCAATCCGACGCCTCCTGCCGCTGCGTGTAGTCAGATGGCGCCGGGATGTCGGACCACCCTTCGGTGGCAGCCACCAGAGGTGCCACGACGTGCACCAACTTGATCGGAACGTTGCGCATCTCCGCGTCGCGCGCGGCCCATTCGACGGCCAGAGTCGAGGACGGTGATCCATCGACTCCGACCACGATTCCGAGGTGCGGTGGATGAGGTGACATTCCAGCCTCCTTCGAGAGCACGGGATGCCGCTGACGTTAGGCAGCTGTGGCACCCGGGTCAGGAGGCGTTGGTCCCAAGCCCATGGGCACTAGTGCCTTGGGCCAGAGGCGACAGTGACGCCGCGAGGCGTTCTCGATGGCCCAGCTGCCTCGGCCGGGCCCGATAGTGTAACCTTCCGATCTCGAGCGCGCCCGGGCCATCCACCGAAATATATTGGAACGGCGCGCATATCGATGAGATGTATCCCGTCTCGGCGGTCTACGACGGCCAGGCGCTCAACGTCACGACATGCTCGTACGCCGACCACATCGGTTTCGGCTACGTCGCCGGCCGCGACGTGATACCCGACATCGAGAGCCTGATCCCGCTGACCGAACAGTCGCTGAGCGAACTCGAAGCGGCGATAGGTCTGCACTGACACCTCCTATCTGAGGGGACCGTGGTCGTTTAAGTCAGGGACCAAATTCCATATCGGCGCATCAGCACATCACGACACACTCGAGAGATGAATCTGTTTGACGATCGTGTCGACGCTGGACGCCAGTTAGCGCAGCGCCTGCAATATCTGCACGGCCAGGACATCGTCGTCCTGGGCCTGCCGCGCGGCGGCGTGCCGGTGGCCTTCGAGGTCGCCCAGGCGCTGCAGGCACCCCTTGACGTCCTCGTGGTGCGCAAACTCGGCGTACCGTTCCAACCCGAACTGGCCTTCGGCGCCATCGGCGAGGACGGGGTGCGGGTGCTCAACGACGCCGTCGTGCGCGAGACGCGGCTCGGCCCCGACGACATGGAAGCGGTCGAACGCGAGCAGCGGACCGAACTGCAACGCCGTTCGGAACGCTTCCGCCGCGGTCGTGACCGGATCTCGTTAACCGGGCGGATCGCCGTGATCGTCGACGACGGCATCGCGACCGGCGCGACCGCCCGGGCGGCATGCCAAGTCGCCCGCGCGCACGGAGCCAACCAGGTGGTGCTGGCGGTTCCGATCGGCCCGGACGACATCATCGCGAGGTTCGCCGGGTACGCCGACGAGGTGGTGTGTCTACAGACACCGGCGTTCTTCTTCGCGGTCGGACAGGGTTACCGCAACTTCACCCAGACCTCCGACAACGAGGTGATCGCGCTTCTCGATCGCGCCCAGCGCAACATTGCCGAGGATGCCGCGATCGACGCCGCCGCCGACCCGCCGCTGCGCGACGAGGAAGTCCAGGTGCTCGCCGGACCCGTGACGGTCGCCGGGCACCTGACCATCCCCGAGAACCCCACGGGCATCGTCGTGTTCGCACACGGCAGCGGAAGCAGCCGGCACAGCCCCCGCAATCGCTACGTCGCAGAGGTCTTGAACAAGGCCGGGCTCGCCACCCTGCTGTTCGACTTGCTGACCCCCGCCGAAGAACGCAACCGCGCCAACGTCTTCGACATCGAACTGCTGGCATCGCGACTCGCACACGTCACCGGCTGGCTGACCACCCAGCCCGACACCGCCCCGTTACCCATCGGCTATTTCGGCGCCAGCACAGGAGCCGGCGCCGCCCTGGTCGCCGCCACCGATCGCACAGTGCAGGTGCACGCCGTCGTCTCTCGCGGAGGCCGGCCCGATCTCGCGGGCCGCTACCTGGCGAACGTCGTGGCGCCGACCCTGCTGATCGTGGGCGGACACGACCACACGGTCCTCGAGCTGAACCGACGAGCGCAAGCCGCGATCCCCGGCGAATGCGAACTCGCCGTCGTTCCCGGCGCCACCCACCTATTCGAGGAACCCGGAACACTCGAGAAGGTCGCGGAGCTGGCCCGCGACTGGTTCATTGACCACTTGAGCCGCGTTGTCGCCAACCAGTAGGCCGGGCGAAAGGCCATGTCGAGGAGCACTTCAGGGCACCGAAGCGTGCCACACACGGCGGATCTGCGGATTGAGGCATGGGCGCCCACCCGCGACGGCTGCATCAGGCAAGCGGTGCTCGGGACAGTGGAGAGTTTCCTGGATACATCGTCGGGCCGGGCCCAACAGACGCGCCGACGCCGGGTGATCGGGGACCACGACGACGATCTGCTGGTCGCCGTATTGGAGGAGGTTATCTACCTCTTGGACACAACGGGAGAAGCCCCTGTCGACGTGAACCTGAGCCAAACCGACGACGGTGTCGATTTGACGTTCGCGACGGTGAATGCCAGCGCGGTTCCCCAGGTGGGCGCGGTGCCGAAGGCAGTGTCGCTCAACGAGCTTCACCTGTTGCACGGTGAGCACGGCTGGCGATGCTCGGTAACCCTTGACGTCTGATGGAGCGGCCAGATGAAGCTGATCGAGGAGACTCCATACCGGTTCCGGATCGAACAAGAGGGCGCCATGCGGGTGCCCGGGATCGTGTTTGCGTCCCGCGCATTACTACCCGTCGAACACGGAGACATGGCGCTGACTCAGGTCGCCAACGTAGCGACGCTGCCGGGGATCGTCCGCGCCTCCTTCGCGATGCCCGACGTGCACTGGGGATACGGTTTTCCGATCGGCGGCGTGGCGGCAACGGACATCGACAACGGCGGCGTTGTCTCCCCCGGCGGCGTCGGATTCGACATTTCCTGCGGGGTGCGCCTGCTGGTGAACCGAGAGCTGGACCGTGACCGGCTGCAGCCACGGATGCGGGCGGTGATGGACCGCCTCGATGCGGCGATACCGCGCGGGGTCGGCACCAAGGGCGTGTGGCGGCTGCCGAACCGCGGCGTGCTGGAGCAGGTCCTCGCCGGTGGTGCCCGCTTCGCGGTGGAGCAGGGACACGGCGTCGCACGGGACTTGGAGCGATGCGAAGACGGCGGCATGCTCGACGGAGCCGATGCTGCGACGGTCAGTGACCGGGCGCTCGAACGCGGGCTCGGGCAGATCGGCAGCCTGGGTTCCGGCAACCACTTCCTCGAGGTGCAGGCCGTGGATCGCGTCTACGACGGGGCCGCGGCCGAGCAGATGGGACTGGCGGAGGGCGCCGTCTGCGTCATGATCCACACAGGCTCACGGGGCCTGGGGCATCAGATCTGCACCGATCACGTCCGCCAGATGGGCAACGCCATGGGCCGCTTCGGCATTGCGGTGCCCGATCGCCAGCTGGCGTGCGTACCCGTCCGCTCTCCCGGAGGCCAGTCGTACCTGGCGGCGATGGCTGCGGCGGCCAACTACGGACGCGCCAACCGCCAACTACTTACCGAGGCGACCCGTCGGGTATTCGACCAGGAGACTTCGACGACGCTGGACGTGCTGTACGACGTGTCACACAACCTGGCCAAGCTCGAAAAGCACCACATCGACGGCCAGACACGCACCGTGTGCGTGCACCGCAAGGGGGCGACCCGCTCACTGCCGCCGCATCATCCCGACGTACCCGCCGAATTGGCCACGGTCGGCCAGCCGGTGCTGATACCGGGCACGATGGGCACCGCCTCCTACGTCCTGGCGGGAGTGCCCGACAACCCGGCATTCTTCTCGACCGCGCACGGCGCCGGCCGAGTGCAAAGCCGTCACCAGGCCGCCCGCAACACCAATGCTGACGCGCTACGCAGAGGCCTCGAACAGGCCGGCATCCTCGTCCGCGGCAGCTCCCGTCGCGGGCTCGCAGAGGAGAAGCCCGAAGCGTACAAGGACATCGATGCCGTCATCGAGACCAGTCACCGCGCCGGCCTAGCGCGCAAGGTTGCGCGCCTTATCCCGTTGGGAGTCGTGAAAGGGTGACAACAATCGTCCAAATCCACCGCTGCCACCCGAAAAAACGCCACAACTCATCCCATCCCTTTGACCACGACACGCCAGCGGCTACCGGGCCAGCCAGCTTCGTTGCGTCGACGGTGCACCGGCCACGGCGAGTTATTGTGCTGACCGGGCCGACGTTATGGCCTCCGACACCCCCGCACGAGTAACTAAAGTCCTTGATGTTTACCCATTTTCGATGGTCCACGCCGCAAAGGTCTCGGGCGGACCGCCAGCAATCCGTCAGACCCTGCAACAACCTCGATGTTGAACCGGCGGCTGATGTGCTCGACTGTTGTGCGCAGCCACTCGGCGTCGGTTTCTGAGACACTTCCACGTAGCGACGTGCATCGTGGACGACGGCTCACGCAACTCGGGGTCTCCTGGATGGGGAAGGATCTGATCGACACCACGACCGAGCATGACGTCACCGCCCAACAGGACGGTCAGCACATCAGGGGTATAGACCACGCCGAACCTCGGATCCCTCGGTTCCACCGCCGTCGGCGGCCGATGTGACCGTGGGCGCGGATTTGAGGACGTTCGGCCCTCGCTGCGCAGTTGGTTTAGTGAGATGGTGGCGATACGAAGGACCTCAGAGTCGGAGACGACACATCAGGTCGTCCATACGCGTGGAAACCAAGGACGCCGCAAGCGACGAAACAGCCTCACCGCTGCAATCGGTGATTGAAAGAGAGGACCACACCAATGGCTGAGCACGCCGTTAAGCGGCACAAGCCGCACAAGAATGCTGCGGTGAAGAAGGCTGGAAAGAACGCCGTAGCCAAGACGGGCGTGAAGAAGGCGGTGGCCGACACGGAAGAGGAAAGCGGTGCGCGAATCGTGATCCTTACCGACGATCCTCGCAAGAAGGTCGTAATCGTGCCCGGTTGCCACCTCGATTCCATGCGCCAAGAAGGCAACGCCTACTTCTTCGAGGACGGCAACGAGTTGGTTGGGATGATTGTCGAGGGCGGTACGGTTCAGTATCGCCCCGCCGACCGCACGTATATTGTTCGGCTCACCGATGGACGGCACGCTGCCGAGTGATCGCAGGGTCGGGCCCCGAATCACACCTGAGGCTTGAGCAGGGCCCGGATTTCGCTGGGAAGCTGCTCCAGCGCCTTGTCCATCTGGGCGGGTGGCAGAAAGTGCAGTAGCGCAGTGGTGACGGCCGCGGCCGCCTTGCCGACGTCTTGGAGAGAGATATTTGCCTCACGGGCGAAGTGGACGGCGTAGGCCTCAGCGTTGTACTTCACGGGGACGGCGCCGGGGTCCCAGCCTGCGTAGAAGACACCCCTGATTAGGTCGGGCAGCTGGGCCGCGAAGTGCGCGGCTGCCTCAACGGTGAGTCGATCCCGCAGCGTGTGCAGCCATGCCCGCAGCACTCCGTAAGAAAATTCCCGATCGTCGGTGTCGAACTCCTTGGCCACCTCGTTCACCCACGTGTGAGCGGCGTGCATCGCATGGTCAATCGCCGAAACCTTCGAATTGCTAGGCATGACATCCTCCTCGTCTCGGTGCCAGCACACACCAGCCGCCATGCCGCGCACCAGGGGCGAAAGTCACCACGAGTCTCACAGTCCTCTCATGAGCGCCGAGCGTCTATCGCTGGGCGCGGCGCAACCTTTCGAGCTCGCTCTCGATTCCCGGACTGACTTCCACGGGATAGCACTCGCCGGCGACCTCAAGTGAACGAAGCTGCGCCGGAAGCGCGTCGATCTGCCGGCGCGCCTGCACTCGCGCCGCCTCGAGGCCCGCATCGGAGGATGGGAGCCGCTGCCCATCCTTCATGGCGGGCACCAACAACCGCTCACCTGTCAGTCTTTCGTCGGGCCGGCCCAGCGTATCTCCGCCGAAAGCTCCATGGTCAATTCTGCGGAAGACCTGTTTACGCCCCGGATAGATGATCTTGCCGCTCGAGAACTTCGTCCGACCGATGCCGTCGTACTCCACCAGCTTGTATGCCATGTCGAGCGCGGGGGCATCTTCGGCGACGCACAGCCGGGTGCCCACGCCGAAGCCGTCGATAGGACAGCCGTCGTCCAGGAGTGCGGCCACGCGATATTCGTCCACGCCTGACGAGGCGAAGATTCCGACCTTGTCCAGCCCGCTCGCGTCGAGCCGGGTTCGCGCCGCTTTCGCCAACGCACCGAGATCTCCGGAGTCCAGACGTACCGCGTGCACGTCGAAGCGCTCCCCCAATCGGTTCGCCAACTCGATGACACGGTCGACGCCCCGCAGCGTGTCATAGGTGTCGACGAGCAACGTTGTGCCCGGATACAGGCGGGCAAAAGCTTCGAACGCGTCGATCTCGTTCTCGAACGCCTGCACAAAACTGTGGGCCATGGTGCCGAACGCTGGAATTCCATATAGCCGGGCCGCGAGCAGGTTGGATGTGCCGGCCGCGCCCGCGAGGTAGCTCGTCCGCGCGACCTTGAGTGCCGCGTCGATGCCGTGTGCACGTCGTGCTCCGAAGTCGACCACCGTACGGCCACGCGCGGCGTCGACCACGCGTGCGGCCTTGCTCGCGAGCACGGTCTGGAGATGAATCTGGTTCAGGACGAATGTCTCAACGAGCTGAGCTTCGACAATCGGCGCAATCACCTGCACTATCGGCTCGTTCGGGAATACGACGGTTCCTTCACGCATCGCCCAGACATCTCCGGTGAACCGCACGTGAGAGAGCCACTCCAGGAACTCGTCTCTGAACAGCCCCAAGCCTTGTAGATACTGGAGATCCGGCTCGTCGAAGCCAAAACCTTCGAGGAAGTCGAGTACATCTGGCAGACCGGCGGCCAATAGATATGACCGGCCAGCGGGAAACTTGCGGAAAAATGTCTCGAAGACGGCCGTGCCCGACATCCCCTCGGCCCAATAAGCTTGCGCCATCGTGAGTTCGTAGAGGTCGGCGAACAGCGCGGAGACGTGCTGCGGCGTGGCGTCCACTATCGGCTCATGACTTCGACCCGCCCCGCACACCCGTAACTGGTTCAACGGGCTTGTCGTTGTGCATGCATGCGATGGCCATCGCGAGCGTCGGGGCGATTGAGTAGACATCGATCAGTGCGCCCGCCTCCTTGGGCGCCACCGTATCGGTGACGAGCACACGCTCCAATTCGAGATCACGCATGCGATTCACCGCGGCGTGAACAAACAGTCCGTGGGTGGCAGCCACGACAATGTCCGGCGCGGCGCCCCGCAAGCGAAGCAATTCGACCGCGGCTTCAATGGTCGCCCCCGTGGTGATCATGTCGTCGACGATCACCGCCGGACGGCCGCGAACATCACCGGCAACGTCCAAGGCGCTCACTGCCGCACCACTTTCGCGTTGCTTCCGCACCACCGCGACCGGGCCGTGCAGAACTTCCGCGTACCGCTCGGCGAGTTTCACCGCACCCAGGTCCGGTGCGACGACCACCGAACCCTCCGGCAGATCCGAAGCCAGCTCGCCGGACAGAGTGGGAACCGCGGAAAGCGTTTCGACCGGAATTGGGCACTGGGACTCAAGGGCGGGGGTATGAGGGTCGACAACGATGAGCCGGTCTGCCCCTGCGGCACCGATCGCATGGGCAATCACTGTCGAGCCGAGGGCCTGGCCCGGCGCGGTGCGGCGGTCCTGACGGGCGTAGCCGAAGTACGGCACGACAGCGGTCACCCGCGCAGCGCGGGAACGACGGCAGGCGTCGAGCAACAACAACAGTTCGACGACATGGTCGCTGACCGGAGGTGCCGTCGGTTGCACGATGTAAACATCTGAGCCACAGATGTTTTCGACTGTCGGGCGCAGCTCCCCGTCTGGAAAACGGACGAGGTTGCAGCCGTCGGATTCCAGACCGAGGTGGTTGGCGACTGCCCCGGCAAGCCCCGGATTCGCACTGCCGGATATGACCCGCAAAACTTCGGTCAACGTAACCTCCTCGCCGGTATGCGAGCCGGAAAATGATCTGCCCGAAGGCGTGGACGGTAGGTCAAACCGAGCCGCCAAACCCGCTCAAACCACCCCGGCACGTCGGGCAGATCACCGGTTTCCCCGGCACCGCCGACTTTCTCACCGAACCCCGGCTGGTGTGAGGAGTCGAAAGGCCTTTGTCCTGTATCCCAAAGTCACGGGTCGCGCCACTCGATGTTCGCCCGGGTCAGCGGCCCATCGCAGGTGATGCCAGCCTGCGCACATCGATCAACCTCGTCAGATCGCTGCTGGTGACGATGCCGACGACCTGACCCGCGTCGACGACGAGCGCGCGGCCGCCGCCGATCGGCGCCAGTCGCTCGAGCAGCGCAGTGACCGGCTCGTGCGGCGCCGCCGTGGGCACTTCGTCGCGCGGTATGGCTACGTCGCGAATCAGAGTGCTGGCCCGCTGATCCGGCGCGACGTCACGCAGCTGATTCAGCGTGATCAGCCCGGTGATCGCGCCGTCGGGATTCTCGACCGGATACGACGAGTGGCGATCGCCCAGCAGATAGCGCTGGATGAACTCCTCGACGGAGATCCCGTCGGGAGCGGTGTGCGGATGAGCGGTCATCACGGCGGCCACGGACACGCCGAACAGCGACTGGCGGGTTAGTAACCATGCTTCCTCGTCTCGGGCTGCCGTGAGCAGGAACCAGCCTATGAACGCCATCCACACGCCGCTCACCAATGCGCCCGTGAGAAACTCCAGCAGCCCGATCCCGATCAGCGCGTAGGCGACGACGCGTCCGGCGCGCGCCGCACCGACCGCGGCGCGGACTGCGTCACCGTGCCGGCGCCAGAGGTAGGCGCGCAGGATTCGGCCGCCGTCCAACGGCGCGCCCGGCAGCAGGTTGAACAACCCGAGCACCAAGTTGATGCCCGCCAGCCACCAGGCGACGGCGACCACGATGTCACCGGTCCCGACCGCGCGCAGGCCGGCGGCGACACCTGCGAACACCGCCGCCAGCGCGAGGCTCATCGCCGGTCCGGATGCCGCGATCCAGAATGCGGCTCGAGGGGTCTTCGCGTCGCCGCCCAGGCGCGCGATGCCCCCGAACAACCACAACTTCACGCCCAGCACCTTGATCCCCGAACGGCTGGCGACGACCGCATGCGTCAGTTCATGGGCCAGCAAGGACGCCAGTAGCACCGCCGCACCACACGCTCCGGCCAGCCAGTAGGTACTCGGCGCGTGGCCGGGCGCAAGATCAGGCAGGGTGGCGGCCAGACTCCAGGTGAACAACCACATGATCACCAGCACGCTCCAGTGAACGCTCAGCGGAAAACCGGCCACCCTTCCAAGCGGAATGCCTTCGTCCACCGTCGCCTCCAATCACCATGCAGGACAGGACCGTCGCACTAGTGCTCGCGGGCGACGATGACGGGAACGCGAGCCGCCTGCACCACAGCGGTGCTGACCGAACCGAGCAACATCCCGGCGAAGCCGCCGCGGCCGTGGCTACCGACAACGACGAGCTGAGCCCTCTCAGACCGGTCGAGCAGATGGCGGGCCGGCTCTTCCATTTCGACCAGCCGGTGCACCGTGACGTCGGGGTAACGTTCCTGCCAGCCGGCCAAGCTCTCGGCAAGCGTCTTGTCCGCGGCCTTTTGCAGGACCGACCATTCAATCCCGGGCACGGAGGACATGTCCGCGTCGCTCCAGACGTGCAACGCCATCAAGTCCACACCCCGCCAGGAGGCTTCGTCGAACGCGATGGCCGTTGCAGACTCCGATGACCGCGAGCCGTCGATCCCCACCAGGACCGGTAGATGGGCCGATTGCTGCGACGCCAAATTCTCGTCGTGGATGACCGCGACGGGACAATGAGCGTGGTGGATCAACCCGGTGCTGACCGATCCGAGCAGGCCGCGACGCAACGCGCTTCGCCCGCGGCATCCGACGACGATCAGTCGGGCGTCTTTGGACAGGTCGACGAGGGTCGGCACGGGTCCCCCATACAACAACTCAGCGTTGATCGCGGGCCGATCACCACTTTCTGCGCTGTCCTCGACGACTTTGACCGCCTCGGCGAGGATGTCGCGGGCATCCTCGTCTCTTTGCTGAAGGACTTCCTCGGGGATGGGGGCGGCGGGCCACGCCGCGGGGACCGAACCGACCGCTGATGCAGCGGCGACGTGAACCAGGGTGAGCGGTACGTTGCGCATCGTTGCTTCGCTCGCGGCCCACCGCAGAGCCACTCGTGATGACGGAGACCCGTCGACGCCTACGACCACACCGTGATGTGTTACCCCACCGGACATTTGCGTCCCTTCCTACCGCGACGGACGGTTGTTGACGTTATAGGTCCCGCGGCAGCGGCGGCTGGAGTCGTTGGTCCTGTTCATCCGTGGTCAAAGGTCCCGTGAACGAGGACCTTCGCCCGCTGGCGGGCAGGCACAGCGCGAGTCGATTCTGAATCCGGCCAGTCCTCTGAAAACGGGACGTGCTTCGAAGTTGTGCAAGCGAGCAACGGGGGTGCCGGATGCGTGCGAATGATGCCGCGGCCGAGACGCTTCAGGAGCTGGCCGATCTGGTCGCCATCTCCGGCGGCGATCCGTACCGGGTACGCGCTTACGAGAAGGCGGCCCGTTCGGTCGCCGGCTACCCCCTCGATCTTGAAACGCTCGACCGGAAAGGGTTGACGGCGATTCCGGCGGTAGGTGACCACATCGCCGATAAGCTGCTGGAACTTCGGCGAACTGGCCGCATCGCCGCTCTGGAGGAACTGCACGCACAACTGCCCGCAGGGCTGCGCGCTCTGCTGGGGATCCCCGGGCTCGGACCGAAGAAGGCGCACCAGGTCCATGAGGAGCTGGGCATTTCGTCGATGCCCGAACTGCTGGCCGCGTTGCACGACGGGCGGCTGCGCGACCTGAGAGGCTGGGGTGAGACGAGCGAGCGCAACCTCACCCATGCGATCCAGCGAATGCAGGAAGTCGGAGGGCGCATGCCGCTGGCGGTCGCTTTGGATGTCGCCGAGGATCTGGTCGCGCAGCTCGCCGCATTGCCGCAGCTGACCCGTGTCGACTATGCGGGGTCTCTGCGGAGGATGCGCGACACCGTCGGCGACGTCGACCTGTTGGCGGCAGCAGACGACGACCCCGGATCGGTCATGGACCACTTCTGCACCATGCCGTCAGTGGACCGGGTGCTGGCCCACGGGCCCACCAAGTCCTCCGTGGTGACGACGAAGGGTATCCAGGTGGACCTGCGGGTGGTGCCCGCGGCGGTCTGGGGCGCGGCACTGCAATACTTCACCGGCTCAAAAGCCCACAACATCCGCATCCGCGAACTCGCGGTGCGGGCGGGGTTGAAGTTGTCCGAGTACGGGCTGTTCCGAGTCGACAACGGCGAACTGTTGGCATCGGCAGATGAAGCCGAGATTTATGCCCGGCTGGGGCTGCCGTGGATCCCGCCGACGCTGCGCGAAGACCGCGGCGAAGTCGAAGCCGCGCTGGAAGGCCATCTGCCCGATCTGGTGGAGGTAGCCGACATCGCCGGCGACCTCCATATGCATACCAGTCTCACCGACGGTCTCGCCGACCTGGACGACATGGTCGCCGCCGCGTCCCGCCACGGATATCGCTACTGCGCCATCACCGATCACGCCCCGCTGCTCGCGATGCAACGGATGACCCGTGACAAGGCCCTTCAACAGCGCAGCGAGCTGCCCGAGCTCGCGCGCCGCCACGGTATCGCGGTGTTGCACGGCTCCGAACTCAACATCGCCGCCGACGGCTCCGTGGACTGGGACGACGACTTCCTCGCCGGTTTCGACGTCCTGGTCGCATCGGTGCACTCCGATTTCACCCAGACCCGCGAGGAAATGACCCGGCGCCTCGTCACCGCAATGGAGCACCCCTGCGTCAACATCATCGGCCATCCGACCACCCGTCTGCTGGGTCGGCGCCCGCCGATCGATTTCGACGTCGATGCCGTGTTCAAAGCAGCCGCGCGCACCCACACCGCCCTGGAGATCAACGCCTTCCCCGACCGGTTGGACCTCAACGACGAACTCGTGCGCCGCGCCCGCGACCTTGGCGTCGTCTTCGCGATCGACACCGATGCCCACGCCGTCCCGCATCTGGATCACATCCGCTACGGTGTCGCCGTCGCCCAGCGCGGCTGGGTGTCAGCCGACCAGGTGATCAACACCTGGCCACTGGACCGGCTCGGCAAGTTCCTCGCGAAGGGACGGCCGCCGGTTCGGACGCCTCACCGATGACGCTGGTGCGTTGCGTTCAGGAAGCCTAATGGACCCTAGTCCGTCGGACGAAGGACTCAATCGCATACCGGCAGGTCGTCGCCCGCGGCACACTCTGCGTGTGAACCTGTTTAACGATCGCGACGACGCTGGACGCCAGTTGGCGCAGCGTCTGGTACATCTACGTGGCCAGGACGTCGTCGTCCTCGGCCTACCGCGTGGCGGGGTGCCGGTGGCATTCGAAGTGGCCAAGGCACTGCAGGCGCCACTCGATGTCCTCGTCGTGCGCAAGCTCGGTGTGCCGTTCCAGCCCGAACTGGCCTTCGGCGCCATCGGCGAGGATGGCGTGCGGGTGCTCAACGACGACGTCGTGCGGGCGGCACACCTCGATGGCGACGACATGGACACGGTCGAAGGCAAGCAGCGGATTGAGCTACGACGCCGCGCAGAACGCTTCCGCCGCGGAGGCGGACGGATCTCATTGACGAGGCGCATCGCCGTGATTGTCGATGACGGCATCGCGACTGGCGCAACGGCCAAGGCGGCATGCCAAGTCGCGCGCGCACACGGGGCAGCCAAGGTGATCCTGGCTGTTCCCATCGGCCCCGACGACATCGCCGCAAGGTTCGCCGGATATGCCGACGAGGTGGTGTGTCTGCGAACGCCGGAGTTCTTCATGGCCGTCGGGCAGGGTTACCGTAATTTCACCCAGACCTCCGACGACGAGGTGGTCAAGCTTCTCGATCGGGCCGACAACGACTTCGCCGGGGCTGCGGCCACCGAGGCCGCCGATGACCCGCCCCTTCGCGACGAGGAAGTCTGGGTGCAGGCCGGCCCGGTGTCGGTCGCAGGGCAGCTGACCATCCCCGAGAACCCCAGGGGCATCGTGGTTTTCGCTCACGGCAGCGGAAGCAGTCGGCACAGTCCCCGCAATCGGTACGTCGCAGAGGTCTTGAACGAGGCCGGGGTTGGCACACTGCTGTTCGACTTGCTGACGCCGGGCGAAGAACGCAACCGGGCCAATGTCTTCGACATCGAGCTGCTGGCCTCCCGACTCGTCGACGTGACCGGTTGGCTGGCCACCCAGCCCGACACCGCGTCGCTGCCGGTCGGCTACTTCGGTGCCAGCACCGGGGCGGGTGCGGCGCTGGTCGCGGCCACCGACCCGCGCGTGGAGGTCGGGGCGGTGGTGTCCCGGGGCGGCCGGCCCGATCTCGCGGGTCGCTCGCTGGCGAAGGTCGTGGCGCCGACGCTGCTGATTGTGGGCGGACGCGACCAGGTCGTCCTCGAACTGAACCGGCGAGCACAGGCCGTGATTCCCGGTCAGTGCGAAATCGCCGCGGTCCCCGGCGCCACCCACCTATTCGAGGAACCGGGCACGCTGGAACAGGTTGCCAAGTTGGCGTGCGACTGGTTCACCGATCACTTGAGCCACCCCGTCGCAAACAGGTAGGCCGGACCAGCCGCCGTGGCGAGCAAGGCATGGGCCGGCATCCTGATCCGCGGCAGCTCCCGCCGCGGGCTGGCCGAAGAGAAGCCCGAAGCCTACAAGGACGTCGACGCCGTCATCGAGCCCAGTCACCGCGCCGGGCTTGCGCGTGAGGTCGCGCGCCTCATCCCGTTGGGAGTCGTGAAGGGGTGCCTAGCCTGCCGGGGTGATCAACCCGTAATGGCCGTCGTAGCGGTGGTAGAGAATGCCGGCCCGGCCCTCGGCTGCTTCGATGAAGAACAGGAACGGCAGGCCAAGCAGGCCAAGCCGCTCGGCGGCTTCCTCTTCGGTCAGGCATGGTGTCGGCTGCGGGCTGATCGTCACCTGCCGCTCGAACGGGCTCACCTGATCCGCCAGTTCGGGTGCCACAAGCGCCAGCCGATAGCCTGTCGGACCGCCACGGTAGAGGGCGCCGGCGGTGGCGGTGCCTTTCTCGGTGAACAGGTGAAAGTCGTAGTCGAGCAGGTCCATTTCCAGCACGGCTTCGTCCACCGTGCACGGCTCCATGGCGAACGACTTGCGCCGGATGACCCGGCGCTCGTCCGCCGGCCGCGGAAAGTAGCTGGGCCGGTGCGTGGGCTCGGACTCGTGGCGCCACTCATGCGGTTTGGCCGCGGGTTGCGCGCCCCGGCGCGCCTCCCAGTGTTCGGCGGCACGTTCCAGCCGGTGGCGCAGCCGCGCCGCGAGCCGGTCGATCGCCTCGCGCGCGGTCGCGTCCTCGACCTGAGCACGAACGAGCCGGCCATCGACGTCGAGATTGGCCTGCGCGACCACGGGTCGCTCCACCGCCGGATCAGCGTGCTTGGTCAGTTTGACGTGGGCGTGCAGCACCGGTCGGTGGGTCAGCCGCCCGAGCGCGCCGATCTTGCTGCGCGCGTAGTCGGCCGCGCCGGGCAACTCGCCGCGCGTTGTCACGTCGACGTCGAAGACGGATGGCAACTCTGTTCCGTGGCTCATGATCTCCTTGCTACGCCGCGAATCTGCATGCCGGCAGGGCCAAAAGTCATCGCCCGTCAGAATTCGCAGACGCGGCCGGCGCAGCCGCCACTGAATTCCGTGTCGGCCCGGGCCAGCACCGGCTCGGGAGCGGCGTAGGACAGCACCTGGCCTTCACGGCTGCCGTAGCGGTACACCGTGATGCCCTTCACCTTCGCCTTCCACGCGGCCAAGTAGATGGCGCGGACGTCGTCGACCGTTGCGGTGGCGGGCAGGTTGACGGTCTTCGACACGGCGGCGTCGACGTGGCGCTGCACGGCGGCCTGCATACGCAGGTGCCACTCCGGTGAGATCTCGGCTGCCGTCGGGAACGCCGCGCGCACGTCGGCGGGCAGCCCTGGGTAGCCTCGCACGCCGCCTCGCTGCGCGATCTCGGCGATCAGTTCGTCGCGGTAAAAGCCCCTGTCGCGGGCGAGCCGATCGAAGCACGGGTTGACCTCCAACAGGTGCCTGCCGATGATCGCGCGGGTGAACGCGATGGCGAACATCGGCTCGATGCCCGCGGTGGTGCCCGCGATCAGTGAGATCGTGCCGGTCGGGGCGACGGAGGTGAGCTGTGCGTTGCGCCGCGGCCGCGAACGCGCGAACCGGCTCTCGGCGAAGGCGGGGAACGAGCCCCGTTCTTCTGCCAGCCGCTCCGACGCCGTATGCGCCGCTCGCTGAATGCGGCGCATGACCTGGCCGGTCAACCGCACACCTTCCTCGGTGTCGTACGGAATACCCAGTGTGGCAAGCAGTTCGGCCAAACCCATCACCCCGAGCCCGATCTTGCGCGTCGCCCGGGTAGCCTCCGCTAGCTCGCCGAACGGGTAGCGGCTGACATCGATTACGTCATCGAGGAACCGCACCGCCACCCCGGCGACCTCGGTAAGCCGGTCCCAGTCGACGCGACGACCGGTGACCATCCGGGCCAGGTTGATCGAGCCGAGGTTGCACGATTCGTAAGGCAGCAGCGGAACCTCGCCGCATGGGTTGGTGGCCTCGATTCGGCCTCGCCCCGGCACCGGGTTGGCCCGATTGACCGTGTCCAGGAACACCAGCCCAGGATCGCCGCAGCCATGCGCGGCTTCGCAGATCGCGTCGAACAGCCCGGCGGCCGGTATCCGCGCGACGGTCTTGCCAGTTCGCGGGTTGACCAAGCGGTGTGCACCGCCTCGTTCGACGGCGCGCAGGAACGCGTCGGTGACGCCGACCGACAGGTTGAAATGAGCTAGCTCTCCGGGTGATTCGGCCTTGGTGGTGACGAAGTCGTAGATGTCCGGGTGCAAGGCATCGAGCACCGCCATACACGCGCCGCGGCGACGTCCGCCCATCGAGACGACACCTGCGGCGGTGTCGTATAGCCGAAGGAAGGACACCGGCCCGCTGGCCGTGCCGCCCGTGCTGGCCACCCGATCTCCCGCGGGTCGCAGGTGGCTGAATGTGAATCCGGTGCCGCCGCCGGTCCGCTGAATCTCGGCGGCCCGTCCGAGCGTGGTGAAGATCGAGTGCAGCGTGTCCTCAACGGGCAAGACGAAACAGCCGGCAAGCAGCCCGAGATCGGTGCCGGCGTTCATCAGCGTGGGCGAGTTCGGCAGGAATTCGAGGTTGCGCATCATCGTCGCGAACTGCTCCGACCACTGCGTCGACGAGCCGGGCCTGTACTCGTCCTCCGCCGCCGCCACGCAGTGCGCCGCCCGGTCCATCATCTCGCCGGTCGACTCGGTCGGCCTGCCCTGCTCATCGCGCAGCAGATAGCGCTCCCGCAGCACCATCACAGCCGCCAGGGGCAGCTTCAGCTCGTCGCGCACCCCGAGCAGTGCCTTCGCCGTGCGCAGCTCGGTGCGCCTCTGCCGGTAGATGATGTAGGCACGGGCGACGTCATCGAGACCGGCTTCGCCCAACCGCGCCTCGACGCAATCCTGAATCTCTTCGACGGGCACGATGTCGGGCCCTAGTCCGTCAGCAACGGCCCTCGCCACGGTGCCCGGCATGTCGGGGTCGTCGTAAGCCACCTCACGGGCGGCTCGTGCCACTGCGTCCTCGATTCGCGCGATGTCGAACGGGACCAACGTTCCGTCCCGACGCCGGACTTTCGCCGGCCTCCCTGCCATCGCCACCTACTTGATCGCTCTGTGTGCAACCGCCTACTTGCTGTTGTCGTGGGAGATCTCCGACTGCACCGCCCCGAACCGATGTTGCGCCCGTTTGTCGGCGGCTTCCTGCTCTTCCGCGGTGACGATAACCGCGTCCGGCCCCGGGAACACCGTCGCCACGTGGTCGGTCTCCAGCCAGTGCACTACATACGGCGGCGAGCCATCGGCTGAGTGCACCTCGGTGATCAGTCCCCGTTGGTCCGGCCGATCGATCGTCGTGCCCTTGATCACCAGCCAGTCTCCGACCTTCGCCTTCATGGACATCCCCTTCCTTCGCAGTTCAATCGTGCATGCTTCGGGCGCGTCATATCGCTTTTTTGACTTCGGCGCTTACCGCGACGCCGCGGTCGCCCGCCGGCCGCCGGGCCCGCGGGCGACATCACCGATCCGCCCGCCAGTCATAGTCGCGTCCGAGCAAATGCCCAGACGAAGGAGTCCGAAGGGAGATCGACCCATCCCTTGGCTCGGCAACGCGCTGTCACCCGAGGCCGTGCCGCAAGCGCCTGCCTACCGGTGATCAGGCTGTGGCAGCAGCCTCTACCGCTTCGATGCGGGCAGGCACGTGCTTGTGCCAGGGCGTGCCAGCATAGGCGTCCCGCCATTCGGTTGACGTGAGTGCGTTCGGCGCTACCCCGGGAATGTGTGTGCGACCGTCGTCATCGGTGAAATCGAGGCCTAGGCCGTTGGGCAGCGCCGCATGCCCGGGCAGCATCGCCTCGCTGATCTCGACGCTGGCTTCGGCGCTGCCCGCCGCAGTGGTGATGCGGGCACGGCCCCCCGCGACCAGACCAAGCGCCTGCGCATCTTCTACGCTCACCCGCAGCGCTCCGTCGGCGTCGCGTTTGCGCCAGCCCGGGTCGCGGAAGATGTCGTTGGCGGTATACGCCCGTCGTTCACCCGCCGACAGCACCACCGGAAACTCCGCAGTCGTCAGCGCGGAGCGCGCATCCTGTAGCCCACGGATCTCGTCGAGCATCACGGGCATCTCCAGTGCGATCTTGTGATCCGCGTGAGCGATCAGGTCGAAGTCATCCTCGTACTCGTGCGCGGTGAACGTCACCCCCGAGCGACTCTGCAGAATCGCCTCGAAAAGCGCGTTGCCATCGGCATGTCCGGCACGGCGCACCGCTTCCGGGTAGGCCATCGCCGTCTTCTGCGCCAGCCCCCACAGCGCCGCCGCCCCCTTCAGACCCTCGGGCAGCGTCGGCCCCAACGTCTCGTACAGGACGTACGGCAGAACCCGGGTCATTACCGGGTGAGTGCTGACCGCCTCGAGGAACGCCTGCGCGTAGGCCTCGAGTCCCTCGTTGGCGGCGCGTCGGAGAGGCTGCAGGTCGGCGTCCTCGATCACGCCGAGAGCACGCACCAGTCGCGCCCAGATTTCGGGCTCGGGCAGGGTGCCGGGTAGCGGCTCGAGGAGCGGATGCCGCAGATGAAATGTGTTGTGCGGGAACTCGAGATTGAAGAACGTCGCTTCCGGCTTCTCGAACTGGCTGGCCGCCGGCAGTACGTAGTGAGCGAGCCTGGCCGTCTCCGTCATCGCGACGTCGATGACCACCATCAACTCCAGGGACGCGAACGCCTCGCGGCACGCAGCGGAATCCGCCACCGAGTGCGCCGGGTTGCTGCTCTCGACGATCATCGCCCGGAACCGGTCGGGGTGATCCGTCAGGATCTCCTGAGGCACAACATTGGACGGCACCAAGCCGGAGATCACAGGCGCACCCGTCACCGGTGTCCGCCCGACTCCGCCGAAGGTGAACAGCGGTGCAAACGCCGAATGCAGATGCTGCCCACCGCGTTTGGCGAAGCTTCCGGTGAGGATCCACAACATCTTGTTCAGGTAGGAGCACAGTGTGCTGTTCGGTGCCTGTTGGATGCCGAGGTCCTCGAACACCGCCACACTCTCGGCGCCTGCGATGCGTCGTACCGCCGTGCGTATCAGTTCCTCGTCGACGCCGCAGCGCTGCGCGTAGTCGGCCACCGGCACTTCCCGAAGCACGTCTCGGACGGCGTCCGCGCCGTTGACGTGATCGGCCAGAAACGCTTCGTTGCACAGGTTTTCCTGCACGAGCACCGCGGCCATGGCCGCCAGACACCACGCGTCGGTTCCGGGCCGCACCCGCAGATGAATGTCGGACATCTTGGCCGTATCCGTGATGACCGGGTCGATGACGATCATTGCGCGGCTTGGATCCTTGGCGATCTCGTTGAGCACCGTGCGGGCGCGCGGGAAGCTCTGCGACATCCAGGGGTTCTTGCCGACGAAGACCGAGACCTCGGCGTGCTCGAACTCCCCGCGCGTGTGGCCTCCGTAGAGGTGGGCGTCGACCCACGCCTCACCGGTTTTCTCCTGCGCCAACGCATTCGACCGGTAGCGGGCACCGATCGCCTTGAGAAACGCGCCGGCGTAGGCGCCACCAAGATGGTTTCCCTGGCCTCCGCCACCGTAGTAGAAGACCTTCTCGCCGCCGTACGTGTCGCGGATGTGCTTGAAACCCTCGGCGATCTCGGTGATCGCGGTGTCCCAATCGATTTCCTCGTAGCTGCCATCCGGTCGTCGACGCATCGGGGACGTCAGCCTGCTGCGGTTGTTCTGGTAGTGATCGAGCCTCAGTGCCTTGTTGCACGTGTAGCCCTGCGACGCCGGATGCTCCTTGTCACCACGAATCTTGGCGAGTGTGCGACCCTCGAGCTGCACCACGATGCCGCAGTTGCACTCGCACAGGATGCAGGCGGTCGACTGCCAGTCACTGCTCATCAGAATTCCTTTCGGCGGTCTCTGCCTGCAGTAGTGCGCGCAGCTGACGATGAACAAGGTCCAGTGGTTTGACGTCTCGGGATGCCCGGGCGACGACGATGGCGCCCTCGAAGGAAGTCGTCACCAGCATCGCCAGTTCCGCGGCGTGCGATGCGGAGACACCTTCGGCCACCAGGCGTTGGCCGATCAGATCGGTCCAGTTCTCGAATACCGCCGCCGCGCGCTCAATGAGCTTCGTTGTGCGCTGCGGGTTTTCGGGATCGCCGGCTTCGACCGTCACGGCCACGATGGGGCAGCCCGCCCGATAATCGCTGCGAATCAGCTGCTCGCGATAGCCGTGCAGCAGGCTGTCGAGTAGATCCAGCGAGCTGGTCGCTTCGGAGATCTTCGCCGCGATGTACGCGCCCGCGTAGTCGACGGCTTCTTCGAGCAGTTGCATGCGGCCGCCCGGGAAATAGTGATAGGCCGATCCGCGTGGTGCACCGCTGTGCTGCAGGACGTCGGAGATGGCGGTCGCGTGAGCGCCGCGTTCCCTAATCAATAGCGCGGCGGACACCACCATCCGCTCGCGGGGGCTGACCATGTTATATATGATGGCATACATAACACGGCTCTGGCTAGAGACGAACCGCGACGCGCGGGCGGTCAGGACTCTTTGGGTCCCTGCTCCTCAGCGACCCGTTCCCCTATGTCCTCGGTGTCTCGGCGCCGCTCACGCAGCACAAAAGCAGCTATCGCCAGCGCCAGAATCACCCCGGCCAGAACACCGATCTCGACAACCGCGCGGGAGAAGGCCGGTCCCTTCTCGAGCAGGGTCGCCGCCTCCACCGAGAGCACGACGATCTCCTTGATGCCGGCCAGGATGCCGACAATCAAGAACGGCTCGGCGACGATCTCACGCGACCGCAGGCAGGCCCGCACCGCATAGAGCAGTTCGACGAAGATGAAGATGAGCAACAGCCCGTCCAGAATTTCGACC
The DNA here is from genome assembly GCA_963801575.1 of uncultured Actinomycetota bacterium. Classification (GTDB taxonomy): domain Bacteria; phylum Actinomycetota; class Actinomycetes; order Mycobacteriales; family Mycobacteriaceae; genus Mycobacterium. The sequence continues at coordinate 42,972 of CAWDFT010000024.1, forward strand.
ATGACCGTGTTGACGGGCAGGCTCCGCAGCCTCAGCATGGTGTTGAACTGCGCGACCAGCAGCGCCACCGATCCGGCGACGAGGACCACCGCGATCCCCCAGTACACCGCGTCTTCGAGCATTCCGAGGACGCGGTCGGCTACGCGCTGCCGTTCCTCTTCGTCTTCCTCGTGCTCGGCTTCCGTCTTCTTCGCCATTCGGCCACGTTACGACACCTCAACGGTTCAACGACCGTGTCGACGCGATCCGGTTGTACGAACAGCGCGGCTAGCGACCGACCTGGCTCTACCTGTCCCGCTTCGCGGACCGATTACGCAGCAGCCGATAGCCGCCGTAGAGCACCGCGGCCACAAGCAGATTCACAAAGTACGCGACATCGGCGCCGTGCCACGCCCGCGCGATCGGCCCCTCGATCAACGATGTGTTCATGAACGGAATCGCCGCGGCGTAGGCCACCACGAATACGATCAGCGCAACCGCGGCATCGAGTCGGTCAGTCGGTTCCTCAGCGGGGTTGATGTTCCGTCGGCCGCGGATGCGAATCAGCCAGTCGATCACCACGACGGCGACGAACGCGGGGATCCAGTAGCTCACCAGCAGCAGCACGTCCTGAAAGCGGGTCGCGGTGTCGGCGGCGTGCAACCACAGGATGAGGAAGAACGCCAAAACCGTGACGATCACCGCCGACACCGGCCGCCGCACCCGCACACCGATGGTCTGCAGTGCCAGCGATCCGCTGTAGTCGTTCATCACCCCCGAGCCGATCGAGGCCAGCGCGATGATCAGCAGAGCGAGCGCGCCAAGGAAACCGCCGCCCATTACCGACCGCACACCTTCGGCTGTGTGCTCGGCGACCACGTCACCCGCCGCGATCCCGATGCCCTGAACGAAGATGTACGCCAACACGATTCCGGCGAACGTGTAGCCGAAGACCCTCGCGCGCGACGAGTCCGCCGGCAGGTAGCGGCTGAAGTCGGCCGCGTAGCTGGCCCACGACACCGCGAGGCTGAACGCGATGGTCACCTCGAGCACGAACGCACCGACAAGGTCGGCCCCCGACACCGTGGCCGGTGTGATGACCTGATGTCCGCCAACGAGTTTCACGGCGAACACCGCAAACGTCGTGAACAGCACGACGGTCAGGACCGCCTGCATCCGGTGGATGACTTCGTAGCCGAAGAAGCCGACCACCCCCTGCACCGCCAGCACGACCAGGACAGCGATCCAGAACGGAATACCCAGCAGCACGGACAGAGCTTCCCCACCGAACAACCCGACCAACGCATCCCATGCGATCGACGACAGCCACTGCAATGCTCCCGGCAGCACGACACCGCCACCGAACGCCATCCGCGAGTTCGGCAGCTGACCGGTGCCGGTGCGCGGGCCCCACGTCGACAAGTAGGCGACGACGACCGAGCCCAGAACAGTCCCGATCACCATCGCCAGCAGACCGAGCCAGAAACCCAACCCGAGCACGATCGCGAGCGTGCCGGTGAACACGCCGGTCATGTTCACCTGCGGTGCGAACCACACGGTGAACAGCCGCCGCGGGCTGCCGTAGCGCTGATCCTCGGCGATGGGTGCGATGCCGTGCGTCTCAACCGACAGATCGCCGGTGCCGACCGGTCGGTTACCGGCAAAAGTCGATTCCGTCAACGCACTCGAAGAGCCCCCTTGTGACATGCGTCCATTCGATCATGCCGACGCAGGAAGGTTTCCACCGCTCCGTCGGCCAAACCCCTGCGAGGCCCCGCCGCACCGGAGTTAAATGCCGCTAAGGGGGCCCTTCGGTGAGACCCCACGACAGAAAGCCGTGCACCATGGCCGGAATCGTGTACCTGAAGCTCAAAGGCACAACGCAAGGCGATATCCAGGGCAAGTCGACCATGACCGGTTTCGAACGCGAGAACTCGATCGAGTGCACGGCCTTTCGGTTCAACGTCGTCAAGCCACACGACCGGTCCACCGGGTTTCCGGTCGGCAGGCGCTACTACGAGCCGATCACCTTCGTCAAGGACATCGACAAGGCCACCCCGAGGATCGCACACGCGCTCATCACTAACGAGGAAATCGAGGAAGCTGAATTTCGCTTCTTCGATTCCGTCGGCGGCGCCGAGACACTCGTCTACACAATCAAGACGCTGAAGGGCGCGGTAACCTCCCAACGCCAATTCGTTTCCGACACTAACGATCCCGCACTGGCACTTCGGCCACCCGAAGAGGAAGTCGGCTTGACCTTTCAGTCGATCACCGGCACGTGGGCGGACGGGAACATCGCTTTTAACGACACGTGGGGCACTCAGTCATGACCGATGCGGTACCGCCTTCGTCGGCCGCCGCTGAAGACGCCCGCACCGCCAGGTGCCGCAAGCTGCTGGCCGAGTTGCAGCGCACATGCCCCGACATACTCCCCCGGCCACCGCTGCCGGTGGTCAAACCAGGCGACGTCGTCGCGACGGCCACCGTCGAGCCGCGATCGCTGCAGCGCCTGATCCGGTCCGCGATCACACCCGGCGGTGACGGCGCGTACGTGTGGACACAGGCCGACGACGAAGTGATCGTTCGCACGGGCAAGACCCGAGTCGTCACCGGCGACGGCATCGTGGCGATTGCACTGACGCTTGAATGTGTCGAAACCGATGGCCCCGCCGAAGTTGTCGTGCCGTTCGCGTGCGGATCCAAGGACCACCTCGCCGGCATGATCGCCGCCACCGAGAACCGGCCCCGCGGTCCCGCCATTCTGGTCGACCGCTGGGGCGACGCCATTATTGCGACGGCCTGGCAGGCGCTCCTCGACGTCGCCGACAGCGCAGCCTCCGGCACTGGAACCGATATCGACGGCAGACCACTCCGCGCCGGCGCCCTCGTCGCCGGGATCGACGGCCTCACCGTCACGCCGCAGGCCCCGCACGACTTCGAGCGCGCCGCGGCGACGTGACCGCCATGGCGCCCCCGGTCGCCGACGAGCTCATCGATCTTGGTGTTGCAGTCGGTCTGCTGCACCGAACCGACGACGGCGTCAGCGTCAACGAGGCGTGGTTCTCCGACCCCGGAGGACACCTGCGGTCAATGCTCACCGAAACCGAACAGCGTGCGGCGCTGCTCGGGCTGGCCCGGCGCGCGCTGGGCACCGCGAGTGCCGACGACACGGACCTGCGCGGGGTACCACCGGACGAAAGTTGGCTGCCCATCGCCGCGAGCACAAATCCCTCCCGCGGCCTGTACCTGGTGATCGACGAGGGCGACGACGAGGTGCGACTGTCGCTGGCCGCTCGCATCGCATCGAGCGCCGCGGGCCTGGAAAGCGCCGTCACGGTTGCCTTGCCGCTGATGCGGACACGGCCCGGCGCAGCCGCCGAGTTCCTCGCCGGCTCCCCTGAAGGTGCGGTGCGAGTCGGCGCGTCCGTCGCGGCAGCCGGCGGCTTGTTGAGCGACCCGCATGTCGCGATGACCGGTGCCTCCCTCGACACTGTGATACCCACCGACGGCAGCCAACCGACATTCGCTTTGGCGCTCAACGGGTTACGCATCGGTGATGAATCACCCCACGATGTGTCGATCACCGACCCACAACAGCTCGGGACCGAAGCGGTCGAGCTGCTCGCCGGGCTCATCAAGGCGCAGGCCGGATCCGCCGACGGGACAACCCGGCATCTGCTGGCAATGCTGGGTGTTGCAGATTCCGAGGACCTGCCCGGCCTGCCGCTGGACGATCTGCTTGCCCGCGGGCTACCCGCCATCGCCGATTGGGCGCGCCGCGTGGCGGCGAGCGAGACGTCGGTGCGGGCGTGGTGGACAGAGCTGTCCGGACTACTCAACGGTGGCGCGGTCGACGGCACCGGGCGCGACGCCAACCCGCTCGGGTTCACCGTGGCCGCGGGCGGGTTGACCGGGCGAGTCCTGCTCCGGATCAGCACCGACGTGGCGGCGACCGGCCCGGTGCTACGCCCGGCGATTTCGCTGACACTTGACGCGCCGACGGGATCGCCTGTGGATGGGGCCCTCGTGGTCGAGGCGGAGGTCGCGGCGATCACCCTCGGCGCTGGAGTCAGTGCGATCGCGCTGCCGAACCTCACCGCCGCATTGCATTTCGGCCGGGGGGCAACGCTTCTCGTCGACGACACGATGCCTGCGACCGGCGTGCCGCTGCAGATCAGAACCGCGCGCGCCGGCGTGACGCTAACCGGACGACGTGAACTCGCGCCACTACTCGAACTCCACGACGTCACTGCCGGTACCACCAGCCACCCGATCCTCGACCTCACCTCGGCCGACGCGATCATCGACGCAGTCCAGGGCACGCTCGACGGCATCATCGCAGCCCTACTCGACGCACTCACGTCGGTGCCGCAGGCCCGAGCACTCGCCGCGCTCGGCGGCCTCGTGCGACCCACCACGGTCGTCGGCGGGTGACCCGTGGCCGGACCTGGTGTCTGTTCCGAAGTTGTTCACGGCGCCTGGCCCGCAGTTCGCCGCCTACCACGCACGGGTGTTGGCGGAGCCCGATGCCTGGCGGTCGCTCGCCGCCGAGCTCGCCACGCTGTTGCGGTCGGCCACTGCGACAGCGGTGGGACCCGCTGGCGAGGGCAGCGCAGAAACGCCCTGGCGAACCGTGCTGTTCTCCGATGCCACCGGACAGGTGTCGCTCGACGCATGGACCTCGGACGACGCCAGCCGTCGCTGGTTGCACCTGGCGGCCGCCCTCGCCCCGGCACCGGTGCCGGTCGGGGCCAAGGGTCTAGGTATCTCGTTGCACAGCGAGATTATTCGGATAGCCTTCCCGTCTCAGCCGGGCGACGACTCCGGCGTTGCCGTCGAAATCGCCCCGGTCCACACGGCCAGCGCACGACTCGGTGACACGCTCGAGCTCTCCGTTTCACCGTCTCCTGCAACGCTTCTCGCGGACTCAGTGCACGCCGGCCTGAGGTGGAGCCGCACGGCGGGCCTGCAGGGCGCCTTCGGCGTCGGCAGTCCCCGATTGCGGGTTGGTACCGAGACGGCCGAGTTGCCGCCCCTGGACAAGGAATTCGACGGCGACCTGCCTTCGTACGACGCACTGGATGTGCCTTGGCGGGCATTGGAACTCCTGGCAGGCAGCGCACTCGACGCTCTGGGTCCGTGGCCCGCGTCGCTCAGCGCGTTCGCCGGGTGGACGCCAACGCCGGTACAGATGGCGGTCACACTGCCACAAATCAGTGGACTGGCGATCCCGATCACGTCGCGGTCGCTACCGACGCTCTCACTGCAAGCGCTCACCGTCGATCCTGTTGGGGCGCTGCGTACTTGGATCGTAGAGGTGGTGGCCCGTGCCGACGAAGAAAGCTCACCCGCCGCACATGCCGTAGCGGCATGGCTGACGCAGATTGTGGCCGGGACGACACCGGATTTGCAGTCGCTTGCCATTCCCGAAGGCGCCGGCACCGCGGAATCCCCATGGGCGATCCCGCTCTCGGCTTCCACCGACCTCCTGCTGTGGATCGGCGGTGGCGGCCCGCCGACCGTCGGCCTGGAGGGGTTGCTTACCGCACTCACGCCCGCCGAGCTGCTGACAGCGGCTGGCGGCGGTGCCACCTTACCGCCGCAACGTCTTCTCGAGCTCCTCCACCAGGCGGCCGTCCACGTACCTGAGCTCGCGGAGATTCTGCGTGGTAGAGACCAGCTCGCCGACCACGTCGCGGCGCTGCGCACCCTGCTCATCGACAGCGACGGCCTGGTCCCGGCCGCCGCAGCCAACGCACCCCAGGGCTGGACATCGGGGACTCTGAATACCGTCTCCCATTTGCGGCAGCCTGCCGAATTCGATGCGGTGCAGCATATTCCGGCCCCTGCACCCGACCCTGCCCGTCATGTGTTCCTGATCGCACCGCTAGCCGGCGTGGCGCCGTGGCCCGGCCAGACCGACGCAACAGCCGACACCAAGGTCGACCTGACCGCCGCGGGACTGAGACCCGATGCATTCGACCTGTCCGGTGTGGCCGCGGCCGGTCCCTACTACGTCGCGATGCCGACGATCGCGGCGGCCGGCGGGTTCGACGATGTCGTGGCCCGGCTGCGCCGGGCGCTCGACGCGATCCGCGGTCGGGCCGGTGGCCAGCCGCTGTGCGTCATTGCGCACTCGATAACGGGGCTGGCCGCACGGGCGGTAGCGGCAGAACCGGGTCTCTCGCATGTCATTACCGTCGGCACTCCGCATGCTGGTGCTGCGTTCGGATGGCTCGACCGCCCCGAGACCGCCGATGCGATCAGGGCATTGCAGTCGCTTCGAGGTTTCGTCGGGCCTGGCGCCCTGCAGTTGGACGACCTGCTGACCGCCCTCGCCTGCGCGCTCGACGGCGCCCCCGACGACACCGCCCGGCCGCAACCCTTGCCCGACGCCGACTTCGCGGCGGTGCCCGCGCCGCCGCCCGCGGCGGGTGTGGTCGCGCACGCCTGGTCATCCCAGATCGGACCGGACACCATCGACAGGGGCTTGGCTCAGCTGACCCACGAAGCCCTGCTCAGCGCGCTGTCACAGATTCCCGGCCAGCGCCGCCACGCGACGACCCCGAACGGCCGGTGCCGCCATTCGTATCCGTCCGGGCGCTTCCGCACCGGCACCGGGCGGTGCGGCTGTCGACGCCGAGGTGCGCGTGCACCTCGGGACGGTCGGCATCGATCCGGACGCCGAACCCGATACCACCGGCGCCGAGGTGCGCATCGGGCTGAGCCGTCCTGGCGGCTGGCTCGTCGGCGGCCCCTCGCAGGAGCACTCCAGCGGCCGGCCACGGGAACCGCGCGCCCGCACCGCCGAACTGCGACTGCATACGGTGCTCGACTTCCCGAGGGCCCGAGCCGCGATCACCATCCGCGAGGGCAGTGCGCTGGGTGTCACCCGCCGCACCTGGACCATCGACGAAACCGTGATCGGCCCTGTCGGAGGCGATTCGTTCAGCTTCGGGTCCGAGGCCCGAGTACTGTTGGGTGAGATCATGCGCGCCGTCGGTCCCGTCCCCGACGGCACGATGGCCGGCCGCCTCGCCCGCCTGCTGGCGGCTGTCGGAATCGCCGATCCTCCAGGCCAATCCGGTATCACGGTGCGCACCGAACCGCTCGAGCGGCTCCTCGCCGATCCATTGCGCGAACTGCGTGCGCGCCTTCGCGATGACCCCGACGCCATGCTCGGCGCCCTCGCCGCCTTTGAATCGGACGGCCCAGTGCGGATCGAATTCATGCCAGCAGGTGACCCGGCAGTACGCCTTGCGACGATTGGCGACGGGGTTGCCCTTGCCGGTGGTCGCCTCCATCTCGCGGGCACGCTGACCCGCACGGCCGGCGGCGCAACCGACGTTGCAGCCGCCCTCCGGTCCAGCACCTTGAATCTCGAACTCGCCAGTGAAGCAGCAGCATTCAGGGGCATTCGGTTGGACGTGGCCCCCGGCGGTGACGGCGACGGGCTTCCACTGTGGCCGTCGCCCAATGCCGCTCGCCTGCGTCGTGAGGTTTCGGTGTTGCTGCTCGGCGAGATCGCCCGCATCGCCATGGGCTGGGTGGATGCGGAGGCGCCCGGGGTGGTCGGCCAACTCCTCGACGTGCTCAACTTGCGCGACGATCCGACGGTCCTGTTCCGCGGACCGTCGGCCGTGCTCGCCGCGCTACCGCCGCGACCCGATGGCGAACGAGGTCTGAGCGTGCCCGCTGCGCATCAATTGTTCAGCGCTGCAAAGGCTCTCGTGGCTCCTCAGGCTGTCGGGGACACCTTGTCGCTGCCGTGGGGGTTGGCGTTGACCAGCTCGGACACCGGAGTCGACCCGGTACTCGAGTTGGGTTGGCCCTCGCCGGCAGCGGCGGGCGGCGCCACGTTGACCGGCCTGTTGCGGCTACGGTTCGGTCCGGGATTCGCGGTCACACCCTCGGCGGACGCCGGCGTGCAGATCGGCGGACTGACCGGGCTCGAACAAGTGGCGCTCGACTTCGGCTATGACAGCGGACCGACCGGTGCGGTGCGGCTACGTCGCGGCACCGGGCAATCCGACATCACGATCGCCTTGCTGCCGCATTGCCCCGGTCTCGGAGCACTCGCCGCGTTGTTAGTCAATGCCGTTGTCGACGCATTGCTGCCGACGGCGCTGGACGCACTCGGCCGACCACAACGTCCTCGGTCCGCCCCTCGGCAGAGCTGCCGACGCCTTGCAATTGCGGTCCGGTGGCCGATTCTCGGCGGCCGAATTGCGCGAGCTCAGCGCCGACCCCCCGGCGCAGCTGGCCTCCCGTCTCGGCGTCAACCCGTCCGCGCTGCTCGACGCCGCAGCCGAGTTGGCCGCAACCGTCCTTCCTGCCGGCGTGCTCACCGATGGTGAACGGCCGGGGTCGACGACACAGTTCCTGCAAGTGCGGCTGTCTCAGGCAATCAGCGTCGCCATCGACGTTGCACCGTCACTTCCGCCCACCCTGACCGTGCTCGTCGCCGACGCGCATCCCATTTCCGGGCTGGCCGTCAACGCCGGTGTCGGTGTTTCCGCCGCGGGTATCGGTGAGCTCAGTGCCACCGCGGAGGTCACCGATCCGGCTCTGCTGAAGCTGGGCTCGGCATCGGCACTCCCGTTCGTCGGTGTACGCGACGGGTCAATCGAATTCGGCGCATGGACGGCGCCCTCGAGTTCGGCAGCACGCCAGGCGATCGTCGCCCGGTTCGGCCCCGCAGGCAGCACCACACTGCTGCGACGCCCCGCGTCCGGCCCCGACGAGGCCAGCGACCTCAGCGCACTCATGGCAGAGGCGGTGCGGGTGTGGTTGACGCCGTTGGCAATTGACCTGGTACTTGATTCGTCGGCGGTGCGGGAGCGGCTGGCGAAGAAATTCGGCTTCGCCGACAGCTCGATCGGCGAACTGCTCACCGCCGCCGAGTTGCTGGTCACATCGGGGTCCGGCTTCGCGATCGCACCGGGAGCGCTTGACGCCGACACCATCGGCAGTCGCGTCTTCGCATTGGCCGCCCACATCACCACTGATCTCGGCGCCACGCTGCCGTCGCCGAACTCCCTTGAGCCCTTGACGATCTCTATGACTTCCGCCGACCACGACGGCCGCACGGTCTACGGGGTGAGGTTCGGCTTGACCCGGCCACTGAGCCTGTTCACCGCCCGTGGTGTCGAACTACGACTCGAGGCGGTCGCCGCTCCCGGGCTGTTGGCCGCGGCTACCGCTCCCGGTGTCGATGTGCTCGCCGTGTCGCTGCCTGCGGGTCCGATCAGCGCCGTCGATGTGGCGTTCCGACCCTGGTTGAAGATCAATGGCGTCGGACTGCGCGCGCTTGGCAGCGAGGGCGGCAAGCTGATCGATCTCGCCGCCTCCGTCGACGCCGTCGCACTGCACGCCGTCCTCGACCACAACGCCGCCGACGACTCGGTCGGCCGCGCGGGCGCGCGACTGTTGTTGGCCAACCTCGGCGTGCCCCTCGGCACGGCCCGCGGCGGCAACGCCGTCGCCGCCAAGGTGTTGTCCGGCGATTCCGCAGGCACCGGCGGCGATGAGGCCAAGCTGCGGCCCGCGTTCTCCCCCGCCCTGCAGATTGTCCGCGTCCCACCGGCCGAGGCGACGATCCGGTTCACCGGCGGCGAGGGCGACGGCCCGTGGTGGCTGGCGGTGCAGCGTCATTTCGGGCCGCTATACGTCGACCAAATCGGTTTGGATACAGACGAACTCCCCAACGGCGACGTCGACAGGGTCAAGTTTCTGGTTGACGGCGGCGTCCTGCTCGCTGGCCTGTCGGTACAGGTGGACGACCTGTCGGTGTCCGTGCCGTTCCGCACACCGCTGGATCTCGAGGACTGGAAGCTCGACCTCGCGGGGCTCGGCGTCTCGTACGCCGGTACCGGGGTGACCATCGCAGGCGGATTTCGTCGCCGACCTCCCCCGCCGGGGTCGATGGCCTCACCCGACTACGCCGGAATGCTCGTCGTACGGGCGGGCGGTTACGGACTGGACGCGGTCGGCGCCTATTCCGAGTTACCGATCGCGGGCCAGCCCGGCCGGACATATACGTCGATGTTCATTTTCGCTGCGTTGTCCGCCACACTCGGCGGGCCGCCGGCGTTCTTCGTCACCGGAATCGGCGCGGGCGGAGGGCTGAACCGGCGGCTGGTCGTACCGTCCGACTTCAACGCCCTGCCGACATTCCCGCTGATCGCCGCAATGAACCCGGATTCGGCGTTCGCCCAAGACCCGATGGGCGCGCTGGACACGATCGCATCCGTCTTCCCGCCCGAGCGCGGCACCTTCTGGCTGGCCGCCGGTGTCCGCTTCACCACCTTCGTGTTCGTCGAATCGATCGCGGTGCTGTCGCTGGAAATCGGCGACGCCGTCGAGATGAACCTGCTCGGTCTGTCGCGAATGAGTTTGCCTCGCCGCGATTTAACGCTCGCCCAACTGGAGCTTGCCCTGCGCGCCCGGTTCTCCAGCCGCGACATGGTGGTGTCTGTTCAGGCGCAGCTCACGGACAACTCCTGGCTGTTGTCCGAATCCTGCCGCCTCACGGGCGGATTCGCCCTGGTGAACTGGTTGCGGACAGGTCAGTTCGTGTTGACCGTCGGCGGCTATCACCCCGAGTTCGACAAGCCCGCCGAGTTCCCCGCCGTGCCCCGGGTGCGGTTCAACTGGGCCGTCTCGCGATCGGTTGCAATCAAGGGTGAGGCGTACTTCGCCCTGACCGCCAGCTGTGTGATGGCCGGCGGAAGGCTAGAGGTCAGCTACGACACGAGTTCGGTGTGGGCCTCGCTGACCGCCATCATCAACGCGATCCTGTCCTGGGATCCATTCTTCTACGACGTGACCGTGTTCGTTCGCGTCGCGGCGGGTGTCGACATCAGCATCTGGACACCGTTCGGCCGGGCGCACATCAGCTTCTCGACGTCCATCGGCGCCGGCGTCCACGTTTGGGGCCCGGAACTTCGCGGGGAGGCCGAGCTTGATCTCGACGTCATCTCGGTAACAGTCGGTTTCGGCTCAGACGGTGCGATAACCGGTAAGGACCCGATCGGCTGGACAGAGTTCCACGAAAAATACCTTGTGGCAGGCGATCCCACCGGCGAGACGATGAGCGCTGGCGTTGTGGCGGGTCTACTGACAGCCGACACCGCAGCGGGTAGCAGCCCCGGTGAGGGCACGCAGACTAATCCGTGGCGGGTGACACCGGAATTCGTCATGCGCAGTGAAACGCGCGCCGCCTCGAACGTGGTCGCCGGGCACGACTTGGACTCCGTCACCACGCAACAGCTGGATCTGGGGCCGATGAAAGCCGTCGACGTCACGTCCACTCACTCGCTGGTGGTTGTTGCACCGGACGGCTCCGACGTGACCGCGCAGGTCGATATCACCCCGATCGTCGGCCCGGTGCCCGAAGGCATCTGGACTGCGCGCAGCGATGACCCGTCACCCGGTGCGAAGGTTCGCTCCGCGTTCATCGGTGCGACCCTGGCCGCACCGGCTCAAATCGGTGCGCCGCAGGGAACCGTCAAGCTCACGCAGGTTCAAGAAGGTCCGCTGCGGCCACTTCCCTTCGCCAACGAGATCGAGGACCGACAGGAGTTCGTCACCGATGTTGCCGACGCCGACAGCTACATCGCCGCGCAGCCAACAGAATCGGTGGCAATCCTGCTCACCGCGGCGGGCAGGCTGACGAGTGGCGGTTCCTTCGCGGTGCGCACGTTCGCGAGCGATCGGGTGGCGCCGCCCCGGCTCGCGCCGCTCGGTGAAGGCATGGTCGACATCCTCAAGCCGGCCGTAGTCACAGCGTCGGTGCCTGCGCCGCCTCCGCCCACGGCTGATCCTGCGCCGGGTCCGTTACAGCTGCATGCGCTGCTACGGGCACCGGCGGCGAAGGCCGCCCGCGGCGCCTTGCGTACCACCGTCGCCCCAAGCTTCGACCGACTGGCCCGATCCGCACCGCCCACACTGGCATCCGCTCGTCGGCTCGCCGCCGCATTCGGACCGGCACGACTGGAACTCCGCGGCGCACCCCTGATCGAATCTCGGTCAACGGTGCGCGCCGGTGACGGCGGCGTCGCCACTGGCACCGCCGGCGGAGCGACCGAGTTGCGCTCAGGTCTGCTCGCGTCGCAGTGGGCCGCCGACCAGATGAACGCATTCGAGAAAAAACTGCGCACGACTGCCGGTGCGCCGCTGATGCCCGGCGACGTGCAGGTGTGGGAGCGGCCCGCCGCGGAATACGACATCGGCGCCCGCAGGCCCACCGTGCGGGTCAAGGGAGACCAACTGGTCCGGCTTGTCGCGCTGGACCGCGCCGACCTGCCGCTAGCCGACCAACTCGGAAAGTCACAGACCCTCAGGCTGCCCCGCGGCACGGCGCGGCTGGCGGCCGTCGGCCTCGGCACGCCGGACCGGTTCGGCCGTGATGCCGCGGGAGCCGCCGGTTGGCATGCCCAGACGGTGCTGCTGCAGGTCGGTGCGGCAGGCTATCTCGGCCCTGGATGCATCGTCACCGCGACATCGCCTGCGACGCTTCGGTCACGACAACCCGTCACCGCGGCGGTCGTGACAGCGGCCGTCGCCGTCGCCGGTGCATCGACGGTGACCACCCGGCTGCCCATCGAGACCCGAACCGTCATCATCGCGCTGGAGACGGCCGACGATCCCGACGAGGCTCTGGCCGGGTTGGTCCTCGGACTTGACGGCGGCGAACGCACCGGCGCGGCGCCGACCGTCGTCGTGTCCGGGACGCGGGCCCACGGTTTGTTCGATGTACATCCGCTTCGCGGCGCCGCCGTGATGTCCGTGACCGTCGCCGCCGACGCCCGGTGGCGGCTGTCCGCCACTATTGGCACGCGGACGGACGCGCCGAGCGTCGCACCACAGATCGTCGAATTCGGTCTGGAGGAAATCATTGGCACCGAACAGGTCTCATCGACGGGATCGAGCACCATCAGTTATCAGGAGGCCCGATGACGCAGCCAGTCGGAATCGGCGAGATGCGGGTGTATCCCGATGCGCGGCCCAGCCTGAGCCCGGGCCGCCACCAAGTGACGATGAACCAGACCATCACCAAGGGCGGACCGGTTGCACCGGTCAACCGCTACGTCGACGTCACCGCGCCGCGGTTCGCTCTGGCGCCGGGCGAACTGCTGAGCACTTTTCCGCCCGCCAACTCCGTCGGCGCTTTCGACAAACGCCTGCCGCAGGTCACGTTCCGCCGGCGCACCCTTCCATGGGAGCGATCGGCCGGCAGCCCGACGAACGGCCCGCCGGACCCGTGGCTGGCACTCGTGGTCCTCGCCGAGGGTGAGGCGAACTTCCGGTCGGGCGTGCACATCAGCGATGCACTACCCGCGAACATCCTCGCCGCCCAAGGCATCACCGATGGCGGTACCTGCGACGTCCTCGAAGTATCGCGGACCGTTATCCGAAAGGTGTTTCCGGCCAAGGAGGAGCTGCCGCTGCTCACCCATGTGCGCGAGGTCAACCTCAGCGACACGGAGTTCGCCACCGGTGACGACGACGGGTGGATCGCAGTGGTCATCGCCAATCGACTGCCCCGCCCGAACACCAGCTATGGCGCGTACCTGATCTCGCTGGAGGGCCGCCGGTCGGAACTGCCCGACCCACCAGCCGTGCAGCCGGTTCTCGGCGACCGGTTCGTGTTCGACCTGAGCGACAGCCAACTGGCGGCCGCGTCCTATGCACGCAATCCAGGCCTGACGATGCCGCTGGGGGCGACCCGCGATGCCACGCCGGGCGGCCGTGCTGCCGCCACCGCGTCGGCCTGGACACCGTCGTCAACGCCGACCGCACCGGCAATCACCGGGCCCGCGCAATCATCCTTTGGTGCAGGCTTTTTCGAGAATGCCATCGACTTCCAGATCGTCGAGGGCGCATTTGCGGAAACAACCCGCTTTCCCGTACTGGCCCACTGGAACTTCGAATGCGACGCCGGCGGAGACTTCGAGTCGTTGATGGGCAACCTCGACATCGGTCTGCTCGGTTCGGTACCGGTGGCACCGGGTGAGCAGGGCGCGTCCGTCGATCCCGGGCCGCAGGTCGCGCCCACCGGCCACACCGTGCTGAGCCACCTGACCCGTCGCGGCGACGCGGCCGAGGTCTGGTACCGCGGGGCGCTGGCGCCGCGTGAGGTCAAGCGCCGCGACGCCGGCTCGCCGTTCCACGCCGCCGACCAGGCGCGCCGCATCGCCGAGGACGGGCTCGAAGACCTCAGCGAGTCAGCCGCTTTCGAGATCGGACGGCTGCTGGCGATGGCCACGCCCCGGTTTCTGGCCGATCTACAGGCCTGGCGGCAGACGGGCTTCGCGGTGCGTCGCGCCCGCGCGATGCTCGAGTTGATGCCGATCGTCTCCGGGATCGGCGACACGCGCCTGGTCCGCAGGCTGAAGCTGGCATTGATCGATCCAGTCGCCACCGGTGCCCCGCTCGGCCGGCCGGTACCGGTGGACGACGTGGCGGACCTGCTCGCCGACGACGATGCGAAGGTCATCGCCGCCGGCCTCGGGCTCGACACGAAGGTCGTCGCGGAGACTTTGGCCGATGGGCTGGTGACCACGGCAGTTGACCCGGCGACGACCGCCACCGTGCTGCCGACCGACCTGGCAGGTGTGATGTCCGACGAGGCGGCGCTGCACAGCCTGTCTCGGCACGTCCGAGATG
>CAWDFT010000025.1:0-58959 GCA_963801575.1 uncultured Actinomycetota bacterium
GCCCCCAGCTGCGCCGTTGCGATGCCGAGCAGCGACTGGGCTGGCGAGCCGAACGAGCACAGGAGGGTCCCGGGGTCCGCGGCGTGGCTGCCGTGCCCGTAGAATCCCGGCACCTCCTCGCTCAGCGCCCAGCAGGTGAAGAGGCTGCCCAGGACTTCGGCGTTCAGCAGGGTGCACATGCCCGCGAGCGTCACGGGCCCGGTGGTTCCCCCCATGACCATCGGGGCGATCGCAAGGCCGTGATGCCGGGAGGCGAAGAGGAGCGCCATCTCGAGCGTCTCCCGGCGGAAGCGAAGCGGGCTCACGGTCTCCAGCAGGTACGATTCCCGGCGGCCGAGGGTTTCCGCCATATCCATGATGCACGCCGCGGTCCGGGGCGAGAGGATGTACGTGCCTCCCGGCTTGTGCGCGTGCAGGTACAGCAGGAGATAGGCGTGCAGGTCGCTCACCCTGGGATCGACATCGGAGGGGACGCACACCGCGTTCGAACGAGGGATGTTCGGCAGGTGTTCGACAATCGCGATCCCTTTAAGGATGTCACGGCTCGTTCCCAGACGCCGCTGGCTCGAAGCGTAGTCCACGATGTGGACCTGGGTCGAGATGTCTCCGTGGATCGGCCAGCGCTCCATGGGATCATGCACAGGTGGATTCGCCGACCTGACTTGGCGCAGGAACTGCTCCATCACGCTGCCCGGTATGCGCATGACCTGGTTCTCGAAATCGACGATGGCACCCTGCCGCTCGCACAACTTCAGGCAGGCTTCGTGGGGCATGCCCAATCCCGTCTTCTCGAGGATGCCGAGGAGATGCCCGGTGAATCGCCAGGATTTCGTCCTGCGACAGGACCTCGACCATCGCCCTGAGGTTCTTCATGGAGGTGATCGTACGGTAGCGCCGCGCGGGGAGCGTGGCAATCCTCGTCCGCCGCCTGTCACGGGAAGGTCCTGACCGCCCGGGATGCGTGTGCTGCCGCCCCCGGTCGTGCTACAGTGCGTGCACTGTGCGGAGGGAACACGACACGGGCAACCGGGCGGTACCATGAAGAGAAGAAGCACCGGCAGAAGCATCACGATCGGCAGGCTTCCCATTCCCGTGGAGCCTGATCCTGGGTCTCCTGGTCCTCGTGGCGAGCTCGCTGTTCAACTTCGTGACCAGCGAGCTGATCCAGTACCTCTATCCGGACCGGCCGGTCGTCCCCGACCTGCTGTTCGACCATCCTGCCGTTCGTCCCCTGGCTCCAGTACGCGTTCGACACGTTCGTCGCGGCCAGCATCATCCTGATGCTGGTCTACGCGTTCGGGATCGACTGGAAGCGCTCGGGGTACTACCTCTTCGCCGTCGGGAGTCGGCTACCTGGCCCGCGCGATCCTCAGGCGCTGACGCCCCTCGGCCAGCCCGTCGGCAACAAGGAGACCATGGGCATCGGCCTGCTGCTGAACATCTACCAGCACGGGATGTTCCCGTCAGGCCACACGTGCCTCACCGCGGTGATCTTCTTCCTGATCGACCGTGACCGGACACCCCGCCTGAAGATCGCCACCGGCATCCTCTGCGTCATCGAGATGGTCTGCCTGCTGCTGTCGCACGCCCACTACTCCATCGACCTCGTGGGCGGGCTCATGGTGGCCTTTATCACGAAATCCACTGGATGGACGGTACAAGGACCGTTTCCTGGAATCCGCGCCCACCGGTGTGCCTCGGCGGCGAAAAAGACCCGTGGCGGTCCCCGGAGCGGTGGGAGTGCGGCATGACCATCTCCCGGTACGTTACGGTCCCGAACGCGCTGACCGCGTCGCGGCTCGTCTTCCTGCCCCTGCTGTACGTGTTCGCCCTGAGCAGGATGGACGTCGCCTTCGTGATCACGTACGCGCTGGTCGGTGCGACCGACTGCTTCGACGGCATCGTCGCCCGCCGCCTCCACCAGCGCACGGCGTTCGGCAAGACCCTTGATTCCATCGCGGACCTGCCGTTCTACCTGTCCTCCGCCTTCTTCATGGCCTGCCTCCACATGGCGTACCTGAAGCCCAACATGGTGCTGCTGTGGGTCATGTTCGGCTTCCTCGGGCTTTCCTTCGTCGTGTCGGCGATCCGGTGCGGGAAGCCGATCCTGATGCACACCTTCCTGCTGAAGCTGGTCGCCGTGCTGGTCTACTTTGCGGTCATCCTCTCCTCGTTCGTCGACACCACGATCTTCGTGACCGTGATCCTGGCCATCTACATCCTGGGGTTCATCGAAGAGATCCTGATCTGGCTGGTCCACGGCGAGGTCGACCCGGACTCCCCGACGGTCTTCCAGGTGCGTCCGAAGCCGAAGCGGACCGAGCTGAAGCCGGCGCTGCCCGACTGTCTGCCTGCTCAGCCCCTGAACCGCACCGGCGGTACGACCGGCAGCTTCGCCTCGACGAACCGTGATGTCGAGGCGCGCGAAGCGCTGCAGGCCGTTCTCCAGCGGCACCGGCGGCGGGATCTCCGCCGATCAGCGGGGCGGCGTAGCGGATGAAGTCATCGGTCACGTCGATCCCATCGGCCGCGATCCACGATTTCGGCAGGAACCGGGCCGAGTTGGCCACGGTCTCGAGATCGATCCTGTCGTAGCCCGGCCGCGTACCGGGGGCCCGGCGGCGCACGATGGTCGCCATCCAGCCGGTGCCGTCACGGCAGGCCACCTGCACCGCGTGCCGGGCCACCTCGAACGCCTCGTCGATGTCCACGGTCGATGCCTGCACGGACACCGAGCGCTGGATGACGCCCGGCACCTGGCCCGTGGCCTGGCCGCGCACGACGAGGCCCTTTTCGTTGAGATGGTTCACCACGGCCTGCGCCGCGGTGGTCCGGCTCGCGCCGTACTCGATGTGGCCGAATCCGTCGTGGCGCTCCCCCACCCCGCCGACGTCGAATCCCTCGTTCACCACCACGATGCACCGTCCGCTCGCGCCGAGCTCCCGGTTGACGTTCTCACGCAGGCTCTCGAGCGTGTGGTGCGACTCCGCGAAGTACAGCTGCAGCGGCATGCGGCGTTCCGGGTCCGCGAGGCGGGAGGCCGCGGTGATGAACCCCGATTTCCGTCCCATGGCCTGCAGCACGGCCACGGGTTCGGACACGCACATCCCCCGGTTCTCCTCCTCGACGTTCTGGATGAGGTGCGCCCAGTACCGGGCCGCGCTGCCGTAGCCCGGGGTGTGGTCGACCAGCTTGAACTCCTGGTCGCCCACGTCGTTGTCGATGGTCTTGGGAACCCCGGCCACGACGAGGTCGACCCCGCGCTCGCGGGCGAGGGCCGAGACCTTGGCGGCCGTGTCCATGGAGTCGTTGCCCCCGATGTAGAAGAAGTACCCGACGTCGTGGGCGCGCATGCACCTCGACGATACGCTCGAAGTCCTCCTGCCTGCCCGTCGGTGAGCTTGTACCGGCAGGTGCCGATGGCCCCCGCCGCGGGCGTGGTGCGCAGCAGCGCCAGCTCCGAGGCCGATTGCCGGTCGAGGTCGACCAGCTGCTCGAGCAGCACGCCCTCGATGCCGTGCCACGCCCCGAGGATGCCGCCGATCCGGTCGTGGGTGCAGTACAAAAAAGTCGCCGATGAGGTCGAGCTGGAAAAGTCCAATATTCTTCTGCTGGGACCGACCGGCACGGGCAAGACGCTTCTGGCTCATACCCTGGCCAAGTATCTGTCGGTGCCGTTTTGTATCGCCGACGCCACCGTGCTGACCGAGGCCGGGTATGTCGGGGAGGATGTCGAAAACATCCTGGTTCGGCTGTTTCAGGCGGCCAACTACGACGCCGCGCAAACCGAGCTGGGGATCGTCTATGTCGATGAGATCGACAAGATTTCCCGCAAGGACGGCAATCCGTCGATTACCCGCGATGTTTCCGGCGAGGGGGTTCAGCAGGCGTTGTTGAAGATTCTCGAAGGGACGATCGCCAACATCCCTCCCAAGGGGGGACGGAAACATCCCGAACAGTCGTTCGTCAAGATCAACACCCGCAACATCCTGTTCATCTGCGGCGGGGCGTTCGAGGGACTGGAGAAGATCATCGCCCGTCGGGTGGGAAAGAAGACGGTCGGGTTCGACGCCCCTCATCTTATCGTGGATGGAAGCGGGGCGAACTTCTGGGCCAGGTCGAACCGGCGGACTTGCTGGAATACGGCCTGATTCCGGAGTTGATCGGCCGTCTGCCGGTGGTGTCGGCCCTGCGGCCATTGACCGAGGAAGAACTGCTGTCGATATTGACCGAGCCGAAAAACGCGCCTACCCGGCAGTATCAGAAGCTGTTCGAGATGGACGGTCTCAAGCTCAGTTTCGAACCGTCGGCCCTGAATGCGGCGGTGAAAGAGGCGGTCAAGCGCCGCACCGGGGCGCGGTCGCTGCGGTCGATTTTCGAGGCGGCGATGCTGGATGTGATGTACGAGGCGCCGACGATGCCCGACCTGGAGGAGGTGGTGGTGAGCGGCAAAGTGATTATGCGTGAATCCAAGCCGAAGTATATTTACAAGACCAAGTCCGGCCGCAAGTCGGCGTAGTTTTTTCATCGAATTGATTTATGTGTGGCACCCTTGAATTTATTTAAGGGTGTTTTCTTTTGGAGTTTTACTTTACTCCGGCCAATCTCGCGACAGCATGAAACCGCCTCCCTGGCAATGGCACCTCCAGGCCCATTTGGGGGTGCTGTTATTTCAGAATCAGGGTTATTTGTAGGGGTCGGCTGCGCCGACCCGCGGGCGGGCGCAGCCCACCACTCGAAATCGAAAGAAAAGTAGAGCAGGTTTCCCCGGAACCTGCCTATTCTTCATTATGCGCGTTCTCTGAAATCAACAGGACAAATCAATTAGGCGGGAGCGTCCTTCGCTTCGCTCAGGACCTTCGGGGGGCTCCCGCCCTACCACTGGCACCACAGAGCGGATTGAAACAAAAGGCGATAGATATCGTATGGATTCGTAGTGGAAATTAAGTAACACCAAGAGGGAATCTATGCACACAATCCAGAAAACAGCACGCATCGCCGGCCTGCTCTATCTTGTGATCGTGGTCACGGGCCTGTTCACCCTTATGTACACTCCCAGCAAGCTGATCGTAAAAGGCGATCCCGCAGCGACGGCCAGTAACTTCCTGGCTCATCAGTCACTTTATCGAATCGATCTTGTGGTAGGCCTTTTTTCCATCGTCACCTTCATGTTCCTGGTTCTGGTTCTCTACCAACTTTTCAAGGAAGTAAACCGGCAGCAGGCGGCGCTCATGGTGATACTGGTTCTGGTCCAGGTTCCTCAATCATTCGTGAGTCAGTTGCTGCAAATCGGTGCTTTTGAGCTGTTCCGCGGAACGGATTTTCTGTCTGTACTGGGCAAACCAGAGCGGGAGGCGCTGGGAATGTTGTGCATCCGTCTGAACAGTCTGGGGACTCATCTCTCCGAAATGTTTTGGGGCCTATGGCTCTTTCCTCTGGGGTTGCTGGTCTTTCGGTCGGGATTTCTCCCTCGCACTCTGGGCGTTTGTCTGTTTATCAACGGCATTGCATATGTTGCCCTGAGCATGATCGGCCTCCTGCTTCCGGAATACGTGGACATCGCCTACAAATTCGCCATGCCCGCCCTGCTCGGAGAATTGGCATTCATGCTGTGGCTTGTGATCATGGGGGCGAAGTTGAAACCTGTGGCTATCCAATCATAGGTTTATCAGCAACGTGTATCGGGTTTCTCGGCCTACGGCCTCGGAACCCGACCAACCATAAATAATTATGAAAAAGCCCCGCTTGGAACGGGGCCTTTTTGTGCGCAGTTGTTGGAAAAATTAATCCTATTTCGCCAGAACTAATTGAGCCGGGCCGCAAATCGGGGCCGGGCCGAACTTGAAAATGTAATTGATCGTATAGACCGGGTCGCCGACGTTGATCTTGCCGTCGCCGTTGGCGTCCGCCTCCGCTTTGCAATCGGCCGGCTTGCCGCCCTTGAAGACGTATAGAATTTCATACGCCACGTCTCCGACATTTACATGACCGTCATGATTGGCATCACCCGGCACCACACAGCAGGGGAGTGACACCAGACCATGGCGACGCACCACGGTGCGCGCACCGCCGGTGAGCAGTCGGAAGCGGTCGTGAAGGCTGTCGACGATTTCGGCCAGCGATAGTGCGCGTATGCGTGCGGCGGCGAGCTCGATCGCCAAAGGCATACCGTCTAGGCGCCGGCAGATCTCCGTCACCGCGGCCTGGTTGTCGTCGGTAATGGCGAAGTCCGGACGGACTTGGCGGGCGCGGTCGGTGAACAGCTCGACGGCTTCGTCTTCTACAGATAATGACGGAACCTGCCAGGTGATCTCGCCGACCGCCCGGATCGGCTCACGGCTCGTCGCCAACAGCGTTACCGCCGGGCAGGCGCCCAACAACGTCGCCGCCAGCGCAGCACATTCGTCAGGAAGATGCTCGCAGTTGTCCAGAACCACCAACATCGGGCGGTCGCCGATGAACCGCACCAACGTGTCCGCGGTCGAGGCGCCCGGTTGGTCGGGCAGACCCAGCGCTCGCGCCACCGTGACGGTCACGAGGTCAGGCTGGCTGATCGGCGCCAGATCGGCGTACCACACGCCATCGCCGAACTCGTCCGCCATCTGGCTCGCGATCTCTATGGCGAAACGGGTCTTACCCGCGCCGCCGGCGCCCGTCAGTGTGACAAGGCGGTGCTCCGCGAGAAGCTTGCGCACTTCCTCCATCTGGGTACCGCGACCTACGAAACTGGTGAACTGCGCGGGCAGCCGATGCGGCGCAGCCGTTTTGGACATCCGCAGCGGCGGGAACTCGTTGCGAAGGTCGGGATGGCACAGCTGCGTTACCCGCTCCGGACGCGCTACATCGCGAAGCTGGTGTGTGCCGAGGTCGCTGAGCCATGCCCCGACCGGCAGCTGGTCGAACACCAGCTCCTCGGTGACACCCGAAAGCACGGTTTGGCCACCGTGGGCAAGATCGCGCAGCCGCGCGGTCCGATTGACGGTGGGACCGATGTAGTTCCCCTCGTCGCGCATCCGCACGTCACCGGTATGCACGCCGATGCGGAGCCGGATCGGAGCAAGTGGTGCCTGCTGCAGCTTCAGCGCACAGGCCACCGCGTCGCCGGCGCGGGCGAACGCCACCACGAAGCTGTCCCCCTCGCCCTGCTCGACGGGTCGGACACCTTGGTGGGAAGAGACCAGATCGGTCAGCGCGCGGTCGAGCCGCGCCACCGCATCGGCCATCTCATCGGGCTGGGTCTCCCACAGCCGGGTCGATCCTTCGACGTCGGCGAGCAGCAGCGTCACCGTGCCGGTCGGCAGTTCGCTCACGCCCAGGTCGCTCCAGTTCAACGTCTCCGTGCGTGGATCAGGTCCGATCATGCTAGCCAGCATGCGATGACCAGGAGAGGCAAATCATCAGGGGAAATACGGAGACTTCTTCGTTGATATACGGAATTACAGCCGATCTCAGGTGATCGGGTATTCGCGCTTGGCGTTGCCGTCCCAGCGGCGCAATCCGACGACACTGCCGGCGATCTCCGAAGGCTTCCCGGCAATTCGCAGCGCCCGACCCAGTTGGGCGGGCACCAACCGCCGGGCCAGGGTGACGTGTCCGGTCCACTGGCCCGGTAACGCGTTCGGCATAGGGCCGGGCTGTAGGTGTGGCAGGCACAGCCGGTACACCTCGGCGTGCAGGTCGAGCAGCTCGATCGTCGGCACCACCAGTCGCCCCAGCACCACCTTGGCCCGGCCGAACAGCAGTGGCGCACCGATCCGGCACTCGAACGGGAAACGATCGGTCAGCCCGGCCAGCAACTCGTCCACGGCGGGGTCGATCCGCTCGGCCACCGTCAGCGTCGCATGCGGCCGGCTGGCCGGCGCCTGACTGGGGATCCCCGCGTCGCGCAGCCCATCCCAGATGTGCCGGACCACCGCCTCGGTGTCCGCGTCGAAGACCAGCTCGACGGAATGGACCATCAGCCGACCAGGCTCAGTGACCCACTCGCGAGTCGAACGCCGACGCGCTCATCGACTCGAACTCCGCGTGCGCTCAGCGCGCCCGCCCCATCCGGCAGCACCGCCCGCACCGGCGCCTGCCTGTCCAGCGCGTCGCGGTTGTCGGTCTCGACGGTCCCGGTTCGCGCGGCCACGCACCGATCACCAGCCCGGCGCACCAAACATTGTGTGAGGCAAGCGCTTCCAGGGTCAGGGCGGTGTGGTTCAGCGTGCCCAGACCCCGGCCTGACCACCACGAGCACCGGCGCGGCAAGATCGAGCGCGAGATCGCGCAGCGTCACCCCGCCCGCACCGATCTCGACGAGCAGCCCGCCCGCGCCCTCAACCAACGTCAACCGCCCCGGCCGGTCCACCTCGGCGATCGCCGAGCCCAGGTCCCTGCGCGTGGGCAGCGGCACCCCGGCCCGCTGCGCCGCCGCGGCCGGCGCCAGCGGCTCGGGAAGGCGTGCGAGGCCGTGCAATTCGGTGACGCCGGACAGCCGCCCGACCTCGGCGAGATCGTCGTCGCCGTCAGCGCTGCCGGTCTGAACCGGCTTGCACACCGCGACGTCGATCCCGGCCAGCCGCGCATGACACGCCAGCGCCGCGGTGGCCACCGTCTTGCCGACGCCGGTGTCGGTGCCCGTGACGACGAGGACGCTCACGCGCGCGCCGTTGACAGCACTTCCGTCAAAACCCGCCGCGCCACGGCCATCTCGTCGTCGGAAAGCGACGCGCGCGCGGTGAGCCGCAGCCGCGACGTGCCCGCCGGACACCGTCGGCGGGCCGGAAGCAGCCCACCCGCACGCCCCGGTCCAGGCAGGCGGTCGCGGCGGCCAGCGCCACCTCGGGTTCACCGAGGATCACCGACACCACCGCCGACTCCGGCCGGTCGGGGACGTCGCACATCCGGGCCAGCTCGGCGGCGTGCTGTAGCACCGCCTGCGCCCGCCACGGCTCGGCCGTCAGCACGCGCAGCGCAGCCCACGCCGCGCCCACCGCGGCCGGCGCCAGTCCGGTGTCGAAGATGAAGGGCCGCGCCGCGTCGATCAGGTGATCGCGCACGGCGACCGGTCCGAGCACCGCGCCGCCCTGGCTGCCCAACGCCTTGGACATCGTCACGGTCATCACGACATCGGGTGCGCCGGCCAGCCCGACCTCGTCGAGCAGGCCGCGCCCGCCGGCCCCCCGCACCCCGAGCCCGTGCGCCTCGTCGACGATCAGCAGCGCGCCGTGGCGCCTGCACACGTCGTGGAGCTGGCGCAGCGGCGCGAGCACGCCGTCGGCGCTGAACACCGAATCGGTGATCACCACCGCGCGCTCCTCGTCGCGGGCCGCCAGTTCCCGTTCCACCGCTGCCACGTCGCGATGCGGTGTCACCGCCACCCGGGCCCGCGACAACCGGCAGGCGTCCACCAGCGACGCATGGGTCAGCGCATCCGACACCAGCAGCGAGCCCGGTCCGGACAGCGCGACGACCGCACCGAGGTTGGCGGTGTAACCCGACGAGAACACCAGCGCCGACTCGGCGCCGACGAAGTCGGCGAGGGCGGCCTCGAAGCCCTCGTGCAGTTCGGTGTTGCCGGTGACCAGCCGGGACCCGGACGACCCGGCGCCCCAGGCGCGCAGCGCGGCGACGCCGCCGTCGATCACGTCGGGATGCTGGGACAGGCCGAGGTAGTCGTTGGACGCCAGATCGAGCTCAGCGCCCACCGGCGGCCGGGCGCGCAGTGACCGGCGCAGTCCGGCCGCGCGCCGCTGACGCTCGACGTCGTCGAGCCAGGCCAGCGGGGAAACGCCTGCGCGGATCACGATGCTCCCCTCACGCCCTAGAACGACTTGAACAGCGTTCAGGTTAGTGCACGTGCGACGCCGACCATCGCCGAGGTGATCTGCGCTATCTCGCAGGTGTGCAGATGTAGGGCGGCATCGCGTAGACGAGGTTGCGGAACGGGCGCAGCCAGATGCCGTGCGCAAGCGCGGCCGACCTGGCGACCCGCAGGTCGACCGGCTGCGCCATCTCGATGACACCGATGGCGCCGAGCACCCGGACGTCGGCAACGCCCGGCAGCGACCGGGCCGGCTCGAGACCGTCGCGCAGGCCGGATTCGATCTCAAGAACCCGTGCCCGCCAGTCCCCGTCGAGCAGTAGCTCGACCGACGCCACCGCCACCGCGCACGCCAGCGGGTTGGCCATGAACGTCGGGCCGTGCATCAACGCGCCCGGCTCGTGGCTGCTGATCGTGTGCGCGATGTGCGTCGTGCACAGCGTGGCCGCCAGGGTGATGTAGCCGCCGGTGAGCGCCTTGCCGACGCACATGATGTCCGGGCTCACCCCGGCGTGGTCGGCGGCGAACAGCTCGCCGGTGCGGCCGAAGCCGGTGGCGATCTCGTCGAAGATCAGCAGCACCCCGTGGCGGGTGCAGGCCTCGCGCAGGTCGGCCAGGTAACGCGGGTCGTGGAAGCGCATACCGCCCGCGCCCTGCACGACGGGCTCCACGATGACCGCGGCGAGCTCGTCGGCGTGCTCGGCCAGTTGCTTCTCGAAGGCCTCGCTGTAGGCCGGCTCGTAGTCGGCGGGCACCTGCGGGGCGAAAACCTGACGCGCCAAGATGTCGGTCCACAGCGAGTGCATGCCGCCGTCGGGGTCGCACACGCTCATCGGGGTGAAGGTGTCGCCGTGATATCCGCCGCGCCACGTCATCAGCCGGTGCTTGCCCGGACGGCCGAGGCTGCGCCAGTACTGCAGAGCCATCTTGACCGCGACCTCGACCGAGACCGAGCCGGAGTCGCTGAAGAAGACGGTGTCGAGCCCGTCGGGAGTGACCTCGACCAGCAGTTGGGCCAGCCGCGCCGCCGGCTCATGGGTGAGGCCGCCGAACATGACGTGGTTCATCCTGGCCAGCTGGGAAGCGATGGCCGTCGTCGAGCGCCGGGTGGCCGTGGCCGTGGATGGCGGTCCACCACGAGCTCATCGCGTCCAGCACCTCGACCGGCCTGCCGTCGTCGATCAGCGTCAGCCACGCACCGCGCGCCCCGACGGCGACCAGCGGGGGCAGCGCCTCGGCGCCGATCGTGCTGTAGGGATGCCAAACGTGGGCGGCGTCGATTGCGCTGATCTCGGCGGGCGTCAACGCGGGCATGGAGCACGAGCCTAATCGTGTGCTAAAGCGTGATACCTCGCCGAGGTAGAACATGAGCCGTGGCGCGATCTTCGGTAGATTGACCGACGACCATGATGACCCTGGCACCTCCCCGCCCGACGCCGGTCACCGCGGACAGACCCAAGACGGGCCTATCGACGGCTGACCGGAAGTCCGGCTTTTACCGACACGACCTCGACGGCCTCCGCGGTATCGCCATCGCCCTCGTTGCGGTGTTCCACGTCTGGTTCGGCCGTGTCTCGGGTGGTGTCGACGTTTTTCTGGCGCTCTCGGGGTTCTTCTTCGGCGGACGCCTGCTGCGAACCGCGTTGACGCCGGGAGCGTCGCTGTGGCCGGTTCCCGAGGTGACCCGGCTGGTCCGGCGACTGCTGCCTGCGCTCGTCATCGTGCTCGCCGCATCGGCCGTGCTGACAATTCTGGTGCAGCCGGAAACGCGGTGGGAGACCTTCGCCGACCAAAGCCTGGCCAGCCTCGGCTATTTCCAGAACTGGGAACTGTCGAGCACCGCGTCGGACTATCTGCGCGCGGGCGAAGCGGTGAGTCCCCTGCAGCACATTTGGTCGATGTCGGTCCAGGGCCAGTTCTATATCGGCTTCCTCGCGCTGATATTTCTGTTCGCCCTTCTGTTCCGCCGACTTTTCGGCAAGTACATGCGGGTTGCACTCGTGGTGCTGTTGACGCGCGTTGACCATTGCCTCGTTCGTGTATGCGATGTCCGCCCACGACGCCGACCAGGCGACGGCGTATTACAACAGTTTCGCGCGGGCCTGGGAACTGCTGCTCGGCGCCCTGGTGGGCGCCCTGGTCGGATACATCCGCTGTCCGATGTGGCTGCGCTCGACGGTCGCGGTGGTCGCGCTTGCGGCGATCCTGTCCTGTGGTGCGGTGATCGACGGCGTGAAGGAGTTCCCCGGGCCGTGGGCGCTGGTGCCCGTCGGCGCCACGATGCTGTTCATCCTCACCGGAGCCAACCGGCTGGCCGACCCGCACACCGGGGGCAGGCTGCCGTTCCCCAACCGGCTGCTGTCCACCAGGCCGTTCGTGTGGCTCGGATCCATCGCGTACTCGCTGTATCTCTGGCACTGGCCGCTGCTGATCTTCTGGCTCGTGTACACCGACAGATCGCACGCCGGCTTCCTCGACGGCGCGGGCGTGCTGCTGGTGTCCGTGGTGTTGGCCTATGCGACCACCAGGTGCGTCGAGAACCCGTTGCGCTACCGCGCCGCCACTGCCGACGTCGCGTCCGTAGAGCGGATTCCGCTGCGCACGCGGCTGCGCAGGCCCACGATCGCCCTCGGCGCGGTGGTGGCTCTGCTCGGGATAGCGCTCACGGCAACGTCTTTCGGCTGGCGTGAGCACGCCCTGCTGCAGCGCGCGAACGCCGCCAACCTGGAAGCGGAGCCGTCGCCCGACTATCCGGGTGCCCACGTGTTGCTCGACAAGGCTCCAGTACCCGACGACATGCCGATGCGGCCCACGGTGCTGGAGGCCCAAGGGGATCTCCCGATGTCCACCGCGGACGGCTGCATCAGCGACTTCGACAACGTCGGCGTCATCAACTGCACCTATGGCGACAAGTCGGCGACCCGCACCATCGCCCTGGCAGGCGGATCACACGCCGAGCACTGGATCGCGGCGCTCGACGTGCTGGGAAAGCAGCGGCGTTTCAAGGTGGTCACCTATTTGAAGATGGGCTGCCCGCTGACCACCGACCTCGTTCCGCTCGTGATGGGCGACAACCGGCCCTACCCGAGCTGCCATACGTGGAACCAACGGGTGATGAAGGAGATCCTCGCCGATCGACCGGAATACGTGTTCACCACGGCTACCCGACCATGGAACATCAAGGCGGGCGACGTGATGCCGGGCAGCTACGTCGGGATCTGGAAAACCCTCTCGCAGAACAACATTCCGATCTTGGCGATGCGGGATACGCCATGGCTGGTGCGCAAGGGCGAGCCGTTCTTCCCCTCCGACTGCCTTGCTGACGGCGGCAACGCCATCTCCTGCGGGATCAGGCGAGCGGATGTGCTGTCGCGAACCAACCCCACGCTGGAGTGGGCGGCACGGTTCCCGCTTTTGAAACCGCTGGACTTGAGCGATGCGGTGTGCCGCAAGGACGTCTGCCGCGCCGTGGAGGGAAACGTCCTGCTGTACCGCGATGCCCACCACATCACCAGCACATACATGCGCACGATGGTCGACGAGCTTGGACGTCAGATCGGGGCCGCCACCCGCTGGTGGTGACAACCAAGCGTCGGATCACACGCGCCGATAGGGTCGAATGATGCCTCCGAGCAAGCGAGCCGAACAGACCGGCCCGACGACTCCCGCGCTCACCACGCTGTGGCCCGGTACGCCGTATCCGCTCGGTGCCACCTACGACGGCGCGGGCACCAACTTCTCGCTGTTCTCCGAGGTCGCCGACAAGGTGGAGCTGTGCCTGATCGCCAAGGACGGCTCCGAGGAGCGGATCAACCTTGACGAGGTGGACGGATACGTCTGGCACGCCTACCTGCCGACAGTGACTCCGGGCCAGCGGTACGGATTCCGGGTGTACGGGCCGTGGGATCCGGAGTCCGGGCATCGCTGCGATCCGAGCAAGCTGCTGCTGGACCCGTACGGGAAGTCCTTTCACGGCGACTTCGACTTCACCCAGGCGCTGTACTCATACGACCTGGCGGTCGCCAGGGCCGACCCGGCTGCTACCGGAACGCCACCGGGGATCGACTCGCTCGGCCACACCATGACCAGCGTCGTCATCAATCCCTACTTCGGCTGGGCGTCCGACCGCGCCCCGCGCACGCCGTACCACGAGACGGTCATCTACGAGGCGCATGTCAAAGGCATGACGCAGACCCACCCGGGCATCCCCGAGGAGCTGCGAGGAACCTACGCCGGACTGGGGCATCCCGCGACCATTGACCACCTGCGGTCGTTGAATGTCACCGCGATCGAGCTCATGCCGGTGCATCAGTTTTTGCACGACCACCGACTGATCGACCTGGGACTACGAAACTACTGGGGCTACAACACCTTCGGGTTCTTCGCGCCGCATTACCAGTACTCCTCCACCCCGCATGCCGGTGGCGCGGTGGCCGAGTTCAAGACCATGGTCCGGTCCTTCCACGAGGCCGGCATCGAGGTGATCCTCGACGTCGTCTACAACCACACGGCCGAAGGCAACCACCTCGGGCCGACGATCAACTTCCGCGGCATCGACAACGCCGCCTACTATCGGCTGCTCGACGGAGATCTGAAGTTCTACAAGGACTTCACCGGCACCGGCAACAGCCTCAACGCCCGGCACCCGCACACCCTGCAGCTGATCATGGACTCGCTGCGCTACTGGGTGCTGGAGATGCACGTCGACGGATTCAGGTTCGACCTGGCCGCCACGCTCGCGCGCGAGTTCTACGACGTCGACCGGCTGAGCGCGTTCTTCGATCTGGTCCAGCAGGATCCGGTGGTCAGCCAGGTGAAGTTGATCGCCGAGCCGTGGGACATCGGCGAGGGTGGCTACCAGGTGGGCAACTTCCCAGGCTTGTGGACCGAGTGGAACGGGAAGTATCGCGACACCGTGCGTGACTACTGGCGGGGTGAACCCGCCACACTCGGCGAATTCGCTTCCCGGCTGACCGGCTCGTCGGACCTCTACGAGGCCACCGGGCGGCGGCCCAGCGCAAGCATCAACTTCGTCACCTGCCATGACGGGTTCACGCTCAACGACCTGGTGTCCTACAACGAGAAGCACAACGACGCCAACGGCGAAGACAACCGCGACGGTGAAAGCCACAACCGGTCGTGGAACTGCGGTGTCGAGGGGCCGACCGACGATCCAGACATCCTGGAGCTGCGGGCCAAGCAGATGCGGAACATCATGGGCACTCTGATGCTGTCGCAGGGCACCCCGATGCTGTCGCACGGCGACGAGATCGGCCGCACCCAGAGGGGCAACAACAACGTCTACTGTCAGGACTCCGAACTGTCGTGGATGGACTGGTCTCTGTGCGAGTCGAACGCCGACCAGTTAGCGTTCACCCGCAAGGTGACCGAGTTGCGCAAGCGCCACCCGGTCTTTCGCCGTCGGCGTTTCTTCGAGGGCGAGCCGATCCGCAGCGGGGACCAGGTCCGCGACATCGCGTGGCTCACGCCGGCAGGCACGGAGATGACGCCCGAAGACTGGGGGTCGGGCCTCGACAAGAGCGTGGCGGTGTTCCTCAACGGCGACGCGATCCCAGCACCCAACGAGCGCGGTGAGCGAGTCGTCGACGAATCGTTCCTGTTGTGCTTCAACGCGCACGACGAAGAGCAGGATTTCATTGCCCCGCAAGTCGATTACGCCAAGGAGTGGACCGCCGACCTCGACACCGCGGACCCGAAGGGCGAGACCGACCTGGTGGTCGCGGCGGGCGAGAAGCTCTCACTGCAACCCCGCTCCCTGCTGGTGCTGCGCAAGACCGCCTGACGCATGGCACCGGAGGGTTGGGGGCACCTCCCCCCCGCAGGGAAGGGGGAGAGCGAAGCGACCCGGGAATCGACACAGCCGGTGCTGTCGACGTATCGGCTTCAGATGCGCGGCGACTGTTTCACCTTCGCCGACGCCGAGGACCTGCTGCCCTACCTCGATGAACTCGGGGTATCTCACCTATACCTGTCGCCGATCCTGACCGCGATGCGCGGCTCCACGCACGGCTACGACGTCACCGACCCCACCACGGTGTCCGCTGAGCTGGGTGGCGCCGACGGACTCGCCCGGTTGTCGGCAGCGGCGCGGTCGCGTGGCATGGGTCTGATCGTCGACGTCGTTCCCAACCACCTCGGCGTCGGGGCGCCCGAGCAGAACAAGTGGTGGTGGGATGTGCTGGCGCACGGCCCTGAGTCGGCATACGCGTCGTACTTTGACATCGACTGGGACCTGGACCCTCAAGGTCGAATCGTGTTGCCGATCTTGGGTTCCGACGACGACGCGGTACCTCCGGGCTATCCCACCGACAGCAAGCACTACAAAGCGATCGACTGGCGCAACGGGGTCTGCGGGTACCGGCGGTTCTTCTCCATTACGTCGCTCGCCGGTCTGCGCCAGGAGGACCGGGCCGTTTTCGACGCCACCCACGTAGAGGTCAAACGCTGGTTCACCGAGGGCCTGGTCGACGGCGTGCGCATAGACCACCCGGACGGATTGTCCGACCCGGCAAGCTATCTGACGTGGCTGCGCGAGATCACCGGACCGCAGGCGTGGATCGTCATCGAGAAGGTCCTGGCCGTCGACGAACCGCTGGATCCCAGCCTGCCCGTGGCGGGCACCACCGGCTATGACGCGCTGCGCGAAATCGGCGGCCTGTTCGTCGACCCCGCCGGCGTCGGCCCGCTGACCGAACTCGTCGACTCGACCGGCACCGACTACCATGCGATGCCCCAGCTGGCCCGCGAGCTCAAGGCAGACGCCGTCATCGACACCCTGGGCAGCGAGCTGCGACGGCTGTGCCGCACGATCGTCGCCGCAACGGATTTCGACGATCCCCGGCTGGCCGAGGCGGTCGCCGCGCTGCTGAGCCACGTCGGCGTCTACCGGTCGGACTACCTGAACCTGTCGACGGTGCTGCCGACCGCGCTGGCCGAAACCGTCGCCGAGCGACCGGAACTGGCCGAACCGCTCGCGGCCGTCTCCGCGGCGGTCAGTCGTAGCGGCGAAGCCGCGGTACGCCTGCAGCAGCTGTGCGGCGCGGCGACGGCCAAGTCGATGGAGGACTGCCTGTTCTACCGCGACCCGCGACTGGTGTCACTGAACGAAGTCGGCGGTGAGCCCCACCGTTTCGGCGTGAGCCTGGCCGAGTTCCACCAGCGGGCCGCGGTGCGTGCGCGGCTGTGGCCGCAGGCCATGACGGCGTTGAGCACACACGACACCAAACGCGGCGAGGATGTGCGGGCGAGGATCGGGGTGCTGTCGCAGGTGCCGTCGCTGTGGGCGGAGTTCGTCAGCAGGTGGGAGCAGCGCACGCCGTCACCCGACCCGATGACCGGACTCTTCCTGTGGCAGAACATCTTCGGTGTGTGGCCCGTGGACGGCACCGTGACCGACGACCTGTGTACCCGCCTGCACGCCTACGCGGAGAAGGCGATCCGCGAAGCTGCGGTGCACACGTCGTGGCACGATCCCGACACGCAGTTCGAGTCCGCGGTGCACCAGTGGGTCGACGCGGTCACCGACGGGCCGATCGCCGCGGAGCTGACATCGCTGGTGGCCCGGCTCGACGAGCACGCCCGCAGCGACAGCCTCGGCCAGAAGCTCATCGGACTCACGGCGCCCGGTGTACCCGATGTCTACCAGGGCACCGAACTGGCCGACGACAGCCTTGTTGATCCCGACAACCGCCGGCCGGTGGACTATCAGGTCCGACGCGAAGCGCTCGCCGCCCTGCGGGATCCCAAGATTCGGGTGGTGACGGCCGCGCTGCGGTTGCGACGTGACCGTCCGGCGAGCTTCACCCGCGGTGGCTACACACCGTTGCTGGCCGAAGGACCGGCGGCCGGACATCTTGCTGCGTTCGTTCGCGGTGACGACGTGCTGACGGCGGCAACACGCCACTCCGTGAAGTTGTCCGAAGCAGGTTGGGGGGAAACCGTTTTGACGCTTCCTTCCGGTACGTGGGAGGACCGCATCGGCGGCGCCAGGTTCAGCGGCCGGGTGTCGACCGCCGACCTTTTCACCGAGCTGCCGGTGGCGCTGCTGGAGCGGGTGGATGACTGAATTCTCGGTATGGGCGCCGCGCCCCGAGAGCGTACGCCTCGACGTCGACGGGGCGGTGTACCCGATGACCCGCTCCGATGACGAGTGGTGGCGTGCGGATGTCGACGCGCGGCCCGACGCCCGATATGGGTTCGTCCTCGATGACGACCCCACGGTGCTGCCAGACCCGCGGTCGCCCCGTCAGCCCGACGGCGTGTACGACCGCTCGCAACTGTGGCAGCCCGCACCCGGCGCGTGGACCGACGATGACTGGCAGGGCCGCTCGATCGAGGGCCGGGCGATCTATGAACTGCACATCGGCACGTTCACACCGCGGGGCACATTCGACTCGACGATCGAGAAGCTCGACTACCTGGTCGATCTCGGCGTCGACTTCGTCGAGGTGATGCCGGTCAACGCGTTCGGTGGCACGCACGGCTGGGGTTATGACGGTGTGCTCTGGTATGCCGTGCACGAGCCGTACGGCGGGCCCGACGGACTAGTGCGGCTCATCGACGCCTGCCATGCCCGCGGCCTCGGCGTGCTGATCGACGCGGTGTTCAACCACCTCGGCCCGTCGGGCAACTACCTGCCGAAGTTCGGGCCGTACCTGTCGTCGGGCAGCAACCCGTGGGGCGAGTCGATCAACATCTCCGACGCGGATGCCGACGAGGTGCGCCGCTACATCCTGGACTGCGCCCTGCGCTGGATGTGCGACTTCCACGCCGACGGCCTGCGGCTGGATGCGGTGCACGCGCTGGTGGACACCACCGCCCTCAACCTCCTCGAGGAGTTGTCGGCCGAAACCGATGCGCTGGCAGAAGAACTCGGCCGTCCGCTGTCGCTGGTCGCCGAGAGCGACCGCAACGACCCGCGCCTGATCACTCCACGGGACCGCGGCGGGCTGGGCATGACCGCACAGTGGGACGACGACATCCACCACGCAATCCATGCCGCGGTGTCGGGTGAACGCCAGGGCTATTACGGTGACTTCGGTTCACTGGAGACGCTGGCGCAGACGCTCAAGCACGGCTACTTCCATGCGGGCACGTATTCGTCGTTCCGGCGCCGGCGCCACGGCCGCCCGCTGAACACGGCGACCATCCCGGCGACGCGGCTGCTGGCCTACACGCTGACCCACGACCAGGTCGGCAACCGCGCGGTCGGCGACCGGCCATCGCAGAACCTAACATCGGGCCAGCTGGCGGTGAAGGCAGCGCTTGCACTCGGGTCACCCTATACGGCAATGCTTTTCATGGGTGAGGAATGGGGATCGTCGTCGCCGTTCCAGTTCTTCAGCTCACATCCCGAGCCTGAGTTGGCGAGGGCCACCGCCGAGGGACGCAAACACGAATTCGCCGAACACGGTTGGGACGCCGATGAAATCCCCGACCCGCAGGATCCCGAGACGTTCCTGCGCTCGAAGCTGAACTGGGACGAGATCGACGAAGGCGACCATGGACGGTTACGCCAGGTTTACCGCGCGCTCATCGCACTGCGGCGCACCGAGCCTGACATGGCCGACCCGTGGCTGGATCACCTGCGCGTCGACTACGACGAAGACCAACGGTGGATCGTCATGCGTCGCGGGTCCCTGGCGATCGTGTGCAATCTGGATGCCGAGCAAGTCGTCGTCCCGATAACGGGCGAGCCGGTGCTGGCGTGGGGCGAGCCGACCGTCGACGCCGAATCCACTCGGCTGGAGGGGCATTCTTTCGTGATTCTGCGGACTGTCAAGCCTTGATCCACAGTCGGCTCGCCTGTGGATAATCGATTACCGCCATCCCGGTGACAGCGCTGACGATTCATGGATGAGTCACCATGAGCTGTTTCCGATTCCGCCTATCGAAACCGCGACGGACCCTGTGCATTCGCCAGCCGATTTGCGTCAACGCTGGCGGGCGTTGATGGGTCCGCTCGGGTTCGGTCAACGGTTGCTGTGGGTGGGCTTCATCGGGCAAGACCGGCGGATGTTCAAGACGATGACGCAGATCCCGATGCCGCCTCGGCCGAGACGCGACTACGTCGAAGATGTCGTTGTCCGCTTGTACTGGATCCTCTACGAATTCGAACCCGGAACTAGCCCGGCGCTTTTGTTGACTCGACCTGGTGCAGGGGGAATCTCGGAATTGGACCGGCAATGGGCAGCACTGCTGACAGAGGTCGCCGCCGAGCGTGACGTGCCGCTGGAGCCGATCTTCCGCGCCAACGATGAGGCGTTGGTACAGGTCGAGCACGCAGCCTGAAGTGCTACAATGTGCTACATGGAGCGCATCGGCCTGCGGGAACTACGCCAGCACGCCAGCCGCTACATCGCGCGAGTGGCACGCGGGGAAACCGTGGAGGTAACCCAACGAGGTCGGCTGGTGGCCCGCATCGTGCCCGCCCGTCCCGACACCTGGGAAGACATGATCCTGCGCGGCGACATCATTCCGGCGGAGTCGCCGGCTGCCCTAGAGGACATCGTGCCGATCAGTGTCGATTTCGACGCCTCAGCAGAATTGCAGCGGCAGCGCGAAGACCGACTGTGAATATCTACGTCGACTCGTCGGCGCTTGTGAAGATGGTCATCGAAGAGCCTGAGTCGCTCGCGCTGGCGCATTACCTGGGGGGCTTCTCGGGCGACAACCGGCTATCCGCCGCGATTGCCCGCACGGAATTGCCGCGCGCCGTGGCCCGTCGCGGTGCTGCCGTCGAGAACGCACGTACCGCGCTGGCGGGACTCAACTTCGTCGCGATAACGACAAGCATGCTCGATGTCGCGGCGGCGATCACGCCGCCTGAGCTACGCACTCTCGATGCGATCCACCTCGCTGCGGCGATGTCCGTGCCCGAACTGCGCGCGCTCGTTACCTATGACAGGCGCCTAGCTGACGCCGCTACCGTCGCGGGCCTTGTCGTCGTCTCACCGTCCTAGAGCAGGTAGCGATACGCCGGCGAGCCCGGCTCCAGCTCCTCGACGTGAATGTCGGAGGCTCGCATACGCGCCAGCAGTCCCTCGAGGTCGGCGGCCGAACTGAGTTCGATGCCGACGAGCGCCTCCCCCGTTTCCCGGTTGTTGCGCTTGACGTATTCGAAAAGCGTGATGTCGTCACCCGGCCCCAGCACCGTGTCGAGGAAGCGCCGCAGCGCGCCGGGCTCCTGCGGGAAGTCGACCAGGAAGTAGTGCTTGAGGCCCAGGTGCACCAGCGACCGCTCCAGCACTTCGCCATAGCGCGAGACGTCGTTGTTGCCGCCGGAGATCAGGCACACCACCGTCGATCCCGGCTCGATGTCGGCCTCCATCAGACCCGCCACCGACAACGCGCCCGCGGGCTCGGCGATGATGCCCTCGTTCTGATACAAGTCCAGCATGGCCGTGCACACCGCGCCCTCGTCGACGGTGGTGATCGACACCATGTCACCCGCTGCCGCGAGGGCAGCATAGGTCAGCGCGCCTGCCCGGTTCACCGCGGCGCCGTCGACGAACTGGTCGACGTGGTCGAGCGTGACCGGCTCACCCGCCGCCAGCGCGGCGATCATCGCCGCGGCACCGGCGGGCTCGACGCCCAACACCGATGTGCTGGTGGTCCGCTCGGCCAGAAAAGTCGTGATGCCTGCAATGCAGCCGCCGCCCCCGACCGGCACGATCACCAGGTCCGGCTCGCTGTCGAGCTGGTCGAGCAGTTCCGCGGCGATGGTGCCCTGGCCTGCCATCGTGCGCGGATCATCGTATGGCGGCACCAGCGTTGCGCCGGTTCGGGCAACATCCTCGAGCGCCGCTGCCGCCGCATCGTCGTAGGTCTTACCCACGGCGATCAACTCGATGAACTCACCGCCGTGATACCGAATGCGGTCGCGTTTTTGCCTCGGCGTCTTGGTCGGCACGTAGACGCGGCCGCGGATCCCCATCGACCGGCACGCCAACGCGAAACCCTGAGCGTGATTGCCCGCCGACGAGCACACCACGCCCGCGGCGATCTCGTCGTCGGACAGCTGCATAAGCAGGTTGTAGGCGCCGCGCAACTTGTAGGACCGGACGGTCTGCAGGTCTTCGCGCTTGAGGAACACCCGGGCCCCGGTCGCCTCCGACAGCCGCTCGCTGATCTGCAACGGGGTCTGCGAAACCACGCCGGAAATTCGCTGAACGGCCCCGTCGATGTCGGCCGCGGACAGCGGCGGCGACGTGCGAGGGCTCTGGCTCAGTTCAGCGGACACCGATCAATGGTGCCATCTGGGGGTTTTCCTGCCAAAACGGGTTTAGCTCACCCGAGGTGAGGGGTTTAGCTCACCGGGGTGAGCACGAACATCGGGATCTGCCGGTCGGTATTCTTCTGGTAATCGGCGTAGTCGGGCCAGGCCTCGACGGCCCGCTCCCACCAGGCGGCCTTCTCGTCGCCGAAAATCTCGCGGGCGTCGTAGTCACCGGTGGTGGGGCCGTCCTGCAGCTCGACGCGCGGGTTCTTCTTGATGTTGTAGTACCAGACCGGGTTCTTCGGCGCGCCACCCAGCGATGCCACAACCGCGTACTCCCCGTCGTGCTCGACCCGCATCAGCGGGGTTTTGCGGATCTTGCCGCTCTTGGCCCCGATCGTGGTCAGCAGGATGACGGGCTTGCCCTGCAGCTCGGCGTCCTCGCCGCCGGACCCCTCGATCTTCTCGACATGGTCGCGGACAAAGTCCGCCGGGCTCGGTTCATATTCTCCGGAAAGTGGCATGTGGTCAGTTTAGGTCGACTAGGAAAACCGTCTCACCTGATCCAGTATTTCGGTTGCCCGAAAACCTTCTTACGGGCTATCGTGAAACCATGACCACGCGCGACGAAGTGCTGATCGCCGGCGTGCCGTGGCCGGTGTACAAGCTGGTCGCGCTCCTCGTCGGTGCCGTCGTGCTGATCGCGGTCGGCGTCCTCACCGCCAGCGCGGCGCCCGCAGTTCTGACAGCGGCCGCCGCGGGCACAACTGCGTGGCTCGGTTTGCGCGTCGCAGCTTCGCGCCGCTAAAGCGTGTCGAACAACTGGCAGCGGCCGAGGCGTCGCAGTAGTAGGGCGATCTGGCTGAGGATCAGGAAGCCTTGGTGGGCGTCGAGGGTGACTTCGTAGTGACGGTCGAGGCGGCGGTGGTTGATCCAGCTGTTGGTGTGTTCGACTATCCACCGGCGTGGTTGCACGATGAATCCGTGGCCGGGTTTTGCCCCGGACACAACATCGACGCTGACCCCGGCCTTGGCTGCCGCGCTGATCACGCACGATGAAGAGAGCGATTGCGGCCCAGGCGGTATCTGACAGGTCAGAGGCGTAGCGGCGCGGCCGCGGCGTCTTCAGGTCACCTGAGAGCCGATAGTGCCGACACGTTCGGAGACGTTGATGCTGCCGGGGTGTTGTCGGTGGGCGGTGTGATGCTGACCGGTGAGATGAGCCGACACACCACGTTCAAGTTCTGCCTGGACCCCACCGTCGAACAGCACGGGGTGCTGGCCCGCCATGCCGGCGCTTCCCGGTTCGCGTTCAATCAGTGCCTTGGCATGGTCAACACCGCCCTCACCGGCCGGCGTAGCGATCCCGATGTTGAGGTGCCCTGGACCGGGTTCGATCTGATCAACGAGTTCAACGCCTGGAAGAAAACCGGGGCCGCCGGGCGGGTGTTCAGCGTCGGCGGCGGCGGGGTGGCCGAGGTGGTGGTGACCGGTCTGTCGTGGCGGGCTGAGGTATGTCAGCAGGTGTTCGAGGAAGCCGCCGTCGATTTGGGCAAAGCACTGAAATCCTGGTCGGATTCCCGGTCTGCTCAACGCAAGGGTAAGCGGGTCGGGTTTCCCCGGTTCAAGAAGAAAGCCGGTGCAACACCGTCGTTTCGGCTGCGCAACAAGCACCCCAAGAACGGCAAGCCGGCGATCCGCATCGGCGAGAACAACCGGCCCCGCTCCATCACGCTGCCTGGCATCGGCGCGGTCGGGGTGCATGACGACACCCGCCGGTTGCGGCGCATGCTCGCCAAGGGCCGCGCCAAGATTCTGTTCGCCACCGTCAGCCACCGCGGCGGCCGCTGGTGGGTGTCATTGAACGTGGCAGCCGCCGACTTGCATCCCGCCCGCCAGCACCCGGCCCGCGGCCCGGCCGACGACAGCGGGTGGGTCGGTGTTGACCGCGGGTTGTCGGCGTTCCTGGTCGCCGCCGCTGCCGACGGCACCGAGGTCGCCCGCATCACTGACGCACCCAAGGCACTGGCCGCCGGGATGAAACGCCAGCGACAACTCGCCAGACAGTTGTCCCGCAAGAAGAAAGGATCGATCAACCGCCGCGATGCCGCCGCCCGGCTGGGGCGTCACCACCGTCACGTCGCCAACACCCGCCGCCATTTCCTGCACCAGGTCTCCGGTGCGCTGGTCAAGACTCACGACCGGATCGTCATCGAAGACCTCAACGTGACCGGGATGCTGGCCAACCACCGACTCGCCCAAGCGATCTGCGATGCCGGGTGGACCCAATTCGCCCGCATGCTCGGCTACAAACAGCAATGGCACGGCGGCCAGGTTGCCATTGCTGATCGCTGGTATCCCTCAACCAAGCTGTGCGCCGGCTGCGGGGCTATCAACACCGGCCTCACCCTGGCCCATCGGGTGTTTACCTGCGGCTGCGGCTACACCGCAGACCGCGACCTCAACGCCGCGACGAACCTGGCCCGCTGGGGCCAAACTCACCACGACCACTCACGACCCCCGGACCCCCAAGCAGGAGGCCGGGCCACCAATGCCCGCCGACGGGACGGCTCTGACCAGCACCCCACCAGTGCCGGTGAAACCAGCCCGAATGACGCGGGAACCGACGTTCACACCCCGCCAGCGGCCTGAACCGACGACGCCCGAGAAGGGCGGTGCCGAACACCCAAAACAGACGTTCGACACGC
Organism: uncultured Actinomycetota bacterium; assembly: GCA_963801575.1. Taxonomy (GTDB): domain Bacteria; phylum Actinomycetota; class Actinomycetes; order Mycobacteriales; family Mycobacteriaceae; genus Mycobacterium. The sequence continues at coordinate 24,752 of CAWDFT010000025.1, forward strand.
TTTAGTTCTCCGCCAACCGCCGCAACCGCTCCAGGTCGGCGGCCACCGTCGCCACGTCGCTCTCGAACTCCTGATCGGTCATCCCTTGCCGCCATCTGACGGTGAACACCACCTCACAGCGAGGCTGCCCCTCACCGGCGGGGATCACCCGCAGCGGGTTGTACACCGCCTCGCCTGACGGCATCCGCACCACGTGGTCGAGGACGCCGTAATCGTTGGCAGGCGCGAACTCGACGGTGACTTCACCCATCGGCGAATCGGCCACCCAGCCGTCCGCGGTCTGCCGCAGCCCACCCGCGGCGAGCCCGGACGCCCATCGCGACAGCTGTTCGGGGTCGGCGGCGATGGCGTAGACGACCTCGGGAGCGACGTCGATCCATACGCCGACGTGCCGGGAGGTCGGGGAAGTCATGGCGCCGCGCTCGCCGCCGCTTTCGGTTCGTGCACCGCATCCGCGATGTCGGCCGCGTAGAGCCCGTCGATCTCGTCACCGTACTTCTCGTGGATCGGCTTGCGCTTGAGCTTCATCGTCAGCGTGATCTCGTCGCCGCCAGGCTCCCAGAACGTGGGCAGCACCCGAAACCGCTTGATCTGTTCCACCTTCGACAACTTCGTGTTGCCCTCGGCCACGCCTGCCGCGATCTCGGCGATCACATCCGGGTCGACGGCCAGCGCGTCCGGCGACGAATCGGCGAGCCCCCGCCTGGCGGCGTACGGGCCTGCCGACTCGGCGTCGAGGACGATCAGGGCGGTGTTGTACGGACGGGCATCGCCGACGACGAGCATCACGCCGATCAGCGGGCACGCGGCCTTGATGGTGTTCTCGATGTTGGCAGGCGACATGTTCTTGCCCGCCGCGTTGATGATCAGCTCCTTCTTGCGGTCAACCACCTTCAGGTAGCCGTCCTCATCGGCCTCCAAAATGTCACCGGTGTGCAGCCAGCCGTCCTCGTCGACGGCTTCCGCGGTCTTCTGCGGCTCCTTGCGATAACCCTTCATCACCAACGGCCCGCGCACAAGGAACTCGCCGTCGTCGGCGATCCGGCCCTCCATGCCCGGCACGAGTTTGCCCACGGTGCCCAACCGGGCATCGGATGGATGACTCACCGTCGCAACACAACTCAACTCCGACATACCCCAGAGCTCGGCGATGGGGATGCCAATGCCGATGAAGAAGGCCAGTGTCTCCTTCGGGATCGGCGCGGCGCCGGACACCGCCCACCGCAGCTCGTCGAGGCCCAGTTTGGCCCGCAGCTTCGATAGCACCAATTCGTCGGCCTGCGCCAATTCGGCGGCAACGTCCTCGGGAACGGGCTTCCCGGCCACCAGTGCTTCGGCTTTCTTGGCGGCTACCGCCAGGCCCCACTGCAAACCCATGCGCTTCGTGTCGTCGGGTTCGTTCTCGGCCGCGAAATCGATAGCCGCCTTGAGCTTCTCCCATACCCGGGGAACCGCACCCCACACCGTCGGCCGTACGTCCGGTAGTGCGGCCGCGATGGCGCGCGCGTCGGGAACGACCGTGATCTGGGTTCCGAACACCTCCTGGTTGTACAGGCAACCCCACCGGTCGGCGATGTGCGCCGACGGAAGAAATGACGTGATGCGATCACCGAACTCGCAGCCGAGCACCGATTCGACAGCGAAAGTCTCGAACAGCAGGTTGGCGTGCGTCATCTCCACGCCCTTGGGATTGCCGGTGGTTCCCGACGTATAGATCAGGGTGACCACGTCATCGGGTTGCACAGCCCGCCAGGTGGCGTCGAAGTCGAAGTCGTCGGCGCCGCCGGCCAGCATGGCCTCGATCGGCATCGTCCCGGCCGGCGCGTCGTCCAGGCAGACGATGTGGTCGATGGCCGCGCCGCTGGCCCGGATCCGGTCAACGTATTGCGGTTCGCAGAGGACGACCTTTGTGCCCGCATTCTCGAACACGTGGGCCAGTTGCTCGGCGGCCAGGGTGTTGTACACGGAGAACGATGTCGCGCCGATGTGTTGCGCACCCACATCGATGGGATAGAACTCGATCCGGTTCGCCATCATCAGCGACACGGTGTCGCCGCGCCCGACGCCGAGGGCGGATAAGCCGGCGGCGACATGACGAACCTGGTCGGCATACTCGCGCCAGGTCAGGGTCTGGGTGTCGCCGACGGTGCGAATCGCAACGGCGTCGGGATCGATCGCGGCCGTGCGCTGGAAGGCCTCGCACAGAGTGGCGGGCCGATCGGATGTGCTCATGATTCTCACCGTAGGCACTCAGACTGGACAGATGGACGGTTCACCGGAATCTCATCGCCCACACGAGGGGCTGACCCGCCGAGCCGAGGAGCTTGCGGTCGACGCCGAGAAGCGGGTGCCGTCGTGGCTCCGCGCCGGCGACCCGGAAAGCGCACTACCGGTGCTCGTAGCTGTGCTGTCGGCCATTGCCCTGCAAGTGGCCATCCCGAAGAGCCTCACGCTGGTCCCGCGCTGGCCGCTGCTGGTGCTCGAGGTGCTGCTGCTGATCGTTCTGCTCGTCATCAACCCACTCGTCATGTCGCGCCGAACGCGGTTGGGCAGATACGCCACCTTTGTGCTGTTGGCGGCAATCACCGTCGACAACACGCTTTCTGCCGTCCTGTTGGACGTGCGCATCATCTCGGGAGAGGTCAGCAACAAAGCGGAGGTGCTGCTGGGCAGCGGGGCGGCGATCTTCGTCACGAACATCATCGTGTTCGGCATCTGGTACTGGGAACTCGACCGCGGCGGCCCGTTCGCCCGGCACACCGGAGAGCGGCCGTATCCCGATTTCATGTTCCCGCAGATGACGACTCCCAACGTGGCCAAGCCGGATTGGCGGCCGACGTTCGTCGACTACCTGTATGTCAGCGTCACGAACGTGATGGCGTTCTCCCCCACCGACACGATGCCGCTGGCGCGCTGGGCCAAGGCGATGATGACCGTGCAGGCGATGGTGGCGTTGTCGACTGCCGCGCTCGTAATCTCAAGGGCAGTGAACGTTTTGGGCTAAATAATCAGCCAGGAAATAGGAGTACGTTCGCAGTCATGGGGACTGCAACAATCGAACTGACTCCAATCGAACAGACCGCATTTCTCACCGAGTACGCCAGGGCTCTGGACAGCCAGTGGGCGCGACCCATCCTGGGCGACACGCTGGCGCACGAGGTGGTCGGCAAGATCGACTACGACTTCGCCGGCCTCGGCGTGCAGACCAGCGTGGTGTGCCAAACGGCGTTGCGTGCGAAGATGCTCGACGACCGGGTGCGCGATTTCGTCGAGCGGCATCAGGACGCCGTCGTGGTCGACCTCGGCGGCGGCCTCGACAGCGGCTTCTACCGCGTCGGGCCACCCACCACCGTGGACTGGTACAGCGTCGATCTGCCGGGAATCACCGCCCTGCGTGACGAGGTGCTACCGGCCGCTCCCAAATCACATTCGGTTCCCGTCTCGCTTGCCGACCAGCACTGGCCCGACACCATCCCGTCGGATCGCCCGACGATGCTGATCGCCGACGGGCTCTTCGCGTTTCTCACCGAACCGATGATCATCGGGATCTTCCGCCGAATCACCGACCACTTCCAGTCCGGCCAGCTCGCGTTCAACGACTATGGCCGGATCGGCTGGGTGAGCCGCGCGGCGATCAAGCTCTACCCGCAGAAGATGTTCAAAACCGTCGGCAGCCAGTTCGGTTATCCGGGTTTCAAGGATGCGCACCACCCCGAGACATGGAATCCGCGGATGCAATTGGTCGAAGAGGCCAGCCTGACCGACGCCCCGGAGGTCAATCTGTTTCCTGGTTGGATCCGGGTGGCCACCAAGCTGTCGGGCCTGAGTAAGACCGGCCGTCGCAAGGCGCGAATCCTGCGCTACGTGTTCTAGCCCAGGCAACCCGGGCCGAGCAGCGCCTTCAGGTCACCCATCAGCGCCGACGACGGAGTGACCCGCAGCGACTGGTCCAGCTCCAGCGTGGTGATGCGCTCGCCGCTGATCAGCCGCAGGTGCACCTGGGACGTGCCAGGGTGGCGGGCCAGCACCTGCTTGAGCGCGGTGATCTTGTCGACCGTGCACTGCCGGGTCGGCAGGCTGACCGCCAGCGGTCGGTCCACTGCGGCGTTCGAAAAGTCCGGAACCACAAGCTCATTGGCGATCAGGCAGATCCGGTCATCCTGGATCCTGACCTTCGCACTGACCAACACCACGGCGTCGTCGACGACCTCCGCGCCATAGCTCGAGTACGTGTGCGGGAAGAACATCACCTCGACGCCGCCGGTGAGATCCTCCAATTGCGCTGACGCCCAGGGCATCCCGTTCTTGTTGACGCGGCGGTTCACCCCGGTCAGAATTCCGCCGACGCGCACCTGGGCATCGTTCGGAACGTCACCGTCCAGGATCGAGGGAATCGCGGTGTCCACCTGCGTAGTGAGCAGATGCGCGACACCGTTGAGCGGATGGCCGGACACGTACAGGCCCAGCATCTCGCGCTCCAGCGCCAGCTTGTGCTTGTCCTCCCACTCCTCGTCGGGCACCTTGATGGTGAACACCGCGTCGGTCGCGGTGTCGGCCCCGCCGAAGAGGTCGAACTGGCCCATCGCCTCGGCCTTCTTGGTGCCGAGCACCGATTCGACCGCATCGGTGTGCACCAGGAACAGGCCCTTGCGCGGATGGCCCAGCGAGTCGAACGCGCCCGCCTTGATCAGCGACTCAGTGACCTTCTTGTTGCACGGGCCGATGTCGATCTTGTTGAGATAGTCGGAGAAATCGATGAACTTGCCCTTGTCGGTCCGCGAATCGATCAGCGAAGCAACGACATTCGATCCGACGTTGCGCACGGCGCCGAGCCCGTAGCGGATGTCCTCGCCGACCGATGCGAAGTTCAGTCCGGACTCGTTGACGTCGGGCGGCAGCACGGTGATGCCCAGTTTCCGGCAGTCGGCCAGATAGACCGCGGCCTTGTCCTTGTCGTCACCGACCGACGTCAGCAGCCCCGCCATGTACTCGGCCGGGTAGTTGGCCTTCAGGTACGCCGTCCAATACGACACCAGGCCGTAGCCGGCGGCGTGTGACTTGTTGAACGCGTAGTCGGCGAAGGGAAGCACGGTGTCCCACAGCGCCTTGATCGCAGCCGCCGAGAACCCGTTGGCCTTCATGCCCTCCGAGAAGCCCTCGTACTCCTTGTCGAGCACCTCGCGCTTCTTCTTGCCCATGGCCTTGCGCAGAATGTCTGCTCGGGCCAGCGAGTAGCCGGCCACCTTCTGCGCAATGCGCATGATCTGCTCTTGGTAGACGATCAGGCCGTAGGTCTCGGCGAGGATCTCCTCGAGCGGTTCGGCGAGTTCGGGGTGGATGGGCCGGATGGCCTGGCGGCCGTTCTTGCGGTCGGCGTAGTCGTTGTGGGCGTTCATGCCCATCGGGCCGGGCCGGTACAGCGCGATGACGGCGACGACGTCCTCGAACCCGGTGGGCTGCATGCGGCGCAGCAGGTCGCGCATCGGGCCGCCGTCGAGCTGGAACACGCCGAGCGTGTCACCGCGGCCCAGCAGTTCGAAGGTGGGACCGTCGTCGAGCGCCAACGATTCCAGGTCGAGCTCGATCCCCCGGTTGGCCTTGATGTTCTCCAGCGCGTCGCCGATGATCGTCAGGTTCCGCAGCCCGAGGAAATCCATCTTCAACAGGCCGATGGCCTCGCACGACGGGTAGTCCCACCCGGTGATGATCGCGCCGTCCTGTGGCCGCTTCCACAGCGGGATCGCCTCGGTCAGCGGCTCGCTGCTCATGATCACCGCACACGCGTGTACGCCCGCGTTGCGGATCAGACCCTCCAGGCCGCGGGCGGTCTCGTAGATGGTGCGGACGTCGGGGTCGGTGTCGATCAGCCCGCGCACCTCGGCGGCTTCCTTGTACCGCTCGTGGGTGGGGTCGGTGATGCCCGACAACGAGATGTCCTTCGCCATGACGGCCGGCGGCAGCGCCTTGGTGATCCGGTCGGCGATCGCGAAACCCGGCTGACCGTAGTGGATCCGGGCCGAATCCTTCAGCGCCGCCTTGGTTTTGATGGTGCCGAACGTGATGACCTGCGCAACGCGGTCATGGCCCCACTTGTCGGCGGCGTAGCGGACCATCTCGCCGCGCCTACGGTCGTCGAAGTCGATGTCGATATCGGGCATCGACGCGCGCTCGGGATTGAGGAAGCGCTCGAACAGCAGCCCGTGCTCGATCGGGTCGATGTCGGTGATCCGCAGCGCGTAGGCAACCAGCGATCCGGCCGCCGATCCGCGGCCGGGGCCGACCCGGATGTCCACCGACCGCGCGTAGCCGACGAGGTCGGCCACGATCAGGAAGTACGACGGATAGCCCTTGGCGCAGATGACCTGAATCTCGAACGCGGCGCGGTCGACGTATTCGGGTGGCACCCCGGCCGGGAACCGCCGCGCCAGCCCGGCGTCCACCTCGTGTCGCAGCCAGGACGCCTGGTCGTGTCCATCGGGCACCGGGAAGACCGGCATGCGGTCGCGGGGCGCCCACACGTCGTCGTAGGACTGAACACGCTCGGCGATGAGCAGCGTCGAGTCACACGCCCCGGGGAGCTCGTCGTCCCACAGCGACCGCATTTCGGCGGCGGACTTCAGGTAGTAGCCGTCGCCGTCGAACTTGAACCGGTTGGGATCCGACAGCGTCTTGCCGGTCTGCACGCACAGCAGCGCCTCGTGGTTGTGCGCGGCGTCGCGGGTGACGTAGTGGCAGTCGTTGGTGGCCAGGGCCGGAATGTCCAGATTTCGCCCGATCTCCAGCAGCCCGTCGCGGACCCGCCGCTCGATCTGCAGGCCGTGGTCCATCAACTCGAGGAAGTAGTTGTCCGGGCCGAAGATCTCGCGCCACCGCGCGGCCGACTCGAGCGCCTCGCGGTGCTGGCCCAGCCGCAGCCGGGTCTGGACCTCACCGGACGGGCAACCGGTGGTGGCGATGATGCCCGCCGCGTGCTCGGCCACGATCTCGGCGTCCATCCTCGACCATTTGCCGAGCTGGCCCTCGAACGAGGCCAGCGACGACAGCTTGAACAGGTTGCGCACGCCCGTCGCGTTCTCCGCGACCATCGTCAGGTGGGTGTAGGAGCCGCTGCCCGACACGTCGTCGGCCTTCTGACCGGGATCGCCCCAGAGAATGCGGCGGGTATCGAACCGGGATCCCGGAGCAATATAGGCCTCCACGCCGATGATCGGCTTGATTCCGGCCTCGGTGGCCAAGTTGTAGAACTCGCTGGCGCCGAACATGTTTCCGTGGTCGGTCATGCCGATCGCGGGCATCTCCAGCCGCTGGGCCTCGGCCAGCATGGGAGCGATCTTCGCGGCACCATCCAGCATCGAATACTCGGTGTGGTTGTGCAGGTGCACAAAGGAGGCGCGATGAGCGCTTGCGCTAGGAGCAGACGGACCCGAGTTCATAGGGAGGCCAGTCTATGACCGCCCACCGACCAGTACGGGCGTGTCGAGGGCGCGTGTCTTAACGCCGTAGCGAACTGAGCTGTTCGCGCAGATAGTCGGCGACGCCGGGGTCGCTGGTCAGCTCGATCGCGCTGCGGAAGGCGTGCGCGGCTGGCCCCGTCCGGCCCGCCTTGGCCAGCAGGGGTGCCCTGGTCGTCCAGGCCAGTTGGAAGCGCTCGGTGCAGCGTGCGCAGGCCGGCCACCCGCTGCTGCACGACTACGGGTTGAACCACCCGCGGTCGGCGGCGTATGTCCGCGGTGTCGTCGATCGTGTCACCGGTATGACGATTGGAGCGCGGCCCGATCGACACGGGTCCGCCTCAAGGCGTCACCGCTGAACACCAGCAGCGCCAGCCAGATCAGCGCGAAGCCGAGCCACCGTGGCGCCGGCATCGGTTCGTGTCCGACCAGCACTCCCCAGGTCATGGCCATCGCCGGGGTCAAATAGAACAACAGGCCGAGCGTGACGAGCGGCAAGCGCTGGGCGGCAGTCGCGAACAACAACAGCGGCAGTGCGGTCAGCACCCCCGACAGGATCATCAGTGCGATGTGGCCATCGCCGTGCTTCGCGAATTCGGCGTGGTCGCTTAGGTGCAGCACCACCATGTAGGCCAGCGCAAACGGCGCCGCAACCGCTGCTTCGACGCCAACGCTCACCCGGGGATCGGTCGGCACTGCCTTCTTGACGGCGCCGTACAGACCGAACGAGAACGCCAGCCCGAGCGAGACGAGCGGCGGCACACCGACTTCGATGGTCAGCACCACCACCGCGATGACCGCGATGGCCAGCGCTACCAACTGCGCGCGGTTGAGCCGCTCGCGAAAGATCAGCAACCCCAGCGCAACACTGACCAACGGGTTGATGAAGTATCCGAGCGCCGCGTCCACGACGTGGCCGTTGTTGACCGCGTACACATAGATCGCCCAGTTGATGGCAATGAGCGCCGACGCGCACACCAGCATCAGCCAGGTGCGCGAGGTGATCATTCGGATGTCGCCGAACCGGCGTACCGCCGCGACCACCACGGCCATGAACACAAAACTCCACACGATGCGATGCGCCAGCACCTCGAACGCACCCGCGGGTTTCAGCAGCGGGAAGAACGCGGGGAACAAGCCCCACATCCCATAGGCGCCAACACCGAAGAGCAGCCCGGACCTCCGGGTGTCGCTCACAGTTCTCCCCCGCCAGCGGGAGGTGCCCCCAGGTTACGCAGCACGTCGAGCGCGTGCTGCAGGTCGGACGGATACGGGCTGGTGATCTCTACCCGGCGGCCGTCGGCGGGATGTGCGAACGCCAGCGACCGCGCATGCAGCCATTGCCGTTCCAGGCCAAGTTTTTTCGCAAGCACCGGGTCGGCACCATAGGTGAGGTCACCCGCGCACGGATGGTGCAGCGCCGCGAAATGCACCCGAATCTGGTGTGTGCGGCCGGTTTCCAGCTCCACGTCGAGCAGGCTCGCCGCCTGGTGGGCCTCCAGCGTGTCGTAGTGCGTGATGCTGTGCCGACCGCCCCGGGTGACGGCGAACTTCCAGTCGTGCCCGCGGTGCCTGCCGATCGGCGCATCGATGGTTCCGCTGGAGGGATCCGGATGTCCTTGCACCAGTGCGTGATAGCGCTTGTCGACGGTGCGCTGCTTGAACGCCCGCTTGAGCACGGTGTAGGCGCGTTCGGACAGCGCCACCACCATCACGCCCGATGTGCCGACATCGAGGCGGTGCACGATGCCCTGCCGCTCGTGAATGCCCGAGGTGGTGATCCGGTAGCCCGCGGCCGCCAGCCCGCCGAGCACCGTCGGCCCGTGCCAGCCGACCGTGGCGTGGGCGGCCACGCCGGCCGGTTTGTCCACCGCGACGATGTCGTCGTCGGAGTACAGAATGGTCATACCCTCGATGTCGACCGGCGTATTCTCCAGCGGCGCAGGCGCTTCGGGCAACCGCACCTCCAGCCACGCGCCCGCGGTCAGCTTGTCCGACTTGCCCGCGGGCGCGCCGTCCAGATCAACGCCGCCGTCTTCGGCCAGCGCCGCGGCGGCGGTGCGGGATAGGCCGAGCAGCCGGGCCAGCCCGGCATCGACGCGCATGCCCGCCAGTCCTTCCGGCACGGGCATCGACCGAGTGTCGGTCACTCGTCGTCGCCCGGCTTCCGCCTGCCAACGGTGTCGAAGTCGAACCCGAACAGCGACAGCACAACCAGCAGGATCGCCCCGCCGACCACCGAGGGATCGGCCACGTTGAATACCGGCCACCAGCCGATTGACAGGAAGTCGACGACGTGCCCGCGCAGCGGCCCCGGCGACCGGAAGAACCGGTCGACCAGGTTGCCCATCGCACCGCCAAGGATCATGCCGAGGCCGATGGCCCACCACGGTGAGACGAGCCGCCTGCCCATCCAGATGATGCCGACCACCACGCCGCTGGCGATCAGCGTCAGAACCCAGGTGTACCCGGTGGCCATCGAGAACGCGGCGCCGGAGTTGCGCACCAGCGTCCAGGTCACTGTGTCGCCGATGATGGACACCGGCTGTCCGGGCGTGAGCAGCTTGACGGCGAGCACTTTGGTGACGATGTCGAGCGCCAGCACGGCCGCCGATACCGTCAAAAGCAGGCGGATCCGGCGCCTGGGCCGCGGTTCGGTGTCCTCGGGAGCGGTCACCGGCGTGCGGGCCGATTCATCAGTCACTCCCCCATCATTCCAAAGCGTGCTTTTGCAATGATGAGGGCGTGAGCCGTCTCGTCGTCATCACCACCGGCGGGACGATCGCCAGCACCACCGACGAAGCCGGGGTCAAGCGGCCCGACGCCAGCGGCGCCGACCTGGTCTCGGACCTTGACGTCGAGCTCGTGGACCTGATGGCGGTGGACAGTTCGCAACTGACGCCGGCCGACTGGGACCGCATCGGCGCGGCGGTTCGAGCGGCCTCGGCTGCCGACGGCGTGGTGATCACACACGGCACCGACACCCTGGAGGAGACGGCGCTCTGGTTGGAGCTGACCTACGACGGCGCCTGCCCCGTGGTGATCACCGGTGCGCAGCGCAGTGCGGACGCGCCCGACGCCGACGGGCCGGGCAACCTGCGGGACGCGCTGGCCGTGGCGGGCAGCCCGCACGCCCGGGACCTCGGCGTACTGGTCAGCTTCGCGGGGACGGTCTGGCAGCCGCTGGGCCTGCAGAAGGTGGCGACGGCCGACCTCGGCGGCTTCGCGGGTGTGTCGGTCGGATCGGTCGCCGACGGCCGTTTCGACCCTGCGGCGTCGAAGAAGCGTCCGTTCCTCGGTGCGCTGTCGGCCGCCGACGCGCCGCGGGTGGACATCCTCGCGGTGTATCCGGGTGTCGACGCGGTCGCGATGGACGCATGCGTCGCGGCGGGCGCGCGGGGAATCGTGTTGGAGGCGTTGGGCTCCGGCAACGCGGGTAGCGCGACGCTCGATGCGGTGCGGCGACACCGCCGCGACGGGGTGGCGGTGGCGGTGTCGACCAGGGTGCCCGGCGGGCGGGTCAGCGCGGGCTACGGTCCCGGCCGCGAGTTGGTCGAGTCCGGAGCGGTGATGGCGCCGCGACTGCGGCCCGCGCAGGCCCGGGTGCTGTTGATGGCCGCGCTGGCGAGCGGTTCACCCGTCGAGGACGTCGTCGCCCGCTGGGGCTGAGCCGGCCGCCAAAGCGCTGAGGTAGTCCGGCCAGTCGAGGCTGTCCACCGGGTTCGCGCGGGCGATCTCCGGTGTGCTGTCGTCAAACCTGACTTGGCTCACGATTCGGCCTTCGCGGTAGTCGCAGCGGGTTGAGCTGTTGCTTTTCGGTTTGGGCTGTGGGGATCTGCGCACTAAATTCGGGGACCGGCTGGCCATCGTGGGCATCGTGAAGGGGCGGAGCGGCTGGCGAGCAACCTCTTTGCCGATGATGAGGGCACACCCCCGGCGCGGATTCGGCCAGCCCAGATTTGTCGGACCCGGCTGCGATGATGACGTCATGTTCTCGACCGCTTCGTTTGGCGCCGCTGCTGTGGCCCCTGATCAGCGCCTTGAGGTGCTGTTCGAGGAGTTGGCGGAGTTGACCGGTCAGCGTAACGCGATTGATGGGCGGATCGTGGAGATCGTGGCCGAGGTGGATCGCGACGAGCTGTGGGGTGCTACGGGTGCGCGGTCGGTGGCGGCGTTGGTGGCCTGGAAGACCGGCTCCTCACCGGCAAACGCCCACACGATCGCCACCGTCGCGCGCCGGCTGGTGGAGTTCCCGCGCTGCGCTCAGGGCATGCGGGAGGGCCGGTTGTCGCTGGATCAGGTCGGGGTCATCGCGGGCCGGGCGGGCGAGGGATCTGATGAGCACTACGCGACACTGGCGGCCTGCGCCTCGGTCAACCAGCTGCGCACCGCGGTCAAGCTGGAACCCCGACCCGAACCCGATTGTGGGCCAGCACCGCAGCCCTCGATCACCAAGAGCACCGACGAGCAGTTCAGTTGCTGGCGGATCAAACTTCCTCACCTGGAGGCGGCCAAGTTCGACGCCGCACTGGCGTCTCATCTGGATGCGCTGATCACCGAGTGGAAACACGACCACGACAACGGCGAGCGCGGATCAGATCACCGGCCCCCGCTGCCGAGCGCCGCCGAGGCGTTTATGCGTCTGGTCGAGACGGGATGGACGCCGAGGCGGCCCGCCGGCCACACAGCCAGCACACCACCGTGGTGATGCATCTCGACGTCAAGGAGCGCGTCGCTGCGCTGCATCTGGGTCCGCTGCTCTCCGAGGCCGAACGCCGATACCTGACCTGTGATGCCACCTGTGAAGTGTGGTTCGAACGCGACGGCGCGGCGATCGGCTCGGGCCGATCCACCCGCCAGATCAACCGCCGGCTTCGCCGTGCCCTCGAGCACCGCCATCCCACGTGCGCGGTGCCCGGCTGCGGGGCCACCCGCGGTCTGCACGCACACCACCTCTGGCACTGGGAAGACGGCGGGGCCACCGAGCTGGACAACCTGGTGCTGGTCTGCCCCTATCATCACCGGCTGCACCATCGCGGCGTCATCACCATCGCCGGGCCCGCACACCACCTGGTCGTCACCGACAGCGCCGGGCGGCCACTGACCCCAGGATCGCTGGCCCGCCCGCCGACCCGACCCCCGCCCGCGGTCGCGCCCTGCCCCGGACCCACCGGCGAGCGCGCCGACTGGTGGTGGTATCAACCATTCCAGCCGCAACCACCACCGACAAACAACTAGGCCGGTCACCCGGGGCCGGTCATGACCAGCGCCATATCGAAGCTCAAACGGGTTGGGGCATCAAGAAATTCGTTCGCACCGCCCCGCTGCTACCGCATCGTGAAAACCAGGGCCGACAACCCAACCCGCACCACCGCCGACCCACCACCCGACGACCTCCCCAACACCCCATCAAGACCGCGCTCACGGTGCGCACCAATCTGAGCCAAGTCGGGATGGCGCCGCGATTGCGGCCCGCGCAGGCCCGGGTGCTGTTGATGGCCGCGCTGGCAAGCGGTTCACCCGTCGAGGACGTCGTCGCCCGCTGGGGCTGAGCCGGCCGCCAGGACGCTGAGGTAGTCCGGCCAGTCGAGGCTGTCCACCGGGTTCGCGCGGGCGATCTCCGGGGTGCTGTCCCCAAACGTGTGCACCGGCCCCGGCCCGGTGCTGCGCGTCTCGAACCGCACGGTCATCACCCCGTGGCCTGCGCCCTGGATCCAGCCGTGCCCGTAGGTGGTGTGAACGACGTCGTCGCCGACCCGCCAGCCCGGGGCGGTCGCCGTGGGGTCGGTCAGCGTCTGCGGCAGGCCCGTGTCGGACATCTCTTCGGCCATCAACTCCAGGTCAGGGAACAGCGACTCCTGGCGGACCTCCGACAGCCCCGAAAAACCCACGCCGACAAGGCGAATCGGGCCGATCTCGAGAGGATCGAGCAGTAGCCTGCGCGCCATCGCGATCAACGTTGCCGCGTCGGCGGTGGCGTACGGCAGCGTCGCCGACCGGGTCAGGGTGCTCATGTCCGACTTCTTCAGCTTGACGGTGACGGTGCGCGCGCCGCGGCCGTCCTTCTCGAGGCGCGGCGTGCGCGTGCTCACCGATCGGGCCCGCCGCCTCGCGCAGCTGGTCCAGAGTGGTCAGGTCCTCGGGAAACGTGGATTCCGCGCTGATCTGCTTCGCCGGTCCGTTCTCGGCGACGGGCCGGTCGTCGATCCCGCGGGCCAGCCGGTGCAGCGCCAGGCCGACGGTCCCGCCCAGGATGTTGGCCGCTTCGGCGTCCGACAGCGCGGCGAAGGCGCCGACAGTGTCGATGCCGAGCCGGTGCAGCTTCTCCTCGGCGACCGGGCCGATTCCCCACAGCCGACGAACCGGCAGGCCGGCCAGCAGCACCGGTTCCTCGTCGCGGCGCACCACCCGGATGCCGTCGGGTTTGGCCAACCCCGAGGCGATCTTCGCGATCTGCTTGCCCGACCCGGCCCCGACGGACGCCACCAGGCCGGTCACGTCGCGGATCTCGGCCCTCATCGCTTCGCAGAATGCCTCGACGTCCTCCGCGCTGGCGCCGACGAGCTCGGCCGGCTCTCCGAAGGCCTCGTCGAAGGACAGCTGCTCGAGAACGGGCACGACGCCTCGGACCGTGTCGAGCACGCGGCGGCTGGCCACGCCGTAGACCACGCCGCGAGGCGGCAGCACCACCGCGGTGACGCCGACCAGGCGGCGGGCCTGATGCATCGGCATCGCCGACCGCGCGCCGTACACCCGCGACTCGTAGCTGGCACCGGCGACCACGCCACGCCCGCCCAGCCCGCCGACGAGCACCGGGCGTCCGCGCAGCGTCGGGCGGGTCAGCTGCTCGACCGACGCGAAGAACGCGTCCATGTCGAGGTGCAGGACCCATCGAGCGGCCATCAGTGCGTCCCGAGGGGACCGGCGGCTTCAGCCGTCGGGGGAATCGGGGCCTCCGCCGCATGGCGGCCGATTTTGTCGTTGCCCACTGGTAGCTTTCCGTTCAGGGTCGGACTGGCCCGTCGTGCGGCGTCGGGAGACGCACCGCAGAGAAGAATCTGAGGCTGAGTGAAGGCCATGAAGCTGCTGGCTTCAGCCATCAGAGATGTCACATCTGCCGATGCTAGGGCGCGCTCGCCTGGCGGCCCGCTGCGCCGCTAGGCCTTCGCGATCGCCACCCGCACGCCGTCACCGATCTCGGTGCCGTCGGCCGGCTCGCCGAATTCGAAGGTGGTCGCGAGGATCTCCCGCGCGATCAGGTCGCCGTGCGTGCGCGCCCATGCGTCGCGCTCGGCGGGCACCTCGATGACGACCGAGATGCGGTCCGACACGTCGAGACCGGTCGTCCTGCGCAGCTCCTGCAACTCGCGGATGCGGTCCTTGGCCCAGCCCTCGGCCTCCAGCTCGGGGGTGACGGTGCCGTCGAGCACCACCAAGCCCGAACCCCCCGGCAGCGCCGCGGTGAACTCGGGATCGGCCGCGACAAGCCTCGAGCTGTACTCCTCGGGCAGCAGCACCGCCGGTCCCGCGGTCAGCGTGCCGTCCGGGTTGACGACGCCCTCGCCGGCCTTGACGGCCTTGATGGCGGCCTGCACGTCCTTGCCGAGGCGAGGGCCCGCCTCGCGCGCGTTGACGGTCAGCTCGAAGCGCCCGTAGCGAGCGATGTCGTCGGTGAGATCGACACTCTTCACGTTGAGCTCGTCGGCGATCAGGTCGGCGAACGGCTCGAGGCGCTGCGGGTTCTTCACGGCGACAGTGAGTTTCGGCAGCGGCAACCGCACCCGCAGCTTCTTCGCCTTTCGCAGCGAGGACGCCGCCGAAGCCACCTCACGCACCTGGTCCATGCTGGCCACCAGCTCGGCGTCGGCGGCAGGTCGCCGGCCTCCGGCCAGTCGGTCAGATGCACCGAGCGCTCGCCGGTGATACCCGCGCCAGATCACCTCGGTGGTCAGCGGAAGCAGCGGCGCGGCCAGCCTGGCCGCTCACCTCCAGCACGGTGTGCAGCGTGTCGATGGCGTCGGGATCCTCTTCCCAGAACCGCGAACGCGACCGTCGCACATACCAATTCGTCAGGGCCTCGGTGAACTGGCGCAGTTCGTCACAGGCGCCGGAGATGTCGCAGACGTCCATCGACGCGGTGAGATCGTCGCGCAGTCGCCGCGAGCTTGGCCAGGATGTAGCGGTCCAGCACGTGCGTCGAGTTCGGTCCGCCACGTGCCCTTCTTCGGCGCGTACAGCGCCAGGAAGGTGTAGGCGTTCCAGAACGGCAGCAGCACCTGCCGCACGCCCTCGCGGATGCCCTGCTCGGTGACGATCAGGTTGCCGCCGCGCAGGATCGGCGACGCCATCAGGAACCACCGCATGGCGTCGGAGCCGTCGCGGTCGAACACCTCGGTGACGTCGGGATAGTTGCGCAGCGACTTGCTCATCTTCTGCCCGTCGTTGCCCAGCACGATGCCGTGCGCCGACACAGGTGTTGAACGCCGGACGGTCGAACAGTGCGGTGGCCAGCACATGCAGCGTGTAGAACCAGCCGCGGGTCTGCCCGATGTACTCGACGATGAAGTCGCCCGGGTAGTGGCTGTCGAACCAGTCGACGTTCTCGAACGGGTAGTGCACCTGGGCAAACGGCATCGAGCCGGAGTCGAACCACACGTCGAGCACGTCGGGGATGCGTCGCATCGTCGATCGGCCCGTCGGGTCGTCCGGGTTCGGGCGGGTGAGCTCGTCGATGTAGGGCCGGTGCAGATTGGTCGGCCGGACACCGAAGTCACGCTCGAGCTCGTCGAGGCTGCCGTAGACGTCGATGCGCGGATAGGCCGGGTCGTCGGACTACCCACACCGGAATCGGTGTGCCCCAGTAGCGGTTTCGGGAGATCGACCAGTCCCGAGCGCCCTGCAGCCACTTGCCGAACTGGCCGTCCTTGACGTGCTCGGGATACCAGGTGATCTCCTGGTTGAGTCTCGACCATGCGGTCGCGGAACTCGGTGACTTTGACGAACCACGACGAAACCGCTCGGTAGATCAACGGGATTTCGGCAACGCCAGCAGTGCGGATAGGAGTGCTCGTAGGTCTCGTGGCGCAGCAGCACCGGGCCGTTCTGCGCCGCAGGCCCGCTCTGGTTCTTCAGGTCGCGGATGATCTGCGGGTTGGCGTCGAACACATGCTGTCCCGCGTAGTCCGGCACCGTCTCGTCGAAGCGGCCCTTGGAGTCGACCGGGGTGACGGCCACGATGTCGGCGGCCGTCGGCGGTCGCCATGTCGTCCTCGCCGTAGGCGGGTGACATGTGCACGATGCCGGTGCCGTCCTCGGTGGACACGAAATCGGCTGGCAGCACCTGAAACGCGTTGGCGGAGTCCATGAAATACGGCGAACGGCGGCAGGTAGCGCGTGCCGAGCAGATCGCGGCCGGTGAAGGTGTCGAGTACTTCGGGCTCTTCACCGAGTTCCCGCGCGTAGGCGGCCAGCCGCGGCCTTGGCGAGCACGAAGCGTTTGCCGTCGGCCGCGAACGTGCGACGTATTCGACGTCGGGGTTGACGGCGACCGCCTGGTTGGACGGCAGCGTCCACGGCGTCGTCGTCCAGATCAACAGGTACGCCCCGGCTAGCCCCTTTTCTTCCTCGCTACCGCCGGCGACCTTGAATCCGACGGTGATGGCGGGGTCCTGGCGGCTCTGGTAGACGTCGTCGTCCATGCGCAGTTCGTGGCTGGACAGCGGGGTCTCGTCGTTCCAGCAGTACGGCAGCACCCGGTAGCCCTCGTAGGCCAGGCCCTTGTCCCAGAGCTGCTTGAACGCCCAGATCACCGACTCCATGAAGCCGAGATCCAGTGTCTTGTAGTCGTTGTCGAAGTCGACCCAGCGCGCCTGGCGGGTGACGTAGGCCTGCCATTCGTCGGTGTAGCGCAGCACCGACGCACGGCAGGCATCGTTGAACTTCTCGATGCCCATCTCTTCGATCTGCGACTTGTCGGTGATGCCCAGCTGCCGCTGGACTTCGAGTTCGGCGGGCAGCCCGTGGGTGTCCCAGCCGAACCGGCGCTCCACCTTGTAGCCGCGCATGGTGCGATAGCGCGGCACGATGTCCTTGACGTAGCCGGTCAGCAAGTGGCCGTAGTGCGGCAGGCCGTTGGCGAACGGCGGCCCGTCGTAGAAGACGTACTCCGGCGCGCCGTCGCGGCGCGCGATGCTGGCGCGGAAGGTGTCGTCGCTGTCCCAGTAGTCTGAAGGACCTCGGTTTCGAGCGCCGGAAAGTTCGGTGCGCCGCCGGCCGGCTTCGGATAGTGCGGTCACGGTCGTGCGTCGTCTCCTGTGCCGATCGTTCAGGCACGGGGACGACGACGCGCCGGTGCGCGAGCGCCGCGGTACCACCCCGCTTGCGCACATCGACGTGCGCCGCTCAACTTCTGGCTGTGACGGGCCTACCCGTTCGGGTCTACTGAGCCGGCTGTTGCGCCTGAGCTGTTCTTCCGAAGGCTCCCCGGTGATGGCCGGATCAACGCCGATACGTCAGATTCTACCGACTCAATGGCCGACGGCCATCGGGGTGTGCGCCGGCATCGCCTCGGACGTCAGCTCGACCAACGCGAGGGGCAGCTGCTCCGACAACTCCTCCACGGTGTACGAGTCGAAGCTGCGGGTGTCATACCACCAGTCCAGCTGCACCAGATCGTCCGCGCAATACACCCGCAGCTCGAGGGCGTGCCGCTGCCCGGGATCAGTGCCGAGGTGGGAGAAGTACGATCTCGGACGGCGGTTGCGCGGCGAGCTTCGGCGCAGTTGAGCCGGCAGCAAGCGTGCGGTGCACGGCGCTCAGGGTCTCGGTGGCAGTCGCGATACCTGCCGACGTGCACGCCAGCGGGACCGACCCGCTGCGGCCTGCGACGTCAACGGCGACGACACCTTCGCCGATGGTTCGCGCGATTGCGAGGCCAAGGGCCGCGAGCAGGATTTCCTCGGCGGCCACGCCGAGATACCACTGCGCACCGTCCAGTTCGCCGGTCAGCGTGCTGTTCAGTGGCGCCGAAATCTTCGCAAAATCCTCTGCTTGAGGCGCATCGATGTTGTCGTGGTCGACGATCCGAAATGGGGTGCTGGCAAACTCTGCAATCAACATGGGGGCAACAGTACTCTGATGTCCCAGAACCGGGATACCTCTCCCAAAAGTGTGACACCCGCGTCAATAACAGCAACCGTTTACGGCATTCGATTGGCACTGCCCATTTGCGGGAGAAACGTTTAAGGTAAAACGGTGCCACGGACAGACGAGAACGGCCGACAGCTAAAGGCCCTGCTCGACTACCTTCTTGACGGTGATGTCGATGCCAAGGACATCTACGACGCGCTCGGGGTGTCTAGCAGCACCTACTACCGCCGTATCAAGGAGGCCGGCTATCCCGATGCCGAGGAGTTGCGCAGGGTGGCCGATCGGTTCGGTCTCAGCTATCCCGACCTTCAGGTTCGTTTCGGATTGATGAGCCACCAAGAGGTGCAACACTACTTCGAGGCGTTCGGGGTGGCCGTGGCAACCACCCAAACGCGGAGAGTTCGACCGCCGAAGCTGTCTGAATTGACGCCTCGCCAAGACGCTCCGCCGTTGTAATATTTGCTGGAACCTAGCTCAGCGCAAAGGCAACACCGATGGCCCTGGCAACGCTCCTCACGATCACGATCGCGTGTATCGCGTGGAGCCTGTGGATTCGGCGCGTGACGTGGACGTGCCGATGGGAAGTCGCTGCCACCCTCAACATCGCACTGCAGGGTGCGGCCGTGCTGCTGATGTCACCACTGGCCTCGGCGACGCTCGGGCACTGGCTGCATGCCCTCACGGGCAAGTGGAACCTCGAGGACTACATCGGCCACGACTGTTACATCGTCGCGGCGTCGGCGATCGTCTACAACTCGTTGGGCAGGTTGCAGGACGACAACGCCATGCAGCGGACGTTCAAGCAATACGTGGAGCTGCCGGCCACGCTGTGCATCCCGCTGCTGCTGGTGACGTTCTCGGTCGGTAGCGGGGCCAGGATCTACAAGCCGGACTTCTTCGACGTCCCGACCGACATCTGGCTGAACCTCTACTGGCTGCTGCTCTGCGGCACCCTGATCTATCTGCTGGGGTATGGCATCAGGGCCCTGCTGGTGCTGCGCAAGGACCCGCGGTCCAGGACGATCGCCAACTTCTATCTCGTCGCATCGGTCTGCGGCATCATCGCGTGTCTCGTGCGGATCACCACCGCCTTCGTGACGCCGATCCAGGGGCCGGAGGGCGGCAACCTGGTCTGGTTCTTCGCCTGCATATGCGGCGCCGGGTTCGCGCTCGCATCGGCGCACTCGTGGCGAATAAAGACAAAGTGGTTCACAAAAGTCTCTCGCTAGTCTCCCGCTGACTGCCAGTAGTGTGCCTGCTGTGGCCGACCCGTTGACCGACGAACAGCAACAGAAGCGCCGCAGGGCGATAGCCGAACTGATGCCGCAGACCCCGTTCATGGGCGGCCTCGGCATCGTGTTCGAGCGGTATGAGCCCGACGACGTGACGATCCGGCTGCCCTTTCGTGAGGACCTCACCAACGACGGCATCTACTTCCACGGCGGGGTGATCGCGTCGGTGATGGACACCGCAGGCGCCGCGGCGGCGTGGTCGAACCACGACTTCGACAAGGGCACCCGTGCGTCCACCGTGACGATGAGCATCCAGTACACCGGTGCGGCCAAGCGCTCGGATCTGCTGTGTCACAGTCGCACCGTTCGGCGCCGCAAGGAGCTCACCTTCACCGAGATCACGGCCACCGACGCCGACGGCAATGTGGTGGCCCACGCGGTGCAGACCTACCGGATCGCCTGACCCGGGCGCCGGCCATCCGGCGGCCAGCCGTCGACGCCGTCCTCCAACGGCACCTCGAGGCTGTTCAGCAGCGAGGAGATCATCCGCCACGTTCCGATCGCGGTGACGAGCTCGATCAGCACGGCGGGGTCTGGACCGAGTTCACGTTCACACGTCGCCCACGTTTCCGCGCTGATGGCACCGTCCCGCACGACCTCGTCGGTGGCAGCGAGCACGGCCCGCTCCCCTGCATCGAATGCGTCGTGCGCTTGCCAGTCGCGCACGCCCAGCAGATCCTCGGCGGAGATGGCCAGGCCGCGGGCGATGCGCCAGTGTTGTGTCCACTCGTAGTTCGACGCGGTGAGCCACCCGATGCGCATGATCAGCAGCTCGCGCAGCCGTGGGTCGAGGGCGCTGTCCCACAACATGGAGACGAGCAGGTCGTTGACGGCGCGGGCAACGCGCGGGTGGCGCAACAGCACCCGAAAGATGCTCAGTTCGGCCATGAACTCGGGCAGGCCGGCGGCGGAGGCGGCGGCCGTGGCGTCGCCGGCGGGAAGCCGCGGCACACGGGACTCCGTCATGGTGTAAACACCCCGTGCACCGGCGGTACGCCGTCACGCTCGCCGGCCATCGTCGCGAGCAGGTCCTCGGCATCGTCGAGTCCGACGCAGCGGCGCGGCAGGCTCTCGAACGGGTAACGGCCGGACGACAGCAGGTCGAGCGCGGCCCGGTAGGCAGTGGCGTCCACGCCGAGCGCGCCGAGAATGCGCAGTTCCTTCATCACAACCATGTCGGGGACGAATCCTGGTGCGCCGGTATCGAATCCGCGGGTTCCCGCGATGACGACGGTCCCGCCGGTGCACACGAGATCGATCGCCTGTGCGAACGCGGCGGGCGCTTTAGCGGTGACGTCGATGACGACGTCGGCGAGGCGGCCGGTAGCCGTCCTGAGCGCGGCGACAGGATCGTCGGCGGTGACGTCGACGGCGAGATCGGCGCCGAACGCCGACGCCAACGCCAGTCGCTCGGCGTCACGCGCCCCTGACCCGGTCACCATCACGAAACCGGCGCCGGCCTCTTTCGCCGCGGCGGCCGCGCACAGACCGCGGATGCCCGGCCCCAGAACGGCGACGACATCACCTGACTTGGTGCCGGGTATTGTTGCGCCCCAACGGATCCCGGCCCCCAGCGGGTTGAACAACGTGGCGACCACCGGATCGAGCGTGCTCGGCACCGGCAGCACCATCGAGTCTGGCGCCAGGTACTGGTACTCGGCATAGCCGCCCCACACGCCAGGCTCGCGGTCGACGGGGATGAACCCGTACATGTCCGCGAGCCCGTGGCGCTCACAGCGGCGGTACACGCCGACCAGGCAGGCCGGGCACGACCGGCAGGACTGGAACACCTCGACCGCCACCCGGTCGCCCGCGCCGACCTCCCAGCGCTGTGCCGCCCGCGGTCCGATCGCCTCGATGATGCCGACCGTCTCATGGCCTGGGACGAACGCGAAACCGCCCGTCAGCGCCCCGGTGTACTCCTCGTGATCGGTTCCGCACAGCCCGCAGGCTTCCACTTTCACCAGCGCATCGTCGTCGCCGATCACCGGGATCGTAAACTCCCGGACCACAAGGTGGCGCGGCGCTTCCAAGACCAACGCCCGCGCGTAGTCCCTCATAGCCGCAATCTAAACAGAGTATCGTTCTGTCGCCGTCGAATAGGGAGGAACCCGTGTCATGAGCGAGCACACCTACCGCGTCATCGAGATCGTCGGAAGCTCATCCGACAGCATCGACGACGCGATTCGCAATGCGATATCCCGCGCGGCAGAGACGATCCGCGGGCTCGACTGGTTCGAGGTGTCCTCCGTACGCGGCAACCTCACCGACGGCGCGGTGGATCACTTCCAGGTGACGCTGAAGGTCGGCTTCCGAATGGAAGACGCGTAGTCGCTAGCCGGCGACGGGCCGCGGCTGCGAGGCGAACGGCGCACCGAACTCCGGCACCGGCCGGTATCCACGCCTGCGCGCGGCCGCGGCGGCCCGGCGGATCAACGCCGACGTCGCGAGGAAGCCCGCCTGGTCGGCCACCACGAACGGGGTCAGCAGCCGGTTGTGCACGTAGCCGAACGACAGTCCGCTGGCGGGATCGGCCCAGCCCAGCGACCCACCAAGGCCGGCGTGGCCGAACCCCGGCATCAGGCCGGGAATCGGGATGGCGTGATAGCCGAGATGGAACGCCATCGGGAAGAAGATGTTTCGGTCCGGCCACAGGCTCGGCTTCCCGAGCAGGCCCGACGCCAGCTCGGTCGACAGGAACTGGGTGCCCTCGCTGCGGCCTGCGCATGCCAGCGCCGCGTACATCTTCGCCAGCCCGCGTGCCGTTGCCACTCCGTTGGCCGCGGGCAGCTCGGCGTCCAGGAACGGCGTATCGCCCTGCACAACGGAGACCATATCGGGGAAGTACAGCGCGCCAAGGGCGCTCGACCACTGCAGCGCCGCCAGCTTCGGCACGACGGAACCGAGCGCCGATTTCGGCAGCGAGCCCTGGGGGATGATGATCTGCGCAGCCTTCGTCGGCGCCTCGGCGGGCGGCCGGCCCAGGTGCAGGCCGTCGGTGTTGAGCGGCCCGGCCAGCTCCTCGCGGATCAGCTCGCGCATGCCCTTCCCGGTCACCGCACGGGCCAGGCCCGACATCAGCCATCCGTAGGTGAGCGCGTGGTAGGCGGGCTTGCCGAAGTGCGCGCGGTTAACCGGTGCGGCCGCCAGCCGCTCCTCCATCTCGCGGTGGTCCATCAAATGGGCCTTGCCCGCCCCGTTCAGGTGGGACAGCCCGGCGCGGTGCCGCATCACATCGCGAACGGTGATCTTCGACTTGCCGTTGGCGCCGAACTCCGGCCAGTACTCGGCGACGGGCGCTTCGTAGTCGATCAGGGCTCGGTCGACGAGGCGGTGGATGACCGTCGAGGCCATGCCCTTGGTCGCGGAGAACACCATGGCGCCGGTGTCGGCGTTCCAGTGCGTGGTGCCGCGGCGGTCTGACCAGCCCGTCCAGACATCGACAACGGGATGACCGTCCAGGTAGACCGACAGCGCACCGCCGCCGTACCGCGGACCGGGAAACATCTGGGAGAACATCCGCACCGCGCAGGCGAAGTGCGGGTCTGCCGCCCCTTGAACACCGTGTGGGAGCGCTGCGCTGCGGTCCCGGCTGTCAACGTGCTTCACAATGCATCTAATTTACCTGGAACCCCGGCAAATAAACCGACTGTTACCGATCTGTTAACGCACCGCATATCAGCGGTACCTGACCGTTTCCGGGCAGCAACTTAAGGCACCTAGACGTCACTGGTGGTCGGGATTTTCCGCCGCGTCCAGAATCTGCTGGGCGGCCAGCGTCGGCGTCAGCTCGCCGTCGCGGACCTGGCGCTCCACGTCGGCGCGGATCCTGCGGACGGCGGAATTGTTCAGGACCCGGTCCAGCACCGTGTCGCGGACCATCGACCAGGTCCAGTCCACCTGCTGAGCCCTGCGGCGGGCGTCGAACTCCCCCGCGTCGGTGAGCACTTGGCGGTGTTTGAGCACGGCGTCCCAGAGCTCGGTCAGACCCATTCCCTGCAATGCGCTCATCGTCAGAACGGGTGGGCGCCATAGTGTTTCGCGCGGATAGATGAGTCGGATCGCACCCACCAGTTCACGGGCGGCGGCCTTGGCCTCGGTGGCGTGTTCGCCGTCGGCCTTGTTCACCACGACGACATCGGCGAGCTCGAGCACGCCCTTCTTGATGCCCTGCAGCTGGTCGCCGGTGCGCGCGAGGGTCAGGAACACGAACGTGTCGACCATGTTGGCAACCGCCACCTCGGACTGCCCGACTCCTACCGTCTCCACCAGGATCACGTCGAAGCCGGCCGCCTCCAGCAACACGATGGTTTCCCGGGTGGCCCTGGCGACACCGCCCAGGGTCCCCGACGTGGGTGACGGCCGGATGTACGCGTCCGGGTGCACCGCCAGCTTCGCCATCCGGGTCTTGTCACCCAGAATCGAGCCGCCGGTGCGCGTCGACGACGGATCGACGGCCAGCACCGCCACTCGATGGCCCTGCTCGATCAGATACATGCCGAGCGCCTCGATGGCGGTCGACTTGCCCACGCCGGGGACCCCGGTGATGCCGACGTGCATCGCGCTGCCAGCCTCGGGCATCAACGCCATCAGCAGTTGCTGGGCCTGCTCGCGGTGATCAGACCTCGTCGACTCGACCAGCGTGATGGCCCGCGCCAGCGCCGCGCGGTCGCCGCTGCGGACGGCCGCGGCCAGGTCGTCGATCTGGTCGGCCATTTAGCCGAGGTCGTAGCCCGACCGCTCGGCCAGCTTCTGCAGCAGGCCGATGGCCGCGTCGGCGATCACCGTGCCGGGCGGGAAGATCGCGGTCGCCCCCGCCGCGTACAGCTCGTCGAAGTCACCGGGCGGAATCACCCCGCCCACCACGATCATGATGTCGGGCCGCCCGACCTCGGCCAGCGCGTCGCGCAACGCAGGCACCAGCGACAGGTGCCCTGCGGCCAGCGACGACACCCCCACCACGTGCACGTCGTTGTCGGCGGCCTGCCGCGCCACCTCCTCGGGGGTGGAGAACAGCGAGCCGACATCGACGTCGAACCCGATGTCGGCGAACGCGGTCGCGATGACCTTCTGGCCGCGGTCGTGGCCGTCCTGACCCATCTTGGCGACCAGGATGCGCGGTCGGCGACCGTCGGCCTCGGCGAACTTCTCGACTAACTCGGTGGCGCTAGAGATGTTGCTGACCTTTCCGACTTCGTCGCGGTAGACCCCGGCGATGGTACGGATCTCCGCCTGGTGTCGTCCCCAGACTCGCTCCAGCGCGTCGGAGATCTCGCCGACCGTGGCCTTCGCCCGCGCAGCGTTGATGGCGAGTTCGAGCAGGTTGCCCTCGCCTTCCCCCTCGGCGGCCTTGGTCAGCTCGGCCAGCGCGGCGTCCACGGCGGGCTGGTCCCGCTCGGCGCGCAGCTGCGCCAGCTTGGCGATCTGCTCGGCACGCACCCGGCTGTTCTCGACCTTGAGCACCTCGATCTCGTGGTCCTCGTCGACCTGGTACTTGTTGACGCCGATCACGGGCTGCTGGCCGGAGTCGATGCGGGCCTGGATCCGTGCCGCGGCCTCCTCGATGCGCAGCTTCGGAATGCCGTCGTCGATGGCCTGCGCCATGCCGCCGTGCTCATTCACCTCGCGGATGTGGGCACGGACCCGCTTGGCGAGCTGATGGGTCAGCCACTCCACGTAATACGAGCCGCCCCATGGGTCGATCGGCCTGGTGGTGCCGGACTCCTGCTGCAGCAGCAGCTGCGTATTGCGGGCAATGCGGGCCGAGAAGTCGGTGGGCAGCGCCAGCGCCTCATCGAGTGCGTTGGTGTGCAGCGACTGGGTGTGCCCCTGCGTGGCGGCCATCGCCTCGATACAGGTGCGGGCGACGTTGTTGAACGGGTCCTGTGCGGTTAGCGACCAGCCGGAGGTCTGCGAATGCGTGCGCAGCGAAAGCGATTTGGCGTCCTTCGGGTCGAACTCGGCGACCAGCTCGCTCCACAGCAGGCGCCCGGCCCGCAGCTTGGCGACCTCCATGAAAAAGTTCATCCCGATGCCCCAGAAGAAGGACAGCCGCGGCGCGAACTTGTCGATGGACAGACCCGCGTCCAGGCCGGCCTTGATGTACTCGACGCCGTCGGCCAGCGTATAGGCCAACTCCAAATCGGCTGTCGCACCGGCCTCCTGGATGTGATAGCCGGAGATCGAGATCGAGTTGAACTTGGGCATCCGTGTGCTGGTGTAGCCGAAGATATCGGAGATGATCCGCATCGACGGCTTGGGCGGATAGATGTAGGTGTTGCGGACCATGAACTCCTTGAGGATGTCGTTCTGAATGGTCCCGGCGAGCTTGTCCGGTGCTACGCCCTGCTCCTCGGCGGCCACCACATAGAGCGCGAGGATGGGCAGCACCGCACCGTTCATCGTCATCGATACCGAAACCGTCGACAGGTCGATACCGTCGAACAACTGCCGCATATCGAGGATGGAATCGATTGCCACACCGGCCATTCCGACGTCACCGGCGACACGTGGGTGGTCGGAGTCGTAACCGCGGTGGGTGGCCAGGTCGAATGCCACCGACAGCCCCTTCTGCCCGGCTGCGAGGTTGCGGCGGTAGAACGCGTTGGACTCCGCGGCGGTGGAGAACCCGGCGTACTGGCGGATGGTCCACGGCTGGTTGACGTACATCGTCGGGTACGGGCCGCGCACGTAGGGCGGTGCGCCCGGGAAGGTGTCCAGCGGGTAGCCCGCCTCGACGGCGGTGTCCCGGTCGGCAGCGACGTAGACCGCCTTGACGTCGAAACCCTCCGGCGTCGACCAGTCGAGCTGGTCGGGCGTGTACCCATGGGCTTTGGCGGCGGCAGCGACGTGTGCGGTCACGGCAGACTCGGTGGCGGGCTCGGTGGCGCGGTCGCTACGCAGCGGGACGTCGGCGAAGTTGCCGATTCTTGTGGTGCTGGCGGTCATCTCGTCAGGCCCCCAATCGAGTGAGTAGGTCCGACAGGGCGTCGACGGCGTCGATCTTGGCGGTCAGGTAGTCGTCGGGCTTGGGATCGGCGTCGGCGACCGCCTTTTCCGGTCCGGCCAGCAGGACGCGCGATACGCCGGCCTTGCGCGCGGCCTCCACCACACCCGCCGCTTCGGCCCCGTACCTGGCGTCGGTGCCACAGACCACGACGACATCCGGGGCGCCCGCACCCGAAACCGCATCGGCCACACCCGCGGAATCGACGGCGCCCGGGTTGACCGCCTCGATGCCACCGGAGGCGAGCAGGTTGGTGGCGAACGTCGCGCGGATGTTGTGCTCGGCGAGCGGGCCCAGCGGCAGCAGCAGCACCTTCGGCCGCGACCCGGTCTTCTCCAGATGGGCGTCGGAGCGGTCGCGCAACGCCTCGAACCCGGCGGCGTATCGCTGGATGGTTTCTGGCGAATCCCGGTGCGGCAGCGGTGATTCGTCGAGGTTCGGGTATTCGTTGACACCGGTGAGCGCGGTGCGGCGGTGGTTGATGTCGTCGGTGCGCCGGTCGCGAACCTCGGCAATCTGGGCGGTGATGTAGTCACCGGCATCGGCGAACCCGCCGTGCGACTCGATCTGCTGGAAGTGTTCCCAGGCCTGTTCGGCGAGCTGCTCGGTGAGGTCCTCGACGAACCAGGAACCGCCCGCGGGGTCGAGCACCTGGCCGAGATGCGACTCCTCGAGCAGCAGTAGTTGAGTGTTGCGAGCAATGCGCCGTGCGAAACCCGCTGCGGTGCCGGGTAATCCGCCTGGGATCGCGGCGTCGAACGGCTGCACCAGCACGGTGTCCGCGCCACCGACACCCGCGCCAAAGGCGGCCACGGTGGTGCGCAGCATGTTCACCCACGGGTCCCGCTGCGCCATCATCGGCATCGACGTGACCGCATGCACTCGGGCGGCACCCGCGTCGGGCTCACCGACCACCTCGGCCACCCTGGCCCAAAGCCGCCGCATCACCCGAAATTTCGCGATGGTCATGAACTGGTCGTCGTCGGCGGCCAGCCGGAAGCTGATCTGCCGCAACGCGTCCGGCACACTGAGCCCGTCGTCGTCCAGCAGCCTCAGGTACGCAACGCCTGCTGCCACGGCCCCGGCGAGCTCCCACGATGCGCTGGCGCCGAGGTTGTGCAGCGCAGGCCCGTCGACCGTGATCGCACGTACGCCACCGGCGTAGCTCGTCACTTTCGCCGCGGTCGCGACGACGTCGGCGATCTTCGGGGCGGATCGCTGGCGCAGCGTCGCGGTGAGCGGGTCGGCGCCGAGGTCGATCGACAGCCGAGCGCGCTGGTCGTCGTCCATGTCGGCCAGCAGCGGCAGAACCTCGTCGGCGCCGGTAACGAAGTCTGAGCCGCAATCGAGAACCACCGGCACGAGGTCGAGGAAGACACCTTCGAGCAGGCGGTCCAACTCGGCCGGTGCGACACCGTCGGGTGCACCGACCCGCAGCGTCAGCGCGCTCACTCCCTCGGTCAGGGCGACCAGGATCGCGCCGTTGCCGTCGGTGACGGCCCTCTGACCGGCGTCGGGAAATGTTTCGGCGACCTTCCAGCCGGACTTGACGTCGCGCAGCGCGTCGCCGCCGCGCACGAACGGCCAGTCGCCTGGCAGTGGGGGCTCGGGCAACGCGTCCAGGCTGGTGTACAACGCGCGGATCGGGAAGCCCTCATAGGTGGGCGAATCCAGCAGACCTTCGGGCTCCGGCGGGAGATCGCCCGGATCACGCCGAGTCGATTTGGCCAACACGCCCGCGACCGCCGAGCGCCATCGCTGTTTCGATTCCTGCAAGCCGGATTCCTGCACGTCCTCAGGCTAAATGATCGCCATCGGGCCAGCGTGCGCCGGGCAGCCGACTCGCGACCGGCTCCAGCCGGGTTACCCCCCGCGCGGCCCGTAGTCTTGGTAGACGTGAAGTCCGTCGTCAGCACCCTGGCAGCACTGAGTGCCGCGGTGATTGCGACGGCGAAACAGGTCCCCCGGCGCCGGATTGTGGCGATGACCACCGCAATTGTGATTCTCGTCGCAATCGCGTTGCTGGTACCGCTTCCAACCGCCGTTCAGCTGCGGGACTGGGCGACATCGGTGGGACCGTGGTTCCCGCTCGCCTTTCTGGCCGCACACACCGTGATCACCGTCTTCCCGTTCCCGCGCACCGCGTTCACGCTGGCCGCGGGCCTGTTGTTCGGTCCCCTGCTCGGCGTGCCGATCGCGGTGGTCGCCAGCACGTTCAGCGCGCTCATCGCGCTGCTGCTGGTGCGGGCCGCCGGCTGGCAGCTCAACCGTCTTGTCCGGCACCCCAGGGTCGAGTCCCTCGACGACCGGTTGCGCCAGCGCGGCTGGCCGTCGGTGGTTTCGATGCGGTTGATCCCCGCCGTCCCCTTCTCGGTGCTCAACTACGCCGCGGGCGCATCAGCGGTGCGAGTGGTGCCGTACACCTTGGCCACGCTGGTCGGCCTGTTGCCCGGCACCGCCGCGGTGGTCATCCTGGGCGACGCGCTCACCGGCAACGTCAGCCCGCTGCTCTTCCTGGTGTCGCTGTGCACCGCGAGCGTCGGTATCGCGGGCCTGGTCTACGAGATCCGCACGCACCACCGCCACCACCGCGAGCGCGTCGCGGAATCGGAGCAAGCGGCGCAGGAGGAACCGGCCGTCACCGGCTAACCGCTGTGGCGACCCGGCGTCTGCGGAGGACCGTCCTGCCGCTGTTGTGACAGCGGCGGGTATTGCATCGGCGGCAGGGGATCCTCCGGCGCGGCCGGGATGGCACTGATGCTCGATGTGGAGCGCGCCTCCGCCTCGGCCTTGGCGACGGCCTGAGCGATCGCGGGATCCGTCTGCGTGTGAACCACTCGGCGACCTCGTCGGAGTCGTCCTCGGGCTTGGGCAGGTTCTCCTCCACCGGCGACGGTGTGTACCGGAAGACGCCGTCCTCGCCGGGCGCGCCCAGCATCCTGGTGAAGCCCTCCAGCGCGGAGCCGAAGTCGCTCGGCACCAGCCAGACCTTGTTCGCCTCGCCCTTGGCCATCTGCGGCAGGGTCTGCAGGTACTGGTAGGCCAGCATCTCCGGGGTCGGCCTGCCGGCCTTGATCGCGGCGAACGTCTTCTCGATCGCCTTCGCCTGGCCCTGCGCCTGCAGGTACGACGCCGCCCGTTCGCCCTGGGCACGCAGCATGCGGGACTGCCGGTCCGCCTCGGCGGCCAGGATCGCCGCCTGCTTGGCGCCCTCGGCGGACAGAATCTGGGACTGCTTCTGGCCCTCGGCCTGCTTGATCGCCGCCTCCCGGCTGCCCTCGGCGGTCAGGATCATCGCCCGCTTCTCGCGGTCGGCCCTCATCTGCTTCTCCATCGACTCCTGGATCGACGGCGGCGGGTCGATGCTGCGCAGCTCGACACGGGCCACGCGCAGCCCCCACCGGCCGGTGGCCTCGTCGAGCACGCCGCGCAGCTGTCCGTTGATCTAGTCGCGCGAGGTCAGCGTCTGCTCCAGCGTCATACCGCCGACGACGTTTCGCAGCGTGGTGGTGGTCAGCTGCTCGACGCCGACGATGTAGTTGCTGATCTGGTAGACCGCCGCCTGCGGGTTGGTCACCTGGAAGTAGACGACGGTGTCGATGTTCACCGTCAGGTTGTCCTCGGTGATCACCGGCTGCGGCGGGAAGGACACCACCCGCTCGCGCAGATCGACGCGGGCCCGGATCCTGTCGACGAACGGCAGCAGCAGCGTCAGCTGACCCGATAACGGTCTTGCTGTAGCGGCCCAGCCGCTCGATCACCGCGGCCTCGGCCTGCGGGATCAGCGCGATCGACTTGGCGACGATGATGGCGGCGAACACCACCAGCACGCCCACCAGAATCAGGCCGGCGATAGCACCATCCATGTCGGGTTTCCTTCCCTTGTTGCCCAGGCTTCTCTAGACGACCTTCGAGACGACGGCGGTGGCGCCGTCGATGTGGACGACGGTCACGTGGTCGCCGGGTTCGTAACACATCGTCGTCGTTGTAAGGCCGCGCGGTCCAGATTTCGCCGTCAAGTTTCACTTGCCCTTCATGGCGTCCGACGCGGTCCAGCACCAGCGCGCTCTTGCCCTCCAACGCCTTCGCGGGCTCGGGCAGCCCTGTGCCCGACTGGAAGTGCCTGCGCAATGCGGGCCGAACCAGCACCAGCAGCAGCACCGACACCACGGCGAAGACCGCCCCGTGGACCCACACGGTCGTCGAAGACGAGGCTGGATCCGGCGGCGGCGAGCGCCCCACCGCCGAGCATGAGGAGGAACAGGTCGCCGGTCAGCGCCTCGGCCCCGGCGAGGGCCAGCGCGGCGATTAGCCAGATCAGCGCAGCGGGCATGGCGTCAGCCTAGCGCGAAGCCGACCCGATGAGCGGCTAACAACTACACTGCGAGCATTATGTGGTGCCCTAGTGTGTCGTTGTCGGTTTGGGCGAACGCCTGGCTTGCCGGTGTCGCTGCACCCGACGACGTCTTGGATTCGCTATCACAATGGGCGCCAAGACATTCCGTCACCGCATATGACTCGGTTGCGGCCGGACGCACAGGCTTGCCCTGGCCGGATCTGACCGATGCCGGCGCGGTTTCGCTGCTGCAGACGCTGCGCACCTCGGCCGGCCCGGGCGGGTCGGCTCCCCCGATGGGCGTCGCCCTGCCGGTACCCGGTGACGTCCGCGGCCTTCCAGCGGGCACACAGTTTCAGCGCGACGCCGTGACCGCGGGCGAGGCGCTGATCGTTGACGGGTGATGCCGGCGAAGCCATCGGCTTGGTGCCCGACTTCGAATACCCCGACGTCGGCGAGGTCGGTCGACGAGTCCGGAACCGAAGCCGATCCGTGCGCACTGTCGTGGACGGTGTACTCGGTGCCCGGCGCGACGCCGGCGGAGGACCTCGACCTCGGTGACGCGGAGTACGCATTGCGTTCTGCGGTCCGTTCGGCCGCCGACGCCCTGGGCGCTCTACATGCCGAGGCTGCCGGCGCGGAGATCGAGGACCCGCGAAGGCTCGTCGAACAAGTGGTGGAATCCGAGCGGCGGCACAGTGTTCCGGACCATGCGCCGACCCGTGCCCTACGGGTGCTCGAGAATGCGGCGTACATCGACGCGATCATCACGGTGAGCTCAGGGCTGATCCCCATCGGGCTGAACAGCTCCGCCGACGTGCAGATCGCGAGCGAGGCGCTTCGACCACTGTCCGGCGTGGTGCGCTCGGCGCGGTTGGCCGCGGTCGGCACGATCCTGCATTCCGCCTGGCAACGGTAGAGCCGCCGGGCATCGCGCGCTCACCAGCGCCAAGGCCACCAGTGCCGGTAGTAGCCGTGCCCGCCGTGATGTCCATCGGAGACCACAGCCAGGGCTGCCGGGCCCCGGGTCGGCCACCGCAACGGGTGCGACGGCGATGGTCACCGTGGCGACACCGGCCGCGAGGGCCGCTGCGAGGGACTTCATTCCCATCCGCATGGCGCCGCTCCTTTTCGAACCCCTTGTGAACCTTGCACTTCCAGGGTTACGCGGCAGAGCATCCACGTCGTTGGGGGTGACACCAAACGTGCCGCTGAAGCTAGCTGGAATGGCATTCGGGGGTGCACAGCGCGCCGTTGACCGAAAACCCCTGCAATGGTGGACTATCCGGGCTCAGAACCCTGACGGGATCGCGGTCGGTACGCAGCTCGTCGAGCAGGTCGGCGACGACGCGCGCGAGGTCGGCGTTCGGCGTGGCGGCCCGCGCGAACGCCATGCCCGCTTCTTCGGCCTGCAGTCGCAGTTCGTGATCGAGGTCCCAGACAACCTCGATATGGTCCGCCACGAACCCGATGGGACAGACGATCACGGCCTTGACTCCACTGTCGGCGAGAGCAGCGAGGTGATCGCCGACGTCGGGTTCCAGCCACGGCACCTGCGGCGGCCCCGAGCGCGACTGCCACACCTGGTCGTAGTCGTCGTAGCCCGCGGCTTCGGCGACAAGTCTTGCGGCACATGCGACCTGCCGCGTGTAAAGGTCTGTGCCACAACGGGAACTGGACGCGACCGGAATCGAATGCGCGGTGAACACCAACCGGGCGTCGTCGGGAACGGTCAGCGCGGCGGCGGTGATCGCGTCGCTGAACATCTGCACGAACAGCGGATGGTCGTAGTACTGGCGCAGTTTGACCAGCTCCGGTGCCGCGTCGCCGGCGGCCTGTCTGGCCCTCGCGATGTCCTCGACGTATTGTGCGCAGCCGGAGTACCCGCCCCACGCCGAGGTCGCGAACACGGCGGCCCGGCGGATTCCGTCGTCCCTCATCGCTGCGACGGTGTCCTCGACGTACGGCTCCCAGTTGCGGTTGCCGAAGTAGACGGGCAGGTCGACCCGCGTACGAAGTTCCTTGATCAGTGCGCGGTTGATTCCGTTGATCGGCGAGACGCCGCCGAAATGCAGGTAGTGCTCTGCCACGTCGGCCAGCCGCTCCCGCGGGATTCCGCGGCCTCTGGTGACGTTCTCGAGGAACGGCATCACCTGGTCCGGCCCCTCCGGCCCGCCGAACGACAGCAGCAGGACGGCGTCAATGTTCATTGCTCTACGCGCGAGCGCTCATCGAGGTGCATTTAGAGCAGCTGCGTGCTGGCGCCGCCGTCGGCGTAGATGACCGTTCCGGTCGTCGCAGGCAGCCAATCGGAAACCAGGGCGAGCACGGTGCGCGCGACCGGCGTCGGATCCTTCATGTTCCAACCCAGCGGCGCGCGCTGATCCCAGCCCTCTTCCAGCAGCTTGATCTGATCGCCGGCATCGTCGCCGAGCGCGCCTCCGACGATCGCGCTCATCGCGAGAGTGCGAATAGGCCCTGCCGCAACGAGATTCGACCGCACACCGTACTGGCCGGCCTCGCGTGCCACGAACCGGTTGACTGACTCGAGCGCGCTCTTGGCCACGGTCATCCAGTTGTAGGCGGGCATCGCGCGGGTCGGGTCGAAGTCCATGCCGACGATGCCGCCGCCGGAGTTCATGATGGGCAGCAGCGCCTTGGCCAGGGAGGCGTACGAGTACGCCGAGATGTGGATGCCCTTGGCGACGTCTTCGTACGGCGCGTCGAAGAACGGATTGATGCCCATCCCGGATTGCGGCATGTAGCCGATCGAGTGCACCACGCCGTCGAGCTTGTTGCCCTCGCCGATCACCTCGGTGACCCGGTCGGCAAGTGTGCCCAGGTGCTCCTCGTTCTGCACGTCGAGTTCGATCAGCGGAGCGGGACTGGGGAGCCGGTCGGCGATGCGCTTGATCAGCCGCAACCGGTCGAATCCGGTGAGCACCAGTTCGGCGCCCTCTTCCTGAGCCACCCGC
>CAWDFT010000026.1:0-172416 GCA_963801575.1 uncultured Actinomycetota bacterium
GCGCCGGATATCAGCTGGATCCGTTTGGTAGGGGCCATTTCTGGTACGCGGAGCCTGTACCGGCTGACTAGGCCGTTGACGGGAGATCGTCGTCATACATCACGACGCCCATCCCGTTGATCCACTCGTAGATCGGCTCGTAGGAGAGGGTTGTTGAACAGGCGCCCACGCATGGAACCCGCCGACGCGACCCACGCCCCAAGCTGATCGGTGCCGTTACCTGCCTGCATCAATTCGTCATTCGGCATGTCGAGCAGATTACCCAAATCCGTCTGCTCCAGTTGGTTGACAAAACCAGCGGTCTAATTCCTCATCGATGTCGCCGATACCCGGCTCCCCGACGAGATGCGACGATCCACGCGCGGCGCACAACGCGACCCGCTCCAAACCTGGGATTCGGCGATCGGGTTCCTCACCATCCACTGCGGGTAGCTACTATCGATAGTTAAAGACACCAGCAGGCAGGGCAGGCGTTGGGGTACCGATCGGTCACATCCGTTGATGGGACCCGTCTGCGGTCGTGGAACAATGAAGGCCACGGGGTTCCCGTGCTGATCTCGAACGGGCTGGGCACCCCGCACGATGCCTGGCCGGCAATCAACCGGCGGACCGAAACCTATCGAGTTGTGACATGGGACCAGCGTGGTCTCGGCGGATCAGACCGCCCATCCGACGAGTCGCGGATCACCATCGCCGACCACACCGATGATCTTTTCGCGGTGATGGACGCCGACGGCATCGATCGAGCCGTGGTCATCGGCTGGTCGGCCGGCGTCAACACCGCCTTTGAGGCCGCACTGCGCGATCAACGGCGGATCGCAGGCGTGCTCGCCGTCGGCGGCGTCCCGGGAGGAAGCTTCGAAGCCTTGCTGCACCCCCTTCCGAAGTTCCTGCGCACGCGCGCCGGACGGGTGGGATCACACCTGATGCGTTACCTCGGGCCAGTTCTCAATCGGCTGGGTGACGGCTTGCCCGGTTCACCCGAGCATGGGTTCGACCCACGGGGAGTGGATACGTTCGGGCTTGACCTCGTTCACGGACAGACTCTCGTCCGAGTACTGCGACGATTCGCTGATCATGATTGGCCCTGGTACTCCCGCCTCGTCCGCGCGGTAGGCGACCACCCCCCGATGGATCTGAGTGTGATCGACATGCCAGTCACCTTTCTCGCCGGTACGTGGGATTCGGTCACATCAGCCGAACGAATGCGCGCGGCCAGCGCGCAGACACGACACAGTCGATACGTCGAACTCGCCGCCACGCATTTTATGCCGATGCAGTTTCCCCAGCGCATGTCAACGGAGCTCGACCGCCTCGTTGATCGCTGTCACCTCTAGCCGGCACAGGAACGTGGCAGAAGCCGGACTGACCTGACCATGTTGCAGCGCCAGCCTGTACGCGAGACTGCCAACCTTTCGTCGCTTACCTGACGAAGTCAGATATCCGCCACATCGTCCGCTGTCCCATGATCGTTCGCTTCGATATAGCTTCGGTACACAGCGAGCAGCGCCCGCTTCTGCGGCTCGGTGAGTCGGGGGTCCACGCGCAGCGCGGTTTCCGTTGCATCGTCGTCGGGTTGGATCGACGCGGGAATCAAGCCGGCCTGTGCGAACAGTGCTTCGGCCGAGAGGTTGAGTGCCTGGGCGATCGACTTCAGCACCCGGGCCGAGGGCTCGGACAACCCCCGCTCGACCTGACTGAGATAGGGGTTGGACACCTCAGTCATCGCGGACAGCTCGCGCAGCGACAGATTTGCCATCTGCCGCTGCGCGCGGATGAACGAACCCAGAAGATTGCTACGCGCTGACTCTTCTGTCATCGCCGCTCTCCTGTCGTCGCTGCGCGCGGAATCTACCGCTGATTATGACTCAGTCAGTTTTGCCCGGAGTCAACGTCGTCGCCAGCGTCAAAGCGAAATCCTTCTGCGCGGCAAGCAGTTCGGCGGCTAGGTCGAAGCCGTAGGCCGTGACCGTCGGCGCGTCGGGCAACGCAACCACATTGGGGATCTCGGACAGATTCGAGGGCACCGACGACCACGCCCCTGCGAAGGCACGAGCCGCGTCCAATGCCAGGTTCTGACTCTCCTTGACTGCCGAAACCAGCTGCTCACCGAGCTTCTGGGCGGCGTCGGGCATATCGGTCGGGGTGGTTGTGGACTTGTTAGTCATATTTTCTCCTTGAGTTTGTGAATTGAACCAACGCTGCTCACTATAACAGGCATGCGCTTGATTTACGAATCAAGTTGCTCAGTGGGCGCGGATACCCGAACGGGCCCGGTGGCGAAGAGGAGAGCGTCGACCGTGACCGCGCTGGCGACCTGCGCGGTCGTCAACACCGGTCGGCAGCACCGTCGCCGGTTCCATCCTTGGGCCCCGGTCGTGGCGCATAGACTAAGCGAATGGTCGACGCCGATCCGTTGACAGTCAAGTTTCCCAAACGAATCGCAGTGGTCAACAGAGGTGAGGCTGCGGTACGCCTGATTCGGGCTGTGCGAGAATTGAATGCCGAATACGGGTGCGGCATAACGACCATCGCTCTGCACACCGACGCCGAGCGCCGGGCCATGTTCGTACGCCAAGCTGACGAAGCCGTGACGCTCCGCAGTACCTCGGGGGGCATCGCGTACCTCGACCACGCCGAGCTCGAACGCGCCTTGCTGGAATCCGCGGCCGACGCGGTGTGGGTGGGCTGGGGTTTCGTGGCCGAAGACATCGCGTTCGCAGAGCTATGCGCGCACCTGAAGCTCACGTTCATTGGGCCGAGCCCCGCCGCGATGCGGACACTGGGCGACAAAGTCGAGGCCAAGCTTCTGGCCGAGAAGGTGGGTGTTCCGCTCGCACCGTGGAGCGGTGGCCCCGTCGAGACCCGCGAGGACGCCCGCCGCCACGCGGAGGCCATCGGCTACCCGTTGATCATCAAAGCCCGTAGTGGTGGCGGCGGCCGCGGTATTCGCAAGGTGTTCTCCCCGATGAACTCGAAGTTTCACTCGAGCGCACGCAGGGCGAGGCTGAGCGCTCGTTCGGTGACCCGGTCGTGTTTCTTGAACGCCTTGTCACCGATGCCCGCCATGTCGAGGTCCAGATCATCGCCGACAACTACGGCAACGTCTGGGCGCCGGGAGTGCGCGATTGCTCCATCCAGCGCCGAAACCAGAAGGTGATCGAGGAGTCCAGCTCTCCGGTACTGACCAAGGAGCAGGCCGACCACCTTCGAACAGTCTCGGCCGAACTCGTCCGCGCCGCCGGATACCGCGGCGCCGGCACCGTCGAGTACCTCTATCAGCCGGATCAGAACGTCTTCACGTTCCTCGAGGTCAACACCCGGCTGCAGGTCGAGCACCCGATCACCGAGGTCACCACCGGCCTCGACCTGGTCAAGCTGCAGATCTTCGTCGCCAGCGGCGGTGCTCTCGACGGCGAATGCCCCCCCGAGTTCGGCCACGCCGTCGAGGCCCGGCTCAACGCCGAGGACGCCGACAATGGGTTTCGCGCCCGCGCCGGGCACGGTGCAGCTGCTGAAGTTCCCGCTCGGCTCCGGTATCCGCGTCGACACCGGAATTGCGCAAGGTGACGTCATCCCGCCCGACTACGACTCGATGGTCGCCAAGGTCATCGCTTGGGGCCGCGACCGCAACGAAGCACTGGCGCGGCTGCGCACCGCGCTGCGTGAGACCACCGTCGTCATCGACGGGGGCACCACCAACAAGTCCTTCCTTCTGGAACTGCTCAGCCGTGACGAGGTCGTCTCCGCGTCGGCGGACACCGGCTGGCTCGACCGCACCGACGCCGCAACGGCGACCGGCCCTACGCGGACGGCCGATATCGCGCTCATCGCCGCCGCGGTCGACGCGTACGAAGCCGAAGAAAGCCTCGAACGTGCCGGTTTCCTGGCCTCGGCGCGCGGTGGTCGACCGCGTGCCACCCACGCCATCGGCCGGACCATAGAACTCAACTACCAGGGCCAGCCCTACAACCTCACCGTCGGACAGATTGGTCCGCACAGCTACCGGGTCGACGGTGACAGCGGCGAATTCGTCGTCGACGTCGAACGGCTCGGCGAATTCGAGAGTCGACTCACGCTTGGCAATCAGCGCTTCCACATCGTCACCGTCGCGGGACCCACTGGGTTCCTGGTTGAGGTGGACGGCATAAGTCACCGCATCAGCCAGGACGAAGCCGGCCTGGTCCGCGCCTCGGCCCCGGCCGTGGTCGTCGCTCTGCCGGTGGCCGTCGGCGACGAGGTCGAGGCCGGTGCCACTCTCGTGGTCCTGGAAAGCATGAAGATGGAAACCGCCCTGCGCGCAGCATCCGCGGGACGCGTTCGTGAGGTGTTCGCCACCGTCAACAGTCAGGTCGACGCCGGCGCCGCACTGCTGCGCGTCGACCAGATCGGCGAAAGTACGACGGCCGAAGCCGCGCCGCGCATTCAGTTTCATACCCAGCCGCGGAGCAACGACGCGAACCCGCGCACCGAGGCCCTCGCCCGGCTCGGCGAACTCCGCGCCTTGATCACCGGTTACGACGTGAGCGCCGGCCGCGCACGCATCCTGCTCGCGGAGTACCACGACCTTCGTGGCCGCCAGCCGCGCGACGACCAAGAACTCGTCGAGGCCGAACTCGGACTGCTCGACACCTTCGCCGACATCTGCGAGCTTTCGCGCAACCGTCCGACTCTGGACGAAGAGAGTTCCGATGAGAGCGTCCACAGCCCACGCGAGTACTTCCATTCGTTCCTGCATTCCCTCGACGCCGAGGTGGAGGGGCTCCCACAGGCGTTTCGCACCAAAATCGCTCGCGCGCTGCGCAACTACGACGTCACTGATCTCGAGCCCGGTCCAGAGTTGGAAGAAGCGGTCTACCGGCTATTCCTCGCGTTGCAGCGCATGGAGAACCAGGTCCCGGTGATCACCGCGCTGCTCGGGCGCTGGCTCACCGCCGACGATGTTCGCGTCCGCTTCGACTAGTGCTGTGGGCGAGGTCCTGGAGCGGCTGATCGTTGCGACGCAGGTGCGCTACCCGGTGATCGGCGACATCGCGCGTAACCTGCGGTTCCGCCTGGTCGACGAGCCGCAGATCCGCAAGGCACGCGAGCACATCTACGACGGCGTGCGAGAAGGCCTGCAATACCTCGCCGACCATCCCGACGCGCCGGACTGCGCGTCACGCATCGACGCCCTTGTCGCAACTCCAGAGCCATTGATCGACCTTCTGGCACAACGCATTTCCAGTCCTGCCTCGCTGCTCGAGGTAGTCACGCGTCAGTACTACGAGATCCGCGCGCTCGAAGACGTAAAGACCTTCGAACAGGCGGGTGGCCAGTTCGTCACCGGCAGTTACGAATTGGCCGGAGAGCAGCTGCACCTGGTATCGACTGTGACAGATCGCGCGCGGTTGTCGGCAACGCTCGACGCCGTCGACGACATCGCCGGACCCAAGGCTGACAACCTGGTTGTCGACATCTATCTGTCCTGGCCGGACGCGCCCACCGACGGCGACGAACTGTCCGCCGCGTTGCATGATGTGCTTGCCGCGCACCCCAGCGTGCGAGATTGGCGCCGAGTGACCGTGACGGTGGTCGGCCGCGACCTGCATCAGGTAACGTTCCGTCCGACACACGACGGTGGCGTGGAAGACCGGACCATCCGCGACATGCACCCGCTCACCGGGCAACGCCTCGATTTGTGGCGGCTCAAGAACTTCGACGGCACTCGCTTACCCGCCGCGGCAGGCACGTACCTCTTCCACGTGGTGGCCAAAGAGAATCCTTCCGATGAGCGCCTCATCGCGCTGGCCGAGGTTCGAGATGTGACGACCCAGCTGAACGAAATCGGCGAGGTGGTCGGGGTCCCTGCCATTGAGCGCACCCTCGCAGCGTGTCTCGACGGCATTCGCCGCGCGCAGGCCCAGCGGGGCAAGAAGCGGCTCGACGCCAACCGCGTCTCGCTTTACGTGTGGCCGGTGCTCGACATCCCCGCAGACCGTCTTCCTGCGATCGCGCGACGCATAGCACCGCTGGCGCTCAATGCAGGGCTAGAAGACATCACGATCCTGGCAAGCATCAAGGACGCCCAGACATCGCAGCCCAGCCGAGTGGCGATTCGCTTCTCGTACGCTCCGGGCGCCGGCATCGTCGCGAACGTCACGGCGCCCCCGACCGAGCCGCTGCGCCCACTCGATGAGTACGCACAGAAAGTACAGCGCTCACAAGCTCGCGGCACGGTGTACCCCTACGAGCTGATCCCACTTCTCACCGGCAACGAAGGCCGCTTCGTCGAATACGACCTCGACGCGTCCGGCATGCTGGTACCCGTCGACCGTCCGTATGGACGCAACAGCGCCGGCGTCATCGTCGGCATGGTGTCGCTACCGACAACCCGCTACCCCGAGGGAATGACACGCATCGCCCTGTTCGGTGACCCGACGAAAGCGCTGGGCACGGTGGCCGAAGCCGAATGCGCTCGCGTGGTCGCGGCGATCGATCTCGCTGAGAAGCTGTCGGTACCGGTCGAGTGGTTCGCGTTGTCTTCCGGCGCAACCATTTCGATGGAGAGCGGCACCGAGAATATGGACTGGGTGTCGCGCGCACTTCGCCGAATCATCACGTTTACCCAGAACGGCGGTGAGATCAACGTCATCGTCACGGGAATCAACGTCGGCGCGCAGCCGTATTGGAATGCCGAGGCGACGATGCTGATGCATACCAAGGGCATTCTGGTCATGACGCCGGACAGCGCGATGGTCCTCACCGGCAAGCAATCCCTCGATTACTCCGGTGGAGTTTCGGCAGAGGACAACTTCGGCATCGGCGGCTATGACCGCGTGATGGGACCCAACGGTCAAGCTCAGTACTGGGCGCCGAACCTGCAGGCAGCGTGCGACATTCTCTTCACGCACTACGACCACGCGTATGTCGCTCCGGGAGAACGCTTCCCGCGCCGCGCCGACACTTCCGACCCGGTTGACCGCGACGTTCGCACGTTCCCGCACGTACATCCGTCCAGCGACTTCACGACCGTCGGCGACATCTTCGCCGACAGCACCAACAAAGACCGCAAGAAACCGTTCGACATTCGGACGGTCATGCGTTCGGTGGTCGACCAGGACCATGCGGTACTGGAGCGGTGGGCCGATATGGCCGACGCCGACACCTCAGTCGTGTTCGACGCTCACATAGCCGGAATTCCGGTGTCTGTCATCGGCATCGAATCGCGAGTCATCCCGCGCAACGGGTGGGTCCCCGCCGACGGGCCGGACCAGTGGACGTCGGGAACTCTGTTCCCGCAGTCCTCAAAGAAGACCGCGCGCGCAATCAACGCCGCAAGCGGAAGCCGACCCCTCGTCGTGCTGGCAAACCTGTCGGGCTTCGACGGTTCACCCGAGTCGCTGCGGAACATCCAGCTCGAGAACGGCGCCGAGATCGGCCGAGCCATCGTCAACTTTGACGGACCGATCGTGTTCTGCGTGATCTCGCGCTATCACGGCGGAGCTTTCGTGGTGTTCTCCAACGCGCTGAACGAGAACATGGAAGTGCTCGCAGTCGAGGGATCGTTCTCCTCGGTTATCGGCGGTGCACCCGCGGCAGCGGTGGTGTTCACGCGAGAGGTGAACGGACGTATCGCATCAGACCCGGCCGTGCGCGAGCTCGAAGCGCAGCTTGCCGCTTGCACGGACGACGAGGCCATTGCCGGCCTGCGGGTAAAGCTGGCCGCTACCCGGACGGCAGTACGTTCGGACAAGCTCGGCGAGGTGGCAGCGGAGTTTGAAGCTGTGCACAACGTAGAGCGGGCCCGCCAGATGGGTTCGGTCCACTCGATCATTCCGGCGGCTGAATTGCGCCCCAGCATCGTCGCGGCTGTGGAGCGTGGGATGGCCCGAACAGTGGATGCGCTCGGCCACTGAGTCCGTTGGGCGTTGAGGATCGACGCCTGCGCTCGACGTCAAGGTCCTGCCGCCCACCATCATTACTTGGCGCGATCTCCAACTCTTGGAGGGAATTCGCCGAGGCCAGTCGCAAAGTAACTAAGGATTGGCTCATCGGAGTCGTTATCGGACATGCCGGTGCGCGGATCTCGAGCACATGCGCAAACGGTGACACACGGACTTGGCTTACCGGAGTCGTTCGGACATGCCGGTTCGCCGAACCAGCACATGCTCAACCGACGGCTGACCACCCATCGGGCAGATGGCGACTCGATCACCGGCGACCAGGCCGAGGTCGCTCACGCGTTGGCGGCCTTGGGCACCCTCGGCGAGCGGCGTGCGTATCGGAAATGTTTGTGAGTGCAGTCACTCGACGTTGGCGACTCACAGCGTGGGCTGCGGGCTGGCACG
This sequence comes from uncultured Actinomycetota bacterium, assembly GCA_963801575.1. GTDB lineage: Bacteria > Actinomycetota > Actinomycetes > Mycobacteriales > Mycobacteriaceae > Mycobacterium. The sequence goes on from CAWDFT010000026.1 coordinate 8,331, forward strand.
TGCGGTGCGGCAAACGTTGTGGATTGCCCAAACGGTCAAGAAGGTCGACTAGCGTGGGCGCCCGTGACCGATCCGCTGGCGCCGCTTGCCGAACTACCCGGCGTGGCCGCGGCGAGCGAAGAAGCCCGTGAAGCGCTGGGTCGCGCCCATCGACACCGGACCAACCTGCGGGGCTGGCCTGCGACCGCCGCGGAAGCCGCGCTACGTGCCGCAAGGGCGTCCTCGGTGCTCGAGGGTGGCTCGTTGAAGCTGCCTGAGACCGGCGAGCCCGATCCGCTGCTGGCCGGCGCTCTTCGGGTGTCGGAGGCACTCGAGGGGGGCGCGACGACGCTCGTCGGCGTCTGGCAGAAGGCCCCGATGCAGGCATTGGCACGGCTGCACATGCTGGCCGCCGCAGACCTGGTCGACGACGACCGGCTCGGGCGCCCGCGGGCGGACGCGGACGTCGGTCCGCGTCTCGAGCTGTTGGTCGAACTCGTCACCGGCAAATCCGACGTGCCCGCCACGGTGCTCGCCGCCGTCGCCCACGGCGAGCTGCTGACGCTCGCGCCGTTCGGCACTGCCGACGGGCTGGTTGCGCGTGGGGTATCGCGGTTGGTGACCATCGCCAGCGGCCTGGACCCACACGGTCTCGGTGTCCCAGAGGTGTACTGGATGCGCAACTCCGGCGATTACCGCGCCGCCGCGCGCGGATTCGCTTCCGGCACACCAGACGGTCTGGCGGCATGGTTGGTGCACAGTTGCCGTGCGCTGCGGGCAGGTGCGCGGGAGGCTCTGTCGATCGCGGAGGCCGCCGCGAAATAGCGATTCCAGCAAAGTGAAAGCGGGCGACGTTCCGAAACTGGTTCGGCTCGTCGCCCGCTAGCACGGACTCCGGTTACCAAGCGTGCTGGGTGGGGTCACGTGGGTGGCCTCGGCGTCCTTGCGATGCGCTGCGGCTGCAACCCCACCCAAAGGGTCGTCGTAGTCGTCCGCTCTTCGCAATTACGCAGGCCCGCAACACTTTTGCCTATTCCGCGGCATGAGCTCCGCGTGGGTGCCGGGATCCGTGCTGGGGAGCCCGGATCGGGAGATCGAGCCTTCTCTTCCGGCTCGGCCTTGGCCTCTCCAAGCTTCCGTGCTTCCTTTGTACTCCGTGACCACGGTCACAGCAAGGGCTAAACGAGCGTGAGATTTGATCGTTACCGCTCGCCCGTCAGCTACGACGACGATTCGGACTCGGAAAGCGACAGTTGCATTCAGAAAGCGAAACGGCGGAGCAGCGAGTACGTCAGCGCGCCGGCGACCAGCGCGCTCAGTCCGACCGCCGCGGTGGTGGCGACGGCGGCGCCCGACGGTGCAGGGATGCGGTCGCGCAGCGATACCGGCCGCGAGAAGGTCAGCACCGGCCAGCGGCGGGCGACGGCCTCTTTGCGCAGCCCGCGGTCGGGGTTCACCACGGTGGGATGGCCGACCGCTTCGAGCATCGGCAGGTCGGTGATCGAGTCGGAGTAGGCGTAGCAGTGCTCGAGCGGATACCCCTCGCGCGTGGCGAGTTCGCGGATCGCCTCCACCTTGCCTTCGCCGAAGCAGTAGTAGGCCACTTCGCCGGTGTACTTCCCGTCCTCGACGACCATCCGGGTTGCCATCGCATGAGTGGCGCCGAGGGCCTTGGCGATCGGGCCGACGATTTCCTCGCCCGACGCGGAAACGACGACGACGTCGCGTCCACACAGTTTGTGGTCGGCGATCAGACTGGCGGCCTCGGCGAACACCAGCGGATTGACGATGTCGTGCAGTGTCTCCCCGACGATCGACTTGACCTGCTCCACGTCCCAGCCTGCGCACATGTTGGTGATGTAGTTGCGCATGCGGTCCATCTGCTCTTGGTCCGCGCCCGACATCAGGAACAGGAATTGTGCGTAGGCCGACTTGAGTACGGTCCGTCGATTGATTAGCCCTTGGTCGAAGAAGGGTTTGCTGAAAGCAAGCGTGCTGGACTTCGCAATCACCGTCTTGTCGAGGTCGAAGAAGGCTGCCGTGCGAACGGGCTGCCCAGTATTCGACTTCGTTTGCGGAACAAAACCCCCCGCGGCCGCCGGATCGGTTGCGGTCACAACGCCCAGCATAGGGGCGTCCCGCGAGTCCGACCGGACGAGCGTCCAAAATGGCAGTTCAAGACCGGTGCCGACGGCTTCACTTCGCCCACGCGACGGGTGCTTTCCGTGGCAAGCACTACTTGCGCCTCTCGTGGTTTCCGTGTGTATAGTGAGGATTACTCGGCTTATGCCGAGTGTGCATCAGCCCGACCCCCCGGGGCTGATACACGACGACCTCCGCCTCCTCCCCCCCTGGCGGGGGTCGTCCCTTTTCTAGGGCCTTTCGTTGTCGGGATAGGTGGGGAACTCCGCCGTAGTTGCGGAATCACGTTTTCGGTGTCGATGTTGCAACACGTTCTATCGATGGCCGGTTCCATCCACAGTTAGAACCGCGTCCACAGAAGGCGACACGGGCCTGGCATTCGGTCGGTTCGCGCCCGCACTGTGGGCCGATGAACGCAACCAACGGCGTCCTCGCCATGGTCGCTGGATCGGCGATGCGCGACGACGTCGACCGCGTCGCCGCCGCAGCGGGTGTGGCCGTGGTGCACGCTTCGCAGCCGCCCAGCCGACAAGCCTGGACCGGGGCATCGGCGGTGCTGCTCGACGCGTCCGCAGCCCGCAGCTGCGCGGGACCCGCGTTGCCCCGCCGCGGCCACATCTTCCTGCTCGTCCGCACCGAACCGCAGGCCGCCGAATGGGAGACCGCGATCGCCGTCGGCGCCCAGCACGTCATCACCCTGCCCGCCGGTGAAGGCGAACTCGTCGCCGCGCTGTCCGAGGCCGCGGAATCCCGCCGCGATGACGGGCGCAGGGGCGCGGTCGTTGCCGTGATGGCAGGCCGCGGCGGTGCGGGGGCCTCACTGTTCGCGACCGCTCTTGCACGAACGGCGCCGGACGCGCTGCTCGTCGATGCCGACCCGTGGAGCGGTGGCATCGATTTGGTGGTCGGCAGCGAGGACGAGCCGGGATTGCGTTGGCCCGACCTGGCATTGGAGCACGGGAGGCTCGACGTCGCCGCGCTGTGCCAGGCGTTGCCGCGGCGGGATGGGCTCAGCGTGCTGTCGTGTGCCCGCGCAGGTAGCGACATCGAGCCGGGACCGTTGGCTGCGGTGATCGATGCAGGCCGACGTGGCGGTGCAACCGTGGTCTGCGATCTGCCACGCCGTATGACGCGTGCGGTCGAAATCGCCACGGACGCGGCCGACTTGGTCGTGCTGGTGACCTCGGCAGATGTCCGGGCATGCGCCGCAAGCACCGCGGTTGCGGCGGCATTGTGTGCGATCAATCCCAACGTCGGCTTGGTCGTGCGCGGTCCGTCGCCCGGTGGCCTGCGATCGGTGGACGTGGCGCGCATTGTCGGTCTGCCCCTGCTGGCAGGGATGCGACCACAACCCGGCCTGTCGGAAGCCATGGAGCGCGGCGGCCTGCAGATGCGTCATCGCTCGCCGCTTGCCACCGCCGCGCGGCGAGTGCTGACCGTGTTGGCGCAGCATCCATCGGTGGACGCGGCATGAGCGTCTCGTTGATCGACCGGGTCCGTGAACGGCTGGCGGCCGAATCCGCGCCGTTGCGTCCGAACGTCGTCGCCGCCGCGATCCGTGCCGAATCGGGCGGAGTGCTCGGCGATACCGAGGTGCTGAGCAATCTGCGGATGTTGCAGACGGAGCTCACCGGGGTGGGCATCCTGGAGCCGCTGCTGTGCGCAGAGGGCACCACCGACGTCTTGGTCACCGCGCCGGACGCGGTGTGGATCGACGACGGAAATGGGTTGCGGCGCAGTTCGATCCGATTTGCTGACGAGGACGCGGTGCGGAGGCTCGCGCAGCGGCTCGCCCTGAGCGTGGGGCGTCGACTCGATGAGGCGCAACCCTGGGTCGATGGGTTGCTGAACGGCGTGGCCGCCGCTCAGTTCACTGTCCGCCTGCACGCCGTGCTTGCGCCGATCGCGTCCGGCGGTACCTGTTTGTCATTGCGCGTGCTGCGGCCAGCGACCCAGGATCTCGCCACGCTGACCCAGGCCGGGGCCATCAGCCCGGAGGCGGCCGCACTGCTCGACGGGATCATCGCTGCCCGGCTGGCCTTCCTCATTTCCGGCGGCACCGGAGCGGGTAAGACCACACTCTTGTCGGCTGCTCTCGGAGAGGTCTCGCCGGGCGAACGCATCATCTGCGTGGAGGACGCCGCCGAGTTGGAGCCGCGGCATCCGCACCTGGTGAGGCTGGCGGCGCGGTGCGCGAATGTCGAAGGGGTAGGCGAGGTTACCGTCCGCGACCTGGTGAAGCAGGCGTTGCGGATGCGGCCGGACCGGATCGTGGTCGGCGAGGTGCGCGGCGCGGAGGTAGTCGACCTGCTGGCTGCGCTCAACACGGGTCACGACGGTGGTGCGGGAACCGTGCATGCGAACAATCCCGCCGAGGTGCCGGCCCGGCTCGAGGCGTTGGCAGCGCTCGGGGGCCTCGATCGCGGCGCGCTGCACAGTCAACTCGCGGCGGCCGTGCAGGCGGTACTGCACGTGGGACGGGACCGAAATGGCAACCGCCGGCTCAGCGAGATCGCCGTGTTGCGGCGGGATGGCAACGGTTTGGTGGGGGCGATAACCGCCTGGAATACCGACACTGGATTCGGGAGCGGCGCCGAGCATTTGAGAAGCCTGCTCCGCGGCCGGGGAGTGTTGTGATTACCGCGGCGCTTGCGTTGGCGCTTGCGTTGGTCGTGGCTCCGCCGTCATCGCGATGCCGGCTGCAACCCATGGCACCGCCTCGTCGCCGCATTCCCATGGTGGCGGGCGCGGTCGCCGTTGGTGCGGCGGCGGCGTTGACGCTGCCCGTCACCGCCACATTGGCAGCCGCGGTTCTGGCCGGCACTCTGGTGCTGCGTCGGCGACGAGGGAGCACCAGGCGCGCTCGTCACACCGAAGCATCCGCACTGCAAGGTGCGCTGGACCTGCTGGTCGGCGAACTGCGTGTCGGCGCCCACCCAGTCGCCGCGTTTGACGTCGCGGCTGGTGAGCTGGACGGGCCGGTTGCGGCGAGTCTGCGTGCGGTCGCCGCGCGAGCGCGGTTGGGAGCCGACGTGGCTGCCGGGCTCCGCAGCTCCGCCGGCTCGTCGCGTCTACCCGCACACTGGGCGCGACTGGCCCTGTACTGGCAGTTGGCTCAAAGCCACGGGTTGGCAATCGCGACGCTGATGCGCGCCGCGCACCGCGACATCGTTGAGCGAGAGCGGTTTTCGTCTCGTGTCGACGCCGGGATGGCCGGCGCCCGGACCACTGCGGCGGTGTTGGCCGGGCTTCCGCTGCTCGGCGTCTGCCTTGGCGAGCTCATCGGCGCAGACCCGCTGGCGTTTCTGCTTACGGGCGGCGCGGGCGGATGGCTGCTGGTAATCGGGGTGACGCTCGCCTGCTGCGGCCTACTGTGGTCGGACCGCATAACAGGCGGGGTGTTGACATGAGCACCCGATGGCGAGCGGGAGCCGAGGCATGAGCACCCGAAGGCGAGCGCGAGTGAGGATCGCAGCGGAGCGAGGACCGGAACGAGCGGGAGCCGAGGCATGAGCACGGCGGCTTTGTTGTTGGCAGCTGCGCTGCTGGTTTCCGTTGGCCCGCCACGGGCACGGTTACGCGCCACAGCCTCGAGTCCCGCGGTTCCAGACCCGCCGCGGGAGGGACCGTCCGATGCGTTGGCGGTCGCATCCACTTTGGATGTACTCGCCGCGTGCCTCACTTCGGGAATGGCGGTGTCGACCGCGGCCGCGGCGGTTGCGCCATCTGCGCCGCATCCGCTCGCCAAGGTGCTCGACCGTGCCGCGGATCTATTGGCGATGGGTGCGGATCCCGCTACGGCGTGGTCGTATCCCGCTGTGTCGCTGGACAAGCACGGCGAAGCGCTCCTTCGGCTAGCCCGGCGGTCGGCGGCATCAGGCATCGCACTTGCCGAAGGCGTCGCCGACCTGGCCGAACAATCGCGCCATGACGCCGCATCCGCGGCCGACGCCCGGGCCCAGCGGGCATCGGTGCTGATCGCAGGCCCGCTCGGATTGTGCTACCTGCCTGCCTTCGTCTGCCTCGGGATCGTCCCGATTGTGGCAGGCCTGGCAGGTGACGTGCTGGGGTCGGGTCTGACATGACCGCCTGCGAACCACTCGATAAACCGACAGGGAGGAAAAGAAATGGTGGCGACCATGATTCGCGAACTGAGATCACGGCTGACGCTGTTGTTGGTCGACGACGCGGGCATGTCAACGGTGGAGTACGCCATCGGGACGATCGCCGCCGCGGCCTTCGGCGCGATTCTCTACACGGTCGTCACCGGCGATTCCATCGTGACCGCGCTGACCAACATCATCAGCCGCGCACTCAACACCAACGTCTAACCGGCGATGGCGGCGCCACCACCGTCGAGGCGGCGTTCGCCATCGCCGCGCTGGTGGTTGTTCTCGTGTTGTGCGTCGCCGGGCTCAGCGCCTTTTCGATGCAGGTGCGGTGTATCGATGCCGCTCGTGAGGCGGCCCGCCTTGCGGCTCGCGGCGACGACGGGGACGCGGCGCAAGCCGCCCACGACATCGCTCCGTTTGGTGCGAAACTCTTCTTGCGTAATGAAGGTCGGCTGGTCGTCGCGACGGTCACTGCTCATTCGATGTTGTTGCCGGGCATCACCATCCGGGCGGAGAGTGTGGCTGCGCTCGAGCCGACTGTCGGATGACCACGGCTCGGCGACGCTCGTCGCCGTCGCGATGATGGCGGTGCTGCTGGCGGTCACGATCGGCGGGTCCTACATCGGGTCGGCCGTGATCTCCCGTCACCGGGCACAGGCGGCGGCCGACTTGGCGGCGTTGGCCGCTGCAGCGCGGCTACCTGCCGGCAGCGAGGCGGCCTGCGGGCAGGCATCTGTCATCGCTCAGGCGATGGGAGTCGTCGTTGTCGACTGTGTGCTCGATGAGCTCGACGTGGTGGTAACGATCCGCGCCGGGCCGGCGCGGGCCGCCGCTCGGGCTGGGCCGGCAGAGGACCCGAATTAATCTCCACCATCGTCAGCTCCGCCTCTGTAGGTTAGGCCAATCCTCGCGCCGAACCGAAGAAGGTGCCCTGTGAACACGCTCGAACCCTTCTCGTTCTCGATCGACTGGGGCAATGCGTTGGTCGATTCGCTGATCTGGATCGCGCGGGCCTGGGCCATCGCGGCGGTCATCACGATGACGGTGCTGGTGCTCATCGCGAAGTTCACCATATGGGGCCGGCAGTTCTGGACCGTCACCGGCGCCTACTTCACCGGACCGCACAGCGTGCGGCCGTGGCTGTCGCTGTCGGCCATGCTGCTGTCGGTGATCATCGGCGTGCGGCTGAGCGTGCTGTTCAGCTACCAGAGCCGCGACCTGTACTCCGCGGCACAGAGCGCCGTGCAGGGTCTGGCCACCGGTGACGAAGCGTTGAAAGACTCTGGGGTGACGGGCTTTTGGGTGTCCCTGGCGCTCTTCGCGCTGCTGGCGGCAGTCCTCGTCACGCGCGTCATGGTCGATCTTTTCATCACTCAGCGCTTCATGCTGGCCTGGCGGACGTGGCTGACCGACCGCCTCACCGGCGACTGGCTAGACGGGCGCGCGTATTACCGCGGCCGGTTCATCGACAAGACCATCGACAATCCGGACCAACGTATCCAGGCCGACGTCGACATCTTCACCGCGCTCTCGGGGCCGCAACCGAACACCCCGCACCAGACCAGCAACGGCACATTGCCGTTCGGCGCGATCTCGTCGGTCGTGTCGGTCATCTCGTTCACCGGAATCCTGTGGAACCTCTCCGGCGAGCTGTCGCTGCTCGGATTCGAGATACCGCGCGCGATGTTCTGGTCGGTGTTCGTCTACGTCGCCTTCGCCACGGTCATCGCGTTCTGGCTGGGCCGCCCGCTGATCCGGTTGTCGTTCAACAACGAGAAGTTCAACGCCGCATTCCGGTACGCGTTGGTGCGACTGCGCGATGCCGCCGAAGCGGTGGCGCTCTACCGCGGCGAAGAACCGGAGCGCCGCCAGCTGCGCGACCGGTTCGAGCCGGTGGTGTCCAACTACAAACGCTTCGTCAACAAGACCATGGTGTTCACCGGATGGAACCTGTCGATGAGCCACATCATCATCCCCCTGCCGTGGATGTTGCAGGCGCCGCGGCTGTTTTCCGGTCAGATCCAGCTCGGTGCGGTCATCCAGTCGGTGGCGGCTTTCGGCGCGATCCAGGATGCGCTGTCGTTCTTCCGCAACTCCTATGACGTGTTCGCCGGCTACCGAGCCTCCATCATCCGGCTGTACGGCCTGGTCACGGCCAATGAGCAGAGCCGCGCATTGCCGAAGCTGGACGTCGAAGCGAGTCCCACCGTCGTGCTCGACGATATCGAGGTGCGCAATCCGGCCGGCGACCACTTGATCGACGCGCTGAATCTGCAGCTGACTCCTGGCGACGCGATGATCATCACCGGGAAATCGGGCAGCGGTAAGTCGACGTTGCTGCGCAGTCTGGCGCAGCTGTGGCCGTACACGTCCGGCACCTTGGGCTGTCCCCCCGGCGAGCACGAGACGATGTTCCTGTCCCAGCTGCCCTACGTTCCGCTGGGCGATCTGCGTGCGGTGGTGTCCTATCCGAGAGAACCCGGCGACATTCCCGACGAGACGCTGCAGGCCGCCCTGCTGGCGGTCGCGCTGCCGAAGTACACCGACCGCCTCTCCGAGGTGCAGGACTGGGCCAAGGTGCTCTCGCCCGGTGAGCAGCAGCGCATCGCCTTCGCCCGCATTCTGCTGACCAAACCCAAGGCGGTCTTCCTTGACGAGGCGACCTCCGCGCTCGACGAGCCGCTGGAGTTCATGCTCTACAGCCTGGTGCGTCGCGAACTACCGGACACCATGTTGGTCAGCGTCACCCACCGCAGCACCGTCAACCGGCATCACGGTAAGCGCCTCGAGTTACTCGGTGACGGGCGTTGGCAATTCGGCGACGTCGAGGGCGCGCTGACTCCGGTGTAGGTTGCGGCAGCGCTAACCGTGCTTTGCGGCCTTGTTCTTGTGCTTCTTCTTTTTCCGCTTCTTCTTCTTGTCCAGTGCCGATGGTTGCTCTTCGCTGGCGAATTCATCGTTGAACTCCACAACCGCCAACTCCGCCTCGGTCGGCAGACGAAGGGCCATCAGGCCGGCGAACGTGTTCTCTTCGAGCTCAACACGATTGATGGTCATGTGGACCGGCGTCCATCCGCCGTCGTTCGCGCGCAAACGCAAGACACCGCTCGTCGCTCCGTTGGCGAATTCGAGCGTCATTCTCGCCATATGAAGTGCGTCCGCCGGATTGACGGACGGTTCCCCGGACTCTCTGGCGCGCCAGTCGAAAAACGGTGCGGGATCGTCGAGCCACTTCAGCAGAGTCCAGTGTTCCGGGTCGACCAGCGCGCGGTGCACTCCGGGCCGCGCAAGACTATTGAGGATCCGTTGCGCCAAGTGATCGGGCGGCAATGACGGGCCCTCCGGCTCGGCTCGCCAATTCATGGCCCGGCAGATGAGCGGCTCGCTGCCGTCTTCCTGCGTCTCCGGGTTGGCGCGGGCGACGAATCCGACCGAGATCGTTTCGCCGCGATGATCGGTGACATTCCAGGTGCTGCAGAGCGTCATACCGGGCTCGCGCTTGATCGCCATTGACAGCACCTCGGTCTCGCTCGGGTTGAGGTCGCGCATCGGCAGGTCTTCGGCGAAAGTCCGGCCCTGGGTGGCTTCCGTCGACGGGTCTCTGCCGCTGTTGTAAATCGACTCCAGTGTGTCGGTGGCGACCCCGGCCGTCAGGTCCCACTTGAGTGGCCCCGGCACGGGCCGCTCCGGTGGTTCCATGTCCAGCGGTCCGATCCAGACATGAACCCCGTGTATCCGCCCATCAGACATCTGCACGGGTTCGGTACGAATTACGCGGTCGTGGCGCGGCGTGATGGTGCTCATGCTCTGGCCGGTGCGAACCGTTTCGGATATCGCGGTCTGAATCGCCATAAGGTCAGGACTTCGTCGCAGAAATGCGCTGATAGGAATGAGATTCTTGGTCCGGCGACCGTCAGCCACAGCGACGGGCTCGGCGCCCAGTGTTTCCACGAGCAGCCAGTCGTGGCTCATCTCGCGGATTTTACCGGCCAGCGGCGTGGTGACTGGTACATGAAGAAGACAACGAAATCCGCAGGATTTTGTTGTGATACGTCATTTTGACGGTGCCGACAATGCATATACCAGTTGCCGGTAACGCCCCGACGAGGTATTTTACGTCTGCGTCCGATCGACCGAGATTGAAACGGATCGCGTAGCCGGCCGTTTCATCGCAGCCATCTGACGCTTCGGCGTGCCCCATTCGGCACCGTCGATCGCTAGTCCACGGGGGCGGCCGTCGAGGGGTCGGTCGTCACCGTGGGCGATTACCACTTCTCCCGTTCCAATTCGGCGAGCACCAGCCGCAGCACACGAACGGCACCCACCTTGTCCAGCGGGTCGTTCCCGCTGCCGCATTTCGGCGACTGAACGCACGACGGGCAGCCGAGCGGGCATTCACAGGCCTCGATCGCCGCAGCGGTAGCTCCCCACCACGTAGCAATCTGCCGAAAGCCCCGATCGGCGAATCCCGCGCCACCCGGGTAACCGTCGTAGACGAAGATCGTCGGCAAGCCCGCCACCGGGCCCACCGCGGTGGACAATCCGCCGATATCCCCGCGGTCGCAACTGGCCACCAGTGGCAGCAATCCGATGGCCGCATGTTCGGCGGCATGCAGCGCACCCGGGATACGTAGTGCATCGACGCCGTTGTCCTGCAACGCTTCCGGCGCAATCGTGCACATGACCGCCTTGGTGTCCAGCGTGCGGGTGGGCATGTCGAGCTCGACGAAATCGATCACCTCACCCGTCAGCCGGCGGCGCAGATAGCCGATCACCGTGTTGGTCACCGACACCGGTACCAGGCCAAGAGTGATCGGCCCGAACGTGTTTCGCTCACCCTGCCCCGTCACCACGATGTCGGTGAGCTCTCGCGCGAATGTCGTGTAGCCGGGGTCTTCTGCGTGTACGAAGGCCACGCCGTCTTCGAAATCGAGGGAGTCGACCACGTACGACTCGCCCTGGTGCAGATACACCGCGCCGGGATGAACCGATGCCGGCGCACGGCCCGCATCCGCGCTGCCCAGCAGGCGTCCGGTGTCGGTTTCCAGAATCGCGATCTGGCCGCCCGACGAGCCGCGGATGTCGACCGCAGGGTGCGGATCAACGCCGGGGGTGGGGAAGTAGCCGCTGGACCGCCGTCGCAGCAGCCCGTCATCGACCAGGGTCTCCGCGACGGCGTCGGCGTTCCAGGCGCGCACCTCGCCATCGGTCAGCGGCAGCTCGGTTGCGGCGCAGAGCAGTTGGGGGCCAAGGACATAGGGATTTCCCGGGTCGATCACCACTCGCTCGATCGGCTTGTCCAACAGCGCTTCCGGATGGTGTACCAGGTAGGTGTCCAACGGGTCGTCGCGTGCGATCAGCAGGATCAGGGCACTCTGCCCGCGACGGCCCGATCGGCCCGCTTGTTGCCAGAACGACGTGACCGTCCCGGGGAAGCCCGCCAGCACCACGGCATCCAGTCCGGCGATATCGACGCCGAGTTCGAGCGCGTTGGTGCTGGCCAGACCGAGTAGGTCGCCTTCGGCCAGTGCGCGTTCCAGTTCGCGCCGGTCCTCGGCGAGATAACCGGCCCGATAGGACGCCACCCGATCGGTCAACGACGGGGCGACGTCTTCCAGACGAGCCCGCGCACCCAGTGCGGTGAGCTCGGCTCCCCGTCGCGACCGCACGAACGTCAGCGTCCGGGCGCCCTCGGCGATGAGGTCGGCCATCACCCTGGCGGCCTCGGCCCCGGCGGAACGCCGCACCGGCGCACCGTTTTCGCCGACCAGGTCGGTGCGCAGGGCGGGCTCCCACAGCGCGACGGTGCGCGCACCCTGCGGGGAGCCGTCCTCGGTCACCTCGAGTACCGTCTGCCCGATCAACTCCGAGGCGGTGGCCGCAGGTGACGCGGTCGTCGCACTGGCGAAGAACACCGTCGGCGTCGCGGAGTAACGTGCGCACAGCCGCAGCAGCCGGCGCAGCACCATCGCGACATTCGAGCCGAAAATCCCGCGATAGTAATGGCATTCGTCGACGACGATGTACCGCAGGTTTCGCAGAAACACCGCCCAGCGCGCATGGTTACGGAGCATGGACAGATGGATCATGTCGGGGTTGGAGAAGATCCAGCGTGATCGTTCGCGGGCGAATCGACGTACGTCGGCGGGGCTGTCGCCGTCGTAGGCGCTGGGTGCGACGGTGCCGAGCTTGGCCACCGCGTCGGTGAGCGCCTGCGCGGTTCGCAATTGGTCGTGGCCCAATGCCTTGGTGGGTGACAGATAGAGGGCTCGCGCACGGGGATCGTTGGCGAATGTGGTCAGTATGGGCAGCTGATATGCCAGCGACTTACCTGATGCCGTGCCGGTGCTGAGCACAACGTGGCGGCCGTCGTAGGCGAGGTTGGCCGCGTCGAACTGATGCGACCACGGCGCGCTGATGCCGCGATCAATGAACGCCCGCACCACATCCGGATCGGCCCAGTGCGGCCACGCCTGCGGTCGGGCAGGCCGCGGTGGAAGGTCCGCGACATGGCGCAGCGGCTTCTCCTCCGGATCGGTGCCTTCGACCGCGCAGGTGAGCAGCTCGCGGCCGAAATCCGACATCGTTTGCCCTCCTGTACGTGAATTGTTCCCTAGTTGATACGCCGAGACTGTCGCTGGAGCTTGGAACATGATTGACTAAGGGCGGTCGCAGCTTCTGTGTTCGTGTATATGCACTCGCAGGATCGACGTTGCGATCGCGGTTCCTGCGAGGGTTGTAGGTCGGGTCAAGTTCCGGCGACTCCACGAAGGTATGGCGGTCGGAACGGGCCCGGTACATCGGAAGTCGATGAACCGCACCCGGTAAGAAGAGAAGGAAAGATCGAAAGATGCCACAGGGAACTGTGAAGTGGTTCAACGCGGAGAAGGGCTTCGGCTTTATCGCTCCCGAAGATGGGTCGGCGGACGTGTTTGTCCACTACACGGAAATTCAGGGAAGCGGCTTCCGCACTCTCGAAGAAAACCAGAAGGTCGAGTTCGAGGTCGGTCAGAGCCCCAAGGGCCCGCAGGCAACCGGCGTTCGATCCATTTAACCAATCGAACACCACGACAACCCCCCGAGCAGTCCGTTAAGGACGGCCGGGGGTTTTCGTTTCTGGTCGCGACTGCGGCCCGCCGACAACGCGGTGCCGCCGCACTGGCCTACTGTCGTCTGCGTGAGCCAGCTGTCGTTTTTCTCGGCAGAGTCGGTGCCGCCCGCGGTCGCCGACCTGACGGGGCTTCTCGCCGCACCCGGCCAGGTGGTGCTGGTTGGGGAGGGCGCACGGCTGTCGGTCGTGGTGGATCGACCGTGGCGGGCCGCGGCGCTCGCGGAGATGATCGTCGAGGCCGGTCTGGAGCCCGAGATCACCCGCACCGACGAGAACACCCCGCTCGTCCGTACGTCGGTTGACCCGCGGCTGGTCGCTATCGCCGCCGAGTGGACCCGTGGAGCGGTCAAGACGGTGCCGCCGCAGTGGTTGCCCGGCCCGCGCGAACTGCGGGCCTGGACGCTGGCGGCGGGCACCCCGGAGGCGGACCGCTATCTATTGGGCTTGGACCCCCACGCCCCGGACACGCATTCCGCTCTTGCTTCGGCCCTGATGCGGGTCGGGATAGCACCGACTCTCATCGGAACCCGAGGGTCGCATCCAGCGCTGCGGATCAGCGGCCGCAGGCGCCTATCACGCCTGGTAGAGAACGTGGGGGAACCACCGGGAGACGTGGAGGCGTTCTCGCAGTGGCCTCGGATTTAAGGCCCAAGGGGCGGAGAGTCAGTTTGCGTCGGTACGTTCGGGGTGCGAAATTGTCAGTTGCCAACGGCGACGGATCGACGCGCACGCATATTCCGGACGACCAACGGCAACACAGGAGCGGAGCGTAAGCACAGTTGGCTGACGAGGACCGCGGCAGCGGCCGCAACGGTGTGCGGCGACTCGTCATTGTCGAGTCGCCCACCAAAGCGCGCAAAATTGCGGGCTATCTGGGGTCCAACTACATCGTCGAGTCGTCGCGCGGACACATCCGGGACTTGCCCAGGGCCGCCGCCGACGTGCCCGCCAAGTACAAATCCGAGCCGTGGGCACGGCTCGGGGTCAACGTCGACGCCGACTTCGAGCCGCTCTACATCATCAGCCCGGACAAGAAGAGCACGGTCACCGAGCTGAAAGGCCTGCTCAAGGACGTCGACGAGCTGTATCTGGCCACCGACGGCGACCGGGAGGGCGAGGCCATCGCCTGGCACCTGCTGGAGACACTGAAGCCGAGCATCCCGGTCAAGCGGATGGTGTTCCACGAGATCACCGAGTCGGCCATCCGCGCCGCCGCCGAGGACCCGCGTGACCTGGACAACGACCTGGTCGACGCACAGGAGACCCGCCGCATCCTGGACCGGCTGTACGGCTACGAGGTCAGCCCCGTGCTGTGGAAGAAGGTCGCGCCGAAGCTGTCGGCCGGCCGCGTCCAGTCGGTGGCGACCCGCATCATCGTCCAACGCGAACGCGAACGGATGGCGTTCCGCAGCGCCGGGTACTGGGACGTCACTGCCGAACTGGACGCCAGCGTCTCCGACCCGCAGGCGCAGCCGCCGACCTTCACCGCCAAGCTCAACACCGTCGACGGCAGGCGCGTGGCCACCGGACGGGATTTCGACTCGCTCGGTGAGCTCAAGAAGCCCGACGAGGTGCTGGTGCTCGACGAGGCCAGTGCTGGCGCGTTGGCGACGGGACTGCGCGGTGCGCAGCTGTCGGTGTCGTCCGTCGAGCAGAAGCCCTACACCCGCAGGCCGTACGCGCCGTTCATGACGTCGACGCTGCAGCAGGAGGCCGGCCGCAAGCTGAGGTTCTCCTCCGAGCGCACGATGAGCATCGCGCAACGGCTGTACGAGAACGGCTACATCACTTATATGCGTACCGACTCCACGACGCTGTCGGGGTCGGCCATCAACGCCGCGCGCAACCAGGCCCGTCAGCTGTACGGCGAGGAGTACCTGCACCCGACGCCGCGCCAGTACACCCGCAAGGTCAAAAACGCCCAGGAGGCACACGAGGCGATCCGGCCCGCCGGGGATGTGTTCCAGACCCCGGGCCAGCTGCACAGCCAGCTGGAAACCGACGAGTTCCGCCTCTACGAGCTGATCTGGCAGCGCACGGTTGCCTCCCAGATGGCCGATGCGCGCGGCACGACACTGAGCCTGCGCATAGGCGGGCAGTCGACCGACGGGCAGCAGGTCGTGTTCAGCGCGAGCGGCCGCACGATCACCTTCGCCGGCTTCCTGAAGGCCTACGTCGAGAGCATCGACGATCAGGTCGGCGGCGAGGCCGACGACGCTGAGAGCCGCCTTCCCAACCTGACCGAGCGCCAGCGCGTCGACGCCAAGGAACTGACGGCCGACGGGCACATCACCACGCCGCCCGCCCGCTACACCGAGGCGTCCCTGATCAAGGCGCTGGAAGATCTGGGCATCGGCAGGCCGTCGACCTATTCGTCGATCATCAAGACCATCCAGGACCGCGGCTACGTCCAAAAGAAGGGCAGCGCTCTGGTGCCGTCGTGGGTGGCATTCGCGGTCACCGGACTGCTCGAGCAGCACTTCGGGCGACTGGTCGACTACGGCTTCACCGCGGCGATGGAAGACGAGCTCGACGAGATCGCCGCCGGCCATGAGCAGCGCACCACCTGGCTCAACAACTTCTACTTCGGTGGCGACCACGGTGTGCCCGAGTCGATCGCCCGCTCGGGTGGGCTGAAGAAGCTCGTCGGGGTGAACCTCGAAGGCATCGATGCCCGAGAAGTCAACTCCATCAAGCTTTTTGACGACGAAGAGGGTCGCGCGATCTACGTGCGGGTCGGTAAGAACGGTCCGTATCTGGAGCGCACCGTCATCGGCGACGACGGCGAGCCCAAACCGCAGCGCGCCAATCTGAACGACTCGCTGACGCCTGACGAGCTGACGCTGGAGTTGGCCGAGAAGCTGTTCGCCACACCGCACGAAGGCCGTTCGCTGGGAGTGGACCCGGAGACCGGCCACGAGGTCCTCGCCAAGGACGGGCGGTACGGGCCGTACGTCACCGAGGTGCTGCCCGAACCCGACGAGCCAGAAGACGGTGCGCCGGCCAAGAAGGGCAAGAAGCCGACCGGCCCCAAGCCGCGCACCGGCTCACTGCTGCGGACAATGGACCTGGAGACGGTGACGCTTGAGGATGCGCTGCGACTGCTGTCGTTGCCCCGGGTCGTCGGCGTCGACCCGCACACCGGCGAGGAGATTACCGCGCAGAACGGCCGCTATGGGCCATATCTGAAGCGCGGCACCGACTCCCGCTCGTTGACGACCGAAGAGCAGATGTTCGACATCACTCTTGACGAGGCGTTGAAGATCTACTCCGAGCCCAAACGTCGTGCGGGGCAGCGCGCTTCGGCGCCGCCGCTGCGGGAGCTTGGCGCCGATCCTGCGACGGGCAAGCCGATGGTCATCAAGGACGGCCGGTTCGGCCCGTACGTGACCGACGGTGAGACCAACGCCAGCCTGCGCAAGGGCGACGACGTGCTGTCGATCACCGACGAACGGGCCGCCGAGCTGCTGGCCGACCGCCGGGCACGCGGTCCGGCGAAGCGTCCGGCGCGAAAGACCGCCAAGAAGGCTGCGAAGAAGGCGCCTGCCAAGAAGGCGCCTGCTAAGAAGGCTGCCAAGCGCACCTGATCGTAGGCAGGCGGCACTGTCGTCACATCCGTCACTCAAGTCACTGGCACAGGTGGGTACCGTAGTGCCCACCTAAGCGCGACAATGTCGCTCCACCGGTAAGCACTTCGGTAGTAGCGACAAAGTCGCGCTGAGGCGGGCAATTTCGCATTCATCGGTTCCAGTGACGCTTGAGGTCACCGAGACGGAAGTGTCTAACTCGACACCTCGCTGGTCTCTTCCTTTGTCGACTCTTCAGTCGCCTCAACGAGGTTCAGCGGGCGGGCGAGCTGGGTGGGTGCCGAGCGTCCACGCAGCTCGACTGTCTCGCCGACGTCCCAGCACAGGGCCTCGGCGTCGAGCGCGCCGCTGACAGCGACGGCCGACGCCAGTACGTGACCGTCCTCAAGCTTGGCGAGCTCGGTGAGGCGGGCGGCCTCGTTGACCGGGTCGCCGATGACGGTGTACTCGAACCGGGCCTGTGCGCCGATATGTCCGGCGATGGCACGTCCGGCAGAGACGCCGATACCGAACTCCATGTCTCTGCCCAGCATGTTCAGGAGCTCGTCGTGCAGCTCGCGGGAGGCCGCCAACGCGGCACCCGAGGCGTCGGGATGCTCGATCGGTGCACCGAATATGGCCAGCGCCGCGTCGCCCTGGAACTTGTTGACGAAGCCGCCGTGGCGGTTCACGGTGTCAACCACGACACGGAAGAACTCGTTGAGCAGGTTCACGACCTCGGCTGCCGGGCGACTGGCGGCCAGCTGCGTCGAACCGACCAGATCGACGAACAGCACGGCGACGTCGCGCTCCACACCGCCGAGCTCGGTGCCGCGTTCAAGGGCGCGACGTGCGACGTCCTCACCCACGTAGCGGCCGAAAAGATCACGCAGCCTTTGCCGCTCGGCCAGATCGCGAACCATGTCGTTGAATCCGGCTTGCAGCAAGCCCAATTCGCTGGCGTCATAGATCTGCATGTGCGCGTTGTAGTTACCCCGCTGCACTTCGCCCAGCGCCCAACGCAATTGGCGTAGCGGGTCCGCGATCGACATCGCCACCAACACGGTGCCCGCCAAACCAATCACCAAAGCGGCGATGGCCAGCATCAGTATCGGTGTGATCAGCATCTCGGCAGGTGCGGTGAGGATCTGAAACCTGCTTGCCACCAACGCGAGCACGATCGCGAGGACCGGCACGCCGGTGGACAGCACCCAGGTCAGCACCTGCCGCAGGATGACACCGGCTGCGCGGTAACTCTCCGGTACCCCGCCACGAAGCGCGGCCACGGCGACGGGCCGAAGCACGCGCTCGGACTGCAGATAGCCGATGATTGCCGTCATGGTCGCACCCAACAAGGTCGCCACGGCGACGACCGGGGCCGAATGACTGGCGACCGGCCAACTGGCGACGATGAAGACGATCGCGCCAAGGCACCAGTTGGTGACGCTGATGACGGAGCGGTAGAACGGCATCTTCAACGCGCGGGAGCGGGCCAGCTCGGTGGTGGCGGGATCGCTTTCGGTGAGCAGACTGTCGCGGCGCTGCCATCGCATCACTGGGATCAGCAGCCGCAGGCTGAGGTAGGCGCCGATGGTGAAGGACAGGAACAGGTAGCCGAGAAAGACGGCGAGGTTGAACGCGGGCAGGTCTTGAAGCTGGATGCGGTCCTCGGGCGGCAGCCCGAAGCGGAGAAAGCCCAGCACGAACAGCGCGCCGATGATGTCGGACTGCAGCATGCCCAGCGTGAACACCGGCCAGGGCGTGCGCGCCACCCAGCGGACGAATGCGCTGAATCGCCCGATCGGTTCGGCCTCGGTGGTCACCCGCTAACCGTATCGGGCTAGGGAGACCAGAAAGTGCCGTCTGGGACGGACGTGTCGGTTCGCAGCATTACTGTTATGTGTGATGGCCGGGGTTTTTTCGCGTCTGGTGGGCCAACACGCTGTTGAGGCGGAGTTGGTGGCGGCGGCGGAGGCCGCGCGCGGTGACTCGGCTCACAATGCGAGCGTGACCGGAACCATGACACATGCGTGGCTCATCACCGGGCCGCCGGGGTCCGGGCGTTCGGTCGCCGCGCTGTGTTTCGCGGCGGCGCTGCAGTGCACATCGGACGGCGTGCCCGGGTGCGGGGAGTGTCGCGCCTGCACCACGACGATGGCGGGCACCCACGCCGACGTGCGCAGAATCATCCCCGAGGGGCTGTCGATCGGTGTGGACGAGATGCGCAACATCGTGCAGATCGCCTCGCGCCGGCCGGGCACCGGGCGATGGCAGATCGTGTTGATCGAAGACGCCGACCGGCTCACTGAAGGAGCGGCGAACGCGCTGCTCAAGGTAGTCGAGGAGCCGCCGCCGTCGACGGTGTTCCTGCTGTGCGCGCCGTCGGTCGACCCTGAGGACATCACGATCACTCTGCGGTCCCGCTGCCGTCATGTGGCGCTGGTGACGCCACCGGTGGAGGCGATTGCGCAGGTGCTGATCGCTTCCGACGGGTTGCCCGCCGAGGACGCTAATTGGGCAGCGTCGGTGAGCGGCGGACACGTCGGTCGGGCGCGTCGGCTGGCCACGGACGAGGAGGCCCGTAGTCGACGGCAGCGGGCGCTCGGTCTGGCGCGCGACGCGGCGACGCCGTCACGGGCCTACGGTGCCGCCGAGGAGCTAGTGGCAGCGGCCGAGGCGGAGGCGTTGGCGCTGACGGTCGATCGTAACGAGCACGAGACGGAGGAGCTGCGCACGGCGCTGGGTGCCGGTGGCACAGGCAAGGGCACCGCGGGCACCCTGCGCGGTGCTACGGGTGCTATCAAAGACCTTGAGCGCAGGCAGAAGTCGCGTCACACCCGTGCGTCTCGCGATGCGCTGGACCGGGCGTTGATCGATCTGGCAACGTATTTCCGCGATGCGCTGCTGGTGTCGGCGCAGGCGGGCGAGATTCAGGCGAACCACCCCGACATGGCCGAGCGGGTCGCCTCGATGGCGGCCGTCGTGCCGCCGGACCGGCTGTTGCGGTGCATCGAGGCAGTGCTGGAGTGCCGTGAGGCGCTGGCGGTCAACGTGAAGCCGAAGTTCGCGGTCGATGCAATGGTCGCGACGGTGGGTCGGGCGCTGCGCGACTGACTTGGGTGGGCGCCGCAGCCTGCCGTAGACTCGTGCCGCCTGATCGCGATAGCGATCGGGCGCGCCACCTTAGCTCAGTCGGTAGAGCGATTCACTCGTAATGAATAGGTCAGGAGTTCGATTCTCCTAGGTGGCTCCGCATGTCCGCGACCGCGCGTGTCTGTAGGCGACACGCCGCATCTTTGCCGGACTTCGTGCACGCTCGTCGGGCGTCAGCGTCCGGAGTGCGCACTACTCGCTCAGGACATCGTGGGCGATGCCGCATGCGGTGGCGGCGGCGGGGAAGCCCGCATAACCGCTGGAGTGGTAGATGACCTCCGCGATCTCGTCATCGGTCAGGCCGTTGGTTCGCGCGATCTTGAAGTGGATGCGCAATTCGTCGGTGGACCTCAGCGCGATCAGCATGCCCAGGGTGACGAGGCTGCGGTCGCGGCGGCTGAGACCCTCGCGTCCCCATAGTCGGCCGAAGACGTTATCGAGGCTGAGCTCGAACAGCTCGTCGCCGAACCCGCCATTGCGGAAGTTGACCTCGCCGTCGGGCAGCAAGCCGGGCATCAGCTCGCGGAAGACGTTCAATCCTGTTTCGCGCACATCAGTCATGGACCAACCTTCGCATGACAATCCATCAGATCGGCGCGACGTATCCGACTGGGCCCGATGCGATGCACACCGACAGGGCAGCGGTGTTCGCGCGCACAGTGATGGCGTCGCCCGCGCCGGGCAGCCGCACGTAGACGCGATTGAGTCCTGGGTGGACGGGCACCTTGGTCTCGTCGCCCTCACTGAGGGACATCGTCATGGAGCCTTCGCTGTTGGCGAGGTAGTTGATCTCGGCGGTCCAGTCCGACGGCAGCAGCGGCCCGTCGAGGGGCATGCGCACCGGGAAGTCCGGCTGGACCAGGTACCCGCACTGCGGATCGGGTCCCCGCACGATCGTGCGTACCCAGGTGACTTTGGCGTCGACCACGTGACCATTCTTGTCGAGCATGCGCAGTTGGGTTGTCGTGGTGTCGAATTCGGGCCGGTCGTCGAGCAGTGCGAACATATGGCTGGCCAGGTTCTCCGGTGCGGCGACGCGTTGGAGCACCAGTGGGTCGACTTCCTGGTCGAGCATCGCGGCGCTGGAAGCTGCACGCGCGTCGGCGAGGCCGGCTGTGGCGTTTTGCAGGTAAGACTGGGCGGGATTGTCCCGCCAGAGCGTTTTGAACGTCGCGGTGGAGTACAGACTGCTGGCGACGAAAGCGATTGTGGCGGCGATGATCACGGCTGTGCGGGCGGGGGAGGCGTCGAGCCATCGTGTTCTTTCTCGGTTGGGCGCGCAGAGACCCACAGCGGCCAGGAGGGCGAGGACGACGACGAGGTCGGGTAGGTAGCGCAGCGTCTGCGCCAATTCCAGTGCAGTGAACCGCGACGAGCGCATGAGGTAGATCGGAATCTGACAGACGATCGCGTAGCCGACGGCCACCACCCACACCCACCCGATCCGTTGCTTGCGGAGGAGAGAGACGACGAACACGGCGCCGAGGACCAGCCAGCCGAGCACCATGACGGTGACCGGCGGTGTGGCCCACGGTGAGGCCGGAGCCCAGCGCTGCCAGTCCCACGGTCCGCCGACCAGTCCAGGAATAATTCCATGAGTGATGGAGCGGCTCAACAGGTCTCGCGTCATTGGGAGATCGCGGCTCCAGCGTTCTTGGTCGACAACGACGACGTACAGAACGATCCAGGCGGCGGTCAGCGCGAGTGATCCGGTCCATAGCCGTATGCCGCGACGCCACACCGTTCGGAGCGCGGATGTGTCGCCGGTGACGTGGGCCAGAAGTACGGTGATTGTGAAGGCGACGAACGGAATGACGGCAGACTTCTCGAAGAAGAGCAGGCCGCCGAAATAGACGAGTAGCGCGGTGATGGCGTAACGCCGATTTCCGGTGCGCACCAGCAAGATGGCATCGGCGCACACCCACGCCATCGCGGCGAGCATCGGTAGAGAGTTCAATGCGGCGGCCCACCAGGCGAAGCCGGGGACACCCAGTGGAGTGAACAGCGCAAAGGTCAGCGGAATAAGGAGGACGGGCCGCCAGCCGAGGATGACATGGAGTGCGCGTAACAGTGCCAGCGATGCCAGCAGCTGCAGCACCACGAGGCTGATGGCCGGGCCGATCCAGTTCAGCGGTGCGAGGTGGGAGATCACGCCCGCGAGGAGGAAGGCTCCCGGCATGACGTGACCGTCGTGGTCGTCGAACAGGTAGGACAGCGAGAAGAGGCTTTGGGTGCCGGCACGGCCGACGAGGATGAGGTCGTCCCAGTAGAAGTAGCCGCTGAACGCCAGGATCGCCCGGAGCACGAGCTGGACCGCGATCAGGACGATGGCGGTGGAAGCAACCCAGTTCGTGCGGGTCAGCCGGACTGCCATACGTCCTTTCTGCTGGTCGGCGGATCCCTTCGACTGTACGGGGGTCAGGCTCGAGAAAGCAGTTGTGCCGTGGGTGGATGCCGTTCTTAAGTTCAGCGGGCAACTGGCGCGGCTCTCAAGCTGGGCTAGCAATTAGGCTAGGGGAATGGAAGGAAACCCGCCGTGGGGGGGCCAAGGCGCTTCGCCTCCTCGGGGAGGCGCGCAGCCACCGGTACCGACTAATCCAGCACCGCAATGGCCGCACCAGGCCGGAGAGATTCAGCAACGTCGCGGGATTCTGGTGCCGGTCGGCGTAATCGTAGCCGTTCTTCTCGCTGCAGCTGCGCTTGCCGTGGCGCTCATTGACAACGGGAATGGATCCAGCACACCGCCACCCACATTGGAGCCGACAGCGGACGCGGTACATCTCCTGGATGACGCGGCAGATCGTTCCCTCTGTCTCGCCATAGGACCCCTCATGAGGGAAAGTGAGGATACGCGAAACGCTTTTCAACGCACTGGCGCGCCTGGATCACCGGAACGCAATACCGCTCTTCCGAAGTTTGTACGCGACACCCACGATTGGGCCGATCGCGTGCAAGAAGTGCTCAACGATCACGCAAAGCCACCGCGGTACCTGGTCCGTACTTTGCAGCGATATATTGATGACGCGCTACTTTACGCTGAAAACATTTCCGCCGACCGGCCCCCGAGCAAGTACGAAACACAGATCTATGATCTAAGCATTATGGATTATGGCGGCCCCGTCGGAAGATGCGCCGATCTTGATGCGGGCTGGTGGGATTAAGCATGGGTCCATTAATTTTTCACCCTGAATTGCCTGCTGCGCTATGGTAGCTCTTGGTGCCGGGGAAAAGATTCCCACTCGCACTTACTCGCCTCTAATCGTCGGTGGGTTGTGGCCCCTGACATCAGTTTCGGCGTGGTCAGGCACAGCGCAAGCGCAAAGGACCTTCGCTGCATCGTCCATGAGCGGCGCTAACGCTATCCGCAGCTCTGCGTACGGACTGCTAGCTGCTAATTCCGGCGAGATGATCGAGTCGATGCACGTTGTATACGCCGAGGACGGCCGGCAAGTGCAGACTCAGGGTGACCTGTACAAAATCATGGCTGATGCGTTAGACGCCTGCGCAAAGATTGTTCAAGATGCACGATCGCTACTCGATGCAATCGATGCTGAAGCCCACAAAGCTATCCAGCAAGCGCTAGATAACTGGAAAGGCGGCGGCTGGTTTGGCCCTTTAGCCCTCGTATATCAGATTTGGGGCATCATATTGCGCGCTCGTTCTCAGGCAGAGGCGGCTAGTGAAGCAATGACCGCCGCGGTAGGCGCACAATCATCGGTCGTTACAGGAGCTGCTACGCCTCATCCGGTCAGCACTGAATCAGGCGGTCAACCCTATATGCCGATGCGTGGCCCCGTGCCGCACGGAAGCCGCGGCAGTTTCGGACTCAGTGGCGGGCCAGGGGGCGACGTGCTAAAGAACGCTCCCCCACTGAAGAAAGAGGCGCCGCCGGCGCTTGATTCACTTCAGGAGCCGTCGCCGACACCGCTTGGTGATCCGCCGAAAAATCCAAAAGGCGGCGACCCAAAGCCTGCCCTTGATTCATTGCAGGACGAGCCAGTTCCAGTCCCGAAGGATGTTGCCGCGCCTCACCATGGAGACGCTCTGCCGGCCCTCGACGACTTGCTACATTCACCTGATCCGTCCGGCGTGCAGCAGGCTCAAACCGGTAGTGCTGGCATCATGCCGCCCCTCAGCCCCGCATCCGGCATGTCGGCGAGCCCGATGCGGACGCCGTCGATGCCGTCGACACCCTCCATGCCAGCCACTCCGAGCATGCCCGGAACGCCGACCACGCCAGCCGGCCTACCCACGCCCGCCACCGCGGCCAACGATCTGTCGCAGGGGTTCACCAAAGGTCTCGCCGCCAATCCGCTGCCACCGTCGGTCCCGACGACACCGCACGTAGCACCACCGCCGGCGGCCACCGAAATCACGCCCGCATCTGCGGCCGCATCCGCTCCGCCACCTGCCGCGGCGAGCGGTCCCGTTTCCGGCCCCACACCGCCCCCCGCTGCGGCGACACCTCACGGCACGCCCGGCCCGATGATTGCGCCACCGCCGCCGGGAAATCTCGCCTCGTTCGGCTCGGACTTGCCCAGGGGCACAGCTCCGCCACCGCCCACCGTCTCCGCCGCCGGCCCGGGCGGCGCAGCGCCCACTCCCGGCACGGCGGCGGCCGGCATCTCGTCAACGTCGGTGCCGCCGAGCGTGCTGGCCGCATCCGGCATCGCCGCCACCGGCACCGGTGCGGCGATGGTGAGCTCCGAGACTCAAGACCAATACCTCGACGAGGCCGTCAATCTCGCCTACGAGCTGCTGCATGCCTCCCGCATGTATCCCGGTCTGCATTGGTGCGTCGGGATCTTCAAGACCGCAACCGGCACCGAGACCGTCATCGTCAGCAATGACGGTGCGAGCTATATCCCGCCGCGCGCTTATGTACCCCGTTCCGCCCGTGTGCTTTTCGCCGATCCCGATCTGGACGCCAGCTTCCAGGCGAAGTGGTTCGGCTGGGTCAATCCGACGGCGACCATGGTTGCCTACGCCGCCGAACGCTCCGTTCTGGATTCCAACATCGAGTTGTACGCAGTGGCCGCGACAACCGACCCCGGCGGCTCATCTGTGCTTCCCGCCCGCCGCGCCGGCGTGCCGCACTATCAGGACTGCGACTCGACGCGCTCACCGTTTGAACCCACCGCGCCGGCACCGGAACTCGATGAAACACGGCTACATCGCCTCGCCGCCATCTCGCCACTCAGTTATGAACAAGATCACCGACGCGAATTTGCCTCCAGCTGAGAGTCGTTCGATCGCTTGGGAGGCGACCGCCGGTGCCGTCGCAACTGCACTCGCCGGCGCCGAACCGCTCCGTATCGAAGTTGCACCGGTCATCCGCGAGATTCTGGGTGCCCTCGCCACCGGCACGGCCATCGCGGACGAACAGTGGTCCGCGCTCGCCGAAGCGCGGCTGTACGGCAAGTCCCTCTTCATGCGGCCGGGGTTCATCGAGGTCGAGCCGTCCGTCGACCCGAACTCGACCGCCTTGTACCGAGCGCACCACAACCTGGACCGCGCAGTCGAAGCGTTGTCGCTATGGCAGGGCGAAACCCCCGACTATTCCGAAATCGTTTATGCCACTGAGCAAATCAGCAAGGAGGAGCAGCTGTGGCCAGCAAGAATATCAAGCTGAATCCCGAGGAAACCCTCGGTCACGTCGGCAAGATCGCCGAAACAATGGCGGAAGTCTCGGTGCCCGGCCCGGTGCCGGCCCCCTCAGCGCCGGCCAGTCCGATCGACGTTGCGCTCAACGCGGTGGCTGCGGCCGCGGCGGAGAAAGCCGAGGCGTCTGCCGCCGCACTTGCCGCCCGCGGTACCCAGCACCAGACCGTGTCGGTTCAGGCGGTGTCGGCCATGGAGGCCCAGGAGGCGAAGAACACCTCCGAGGTCACCGAGCTGCAAGCCGAGGTGCCAAGAGCCTCGGGCGTCATAGACCTCTAAACACCCACAGCGGCCGTCGGTATGGTGAGCTGATGCGCACACTGGTGACGGGGGCAGCCGGATTTATCGGGTCGACGCTGGTCGACCGGCTGCTAGCGGACGGACACGCCGTCACCGGCATCGATGACCTCAGCTCCGGCCGCAGTACCAACCTCGACAACGCTCAACAGCACCCCGACTTCGAATTCGTCAAAGCCGACATCGTGGACGCCGACCTCATCGGCTTGCTCGCCGACGTTCGGCCGGAGGTGATCTTCCACCTCGCCGCCCAGATCTCGGTGAGCCACTCGGTCGAGGACCCACCGTTCGACGCGTCGGTGAACGTGGTGGGTACCGTCCGACTCGCCGAGGCCGCCCGCCGCGCGGAAGTCCGCAAGATCCTGCACACCTCATCGGGCGGATCGGTATACGGCACCCCGCCGACGTATCCCGACCAGTGAGGACGTTCCGATTGATCCGGCCTCGCCGTACGCGGCCAGCAAGGTTGCCGGCGAGGTTTACCTCAACGCCTTCCGCAATCTCTACGGCATCGAGTGCTCACACATCGCACCGGCCAATGTCTATGGCCCCCGCCAGGACCCGCACGGCGAGGCCGGTGTTGTCGCCATATTCTCCCGGGCACTGCTCTCCGGCAGGCCGACGAAGATCTTCGGCGACGGTACCGATACCCGCGACTACGTGTTCGTCGACGATGTCGTCGACGCGTTCGTCAGGGCGTCCGCCGACAAGGGCGGCGGCCAACGCTTCAACGTGGGTACCGGCGTGGAAACGTCGGTCCGCCAACTGCATTCAGCGATCGCCGCTGCGGCCGGACTCCCGACGAGCCGGAGTTCCACCCGCCTCGGCTGGGCGACCTACGGCGGTCCTGCCTCGACATCAGCCGCGCCAGAGAAGTGCTGGGCTGGACACCGAAGGTCAAGCTCGAGGACGGCGTCGCCAGGACCGTCGCCTTCTTCCGCGAAGAGCAGAGCGCCTAAGCGTCGTCGGGCACTCGAGCGCCCTGCAGGGCTATCGCCCTGGCCAGTCGCGCATATTTCAGTTCCAAGTCCTTGAACCGCATGTACGTGCTCAGCGTGGTGAACACAAACGCGATGATCAACGCGTATTCCATCAAGTCCGTGCCGCGGTCCACCCCAAGCCAATTCGCGACGACGGTGGTGTCATCCGGCCGCAGAATCGCATACACAGCGGCGATCACGAACAGCACTCCGCCGACCTTCACCCACGCCTTTGTTCGTGCGCTGGTGCGCGAGCGCAACAGAAACACCAGCAGTGCGACGATCGAGAGGATCAGCAGCGCCTGGATCCAGTTCATCGGGACAACCTCCCTCGCAGCAGCCCGTCGAAGACGATGTTCACCCCGTTGAGCAGCGGCTGGCCTTTCGACTTCGAGTAGTCGGTGTACAGAATCTCTACCGGCTCTTCGGTTACCCGCCAGCGGTTTTCGACCGCCAGCGTGATGAACTCGCTGGCGTGGCTCATGCCGCTCATGGTGATGTTCAGCCCGTCGGCCACCTTCTTGTTGAAGGCCCGAAGCCCGTTGTGCGCGTCGGTGAGCCGCAACTGGCGGCTGCTCGGGCTCAACATCGCGGCGGTGCGCAAAAGGATCCGTTTCAGCAGCGGCGGCCTGCTCGCGCTGGGTTCGGCGAACCGGGTGCCGACCACCATGTCGACATCCGCGGTCGACAGTCGGTCGATCATGGCGACGACGTCCTTCAGTCGGTGCTGTCCATCGGCGTCGAAGGTGGCGAACACTTGCGCGCCGGGCTGACGGCGCGCGTATTCGACGCCGGTCTGAATCGCCGCGCCTTGGCCGAGATTGGCGGGATGCGACACGACGTGAGCCCCTGCGCGTAGCGCGACGTCGCCGGTGTCGTCCCTGCTGCCGTCGTCCACGCAGACGACGTGGTCGAAAACCGAGCGGAGATCGGAGATCACGTCGCCGACGACGCTCGCCTCGTTGAAGGCGGGAACGACGATCCAAACATCCTGGTAACGCATGTCGATAGATCCAAAATACACGCTCAACGTGTGGATACCCTGGCAAGCGCGGCCAGGTGCACGGCGATTCCTACCATCGGCCCGCATAGCAGTGCGATCACCGTGCGGGTCTGCAGATCAAGCGGCAGCAGCAGCAACAACGTCGATGCGACTGTCGCGCTGACCCAACCGGCCGAATACGCGCGGTGCAGCGCGGCCGCCACCGTCGCCGCTCCCGTCAGCGTGAGCAGCGCGATTGCGATGGCCGCCGTCGTCAGCCAGGCAAGCAGCGCACCGTCAGCGCGGTACTCCTCGCCGAACGCCACCCGCAGCAGCCACGGCCCGAACACCCCGGCCGCGAGCACGCCCAACGCGCCCAACCCGACGACAACCGCCGCCGGTCCCACCAGCGCGCGCAATCGCGCCGTGCGTTGGTCGACGAAATGTGCGATCAAGTTGCCCTGCATCGCTGTCAGCGGCACCAGCAGCGGGGCGCGAGTCAGCGTCACGGCCAGGATCACCACGCCGCCGGTCGCCCCCAGGTCACCTGAGGTCGCCTTCAGCAGCACCGGGAAACCCATCACCAGGATCGCGCTGGCACCGGCCGCGGCGATCGAGTGCGCGGCGCCGCGCAGGAACGTGATCGTTCCGCCCGGCGTCAGCAGCTGGGCCGCTGCGCGTGTCGCCGGTGACGCGATCAACATGATCAGCCAGGCCAACGCGCCTGCAACGGTCGCCCACAGGTAACCGACCAGGCCCGACCCGACGACGAAGGTGACCGCCGCAACGGCCACCCGGATACCGGCGTCGGTGACCATCAGCGCCCCGTACTGCGTCCACCTGCCGACTCCGGCCAGCATTCCGAGCAGGGTGGCGTGCAGACAGAACCCGGCCAGACCCACGCTGAGCAGCACGACACTGAGCAGACGCGATTCGACAAAGACGTGTCCCGACCACAACGGCGAACTCGCCGCGATCACAGCCGCGGCGACGACGCCGACCATCGCGGCCACCCGCATCGGATGGGTGCGCGGGCCCGACACCACCTCGGTGTAGCGAGCCGACCGCACCTCGCGCGTCGCCTCCTGCAGCAGCCCATTAGCCGCCCCCGTCACCAGACCGAACGCGCCCCAGAACACACCGAACACCGAGAAGCCCGCCGGTTCGAGGTCGCGGGCCGCAAGGTACAACACCGCATACCCGCACAGCGCCGTCAGCACGGTGGCGGTACCGACCCGTGCGACGCTGCCGCGAGTGATCGGGCCGCTGGGGGTGGCCGCGTCGGTCACAGCGCGGGCACGTCCCTGGAATACAGCCAGGCATCCCACAGCGGACGCAGCGACACGTCCGCGTAATTGGCTGCCAGGCCGGTGAAGTCGTCGGTTACCGCCGTTGCGTGGCGGTGCCGGGCGGTCCAATCCCGCAGCAGCGCAAAGAAATTGTCATCGCCGATCACCACACGCAATGCATGCAGCGTGAGCGCACCGCGCTTGTACACCCGGTCGTCGAACATGTCGCGCGGTCCCGGGTCGGACAGCAGCAGGTCCTGCGGTGAATCCGACAGCCGCTGATGGTAGTGGCGTGCCCACCAGTCGGCGGTTTGGCCGCCGGACTCCTCCGACCACAGCCACTCGGCATAACACGCGAAGCCTTCGTGCAGCCAGATGTCGCGCCAGCGCCGTGCCGTCACCGAGTTGCCGAACCACTGGTGCGCCAGTTCGTGGGCGATCAGGCGCTCGGAGCTCCGCTGGCCGTCGCAGTGGTTGGCACCAAAGATCGAAATCCCCTGCGCCTCAAGCGGTATCTCCAAGTCGTCATCGGTGACGACCACAGTGTAGCCGGTCGACAGCGGATACGGCCCGAACAGCTTGACGAACAGCTTCATCATCGCCGGCTGGCGACCGAAGTCATGGTCGAAGTTCCGCAGCAGCCGATGTGGCAGTACCGAATGCATCGGCACCGGTGCTTTGGACAGCCGGTGCGTTTCATACATGCCGATCTGCAGCGTCACCAGATAGGTGGACGTCGGCTCGGCCAGCTCGTAGGTCCACGTTGTCATGCCGGCCCGGGCCCGGCGAGATAGCAACTCGCCGTTGGCGATCGCCCGGTACGGGTTTTCGGTGCTGATCTGAATTCGGTAGCTTGCCTTGGCGCTGGGGTGGTCGTCACAGGGGAACCACGATGCCGCACCGTTGGGTTGGCCGGCGACCAGCACGCCTTCGGTCAGCTCCTCGAAACCGACCTCACCCCAAACCGACCGGACGGGTCGTGGCGTTCCGGCGTAACGGACGACGATCGTCATCGCCGCGCCTGCGGGCAGCGCCGACGACAACGCGATGTGCAGCTTGCCGCCAGAGCAGCGGAATGACGCCGGCCTGCGCCCGTTCACCGACACCTTTGTCACCGTGAGGGCGTCCGAGAGGTCGAGCGTAAAGGTGCGCAACGCGGCCAGCGTGACTGCGGTGATCGTCGCCGTACCCGCGAGCCGGTTGATCGCGACCTTGTACTCCAGGTCGAGTTCGTAGCGCGACACGCGATACCCGAAGTTCCCTGCTGTCGGCAGGTACGGGTCGATGACGGGGGTCTTTTTCGCGGCTTTCTTGGACCGGGTCACGCGGCGGATTCCTTGGGCGCCTTATCCGGTGCCGCGCCACCGCGCTTCTTGCCGAACACATTCCACGGCGCGATCGGGTTGCCCTGCCACCGAGTCGACGGCGGAACCTGATCGCCGCGCATCACCAACGAGGCCGGGCCGACGGTCGCTCCTGCACCCAGCAGCGCCGCGGGCAGCGCCACGCAATGCGGACCCAACGTCGAACCCTCGTCGAGGACAACGGTGTCCATCCGCATCACCCGGTCGTGGAACAGGTGTGTCTGCACGACGCAACCGCGGTTCACGGTGGCGCCCTTCCCGAGCCTGACCAAGTCCGCCTCGGGCAGCCAGTAGGACTCGCACCAGACACCCCGACCGATCGATGCCCCGAGCGCCCGAAGCCACAGGTTCATCACCGGCGTACCGGTGGCAGCGCGGGCGAACCAGGGCGCGGCAACCGTCTCGACAAAGGTGTCGGAGACCTCGTTGCGCCACACGAACGCAGACCACAACGGATGCTCGACAGCCCGGATACGCCCCACCAGAAGCCATTTCGCGATTACCGCAATGATGCCCGCGACGGCACCGGCGATAAGCAGAACCACCCCGCTGCCGAGCGCCGCCCACAGGTAGCCGAATTCAACGATCAGCGCCTGCAGGCCGAACAGAACGCCGACCCCGATTGCGAACGTCACCATCACCGGCACCAGCCGGCACGTCTCCACGAAACCCCGCATGATCTTCAGGCGCGCCGGCGGGTGGAACGTTCGCAGTACGTCGGCCGCGGTCGGCTTGCGCCGCAACCGGACCGGTGGGCTGCCCAGCCAGGACGACCCGGCCTTCGCTTTGCGCGGTGCCGCCGACAGCACTGCAACCAGCCCGTCGTCGGGGACCTTTCGTCCGGGCTGCGTGATACCGGAGTTGCCCAGGAACGCCCGTTTCCCGATCGTCGCCCTGCCGATGTGAATCCACCCGCCACCGAGTTCGTAGGACGCCACCATCGTGTCGTCGGCCAGGAATGCGCTGTCCTCGATGACGGTGAACTTGGGCGTCAGCAAGGCCGTCGAGATCTCGGTGCCGCGGCCGACCTTCGCGCCGAGCACGCGCAGCCACGTCGGCGTGAGAAGGCTTGCGTACAGCGGGAACAGGTAGTTGCGGGCGGCGTCCATCAGGCGTTCGGTTGCCCACATCTGCCACCCGACTCGGCTGCGGACCGGGTGATATCCCTCGCGCAGCCTCAGCGACAGCACGCGCACGCCGATGACCGTCAATACCGCGTAGACGACCAACGCCACCAGCGTCGCCACCGGTGTCGCAATCAGGGCGGGCACAATGGCGTCGGCCAATGTTTCGGAATCCCGGATGGCCCAGCCGATTACAGCCAGTCCGGCGCCCAACGCCGCCAGCGGCAACGCGCCGAGCAGCATCGACGTCAGCCCGTAGACCGCTACCCACAACGGGGCGCGTCCAGGGCGATGCTCCGGCCACGGATGACGAGCCTTGCCGGACTTCACCGCGGGCGAGCCCTTCCAGTACTGGCCCTTCTTCACCCGGCCGACCACACCCGAGCCCGCGGCCACGTCGGCGTCCTTGCCTACCGTCGCCCCGGGCAACAGCGTGGTTCGCGCCCCGATGGTCGCGTCGTTACCGATCGTGATCGAGCCGACGTGGAAATGGTCGCCGTCGATCCAGTGGCCGGACAGGTCCACCTCCGGCTCGATCGAACTGCGATGACCCAGGGTGAGCATGCCGGTCACCGGCGGAGTCGAGTGCAGGTCGACGCCCTTGCCGACCTTATTGCCCAGTGCCCGTGCGTAATACACCATCCACGGCGCGCCTGCCAGGTTGTCGGCACCGCTTGCCGAAGCGAGCCGCTCGGCAAGCCAGACCCGCATGTGCACCGCGCCGCCGCGGCGGTAGGTGCCGGGCTTGAGGAAACCGATCAACATCCGCGCGCACATCACCGCAATTGCCATCCGCCCGATTGGCGTGACGAACAGGAGGAACCCAGCGAGGATCCACCACCAGTTCAGCGTCACCAGCCACGGCGCCGGGCTCACCGTCGCGACCACGTTGTTGATCAGCGCCAGCCAGACGACCCACTGCAACCCGGTCAGCGTGGCCAGCGGCAGCGATGTCGCCAATTGGAACGCCTGCGTCAGCAGGGGCGTCGGCCGCACCACGCGCGTCTCGACCGGCGGCGGCGGATCGAGCTCGTCGAGAAAGCCGGCCAGCGAGCCCAGCCGCGGGTGGTCGTACAGGTCGGCGACCGTCACCTGCGGGTAGCGCTGGCGCAGTGCGGCGACCAGCTGCGCCGCCGACAACGAGCCGCCGCCGAGTGCGTAGAAGTCGGCCTCCGGTCCGTCCACCGGGGCGGCCAGCACGTCGCGCCACAGTCCGGCCAACCAGCCCATCGTGCCGCCGAGGTCGGGTGCCTCCTCGTCGGATTCGCCGGCGGGCGGCCACGGCAGCGCATCCCGGTCCACCTTGCCCGACGTGCGGGTCGGCAGCTCGTCGACGAGGACCAGTCGCGGTACCAACGCGGCGGGCAGCGTCTCGGCCAGCGTGGTCCGCGCCGTGGCGAGGTCGAACGACGGGTCGGCGCTGGCGATGTACCCGACGAGCAGCGGAGTGCCGCTGGCTGTCCGCCGCACCGCCGCGGCGCCGCCGCTGACACCGGGCAGGTGGACCAGCGCCGCGTCCACCTCGCCGAGTTCGATGCGCCGTCCGCCGACCTTGACCTGGTCGTCGGCGCGGCCGTAGAAGATCAAGCCGTCGGGCTCCAGCCGCACCAGGTCACCGCTGCGATACGCGCGCTCCCATCCCACCGTCGGCATGGGCGCGTACTTCTCGGCGTCCTTCTCCGGGTCCAGATAGCGCGCCAGGCCCACGCCGCCGATGACCAGTTCACCGACCTCGCCGACGCGGACCGGGACTCCGTCCTTGTCGACGACGGCGAGGTCCCAGCCCGGCAGCGGCAGCCCGATGCTGACGGGTCCGGTGCCGTCGAGCTTGGCCCCGCACGCGACGACGGTGGCCTCGGTTGGGCCGTAGGTGTTCCACACTTCGCGATCAGCCGAGTCGGGCCCGGCGGCCAGTCGCTCCGCGAGTTCGGGCGGGCAGGCCTCGCCGCCGAAGATGAGCAGCCGCACCGCCTCCAACGCCTCGGCCGGCCACAGCGCCGCCAGTGTGGGCACCGTCGACACCACGGTGATATCCCGCGACACCAGCCACGGCCCGAGATCCATGCCGCTGCGCACCAGTGAACGCGGCGCCGGGACCAGGCAGGCGCCGTGCCGCCAGGCCAGCCACATCTCCTCGCAGGACGCATCGAACGCCACCGACAATCCGGCCAACACTCGGTCGCTGGGGCCAATCGGGTTGTCCTGCAAGAACATCTGAGCCTCGGCGTCGACGAACGCGGCTGCGCTTCGATGTGTGACCGCCACGCCCTTCGGGGTACCCGTCGACCCCGAGGTGAAGATGATCCACGCGTCGTCGCGGACCAACGGCGACCCGGCGCGCCAGCCCCGTGACGATCCGGAACCGCGCACGAGTCCCGCTTCGGTGATGACGGCGACGACGTTCGCCTCGCCGAACACCAGCGCGGCGCGCTCCTCGGGGTCGTCGGCGTCCACCGGCACGTATGCGGCGCCGCTCGCAAGGGTCGCCAGAATCGCGACATAGAGGGCGTAACTGCCCGACGGCATGCGGATCCCGATGCGGTCGCCGCGGCCGATGCCGCGCGCCGCCAACCACGCGACGCTGTTCTCGATGTCGGTGATCAGCTCGCTGTAGGTGAGTTGGACGGCACCGTCGTCGATTGCGGGTGCGTCGGGAAAGCGCCCAGCGGTTTCGTAGAGGATGTCGACCAGCGTCCGTGGTTCAGGGGCACCGGGTGACAGCGAGTACTGCGCAGGTATTTCGGGCGTCGCCACGCTATTAACGTACTAAGAACCGGCCGCATCGCGCGGCGACTGCCGCTGGCACGTCAGGAAATTGCCTCGTAGATCAGCGATGCGTATCTCGCGGTGCGCTCGTTGCCGAGGATGCCCAGTCCCATCTTGTTCATCACGTAGGTGGCGGTGGTGCGGCGATCCGGGTTCATCAGGACCATCGAGCCACCCCAGCCGCCCCAGAAGCAGATCTTCTCGTCGGGTGGCACGAACGGCACGGCCTCCGGCGTGGGCAGGCCGTAACCGATGCCGAACTTCATGGGCACGCCCAACACCAGATCGGTTCCGTGCGATTGCACGTCGAAGATCCTCTCGATCGTCTTCGCCGACAACAGCTCCACACCATTGGCGGTCCCGCCCAGCGATACCGGGGACAGCATGCGTGCCAGGGAGCGCGCGTTGCCGTGTCCGTTGACGGCGCCGAGGTCGGCTTCCCGCCATTCGGCGGTGTGGGTGACCTCCGCGTCCGGGGTGGGATTGGTGAACGTCTTGCGCATCGGGCTGTCTTCGGGCAGCTGGTCGAACGGGATGTCGAATGGCGGGGGCGGAATGAGCTGAGCGATCCGACCGAAATCCTCCGGCTTTGCCCCGATCTGGAAGTCGGCCTCCAGTGGGCCCGCGATGTCGTCGTGGACAAAGTCCTTCAGGGACTTTCCGGTGGTCCGACGGACCAGCTCACCGATCAGGTGGCCGTAGTTGAGCGCCTGATAGCCCGACGCGGTGCCCGGCTCCCACCACGGCGCCTGCGCCGCCAGCCGCGAGCACGCCTTCTCCAAGTCGTAAATGTCCTCGACGGTGATCGGCTCCTGCCAGCCGGAGACGCCCGAGGTGTGCGATAGCAGGTGCCGAACCCTGACGTCCTGCTTGCCGTTGGCGGCGAACTCCGGCCAGTACGTGGCGACGGTGGCGTCGAGGTCGAGCAGGCCGCGATCGGCCAGCATCAGCGCGGCCAGGCTCGTCACGGTCTTCGTGCTGGACCAGACGTTGATGATGGTGTCCTCGCCCCACGGGATCGTCTTGGCCGCGTCGGCATAGCCGCCCCAGATGTCGAGCACGCACTCACCGTCGATGTCGATCGCAATGGCGGCGCCGACTTCTGCACCGCTGTTGACCTCTTCGGCCAGCGCCTCGGCGACCTTGTCGAACCGGGCGTCGATGTGGCCGTGCACGTTGGTCATGCGGTGGAACCTACACTCGACGCCTACGCCGAGGTCACCAGTTGTCGTAGCCGCCTTCGGGACCGAGCATTCGCTCGAGCCGTGTCCGGTTGATCCGCGCCAACTCGTTGCGGACCACTTTTCGCTCGGTGTCGACGTCGTTGAGCATCCGGTCGGTCATCGCGGCGAGGACGTCCTGCGCCGAGTAGCCGTTGACGAACATGACAAAGCCGAAGCCGAAATGATCGAAGTACTTGTGCGACACGACGCCCAGTTGGTCCATCACTTCTTGTCGCTCGTCTGAAATCCCGCACTGTTCGGCGTGTGACTTCTCGCTGCCTGGGCGCCGGCCCACGTCGGGGTAGGCCTGCAGGATGGTGTCGATGGATTCCTCGCCCAGCCCGAACAGCAGCCGGTCGGCCTGGCGGAACAGCGCGTCGTGATCCTGGTACGGCCGTCCGCGGGCCAGGTCGGCGGCCAGCGGCACGCTGTAGCAACACTCGTAGACGGCGTGCACGGCGCGGCGCATCGGCATTCCGTTGAATACGTCCAACCCCACGCCCTGGTGCATCAACACACCGTCATCATGGAATCCGCAGAGAACGGGGAGGTTACCGCGTGTTACGGCGATGCAAAATCAGTGCCCGTTGGGTATATACCGATCGAGCGACGCCTGGACTTCGGCCTCCGCGGCTTCGCGGCCGACCCAGCCCGCGGTCTTTACCCATTTCTTGGGTTCCAGATCCTTGTAGTGCGTGAAGAAGTGCTTGATCTCGTCGAGCTGATAGTCGGGCACGTCGGTGACATCCTTGATGTGGTCCCAGCGCATGTCGATGCCGGGCACGCACAGCACCTTGTCGTCGCCGCCGGCCTCGTCGGTCATCTGGAACATCGCCACGGGCCGGGCCAGCACGATGATGCCCGGCAGCACCGGCTCGGGCAGCAGCACCAAGGCATCCAGTGGGTCGCCGTCTTCGCCGAGCGTGTTGGGGAAGTAGCCGTAGCTGGCGGGATAGCCCATCGACGTGTACAGGTAGCGGTCCAGCCGGATCCGGCCGGTGTCGTGGTCCACCTCGTACTTGTTGCGCGAACCCTTCGGAATCTCAATGACGACGTCTAGCTTCACCGCCGTGGCTCCTTGCCCTGTGCTTCGGTTTGGGGGTCGGACGTCCACCCTACCGGGACACCCGCCGCCGCTGACCTCTGACTTCCCTGCAGCGGATACCCTGCTGTGGCAGGCCAGAAAGGCGAGGGTCAGGAGAGTCATGCGTCCCACTCGGTGGCGGCGGTCTACCCACGTTGTGGTCGGGGTGGCCGTCCTCCTGCTGGTTGCTGCCCTCGTGGCGGTCGCGGCGATGCTTACCGGTGGGCGTTCCAGCGACGCCGTCGCGATCCCCGCGGCGCCGGCGTTGGCGACCGCCGACCCGGGGATCAAGCCGTTGTCCGACTCTGCGCTGAAGCCGACCCCGGACAAACTGGCCGCGACCCTGGCGCGGACACTCGCCGACCCGAACCTGGGAAACCTGACCGGCAGGATCACCGACGCCAGCAGCGGGACGCAGTTGTGGGCGCAGGGCGCCGATGTGCCGATGCAACCGGCTTCGGTGACCAAGGTGCTGACCACCGCCGCCGCGCTGCTCGCGTTGGACCGCGATGCGCGGCTCACCACGAAGGTGACGGCCTCCGATCGACGACCCGGGCTGGTGGTGCTCGAGGGCGGTGGTGACCCGACGCTGTCGGCCGCACCGGCCGGCGGGGCGACCTGGTACCGCGACGCGGCGCGCATCAGCGATCTCGCCGATCAGGTACTGCGCAGCGGCACCAAGGTGACCACCGTACAGGTGGATATCAGCGCGTACAGCGGCCCCACGATGGCACCCGGCTGGGATCCGCTCGATATCGACGGCGGCGACATCGCACCCATGGAAGCGGTGATGCTTGACGGCGGCCGCACTCAACCGGTCAGCGTGGAGTCCGCGCGGTCCAGGACACCCGCGCTCGACGCGGGTCGCGCGCTGGCCGTCGCGCTCCGCGTCGACCCGGCCACCGTCACCGTGCTGCCCCCGGGTTTCGACGGCGGCCAGCAGATCGCGTCGGTGCAGTCGCCGCCGCTGATCGATCGGCTGCGCGAGATGATGAACCACTCCGACAACGTGATGGCCGAGGCGATCGGCCGGGAGGTGGCCGCCGCCGCAGGCAAGCCGCAGAGCTTCGAAGGCTCCGCACGCGCGGTGCTCGGTCAGTTGAACTCCGCCAAGATCGACACCGGTGGTTCGCAACTGATGGACTGCAGCGGTTTGTCCGTTGACGACCGGCTGACCGCAGAGACGCTGGATGAGACCGTCAACGCCGCCGCGGGCAACGACCAGCCGAAGCTGCGACCACTGGTGGACCTGTTGCCCATCGCCGGCGGCAGCGGCACGTTGTCCAACCGCTTCCTGGGCAACGACGCCGAACGTGCAGCGGCGGGCTGGCTGCGTGCCAAGACCGGATCGCTGACCGGCACCAATTCGTTGGTCGGGATCGTCACCGACGCCAGCGGGCGGGTGCTGACGTTCGCACTGATCTCCAACAACGCGGGCCCGACCGGCCGCCTGGCAATAGACGCGCTGGCCGCGACGTTGCGGTCGTGTGGGTGCAGCACATGACCCGAAGGCGAGCGCGAGTGAGGATCGCAGCGAAGCGAGGACCGGAGCGAGTGGGAGCCGAGGAATGAGCAGGACGACGAAGCTCACCGTCGGCCGCGCCGTCGACTGGGGCTTCGCCGCCACTGTCGGGGCGAAGCTGGCCCGGCCTGGACCGGCGGCCACCGATTACACCCGCAACCAGGTGATCGACCAACTGTCCAGCGCTGCGCTACGCGCCGAAATGCCGGTGCGCGAAGTGACCGGGCTCAACGAGGGCGGCGAGGTGTCCGACGCCCGCATCGTCGACAGGCCCGAGTGGATCCGCGCCGCAACCCAGTCCATGCGGGTGATGACCGGCGGTGCGAAAGATGCGGAGAACGGCGAGAAGCCGAACTTCATCACCGGCCGCCTCACCGGCGCGCAGACCGGCGCGGTGCTCGCGTTCATCTCGTCGGGCATCCTCGGCCAGTACGACCCGTTCGCCGAGAACGGCGGCGAGCTGCTTCTGGTGTATCCCAACGTGATCGCGGTGGAGCGTCAGCTTCGGGTGCTGCCCGCCGACTTCCGGCTCTGGGTGTGCCTGCACGAGGTGACCCATCGGGTACAGTTCCGCGCCAACCCGTGGTTGGCCGACCACATGTCCAGTGCGCTCGCGGTTCTCACTGAGGAAACCGGCGAAGACATCGCCGAGGTGATCGGTAGGCTCGCGAACTTCGTCCGGGACCGCCGTGATGGTGTTGCGGCCGAGCCGAATTCGGCAGGCGTGCTGGGCGTGTTGCGCGCCGTGCAGTCCGAGCCGCAGCAGCAGGCGCTGGACCAGCTGCTTGTGCTGGGCACTCTGCTGGAAGGACACGCCGACCACGTCATGGATGCTGTCGGGCCTGCCGTGGTGCCCTCGGTCGTCACCATCCGGCGACGGTTCGATGACCGGCGCCAGCGCAAGCAGCCGCCGCTGCAGCGGGTGCTTCGCGCACTGTTGGGCATCGACGCGAAGATGAGCCAGTACACCCGCGGCAAGGCGTTCGTCGACCATGTCGTCGAACGGGTGGGGATGGCCCGGTTCAACGCCATTTGGTCAGGGGCCGAAACACTGCCGCTGCCAACCGAAATCGAAGAGCCGCAGCGATGGATCGACAGGGTGCTCTAAGCACGTTGCAGACCGCGGTAGCCGCGTTCGCCCGTCGCCATGCCGCCGCCGACGACCGGTGGTGTGTCGCGCTGTCCGGTGGGCCGGACTCACTGGCGCTGACGGCCGTTGCCGCCAAACTGAAACCGACCTCCGCGTTGATCGTCGATCACCAACTGCAGCGGGATTCGCACCGCGTCGCGGTCTTCGCCCAGGAGCAGGCGATGGCGTTGGGATGTGTTGACGCGCAGATCCTTTGCGTTGAGGTCGGCACGACGGGCGGTCCTGAGGCCGCTGCGCGCACGGCTCGCTACCGTGCACTGGACGCGGCAAGGGGCGATGCCTGTGTGCTGCTCGGACACACGCTCGACGACCAAGCGGAAACGGTGCTGCTGGGACTCGGGCGCGGATCGGGCGCTCGCTCGATCGCAGGCATGCGGCCCTACGACCCGCCGTGGTGCCGCCCGCTGCTGGGCATCCGACGCACGCTCACCCACCAAGCCTGCGACGAGCTGCGGATCGACCCGTGGCTAGACCCGCACAACACCGATCGCCGATACACCCGCACCCGGCTGCGCACCGAGGTGTTGCCGCTACTCGAGGATGTGCTGGGCGGCGGCGTGGCCGAGGCGCTCGCCCGCACCGCGACCGCGCTGCGCGAGGACACCGAGACCCTCGACGAGCTGGCGCAGTGGGCGCTGGCCGCCGCGTCCACCGGCGACGGCCTGGACACCGGGCGGCTGACGGTACTGCCGGAGGCCGTCCGGCGCAGGGTGATCCGTAGCTGGCTGCTGGCCGGCGGCGCCAGCGACCTCACCGACAAGCAGATCCGCGGTGTCGACACCCTGGTCACCGCGTGGCGTGGCCAGGGCGGGGTGGCGGTCGGCTCTCCGCTGCGCAGTCAGCGGCTAATCGCGGGGCGCCGGGACGGGGTGTTGACCCTGCATCGCGAACCGGTCTGATCGGTTAGAGCGAACTCGCGTTGGTCGGGGGCGGCCGTACATGGCACGCTGTGGACGTGCCTGCGCAACCTGCCGAGCTGTACCCGGGCGACATCAAGTCGGTGTTGCTCTCCGAGGAGCAGATCCAGAGGCGGGTCGCTGAGCTTGGTGCCCAGCTGGGCGCGGACTATCGGGAGACCATCGACGAGTACGGGCAGGACCTGCTGCTGGTCACCGTGCTCAAGGGCGCGGTCTTCTTCGTCACCGACCTGGCCCGCGCGATTCCGCAGCCCACCCAGCTGGAGTTCATGGCGGTCAGCTCCTACGGGTCGTCGACGTCGTCGTCGGGCGTGGTGCGCATCCTCAAGGACCTCGACCGCGACATCAACGAGCGCGACGTGCTGATCGTCGAGGACATCGTCGACTCCGGGCTGACGCTGTCCTGGCTGCTGCGCAACCTCGCGACGCGGCGTCCGCGGTCGCTGCGGGTGTGCACGCTGATGCGGAAGCCGGACGCGGTGCGCGACGACGTCGACATCGCCTACGTCGGCTTCGACATCCCCAACGAGTTCGTCGTCGGCTACGGCTTGGACTACGCCGAGCGCTACCGGGACCTGCCCTTCATCGGCACGCTCGACCCCAAGGTCTACGAGGAGCTGTAGGTTCGGCGGAGGATACGGAGGAAAAGGCCATGACCCGGACTGCTCTGCGGATCTGCCCATTGTGCGAGGCCACCTGTGGCCTGACGCTCACGATCTCCGGCGGCCGGGTCACCGGGGCACGCGGCGACCGCGAGGATGTCTTCAGCGCCGGGTTCATCTGCCCGAAAGGTGCGAGCTTCGCTGAGCTGGACAACGATCCCGACCGGCTGGCGCAACCGATGGTCCGTCGCGACGGCGTGCTGACCGAAGCCACGTGGGACGAGGCGTTCGATGCCGTCGCCGAGGGTCTCGGTGCGGTCCTGCGTGACCACGGCGGCAAGTCGGTCGGCGTGTACGTCGGCAATCCGAATGCGCACACGGTTGCGGGCAGCCTGTACGTGCCGTTGATCATCCGCGCGCTGGGCACCCGCCAGGTCTTCTCGGCGAGCACTCTGGACCAGATGCCCAAACATGTGGCGCTGGGGCTGATGTTCGGTAACCCGATCGCGTTCACCGTGCCCGATCTCGACCGGACCGACCACTTGGTGGTCATCGGCGCCAATCCGCTTGTCTCCAACGGAAGTCTGGCCACCGCCGCCGATTTCCCGGGCAAGCTGCGGGCGTTGCGCAAGCGCGGCGGGCGGCTGACCGTCATCGATCCGGCCCGCACCCGCACCGCCGAACTTGCCGACCGCCACATCGCGCCGCGCCCCGGCACC
This sequence comes from uncultured Actinomycetota bacterium, assembly GCA_963801575.1. Taxonomy (GTDB): domain Bacteria; phylum Actinomycetota; class Actinomycetes; order Mycobacteriales; family Mycobacteriaceae; genus Mycobacterium. The sequence goes on from CAWDFT010000026.1 coordinate 50,074, forward strand.
GACGCCGCGCTGTTGTTCGCGATTGTGCATGTCTTGTTCGACGAGAACCTCGTCGACCTCGGTGACGTGGCCGAGCATGTCACCGGCGTCGAGCAGGTCCGTGAGCTGGCGACCGGCTTCCCGCCCGAGGCCGTCGCCGAGCACTGCGGCGTCGCCGCCGATGACATCCGATCGCTGGCCCGCGACATCGCCACTGCGCCGTCGGCGGCGGTCTATGGCCGAATCGGAACGTCCACAGTGGAATTCGGCACCGTCGGAAGCTGGTTGGTCGACGTCATCAACACGCTCACCGGTAACCTCGACCGTCCCGGCGGGGCGATGTTCCCCCTGTCGCCGGTGGCTTCGGCGCCCCGACCACCCCGGCCGGGCCGGGGCTGGCGTACCGGGCGCTGGCACAGCCGGGTGTCCGGACACCCCGAGGCATTGTCCGAACTGCCTGCCGCCGCACTCGCAGAGGAAATCGACACCGCAGGGGAGGGCCAGATCAAGGCGATGGTCACCATCGCCGGAAACCCGGTGCTGTCGGCGCCCGACGGTGAGCGGCTGAGCAGCGCGCTGGAGAGCGTCGACTTCATGGTCAGCGTCGACCCGTACCTCAACGAGACGACCTGTCACGCCGACGTCATACTTCCTCCACCGCCGCCGTCGCGGTCAGGCCACTTCGACGTTGCGCTGAGCGGACTTTCGGTGCGCAACAACGCGCGCTACTCACCGCCGGCACTGCCGCTGGAGGATGGCCGTCCCGACGAGCCGGAGATCTTGTCGCGGATCGCGTTGATCCTCTACGGCGCCGGACACCAGGCAGACCCGGGACTGGTCGACGAGCAGGTCATCGCGACCACGCTGACCAAGGAGACCGACGACCCGACCTCGCCGGTGGCGGGACGCGACGTCGGAGAAATGACCGCGATGCTGCCCGCGGGACCCGGATACGAGCGGCGGTTGGACATGATGTTGCGCCTCGGCCCGTACGGCGACGGATTCGACTCCCGGCCGGACGGCCTTACCCTGCTGCGCCTGAAGGACAATCCGCACGGCATCGATCTCGGCCCGCTGAAGCCGAGGGTTCTCGAGGTGCTGCGGACACCGACGGGCAAGGTCGATCTGGCGCCGGAGGCGATCGTCGCCGACGTGAATCGGTTGCGGGTTTCTCTGGATCGCCACGACGACGGCTTTGTGCTCATCGGGCGGCGCCACCTGCGGTCGAACAACAGCTGGATGCACAATCTGCCTGCACTGGCCGGCGGCACGAATCGATGCACTCTTCGGATACACCCCGACGACGCAACCGAACTCGGCCTCGAGGACACCGCGATCGTCAAGGGCCCGGGCGGCGAGCTCGTGGTGCCGGTTGAGCGCACCGACGGCATGCGGCGCGGCGTGGTGTCGTTACCGCACGGCTGGGGGCACAACCGCCGCGGCATCAAGCTCGAGGTCGCCGCCGGTCAGCCCGGCGTCAACGTCAACCAGCTCAACGACGGCACGCAGCTCGATCCGCTGTCGGGAACCGCTGTGCTCAACGGCATCCCGGTACACATCGCACCGGCAGGCTGATTGCGCAGGTCAGTTCCCAGATCACCGTCACCGAGAACGCGACGTTCTGCTGGCCCGGCTCGAGTGGCACCGCCTCCATGGCCGCTCGCGGCAACGGCGTCGGCGGTGGGACCGGGGTTTCACCGGAGGACTCGGAGATCGATATGACATTGCCCAGAGTTAGTCCCGACAACTGGGCGTACTGCTCGGCGCGGTCCTTGGCGTCGTCGAACGCCCGGGTGCGCGCGTCCTTCACCAGCTGCGAGTCGTCGTCGATCGAGTAGGTCACCGAGTTGATGCGGGTGGCGTCGCCGCCATTGGTGACGATGAGTGCCAGCGTCTGCGAGGCGGTGTCCAGCCTGCGGATCTTGACGTCGATCGAATTGCTGGCCCGGTACCCGACGATCGTCGGGTTGACGCCCCCACCGAACTGCGGCTGCAGGCTCACGTCTGTCGTGCTGATGTCCCTGCGGTCGATGCCGGAGTTCACCAGGGCGTTGATGACCGCTCCCTGGCGCTGGCTGGTCTGGTTCATGGCGGTGGTGACGTCCGGTGCGGTGAACTCGACGGAGACGTTCACGGTCAACGTGTCCGGCGTGCCCTGGACCTCGCCGGAGCCGACGACGGTGACCTGGCGGGTACTGGCGTCCGGGGTGATCGACGGTCCCGATGACGACGACGACGCCGCGTCGCACGCCGACAGGCCGAGGACGGCCAGCCCCGCCGCGGCGAGGACGATCAATCGGGTCGGGAGTTTCGCTCTCGCTGCGATCGGCATGCCTGGCACCCTACCGTCAGGGCGTCACAAGGATCTTGCAGTGCTCGTCGGGCGTGGCCAGGTCGTCGAACGCGGTCCCGACGCCGTCGAGGCCGACCTCGCCGGTGATCAGCGGCGCGACGTCGATCTCACCCTCGGCGATCGCGCGCAGTGACTCCGCGAACTCGTTGTGGTCGTAGGCATTCACGAACTGCAGGTTGATCTCCTTCGCAATGCCGAACAGCGGCAAGACCGGGTCGGCCTCCATGCACACTCCCGCGATGACCACTCGGGTTCCCATCGGTGCCCGCCGCATCACGTCGTTGACGATTCCGGGTATGCCAACGGCCTCGAACACGATCGCCGGCTTAACCTTGTCGAACGGTGACCCCTGGGCCGGATCCACCGTCTGGTGAGCACCCATTGTCGTCGCCAGCTCGCGACGCTTATGCGAATAGTCGGCTGCCGCAATGCTTTCCACACCTCGGCGTCGCAGCGCGGCGATGATCGCAAGGCCGATCGGCCCACACCCGATCACAAGGACCGCCTCGCCGGGCTGGACGGACGACTTGTTCACCGCGTGCAGGCCGACCGCCATCGGTTCGGTGAGGGCGGCGTGTCGCGGGTCCAGGCCGTTGGGAACCTCCAGTAACAGCGGCGCCGACAACAGCATTCGCTCGGCATAGCCGCCGATCGTGGTGTTGCTGGACAGGATCGGTTCGAAACCCTTGGGCGACAACAACACCGGAAGCGATGTCACAACCGTTCCCGGGGGTGGCGCCTCGGTGTCGGGCCCGGCCTCGAGCACCTCGGCGCTGAACTCGTGGCCCATGAACACGTCTTCGGCCAGGTCGACGGGCAGCCCGCCTTCGACCGGCATGCCCTTCATTTCCCGTGTCAGCTTCACCATCTGGTCGCCGTGCTTGGCGAAGTGCAGGTCCGAGCCGCAGATCCCGCATGCCTTCACACCGACGAGGACCTGGCCCGGCCCGGGTACCGGTTCGGCGACGTCGTCACGAGGGACCATCCGCCCGGCGCGCAGCACCGATGCCCGCATTACTGCTCCTCCTGGAGTTTGAGTTCGTCGGTGTGCTCGCTAATCGCCTTGACGATCGCCTCGCCGGCACGGCCGAGCAGTTGGTCGCGCATCCCCTTGGCCCAGTCGTGCGACGCCCGGGGCGCGGTGAGCTGGCCCCTGAAGTGCGGCATGACCTCGCGGGCGAACAACTCGTAGGAGTGGTAGGTGGCCTCCGGCGAGGCCCAGTCGTGCCCGAGCAGCAGCAGTGTCCCGAAACCACCGGAGGTGTCGAGGAGGTCCTGGATGTAGGTGATCGCATCGCCCGGTGTGCCGATGCAGCAGTTCCCTTTGCCCGCGTACTCTGCGACGAACTCACGAGGAGTCTGGGTGTCCTCGACTGAATTGGACAGCGGCACAAAGCCCGCCGCCCCGAAGTAGTTCGCGAAATCCTGCAAGCCGTACGTGCAGTCGTCGATCGCCTGGTCGCGGGTGTCGGCCAGGTGCATGATCGACAGCACCCGCCAGTTGGCCCGATCGGGTTCGTCGCGGCCCGACTTCTCCGCCTGGTCCACGACGACTTGCCAGGCGTTCTCCAGGGCGGCGTAGCCACCAGGAACCGACATCGACAGTGACAGCAGCGAGGTTCCAAGCGCACCGGCAAGCCTCGGTCCGGATGGGGAAATCATTGCCGCCGTGGATATCTCGGGATAGGGCCAGGTGTAGGGCCGGATGTGCAGCTGTGCGTCGCGCAGCGTGAACCAGTCGGAGTGCCTGCTGATCCGCTCGTCCGGCCCGGCACGGAACAACGCGAGGATGGCCTCGAGCGACTCCTGCATCATCCGCCGCTGTTCGACGGGGTCGATGCCCATCATGTAGGCATCCGACGGCAACGCGCCGGGCCCGGTGCCGAACATCACTCGGCCGCGGGTGATGTGGTCGAGCAGCACCCAGCGGTCGGCCACCATCAACGGGTGGTGGTACGGCAGCGACACCACCCCGGTGCCCAGCCGGATGTGCTTCGTGCGCTCGGCGGCCGCCGCGATGAACACCTCGGGGCAGGCGATCAGCTCGTACCCACCGGAGTGATGCTCACCGAACCACACTTCCTCGAAGCCCAGCCGGTCCAGCGCCACCGTCCGGTCGAGATCGTATTCCAGTGCGGTGGTGGGGGATTGGCCCACCGGATGGAACGGCGTGATGAAGACTCCGAACCTCAGTGGCGCGCTGCTCATGTCAGATCCAATCCGGACAGGAAGTCCAGCAACAGCTTGTTGACCTCGGCGGGGCGCTCCTGCTGAATCCAGTGGCCTGCACCGTCGAGCAGTACTTCGGTGTACGGCCCGGTGGCCAGTTCGCGTGCGCGTTCCGGGCGCATCGTCGGACCCACCGGATCGGCCGTGCCGCCCACGAACAGCGCCGGCACGGTGATTCGTGCGTCGGCGAGCTGAGGCGTCGATTCCCAGTTGCGGTCGTAGTTGCGATACCAGTTCAGGGCACCGGTGAATCCGGTCCTGCTGAACTCGGTCACGTAATGCTCGAACTCGTCGGCGCTGATCCAGTCCGGCAGCGACGCCTGTCCGGCCAGCGCCCGGCGAACATTCCGCTCATGGTGGCGGCGACGTCGGCTTCCATCTCCGCGTCGGCTCGGCCGGGCTCTTGGAAGCGCAAAATGTAGAAGTCGTCGCCGAACTTCTGCCGCCACCGTTCGGTGGGTCGGGACCGAGGTCGGGGAATCGGTGGCACGCTCAGGCCGACGGCCGCCCGGACGCGTTCCGGGTGCAACACCGCGGTGTGCCACACGACCATGGCGCCTAAGTCGTGGCCGACGAACACCGCTTGCTGCGCACCGACGTCGTCCAGCAGGCCGACCAGGTCGCCGGTCAAGGCGTGGATGTCGTAATCCTCGATGGCCTCTGGTCGGGTGGAGCCGCCGTAGCCGCGCTGATCCGGCGCCAGCACGTGGTAGCCGGCGTCGGCCAGCACCGGGATCTGGTGTCGCCACGAATACGCGAGCTCGGGGAAACCGTGGGCCAGCACGACCACCGGCGCGCCTCTATCGCCGGCCTCCAGGACTCGCAGCGCAACGCCGTTGGTCTCAACTAACCGTTCGGTAGAGGTCAGCACGATCTCACCCAAGCACAGGCGCTGCAGCTCGGGAAGGGAGCCGGGTCACTAGCCGCGAGTGTGCGGTTCTGGACGCCGTCACGGCGTGTCCCGTACGAAACCGCACACTCGGCGAACGGCCCCCGAGAACCGCCGGGAACCTCCGAACGTTGGTCTAGCGGTAGCCTTGACTATTCCAGCTGCGCATATTGGAAGGACACCGGCCGCGGGCGGCCGAAAAAGATGAAGTCGACAACGGACAATTGATGAACCGCAAGAATGTGATTCGCACGCTCACCGTGATCGCGGTGGTGCTGCTGCTGGGCTGGTCGTTCTTCTACTTCAGTGACAACACCCGCGGCTACAAACCCGTCGACACGTCGGTGGCGATGGCCCAGATCAACAGCGACAACGTCAAGAGCGCTCAGATCGACGACCGTGAGCAGCAGCTGCGCCTGGACCTGAAGAGCGGCAACGGCGACACCAGCGACAGCGACAAGATCATCACCAAATACCCGACCGGGTACGGCGTGACGTTGTTCGAGGCGCTGAGCGCCAAGAACGCCAAGATCAACACCGTCGTGAACCAGGGCAGCGTCCTCGGGTCGTTACTCATCTACATGCTGCCGCTGCTGCTGTTGGTCGGCCTGTTCGTGATGTTCTCCCGCATGCAGACCGGCGGCCGGATGGGCTTCGGGTTCGGCAAGTCGCGGGCCAAGCAGCTCTCCAAGGACATGCCGAAGACCACGTTCGCCGATGTCGCGGGCGTCGACGAGGCCGTCGAGGAACTGTACGAGATCAAGGACTTCCTGCAGAACCCGTCGCGGTATCAGGCGCTCGGCGCCAAGATCCCGAAGGGCGTGCTGCTGTACGGTCCGCCGGGCACCGGCAAGACGCTGCTGGCCCGAGCCGTTGCGGGTGAGGCTGGCGTGCCCTTCTTCACGATCTCCGGCTCCGATTTCGTCGAGATGTTCGTTGGCGTCGGCGCGTCCCGGGTCCGTGACCTCTTCGAGCAGGCCAAGCAGAACAGCCCGTGCATCATCTTCGTCGACGAGATCGACGCCGTCGGACGCCAGCGTGGCGCCGGCCTCGGCGGCGGTCACGACGAACGCGAGCAGACGCTGAACCAGCTGCTGGTCGAGATGGACGGCTTCGGCGAGCGGCAAGGCGTCATCCTGATAGCGGCCACCAACCGGCCCGACATTCTCGACCCCGCCCTGCTGCGGCCCGGCCGCTTCGACCGCCAGATCCCGGTGTCCAACCCGGACCTGGCCGGCCGTCGCGCCGTGCTGCGGGTGCACTCGGAGGGCAAGCCGATCGCGCCGGATGCGGACCTGGACGGTCTGGCCAAGCGGACCGTCGGGATGACGGGAGCCGACCTGGCCAACGTCATCAACGAAGCCGCCCTGTTGACGGCGCGCGAGAACGGCACCGTCATCACCGGTCCTGCGCTCGAGGAGGCCGTCGACCGGGTCGTCGGCGGTCCGCGGCGCAAGAGCCGCATCATCAGCGAGCACGAAAAGAAGATCACCGCCTACCACGAAGGGGGGCACACGCTCGCCGCCTGGGCGATGCCCGACATCGACCCGATCTACAAGGTGACCATTTTGGCGCGCGGTCGTACCGGCGGGCACGCGATGTCTGTGCCCGAGGACGACAAGGGCCTGATGACCCGCTCGGAGATGATCGCCCGGCTGGTGTTCGCGATGGGTGGTCGCGCCGCCGAGGAGCTGGTGTTCCGCGAGCCCACCACGGGCGCGGTATCCGACATCGAGCAGGCCACCAAGATCGCCCGCGCGATGGTCACCGAGTATGGCATGAGCTCGAAGCTTGGCGCTGTCCGCTACGGCACTGAGCACGGCGACCCCTTCCTTGGTCGCACGATGGGCACGCAGGCCGACTACTCCCACGAGGTCGCACAGATCATCGACGACGAGGTCCGCAAGCTCATCGAGGCCGCGCACACCGAGGCGTGGGAGATCCTCACCGAGTACCGCGACGTGCTCGACACGTTGGCCGGCGAGCTGTTGGAGAAGGAAACGCTGCACCGCGCGGAGCTGCAGGCGATCTTCGGCGACGTGAAGAAGCGGCCGCGGCTCACGATGTTCGACGACTTCGGCGGCCGTATCCCGTCCGACAAGCCGCCGATCAAGACTCCGGGCGAGCTGGCGATCGAGCGCGGCGAGGAATGGCCGAAACCTGTGCCCGAGCCTGCGTTCAAGGCCGCGATCGCCCAGGCGTCGGCGGCCGCAGGCGACGCGTCAGGGCCAAACGGCTCGAACGGCGTTGGCGCCAACGGGAATCCCGCCGACGGGCCCACCCAGCCCGACTACGGCGCCCCGGCCGGCTGGCACGCCCCCGGCTGGCCGCCGCAGCCACCGCCCGGACAGCACCCACACGGCAACTGGTACCCGCCGCCACACCGCCTTCGGGCTGGCAACCGCCGCCCTATCCGTATCAGCCCTATCCATACCCCGGCCCACAGCCGCCCCATGGTGGCCCGCCGATCGCCCGGCCCAACAACGAGGATGCGGGCAAGGAATCGAGCCGGCCCAACCCGCCGGCCCACGGCTGATACCAACGGAGGCTTCGATGACGCGGTCGCACCACAATTCGGCCACGTTCTCCACCCCGGCTGTTCGACCAACCGCGCGCCGAAGCGGCGGTCCGGGAGCTGTTGCATCGCGATCGGGGAGGACCCCGACCGGCACGGCTTGGAGGACACTCCGGCCCGGGTCGCCCGCGCCTACAGGGAGATCTTCGCCGGGCTCTACACCGACCCGGACACCGTGCTGAACACCACGTTTGACGAGCAACACGACGAACTGGTGCTGGTCAAGCAGATCCCGCTGTACTCCACCTGCGAACACCACCTGGTGTCGTTTCACGGGGTGGCCCACGTCGGGTACATCCCCGGTGAGGACGGCCGGGTAACCGGGCTGTCGAAGATCGCCCGGCTCGTCGACCTGTACGCCAAGCGGCCACAGGTGCAGGAGCGGCTGACCGCGCAGATCGCCGATGCCCTGATGCGCAAGCTGGATCCGCGTGGCGCGATCGTGGTCGTCGAGGCCGAACACCTGTGCATGTCGATGCGCGGTGTACGCAAGCCCGGTGCGGTCACCACCACCTCGGCGGTGCGCGGACAGTTCAAGACCGACGCGGCGTCTCGGGCCGAGGCGCTGGATCTCATCCTGCGGAAGTGAGCCGCACGCGTGCAGGTCATGGGAGTCGTGAACGTCACCGACGACTCCTTCTCCGACGGGGGGCTGTTCCTCGACCGTGACCGCGCCGTCGCACACGGACTGGCGCTGGCCGCCGAAGGCGCGGCCATCGTCGACGTCGGTGGTGAGTCGACTCGGCCCGGAGCCACCCGTATCGATCCCCGGGTGGAGACCTCACGGGTGTTGCCGGTCGATCAAAGAGCTTGCCGGGCAAGGGACTTACGGTGAGCATCGACACCATGCACGCAGAGGTGGCGCAGGCGGCGCTGGAGAACGGCGCGCGGATCGTCAACGACGTGTCCGGTGGCCGTGCCGACCCGAACATGGCGCCGTTGCTCGCCGACGCCAAGGTGCCGTGGGTGCTGATGCACTGGCGCTCGGTCGCCGCCGCCCGCCCGCACGACGCGCCGTCCTACCGCGACGTGGTCGCCGAAGTGCGCGACGAGCTGCTCGCCAGCGGTCGACGCCGCGGTGGCCGCGGGGGTCGACCCGGCCAACCTGATCATCGATCCCGGCCTCGGGTTCGCCAAGACCGGCGAACACAACTGGGCACTACTGCGCGCGCTGCCCGAACTCGTCGGCACCGGAATCCCGGTGCTCGTCGGAGCGTCGCGTAAACGGTTCCTCGGAACGTTGCTGGCTGGTGCCGACGGCGAACCTCGCCCGCCCGACGGCCGCGAGACGGCGACGGCGGTGATCTCCGCCCTGGCCGGTCTGCATGGCGCATGGGGGGTTCGCGTCCACGACGTGCGCGCCTCGGTCGACGCGCTCAAGGTTCTGGCGGCATGGACGGATCGGAGCCAGATGGCTGACCGAATCGAGTTGCGCGGGTTGACCATTCGCGGCCACCACGGTGTGTTCGACCGAAGAGCGCCGCGACGGCCAGGACTTCGTCGTCGACATCACGGTGTGGATCGACCTCGCGTCGGCGGCGGCCAGCGACGACCTGGCCGACACGCTCGACTACGGGGCCCTGGCCAAACGGGCCGCCGACATCGTCGCGGGACCGGCCGCGCAATCTGATCGAGACGGTGGCGGGAGAGATCGCCGAGGACGTGATGGGCGACGAGCGGGTGCACGCCGTCGAGGTCGTCGTGCACAAACCGGAAGCGCCGATTCCGTTGCGCTTCGCCGACGTCGCGGTGGTGGCACGACGGTCTCGCCGCGGCGGGCGCGGGGCCGCGCCATGAGTCGGGTCGTGCTGTCGATCGGCTCCAACCTGGGCGACCGGCTGGCCCGGCTGCAGTCGGTCGTCGACGGGCTCGGCGGCGCATTGCGTGCGGTGTCCCCGGTCTATGAGACCGATGCCTGGGGCGGCGTCGAACAGGGACCGTTCCTCAACGCAGTGCTGATCGCCGACGACCCACAGCTTGACTGCCGCGGCTGGTTGGCGCGCGCCCAGGAGTTCGAACGCGCCGCCGGCCGGGTCCGCGGTCAGCGCTGGGGGCCGCGCACCCTTGATGTGGATCTCGTCACAATCCATGACGGTGAATCCGAGGTGATCGCTGCGGACGACGACCTCACCCTGCCGCACCCGCTCGCTCATCTGCGGGCGTTCGTGATGATCCCTTGGCTGGACGTCGAGCCGGACGCCACGCTGACGGTGGCAGGTGTCGCCAAGCCCGTCGCCGGGCTACTCGCCGAGCTCGATCCCGCCGAGCGTGCCGGCGTCCGACTCACCGGCGCGGTGCTCGGTGTGGAGACCGAGCGGGCAGCGGGTGACTGATGGGGCCCACCCGCAAGCGTGACCTGACGGCCGCGACGGTGGCGGCTGCCGGTATGAGCTATCTGCTGGTGATCGTGCTGTACCGGTGGTTTCCCCCGATCACGCTGTGGACCGGGTTGTCGCTGTTGGCCGTTGCCATCGCCGAGGGCGGCTGGGCGTTCTACGTGCGGGCGAAGATCAACGACGGGCAGATCGGCGACGGGCCGGGTTGGCTGCATCCGCTGGCCGTCGCCCGGTCGGTCCTGATCGCCAAGGCGTCTGCGTGGGTGGGGGCCCTGGTGCTGGGATGGTGGGTCGGGGTGCTGGTCTATCTTTTGCCACGGCGGCATTCCCTGCGGGTTGCCGGAGAGGACACCGCGGGCGCGGCGGTGGCGGCGCTGAGTGCGCTTGCACTGATGGTCGCGGCGTTATGGCTCCAGCATTGCTGCAAGTCACCGCCGGAGCCGCCCGAGAATGGCGAAGCGGCGCCGGAGTAGCTGGCCGACCCCAGCGGATGGCGAATCGCCGCGGAGCACGCGACACGCTGAATGACCTGTGGCGGGTACAGTCGGCCCATGACCGTTCTGACCCGTGGTGCCCGGCCGCGGCGCAGCGGTCGCAGGCCGGGTTGGCTGCTGTTAACGGTGTTGCTGGTACTCGCAATCATGGCGAGTTCCGCGCTGGTGTTCACCAGTAGCGTGGAGTTGCTCAAGCTGGCCGTCATCCTTGCGCTGTGGGCGGCCGTGGTGGCGGCGTTCGTGTCGGTCATCTATCGGCGGCAGAGCGATATCGACGCGGCCAAGGCACGCGACCTGAAGCTCGTCTACGACTTGCAGCTCGATCGCGAGATTTCGGCGCGGCGCGAGTACGAGCTGACTGTCGAAACGGAGCTGCGCCGGGAGCTGTCCACGGAGATACGCGCCCAGGCCGCCGACGAGGTGGCCGCGCTGCGCGCTGAGCTGGCTGCCCTGCGGGCCAATCTCGAGTACCTTTTCGACGCCGACCTGAGTCACCGCCCGGCGATCGAAACCGATACCACGGTGCAGCCCGGCCGGGTGTCCAGCAGCAGGATCGACACCGACGACAGTCCGAACCTGCGGACCGAAGAGAACCCGATCATCGACGTCCCGGCCGAACCCCATGCGCCGGAACATGAATGGACGCCTACACCGTTGTTCGGCGGCGCGCATCGCAGGCCGTCGGAGGCCGAGCCGACTCCCGAGGAGCGTCTTCTGTGGGCGGCCGAGCAGCGGGCGGCTGAGCACCGCGCGGCAGAGGAACGAGCCGCTGCCGAGCAGCTCGCGGCTGCCGAACAGCGGGCGGCTGAGCAGCGAGCCGCAGCGGAGCAGCGCGCGGCTGAGTTTCGGGCCGCTGAACAAAGGGCCGCTGAACAGCGCGCTGCCGAGCAGCGGACGGCAGCGCAGCGGGCCGCCGAGGAGCAAGTCGCCAACCAGGCCCGCTCGACCGAGTGGCAGCCAGCACCCGCCGAGGGGCACTGGATCCCGGCCGGCATGCCGGGCAGCAACTGGTCCTCCCCGGCCGCAGAGAACGGATCTTCAGGCGAGTACGTCGGCAGGCGTCGCGCTGCCGAGCCCGCGATGTCCACACCACCCGCGGACGCGCACCGAGGGCGTCATTCCGCGGCCCAGGACGCGACAGATCCGGGACGACCGGCGCCGCCGCCCACGCTGGCGTCACCGCCGTCGCAGCCCGCGCCGCATACCGAACCGCCGCAGGAGGCCGCGCCACGCCATCGCAGTGCCGAAGAGGCCGAGGCTGCCGACGGCCAGGCCACCGGCGGGCACTCCGTCGCCGAGCTGCTGGCCCGGCTGGAGGCCGGGTCAACGCGAGGCGGCCGTCGTCGCCGTCGTCGCCGTGAAGGGTGAGTTAGTCTCTAAGCGACCGTCCGGTACCGGCTAGGCAGGACCGGAACGAAACACAGAATCTTGCGAGGCCATCTGCGATGGAGCAGTCCCCTACGCACGCCTGGGGTCCCCAAGCCGGACCACTTCGTCCGGCCCGGCTCTCGGTCGGAATCATCTCCGCAGGCCGGGTCGGCACCGCGCTCGGCGTGGCGCTGGAGCGGGCCGACCACGTCGTGGGCGCGTGCAGCGCGATATCCCAAGCCTCCCGGCAGCGGGCCGAGCGCCGGCTGCCCGACACCACGATATTGCCCGTCGATGAGGTTCCTGGACGGGCAGAGTTGCTGCTGCTGGCCGTGCCCGATGCGGAGCTCGCCACCGTGGTGTCGGGGTTGGCCGCCACCAACGCGGTGCGTCCGGGGACGATCGTGGCGCACACCTCCGGTGCCAACGGCATCGCGATCCTGGCCCCGCTGACCGAACAAGGCTGCATCCCGCTGGCGATCCACCCCGCGATGACATTCACCGGTGCCGACGAGGACATTGCCCGGCTGCCCGACACCTGCTTCGGCATCACCGCAGCGGACGACGTCGGCTACGCCATTGCGCAGTCGCTGGTGCTCGAGATCGGCGGGGAACCGTTCCGGGTCCGCGAGGACGCCCGCACCCTGTATCACGCGGCCCTGGCGCATGCCAGCAATCACGTCGTGACCCTGGTGCTTGACGCCGTGGAGGCTCTGCGGTCCGCCCTTTGGGGGCAGGAGCTACTCGGCCAGGAGCTTGTCGGCAACGAACCGGGCGGCATTGCCGAGCGGGTGGTCGGTCCACTGGCGCGGGCATCGCTGGAGAACGCACTGCAGCGCGGACAGGGCGCACTGACCGGTCCGGTTGCCCGTGGCGATGCCGGCGCGGTCGCCGATCACCTACGGGCACTGACCGAAGTGGATCCACAACTTGCGCAGGCGTATCGGGCGAATTCGTTGCGCACCGCCCAGCGCGCACACGCTCCCGATGAGATCTTCACCGTGCTGGAGGAGGCGGGGCAACCGTGACGATCCGCAAGCCGCCGCCGTTCGCCGCCGGTGAGCTCAACGTCTACACGTCCGCGCGTGACGTCTCCGACGTGACACGCGCACTGCGGCACACGGGCCGACGCGTGATGCTCGTTCCGACCATGGGCGCACTGCACGACGGACACCTGGCGCTCGTGCGGGCCGCCAAGCGAGTGCAGGGCTCGGTCGTCGTGGTCTCGATATTCGTCAACCCCCTGCAGTTCGGCGCCAACGAAGACCTCGACACCTACCCGAAGACGCTCGACGACGACCTAGCCCAGCTGCGCGCCGCCGAAGGGGTCAACATCGCGTTCACCCCGACCGCGGCGGAGATGTACCCGGACGGCCCGCGTACATCGGTGCAGCCCGGCCCGCTGGGTGCGGAGCTCGAAGGTGCCTCGCGGCCTACACATTTCGCGGGCGTGCTGACCGTCGTGCTCAAGCTGTTGCAGATCGTGCGACCCGATCGGGCGTTCTTCGGCGAAAAGGACTACCAGCAGTTGGTGCTGATCCGGCAGATGGTCGCCGACCTGAACGTCGACGTGTCGATCGTCGGTGTCCCGATCATGCGTGAACCCGACGGGCTGGCGATGTCGTCGCGCAACCGCTACCTCAACGACGTGGAACGGGAGCAGGCAGGCGCGCTCTCGGCGGCCCTGCTGGCCGGAATGTACGCCGCCTCCCAAGGCGCGCCCGCAGCTCTGGACGCCGCGCGTGCGGTCCTCGACGAGGTACCCGCAATCGACGTCGACTACCTGCAGGTGCGCGACCCAGCACTCGGACCCGCACCGGCCGAGGGCATGGCGCGCATGCTGTTGGCTGCCCGCCTTGGCGCGACCAGACTGCTCGACAACATCGAGATAGACATCGGATCAGTCGCCGGTACCGACGGGCAGCGACCCGCCGGATCGGACGAGAGTCACGAATTACCATGGAGGAACTGATGTTACGAACAATGCTGAAGTCGAAGATCCACCGCGCCAGAGTGACGCAGGCAGATCTGCACTACGTCGGATCGGTGACGATCGATGCCGACCTGATGGATGCCGCGGACCTGCTTGAGGGCGAACAGGTCACCATCGTCGACATCGACAACGGCGCGAGGCTGGTCACCTACGCCATCACCGGCGAACGCGGCAGCGGTGTGATCGGGATCAACGGCGCGGCCGCCCATTTGGTGCACCCCGGCGATCTCGTCATCCTGATCGTGTACGGAACGATGGAAGACGCCGAAGCCCGCGCGTACCAGCCGCGCATCGTGTCCGTCGACGCCGACAACAAGCAGATCGATCTCGGGCACGATCCCGCGCATGTCCCGGCCGACGCGGCCGAACTGCTCTCTCCCCGGTAGAAGCCGTGCTGCTAGCAATCGACGTCCGCAACACCCACACCGTCGTCGGGCTGATCTCGGGATCGGGCGACCACGCCAAGGTGGTGCAAGACTGGCGGATTCGCACCGAGTCGGAGGTCACCGCCGATGAACTGGCGCTGACCATCGACGGCCTGATCGGCGACGACTCCGAGCGGTTGACCGGCGCCGCCGGACTGTCCACCGTGCCGTCGGTGTTGCACGAATTGCGTGAGATGCTCGGCCTGTACTGGCCATCGGTTCCCCACGTTCTGATCGAGCCCGGTGTGCGCACGGGTATCCCGCTGCTTGTGGACAATCCGAAGGAGGTCGGCGCCGACCGCATCGTCAACTGCCTTGCGGCATACCAGAAATACGGTAAGGCCGCGATCGTTGTGGATTTCGGATCGTCGATCTGCGTCGACGTCGTATCGGCCAAGGGCGAGTTCCTCGGCGGTGCAATCGCACCCGGCGTCGAAGTGTCCTCCGATGCGGCGGCCGCTCGCTCGGCGGCGCTGCGCCGCGTCGAGCTGGCCCGGCCGCGATCGGTGGTCGGCAAGAACACGGTCGAGTGCATGCAGGCGGGCGCTGTGTTCGGGTTCGCCGGGTTGGTCGACGGATTGGTGCGCCGCATTCGCGAAGACGTCGAGGGGTTCGGCGGGGAGGACATCGCGGTCGTGGCGACCGGGCACATCGCACCGCTGCTGCTGCCCGACATGAACTCAGTCGAGCACTATGACCAGCACCTCACGCTCGACGGGCTGCGGCTGGTGTACGAACGCAACCGCGACAGCCAACGCGGCAAGCTCAAGCAGGCCCGCTGAAGTTGCGATTTCGGCGCGCTTTCCGGCGCTGAGCGCACGAAAGCGCGCCGAAATCGCTAGAAGAACGTGCGGATCAGGTCGACGACCCGGTCGTCGTCGTCCAGCACCGGGATCATCTGCCACTTGTCGAACGTGGTGCACGGATGGGAGATCCCGAAGCGCAGCCAGCTGCCAACCTCGACACCCGCCCAATCGTCCGGTCCCAGTCGCAGGTACGCGTGCTGGTCGTTGAGCTTGGTGACCGCGCTGTCCGGGAGCCCGAGGGGCACCGGCATGTCCTGGTCGAAGGACACGTCACGGCGGCCCATCGTCAGCAGCGCCAGATCCGGCTCCGGCCGCGACACCACCTGTGCCCACACCTGCAGCGCCGGAAGCAGATCCAGCGGTGAGGTCCTCGCGTACAGCCCGTGGTCGTGGGTGAGATAGCAGCCACTGCGAATGACGGTGCGCACGGCCCTCCCGGCCCACCCCGTCGCCAGCACATCGGCGACCGCGTCGAAATAGGTGCTACCACCGGCGGTTACGACGACAGTGTCCGTTTCGAACACATCGGCCAACCGCTCGACGGCCGACCGTAGCTGCGACAGGTATCCGGTGACGTGGTCCACCGCCTCGGGCGTCACGTCGTGGCCGAGCGCCGCCTCGTAGCCGGCCACACCGACCAGCCGCAGTGCCGGGCAGTCCGCAGCGGCGCGCGCCACCTCGTCGACAGCCGATGCGCCGCGGCATCCGGTACGCCCGCCGGCCATGCCGACTTCGACGCAGACGTCGACCGGCCGGTGCGCCCCGGCGGCCTGCAGCTGCGCTGCCATCTGCCGCACCCCCGCGGCCGAGTCCACCCAGCACATCAGGGTGAAGTCGGGGTCGGCGTTCGATTCGGCGCCGACCCACTGCAGTGCGGCCGCATCGACCAGTTCGTTGGCCAAGATGAAATCGCGCACCCCGAAGGCGCGGTAGATGC
Source organism: uncultured Actinomycetota bacterium (assembly GCA_963801575.1). GTDB lineage: Bacteria > Actinomycetota > Actinomycetes > Mycobacteriales > Mycobacteriaceae > Mycobacterium. The sequence goes on from CAWDFT010000026.1 coordinate 66,458, forward strand.
GCACCTGACTGATGGTCGCCGCGGTGACGGCACACGCTCCCGCCTCGAACTGGCGGGCCAACAGCTGCGGGGCCATATGCGTCTTGCCGTGGGGTGCGAGCTCGACCCCGCGATCGCGGCACCATCCGGCCATCGTCGTGAGGTTGTGCGTCAGGGCCTCGGCGCGCAGCACGCACAGCGGTCCGACGGCGTCCTCGTCGACGAGGTTTGGCGCCGCGGCGCAGATCTGTGCGGGTGCGCGGCCCCACCACGAGGCAGGCAGTCCCTTGAATCGCCAGTCCAGTGGCTCGTCCGCCAGCGCGGCCACCGCCGCTGCATTGATGGGCGCCGCCATGGGACCATTTAAGCTGGCACGTCGTGACATCACAGCAGCCCGGCGCCGACGAGGCCGACGTCCCCGAGCAGTACCGGATCCGTCAGGCCAAGCGCGAGCGACTGCTGGCCGAGGGCCACGAGCCCTACCCGGTTGAGGTGGCGCGCACGCACAGCCTCGCCGAGATCCGCACTGCCTATCCCGACCTGCCCGCCGACACAGAGACCGGCGAAGTGGTCGGCGTCGCCGGGCGGGTGGTGTTCGCGCGCAACTCCGGCAAGCTTTGCTTCGCCACCCTCCAGGAAGGCGACGGCACCCTGCTGCAGGCGATGATCAGCCTGGCCAAGGTGGGACAGGACTCCCTGGACAGGTGGAAGTCGGACGTCGATCTGGGCGACATCGTTCTCATCCACGGTGAGGTGATCAGTTCGCGCCGCGGCGAACTGTCTGTGCTTGCCGATTCCTGGCAAATCATTTCCAAGGCGCTCCGGCCGCTGCCCGTGGCCCACAAGGAGATGAGCGAGGAGTCGCGGGTCCGACAGCGTTACGTCGATCTGATCGTGCGACCGGAGGCCAGGACCGTCGCCAGACAGCGCATCGCCGTCGTTCGAGCGGTGCGATCGGCGCTGGAGCGGCGTGGCTTCCTCGAGGTGGAGACGCCGATCTTGCAGACATTGGCAGGCGGCGCTGCGGCCCGCCCCTTCGTAACGCATTCCAATGCGCTCGACGCCGACCTGTACCTGCGCATCGCGCCGGAACTCTTCCTGAAGCGTTGCTTGGTCGGCGGTTTGGAGAGAGTTTTCGAACTGAATCGGGTGTTCCGAAACGAAGGAGCCGATTCCACGCATTCGCCGGAATTCGCGATGCTCGAGACTTACCAGGCCTACGGCACGTATGACGATTCCGCGACGATGACCCGAGAGATAATTCAAGAAGTTGCGGATCAGGCCATCGGAACCCGAGAGGTGCCATTGCCAGATGGCACGACCTACGATCTCGACGGCGAATGGGCGTCGATACAAATGTATCCGTCGTTGTCCGATGCGCTCGGTGAAGAAGTCACGCCGCAGACTCCAGTTGATCGGCTGCTCGAGTTCGCTGACCGGCTAGGTGTCGAGATTCCGCGCGACCGCGGCTACGGGCACGGGAAAATGGTCGAAGAACTCTGGGAACATACCGTCGGTGACAAGCTTTGGGCGCCGACGTTCGTCCGCGACTTTCCAACGGAGACCACCCCACTAACCCGTGCCCACCGCAGCATTCCCGGTGTGACCGAGAAATGGGATCTCTACGTGCGCAGGATCGAGCTTGCCACAGGGTATTCCGAACTCATCGATCCGGTCATTCAGCGGGAGCGGTTCGCCGCACAGGCTCGCGCCGCGGCCGCCGGAGACGATGAGGCAATGGCCCTGGACGAGGATTTCCTGGCCGCACTGGAGTATGGGATGCCGCCGTCTACGGGCACGGGAATGGGTATCGATCGGTTGTTGATGGTTTTGACCGGACTGTCAATTCGGGAGACGGTTTTGTTCCCGATTGTTCGCCGACAGAGCGACTGAACTGCACTTAGACACCCCCTTGTTGGATGGCCTGCTTCGGTATGGCACATTGGTGCAGGGTTCGACATAGAAACTAGACAACTATGTGCCAGGCAGAAGGGCGAGTGTGAGCTAATGGCAAAGAAAGTGACCGTCACGTTGGTCGATGATTTCGACGGTGAAGGTGCCGCCGACGAAACGGTCGAATTCGGCCTTGACGGAGTGAGCTATGAGATCGACCTTTCTTCCAAGAATGCCGCGAAACTGCGTGGCGATCTGAAGCAGTGGGTCGATGCCGGACGCCGCGTTGGCGGTCGTCGCCGAGGACGGTCGGCCGGCGCGGGCAGGGGCCGCGCGGCAATCGATCGCGAGCAGAGTGCGGCGATCCGCGACTGGGCCCGCCGCAATGGCCACAACGTGTCCACCCGCGGCCGCATCCCGGCTGACGTCATCGACGCCTTCCACGCGGCAACGTAATCGGTCGTTGCCAGAACATATCGAGGCGACACCGCCGCGTCGCGCTTTTCGCTAGTGGCGAACTAGCGGCGGCGACACCAGGGAAACGTTTTGTCCATCCTCGGCGTTGCTCATCTACGGAACCGGGTGCAGGTCAGATAGCGCGTGATCGCGCTGCGTGGCCACTTGTTGGCCAAGGAGAACCACGGAGGGCACCCGGGGCTGCCGCCCATTAGAGTGGACGGCAGGTACGCGCCGTGCGGCCGCGCAGCCGCGCAACGTACCGACCTAGATGGAGAGCAGGTAACCACCGATGTTTGAGAGATTCACCGACCGCGCCCGCAGGGTCGTCGTCCTGGCTCAAGAAGAGGCCCGGATGCTCAACCACAACTACATCGGCACCGAGCACATCCTGTTGGGACTTATTCACGAGGGCGAAGGCGTAGCGGCCAAGTCACTGGAGTCGCTGGGCATCTCGCTGGAAGGCGTGCGCAGCCAGGTCGAGGAGATCATCGGCCAGGGCCAGCAGGCGCCGTCGGGCCACATCCCGTTCACCCCGCGCGCCAAGAAGGTTCTGGAGCTGAGCCTTCGCGAGGCGCTGCAGCTGGGCCACAACTACATCGGCACCGAGCACATTCTGCTCGGCCTCATTCGTGAGGGCGAAGGCGTGGCGGCCCAGGTGCTGGTGAAACTGGGTGCCGAGCTGACCCGTGTGCGTCAGCAAGTCATCCAGCTGCTGTCCGGCTATCAGGGCAAGGAGACCGCGGAAGCCGGAACGGGTGGCCGCGGCGGCGAGGCGGGCAACCCGACGACGTCACTCGTGCTGGACCAGTTCGGCCGCAATCTGACCGCGGCGGCGATGGAAGGCAAGCTCGACCCCGTCATCGGCCGCGAGAAGGAAATCGAGCGGGTCATGCAGGTGCTGAGCCGGCGCACCAAGAACAACCCGGTGCTGATCGGCGAGCCCGGCGTCGGCAAGACGGCCGTGGTCGAGGGACTGGCGCAGGCCATCGTGCACGGCGAAGTGCCGGAGACGCTGAAGGACAAGCAGCTCTACACGCTGGACCTGGGTTCACTGGTGGCGGGCAGTCGCTACCGTGGCGATTTCGAGGAACGCCTGAAGAAGGTGCTCAAGGAAATCAACACCCGCGGCGACATCATCCTGTTCATCGACGAGCTGCACACGCTTGTCGGTGCGGGTGCCGCCGAGGGCGCGATCGACGCCGCTTCGATCCTCAAGCCAAAGCTGGCCCGCGGCGAGCTGCAGACCATCGGCGCCACCACCCTCGACGAGTACCGCAAGTACATCGAGAAGGACGCCGCCCTGGAGCGCCGTTTCCAGCCGGTTCAGGTGGGGGAGCCCACCGTGGAGCACACCATCGCGATCCTCAAGGGCCTGCGGGACCGCTACGAGGCGCACCACCGGGTGTCGATCACCGATGGCGCAATTGCCGCCGCGGCCACCCTGGCCGACCGCTACATCAACGACCGCTTCCTGCCGGATAAGGCGATCGACCTGATCGACGAGGCCGGTGCCCGGATGCGGATCCGCCGAATGACCGCACCGCCAGACCTGCGTGAGTTTGACGAGAAGATCGCCGACGCGCGCCGGGAGAAGGAGTCCGCGATCGACGCGCAGGACTTCGAGAAGGCCGCCAGCCTGCGGGACCGGGAGAAGCAACTGGTCGCGCAGCGCACCGAGCGTGAGAAGCAATGGCGGTCAGGCGATCTCGACGTGGTCGCCGAGGTCGACGACGAGCAGATCGCCGAGGTGCTTGGCAACTGGACCGGCATCCCGGTGTTCAAGCTGACCGAGGAGGAGACCACTCGGCTGCTGCGCATGGAAGAGGAGGTGCACAAGCGGATCATCGGCCAGGAGGACGCCGTCGCGGCGGTCTCCAAGGCGATCCGGCGCACCCGCGCCGGGCTGAAGGACCCGAAACGCCCGTCCGGCTCGTTCATCTTCGCCGGGCCGTCCGGTGTCGGTAAGACCGAGCTGTCCAAGGCGCTGGCCAACTTCCTGTTCGGTGACGACGACGCGCTCATCCAGATCGACATGGGAGAGTTCCACGACCGCTTCACCGCCTCGCGGCTGTTCGGTGCCCCTCCGGGCTACGTCGGCTACGAGGAGGGCGGCCAGCTCACCGAGAAGGTGCGGCGCAAGCCGTTCAGCGTTGTCCTCTTCGACGAGATCGAGAAGGCGCACCAGGAGATCTACAACAGCCTGTTGCAGGTCCTCGAGGACGGTCGTCTCACCGACGGCCAGGGCCGCACGGTCGACTTCAAGAACACCGTGCTGATCTTCACCAGCAACCTCGGCACATCCGACATCTCCAAGGCGGTCGGCCTTGGCTTCACCCAGGGCGGCGGTTCGAACGACTACGAGCGGATGAAGCAGAAGGTCAACGACGAGCTGAAGAAGCACTTCCGCCCCGAGTTCCTCAACCGCATCGACGATGTGATCGTCTTCCACCAGCTCACGACCGATCAAATCGTGCAGATGGTGGACCTGATGATCGGCCGGGTGGAGAAGCAGCTCAAGAGCAAGGACATGGCCATGGAGCTGACCGACAAGGCCAAGGCCCTGCTCGCCAAGCGCGGGTTCGACCCCGTGCTCGGCGCCCGGCCGCTGCGGCGCACCATCCAGCGCGAGATCGAGGACGCATTGTCGGAGAAGATCCTGTTCGAGGAGGTTAAGCCGGGTCAGCTCATCACGGTCGACGTCGACAACTGGGACGGCGAGGGCTCCGGCGAGGACGCGGTGTTCACGTTCACCGGGACCAAGAAGCCGGCCAAGCCGGTCGAGGAGCCGGATCTGGCACAGGCCGGAGCCGCCGGCACGCCGAGTGCGGCCACGGCCACCGAGTAACGACGAGAACGCAAGGGCCCCCGGATCGGCGAGGCGAGATCCGGGGCTTTTGCTATGCGTCGGCCCGCGGGCTGGACGGTCTGTTTAGGATGTGCGATGTAATCGGCGGGCGGAGGAATCTGGTGAGAATCCAGAACGGTCGCGCCACTGTGACAGTCAGACCCGACGGCCGCCGTCGACCTTGAACTGGGACGCGAAATCCCGGAAAGGAAATCGACATGACCTCACCCCAGGCACGCAAGAGCGCTGCGCCCGCGCTGGACTTCTCGGCCGCCAAGGCGGCGGTGTGGCTGTCACTGACGGCGTTCTTCGCCCTGCTGGTGCTGTACTTCATCGGGATGGACCAGGGCGCGACGTCTGTGTTCGGCAGCAACACCGTCATTCACGAGTTCCTGCACGACGCCCGCCATCTGCTCGGCTTCCCCTGCCACTGATCGCGCGGGAATAGTCGACACAATGGAAAAGCAGATCATCGGGCGCGGCCTGCTGGCAGGCGCCCTGGCTGGAGTGTTTGCGTTCGTGTTTGCCCGGATCTTTGTCGAGCCGGTCATCGAACGGGCGATCGGTTTCGAGGACGGCGTCGGCGCCGCCCATGAGGCGTTGGAAGGTGCACACGCCGGGCACCAGCACGGTGGTGAAGGGTTCGAAGGTTTCACCCGGGGCGTGCAGGCCAACATCGGCATGGGACTTGGGGTGCTGGCCTTCAGCCTTGCGATGGGGGCCCTGTTCGCCGTGGTGTTCGCGGTGGCCTACGGACGGGTCGGCAACGTGTCGGCGCGACTTCTGTCGGTGTATGTCGCAGGCGGAATGCTGTTGAGCCTCTACGTCGTTCCCGCGCTGAAGTATCCGGCCAGTCCGCCTGCGGTCAGCCTCGACGAGACCATCCGGCAGCGCACGCTGCTGTACCTGCTGATGGTTGTGCTGTCCGCCGCGCTGCTCGTCGGAGCGGTTTATCTCGGACGGCAGTTCGCGCAGCGGCTCGGCGCATGGAACGCGACGCTGGTCGCCGCCGGTGCATACATCGTGGCCGTCGCCGTCGTGATGCTCATCCTGCCGACGATCGACGAGACGCCAGGGCCGCTTCGTGACGATGCGGGCACCATCATCTACGAGGGCTTCCCCGCCGACGACCTGTACCTGTTCCGGCTGTACTCGCTGGGCACACAGGTGGTCATCTGGGCGACCATCGGGCTGGTGTTCGCCGCGCTGGTGTCCCGGCTGCTCGACTCGAAGCGGCAGGAGACTTACACACCCGCATGAGTCCCGAAGGCGAGCGCGAGTGAGGATCGCAGCGAGGGACGAGCGAGGACCGGAGCGAGCGGGAGCCGAGGCATGAGTCCCGAAGGCGAGCGCGAGTGAGGATCGCAGCGAGGGACGAGCGAGGACCGGAGCGAGCGGGAGCCGAGGCATGAGTGAGGTCGTCCGGCTGACCCTTGTGTCACACGCCATGACCGACGCAGTGTCGGCCGGACGATTCCCCACTGACGAACCGCTCAACTCGGTGGGACATCGCCAAGTCGACGCCTCCATCGACTTGGGTGTGACGGACGCTGCATTCTGCGGGCCGGAGAAGCGCACCAGGCAGACCGCGGAACTCCTTGGCCTGCAGGCGACTATCGACCAGCGGCTGGCCGATCTGGACTGCGGCCGCTGGCGCGGTGATGTACTCGGCGGCGTGCGGTCTGCAGATCTGGCCATCTGGCTGACCGATCCGACCCGGGCGCCGCACGGCGGCGAGTCCGTCGTCGATCTGGTCAACCGGGTGGGCGGCTGGATGGACACACTGACCACCCGCCGCAGCCGACTCGTCGCCATTACCCATCCGGCAGTGATCCGCGCCGCGATTCTGGTTGCTCTCGATGCACCGGCGAAGTCGTTCTGGCGCATGGACATTGCACCGGTGAGCCGGACGGTAATGCATTTTCGTGGCCACGCCTGGACGCTGCGCTTCACGACCTGAGTCAGGCCATCGGCAGTAGGCCGAAGGTTTGGTGCACGATCGACAGCAGCCATCCCGCCGCGGTGGGGCTGCGGTAGCTCGGCCAGTTCAACTGAAAGCTCACCACCCAGGGCTGGCCGGTGTGGTCGACGGCGTACCAGCTGAAGGTCAGGTCGCCCGGCAGGTTTCCGCCCTTGGCGCCGATGTACGGCCACTTGGCCGGGTCCAGGTCGATACCGGGAATCACCGAAAGGATCTTCTTGACCGGAGCGGCCTCGCCGACCGCCCCCGCCTGCAGTGCGGCATGGACTCGGCAGATGTCGGTCGCGGTTCCGTACCACTCCGCCCCGAAGGTGGACGCCGGCGAGTGGGTGCGCTCCGGATCGGGTTTATAGGGGCGAGAATTGGTCTGCTGCAACAGCTTCGCGCGACCTTGTGGCGAGGCCTGCTTCCACTGTTCACGTAGATCCGGTTCACCCCAGCCGACCGAGAAGAGTTCGTGTGCCGTCGGGAACGGGGTCATGCTCGCCGGATCATGGTGGCCGGCGGTCACCAACGCCCGTTCCACCGCGCCGGGACCTAGCCGCTTGATCAGCAGGTCGGTCGCCATGTTGTCACTGGCCGAAATCATCTGCTGGGCGGCCGTCCTCACCGACACCTGCGTGCCGGGCGGGAGCTCCTCGAGGCCGGCTGCGCCGACAGCCTTGGCTTCCTTGGTAATCGTGAGGGGATCGTTCCAGCTGACCGTCCCCGCCTTGACGGCGTCGGCAACCGCAAGCAGCACATACAGTTTGAATATCGACGCCAGCGGCAACGACATGTCGGTGTTGGTGCCGGCGACCAGTTCGCACTTGCCTGCTGGTCCTGCCGGGTCGACCTTGGAGACCTGGTAGGAGTACCGCGCCCCCGACTTGGTCAGTTCCCCGTCGATGTCCTTCCACGACTTGATCACCGGCGGCTGCAGCGACACGTCGAACCGGTCGACCAGCCCCACGTCGTTGGTGCGCAGCTCGATGTCCTGGGCAACTTGGTAGGAGGTCAGCACGTGCAGCTTCGCGTGGCCGGCACCGATGTCGATCCCGGTCAGGGTGAACGGGCGGTCCCACCAGATCTTGTCCATCTTGGTGCCGACGTCGTCGACCTTGTCCGGCGCGGCCAGGGTCTTGATTCCGACGGGCCCGATCGGCCAGTCCGAGTTGAGCATGTCCATGACCTGCTTGGCCCGCAGACCCTGGGGCGTATTGGTGTCGATACGAGAAGCCTGCGCGGCTTCGGCGGGCGCCGCCGGTCCCGCGTCGGCACAACCGCAAGCCAGGGCAACGACGAGCGTGACGGCGACCGTCATGGTGGTCGACCAACGTCGCGCCCGGCTCGCGTCAGGCGTTGGTGTCAGTCCCCGCAACGTCCAACACAACCTCGAACTCCAATAGCGACGCCCCGGTGGCGACGGGGTTCGCGCGCTGACCGGCGTGCGCCTCGACGGCCGGGCCGTTCGCCCACGCCTGGAATGCCTCTTCGGACTCCCATTGCGTGACGACGAAGTAGCGATCTTCACCCTTCACCGGCCGTAGCAGCTGAAAGCCGAGGAAACCGGGCTGGTTGTCGACGGCGTGTGCGCGGTTTGCGAACCGCTTCTCCAGTTCCGGACCGGCATCGGGCGGGACCTCGATTGCGTTGATCTTCACCACGGGCATGGGGCCAAGGCTACCTGCCCGCATTTGACGTCCTCCCCACGGCTGAAGCCGGGGGATTCCAACCCGTTCATGCTGCGGGCGCAGCGTTTTGGGTTTGGAGCAGTAATACCTCGCGGTTTCCTGCTGGTTCCTGCTTCGATGACCGCGCCCGGCCCGCGGGCCGGGGTGGGTCTTCACAGGCGGTGACCGCAAGCCCTGCGGCCAGAATGTTCTTGGCGGCGTTGACATCGGCGTGCTCGGAATGTGGGCAGTGGGTGCACCGGAATACCGCTTGGCTCTCGCGGGATTTCGGGTCCACATGCCCACACGCTGAGCAGCGTTGTGAGGTAAACGCCGCCGGCACCGCCACGACGGTGGTCCCGGTATAGCGGGCCGCCGAGGACAATGCCAACGCGAACAGGTGCCATCCCTTACCGAGGATGGCGCGATTGAGCCCGGACTTGGCTCGCACATTCGTCCCGGGGTTGTCGAGGGTTCCTTTCGCCGAGCGGGTCATGTTCTTGGTCTTGAGATCTTCGAGTACCACCACCGAATTCTCTGCGACCAGTTGGTGGGCGGTCTGGGCGCAGAAATCCAGGCGACGGCGCCGCTCCCGGCTGCCCATCTCAGCCAGGGCCGCGCGGGTCTTGTCCCGGTTGGCTGACCCGTTGGCTGCGCGGGACAACTTGCGCTGCAACGCGACCACCCGCCGGCGCTCCCCGACGGTGACGAACGGCCGGTCAACCAGACCCCCAGCACTGGTCGCAAGAGCTACGGCGACCCCGCGGTCCACCCCGACAGCCGCATCCGGTGACCGATGCACCGCAGGGGCCTGCCTGCCGTCCTCGACCAGCAACGAGATGAACCAGTGCCGCCCCTGGCGTGCCAGGGTGGCCGAGCGGATGGTTTGCCCCTGCAAGGGGCGCGTCTGCCGGAAGCGCACCCACCCCAGCTTGGGCAGCTTGATCCGGCCATGGCGGCAGTTGAGCCGCTCCACGGCCATCTTGTTGCCCTCGGGGAACCGAAACGCCGGCGTCCACCGCCGGCCCGAGCGCCACCGCACCCGAAACGTCCCATGGGTGCGGCACGCCTTATCCAGGTCCATCAACGTCTGCTGCAAACAATGCCCGGGAACTTCCGCCAGCCACGGGTGCTCTGCTTTGGCTTCGGCCAGTTCCTTGGCCTGCGGCGCGTAGTTCATCCATGCGCCGCGGCGACGGTATTCACGGCGTTGTTGCAGTCCGGTGTTCCACACCGCCCGACACACCGCACCGATCCGCTCGGCGAACACCGCTTGCTCGTCGGTGAACTCGACCCGAAACCGCCGCCCCGCCAACATGGCTCAACGAACCTTCTGCGCCTCGACGTAGCGTCTGATCACCGACAACGGCGCAGCACCGACCGTCGCCACGAAATAGGAGTTCGTCCACAACGACGCCAGCCGTGAGCGCAGCCAGGGGAACTCCTCGCGCAGCAGACGCGATGACCGGCCCTTGATGGCCTTCACCAGCCGGTGCACCCCGTAGCGCGGATCCACCTCCACCAGCAGATGAACATGGTCAGCCATGGTCTCCAACTCGATCAACCATGCCCCCTTCTCCTCGATCACCTCGACGATGATCTCCCTCAACCGTGCCTCCATCCGCCCGCCGATCACCTTGCGGCGGTACTTCGGGCACCACACCACGTGATACCCGCATGCGAACGCGATATTCGCGTTCGTCCGCAACGTAACAGCCACAACCGACAACACTAGACAAGTCCCAGCTATCTACTGCGGTGAAACGCCGGACCAGCGCCGAGCAGTAGCCGCTCCAAGCATGAACTTGACCCGCTCACCCCCAGGGCTAAAGCCCGCGATGGCTGCCGCGCTACCTTCTATCCGATCGAGAGTTCTGCGGCCGATGCACTTAGTACTGCAGCCGTAGTTCGGGATTCGGGTTTTCCGGCGTGTCTGCGCTGGTAGGAGCGGTGACCGCGGCATTGTTCGGAGTTTGTGAAGACATCTGAATACGCCGCGGTCGCCGCGGTTCACAGCGTAGACCCTGAGCGATGGTGGACTGAGTTCTCGGCGGTGATCGATCGGATCGCGCCGCGTTTTACTCGCTACGAGCCGTTACGGCACGCCGCCGAGCTGATGGCCGGGATGGTCTCGGGGCTGGACCGCAAGAATTGCTGGACCATTGCTGAGCACCGCGGCAATGCCACTCCCGACGGCTTGCAGCATCTGTTGTCGCGGGCGAAATGGGACGCCGAGGCGGTCCGCGATGATCTGCGTGACTATGTCGTCGACGCCTTCGCCGACCCGGGCGCCATCCTGGTGGTCGACGAAACCGGCGACGTGAAGAAGGGCGTGGCCACCGTCGGGGTTCAGCGCCAGTACACCGGTACCGCCGGGCGCATCGAGAACGCCCAAGTCGCGGTGTATCTGACCTACGCCGCACCACGCGGACACGCCCTCATCGACCGCGCCCTGTACCTGCCGCGCTGCTGGGCCGAGGATCCGGATCGCTGCGACGACGCGGGAATTCCAGAGACCAGAAGGGGTTTCGCGACCAAACCCACGTTGGCCGCAGCCTTGATCTCCCGCGCCGTTGAGGCGCAGGTTCCCGCAGCCTGGGTGGCCGGCGACGAGGTCTACGGAGCCGACCCGAGGCTGCGCGCCGCCGTCCGCGGCCACGGTCTGGGCTATGTGCTTGCCGTGGCGGCCAACCGGCGCGTGCCCACCGCGGCGGGCCCGATCCGCGTCGATACGCTCCCCGCGTACCTGCCCAAACGAGCATGGCAGAAACACTCCGCCGGCGTCGGCAGCCACGGATACCGCTACTACTCCTGGGCCTGGATCGCACTGCTACCAGAAGATGCCACCGACACCGGTCATCATCATTTGCTGATCCGCCGCAACGATGCCACCGGCGAGCTTGCCTACCTGCGCTGCTACTCACCGCGCCCGGTCACCCTCCACACCCTCGTCGCCGTGGCCGGTCAACGCTGGCGTATCGAGGAATCCTTCCAAGCCGCGAAAGGCCTCACCGGGCTTGACCAACACCAAGTCCGGCGCTGGACCTCCTGGCACCGCTGGACCACCCTGGCCATGCTCGCCCACGCCTTCCTCGCGGTGGCCACCGCCACCGAACACGACACCCAGCCCACACCAGCCGGGCTGATCGCGTTGACTGTCAACGAATTTCGACGCCTCTTCGACGCGCTACTGCTGGCCACCCGCCACACCATCACGACCCTGCTGGAGTGGTCACGCTGGCGCCGACGACACCAATACCGAGCCCGTCTGTCCCACTACAAACGACGCCAACACCAATGATCACGAACTACGGCTGCAGTATTAGCCTGAATCCACCGATGAATGGGCTGGTTGACCGGGTGTCGTAATGAGGAAAGTGCCCTCTGAACTGGAACGATTGATGTTCTCTACGCATTAATCGGGTCCAGGCAGAAAGGCACTTCCGGTGAAAGTGTCCCACAGGTTCGCCGCGTCGTCGGCGGTCTTCGATGATGAGCATCTCGTGTCCTGCGCCGGACTGGTCCCGGTGATGACGCTGGCCACCCAGACCGGACTGCCGAAGTTGTTGGCCGAGAAGGTCCACATCGCCGAATCGAGAATCAAATCCGGGTCGGCCAATCCCTCACCGAAGCTGACCACCCTGATCGCCGGCATGTGTGCCGGCGCGGACAGCATCGATGACCTCGACCTCGACCTCGTGCGCTCCGGCGGGATGAAGTCCCTCTTCGGCGGAGTGTATGCACCCTCAACCATCGGAACCCTGTTGCGGGAGTTCACCTTCGGACATGCTCGCCAGCTCGAATCGGTCCTGCGCCACCATCTGGGCAGTCTGTGTGCGCGGGTGGACCTGCTGCCCGGCGCTGACACCGGTGCCTTCATCGACATCGATTCACTATTGCGCCCGGTCTATGGTCACGCCAAACAAGGCGCCTCCTACGGGCACACCAAGATCGCCGGGAAACAGATCCTGCGCAAAGGCCTGTCCCCGTTGGTGACCACGATCAGCACTGCCGGCACGGCCCCGGTGATCGCAGGGATGCGACTGCGTGCCGGGAAAACCAACTCCGGTAAAGGTGCCGGTCGGATGGTCGCCCAGGCCATCGCGACCGCTCGCGCTGCCGGGGTCACCGGGCAACTCGTCGTGCGTGGTGATTCGTCGTACGGCACTGGCGCCGTCGTGGGTGCCTGCCGAGACCACGGCGCCCAGTTCTCGGTGGTGATGAGTCGAAATTCGGCGATCGACCGGGCCATCAACTCGATCGACGAGTCTGCCTGGACCCCGGTCAACTATCCCGGCGCCGTGCGTGACCCCGACACCGGAGACTGGATCTCCGATGCCGAAGTCGCCGAAATCGGCTACACCGCTTTCGCCTCCACCAAGGACCGTTTCACCGCCCGCCTGGTGGTGCGCCGGGTCAAAGACGCCAGATTCCGCGACGCTCTTTTTCCGGTGTGGCGGTATCACCCGTTCTTCACCAACGCCGACCTGCCGACCGCCGAGGCCGACATCATCCACCGCCACCACGCGATCATCGAAACAGTGTTCTCCGACCTGATTGACGGACCCCTGGCCCACATGCCGTCGGGGCACTTCGGGGCGAACTCGGCCTGGGTGTTGTGCGCGGCAATCGCGCACAACCTGCTGCGCGCCGCCGGCGTGCTGGCCGGAGGTCCACACGCGGTGGCCCGCGGAGCCACCCTGCGCCGCAAGATCGTCAACATCCCTGCCCGACTGGCCCGGCCACAACGCCGACCTATCCTGCACCTACCCAGTCACTGGCCCTGGACAGATCACTGGCTCACATTGTGGCGCAACACCATCGGCTACAGCCCACCGCGACATGTGTCAGCCTGACCTTTACGCCGCAAGGCCCAACCGGAGACCACAGGAAAAGCTGGGCAGACCAGCAGCTACCTGCTGCCCACAACCACCAGAACGACGAAACTCAGCGCCCTCCCACCGCACCGAAGTCAATCCACGGATCGAGGCTTAGGGTCGTGGAATGACGGCGGACGCGAAGATCACCGACAGGTCCGGTCGCCTCGACAGCTTCTTCGAAATCTCGGCGCGTGAGTCGACGGTCGCAGCCGAAATGCGCGGTGGCGTTGTCACGTTCATCGCGATGGCCTACATCGTCGTGCTGAACCCGATCATCCTGTCCAGCGCGAAAGACGTCGACGGAAACAGCCTGGACTTCGCGCAGGTATCCGCCACCACATCGCTTGCCGCAGGCGTGATGACGATTCTGTTCGGTGTCATCGCGCGGCTTCCGTTCGCGTTCGCCGCGGGGCTCGGTATCAACTCGTTCCTGGCGACGACGGTGGTCGGCTCGCTCACCTGGCCCGAGGCGATGGGCCTGGTCGTCATCGACGGAATCATCATCGTGATTCTGGCGGCGACGGGCCTGCGGAGACTGATCTTCGACGCCGTGCCGATGGAGCTCAAGCTCGCGATCACGGCCGGGATCGGGTTGTTCATCCTGTTCATCGGTCTGGTCGACGCCGGCTTCATCGGATCCACCGGGGATGCGTCGCCGCCAGTGGGGCTGGGCAGCGATGGCGGCGGTTCGATCAACACCGTCCCGACGGTTATTTTCGTGTTCACGCTGCTGCTGACCGGCATTCTTGTCGCCCAGCGGGTGCGCGGCGGCATCCTCATCGGACTCGTGGCGGGCACGCTGCTCGCGGCTGCCGTCGAGGCGATCTGGCATCTGGGCTCGGCCGTTGAGCGCCCCGGCGGCTGGAGCCTTTCGGTGCCGACGTTGTCGGGCTCGCCGTTCGCGCTGCCCGATCTGTCCCTGGTCGGTGCGTTCAGCCTCGACAGCTTCGGCCGCATCGGCGTGCTGGCCGCGGTGATGCTCGTGTTCACCCTGGTGTTCGCGAACTTCTTCGACGCGATGGGCACCTTCACCGGGTTGTCGCGTGAGGCCGGGCTCTCCGACGAGCAGGGAAACTTCCCGCGTCTGCGTTCTGCCTTGATCGTCGAGGGTGCCGGCGCCGCCGTCGGCGGTGCGACGTCAGCCTCGTCCAACACCGTCTTCATCGAGTCGGCGGCGGGCATCGAGGAGGGCGCCCGCACGGGCTTGGCCAACCTCGTGACGGGAGTGTTGTTCCTCGCCGCGATGTTCGTCGCCCCGCTGGCGTCGATCGTTCCGAGCGAGGTGGCCGCGGCGGCGTTGGTCATCGTCGGCGTGATGATGGTGTCGCAGGTGCGTCACATCGACCTCTCCGAGTTCTCCGTCGCCATGCCGGTGGTGCTGACCATCGCGACGATGCCGTTCAGCTACTCGATCGCCAACGGCATCGGGATCGGCTTCATCGCATGGGCCGTCTTGCGGTCGGTAGCGGGTAAGTGGCGCGAGATCAGCCCGCTGCTCTGGATCGTCGCAGCGGGATTTCTGGCCTACTTCGCGCGCGGCTGGATCGAGTCTCTGATCGGCATGTGATGACCTCTGAACTCCTCACCCACCGGGGTGGTCACGGGGAGCCGCTCGTGTTGGTGCACGGCCTGATGGGGCGTGGCAGCACCTGGTCGCGTCAACTGCCGTGGTTGACCCGGCACGGCGAGGTGTACACCTACGACGCGCCGTGGCACCGGGGCCGCGACATCGATGACCCGTACCCGATCAGCACCGAGCGGTTCGTCGACGATCTCGGTGACGCGGTGGCGGGGCTCGGCAGGGCGGCCACCCTGATCGGCCACTCGATGGGCGGTCTGCACGCCTGGTGCCTCGCGGCGTGGAAACCCGAACTGGTGAAAGCACTCGTCGTCGAGGACATGGCCCCGGACTTCCGTGGCCGCACCACCGGCCCCTGGGAGCCGTGGCTGCACGCCCTGCCAGCCGAATTCGGTTCGACCCAAGAGGTTTACGACGAATTCGGGCCGGTGGCAGGCCAGTACTTCCTGGAGGCGTTCGACCGCACGGCGACCGGCTGGCGACTGCATGGGCATACCCGGCACTGGATCGATATCGCTGCCGAGTGGGGCACTCGGGACTACTGGGGCCAGTGGCGTGACGTGCGGGTGCCTGCCCTGCTCATCGAGGCGGGCAACTCCGTCACACCGCCGGGGCAGATGCTCGAGATGCATGAAACCGGCCACCGGACAACGTATTTACACGTGCCCGGGGCCGGCCATCTGGTCCACGACGAGCAGCCGCGGATCTATCGAGAAGCGGTCGAGTCGTTCTTAGCGACGCTCACCGGCGGCGCCTGAGGAGGGCCAGAACGGCTGCTTCTCAAAGCGCGTACGGATGGCGTCGACGTCGTGTGCGACGCGGAACCCGTCGCGGTCGTCCTCGAACAATCTGCCCATCATCGGCGCGGACCACCGGAACTGGTCGAACCGGATGCGCAGGGAGTCGGAGCGGTGCGCGGCCCAGCTGAGGGCGGCGGCGACGGCAAACGGGGACCCTAGGATCAGAAAAGTCAGTGCAGTAGTCATGGCAGTAATCATGCGCCAGTAGATATCCCGCCAACAGTGGCAGAAGTGACACTGTACGATAAGATACTGCCATGGCAATTGAGAAGGTATCGGCGCTGGTGTTGGACCGCCTGGCCGTTTTCGAGTTCGGCGTGATTTGCGAGGTCTTCGGGATCGACCGCTCCGCTGATGGTGTGCCGAACTTCGATTTCAAGGTGTGCGGGCCAGAGGCCGGCAAGCCGCTGCGGACGTCGGTCGGCGCGACACTGACCCCGGAGCACGGCCTTGACGACCTCGTCGGGGCGGACCTCGTCGCGATCCCGGCGATCGGCGGGTCCGACTACCTGCCCGAAGCGCTGAATGCAGTGCGGGCCGCCGCCGACGCCGGTGCGATCATCCTCACCGTCTGCTCCGGCGCCTTCGTGGCAGGCGAGGCAGGCCTGCTGGACGGGCGACCCTGTACTACGCACTGGATGCACGCAGACGAGCTGGCTCGCCGCTTCCCGACGGCCCGGGTCGACCGCAACGTGCTGTTCGTCGACGACGGCAACCTGATAACCAGCGCGGGCACCGCGGCGGGCATCGACGCGTGCCTGCATCTCGTCCGTCGCGAACTGGGTAGCGAGGTCACCAACAAGATCGCGCGCCGGATGGTGGTCCCGCCGCAACGCGACGGGGGTCAGCGCCAGTACATCGACCAGCCGATACCCGTCCGTTGCTCGGAAGGGTTTGCGCCACACCTGGATTGGATACTGGCCAACCTCGACAAACCGCACACCGTTGCGACGCTGGCGCGGCGCGCAAGTATGTCGGCGCGCACCTTCGCAAGGCGCTTCGTCGACGAGACGGGCACGACGCCGATGCAGTGGGTAACCGACCAGCGCGTGCTCTATGCGCGGCGACTGCTCGAGGAGAGCGATCTCGACATCGACCGGATCGCCGACCGGTCGGGTTTCGGCACCGCAACGCTGCTGCGCCACCACTTCCGCCGGATCATCGGCGTGACGCCGTCGGACTACCGGCGCAGCTTCGCTTGCAGCACGGATCCGGAGCGCGCCAAGACCGCCTAATGGGACTCGATCAGCGTGTCCTTGACGGGGATCTTGGTTCTTGAGCGGGAGGCTGATTACCGAGCCGCCGGCCGGTGAGCACGTTGCCGCCTAATGGGACTCGATCAGCGTGTCCTTGACGGGGATCTTGGTTCTTGAGCGGGAGGCTGATTACCGAGCCGCCGGCCGGTGAGCACTGTTGCCGCCTGGAGTGATGGTCAACTCCTAAGGCTAGATCGTGCCCCGGCCGGTTGGTGAGGTCATCTGTAGCGCTCATGGGATGTCGTGCCAGTTCGAGCACTGATCCATTAGGTCGCCGCCGGGTGTCCTTCGGCTCGAACGGGTTTCATCCATATCGAGCCAAGGAGGCGATGCGATGCTCTTCGTCGGAGACGACTGGGCAGAAGACCACCACGATGTATATCTGATGAACGACACCGGCGAGCGGCTGGCGTCGCGGCGGCTGCCCGAAGGACTCGCCGGGATCGGACGGTTGCACGAACTGATCGCCGAGCACGCCGAAGACCCCGCCCAGGTGGTGGTCGGCATCGAAACCGACCGCGGCCTGTGGGTGGACGCTCTGACCGCGGCCGAATATCAGGTGTTCGCGATCAACCCGCTGGCCGCAGCCCGCTACCGCGACCGCCACCACATTTCGGGAGCCAAGTCCGATGCCAGCGACGCCAAGCTACTGGCCGATCTGGTGCGCACCGATCGGCACAATCACCGCCCGATCGCCGGCGACAGCGGTGCCGCCGAGGCCATCAAGGTGCTGGCCCGGGCCCATCAGAATCTGATCTGGGCCCGCACCCGACACACCAACGGTCTGCGCTCAGCGCTGCGCGAGTACTACCCCGCGGCGCTGGAGGCATTCGAGGATCTCGCCGACCGCGACGCACTGGCCATCCTTGGCCGCGCACCGACCCCCGCCGACGCTGGACGGCTGAGCTTGTCGAAGATCAGATCAGCGCTCAAAGCCGCTGGACGCCAACGCAACCTCGACACCCGCACACAACAGATTCAGGAAATGCTGCGCACCGAGCAGCTCGCCGCGCCCGCCGCGGTCACCGCCGCGTTCGGGGCCAGCACCCGAGCTGCGGTCGGCATCATCGCCGAACTCAACCACCAGATCGCCGACCTCGAAGCCGAACTCGCGACACGTTTTGAGACACACCCGGACGCCGACATCTACCGCTCCCTGCCAGGACTTGGTGTCATCCTCGGCGCCCGGGTGCTTGGCGAGTTCGGGGACGACCCGAACCGATACACCGACGCCAAGTCTCGCAAAAACTACGCCGGAACATCACCCCTGACCATCGCGTCGGGTAAGAAACGCGCCGTGCTGGCCCGCCACGTCCGCAACCGCCGCCTCTACGACGCCATCGACGCCTGGGCGTTCTGCGCGATCACACGCAGCCCCGGAGCCCGCGCCTTCTACGACCAGCGCCGCGCTGCCGGCGACCTCCACCACCAAGCCCTACGCGCCCTGGGAAACCGCCTCGTCGGGATCCTCCACGGCTGCCTGCGCCACCACACCAAATACGACGAACACACAGCGTGGTCGCACCGCCAGAACATCGCCACCGCCGACGCCGCTTGACAACTAAAGCACCTGGGATGTCTAGCCAAATCAGTTGGGGGCCAAGGCGTACACCCGCCATCGGCCGGGCACGCCCTTTAGGTCGTGTTTGCCGCGCTCGGTGAACACGCGGCGCGACCCGGTGACGATCTCGCGCACCGTCGAGGACACCAGCACCTCGCTCGGCCCGGCCAGCGCGGCGACGCGTGCGGCGATGTGCACCGCCATGCCGGCGATGTCGGCACCGCGCACCTCGGCCTCCCCGGCGTGAATGCCCGCTCGTATCTCTATGCCAAGCGGGCGGACGGCCTCGACGATCGCCTGCGCGCAGTCGATGGCGACGCTGGGGCTGGTGAATGTCGCGACGAAACCGTCCCCGGCGGTATTCACCTCGCGGCCTGAGAACCGCTGGAGCTGGTAGCGGACAATGCGGTCGTGGTTGTCGAGTAGGTCGTGCCACCGCAGGTCGCCGAGTTCCGCCGCGCGCTGTGTCGAGCCGACGATATCGGTGAAAACGATTGCGGTGAGCACGCGTTCGGCGTCATACCGTCCGCGGGCGCCGGTGACGAACTCCTCGATCTCGTCGAGAATCGCTGCGGCATCGCCCGTCCAGTGCAGCGTGTCGGCGCCGGGCAACTCGACATAGCGCGACCCCGCAATGTGATCGGAGAGGTAACGGCCGAACTGGGGAGGAATCATGACTGCGTTTTCGCGATGTATGACGAGAGTCGGCGCGATGATATGCGCGAGTGTGTCGCGCACGTCGGCCTTGGCGATCGTCTCCACTGCGGCGCGCGCTTCGCTCGGCGACTGCGCCCGGTTTCCGGCGACATCCCACCAGCGGCGGAAGTTGTCGTCATCGGCGACGCTCGGCGCGAAAGCCCGCAACACGTCGAACCCCTGGGCGACCGCATCGGGATCAAGCGCAACCCTTCCCCACTGCTCGCCCACACTGACTTTGGCCCCGATCGGGTAGTCGGGTGCCCACGTCGCGCGCGCTGCGCCGTTCACGATCACCAGGCTTCGCACCCGTTCGGGGTAGTCGCCTGCCAACGTCAATGCGGTCATGGCGGCCCAGCCTGAGCCAAAGATCGTGGCCTGATCGCTGCCCGCGGCGTCCATCACCGCGATAGCGTCCTCGGCCCAATACTTCGGCCCCACGATGTCGGCCGACGAGGTGCGCGATGACGCACCCATTCCCCGCTGATCGAACCGGATCACCCTGGCGAACGACGCGAGGCGACGATGGAACCGGTCGAGCGCAGGCTCGGCGTCGATCGAATCGAACGCGACGAAGGGGCCGGGAGGCACCACAAGATCGACCGGGCCGTCGCCGAGGACCTGATAGGCGATGTCTATCTCGCCGCACTTCGCATACCGCGTTCGCGGGGCATGTGCCACAGCCCCAGGTTAGCTAGTCGCCTTCGCCGACGAGGGCGAAACGACCGTCGGCGGTCTGCTCGACCAGCCCGTCGACGAGCAGCGAATCCAGCGCGCGATCGCGCTGTGCGGTGTCGGTCAGCCAGGCCACGTCGAGCTGGGCACGCGTGACCGGAGAGTGGCTGTCGCGCAACACATCCAGCAGGCGGCCACGGACCTGGCGGTCGGTACCCGCGTAACGCTGCACCCGACGTGCCGGTGTGGTGGCGGCTGGATAGCCGGCAGACCGCCACGCGCATACGCTCAACGGGCAGATGCCGCAGCGAGGTGTGCGCGCGGTGCACACCGTCGCACCAAGTTCCATCAGGGCCACCGAAAAGCGCGGCGCATCATCGTCATTCGGCAAGAGCGCGGCGACATCATCGAGGTCACGCGGCGATGACGACGCTGCAGCGTCGGCCCGGCCGTGCACTGCCCTGGCCACCACGCGCCGCACATTCGTGTCGACGACGGGTACCCGTCGCTGGTAGGCGAAGCACGCGACGGCGCGCGCCGTGTAAGCCCCGATTCCGGGCAACGACAACAGGGTTTCGACGTCTGATGGCACAACATCGCGGTGTTCTCGGGCGATCACGACGGCGCACTCGTGTAACCGTCTGGCCCGCCGCGGGTATCCCAACTTGCCCCAGGCGCGCAGCACGTCGGCCGCGCTGGCCGCCGCGGTGGCCGACGGTGTGGGCCACCGCGCCACCCAGTCCAGCCAGATCGGCTCGACGCGCGAGACGGGCGTCTGTTGCAGCATGAACTCGCTGACCAGCATCTGCCACGGTGTGACGCCGGGGCGACGCCACGGTAGGTCCCGCTGCTCACGGTCGTACCAGCGCAGAAGCTCGCCCGAATCGATCAAAGATCCGCGCTCCGGCAGAATGTCGGCCATGCCCAACACGAGTCCAGCGACCGCATGGAAAGCACTCAAGGAGGGTAACGAGCGATTCGTCGCGGGAATGCCGGCGCATCCCAGCCAGAGCATCGAGCGCCGGTCCGCGCTGGCGAAGGGTCAGAAGCCGACGGCCGTACTGTTCGGGTGCGCAGACAGCAGGGTGGCCGCGGAGATCATTTTCGACCAGGGCCTTGGCGACATGTTCGTGGTCCGCACCGCGGGCCACGTCGTCGATTCGGCGGTGCTCGGCTCCATCGAGTACGCCGTCACGGTGCTTGACGTGCCGCTGATCGTGGTGCTTGGCCACGACAGCTGCGGTGCGGTCGAGGCCGCCTTGTCGGCGCTCGATGACGGCGACGTGCCCGGCGGCTACGTGCGTGACATCGTCGAGCGGGTCACCCCGTCGATCCTGTTTGGCCGTGCTGCCGGGCTGACTCGAATCGACGAGTTCGAAGCCCGGCACGTTGCCGAGACCGTTTCGCAGCTTCGTGTCCGCTCGGCGACGATCGCCCAGAGGGTCGTGTCCGGGACGCTGGCGATCGCCGGCGCGACCTACCAGCTGGCCGACGGCCGGGTGGTGTTGCGGGATCATCTGGGCGATATCGGTGAAGGCTGACCGCGCTGTCTGCTCTTCGCGCAAGCGCTCATTGGCCGACACGCCGAGCCACCTCGAACGATTGTGCATGACCTGGCCTTACCGTGAGTCTGTGTTGGATCTGGAACCGCATGGCCCGCTACCCACGCAGATCTACTGGCGACGCAGGGCACTGGCGCTGGGCATAGCGGTCCTCGTCATCGGGGTGATCGCCGCCGTAGTGGTCATGATCGTGATGAACAGCGGCGGGGCCGAGACGAAGACCGCGAAGCCGGCAGCCACGCCCGCAGCCACACCGACGCCGCTCCCCGGGGAGAACCCCGAAGTCAAGACGCCCGTCGTACCGCCGGCCGCGAACGCCCCGGCCCCGACGCCCACGCCGACCGCGGCGGTCGCACCGCCACCGGTGCTGCAGGAGGGCGACGACTGCCCGGACTCCACGCTGGCCGTGAAGGGCATCACCAGCCAGCCGCAGTACGTGGTGGGCGACCAGCCGAAGTTCACCATGGTCGTCACGAACATCGGGTTGGTGGCCTGCAAGCATGATGTCGGCGCCGCAGTCCTTGCGGCCTACGTCTACGGGCTGGACAACACCCGGTTGTGGTCGAACCTCGACTGCGCACCGTCGAACGAGACGCTGGTCAAGACGTTCAACCCCGGTGAACAGGTGACGACCGAGGTGACCTGGACCGGCATGGGCTCGGCGCCGGGATGTCCGCTGCCCCGCCAGCCGATCGGGCCCGGCACGTACAACCTCCTTGTCCAGTTGGGCAACCTGCGGTCGGCGGCGGTGCCGTTCGTCCTCGCCCAACCCGCGCCGCAGGCCGAAGCCCCGGCACCCGCCGAAGGTGCCCCGCCGCCCGAAGAGGCGCCCGCGCCCGTCGGCTAGGCCAACCGGTCGGCGATCGTCGACTCCGCCAGCTGCGACAGACCCTCGCGGATGTGGCGCGCCCACATCGAGCCGATGCCCTCGACCGACTGCAGATCGTTCGCGCTGGCGGCCAGCAGCCCCTGCAGCGATCCGAACGACCGCACGAGCAGGTCGACGTGGGCGAACTGCAGACGCGGAATACCCGCCATCGCCCGGTAGCCGCGTGAGCTCATCGCCGAGTCCTGTGCCTCCATCGTCGACGGGTAGCCGAAAACCCTTGCCAGCGTGGTGAAGTCGAGCAACTCGGTGTCCGACAGCCCGTCGAGCTCCTCGAGCGTCGCGCTCACCTGCGCCGGTGTCGGCGGGTCAGGGTTGGCGTGATAGTCGCGCACGATCAGCTCGCGCGCGGTGTCGTTGTCGCCGACGAGCTCCTCCAGCTGCAGCTTGAGCTGGCGGCCATCGGTGCCGAGCTCGACGACGTCGGAGTCGATCTCGAGGCTGATCCTGCGCACCATCTCCAGTCGCTGCACCACCGTCATCACATCGCGCAGCGTGACGAAGTCCTCGATCTCGGCCGTCGACAGCTGCCGGCTCACCTCGTCCAGTCGCGACTTGTACCGCTCGAGCGTGTCGATGGTCTGGTTGGTGCGCGACAGGATGGTCGCCGGCTCGGGCACTACGTGCCGCTCACCTGCCACGTAGACCGTCACGATGCTCATCGAATGGCTCACCGAGATCACCGGATAGCCGGTCTGGACCGCGGTGCGTTCCGCCGACCGGTGCCGGGTGCCGGACTCGTCGGTGGGTATCGACGGGTCGGGCACCAGCTGAACGTTGGCCCGCAGGATTCGGGTTCCGTCGCTGGACAACACCACGGCGCCGTCCATCTTCGACAGCTCCCGCAGCCGGGTCGGCGCGTACCGGACGTCCAGCGAGAAGCCGCCGTCACAGATCGCCTCGACGCTGTCGTCGTAGCCGAGCACGACCAGCGCGCCGGTGCGGCCGCGCAGGATGCGTTCCAGGCCGTCGCGCAGGGCGGTGCCGGGGGCCAGCCGCCCGATGGTTTCCCGCAGCGTGGGACGGGCCAGCTGCACCACGTTGCGGCGGCTGGACTTCACGGCCATGGCCCCTCCTCGGAGCGGCCGCCCTTCACTGCGATCTCCGTCAGCACCTTCATTGCGGCGGTGATGTTGTCGGCCGCTATCGCCCGTAAGCCTATCGGCACCGTTTTCACGCCGGGCGGAACTACGGCACAAGTGAATCCGAGCCGGGCGGCCTCGGCCAGCCGCCGCTCCATACCGCTGACCCGTCGAAGGTCGCCGGCCAGCCCTACCTCGCCGATCGCGATGGCGGTGGTCGGAAGGGGGAGGTCGGCGTAGGCGGATGCGATGGCCAACGCCACGGCAAGATCCGACGACGGATCGGTCAGCCGCATTCCGCCAACGGTCGACAGGTAGATGTCACACGGCCCGACCCTCAGGTTGGCCCGTTTCTCCAACACCGCCGTGATCATCGCCGCGCGCGCCGAGTCGATTCCGCTGACCGCGCGCCGCGGCGTCGACGTGGTCGGAACGGCCAGCAGCGCCTGCACCTCGCCGATGAGCGGGCGCTTGCCGTCGAGCGTCACGGTGACCGCGGTGCCCGAAACCGGCGCAGGCCGTTGGTCGAGGAAAAGCCCCGACGGGTCTGCTACGCAGTCGATTCCATTGTCGTGCAACATGAAACAGCCGACCTCGTCGGCCGCGCCGAACCGGTTCTTGACCCCGCGCACCATTCGAAGCGTCGACGTCTTGTCGCCCTCGAAGTGCAGCACGACGTCGACGAGATGCTCCAGCGACCTCGGCCCGGCGATCGCGCCGTCCTTGGTCACGTGGCCGACGAGAATGATCGCGACCCCCGTGGACTTCGCGGTCATGGTCAACGCCGTCGTCACCGCCCGCACTTGGGTGACGCCGCCGGTGACGCCGTCGGCCTCGGTGGTCGACATGGTCTGCACCGAGTCGACCACCACCAACGTCGGCCGGACCTCCTCGATATGGCCGAGCGCGGTCTGCAGATCGGACTCGGCGGCCAGGTAGACGTCGTCGTTGCTGCATCCGGTGCGCTCGGCGCGCATCCGGATCTGGCCCGCAGACTCCTCGCCTGACAGATACAGCGCCCGGCGGCCGGCTTCGGCCCATCGATGAGCGACCTCGAGCAGCAGCGTCGACTTGCCGACACCCGGATCGCCAGCCAGCAGCGTCACCGACCCGGGCACGATTCCGCCGCCCAACACGCGGTCGAGTTCACTGACGCCGGTGTGATAGTGCCTGGTGGCGCCGGGATCGATGGAGCTGATCGGCACGGCCGGTGTCGTCGGTGCGACGGCTCGCCGCGATCGGCGACCCGTTGACGGCGGCGAGCACGGCTACCTCGTCGACCGTTCCCCAAGTGCCGCAGTCTGGGCACCGCCCGACCCATTTCGCGGTGACGTGGTGGCACTCAGAACAGCGGTACTGCGAACGCGCCTTGGCCACGATGTGACGGTATCCGCCACCGCCGACAGATCCTCAGTGATGACCGCCCGTGTCGCCGGCCGACTCGCCCGACCCGTCGCGGCGGGGCGCCTCGCCTGCCGAGATCGGCACCGGCATGGTCGTCTCACCGGCCTTCTGGAAGGTGAAAGTGAAGTCGTAGGTCAGGCCGTTGGTGATCGGCTTGGACAAGTCGACCGTTGCCTTCGCTGCCTCGGCGGTCTCTGCTTGCTCAAGCGCGGCGATCTGCCCATCGGGCTCGCCGACCACCAGCACGCCGTTGGGTTGAAGTTCGGTGTCGCCGGACAACGTCACCGTCCCGAAGTCGGAGGTGATGGAGACCAGCTTGTCCGGCGTGTCCGGCGATTGGTTGGACGCCACGAAGAGCAGCTCCACTTCGCTGCCCGGCTGCACGTAATCGGCCGTCTGCGCGGCACGCAGGTGCACGTTGCGCAGTGTGATGGACCCCACTGCCGCGGCGGTGCCGTTGACCGCCGCCTGCTGGGTGGCGGTCTGGGCGACCTGTCCGGCGCTGCATCCGGCGAGGGCGGCAGAGGCGGCCAACCCGAAGGCCGCCAGGGCAGCGGTGACGGCAGAACTGCGCGATTTGAAGCGGTTCACCCAGAAGCCTCCTGCTCGGCCGGCGAAGCGCCGGTGACGTGGGTCGCCAGTGACAAGAACACGTTCGACTATGCAGAGTAGTAGGTGGTGGTTGGCGGCGGTAGCGGAGGCATCGAGGGCGCCGGTGCGGGTTTGCCGCGAAACCATCCACAACCACGTGAGAGGGGCCGTCAAGGGGTCGCTGACCCGACCGTGCCTTGCACGTATTTGTCACCGTGTCAACCCCTAGTCTTCACCTGGGGTGCCCCTGACCTGCACCGTTGGTCAACACGTGTCTGAGCGCCGTGTTAGCATGGAGTATCGAAAGGGGCTCGAAACAGATGATTTTTAAGGTCGGAGACACCGTTGTCTATCCACACCACGGTGCTGCGTTGATCGAGGCGATCGAAACCCGGACCATTAAAGGCGAGCAGAAAGAATATCTCGTCTTGAAGGTCGCCCAGGGAGACCTCACCGTTCGAGTCCCAGCCGAGAATGCCGAGTACGTCGGCGTGCGCGACGTGGTCGGGCAGGAGGGCCTCGACAAGGTGTTCCAGGTGCTTCGCGCCCCCCACACCGAGGAGCCGACCAACTGGTCGCGCCGCTATAAGGCCAACCTCGAGAAGCTGGCTTCCGGCGATGTGAACAAGGTTGCCGAGGTCGTCCGTGACCTGTGGCGCCGCGACCAGGAGCGCGGCCTGTCCGCCGGCGAGAAGCGCATGCTGGCCAAGGCCCGTCAGATCCTGGTCGGCGAACTGGCGCTCGCGGAGAACACCGACGACGCCAAGGCAGCGACCATCCTCGACGAGGTCCTGGCCGCCGCCTCCTGAAGGCAATGAGCACGGTCGCCGTTGTCCCGGCCGCAGGATCGGGGGAACGGTTGGCCGCAGGCGCGCCGAAGGCATTCGTCAATCTGGGCGGCCGTCCGATGCTCGAACACGCACTGACCGGCCTGCGCGACTCCGGCGTGGTCGACGGCGTGGTGGTGGCCGTGCCGCCGAACCGCACCGACGAAGCCAAGCTGGTGTTCGGCGGTGACGCGGTGATCGTCGCAGGCGGAAACGATCGCACCGAATCGGTCCGGCTCGCGCTCGCGGCGGTCGGTGACGCTGAATTCGTTCTCGTGCACGACGCGGCCAGGGCGCTCACCCCGCCGTCGCTGATCGTGCGGGTGGTACAGGCCCTTCATTCCGGTCATGCCGCCGTGGTGCCCGGGCTGCCGGTAAGCGACACCATCAAGGCCGTCGACGCCAATGGCGTCGTTCTGGGCACCCCGGAACGGGCGGGTCTGCGCGCGGTGCAGACCCCGCAGGGCTTCCAGACCGAGCTGCTGCGCCGCGCGTACGACCGGGCCGGGGCGGGCGGATTCACCGACGACGCCTCGGTGGTCGAGATGACCGGCACACAGGTTCAGGTGGTCGACGGCGACCCGATGGCCTTCAAGATCACCACGCCGATGGATCTGCTGCTTGCCGAGGCCCTGCTGGGACGTGCCAAGTGAGCACACAACGGGTCGGCATCGGCACCGACGTTCATCCCATCGAAGCCGGCAGGCCGTGCTGGCTGCTCGGCCTGTTGTTCGAGGGCGCCGACGGCTGCGCGGGTCACTCGGACGGCGACGTGGCGGCCCACGCGCTGTGCGATGCGCTGCTGAGCGCCGCCGGCCTTGGCGACATCGGCGAGGTGTTCGGCACCGGCCGCGAGGAGTGGCGCGACGTCAGCGGCGCAGACATGCTGCGCCACGTTCACGGCCTGGTGCGCGCCGAGGGCTTCCGGGTGGGCAACGCGGCCGTGCAGGTGATCGGGAACAGGCCCAAGGTGGGCCCGCGACGAGCCGAAGCGCAGCAGGTGCTTTCGGGGCTGCTGGACGCCCCGGTTTCGGTGTCGGCGACGACGACCGACGGTCTCGGCCTGACTGGCCGTGGCGAAGGAATGGCCGCCATCGCGACCGCTTTGGTGGTTGAGGTCGAATAGGCCGGTAAGCTGGCCCGTCGTGACCGACCTGCGGCTACACGACACGATGACGGGCGCCGTCCGTGACTTCGTGCCGGTGCGGCCCGGCCATGTGTCGATCTATCTGTGCGGCGCCACCGTGCAGGGCCTGCCGCACATCGGTCACGTTCGCAGCGGGGTGGCGTTCGACGTACTGCGGCGCTGGCTGATGGCCAAGGGCTACGACGTTTCGTTCATCCGCAACGTCACCGACATCGACGACAAAATCCTGAACAAGGCCGCCGACGCGGGCCGGCCGTGGTGGGAGTGGGCGGCCACCTACGAGCGGGCGTTCTGCGCCGCCTACGACGCGCTGGGCGTGCTGCCGCCGTCGGCCGAGCCGCGCGCTACCGGACATATCACCCAGATCATCGAGCTGATCGGCAGGCTGATCGACGACGGCCACGCGTACACCGGTGACAACGATGTGTACTTCGACGTGTTGAGCCTGCCCGGCTACGGCAAGCTGTCCGGCCACCGGATCGACGACGTGCACCAGGGCGAGGGGGTGGCGACCGGCAAGCGCGACCAGCGAGACTTCACGTTGTGGAAGGGCGAGAAGCCGGGCGAGCCGTCCTGGCCGACGCCGTGGGGCCGCGGCAGGCCAGGCTGGCACACCGAATGCGTCGCGATGTGCGAGGCCTACCTGGGCGCCGAGTTCGACATCCACGCAGGCGGTATGGATCTGATCTTCCCGCACCACGAGAACGAGATCGCCCAGGCCGAGGCCGCCGGTGACCCGTTCGCCCGCTTCTGGCTGCACAACGGTTGGGTCACCATGGCCGGCGAGAAGATGAGCAAGTCGCTGGGCAACGTGTTGGCCATTCCGGCCGTGCTGCAGCGGGTGCGGCCCGCCGAACTGCGCTACTACCTCGGCAGTGCGCACTACCGGTCGATGCTGGAGTTCTCCGAGACGGCGTTGCAGGACGCGGCGAAGGCCTACGCCGGGATCGAGGATTTCCTGCATCGGGTGCGCAGCCGGGTCGGCGCCGTCGAGCCCGGCGAATGGACGCCGGAATTCGGCGCCGCACTCGACGACGACCTGTCGGTGCCGATCGCGCTCGCCGAGGTGCATGCCGCGCGTGCGGAGGGCAACCGGGCGTTGGAGGCAGGCGACCACGAGACCGCGATGGCCCGCGCCCGGTCGATCCGGACGATGATGGGCATCCTTGGCTGCGATCCGCTGGACGAGCGGTGGGAATCCCGCGACGAGACGTCCGCGGCACTGGCCGCAGTTGACGTGCTGGTGCACGCGGAGATTCAGCGCCGCCAAGAGGCCCGCGAGCGCAGGGACTGGGCGGAGGCCGACGAGATCCGGGACCGGCTCAAGAAGGCGGGCGTCGAAGTCACCGACACCGCCGACGGGCCGCAGTGGACCCTGCTGGACGGGTACTCCCCGTAGATGGCCGGAAACTCCCAACGCCGGGGTGCAGTCCGCAAGCCCGGCACCAAGAAGGGCCCCAAGGTCGGCTCGGGCGGAGTTCGCCGCCGCGGCCTGGAAGGCCGGGGCGCCACGCCGCCCGCACACATGCGGCCAAACCACCCGGCCGCCAAGCGCGCGACCAAGGGCCAGCAGCAGCGCCGCTCACCGAAGCGCGACGACACCGAGGTGGTGCTGGGCCGCAACCCGGTGCTGGAATGCCTGCGCGCCGGAGTGCCCGCCACGGCGCTCTACGTGGTGTTGGGTGCCGAAGCCGACGAACGCCTCACCGAATCCGTAAGGCGCGCAGCCGATGCCGGCATCGCGATCCTCGAGGTGCCGCGCGGCGACCTGGATCGCATCAGTGCCAACGGTATGCACCAGGGCATCGCGCTGCAGGTGCCGCCCTACCAATACGCCCACCCAGACGACCTGCTCGCGGTCGCGTCCAACGACAGTGCGCCCGCCCTGGTGGTGGCGCTGGACAACATCTCCGATCCGCGCAACCTCGGGGCGATCGTCCGTTCGGTGTCCGGGTTCGGCGGGCACGGGGTGCTGATCCCGCAGCGGCGATCCGCTTCCGTCACCGCGGTCGCCTGGCGTACCAGCGCAGGCGCGGCCGCCAGGGTACCGGTGGCCAGGGCGACGAATCTCAATCGGACACTGAAGAATTGGCGTGACTCCGGCCTGCAGGTCGTCGGCCTCGACGCGGACGGTGACATCACACTCGACGAACTGGACGGCACCGACCCGATGGTCGTCGTGGTCGGCTCGGAGGGCAAGGGCCTGTCGCGGCTGGTGCGGGAGAACTGCGACGCGGTGGTATCCATCCCGATGGCCGGGCCGACCGAGTCGCTCAACGCGTCCGTGGCCGCAGGTGTGGTGCTGGCCGAAATCGCCCGCCAGCGCCGGGGTTAGAGAACCCTGACGAGCGTTGTCGACTTCGGCTTGATCCCGGCGCCGGAGTCGTCCGCCGCACCCGTTTGTCGATCCACGGCTGGTGAGCTCATGTGAAACGATCAGCGTGTCAAGGACTTTGGTGGCGAATCGCTCATAGCCGAGGGGCGAGAGGTTCGAGTCAAGCAGGCACCGAAGTGGCTGTACATCAGGGCAGGATTGGCGGCGGATGCTTCGCCGAGGACTCCGGATAGGAAGGCAGGTCGCGGCGGACCGGCTGTCCGGGGCCCTTGTCGAGTTCATCGTCTTCGCCGGCGACCAGGGTCTCGTACGAGAAGTGGTCGTGCATCCACTGCAGGTGGTCGTTTCGGGAGGCAACGATCCGCTCGGTGTCCCACTTCGGCATGTTCTGTTGTCTGAAATGTGCGTCCATCAGCGCCGGGTCGACCTCGTAGACGTCGTCAAGACGCATGATCACACCGTCGGAGATGCGACGCGCTTCCGGACGTGTGTATTGCTGTTTGTAGATGAATTTGCGCATTTCACTAATCCTCGTACGCCTCGTCGAGCATCTGCTTGCCGGGATTCATGATGTTGTTCGGATCCAGCATGCGTTTGATCTTCGTCATGACGTCCCACCCGCCGCCCATCTCCTGCGGAACCAGTTCGGCATCACCGATGCGGGTGGTGCCGTGGCAGTTGCTCATCGAACCGCCGTACTTGAGCGACACCTTGGCCAGCTCGGTCTTGAACCGCACCCACGCCGCCCAGTTGTCGTCGTTGAGCTTCTCCTCCCAGATGCCGATGTCGATCTCGGCTAGATAGTCACCCCACGGCTTGTACGACGCGCTCGTGTAGCAGTACATCCCCCAGTTGTCGAAGATGCCGTACTCGTCGATGTAGCGCTGGGCGATGGCAGTCCACTCTTCACGCACCTTGGGCAGCACGCTCCAATTGAGCGAAGCGTCTTCGCAGTGCCAGGACATCGGCGCCACCTGGCCGCCGGCAACCCGTCCGTGCAGCGGGTTCGCGTAGCGGTCGTGCCGTGATGCCCAGTCGCCGACGGCCATGTGATCGCCCGTGTAGCGTCCGCCCTCGGCCCGTCCCTTCTCCATCAGGATCTTCGACGCCGCGGTCACCTCTGCCTTCGTGCCGTAAAGCGCCGTTGCGACAATGGAATTCACCCATGACGGCATCGGGATGAATGCCTCGTCGTCGCGGCGCAGGTATTCGACCTTCTTCTCGTCGAACAGCACCGTGCCGGCCAGCGTGGCGATGCCCGAGGTCACGATGCCATAGACAGTGCGATGGGCCTTGAGATAATCGTCGAACGCGAAGAACGCGGCGAACTCGGCCTCGGGCTTCGGGACGACCTCCAGGGTCGCCTCGGTGACGATGCCCAGTGTTCCTTGATGCCCCATGAACAGCTGCTTGAGGTGATACCCCGTCGAGGACTTCCGGATCTTCTTACCGCCGCCGTCGCCGACCCGGATGATCTCACCGGTCGGCAGCACGATCTCAAACGAGATCGCCAGGTCCCGGGAGTGCCCGAATCGGGTACCCAGCAACGAGAATCCGCTGCATGCGATCCGTCCGCCGACCAGCGAACAGGGATAGGACGCCGGCGTATCGGGATGGAACACACCGTATTTGCCCAACTCTTCGTTGAGCTTCATCATGCTGATTCCGGGTCCGACCGTGACGCAACGGTCGGCCAGATCGATCTCCTTGATCTGGTCCATGCGCTTGACGTCGACGATGATCCCGCCGCGCAACGGGACCGCGCCGTCGTTGAGCCCGGTGCCACCCGCCCGCGGCACCACCGGGATGCCCGCACGGTTGGCGAGTTTCAGGATCTCCGACACCTGCTGTGCGGTGCGGGGCAAAACGACTGCGGCGGGGACGTATTCGCCCCAGCGGTGCACGGGGAATGGAGCAGGAACCCGAGTTCGATTGGTGCGACTCGACAGGTTCGTCAGCACCGAGCCAGGCTCGTCCATGATCGCTTCGAGGTCCGTGACGACGGCGTCGTCTAAGGTCCGAACTGTGGCGGTGGTCATGACGTCACCACCGATTCGGACGCGCCGCGCCGACCACCGATATCGATACCGGCCGACTCCGCGACGAGTTCGATGATGTCGGCAACCTCGATGCCGACATCATGACCTGCCATTGCGAGCGGTCGCTCGGACCACACACAGGCGCTCACCAGCATGTCCACGCCCAGTTCCCGCGCGCGCGCCAGTCGGGTGCGAGCGATTTGAGCCGTGATGTCCGGTTTCTCGATCGGCAGCCCGCCGCCACCGCCCGAGCAGTACGACCACTGCGTGACGTGGTCGACGTCCTTGAAGGTCAGCCCGGGAATGGAGTTGAGGATGAAGCGCGGTGCTTCGTGGATGTTCTTGCGTTTGTTGAGCCGGCAGGGATCGTGGTACGTGACGGTCTTGTTGATCGGATGATCCAGGACCAGCTTGCCGTCCTTGATGAGTTCGGCTACCAGCTCGATTATTTGGACCACCTCGAAATCGAAGTCCGCGCCGAAGTACGCGGGGTAGTCCTCGGTGAAATGGATGTAGTCGTGGGGTTCGATCGCGATGATCCGCTTCACGCCTGAGGCCCGCCAATCCTTGACGTTGTGCTCGGCGAACGCGCGGGACTGCTCGACGTAGCCCATCTCTGCCGCCGGCCCGCCACAGCACCATTGCTCGTTCATCAGCCCGAATGGCACACCGGCTTTCTGCAACACCTGCGCGGTGGCGCGCGTGTTGGATGTCCGGTAGAACGCCGCCTCACAGTCGACGAACATGATGGTTTCGCCGCCGATCGGAATGTCCAGTCCCTCGGCCCAGTTTCGGACGTACGCCTGCCCCTGCGGCTGGCCTTCGTCGGTGGTGCCTAGCACGGGCTCGTTGGTGAGGTCCTTGGTCAGCCGGGTCCACAGCTTCCAGCCCTCGCGATCCAGCCCCTTGTCAACCATCAGCGCCCGTGCCGCACGCACCACCTTAACGGTCTCCGTACGGGCCTGATAGAAGTCGCCGACGAACAGCGTATTGGGACAACGGATTTCGCATCCGCCGCACTGCACGCAGTGGACATAGTCGTCGGCAACATCTTCGATGTTGAGTAAGCCTTGATCCATCGCGATGATGTTGGCCATGAACGCCGTCGGCGTGTGATTCTCGTTTCGGGTGACTTGAGTGACAGGGCAGACTTCGCGGCAAAACTTGTGCCCTGACGAAAAGCAGTTATAGCCATTCTCGCGCCATCGGTCGACGAATTGTTCTTGGCCATCTTTCGGGAGTTTGCTGGAGTAGTTTGACTGCTCCTTTTCGATCGTCATTTGCTCTCCTCGATCGTTGTAGGTAGCACCATCCGATCTGCCCATCAGGGTAGTCGGGCCGGTACACCGTCGGCCGGAAATGTGAAGATGAAATGCTCGGTTTGGCAAGGGAAACCTACTGATGCGTACGTATCCGAAATGGCTTCGTCGGCACGGTGGCGGTGACAAGATGTCAACTGCTAGCGGCCGACGATCCAGGGAGGTTCGGCATGACCGAAACGGCTAAACCACCACCAACCGCCGACTCGG
Organism: uncultured Actinomycetota bacterium; assembly: GCA_963801575.1. Lineage (GTDB taxonomy): Bacteria > Actinomycetota > Actinomycetes > Mycobacteriales > Mycobacteriaceae > Mycobacterium. The sequence goes on from CAWDFT010000026.1 coordinate 100,116, forward strand.
ATGAGTCGCACCTGGCCGCGCTCGGCTATTCGGGACAGGACTTTCACCGGTCGATGAGTCTGTGGTCGAACATGGCGCTCGGATTCACCTACTTGTCGCCACTCGTCGGGGTGTATTCACTGTGGGCGTACAGCCTTGCTCTCGGCGGTCCGCCGGCGGTGTGGTGGATCGTTATCGTGGGCTGCGGCCAGTTCCTGGTGGCGCTCGTGTTTGGCGAAGTGGTCTCGCAGTTTCCGCTTGCCGGCGGCATCTATCCATGGACCAGGAGGCTGTGGGGCCGCAAGTACGCGTGGATCGTGAGCTGGGTGTACCTGTGGGCGGTCATCGTGACCGTGACGGCCGTCGCCGAATTCGGCGGCGGCTTCATCGCCGCGCTCTTCGGAATCGAGCACACCCCAATCGTTCAGTTGATTACCGCGGTCGCTTTGCTGCTGTTCGCGTTGGCAGTCAACTTCAGCGGTACGCACATGCTCGCCAGAGTTGCCAAGATCGGGTTGGCCGCGGAATTGGTCGGCGTGGTCGCGCTTGGGTTGTATTTGCTCATATTCAAGCGGGTTCAACCGTTTTCGGTCTTCTTCGACTCAATGGGTGCCGGTGGCGACACGGCCTATATCGTGACCTTCTTCGGTGCGGCATTGAGCGGCCTCTTCTTGTTCTACGGCTTCGAGGCGTGCGGCAACCTCGCCGAGGAAGTGGGCGACCCCACGCGGCGGATCCCCAAGGCGATGATGCTGACCATCCTCATCGGCGGCGTCTCGGGATTGCTGTCCTATATGGGGTACGTGTTGGCCGCGCCCGACCTTCAGGCGATCGTGGACGGCGAGGACCCTGATCCCATTCCTGCCATTCTCGTGAGCTCGCTTGGAACGGCAGGGTCCAAGGTCTTCCTATGTGTCGCGGTGCTTGCGTTCATCTCCTGTGTGCTGTCCCTGCAGGCCGCGGGAAGCCGACTGCTCTATTCGTCCGCCCGGGACCGCATGCTGCCGATGAGCGGGTGGCTGTCGCAAATGTCGGCAAAGCATGCGGTGCCCAGCAATGCACTCCTGGTCGCATGCATCGTGCCCATCCTGATCTGCCTGTACGTCTATGCATTCCCGAATCAATTGCCAAGAATCACGGCATTCGCCGTACTGGGCATTTACATCGCGTTCCAGGCAGTCGTGCTCGCCGCTCTGCGGCAACGCGTGAAGGGTTGGCGACCGGCCGGCAACTGGAATCTGGGGCGATACGGCTTCATCGTCAACGTCGCCGCACTGGCATACGGGCTGATGGCAATTGTGTTGCTGCTCAAACCAACCGCTACCGGTTCGTTCCTGGACAAGTATGTCGTCGCGATCGGCCTGTTGATCGTGTTGGGTACTGGCCTGGCCTATCTCTTCCTCGCGCGGCCGGACCGACACTCCGACGATGTCGGCGAGGGTGACGCTATCGAGGTGGCGGAAACCTTGCGGTCGCTTCGGCGCGGATCGGGCGATCCGACGTGAGCGGGTAGCCGCCGCTGACAGGGGCTCGCTGAGGAGACTGGAGAAGAAGCCACAGGCTCGCGGCGAGCGCGACCAGCGCAAGCGTCAGCTCCACGGGTCAGCGTGCTGCCACAGTGTCGGCAGATGCAGCGCTATGTTGTCGTCCTCCGCAAGCGCGGTCAGCACTCGCATCGAGACGTCGAGGTCGTCTCCGGCGTACGGCAGAGCCCGCAGCGGCTTGGTCAGCGGCCGGAAGAAGTCGTCCCAATGGATGAGCACGACGCGGCGCGCGCCGACGGCCCGCACCGTCTCGGTCCAGTAGTCGACGAGGTAGCTCTCCGGCTGCACGCCCAGCTGTCCGATGCCCAGGTAGACCACCTCGGCGCGGTGTCCGGCCAATGCGCCGGGAACGAAGCCCGCGCTTCCGACGATCATCAGCCGCCGATCCGACGGGCGGTGGTGGACCAGCGTCGACCATGCCTCTCCGCACTTGTATGCCGACGTCTTCACCGGCGGTACGACGGGCCCGGTGATCACACCCGGAAACCGGTCCGGCGGACAGTGTTCCGCCTCAACCAACGTGACGTCGTAGGCGCCGAGCCTGATGGGTTCGCCCGGGGTCGCAACGACGATGCGGTCGCCGGAGAGCCCGCCCCCGATGCCGACCTGTGCCGCCGACTCGCCGCCGACGAGTCGTGCGCCGGTGCGGAGTGCGATGGCGGCGGAATCCATCGCGTGGTCGTAGTGGGTGTGTACCGGCAGCACCGCTTCCAATCGGTCCACGCCCATTCGGTTGAGGCTGTCGTCGATGCGAGGCGCCGACGGCGCAATCTGACCCAGTCCGACGCTGACCAGACTCGGCCGGGAGAAGAAGCCGTCGGTCATCAGTGCGGACGTGCCGTCGTCGACAAGCAGTGTCGTGACGCCTCCCCAGGTCACGCTCAGCGGCGCGTCGGCCGCCGCCTCGGGCACGTCGAAGAACCGGGCGTAGTTCCGAAGGTCGGGCCGGCCCGGCTTGAGTCGCATCAGACGAACGCCGCCAGCTCCACACCGTGGCTCGAAAGACGGTCCCGCACCGCGGTGGCGATCCGCACCGCGCCCGGCGAATCGGCGTGTACGCACACGGATTCGACGCTGATGGGGATGGTCGAGCCGTCGACGGCGACGACGCGTCCCGACAGCACCATCGATGCCACCCGGTCGGCGATTTCGGCGGGGTCGTCCAGCACGGCGTTGCGCTCGCGCCGGGAGACGAGCTGTCCGTCCGGGCGGTACGAACGATCGGCGAAGGCCTCTGAAACGGTGCGAAGCCCGAGGCGCTGCGCCTCGGCGAAAAACACCGACCCTGCCAGTCCCAGCACAGCCAGACTCGGGTCGACGGCGTGCACCGCCTCCGCGACCGCACGGGCCTGGTTATGATTGTGGACGATCGTGTTGTACAGCGCGCCATGGGGTTTCACATAGGCGACCGTTGAACCAGCCACCCGAGCCAGCGCCTGGAGCGCACCGATCTGATAGATCACATCGGCGCGCAGGTCTGCGTGAGCGACGTCGATGAAGCGTCGGCCGAAACCCGCGAGGTCACGGTAGCCCACTTGGGCGCCGATCCGCACTCCACGTGCGGTGGCCTCCGCGCAGCTGCGAGCCAGCGTCGCCGGATCGCCCGCATGAAACCCGCACGCCACGTTGGCGCTGGTAACCAGGCCGAGCATGGCGTCGTCGTCGCCGAGCTGCCAGGCCCCGAAGCTCTCGCCCAGGTCGGCGTTGAGGTCGACGGACACCATGACCGCAAGCCTACCTAGATGGCAGGCTTGTGCCGTGACACGACGGCGTGACGACGTGCTGATCACCGCGGCCCAACTGGCTTGGCAACTGGCGGCCGATGAGCCGTTGATGGTTCTGGACGTCCGATGGCAGCTCACCGAGCCCGACGGGCGCGCCGCATACGAGCGGGGCCACATCCCCGGCGCGGTGTACGTGTCGCTGGAGGACGAGCTCAGCGATCACACCGTCGCCGGGCGCGGACGCCATCCGCTGCCGTCCGGACATGCCGTCGAGACCGCCGCCCGGCGGTGGGGCATCCGCACGGGTCAACCGGTCGTCGTCTACGACGACTGGAACCGGGCCGGCTCCGCTCGTGCGTGGTGGGTGCTGACGGCCGCGGGCATCGATAACGTCCGCATTCTCGACGGCGGCCTGGCCGCATGGTCCGGTGACCTGGAGAGCGGCACTGTTACGCCTCAGCCTGGTGACGTGGTGGTCACTCACGCCGACCTGTACGCCGGTGCGCTCCCGACGGTGACGGCCCCCCAGGCGGCCGGCATGCCGCTGCTCGACGCGCGGGCCCCCGAGCGATACCGAGGCGATGTCGAGCCGATCGACCCGGTGGCGGGACACATTCCCGGAGCCCGCAACGTGCCGAGCACGGGCCTATTGACCGAGGACGGAACGTTTCTGGGCGACGGAGACCTTGCGCGGTTGTTCGACGGCATCGACAACGCCGGTGTCTACTGCGGCTCTGGTGTAACCGCGTCGGTGGTCGTCGCTGCGCTCGCCACGGTCGGCATCGACGCGCCGCTGTATCCGGGGTCGTGGTCCGAATGGTGTTCGGACCCAACGCGCCCCGTCGCAGTTACGTAGGTCTTTGGGGAACACTGCCGCTACTGTGAGCGCACGCTGTCTGTCATTGGAAGTGCGGTGGCCGAACCGGATAACGATCTCTCTGCCGAACTGACACGGCACCGACACGACCGCGCTGTGCTTGCGGTGGTGTTCCTGCTGCTGTTCGTCTTCTCCTACAGCGAGGACATCGTGTTCGCCGTCCTCGAGGCCACCGGCCAGGACCATGTCGCGGGTTGGATCGTCGGACTGGTCGGCCTCGACGTCGCGGTGCTCATCGTCGTGGGCCAGCTGAAGCTCTTCATCACCCGCGTCGACGGCGATCCGCCGCGATTGTGGCGGTGGTGGTGGAGCTCGTTCGCCGCCGTCGTCATCCTCGATGTGGTGTTAATCCTTCTGCCGGAAGAGCATTCGCTGCGGATCGACCTGCTCTTTTCGGTCGCGTTGGCCACCATCATGGGGATTCTGATGGCGGTGTCGTTGAACGCCGATCCGGTCACGTTGTTCAGTCGCGCACGTCGGTCCGGGGCGCCAAGAGACTGGGCACGCGTCCGCGCCACGGTTCCGCTCATGGTCGGCGCGTTCGCGTGCTTCGTAGCCGCCACCGCCTTCGACGACTTCTTCGATCTGGACACCGTGCGTAGCCTCGATCCGGAGCTGGCGGCCGAAGTCGCCGCGATGCCACTGGCCGAGCAGCTCGGCGCGTTCGCGACCCTCTGTGAGGGGGCCGTCAGCCCGGCGTTTTTCCAGCAGGTCGTCGCGGTCATCCCACTGCTGCTGCTCACTCTGGGGGTGGAGTTCAATTTCTTTCGCCGGACCCTGGCAGAGCCCGCCCAGCGGGCTGCTGCCGCGGCGACGGTCACCGTTATGTCGATGGGCCTGGCACTGGCGGTGTCGACGCTGCCGTGGGATGGCTCGGGCTGCGGAAGCGTCCTCGGCTATTGGCACGAGTATCTGACCTTTGTCGTATCCGTTCAGGGCGTCATCACGGGACTCGCAACGCTCGTCTGGCTTCTTGTGTCCAGCACGCCCGACCAACGAATGGCCGATGGAGTGAGCGATGACTGAACAGGTCGCGTCCCCACGCTCCGATCGCGCGGTATTCGGTGTGGTCTTTTCCATGTTGTTCGCCTTCTCCTACAGCGAGCAATTGATCTCGGGTGTCTACCCGGTCGCCGGCGAAGCCGGCCACACAGGGTGGCGTATCACTGTGATCGCCACGGATGCCGTGGTGTTGAGCGTGGTCGGTCTGATGAAACGCGCCATCACCCGGGCCGACGGCGATTCGCCTCGGCTATGGATCTGGTGGTGGGCCGGCGTCGTCGTCCTTCTTGCGGTCGACGTTCTGCGGGTCGTTTCGCACGGGTCGATTCGTGCCGACCTGGTGACCTCCACCGTCTACGCCGTCGCAGTGGGCTCGACCATGGCGGCATCGCTCAACGCCGATCCGCTCACGCTGTTCAGCGGCACCCGTCGAGTGATGTTGCCGACGGACTGGGTGCGGGTGCGGGCCATCGTCCCGCTGGTCCTGGGGACGTGGATTTGTTACCTGGCCGCAAGCGCATTCGTCGACTTCTTCGACGTCGACACCGTGCGGACGCTTGACCCGGTGACGGCCGCGGAGGTCGATTCCATGCCAGTCTCGGAACAATTCGCGGTGCTGTCCCAGCTGTGCGAAGGCGCGATCAGCCCGACATTCTTCCACCAGGTGGTCGGGGTCCTGGCGGTGCTGCTGCTGGCCCTGGGCGTCGAGTTCAACTACTTCCGTCGAACGTTGACAGACGCAGGCCAGCGCGCGGCTACCGCGGCCACCGTGACGGTAATGGCTGCGGGCCTCGTCCTGGCGCTCTCGACGCTGCCGTGGGACGGCCAGGGCTGCGGCGACGTGCTGTCCAGCTGGCATGAGTACATGGCATTTCTGGTCGCGGTTCAGGGTGTATTCACCGGATTGGCCACCCTGGTATGGCTGTTGGTTGCCAGCACGCCCGACGTCACCTCCGACACCGACTCGACAGCCGTCTAACCGGGCTGCGCAACGCGGTCGCGACGGCCGAGCAGCCAGCACACCAGGAAGATCGCGAACGAGATCGTCGTGACGAACACCGACACCGGCACGCCGGGCGCCAGCGACAGCACGATGCCGCCCACCGCCGAAATCTCGGCGAAGACGACGGAGGCGACGATCGTCGCGACGGGGGAAACGAAGATCCGCGCTGCCGCCGCTGCGGGTGTGATCAAGAGCGACATCACCAACAGTGCGCCGACGATCTGCACACCCTGTGCCGCGACGACACCGACGAGGGCCGCGAACATGATGCCCATCGCGCGGACCGGCACGCCGCGGGCCGCGGCGACTTCTGGATCGACGGTGGCGAACAGCAGCGGCCGGTAGCAGACGGCCAGCGCGACAACCACAATCACGGTGACCACCGCCAACAGCGCCAGTCCCGAATAACCCACACCGACGATCTGCCCGGTCAGTAGCGCGAAGCTGGTGCCGGTGCGGCCCGGATACAAATGAATGAACAGCACCGCCAGGCCGAGCCCGAACGCCAACACGACGCCGATCGCGGAGTCGCGCTCGCGGGCGCGCTGGCCGAGGATGCCGAACAGCACGGCGGCCAGCGCACTGCCGACGAGTGCACCGAGGCCGACGTTCAACCCGGTCAGCAACGCGAAAGCCGCTCCGGTCAAGGACAATTCGCTTGATCCGTGTACCGCGAAGGACATCTGACGCATCACGATGAAAGGCCCGATCAGGCCGGCGACGAGTGCGAGCAGCGCGGCGGCCAGCAGCGCCTGTTGCACGAAGTCGCGGCCGAGCAGGTCGGCGGTGACGTCGAATGCGAACAGGTGCGCCAGCAGGTCGGCAAGACGGTCATTCATGGGTGTGCCCGCTCGCATGGCCGGAATGGTCGATGTGCTCTCCGACGACGACGTACCGGCCGTGTACCTTCACCACCTCGATGTCGGCGCGGTAGAGCTCCGACAGTGTCGCCGAGGTCATCACCTCCTCGACCGTGCCCATCCGGAACCGCCCGTCGACCAGATACAGCACCCGATCCACATAGGGCAGAACGGGATTCACCTCGTGCGTGACGAAGAGCACTGCGGTGTCGGCATCCCGCCGCCGCTGGTCGATCAGCGCGGACACCAGTCGTGCGTTGGCCGGATCGAGGTTGAGCAGCGGCTCGTCGCACAGCAGCAGTACCGGATCGCTGGCCAGCGCCTGCGCGATCCGAATCCGCTGCAGTTCGCCGCCCGACATCACACCGACCGGAACCGTGGCGAGGCGGCCGGCGTTCACCTGTTGCAGCGCCGTCTGCACTGCCCCGCGCCGACGCGACCGGTCGGACCGCCGCAGGCTCGTCACGCCCCACCGGTGTCCGTCCAGGCCCAGTCCGACCAGATCCTGGCCGCGCAGTGTCAGGCCGCGATCGACCGATCGGTGCTGTGGCACGTAGCCGATGAGGTCGCTGCCTTCGGTGACCGGCCTGCCTGCCACCGTGACCGTGCCCGCGCTCAGCGGCAGCTCACCGAGCAGCACCTTCAGTAGCGACGTCTTGCCGGTGCCGTTGGGCCCGAGCACCGCGAGGAACTCGCCCGCGCGCACCGTCAGGTCGAGGTGGTCCCACAACACCCGGTCGCCGAAGGCGAGGCGGGCGCCGGTCAGGTTGACGACGACATCAGCAGCCTCAACCAACTGACTATCGATTCGCCTGTGGTGCCTTGTCGAGCTGGCGGGCCAGATCGTCGACGGTGTCGCGTTGCCACGTCAGATAGTCGATACCCAGCGGCAGCGTCTCGGTGACCGTGACGACGGGAAGCGACGCTTGCCGCGCCGTGTCCTCGATCTGTTTGGTGGCCGCGGTCTCGGTCTGCGGGTTGAACAGCAGCACCGATACCTGGTGGGTGTTGATCAGGTCGAGCATCGCGGCGACGTCGGCGGGCGAGGGGTCGTCGCCCTCCTCGACGGCACTGGCGAAGCCGGGCGGCGTCCGGTCGGTGATGCCCGCATTGCGCAGCAGGTAGTAGGCGACGGGTTCGGTCGCGACGACAGAAGCCGACGGGTGAGCTTTCCCGATCGCTCTCTCCACCTCGGCGATGGCGTCGGCCTCGCGGCCGAAATCGGCTGCGTTGGAACGGTAGTCGTCAGCATGCGCGGGCTCGATCTCGGCGAGCCGGTTGGCGATCTCCTGCGCGACGGCCTTGGCTGTGCCCACGTCGTAGAAGACGTGTTCGTTGGCGGGCTGTTCGCCCGCGGGGCGCAGCGAATAGGCATCCACGGCGTTGACTTCGGGATCGCCTGCCAGCACGTCGTCCACCCAGTGGTCGTAGCCGCCGCCGTTGTAGACCACCAGCGACGCATCAGCGAGCGCCGCCACATCTGAAGGGCTGGCTTCATACGAGTGCGGGTCGGCGGCAACGCCGGTCTCGATCGACTTGACCGACGCGTGCTGTCCCGCGACGGCGCTCGCCACGCTGCCCCACACGGCGGTGGACGCGACGACGGTGACCGCTGGGTGGTCGTCATCGGACGGTGTGCCCTGGCCGCACCCCGCTGCGATAAGCGCGACTACCGCCAGTCCGACCGCCAGCCTGATCGCCGTCCTCCGCACTCCCGACCTCTCTAATACAAATGAAAACCGTTTCCAATAACTCTAACGCAAAGGTGATGACAGCGCTATCTGCACGGCCATGTCCGCTAACGTCACGAGCATGTCCAGGAGTCCCACGCCACGGCGTCGGGCCACGCTGGCTTCGTTGGCGGCCGAGCTCAAGGTCTCCCGCACCACGGTTTCCAACGCGTACAACAGGCCCGACCAGTTGTCCGCCGACCTTCGCGAACGGGTTCTCGACACCGCCAAGCGTCTGGGATATCCGGGACCCGACCCGGTGGCCCGCTCGCTGCGCACCCGCAAGGCAGGCGCGGTCGGCCTGATGATCACCGAACCGCTGAACTACTCGTTCAGCGATCCGGCAGCGCTGGACTTCGTCGCGGGGTTGGCCGAGTCGTGCGAGGACACCGGCCAGGGATTGCTGCTGGTGGCTGTGGGACCGAATCGGTCGGTGACGGACGGGTCGGCCGCTGTGCTGGCGGCGGGAGTCGACGGCTTCGTGGTGTACTCCGCATCCGACGACGACCCGTATCTGCAGGTTGTGCTGCAGCGGCAACTTCCGGTCGTCGTCGTCGACCAGCCCAAGGACGTGCCAGGCACCTCCAGGGTCTGTATCGACGACCGATCGGCGATGGCTGAGCTCGCCAAATACGTTGTCGGGCTTGGCCACCGGGACATCGGGTTGCTCACTATGCGGCTGGGCAGGGACCGTCCGCGGGGTGGCGGCAAGCCGGTGGTGGCGAGCCCCGACCGGCTTCAGACGCCGCACTTCCATGTTCAGCGCGAGCGCATCGGTGGTGTCTACGACGCGATGGCCGAAACCGGTCTGGATCCCGACTCGCTGACCGTGGTGGAAAGCTATGAGCACCAGCCGACTTCGGGCGGCGCTGCCGCTGGGGTCGCTCTCGAGGCCAATCCGCGCATTACCGCGTTGATGTGCACGGCAGATGTGCTGGCGCTGTCGGCGATGGACTACCTGCGCGGCAGGGGTATCTACGTACCGGGGCAGATGACGGTGACGGGCTTCGACGGCATTCCGGACGCATTGAGCCGCGGCCTGACGACGGTGATTCAGCCGAGCCTGGAGAAGGGCCGTCGCGCGGGTCACCTGCTGCATACACCGCCGCGGTCCGGTCTGCCGGTGATCGACGTGCTCGACACCGAGGTGGTTCGCGGCCGCACCGCCGGCCCGCCGGCGTAGCTCACGCGCCGAGATCGACGTCTTGGCGGATTCTTCTCGACATTTTGCGCCCAAACGTTGGTTTGGGCGTCAGGCGCCGAGGAGTTGGGCGCAGCGCAGCAGCCCCAGATGGCTGTAGGCCTGCGGATGGTTGCCCAGTGCCCGCTCGGCCACCGGGTCGTACTCCTCGGAGAGCAGGCCGGTCGGCCCTGCGGCGGTGACGAGCCGGTCGAAGAGCGCCTCGGCCTGCGACCGCTGGTCGGTCAGCAGATAGGCCTCCACCAGCCACGCCGCGCACAGGTGGAAGCCGCCTTCGACACCGGGCAGCCCGTCGTCGCTGCGGTATCGGTAAACGGTCGCGCCGCTTCGTAACTCGGCTTCGGTCGCGACGACGGTGGCGGCGAACCGCGGGTCGGACGGGTCGATTAGGCCGGACAGGCCGATGTGCAGCGTCGCGGCGTCCAGGTCGGTGCCGTCGTAGGCCGCGGTGAACGACTGCACCTCGTCGTTCCAGCCGCGTTCTCGGACCTGCTCGGAGATCACATCGCGCAGCGTCGCCCACCCCGGTGGCGCCTCGCGGCCGAATTCGGCGGCCAGCTTCAGGGCCAGATCGACCGTCAGCCAGCACATCACTTTCGAGTAGACGTGGTGTCGGGGCGCTCCGCGTATCTCCCAGATGCCGTGATCTAGCTCGGCCCAGCGACTTTCGACGGCGAACACCATCTCGCTGACCAGGTTCCAGTCGGCGTTGGTGAGTGCGTCGGCACTTCCGCTGGCCACCCGCTTGTGGACCAGGTCGGAGATGAGCTGCACCACCGGGCCGAAAACATCAAGCTGCACTTGGACATTGGCGGCATTTCCGACCCGTACCGGGCGCGAGCCCGCGTAGCCGGGCAGCGAGTCGATAACCGCCTCGGGGCCGAGAATCGCGCCGGACAGCGCGTACAGTGGGTGCAGCCGCTCAGGACCGTGCATGGACTCGATCACCCGGTGCAGCCAGTTCAAGTACCCCTCTGCCTCTTCGGTGGACCCCAACGAGACCAACGCGGCCGCGGTCATCGCGGCATCCCGGATCCAGCAGTAGCGGTAGTCCCAATTGCGAACGCCGCCGATCTCCTCGGGCAGCGATGTGGTCGCCGCCGCCATGATCGCGCCGGTGTCGGCATGGACGAGCCCGCGCAGCGTCAGCGCTGACCGTTTCATCAGCGACGGGTTCAGCTCCGGCAGCGCCAACGTGTCCGCCCAATCCCGCCAGTAACTCTCGGCCCGCACCCGGCGGGAGGCCTCGTACCCCGGACTCTCGGCTAAATCCTCTGTACCACAACGTAGTTCGATCACGACCGGACCAAGCGACGGATCGACCACGGCACGAGCGGTCTCGTGGATGCCGTCTGCGACGATGTCCCACTCCAAGCCGGGGGCACGCAACACCATCGGCTCGTTGGTGGCGAACACCCGAAGCCCGCCGTCGTCGGCGCGCAGATGCACCGGCGCCTGAGCGAACTCGGGTCGTGGCGCGAACGACACCACGGCCCTGGCCTGCCCGCTGATCACCCGGACCAGATCGGTACGGCCCGCGCCGACATCGTGGGACAGGTAGTCGGTGACCAACAGGCTGGCCCAACGGGTTTCGACGGTCATGGTGCCGTCGACGTAGCGCTGGCTCAGCGGCAGCGCTTCGCGCTCCGGACCGATTTCGAAGTGACCGGCGTTCGCGTCGCCGAGCAGTCTCGAGAACACCGCCGCGGAATCCGCCTGCGGATGACACATCCACACCACGTCGGCCTCGGGGGTGAGCAGGGCGACGGTGCGGGCATTCGACAGCATGGTCAACCGCTCGATCGGCGTGGAATGCCCGCCGAGCAGCCAGGTTCGGCGGCACTCCAGCAGGAAGTTCAGCGCCAGCGCGACATCCTCGGGCGACTCGATGCGATAGTCGGCCAGCGTCTCCCCTTGGCCCACCTTGACGCCGACATCGGGACCGTGCAGCCGGCGAAACGCCTTCTCGTCGGTCACGTCGTCACCGAAAAAGACTGCGGCGGCGGCGCCTTGCTGGTGCCGCAGGATGTCGAGGGCCTGGCCCTTGTCGGTCTGGATCACCGCGAACTCCAGCACCGCCTTGCCCTCGGTGATCTGGGCGTCCCAGGCCGAAGCGCACGCATGCGCCTTCTTCAGCGCTTCGTCGGCGTCCGTTGGCTCGGCGTTGCGTACGTGCAGGGCGATACTGGCGGGCTTGATCTCAATCGCCACGCCCGGGTATTCGGCGGCGATCGCGCCCAGTGCGTCCTTGATCTTCCGTAGCAGCGCCTTGGCGGCCTCGTCGATGCCGTGCACGAACCCGGTGTCGAACTCCGACCCGTGGCTGCCGACCAGGTGCACCTCGGCGGGCATTCGGGACAGGGTGGCCAGATCGCGCAGCGCCCGACCGGAGATCAGCGCGGCCACGGTCGACGGCAGCGCCGCCAGCTCGCGCAGTGCCGCCGCGGATTCGGTGAGCGGACGGGCGTCGTCGGGATTGGCGACAATCGGCGCCATCGTGCCGTCGTAGTCGCAGGCGACCAGTATCCGGGGAACCCGCGCAACCGTCGCGAGCGCGCGCTTCAGTTCGGCCGGTAACTCCTGCGTCACCCGCTAAATCTTAGGGTGCTCCCCGTCCCCGATGAGCAAACGAACGGCAAGGTCGAGCCGCTTGCTGACGTCGGTCGCCGACGCCCGGCGCGTCAGCCAGGCCAGCAGATTGGACAGCCAGACATCCGAAATGACCCTGGCGATGTGGTACTGGTCCTCGGTCGGCTCGCCCTCGCTCATGGCGCGCGCGAACATCGAGTCCATCAGCTTCCCGACGTGATCGACCTCACCGGCGGCCGAGGCATCGGCGAATACGAACGCGCGGGTCATCGCCTCGGTCAGCAGCGGGTTGCGCTGCATCGCCCGGTTCAGCTTGCCGACCATGAGGTTCAGCCGCTGGTATGGCGTCCCACCGGTCAGCGCCGCGCGGTCGGTCTTGGCGTCGATGCGTTCGAACTCCCGGCCCAGTGCCGACACCAGCAGGTGCACCTTGGACGGGAAGTAGCGGTACAGGGTGCCGACGGCGACGTCGGCGCGCTCGGCCACGGCACGCATCTGGACGGCCTCGTACCCGCCCTTGGAAGCGATCGCCAGGGTGGCGTCGAGGATGCGCTTGCGGCGCTCCCGTTGCGCTTCGGAACCGAGTTCGGACTCGGCGAGGACCGCCACCGCCATCACCTGAGGCGGTCGCGATTCAGAACCCGAGGACGGGTTGGTATGTGCCGGCTCAGACATGCGGCGGGCAACTCCTTCATCATGCGAACTCGATAAAAACGATACGCATGCCGATCCCCATTTTCTCACCTCTGTGCCATGACGACACCGACGTGTCCTGCTGTAATGGCGGTCGACTTGACGCTCGAACGCTGGCACCATTAGAACACGTTCTAGTGAGAAGCACGCCCTTCTCGCACGAAGGCATAGGAGTCCTGAGATGTCGCAGGCATCAGCGACCGGCACCGACGAGCAGTTTGCCGCGCGTGAACTGGTCCGTAGCTGGGCCGCGGGGTCCAATGCCGTCGCGGCCGCCCGCGAGATCGAGCGAGGTGAGCCCGGCGCGTGGCGCGCGCCATACGCGGGTTTGGCCCAGCTCGGCATCTTCGGCGTGGCCCTGCCCGAAGAGTGCGGTGGCGCGGGCGGCACCGTTGACGACCTGTGCGCGATGGTCGGCGAAGCGGCCGCGGCAATGGTGCCCGGTCCCATCGCCACCACCGCGATTGCCACACTGGTCATCGGAAGTTCGCGGGGCGAGCTGCTGGAGGCACTGGCATCCGGCGAGCGCACGGCTGGGCTGGCGCTGACCGCAGACCTGCACCTCGACAACGGCCGGGCGTCGGGCACCGCCGAGTACGTGATGGGCGCCGATCCCGCGGGCGTGCTTCTGCTGCCCGCCTCGGACGACGAGGTTCTTCTCGTCGACGCGACCGCCGGCGGGATCGCCGTCGAGCCGCTGACCCCGACCGACTTCTCCCGCCCGCTGGCCCGGGTGGTGCTGACCGATGCGCCCGTCGAGGTCGTGGTCGTTTCGCGGCGACGCTTCGAGGATCTCGCCGCCACCGTGCTCGCCGCCGAGGCCGCCGGGTTGGCCAGGTGGACGCTGCAAACCGCCACCGAATACGCGAAGGTTCGCGAGCAGTTCGGCAAGCCGATTGGCAGCTTCCAGGCGGTCAAACACATGTGCGCCGAGATGCTGCTGCGCTCCGAGCAGGTCTTCGTGGCGGCTGGTGACGCTGCCCGCGCTGCCAACGGCCCCGACGACCCGCAGCTGTCGATCGCCGCCGCCGTCGCGGCCGCCGCGGGCATCGAAATGGCCAAGGCCAACGCCAAGGACTGCATTCAGGTGCTCGGCGGCATCGGGATCACCTGGGAGCACGATGCGCACCTGTATCTGCGCCGGGCGTACGGCATTTCGCAGTTCCTCGGCGGTCCGTCGCGCTGGCTGCGCCGTGTCGCGGCGCTCACGCAGCAGGGTGTGCGGCGCGAACTGCACATCGACTTGGCATCGGTCGAGCATCTGCAACCCGAGATCGCCGCGGCGGTCGCCGATGTCGCGGCGCTGCCCGTCGAGAAGCGCCAGATCGCGCTCGCCGAGGCCGGGCTGCAGGCACCGCACTGGCCGCGGCCGTACGGCCGCGACGCCTCGCCGGCCGAGCAGCTGCTGATCGATCGGGAGCTGGCCGGCGCCGGTGTCGATCGGCCCGATCTGGTGATCGGCTGGTGGGCCGCGCCGACGATCCTCGAGCACGGCAGCCCCGAACAGATTGAGCGATTCGTGCCCGCGACGTTGCGCGGCGAGTTCATCTGGTGCCAACTCTTCAGCGAGCCCGGCGCGGGCTCCGACCTGGCCTCGCTGCGCACCAAAGCCGTTCGGGCTGAAGGCGGTTGGCGGCTGACCGGGCAGAAGGTGTGGACCTCGGCGGCGCACAAGGCGAAGTGGGGTGTCTGTCTTGCCCGCACCGACCCCGACGCGCCGAAGCACAAGGGCATCACGTATTTCCTCGTCGATATGTCCTCACCTGGCATCGACATCCGGCCGCTGCGCGAGATCACCGGCGACGACCTGTTCAACGAGGTGTTCTTCGACGACGTGTTCGTGCCCGACGACATGGTGGTGGGGCAGGTGAACGACGGCTGGCGGCTGGCACGCACCACGCTGGCCAACGAGCGGGTCGCGATGGCGCACGGCACCGCGCTCGGCAATCCGATGGAAGAGCTGCTGCGCACGGTGAGTCAGCTCGAGCTGGATCCGGCGGTGCAGGACAGCCTCGGCCGGTTGATCGTCGCCGCCCAGGTCGGTTCGCTTCTCGACCAACGCATCGCGCAGCTGGCCGTCGGCGGCGCTGACCCGGGCCCACAGGCCAGCGCCCGCAAGCTGATCGGCGTGCGGTACCGGCAGGCGCTCTCGGAGTTCCGGATGGAGCGCTCCGAAGGCGCGGGCGTGGTCGAGAACAAGACCGTGCACGACTTCCTCAACGTGCGCTGCCTGACCATCGCGGGCGGAACGGAGCAGATCCTGCTCACCATGGCCGGCGAACGGCTGCTCGGCCTGCCGCGCTAGCCGTACGTGGTTACGACGTGTTGCGAGCCAGCATCCCCTCGTAGTCCCACGGCTCGATCGGCGTCCGATCGCCGGTGCCTGGAGCACGCCATCGACTGAAGAAGTGCCCGGCAGGATGCGCGACTTCTGTTGGTGTGACGGCAAGTTCGGCGCGAACCTCGGAAAGAGGCCGGGCGAGCAGCTCTTCATAGGGTGCGGCCATCAGATTCTTCGCCGCCCGTCCCCGGTCGACCGCCTCCCGCCAGTACTGTCGCTTGCGCCGCCATGATCCACCGCCCACCACCGCGCACAGGATCAACCCGAACACTGCCGTCGTTCGGCACCCACCGAGCTGTCCGTGGTGGAGCCCAAGGTTGCCGATCTCACCGCCCATGTCTGGGCCGTAGCCGCCGAGCACGTGAAACATGTCGTGCAGTGCGGTGCCGCGGGCGATCATGTAGCCGAAGTCCAGGTCCCAATCGTTTCGTTCGATGACAGGCGCAATCACCTGTGCGGCATCGAACACTCCGGCATCGAGGCGGTGCTGGCGAAGAAAGTCACGGTAGGCGGCGCCGAGTGTGCCGGGCGCCAGTGAGGCGAGATGGTCGTCGTCGCGTAGGAGCGCCATGAGGTCCGGCTTGTCCCGGATCAGTCGGCGCCCCTCGGGCGATTCGATGAGCTTGCGGTACTCACGATCGAGGGTGGGATAACCGAACGCCACGACGGCTTCGAACACCTGGTCGTGATTCGCCTTCAGGCCAAAGATGCGGCTGAGGGCCCGAAGGCCGGATCGCCATTGCCCAGCTCGGGTAGGCGTGTCCTGTGTGTCCATACACAAAATAATAGACAAATAGTGAATACTGTCAATTATGTCTCGGGCTGTGGACAGCGCTCCTCGTCGCCGTGGCCGACCGCTCGGGGGCGGCAGAAATCCGCAGGAAGCGCGCCAAGCGTTAGTTGACGCGGCTGAGTCCTGCTTTACCGAGTGTGGCCTAGACGTGACCATGGCGGAGCTCGCGCGGCGCGCGGGTGTGACTCGTGCGGTGCTCTACCGGCATTTCGGTGGTCGCGACGAACTCGTCGAGGCGGTGGCGGCCCAGGTGATGGATCGCTATGTCGCTCAGCTGGTCGAGGATCTGATGCCGACCGATGACGTGTCCGGCCTGATCACCGAATCCCTGGTTTTCGTGACTACGGTCGTCAACAGGGATCCGCTGCTTACGTTGTTGGCGTCGGGCGCAGAGCACGGGTTGGCGAGCCTGCTGGCCAACTCCGTTGTTCTCGGCGCCAAGGTCAGCGGGCTGTACGAGCAGTTGTTCGCCCTATTCCCGGAGCGGCTCCGTGCGGGTCTGGAGCCCAGTGATACCGGGCGCTATGTCTTCAGCGTCGCTCTCGCGTTGCTGATGCACGTCATCCCGGGATCCGATGACGAGGATGCGGTGCGTCGGTACGTGCGAACGTTTGTGTTGCCGGCGATCGTGGCCGTCCCGCCAGAGCCAACGCGGGTTTTCTGATCGGTCAGCTGTACGTCGTCTGGGCGCAGGCGTCGGGTGAGGTGAGGTTCACACCTGCGTAGACCACCTGGATGTGCGCGCAGACGATGTAGTCGGCGTCGGTCTTCGGCTGACCGTCGACCCAGTTGACCGTCAATGAGTTTCCGTGGATCTGATACTTCTCCACCGGACCACCGCCGAAGTAGATCGTGGTGAACTCAACGGGCCCAATGGATTTGAACATTCGGGTGTTGGGCGCGTCGAAGTCCGAGTCCAGGTAGACATCCCTGTCCGATGACCGCACCGTCGTGGTCTGGCGGGCCCACAGGTCGTCGGGGAAACCGATCGGGCCCTGCGGTGTGCGCAGGTTGGCACCGGCAGTGAAATAGCACTGCTTCTCGGCCTTAACACAGTTGGCGGTGGTGTGCATCTCCAGCGTCGTCACCGCATCGACCGGGATGGACGCGTCGGCAGTATCCATCGCGGCCGACGACATCGGTGTAGGCGTGACGAGGGTGAGTGCCAGCCATGCCGCCGGGACAAACGCCAATGCGCTCGCTGACCGCTTCATGTGTGCTCCCCCTCCAGTGCGGCGAATGGTAGCCCGGCGCTTATTCGTCGTAGGTGACTTCGACGCAATCCGACCGGGGTCGCGCCTGGCAACCGAGGATCAGGCCCTCGTCGAGATCCTGCTGCTCCAGCACGTCGTTGACTTCCATCTCCACCTCGCCGCTCTTC
Source organism: uncultured Actinomycetota bacterium (assembly GCA_963801575.1). Classification (GTDB taxonomy): domain Bacteria; phylum Actinomycetota; class Actinomycetes; order Mycobacteriales; family Mycobacteriaceae; genus Mycobacterium. The sequence goes on from CAWDFT010000026.1 coordinate 117,833, forward strand.
TTCAGCACCGCGCAGGCGCCACAGTGGCCTTCGCGGCAGGAGAACGGCGCATCGAGGCCCTTGTCCAGCAGCACATCGAGCAGCTTGGCGTTGCGCGGCCAGCGCACCTCGTGGGTCTCGCCGTCGAGTGTGACGACGGCCGTGGCAGGCCCCCGGTCGCTGTCGTCCTCCTCGATGACAACCGCCGCGAAGGGGTCGGACTCCAGCGACTTGAACACCTCGATGTGGATGCGATCGCTAGACGCCCCCAGGTTCTTCATCGCCTCTTCGGCGGCCGCCATGAACGGCCCCGGCCCGCAGATGTACGCGTCGTGTTCGGAGTACGGCGCCGCCAGTCCTGCCAGCGCGGCCGCGTTCGGCAGGCCCTGCACGGATTCCAGCCAATGCACGACCGTCAGCCGGTCGGGGTACTTCGCGGCCAGCTCACGCAGCGCAGTGCCGAAGATGACGGAGTTCTCGTCGCGGTTGGCGTAGATCAGTACGACCCGGCCGCTGCCCTCGGAGAGTGCCGACTTGCAGATCGCCATCATCGGCGTGATGCCGCTGCCCGCGGCCAGCAGCAGGAAGTCGGTGTCCAGTGTCTTGGGCACGAAGGTGCCCGACGGCGCGAGCACGTGGATGCGCATGCCGGGATGGGCGTTGTCACAGAGCCAGTGCGAGGCGTAGCCGCCGTCGGTGCGCTTGACGGTGACGGTCAGCGGGTCGCCGGTGAACGGCGAGCTGCACAGCGAGTAGCACCGGGCCACCGACCCCGTTCTGTCGCTGGGCACCCGCAAGGTCAGGAACTGCCCCGGCGCATAGCGGAGGCGGTCTGCGGGGATATCGAGACCGTCGGGCACGGTGAACACCAGCGAGCGCGCGTCGTCGGTCTCCTCGACGACGTCGGCCACCTGCAGTTCCAGCACGTGGCTACCCAGCGGCTCGTCGGTCACGCCGTGCCCCTCCTCTGCTCGATAACTAGAACAGGTTACAGAAATGCATGTGTGCAGGTCCAGCTATCGTAGGAATGCCCTGCTCGACACAAATCGTAACGTGTTCTAATCTTTCTTTCAGGTCCGTACTCCCGGGAGGCAAACCAGTGACGTCCATTGAACAGCTTGACGTGCAGTCGGTCCTAGCCGGCATCGACGACCTGCTGCCGCTGATCACCAAGCGAGCCCAGGCCACGGAGGATCTCCGGCGGCTGCCCGACGAGACGGTGGCCGAGCTCGACGAGGTCGGCTTCTTCAAGCTGCTGCAGCCCGAGCAGTGGGGTGGCCTGCAGTGCGATCCGACATTGTTCTACGAAGCGGTGCGCCGCATCGCCACGGCATGTGGATCCACCGGGTGGGTCAGCTCGATCGTCGGCGTGCACAACTGGCACCTCGCGTTGTTCGACCAACAGGCCCAGGAAGAGGTCTGGGGCAACGACCCGACCGTGCGCGTCTCCTCGTCGTACGCACCGATGGGGGCAGGCACGGTCGTGGACGGCGGCTACCTCGTCAGCGGGGCATGGCAGTGGTCGTCGGGCTGCGACCATGCGACGTGGACATTCGTCGGCGGCCCGGTGATCAAGGACGGCAAGCCGGTCGACTTCGGCAGCTTCCTGATTCCACGCACCGAGTACCGGATCGACGATGTGTGGCATGTGGTCGGGTTGCGCGGAACCGGCAGTAACACGCTGGTGGTCAAGGACGTCTTCGTGCCGCGGCATCGGTTCCTGTCGTACAAGGCGATGAACGACCGCACCGCGGGCGGACTGAAGACCAACACCGCGCCGGTGTACAAGATGCCGTGGGGCACCGTGCATCCCACGACGATTTCGGCGCCGATCGTCGGAATGGCGTATGGCGCCTACGACGCCCACGTGGAACATCAGGGCAAGCGCGTGCGTGCGGCATTCGCGGGGGAGAAGGCCAAGGACGATCCGTTCGCGAAGGTGCGCATCGCCGAAGCGGCCAGCGACATCGATGCCGCGTGGCGACAGCTGATCGGAAACGTCGGCGACGAGTACGCGCTGCTGAAGGCGGACAAGGAGATTCCGTTCGAACTGCGTGCTCGCGCCCGTCGCGACCAGGTGCGCGCCACCGGGCGCGCCATCGCGTCCATCGACAGGCTGTTCGAGGCGTCGGGTGCGACCGCCCTGAACAACGATGCTCCGGTGCAACGGTTCTGGCGTGACGCGCACGCGGGCCGCGTGCACGCAGCCAACGACCCGGAACGCGCCTACCTGATCTTCGGGAACAACGAGTTCGGGCTTCCGCCGCAGGACACAATGGTCTGATGACGTCATTCGCCGCCGAGGCTGCCCAACAGCAGGAGATCACCTTCGAGTCGACGTCCCGCTATGCGCAGGTGCGCGAAGATATGCGCCTGCACTACCACGAGGCCGGCATCGGCCAGGAGCAGACGATTGTGCTGCTGCACGGTGGCGGCCCCGGCGCGTCGAGCTGGTCGAACTTCGGCCGCAACATCGCCGTGCTGGCGCGGCATTTTCACGTGCTCGCGGTCGATCAGCCCGGCTACGGCCACTCCGACAAGCACACCGAGCACGAGCAGTACAACCGCTACAGCGCCACCGCGCTGCTGAACCTGTTCGACCATCTCGGCATCGAACGCGCTGCGCTGGTGGGTAATTCGCTGGGAGGTGGCACCGCCGTCCGCTTCGCACTGGACAACCCGGATCGTGCGGGCCGACTGGTGCTGATGGGTCCCGGCGGCCTGAGCGTCAACCTGTTCGCGCCGGATCCGACCGAGGGCGTCAAGCTGCTGAGCAAGTTCTCGTTCGAACCGACCCGGGATAACCTTGAAGCGTTCCTGCGCATCATGGTGTTCGACCAGAAGCTGATCACACCCGAACTGATCGACGAGCGCTTCGCGATCGCCAGCCAGCCGGAATCGCTGGCGGCCACCAGGGCGATGGGAAAGTCGTTCGCAGGACCCGATTTCGAGCTCGGCATGATGTGGCGTGAGGTGTACAAGCTGCGCCAGCGGGTACTGCTGATCTGGGGTCGGGAGGACCGGGTCAATCCGCTGGACGGCGCGCTGGTGGCCCTCAAGCAGATCCCGAAGGTGCAGCTGCACGTATTCGGGCAGTGCGGGCACTGGGCTCAGCTGGAGAAGTTCGACGAATTCAACAAGCTGACAACGGATTTCTTGAAAGAGGGGCCAGGGGAGGCTAAGTCATGAGTATCCGGTCACTGGGCTATCTGCGTATCGAGGCCACCGATATGGCCGCCTGGCGCGAGTACGGCCTCAAGGTGCTCGGCATGGTCGAGGGCTCGGGGCAGACCGAGGGTGCGCTGTACCTGCGGATGGATGACTTCCCCGCCCGGCTGGTGATCGTGCCGGGTGAACACGACCGCCTCCTCGAGTCCGGTTGGGAAACCGCGAATGCGGCTGGACTGCAGGAGATTCGCAACCGTCTCGACCTCGAGGGCACGCCGTACAAGGAGGCCACCCAGGCCGAGCTCGCCGACCGACGCGTCGACGAGATGATCCGGTTCCAGGATCCGTCCGGCAATAGCCTGGAGGTGTTCCACGGGGCCGCCCTCGAGCACCGCCGCGTGGTGAGCCCATACGGCCACAAGTTCGTCACCGGCGAGCAGGGCCTCGGCCACGTGGTGCTGACCACCCGCGACGACGAGGAGTCGCTGCACTTCTACCGTGATGTGCTCGGTTTCTATCTGCGCGACTCCATGCGGCTGCCACCACAACTGGTTGGACGACCGGCGGATGGTCCGCCCGCCTGGTTGCGCTTCTTCGGCGTCAACCCGAGGCACCACAGCCTCGCGTTCATGCCCGGTGAGACGCCCAGCGGCATCGTGCACCTGATGGTCGAGGTGGAGAACTCCGATGACGTCGGGTTGTGCCTGGACCGCGCGCTGCGCCGCAAGGTGCCGATGTCTGCCACCCTGGGCCGTCATGTCAACGACCTGATGTTGTCCTTCTACATGAAGACCCCAGGTGGCTTCGACGTCGAGTTCGGTTGTGAGGGACGTCAAGTCGACGACGAGGACTGGATCGCGCGGGAGAGCACCGCCGTCAGCCTGTGGGGTCACGACTTCAGCGTCGGCTTCAAAGGTTGATGGCCCACGAGCCAATGGACCCGCGCACATTCCGCAATGTGCTCGGCCAGTTCTGCACCGGAATCACCGTGATCACCACTCTGCACGACGACGCACCCGTCGGCTTCGCCTGTCAGTCGTTCGCGGCGCTGTCGCTGGAACCGCCGTTGGTGCTCTTCTGCCCGACCAAGGTGTCGCGGTCCTGGCAGGCCATCGAGGCCACCGGCAAGTTCTGCGTCAATGTGTTGCACGAGAATCAGAAGGACGTATCGGCACGGTTCGGTTCCAAGGAACCCGACAAGTTCGCCGGAATCGACTGGAGCCCATCGAAACTCGGCTCGCCGGTGATCGAGGACACGCTGGCACACATCGACTGCACGGTGCATTCGGTGCTTGACGGCGGCGATCACCTCGTCGTGTTCGGTGCGGTGCACTCGCTATCCGACGTGCCGCACAAGAAACCGCGACCGCTGCTGTTCTACCGCGGCCAGTACACCGGGATCGAACCGGACAAGAACACCCCCGCCCACTGGCGCGACGACCTCGAGGCCTTCCTCACCACCACCACCGAGGACACCTGGCTCTAGCGCTGGCGACCTCTACGCCTTGTCGCCGATGAAGGTGATGATCGCGTCAGCCACCTCGCGGTGCATCGTCTCGTTGAGGATGTCGTGGCGCCCGCCCGGAAACTCCTTGAGCTGCAGCGGTTCTATCTGCTCGGCATAGGCCGCCACCGCGCCGATCGGCGCGATCGGATCGGCGACGCCGTGCACGGCGCAGGGTGGGCACCGTCAGCCCCGGCAGGTCCTTGCCGAACCGGTCCCACGCGGTGTCCAGTGCGCGGGCCAACGGCGCACCGTCGGCGTCGGTGAAGGCCAGCGGGTCGTTCTCGAGCGAATCAAGGTAGAACGGGTCACCGGAGAGCCAGTGCGGGTCCAGGTCGAACGAGCTGTCGGGATCGAGCATCTCCGGGATCGGGACCAGTGGTGCACCGGAGATGACGCCGGCGCGGTAGCGGTCGGGCTGGTCGAGCAGCCGCGACAGCGTCACGATCGAGCCGAATGAGTGCCCCTGTGCGAACAATGGCAGTCCGGGGCGTTGGCCCTCGGCAATCTCGGTCAGCGTGTCCGCCAAATCCGAACTGTCTGCTACCGAACCGAAGTCGCCGCGCTTGCCAGGGCTGAGCCCGTGGCCGAACTGATCGACCGCCCACAGGTCGATGCCGGCCGCGTTGAGCGCGAAGCCGTACCGGTGGTAGACGCCGGTGTGTTCGCCGAAGCCATGCAGGAAGACAACGACGGCGCGAGGCTCCTCGGCCGCCCAGTGCCGGTAGTAGGCCCTGCCCTTCGGGTGATCGATGAACGGCATGCCCATGACTGCATCAGGTGCCGTGCGGGCGCGCAAGGCTTCGGTTGGGTGCGGGCCATTCCCGGCGGTGCGACTATCCGATTTCTGCCAACCGACAACCAATTACTGCCACCGGAATTAAACCTCTGACCTCCCTGTTTAGACAGTCAGACCGGCCGAAAGGAACCACGAAGACCGGCAACACGGAGTCCGAACCGCCAACGCTCGGACACCACGCGAGAAAAAGAAGAAGGCACAGAAATGAAGAAGTTTGGGTTTGCCGCAGTCATCGCCAGCGGACTGGCCGCCGCCATACTGGGCTTCGCCGCCCCCGCGCAAGCGATCGGTCCCGCGACGGCATCGAGCACCGCGATCACGGCCCCGCAGGGCATCGACCACCTCTACTGGCTGGACGACATCCAGCCGAAGCCGAATGTCCCTCGCGTCGACACATCGGTTCGCAGCAATCCCTAACCGCTGTACATCTAGGAAGAGGGCATCCCATGCGGGATGCCCTCTTTCGGTTATCGGGCTCCCACCAGGACCAGGGCGCTGGTCGTGCACGCGCATTGGTGGACGAGTGACCGTGCAAGCAGCCTAAGCCGCGCGCTGTCCCGCGATGGCGATGCCGATTCTTGTTTCCAGCTCGGTGATCTCCACCAACGCCGGTCCGGGTGCCGGCGGCGCGGTCGAGTGGTAGTGGTGTCCGGTGGGTGTGACGAATGGAACGCAAACCGTCTTGGGTGGACACCGGGTGCGGGTGTGGTGACGGTGTGCCTGTAGGGCCGGTGGGGTGGGGTGGGTCGAGTGCGATGCGCAGCCGGATTTGGACATGCCAGCCGGTTACTCGGACGTCTTCGATGAGTAGGCGCAGCAGTTGTTGTTTTTGGGTTTCGTCGAGGTTGTCGATGACGGCGTGAATGTGGGTGGCGAAATCGTGCACGCGGCGGCGGAGCTGGTTATTGCGGGCGAGCTCGGTTCGTTCGTTGGCGAGGCTGGTTCGCTTGTGTTGCAGCTCTTTTCGGCGTGCGGCGATCTCGGTGGCGCGGCGCTGCATTTCGGGGAGTTCGATGAACCCACCTTGGTAGAGGTCGATGAGGCGGCGGCGTTCGGCGTCGGCGGCATCGAGCTTGCGGTCCAGCCGGGCCAGTTCGGCGGCGAGGAGTTCGTCGTCGGGGATCGGGGTGTGCAAGGTGACGGCTTGTTCGCCGGCCAGCAGGAGATCGGGGCGGGTGATGGCGGTGCGGATGTGGTCGAACACGAAGGCGTCCAGGGCATCGGCGCGGATGTTGCGTTCGGGGCAGCGGCGAGATTCCCCGCCGGCGCGGATGGGGTCGTGGTTGCGGCAATAGTAGTAGCGATGCCAGGTGCCGTTGCGGCCGCGCATCTTTTGACAGTTGGTGCCGACACCGCAGACACCGCATTTGACAAGGCCTTTGAGTAGCCAGGCGCCGGGTTCGGCGCGACGCGGGCTCCACTGGGTGTTGTCGGCGGCGACACGGGCTGCGGCCTGAAACAGCTCGTCGGAGACGATGCGCGGGCAGTCGATGGGGATCCATTCGTCGCGGTCGCGCGGGACCTGCAGTGGGTGTCGGGTGGGGCGGGGGTTGGGCACCAATTCGGTGCGGTTGTAGTAGACCCGGCCGATGTAGGCCTCGTTGCGCAGCAGCCGACTGATCGTGGAGGCGCCCCAGGTGGGTTTGCCGGTCGGTGAGGGTATCGCGTCGGCGTTGAGGCGGCGGCAGATCTCGCGCACGCTGATACCGGCGGTGCGGTCGGTGAAGATCCGCCGCACCACCGCGGCCTCGGGCTCATAGACCTCCAAGTGGGCTTGGCCGGCGGCGGCGCTGCGCGGAATGCGCCGATATCCGTAGGCGGTCTTCCAGGTGACGACCTCACCGGCGCGAGCCCGAAACAGTCTGCCGCGCCGGTTGCGTTCGGCGATCTTGGCCTTCTCGTACTCGGCGATCACACCTTGGACCTGGGTGAGCAGGGTGGCCTGCGGGTCGTCGGCGGCCAGTCCCGGGGAATCGGTGAACGCGACGCTGACCCCGAAGCGGGCCAGCTCGTCGAGCACCAGCACCTGGTAGGCGTAGGCGCGGGCGAGCCGATCCGGCGACAGACACCACACCCGTTCAAGGAGCCCGGCCTCGGCGGCATCGCGTAGCGCGTCCAAGCCCGGCCGATCCAGCCGGGCGCCGGAATGCCCGTCATCGACGTACTCGCCGACCAGTTCATCACCGACCTCGGCGATGTGGTCACGCAGCAGCTGCAGTTGGGAGCCGATGGTGCCGCGGTCGGCCTGGCGCTCGGTGGACACCCGCGCATACAGACCCGCCCTCACCGCACACCTCCGCCCCGCAGTGCCGGTGCGCCAACCGAATCCAGGCGTGCGGCAGCGTCGAGCAGGAACTCATAACCCGCCGCCAGCGCCGCCACCCGCGGATCCTGGTGCGGCGTCCAGGCCGCACGGGCAGCCGAAAGCAGTTCAGCGACGAACACCGGCTCGGCGCTGGGCCAGGCGATCAACCCGGCCAGCCCGCGCCGGGCGAACCGGGCCGCGGCCAGACCCTGCAGCTGCCCACAGGGCTCAAGGGCCTGCGCACGCAGCGTTTCGTAGTCGACCTGCGCCGCCTCGATCGGCGGCCAGAACGACCCGACGCTCACCGACCGCGCACCCGTTCGATGGTGCGCCGGTGCAACACCACCCCGAACCGGTCGGCCACCTGCTCGGCGATCTGAGCTCCCGACCCGTGCGCCTCGGCGCGGATGAAGTCCACGATCTCCGGGCGCAGCTTGACCGGTCCGCGCCGGCCGCGCCGCTCGTCGAGCAGCCCCGCCATCCCCGACTGCTCGAAGGCCGCCGTCACGAGATAGAACGCTGCCCTTGAATATCCATGTGCCGCAGCAGCTTCCGACACAGACAGGCCGTCGACCAGATGTGCCCGCAGCATCTCGTACTTCACCTGCACCTTGTCGGACACCAGAAAGAAACCCGACCCGCCGGTGAACAACGGCGCCAACACCGCGTCGGGATTGGGGTGCAGCAGGCCCGCCTCGGTCAAGGCGCGTAGCCGCGTTGTGTCGCTCACCGGGCTCACCTCCCACACCCGAGACTAAACCGCTCTCCCATGTTCGTCTATTATTTACTGCCGCGTGTCTGGTCTTTTTCCACACCAGCATGACTAAAGCAGCTCTAGCACTGCCTATATTGTGAGTAGTGCGGCGAATAACTCTAGATATGCGGTGGTAATTACTAGACATTGAACTCGCTCCGGACAGCCTGGCGTAAACGCCGACGACGGTGCTTAGGAACCACATACAGCCCCGGGACCGCTTCCGGGGGAGCCAACAACACCGTCAACTGCAGCTTTGCGTTCCGTTGGTCGTGACGAATTCGGCGGTGTGCACCCCGTTCTCGTCGTTGCCGGCGCTCACCTGCCAGCCGGGTGCTTCCTTGGCGTAGTTGCAGCGTTCGCAGTCACCCAGACCGTTTGCGGCGCTGGTCGGCCCGCCGCGGTGATGCGGTGTTGCGTGGTCGCGGTGCCGGATCGGCGCATCACAGTACGGGGTGCGACAGGTCTGGTCCCGCAGCCCGATGAACGTCGCCAACCCCCGCGGAAAGCGCCGCGACCGCGACTCCATCGCCACCAACGCACCCGACTTCGGGTGGCGGTAGAGCCGGCGCAGCGTCGCCCGCGACCGCTCATCGGTCACCGCCGCATTCACCAGGCCCCGCGCCACCGCCGCCGGAATCGGCCCATACCCCGCCACCACCGCCGGGCTGTCATCGCCACCCAGCAGCGTCTCATCGGCGATCACCACGTTCGACACCGTGCCCCAAAAGGGTGGGGGTATGCCCTCGTCAGGCCCCTTTTTCCAACGCGGCCAATTGCTTTGAGTACACACACAGCGAAAATTACCGGTTGGGCTTACAGTAGGGCAAGCTATAGCAAACGCCGTCAGCGAGCTTGTCTGCGCTGCGGTTCAATCGCGGCGTGTCGAGATCCGCACCGTTGCTGGCCCGTCGAGGCAGGTGCAGTGAGTGTTGAGTGGCGGCCCGTACACCCCACACCAACCCGCACCAAGCGGCGTGTCTCTACGTCTGGACATCCCACTCACCCGCGTCCCACTGCCTCGCCGTAGACACGAAGCCCCCTTCGTCAATTCTTTATCACCAGCCGATCGCGTTTGCCAACGGTAGTGACCTTGCCAAATCGGTAGTGATCTTGGGTCCATGGGCGTACTGTTTGCTGTCATGAGCGAGTCAGGGACCGTAGTGCGAGGCATGAATGTGCGGTGCAGCACGTGCCAGCACATACAGTGGGTGCTGGTCGACACGACGGAATTTGCTTGCGAACGATGTGACGCGCAATTGACACGGCGTTGAGGCCGAGCGCGTTTGCCCATCACGCATAGCTGTCGACGGACAGCTCAATTTGTTGCATCACCTCAGCGCCGCATACACTCCCACCCCCTGCGCGACCGGTAGCAGTGCGGTCACATAGGTCATGGTGTCCGGGGCCGGACGAATCGTCACCGTCCGGTCGGACTCCGCGCGCGCCGCCGGTCCACCACCGCCTGCACATCCAGCCGACAGGCGATCTGTTTGGCCGCCGCGGCCACCCGGGTATCACCCATCCCGTCGAACTTGGTGACATCGGCGCACATTTCGGCATCCAGCACTCCGCCGATCCTCCACCTCCAGACACGCCGACTCCCGCACGATCAACGTCGCCCGCCACTCCGAGAGCGCGCCACACTCCAACGCGGCCAACGTGTGCGGCATCTCATACACCAGAGCTTTGGCGAACCCCAGATGCCGACCACCACGCGCCGGGGAATCCCGCCGCGCCAACGCCACCTCACTCGCGACCCCGCGACCCTGCCGAGCCTTGGGCACACCCGCTGCGGCTTCATCGGCGCGGCGCCGCTCATCCAACGCCGCCGCCGCCCGCGCCTGACCCGCCGCCGCCGCCGACTTCACCCGCTCCAACCGAGAAATCTCCTCAACCAACGCCGCCTCGCCGGCATCAACCAATTCGAACATACTTTCGATCATGCAACAACCCCCGACAAGTTTTGTCAGCGTCGGGCGGCCTTAGCCGAGCCAGGTGCCGATTCGACGCAATGCCTCTTCGATGTCGCTGGTCGGACCCGCGAACGACAGCCGCACGAACGAACCGCCGCGTTCGGTGTCGAAGTCGATACCCGGTGCGATGGCAACCCCGGTGTCGCCTAGAAGCTTCGAGCAGAACGACAGCGAGTCACCCGTCAGGTGCGACACATCGGCGTAGACGTAGAAAGCGCCGTCGGCCGGCGCCAGCCGATCGATTCCGATCTTGCGCAACCCGTCGAGCAGCAGCCCACGGTTGTCGGCGTAATGGTGGAGCAGTTCGTCGGCCTCGGCGATCGACTCCGGCGTGAAGGCAGCGACCGCGGCCACCTGGGCCAGTGCGGGGGGACAGATGGTGAAGTTTCCGGTCAGACAGTCCACCGCGCGCTGCAGCTCCTGCGGCACTAGCAGCCAGCCCAGTCGCCAACCGGTCATCGCGAAATACTTCGAGAAGCTGTTCACCACAACGGCATCCCGCGACGTCTGCCATGCGCAGCTGGTGTCGGGGGCACCCTCGTAGACCAGGCCGTGGTACACCTCGTCGCTGATCAGCCGCACGCCTGGACGCCTCGCACCACGACGCGATCGCCGCCAGCTCCTCGGGTGGTATCACCGTGCCGGTCGGATTGGCCGGGCTCGCAACGACCACACCCTGCACCGGTGGATCCAGCTCGGCGAGCATCTGTGCGGTGGGCTGGAACCTGGTCTCCGGCCCGCACGGGATCTCGACGACCTCACAGCCGAGCGCCGACAGGATGTTGCGGTAGCACGGGTAACCGGGGCTCGCGATCGCGACGCGGTCACCCACGTCGAAGCATGCGAGGAACGTCAGGAGGAATCCGCCCGACGAGCCTGTGGTGATCACCACCTCGTCCGGTTGTACCGCGACGCCGTGCCGATCCTGGTAGGTGGCGGCGATGGCACCGCGCAACTCCGGAATGCCGAGCGCCACCGTGTAGCCGAGTTGGTTTCGGCCCAATGCCTCCACGGCCGCCGCCCGCACGGGTGACGGTGCGCCTGCGCTCGGCTGTCCCGCGGACAGATTCACCAGATCGCCGTGCGTGCGCTGGCGTTCCGCGGCGGCCAGCCACACGTCCATCACATAGAACGGCGGGATGCCCGCGCGTAGCGAGACGCTCATCCCAGCCAGGCTAGAACACCTCGGACTCGAGCCGGCGCAGATGCTGTGACGGCGGTCCGAGCAGCTGTGCGCTGGCGTGCGCACGCTTGAAGTACAGCTGGATGTCGTGTTCCCACGTGATCGCGATGCCGCCGTGCATCTGCACGGCCTCGGCCGCCACCTTGGAGAAGGCTTCGCTGGCCGCGACCCGGGCCAGCGCGGCCGATGTCGTCGACGGTTCGGCGATCGACGCATCGACAACCGCCCGCGCAGACTGCACCGCGACGTAGAGGTCGGCCATCCTGTGCTTGAGCGCCTGGAAGCTTCCGATCGGGCGGCCGAACTGAACACGGTCCTTGGTGTATTCGACGGTCAGGTCGAGACACTTCGCGGCGGCGCCGATCTGTTCGGCGGCCATCAGGATCGCCGCGGTGTCGGCCAGACCGGGATCGGCGCCGATGTCCGCGGTGTCGTGCGGCTCGACCCCCGCCAACGGTCGGGTCAGGTCCATGGTGTGGACGGGGTTCGCCTTGAAGGTGGTCCACCGGCTGAGGGTCTTGCCGTCGGTGGCGACGACGACGTCGGCGATGGCGCCGTTGACCACATAGTTCCTGCCCGAATTCTCCTCGCGCGAGCGCTCGTCGGCGTCGAAGACAACCGTTCCGATCGATGCACCTTCGGCCAACCGCTCGATCGCATCGGTGTCGGGTTGGTCGGCGGCCAGCAGCGCGAGCTCGGCCAGCGTCGTACCCAGCAGCGGCGTGGGCACCAGCGCCTTGCCGAGCTCCTCGAGGACGACGGCCGCGTCGGCGAGTTCGCCTCCCGCGCCCCCCAGCTCCTCGGGCACCACCAGCGCGGCCGCACCTACCTGTTCGCACAACAGCTTCCACAGCGACTCGTCGTAGCCGCGGTCGGACTCAATCGCCTGGCGCACAGCGGCCGGCGACGCATGCTTCTCGACCAGCGCCGCGACGGTCTCGCGCAGCAGCTCCCGTTCTTCACTCACTGAAAGGCCTCCAATACCCGGCGGCGGTGCCACGTCGGGTCACCCCATGCCGACCGCAGTGCCTGGACCCGCAACAGCAGCAGCGACAGGTCGTGCTCCTGCGTGAAGCCGATGGCGCCGTGCGTCTGCAGTGACGATCGCGCCGACAGTAGCCCGGCATCGGCGGCCGCCACCAGTGCGGCGCTGACATCACGCCCGGCGTCTGGCGATCCGTCAGCGAGTGACAGCGCCGCACCGTAAACCAATGGCCTGGCCAACTCGACCGCGATGTACACGTCCGCGAGCTTGTGCTTGATCGCCTGGTAGGACCCGATGGTCCTGCCGAACTGGCTGCGCTGCTTCGCGTAGTCCACCGACGCATCGAGCATTGCCTGGCCGGCGCCGACCAACTGTGCGGCGGTGGCAAGCACACCGAACTCGAAAGCCCTTGCGGTGTCGGCCTTTCGTGCATCGCCCGACGCCGCGGCGTCGAACAGCTTGCGCGCCGGGTCGACCGATTCGTAAGAGTCGCCTGCCGTGCCGTCGCGCACCTCGCCGTGCTCCGCGACCAGGATCAGACCGGCGGAGTCGGCGTCGACGGCCCGGGGGACGTCCGGTGGGAGGGCGACCGTGACGATCAACTCGCCTGCTGCAAGCGCAGCGCAGCGCTCGTCGTCGGCAAGCAGCACCGGTGCCACCGCGATCGACTCGGTGACCGGACCGGGCACCCCCCGGTGGCCGAGACGCTCGGCGGCCACCACCAGATCCACTGGGTGCGCGTCGATTCCGTCGAACTTCTCCGGCACCATCAGCGCCGTCACGCCGAGGTCTGCCAGCGTCGACCAGACCTTGCGGCCGGGGCCGGTGTCACCGGCCGCCCACGCACGCACGGCGCCGGGCACATCCGCGGCGGCCAGTGCCGCATCGATGCTCGCGGCGAAGTCGCGCTGCTGTTCGTCGAGATCGAACTTCATTGCTTCTGTCCCTTGGGCTCGCGAGGCAGACCAAGCAGCCGCTCGGCGATGATGTTGCGCTGAATCTCGTTGGTACCGGCGTAGATCGGGCCACCGAGTGCGAACAACAAGCCTTCGGTCCACGAGTCGGCGAGTTCCCCGTCGGCACCGCGCATGTCCAGCGCGGTCTGGTGCAACGCGACGTCGAGATCGGACCAGAACACCTTGGTGACCGACGACTCGGCGCCGAGTTCGCCGCCGTTGGCAAGACGGGTGACGGTGCCGAAGGTATGCAACCGGTATGCCTGGGCCTTGATCCACGCATCGGCGACCCGGTCGGTGAAGGCGGGATCGGGGTTGGACTTCCAGCGCTCTACGAGTCGCTCGGCGGGCGCTAGGAACCGTGCCGGGCTGCGAAGCGACATGCCGCGCTCATTGCTCGATGTGCTCATCGCGGCCCGCCAGCCGTCGTGAACCTCGCCGATCACGTCGTTGTCGGGGACGAAGACGTCGTCGAGGAAGATCTCACCGAAGCCGGTGTCACCGCCGAGTTGCGCGATCGGCCGGACAGTCACCCCGTCGGCCTTCAGGTCGAACATGAAGTAGGTGAGGCCCTTGTGCCGCTGTGCTTCGGCGTCGGAGCGGAACAGCCCAAAAGCCCTGTCGCCGAACGGAGCCCGCGAACTCCAGATCTTCTGCCCGTTGAGCTTCCAGCCGCCGTCGGTCTTGGTGGCCGTCGAGCGCAGCGAGGCCAGGTCACTGCCGGATTCCGGCTCGGACCAGGCCTGCGCCCAAATCTCCTCACCGCTGGCCATCTTCGGCAGCACGCGGTCCAGCTGCTCCTCGGTGCCGTGCGCGAACAGCGTCGGAGCCAGCATCGAGGTGCCGTTGGCGCTGGCCCGGCCCGGCGCCCCGGCGCGGAAGTACTCCTCCTCATAGACGACCCACTGCAACAGCGTGGCATCACGGCCGCCGTACTTCTTGGGCCACGCGATCACCGACAGGCCCGCGTCGAAAAGCACCTTGTCCCAAAGCCGATGCTGTTCGAAGCCCTCGGCGGTGTCATAGGACTTCGTCGGGAAGTGCTGTTGGTTCGCGGCGAGAAAGTCGCGGACCTCCACCCGGAACTCCTCGGTCTCGCTGTCGAAAGCCAGATCCATCAGACTCTTCCCCTCAACAACGGTTTGACCACTTTGCCTCCAGGGTTGCGCGGCAGCACGTCGAGGAACGTCACCGATCGCGGCGTCTTGAAATTCGCCAAGTGCTCACGCGTGTAGGCGATTACGGCCGCCTCATCCAGCTCGGCGCCGGGTAGCTTCACGACGAACGCCTTGCCGACCTCGCCGAGCCGATCGTCGGGGACCCCGATGACCGCGGCTTCGGCGACGCCGTCCAGCCTCGCAAGCACCTGTTCGATCTCGGCGGGGTAGACGTTGAACCCGCCGCAGATGTACATGTCCTTGAGCCGGTCGGTGATCTTCAGGTTGCCGGCCTCGTCGACGCGGCCGACATCGCCGGTGTGCAGCCAGCCGTCGCCGTCGATGGTCTTGGCGGTGGCCTCCGGGTCGTCGAGGTAGCCCAGCATCACGTTGGGTCCGCGCAACAGCACTTCGCCGGTGCCGTCCTCGGCCGGATCGTCGATGCGCAGCTCGAAGTCGGCGATCGGGCGACCGCAGGTGGTGGCGACGGTGACGGCGTCGTCGTCGGCGCGGCACATGGTGCCGAACCCGCTGGCCTCGGTCAGGCCGTAGGCGGTCAGCACGATGTCGATGTCCAGTTCGGACTGCATCCGCTCGATCAGCACCACCGGAATCGTCGCCGCGCCGGTGACCGCGAACCGCAGCGAGCTCAGGTCGTAGTCGCCGCGCTTGGGGTGGTCGAGCAGCGTCTGGTAGATCGTGGGCGGACCGGGCAGCACGGTGATGCGGTACTCCTGGACTGCGGCCATGGCCTGTTCCGGGTCGAACGTCAGCTGTGGGATCAGCGTCGCCCCGGTCTGCAGGCAGGCCAGGATGCCGGCCTTGTAGCCGAAGTTGTGGAAGAACGGGTTGATGCAGAGGTAGCGGTCGGCGCTGGTGACCTGCCCGCACGCCGCCCACGCCGCAGGCGCGTCGAGCGACTGCCGATGCGCGCACAGCGCGCCCTTGCTGCGGCCGGTGGTGCCGGAGGTGAACAGGATGTCGGAGACGTCGTCGGGCTGCACCGCGGCGGCCCGGGCGTCCACGGCCGTGAGATCGGTACCGCGGGCGATGAACTCGTCCCACGTCCCGTCGTCCTTGTCGATGGGGACGCGCACGATGTGCCGCAGGTCCGGCAGGGCGTCGCGATCCAGGTCGGCGGTCTTGTCGGCGCCGAGGAACTCCCCGGCCGCCACGAGCAGTGGCGCGCCGGTGCGGGCCAGGACGTCGGCGGCCTCGCTGGCGGTGTATCGGGTGTTCAGCGGCACGAGCACCCCGCCGGCGTAGTGCGTGGCCAGGCACGCGACCACCCAGTGCCAGGTGTTCGGCGACCAGATCGCGACCCGGTCTCCGGCGCCGACGCCCAGGTCGATCATCGCCGCGGCGGCCCTGCGGACCTCGTCGCGCAACTGCGCGAAGGTCAGCCGCCGGTCGTCGGTCACCAGAGCGTCATGGTCGGAGAATTGGTCGGCAATCCGGTCCAGGACCTGCGGAATGGTCCTCGGAGCGCAAGTCATCGATGCTCCTCTAACAAAGCAAGTGCTTGGTAGGTTAGCCTACAGGGGTGATAGAGGTCCAGACGTTCCGGGCCGAGGTCCGCCAGTGGCTGGCCGACAATCTCGTCGGTGAGTTCGCCGCGCTCAAGGGGCTCGGCGGGCCGGGTCGCGAGGACGAGGCGTTCGAGGAACGACGGGCCTGGAACCAGCATCTGGCGGCGGCGGGCCTGACGTGCCTGGGCTGGCCCGAGGAGCACGGCGGCCGCGGGCCTGTCCGTCGCGCACCGCGTCGCGTTCTACGAGGAGTACGCCAAGGCCGATGCTCCGGACAAGGTCAACCACTTCGGCGAGGAACTGCTCGGGCCGACGCTGATCGCCTACGGCACCCCGGAGCAACAGAAGCGCTTCCTGCCGAAGATCCTCGACGTGACCGAGCTGTGGTGCCAGGGCTACTCGGAACCCGGCGCGGGCAGTGACCTCGCCAACGTGTCGACCACCGCCGAGCTCGACGGCGACCAGTGGGTGATCAACGGCCAGAAGGTGTGGACGTCGATGGCGCACCTGTCGCAGTGGTGCTTCGTGGTGGCGCGCACCGAGAAGGGCTCCAAGCGGCACGCCGGCCTGTCCTATCTGCTGGTGCCGCTGGACCAGCCCGGCGTCGAAATACGCCCCATCGTGCAGCTCACCGGGACCGCGGACTTCAACGAGGTTTTCTTCGACGACGCCCGCACCGACGCCGATCTCGTGGTCGGCGATCCCGGCGACGGGTGGCGGGTCGCGATGGGAACGCTGACGTTCGAGCGCGGCGTGTCGACGCTGGGCCAGCAGATCCGTTACGCGCGTGAGCTTTCCAACCTCGTCGAGGTGGCCAAGGAGACCGGTGCCGCCGACGACCCGCTGATCCGCGAGCGGTTGACCCGGTCGTGGGCCGGGCTGCAGACGATGCGGTCCTACGCCCTGGCCACCATGGACGTCGAGCAGCCCGGCCAGGACAACGTGTCGAAGCTGTTGTGGGCCAACTGGCATCGCGACCTCGGCGAGCTGGCGATGGACGTGGTCGGGAAGGCCGGTCTGGTGGCCGAGGATGGCCAGTTCGACGAGTGGCAGCACCTCTACCTGTTCACCCGCGCCGACACCATCTACGGCGGGTCGAACGAGATCCAGCGCAACATCATCGCCGAGCGGGTGCTCGGCCTACCCCGAGAGGTGAAGGGATGAGCCTGGCGGAAGCGCCGAAAGAGATTGACGGCCACGGACTTCTGACCGGCAAGGTCGTCGTGGTGACGGCGGCCGCTGGTACCGGCATCGGTTCGGCGGTGGCTCGTCGGGCGCTGGCCGAGGGCGCCGACGTCGTCGTCTCCGACCACCACGAGCGCCGACTGGGCGAGACCCGCGATCAGCTGACCGAACTCGGCCTGGGCCGGGTGGAGAGCGTGGTGTGCGACGTGACGTCCACCGCGCAGGTCGATGCGCTGATCGCGTCGACGACCGCCCGGATGGGCCGGCTGGATGTGCTCGTCAACAATGCCGGCCTGGGTGGGCAGACACCGGTCGTCGACATGACCGACGAAGAGTGGGACCGGGTGCTCAACGTGACGCTGACGTCGGTGATGCGAGCCACCCGCGCCGCGCTGCGCTACTTCCGCGAAGCCGACCACGGCGGCGTGATCGTCAACAACGCCAGCGTGCTCGGCTGGCGGGCACAGCACTCACAGTCGCACTACGCCGCCGCCAAGGCCGGCGTCATGGCGCTGACCCGGTGCAGCGCAATCGAGGCCGTCGAGTACGGCGTGCGAGTCAATGCGGTGTCGCCCAGCATCGCACGGCACAAGTTCCTGGAGAAGACCAGCTCGTCGGACCTGCTGGACCGGCTCTCCGAGGGTGAGGCGTTCGGCCGGGCGGCCGAGCCGTGGGAGGTGGCTGCCACCATCGCCTTCCTGGCCAGTGAGTACTCCAGTTATCTGACCGGAGAAGTGATTTCGGTATCGAGCCAGCACCCATGACACAGCAGTCAGGCCCCCCGTCGGTGAGTAGGCGCGACGAGCTTCTCGAGCTCGCCGCGACGATGTTCGCCGAGCGCGGCCTGCGTGCGACCACGGTGCGCGACATCGCTGACTCTGCGGGCATCCTGTCCGGCAGTCTCTATCACCATTTCAAGAGCAAAGAGCAGATGGTGGAGGAGGTGCTGCGAGAGTTTCTGGGCTGGCTGTTCGATCGCTACCAGGAGATCGTCGACACCGAACCCAATCCGCTCGATCGGCTCAAGGGACTGTTCATGGCGTCGTTCGAGGCCATCGAGCACCGGCACGCCCAGGTCGTCATCTACCAGGACGAAGCGAAACGGCTCTCCACGATGCCGCAGTTCGACTTCGTCGAGGCCCGCAACAAAGAGCAGCGCAAGATGTGGGTGGATGTGCTCAACCAGGGCATCGAGGAGGGCTGCTTCCGACCCGACATCGACGTCGACCTGGTGTACCGGTTCATCCGCGACACCACCTGGGTTTCAGTCCGCTGGTATCAGCCGGGCGGACCGTTGACGGCCGAACAGGTCGGCCGTCAGTACCTCGCCATCGTCCTCGGCGGAATCACCGCCAGTAGATCCGAAGGAGATCAATAATGCCCGAGGCGTACATCGTCGACGCTGTGCGGACCCCCATCGGTAAGAAGAACGGCTCGTTGGCCGCCGTACATCCAATTGACTTGGGCGTGCATGCATTTCGCGGGCTGTTCGATCGGGTCGACGTCGATCCGGCCGCGGTGGACGACGTCATCGTCGGCTGCGTCGACGCGATCGGCGGTCAGGCGGGCAACATCGGCCGTAACGCCTGGCTGGCGGCGGGCTATCCCGAAGAGGTTCCCGGCGTCACCGTGGACCGTCAGTGTGGGTCCAGCCAGCAGGCGATTTCGTTTGGCGCACAGGCGATTCTGTCCGGGACAGCCGACATCATCCTGGCCGGCGGCATGCAGAACATGAGCCAGGTCCCGATCGCCTCGGCGATGGTGGTCGGCAAGGAGTTCGGGTTCACGTCGCCGACGGGAGAGTCGGAGAACTGGCGCCACCGCTACGGCGACCAGGAGATCTCCCAGTTCCGCGGTGCCGAGCTGATCGCCGAGCGGTGGAACATCTCCCGCGAGGAGATGGAGCAGTTCGCCCTGACCAGTCACCAGCGTGCGTTCGCGGCGATCCGGGGCGGACACTTCGACAACGAGATCATCGGCGTCGGTGACTTCCGCATCGACGAAGGCCCGCGCGAGACCACACTGGAAAAGATGGCCGGCCTGCAACCGCTGGTCGAGGGCGGTCGGCTGACCGCGGCGGTCGCGAGCCAGATCTCCGACGGTGCGAGCGCGGTGCTGCTGGCCTCCGAGCAGGCGGTCAAGGAGCACAAGCTGACGCCGCGGGCCCGCATCCACCACATCAGCGCACGCGGTGCCGATCCGGTGTTGATGCTCACCGGGCCGATTCCGGCGACGCGGTATGCGTTGGAGAAGACGGGGCTCTCGATCGAGGACATCGACACCGTCGAGATCAACGAGGCGTTCGCACCGGTGGTGCTGGCGTGGCTCAAGGAGATCAAGGCGGACCCGGAGAAGGTCAATCCCGAACGGTGGCGCGATCGCGCTCGGCCATCCGCTGGGTGCGACCGGGGCCAAGCTGTTCGCGACGATGCTCAACGAGCTGGAGCGCACCGGCGGCCGCTACGGCCTGCAGACCATGTGCGAGGGCGGCGGCACCGCGAACGTCACCATCATCGAGCGGCTCTAGCCGCTCGACTGCAGTGCCTCGGGCGTGTCGCAGCGCACGCCGTCAAATCGGCCGAAATCACTGTCATAGCTGACGATTCGGGCCCGATGCTCGATCGCCAGCGCCGCCAGGTGCGCATCGTTGACGAGATTGCCCCCAGCGCCGACCTTGGCGAGCAGGCCCGCGAGCACATCGGCATGCCGGGCTGTCGGATTGACCAGCACTGCGCCGGGTGCGCTGGACCATTCGGTGACCTGCCGCATCGCGTCGTCAGCCGACAGCGGCGCCGGGAACAGTCCGTGCTTGGTGGTCAGGCGCACAAACGCCAGCAGCGGTACCCAAGCCAGGCCGACGGTGTCGGCCCCCGACAGGGCGTCATCGAGCCAGCGCCGGCACGCGCTGTGATGCTCGCTGGCCGTATTGACCGCGTAGAGCAGCACGTTGGCGTCGACAATCCTCATGCGCCGCGGCGCTGACGGCGGATCAGCTCCTCATCTTCAAGCTCGGCCGCGAGTTGCAGGGCCCGGTCGAGGCTCACTGCGGGAACACCCAGATCGGCTGTCCGGGTGACAAGGCGTGGCGGTGCCGGGCGCTGCTGAGCCCCCTCGCGGATCGCGTCGTTGAGTGCTTTCTTGAACGACACCCCGCGTTCCCGCATCAAGCGGTGGACCTCGGCCAGGGTGTCGTCATCCAAAGTCACCGTGGTTCGCATGAATGACAGCATAACACCACTGACTTTGATGCGTTGCTATCACGCAAGGCTTACGGGTCGACGTCACGCCGTGAACTGACGCGTCAGCGCGAGACCACCCAGCGCGATGATCCAGCTGGCGAAGCTGCCGACCAGGAAGTACTCGGTGATGTCGTCGATGCCGATATTGCCGTTCTCACGGGCCTTTTGGGCGTTGATCTCAGGGAACCGGATGATGCTCTTGGCGGCGACGACGGCGGTGGCCGCGGCGAGTTGACCGGCCAGCCCCAGTCCGAGGATCAGCACTCGCTCCATCGGGCCCAGCAGGCGGCCGCCCTTGAGCCGGTCCGACGGTTGCGGTTGTCCCTCGGGTTTCACGGCGCCGACCGAACTGAGGACCAGCCGCACCAACTGATTGCCGGTGACGAACTGCAGCAGCACCACCCCGATCACCATGAGAAGCCGGCCGGGGCTGACATCGCCGATCCCGGGCATCTCCACCCACGACACCCACCGCTCGATGAGGCCGCCAACGTCAGAAGCCCAGCCGGACAACAGGATCAGTGCTGAGAGTGCGATACCGAACACGGCCAACGGCGCCCCCTGATGCTCACCCGTGCGCTCGGCTCGGGCACACAGCATGACCCAGCCGCTGCTGGCCGCCGCGGCGATCGCCAGCAGGGGCAGGTCGCCAAGGTGCCACAGCCCGGACAGCGCCGCGCATGCGACCACCACGGCGGGCGCGATGACCAACGGCACCCATTGAGCGCGGGTCAGTCGCCGGACCGCGTCGGCGATGCCCATCGCGATGAGCATGACCGCCAGCGCGCTCATGGCACGCTCCGTAGGTACCGCGACGCCAGCACGATCAGGTCGAGGCCGTCGCGGCCGGAACGCTGCGACACCGCCGAGGGGCTGATGCCCTCGGCCGCGGCGATGTCCTTCTTGGTGCCGTTGTTCAACAGTGCCTTCACAATCCGTGTCGATCGGTCGTCTAAGGATCCAAGCAGGTGGTCCCGACAAATCAGCGCGGCGTTGATGGCGTCCACGTCGTCGCGGGTCTTGTCGGTGACCCGAAAGGAGGTCCGCACCAGCGCCAGCCCGGGTCGGCGCTGAGCCGATGCCGTCCATTCGATCGCTTCACGGGCCGCCCACCAGCCGGGGCCATCCTGGATGCCTGCCGTCTCATCCAGCATGGTTACCGCACCCCAACCGATGCCGAATCGCACATCGATTCCGTGCGCGACGGCCAACCGTAGCGACAGCGCCGCATCGATCGCCAGGCCGACCGTCGGATAGCTGCCCTGAAACTCATCGCCGACGGTGAAGGCGGGTGCGTCGATCGCGCCCGCTCGGACGTCGCGCAACGCCCGGTTCAAGGCACGATGCTGCGCCCTTCGGTCGGTAATGCGACGGGAACCGACCACATCGCCGATGAGCGTCGCTCTTGAAGCCATATCCTTCACTCCAGCCATATGAAGAGATTACCTTAATTTAGCTGTAGTGAAGATTTAAGCTTAATGTACGTAAGATGAAGCTATTAGCTTAAGGGATTCGAACCTACGAGACAGCCCGTGGTGACCTTCACTGAATCTCGACGACCGGAAGCCGCAGTGTGCCTGGTGCGCCCTCTGGCACCAGGTAGTCGGCCAGGTTGCGCGGCCGCCCGGGATCGGTCAGCGGATCAGCTTGATTCTCGCGTTGGGTTCCCAACCGGTGTCCGCGGTCCACACCGCCGCGTCGAGCCGTTCGCCCAACGCGAGACACAGCCGGTCGGCCACCGAGAGTCCCTCACCCCGACGCCACCTGTGGGCAGCCCATTCAGCGTCGGTCGCGGTGACATCGGCGACCGCGAGTCCATAGCTGAGCAGGAGCGCTTTGGCCAGGTCCCAATCGCGTCCGTGCGCGAGCACTTTCTGCGCGACCTCGGACCAGTTCGCCGCTCCACAGTGTCCGCCCGCGACGAGTTCGCGTTCGACGGTCGAAGCGCCGCGCTCACCCTGCAGGAATGCGAGCAACGCCGAGGCGTCGAAGACGTTCAAGCGACATCCTCTGCAGCTGCGTCGCTACGGCGTTCGCTCAACAACTCAGCCACCAGGTCGAGTCCATCCAGGTCGGCGCGGACGAGCTCCTTGAGCTGCTCCCGTGTGAGCAGCACGATTCCCTTTGGGGTGTCCAGCAGCACCACTGGCCTGCCTTCGACAAGACCCGCCCGTTCGCGCAGGCTCGCAGGAATGACGAGGCGGCCTCGGTCGCCCATGCTCGTAGCATATGTCCCACCCATGGACACATCCTACCACTAGCACCAGTGTGGTGGGTCGCGCTACTCGACCAGCGCGGAAGCCGCCTTCAGGTGCTTGACGGCGTCGCCGACGATCGTGTCGATGAGCTCGGCACACGACGGCAGGTCGTCAAGGATGCCTGCGACCTGACCCGACGCCAGCACACCGGCATCGGTGTTGCCCTCCACCAGGCCGGCCTTCAACAGCATCGGGGTATTGGCCGCCATCACCACCTGTGACCAGGTCAGCTCCTTGCCGTGCCGCATCTCCAGACCGTCGCTGATCATCGACCGCCAGGTCATCTTCGACATCTTCTTGAACTTCTGCGCATTGCGTACCGCGGCACCGAAACCGCGGAGTCGCGAACCGCTTTCCAGCTTCTCGACCAGCCCGGTGCGCAGCACCCGGTGCGGCATGCCGTCGACCCGGGTGGACACCACGGTGCCGTCGAGGCCGGCCTCCAGGTACCGCCGCTTGACCGCGTCCGGCACGGTGGAATCGGACGTCAGCAGAAAGCGTGTCCCCATGGCGACGCCTGCCGCGCCGTAAGACAGCGCCGCCGCGAGGCCGCGGCCGTCGAAGAATCCGCCTGCGGCCACCACCGGAATGTCGACCGCGTCGAGTACTGACGGCAGCAGCAGCGTGGTGGCCACCGGCCCGGTGTGGCCGCCGCCCTCGCCGCCCTGCACGATCACCGCGTCGGCACCCCAGCCGGCGACCTTCTTGGCGTGCTTGGCGGCGCCGACCGACGGGATCACCACGACGCCAGCCTCTTTGAGCTTGGCGATCAGATCCGGCTTCGGCGCCAGCGCGAACGACGCCACCTTGACGCCCTCACGGATCAGCAGATCGATCCGGTCGTTGGCATCGCCTGCGTCGGCGCGGATGTTGATGCCGAACGGCTTGTCGGTGGCGGACTTCACCTTGGTGACGGCGACCTGCAGTTCGTCCAGGGTCATCGTCGCCGAAGCGAGGATGCCGAGACCGCCGGCGTTGGAGGTCGCCGACACCAGCCGCGCACCGGCGACCCAACCCATGCCGGTCTGGACGACCGGATGCTCGATGCCGACCAGTTCGGTCAGCGGCGTGCGCAGTCTAGCCATTGGTCACACCCGTACTTCCTTGTCGCGCAGCGCCTTCGGGTCGATCACCTCGCGAATGAGCTTCAGCTCGTCGCCCGTCGCGAGGCGGGTCTGCTCGGCCTCGTCGAGGCCGTGGACCTCGAACGAGGTGTTCTCCCGGACCTGGTCGGGCTCGACACCGGGGTGCAGTGACAGCGCCCGCATGGTGTGCTCGGGGCCGTTGAAGTCGAAGACGCCGAGGTTCGACACCACGCGGTACACGTTGACGAACCGGTACGCCGGGTTGTCGGGATCGACCTTGTCCCAACCGATCCCGGACACGACGTCGACGTTGTCGCAGAACACCCGCTTGGAATGGTTGCCGACCCAGTAGCTGGTGGCATGGTTGATGGTGTTGCCCGGTGCGCCTCGCACGCCGAACATCTGACGGGTCGGGTGCTGCAGCGGCCCGAACGCCGACAGGTTCTGGTTGCCGTAGCGGTCGATCTGGTTCGCGCCCATCACCACGTGGCGACGGCCCCAGGCCAGCGTCTCGAAGACGCGTCCGAACGGCATCCAGCCCTCGATCGTCCCGGCGGCGCCGATCGCGGGCGTGTCGGCCAGCAGTCGTGCCTCGCCGTCGGTGAGCAGGATGTCGGGGGAGAAGGTCAGCCGGGCCAGCCGGGCACCGATCGACACCATGGTCGCCATCGGGCTGACCATGATTTCGCCTGCGTCGCGGAACAATTCGGCGCAGGCGACGGCGCACACTTCTGCGCGGGATACGGAGATCACTTGGCTTCCTTCTGCTCGGCGAACTTGCGCACCGCTGCCTGGTAGTCGGACTCGTCGCCGGATAGGTAGGTGGTGACGAACTCCTGCCACGTCTCGTCGGAGGCCGCCGCTTCGGCGTAGTGGCGCTGGAACTTCTCGTCACGACGGTAGTCCGGTTCGGCGGTGGTGAAGTGCGCGCCGTTGGGTGCCTCGACGACGGTGTCGACCATCATCCGGTTGATCAGCAGGGCCTGCGGCGGAACGGATTTCACCAGTTCCTCTGTCGACACCACTTTTTCGACCGACAGGTAGCGCTTCTGCGCAGCCATCAGGTACAGGTCGTCGAAGTACGGGTCGATGCCGGTGTAGGCGGCGTTGCCCTGGGCGTCACCGAGGTTCATGTGCACGAACGCCGCGTCGAGGTTCAGCGCAGGCATGGCGACGAGCTCCTCGAAACCACCATCGGTGGGGTAGGGGGACTTCACGGTCTTGAGCTCGTCACCCCAGAACGTGCGCACGTCGCTACCCAGCCCGGCGCGGATCGGCAGGAACGGAAGCCGTTGCGCCGCAGCCTGTAGGCCGCAGCGCACCATGCCCTCGTCCATCTCGCGGGCCTCGATCGAGCCGCTGGTGCGGGCCTTGGCGAACCACGGGTCGTAGAACGGCGGCGAGTCCAGCGACACGAAACCGTAGTAGACCCGCTTGACCTTGCCCGCCGAGCACAGCAGGCCGATGTCGGGTCCGCCGTAGGTCACGACGGTGAGGTCGGTGACGTCGGTGCGCAGCAGCGCCCGGACGAACGCCATCGGCTTGCGCCGCGACCCCCAGCCGCCGATGCCGATGGTCATGCCGCTCTCGATCGCGGCGACCGCCTCGTCGAGCGTGGTTCGCTTGTCCGTCATGCCTTGTCCTTCTTGAGGTCCCGGCGAACGCATCACGGTGCTCGTCGGACACGCCGGACAGGTTGAGTTCGAAGGTAAACCCTTGCTCCATGCGGTAACTGGCGTTGACCTTCTGCACGTCGATCAGGTTCAGCGCCTCCTTGGCCGCACGGATCACCCGGGTGTCCTTGCTCGCGATGTCGCGAGCGACCCGCAGGGCGGCCTCGTCGAGGTCGTCTCGCGGCACCACCTCGTGCACCGACCCGAAATGGTGCAGGGTCGCGGCGTCGACGGTGGCGGCGGTGAAGAACAGGCGCCGCATCATGTGCTGCGGCACCAGACGCGACAGGTGGGTGGCGGCCCCGAGTGCGCCGCGCTCGACCTCGGGCAGGCCGAACGTCGCGTCGTCGGAGGCGACGATCACGTCGGCGTTGCCGACCAGGCCGATGCCGCCGCCCACGCAGAACCCGTTGACCGCCGCGACGACGGGCACCGCGCACTCGTACACCGCGCGGAATGCCTCGAAGCAGCCGCGGTTGGCGTCGATCAGTGCGGTGAAGCCCTCGGTCTTCTGCATTTCCTTGATGTCGACGCCCGCGTTGAACCCGCGGCCCTCGGCCCGCAGGATCACCACGTGGGTGGACTGGTCGCGGCCCGCGGCCGTGATGGCGTCGGCGAGCTCGAACCATCCGGCGGACGGGATCGCGTTGACGGGCGGGTAGTCGACGGTGACCGAGACGATGCCCGGCTCGACTGACTTGGTGGTGATCGTCATCGGGAACTCCTGGGTCTCCTCCGGCACTTCCGGGGTCGGCTACCTAAGCAAGCACTTGCTTGGTACGCTAGCACAGTGACCGACGCGGCTGACAGTGCTGGTTTGACGGGCATCTACCTGCAACTGAGCGGTCGAATCGTCCTCGTGACCGGCGGTGTGCGAGGGGTCGGTGCTGGAATCAGCGCCGTCTTCGCCGGCCAAGGGGCAACCGTCGTGACCTGCGCCCGGCGGCCCGTCGAGGGGCTGCCCTACGAGTTCCACTCATGCGACGTGCGAGACGACGACTCGGTGAAGGCCCTCATCGACGCGATCGTCGGGAAGCACGGCCGCCTCGACGTGGTGGTCAACAACGCGGGCGGGTCGCCCTATGTGCCCGCCGCCGAAGCGTCGGCCAGGTTCAGCACGAAGATCATCGAGCTCAACCTGCTCGGACCGCTGTCGGTTTCGACGCATGCCAACGCCGCGATGCAGACCCAGCAGCGCGGCGGGTCGATCGTGAACGTGGCGAGTGTCAGCGGCAGGCGACCCACACCGGGCACCGTCGCGTACGGCGCCGCCAAGGCCGGCATCGAGAGCATCACCTCCACGCTGGCGGTCGAGTGGGCACCCAAGGTCCGGGTGAACTCGGTGGTCGTCGGCATGGTGGAGACCGAGCAGTCCGAGTTGTTCTACGGTGACGCGGATTCCATCGCGGCCATCTCGCGCAACGTGCCACTCGGCAGGCTCGCCAAGCCGGCCGACGTCGGTTGGGCCGCAGCGTTCCTGGCGTCGGATGCGGCGTCCTACATCAGCGGTGCGTCGCTCGAGGTGCACGGTGGCGGAGAGCCACCGCACTACCTGGCCACCACCACTGCCGACATCAAATAACCAAGGAGACAACGGATATGGGACTGCTCGACGGCCGTGTGGTCATCGTGACGGGTGCGGGCGGCGGCATCGGGCGCGCGCACGCGCTGGCGTTCGCCGCCGAAGGGGCGCGGGTCGTGGTCAACGACATCGGCGTCGGCCTCGACGGTTCACCGGCAGGCGGTGGCAGTGCCGCGCAGAGCGTCGTCGACGAAATCACCTCTGCCGGAGGGGAAGCCGTCACCAGCGGTGCGAACGTCGCCGACTGGGCACAGGCCGACGGCCTGATCCAAACCGCCGTCGACAGCTTCGGCGGCCTCGACGTCCTGGTCAACAACGCGGGCATCGTCCGCGACCGAATGTTCGCCAACACCAGCGAAGAGGAATTCGACGCCGTCATCGCCGTTCACCTCAAGGGGCATTTCGCCACCATGCGGCACGCGGCGGCCTACTGGCGTGCGCAGTCCAAGGCCGGCAATACCCCCGATGCCCGCATCATCAACACCAGTTCCGGTGCGGGTCTGCAGGGCAGCGTCGGACAGGGGAACTACTCCGCCGCGAAGGCGGGCATCGCAGCCATGACCCTGGTCGCCGCCGCCGAGATGGGCCGCTACGGCGTCACGGTCAACGCGATCGCCCCGTCCGCGCGCACGCGGATGACCGAGACGGTCTTCGCCGACATGATGGCGACCCAGGACAACGAGTTCGACGCCATGGCGCCGGAGAACATCTCGCCGTTGGTGGTGTGGCTGGGCAGTGCCGAGTCACGCGACGTCACCGGCCGGATGTTCGAGGTCGAGGGCGGCATCATCCGCGTCGCCGAAGGCTGGGCCCACGGACCCCAGGTCGACAAGGGCGCGCGGTGGGATCCGGCCGAACTGGGCCCGGTGGTGACCGAACTGCTGGGCAAGGCGCGTCCGCCGGTCCCGGTGTATGGCGCCTAACTGACCGAAAGGGCTTCTGATCCGTCCGGGCGCGGGCCATGATGGGGGAATGGGGCGCTTCCGATGGCTGGCGATTGTCGGCGCAACGTTCGCAATGTTGTTGGTATTGGCCGGGTGTGGTGGTCAGCGAGGTGGTGACGGCGCGGAAGCGGCCCAGGAGCCGACGACCTGCACGGTGGACTCCGACGCCCGGTTGAGCATCGCGACCGGAAACACCACCGGGGTCTACTACACCCTCGGCGGCGCGCTGGCCGAGGCGATCAGCGCGGAGTCGGCCGGGAAGTTGAAGGCCACCGCGGCGGAAACCTCCGCCTCACTGCAGAACATTCAGCAGTTGGTCGCGGGCACCCACCAGATCGCGTTCTCGC
This sequence comes from uncultured Actinomycetota bacterium, assembly GCA_963801575.1. Lineage (GTDB taxonomy): Bacteria > Actinomycetota > Actinomycetes > Mycobacteriales > Mycobacteriaceae > Mycobacterium. The sequence goes on from CAWDFT010000026.1 coordinate 146,441, forward strand.
TCGCCGACACCGCGGCCGACGCGGCCGAAGGCAAGGAGTCCTTCGACGAGCCGCAGCCGATCGCGGCACTGGCCCGGCTGTATCCCAACTACACCCAGGTGGTCGCGCGCAGCAACGCCGGCATCAACTCGATCGCCGATATGCGCGGCAAGAGGGTGTCCACCGGGGCGCCGAACTCCGGCACCGAGGTGATCGCCAACCGGATGCTCACCGCCGCCGGGCTCGACCCGACCAAAGACATCCAGGCGCAGCGCACCGAACTCGGCAAGACCGTCGAGGGCATGAAGGACGGCTCGATCGACGCGATGTTCTGGTCGGGAGGCCTGCCGACCAGCGGTATCACCGACCTCTTCACCAGCCAGCGTGACAACGTCAAGTTCCTCGACGTGACCGACACCCTGGACAAGCTCAAGGAGATCAACCCCATCTATGAGCGCGGCGTCATCCCGGCCGCCACGTACCAGACACCGGGCGACGTGCCGACGGTGGTGGTGCCGAATCTGCTTCTGGTGAAAGAAGATATGGATGGCAACACCGCCTGCGTGCTGACCAAGGCGCTGTTCGAGCACAAGGACGATCTCGTCAAGGCCAGCAAGGCAGCCCAGGACATCAACCTCGAGACGGCGCGCCAGACCAGCCCGGTGCCGTTGCACCCGGGTGCCCAGAAGGCACTCGACGAACTCGGCGCACCGAGCTGACCGAGCGCGAGCGACGACGGCCGGCCCGTCCCGGCCGGAACCACCGCGGCGTCGACGGCCGGCTATGAGGAGGAGAAGCCCGCCCGCGAGCTGACCGGGTGGGTCGGCCATGCGGTCACCGCCGTGTGCGTCCTGATCGGGCTGTTCGCGATCTACCAGGTGTTCTTCCCGCTCGCACAGGGCAACCAGGTCTCGCTGATCCTGTTCCTGGCGGCGGTGCTACCGCTGACCCTGCTGTGCTACCGCTCCGGTCTGCGGCTGCGTCGTCGAACGACGGAATCGGACGGACGAGCACGAGGTTCCGTCAGAGACACCCGACAGCCGGTGGACTGGCTGCTTGCCGCGATCGCGTTGGTGGCCTGCCTGTACCCGGTGCTTCCCTTCGAATTCGCAGGCGGTGGAGGCGGTTTCGACGAATTCCTCAGCAGGCAGGGCACCCCTGCGATGGTCGATGTCGTCGTCGGAACCATCGTGCTTGCTCCTGGTGCTGGAAGCCTGCCGTCGCACCACCGGTGTGGCGTTGCCCATCGTCTGTCTGCTCGCGCTCGGGCTACGCCTACTACGGCGGCTACCTGCCGCAGAGCGCGGCGATCGCCCACGCCGGCGTGGACTGGGACCAGATCATCAGCGCGTCGTTCATTCAGGCGACCGGTATCTACGGCGTGCCGCTCGACGTGGCGGCGACCTACATCGTGCTGTTCACCATCTACGGCGCGGTGCTGGACGCGTCGGGGGCGAGCAAGTTCTTCATCGACCTGTCGCTCGCAGCATTCCGGAGGTCGAGGGCGGCACCCGGTCGGACCGTAACCCTGGCCGGATTTCTGCTCGGCACCGTGTCGGGCTCGGGGACGGCGACCACGGTCAGCCTGGGTTCGGTGACCTGGCCGATCCTGCGCAAAGCCGGCTACCCGAAGGAGAATGCGGGCGGAATGCTGGCAGCCGCGGGTATCGGCGCGATCCTGTCGCCACCGACGCTGGGCGCCGCGGCGTTCATCATCGCCGAATACCTCGGTGTTCCGTATCTGACCGTGCTGGTCTGGGCGATCGTGCCGACGATCCTGTACTACCTGGGCATCCTGCTCGCGGTCGAGATCGACGCCCGGCGATACGGGACCCGCGCTGTCGAGGTCAGCGAGCAGTCGACCTGGCGACTACTCGCCAGGTTCGGCTATCACCTGATCTCGTTGGTGATGATCGTGGTGTTCCTCGCCATGGACATCTCGGCGACGCGGGCGGTGGTGTACGCGACGTTCGTGCAGATCGCTCTGTCGTTCCTGGACCGAGAACACCGGATGACCCCGGCCAGGCTCTACCGGGCGCTCGGCACCGGCGTTCGGGGCGTGCTCGCCGTTGCCGCCGTGTGCGCGGCCGCCGGCGTCATCGCCGCGATGATCACCCGAACCGGACTGGGTCTGCAACTGCATTCCATCCTGGTGAACACCGCGCGTGGAATCACCGAAAACCCGGCTTTGGTGCTGGTTTTCACGGCGGTGTTCGCGGCGCTGGCGGTGGCGGTGCTCGGACTGGCCGTGCCGGTCACCGCGTCGTTCGTGATCAGCTGGGTGATCGTCGGCCCTGCGCTGCAGGATCTCGGCGTCGCCGCGCCGGCCGCGGCGATGTTCGTCTTCTACTTCGCGGTGCTGTCGGAGGTGACGCCACCGACCGCGCTCGCGGCGGTCGCCGCGTCGGCGATCACCGGCGGTCGGGTGATGGCCACGATGATGCAGACATGGAAGTACACGCTGCCCGCGTTCCTGGTGCCGTTCGCGTTCGTGCTGACGGACAACGGCGAGGGCCTGCTCGGACTGCGGTCGATCGGCGACATGGCTTGGACCGCAGCGGTTTCCGCTCTGGCGGTGGCCGCGCTTGCCGTCGTCACGGGTGGCTGGCTGATCCGCCGGGCGGGCTGGCCGGAACGGGTGCTGTGCGCAGGCCAGCCGCAGCGCTGCTGCTCTACCTGCACCCCACGACGATCGCCATCGGCGCGGCGCTGTTTGCGGTGGCAGTTCTCGTGAACCTGGTGCTGCGGCGCAGATCACAAGAACCTGTCGCGGCGGCTACTTCTTGAGACGCCTGCTGCCGCCGTGCCAATCCTCTTGTTTGCCAACCGATTCGGTGTCGACACCGAAGCTGGCCAGCTGAGGCCGTTCTCGCAGACTGCGCTTGATCTCGGCGAAGCCGCCGAACTCGGACAGGCCGATGACGTGGTCCCACAGCCGGCCGGCATCGTCGGGACTCGGCAGCCTGCTGATCACCGGGCCGAAGAACGCGGTCCCGTCCGGCGGCTGGAAGTGCAGGATCGGGGTGCCGACGTCGCGTCCCGTCAGGGCGAGCGCCTCCTCGGTCTCCGCGCGAACCACGTTGTCGAGCGATGTGTCGTCCAGCGCCTCAGCCAATTCTGCGGGTAGCCCGGCGTTGTGCAGCAGCGGCTCCAACACGCGCCGCGCCCCTCCCCGGCTTGCGCGTGGGCCCAGATCCGCTCCGGACAGCGGGTCGACCTCGCGCGAGGTGTCGAACAGCCGGGTGCCGATCGCCGAGTACAGCGCACCGACGGCCGCGCGGCCGTGCTCGGCGCGTGTCCGCGCGGCGACCCGCAACAGCCGCAGGCCTGCGGTGTGCCCGGCCTCGTACTCCGGAGGGAAGTGCGCGTCATAGTCGATGTGCGCGTTGAGGATCCGCAGCGAGATGAACCGCCAGTCCACCGCGTAGTCGCGTTGCTCGGCGACCATGCGCACCCACTTGCTGGTTATCCACGCGAACGGACAGACCGGGTCGAAGTAGAAGTGCAGATCGTAGGCGGCAGAGCCGGTTTCGGTCACGTGGTCACGAACGGGCGGACGATCGCCCGGATGTGGTGGATCTGTCCGTCCTCGGCGGGGATCAGGAAGGTCTCGTCGACGTGCGCGCCGACCCGCCGACCGGCGAGCGAGGGCTTCGTCACCAGGTCGAATCGGGCCCGGACCCGATCGCCCTCGACGGTGAACTCTGGGCGCCGTCGCGGACATAGATGACGCGGTACTGCGGTCCGCCGTTAAGGCTGCGCCGCAAGTGATTTCCCGAGAAACCCGTCTTGACGCCGAACTCGATGCGGGTGCAGTCCGGGGCGAACGGCACGGTGCTCGCATCGTGGCTCACCAGCGCGTTGATGTAGGCCTGCGCGGCCGCGATCCGCTCGGCTTCGGTGAAGACGCGGGTCTCGGTCACTAGATCCGCTCGATGATCGTGCCGGTGGACAGCGCACCGCCGGCGCACATGGTGATCAGCGCGGTGCTCTGATCCGTGCGCTCCAGCTCGTGCAGCGCGGTGGTGATCAGCCGGCTGCCGGTGCTGCCGACCGGATGGCCCAGCGCGATCGCGCCGCCGTTGACGTTGACCCTGTCCATGTCCGGGTTGTGCACCCGCGCCCACGACAGCACGACCGATGCGAAGGCCTCGTTGATCTCGGTGATGTCGATGTCGCCCATCTTCATCCCGGCCTTCTCCAGCACCTTGGCGGTGGACTGCACCGGGCCCGTCGAGGTGGTAGTACGGCTCGGCGCCGACCAGCGCCTGGCTGACGATCCGTGCCCGCGGCCTCAGCCCGAGCGCCTTGGCCTTGTCCTCGTCCATCCACAGCACCGCCGCGGCGCCGTCGGAGATCTGCGAGGAGGTGCCCGCGGTGTGGATGCCACCGTCGAGCACCGGCTTCAGCCCGGCCAGGCCCTCCAGGGTGGTGTCGCGCAGACCCTGGTCGCGGGTGACGAATGCGCGTTCGGAGGTCGGCTGCTTCTGCTCGTCGAGCACCGGCGCCTCGATCGGGCTGATCTCGCGGTCGAAGCGGCCCTCGGCCCACGCCTGCTTGGCCTTGCGCTGCGATTCGAAGCCCAACTGGTCGATGTCCTCGCGGGTGATGCCGCGGCGCTTGGCGATCCGCTCGGCGGCGGTGAACTGGTCGGGCAGGTCGATGTCCCACGACTCGGGCCGGAGCACCGAGCGGTCGGGACCGGCGTTGGCGCCCAGTCCGACCGCGCTCATCGCCTCGATGCCGCACGCGACGCCGATGTCGATGGCGCCCGCGGCGATCAGCCCGGCGATCAGGTGGTTGGCCTGCTGCCCGCTGCCGCACTGGCAGTCCACGGTGGTGGCGCCGACGTGCTCCGGCAGGCCGGCGACCAGCCAGCCGACCCGGGTGATGTTGTTGGACTGCGCGCGCGAACTGGGTCACGCAGCCGCCGATGACCTGTTCGACGTCACCGGCGTCGATGCCGGCCTTCTCCACCACAGCCTTCTGCACCGCGCCCAGCAGCTCGGTCGGATGCAGGCCCGACAACCATCCGTTCCGCTTGCCGATCGGGCTGCGGGTGGCTTCGACGATTACAGGGTTACCCATTCCGCCAGGCTAGAACACGTTTCATTACTCTGACAAGCGAGGATCGGGCCGAGCCTTTGATCTGCGGAGAAGGCATGTTTTACTGGCACTAGAACACGTTGCAATAAGGAGTGCGCACCCATGCCTTGCCCGAATCTGCCCGACGGCTTCGACTTCCTGGACCCCGATGTCAACCTCGCGGGCGCTCCCCGTCGAGGAACTTGCCGAGCTGCGCAAGTCAGAGCCTATCCACTGGGTCGACGTCCCAGAAGGCTGCGGTGGCTTCGAGGATAAGGGCTACTGGATCGTGTCCAAGCACGCCGACGTCAAGGAGGTGTCGCGGCGCAGCGACGTCTTCTCCAGCTGGCTGAACGGCGCCATCCCGACATGGCCGCCGGAGATGACGCGCGAGGCCGTCGAACTGCAGCGCAGCGTCATGCTCAACATGGACGCGCCGCACCACACCCGGCTGCGCAAGATCATCTCCCGCGGGTTCACGCCGCGCGCCATCGGACGGCTGGAAGCCGAACTCGCGCAGCGTGCTCAGAACATCGCCAAGACCGCGGCCGCCGAGGGCAGCGGCGACTTCGTCGAGCAGGTGTCGTGCGAGCTGCCGCTGCAGGCCATCGCCGGCCTGCTCGGGGTTCCGCAGGACGACCGCGACAAGCTCTTCCGCTGGTCCAACGAGATGACCGGCGGCACGGACCCCGAGTACGCCGACGTCGATCCGGCGCAGTCGTCGATGGAGCTGATCAGTACGCGATGACAGATGGCCGAGGAGCGTCACAAGAACCCCACCGACGACATCGTCACGGCGCTCATCCAGGCCGACATCGACGGGTGAGAAGCTCTCCGACGACGAGTTCGGCTTCTTCGTCATCATGCTCGCGGTGGCGGGCAACGAGACCACCCGCAACTCGATCACCCACGGCATGATCGCGTTCGCGAACAACCCCGACCAGTGGGAGCTGTACAAGAAGGAGCGCCCCTCGACCGCGGCCGACGAGATCATCCGCTGGGCCACGCCCGGTGTCGGCGTTCCAGCGCACCGCCAACGAGGACACCGAGCTGGCCGGCGTGCAGATCAAGAAGGGCCAGCGGGTGGTGATGTCCTACCGCTCGGCCAACTTCGACGAAGAGGTGTTCGATGACCCGCACACCTTCAACATCCTGCGCGACCCGAACCCACACGTCGGCTTCGGCGGCACGGGTGCGCACTACTGCATCGGCGCGAACCTCGCCCGGATGACGATCAACCTGATCTTCAACGCGGTCGCCGACCACATGCCCGACCTCAAGCCGATCGGTGAGCCCGAGCGGCTACGGTCGGGGTGGCTCAACGGCATCAAGCACTGGCAGGTCGACTACACCGGCGCAAGCTGCCCCGTGGCCGCGCTGACCAGCGCCGTAGGCGAATCAAGGAGGATTCGGTTGGACTTCACACCGGACCCGGAACAGCAGGCTGTCGCCGATGTGGTCACGTCGGTGCTGGACCGTGACAACAGCTGGGACGCGCTGGTCGCCGGGGGTGTGACCGCGCTGGGAGTGCCCGAGCGCCTCGGCGGCGACGGCGTCGGGCTGGCCGAGCTCGCGACGGCGCTCACCGAGATCGGCAGGCACGGCACCACCGGCCCGGCGCTGGCGACCCTCGGCAGCTACCGCCGTGCTGCTGGACCTGGCGTCCGACGCGCAGCAGGACCGCTACTTCGCCGGGGTGGCAAAGGGTTCGATCGTGACCCTGGCCCTCAACGAGCCGGGCGCTGCGCTGCCGGACCGGCCGGCGACGACGCTCGCGGATGGCAAGCTCAACGGCACCAAGATCGGCGTTCGGGTACGCCGAGCAAGCGGAATTGGTTGGTGGTCACCGCCGACAGCGGTGTCGTGGTTGTATCCCCGAAGGCCGACGGTGTGACGCTGACGAAGGCGCCGACTTCCAACCACTCCGACGAGTACGTCGGTCACCTTCTCCGATGTCGCCGTCTCGGACGACGACGTGCTGGCAGGCGCACAGCCGAAGCGGGTCAACCAGTTGGCCCTCGCGAGCATCGGTGCGTTCGCGGCCGGGCTGGTCGCCGGCGCCCTGCGGCTGACCGCTGACTACGTCGCCAACCGCGAACAGTTCGGCAAGCCGCTGTCGACGTTCCAGACCGTGGCCGCGCAGCTGGCCGAGGTGTACATCGCTTCGCGCACACTGACATTGGCGGCGACGTCGGTGGTCTGGCGACTGTCCGAGGGCCGCGACGCCGACGAAGACCTCGATGTCCTCGGCTACTGGCTCGCGTCGCAGGCACCGCCGGTGATGCAGATCTGCCACCACCTGCACGGCGGCATGGGCATGGACATCGCCTACCCGATGGACCGCTACTACTCGACGATCAAGGACCTGACCCGGCTGCTGGGCGGTCCGTCACACCGCCTCGACCTGGTGGGAGCGTAATGTTCATCGAGCTGACCCCAGAGCAGCGGCAGCTGCAAGCCGAACTGCGCCAGTACTTTTCGAACCTCATCTCCCCCGAAGAGGCCAAGGAGATGGAGGCCGACCGGCACGGCAAGGCCTACCGCACGGTGATCAAGCGGATGGGCTCGGACGGCAAGCTCGGCGTCGGCTGGCCCAAGGAGTTCGGCGGCCTTGGCTTCGGTCCCATCGAGCAGTCGATCTTCGTCAACGAGGCGCACCGCGCCGACGTGCCGCTGCCCGCCGTCACGCTGCAGACTGTCGGGCCGACGCTGCAGGCGTACGGAACCGAACTGCAGAAGAAGAAGTTCCTGCCCGGCATCCTGGCCGGAGAAGTTCACTTCGCGATCGGATACACCGAGCCGGAGGCGGGTACCGACCTGGCGTCGTTGCGCACCACCGCGGTCCGCCACGGCGACGAATACATCGTCAACGGCCAGAAGGTCTTCACCACCGGCGGCCACGACGCCGACTACGTCTGGCTGGCGTGCCGTACCGATCCGGAAGCCGCGAAGCACAAGGGCATTTCGATGCTGATCGTGGACACCACGGATCCCGGCTACTCGTGGACGCCGATGATCCTGTCCGACGGTGCGCACCACACAAACGCCACGTACTACAACGACGTGCGGGTTCCCGCCGACATGCTGGTCGGTGAGGAGAACGGCGGCTGGCGCCTGATCACCACCCAGCTCAACAACGAGCGGGTGATGCTGGGTCCGGCCGGACGTTTCGCGGCCTTGTACGACCGCATCCACGCATGGGCGTCCAAGCCGGGGAGCAACGGGGACATTCCGCTCGACCACGACGACGTCAAGCGCTCACTCGGTGAGCTCAAAGCCATGTGGCGCATCAATGAGCTGCTCAACTGGCAGGTGGCCGCGTCGGGCGAGACCATCGACGTCGCAGATGCGGCCGCGACCAAGGTGTTCGGCACCGAACGCATTCAGTACGCCGGGCGACTAGCCGAGGAGATCGTTGGGACGCACGGCAATCCGGCCGACCCGGACACCGCCGAACTGCTGGAATGGCTCGACTCCCAGACCAAGCGAAACTTGGTGATCACGTTCGGCGGTGGAGTGAACGAGGTGATGCGCGAGATGATCGCGGCCTCCGGCCTGAAGGTTCCGAGGGTTCCCCGGTGAGTGCCGTCGAAGACATTCAGCAGGCGGCCGAGAAGGTCAAGGCCGAGGGAAAGAGCAAGCCACGGGCCGGTCGGCATCCGGTGAACCAGCCGATGGTCGAGCACTGGCTCGATGCGATGGGTGACAAGAACCCGATCTATGTCGACGAGACGGCGGCCAAAGCGGCCGGCCATCCGGGCATCGTTGCTCCACCCGCGATGATCCAGGTCTGGACGATGGCAGGCCTGGGCGGTGAGCGTGCGCCCGACGACCCACTCACCAAGATCCTCGGGTTGTTCGACGACGCAGGATATATCGGCGTGGTCGCAACCAACTGCGAGCAGACCTACCACCGGTACCTGCGGCCGGGCGAGGAGGTCAGCATCACCGCCGAGTTGACCGATGTAGTCGGCCCCAAGAAGACCGCACTCGGTGAAGGTTTCTTCATCACCCAGAGGATCAGCTGGCAGGTCGGTGACGAGGATGTCGCCGAGATGATGTGGCGCATCATGAAGTTCAGGCCCGCTGATGCGGACCAGCCGGCAGCGGCGCCCGTTCCCGACGATCTGGATGCCGATTCGATGATGCGCCCGTCGTCTTCGCGGGACACCAAGTTCTTTTGGGACGGCGTGAACGCCCACGAGCTGCGCATCCAGAGGCGTGGAGACGGAAGCCTGCAGCATCCGCCGGTGCCTGCCCTGTGGCAGGACAAAGAGGCGCCGATCGACTACGTCGTCGCCAGTGGCAAGGGGACGGTGTTCAGCTTCGTCGTGCATCACGCCCCGAAGGTGCCCGGTCGCACCCTGCCGTTCGTGATCGCGCTTGTCGAACTCGAAGAAGGGGTCCGGATGCTCGGTGAGCTCCGCAATGTGGATCCCGCGACCGTGGAGATCGGAATGCCCGTCCGCGCAACGTATATCGACTTCCCCAACGGCGATTCCGGTCCGGCGTGGACGCTCTACGCATGGGAGCCCGGCGAGGAGGCCGGAGTATGAGCGCTCCTTCCATCCAGGTGGGGACGAAGCTGCCCGAGTTGTCGCTGTACGGCGATCCGACGTTCATCGTGTCCACGGCGATCGCCACCCGTGACTACCAGGACGTCCACCACGACCGAGACAAGGCGCAAGCCAAGGGGTCCAAGGACATCTTCGTCAACATCCTCACCGACACCGGTCTGGTGCAGCGCTACATCACCGATTGGGCCGGACCGAACGCGATCATCAAGTCGATCGGGCTGCGGCTCGGTGTGCCGTGGTATGCGTACGACACGGTGACGTTCACCGGTGAGGTGACCGCTGTCGAAAGCGGTCTGATCACGGTGAAAGTCGTGGGCAGCAACAGTCTCGGCGACCATGTCATCGCCAATGCGACGCTGACGGTCGGGGGCGTCTGATGCCCGGTGTGCTGTCGGGTAAGGCGGCGATCGTCGGGATCGGCGCCACCGACTTCTCGAAGAACTCCGGCCGTAGCGAGCTGCGGCTCGCTTCCGAGGCGGTCCTGGATGCCCTCGACGATGCGGGCCTGACGCCGGCCGATGTCGACGGCATGGTGACCTTCACGATGGATTCCAACACCGAGGTCGCTATCGCGCGGGCCACGGGCATCGGTGAGTTGAAGTTCTTCTCCAAGATCCACCACGGTGGCGGTGCGGCGTGCGCCACCATCCAGCAGGCGGCGATCGCGGTGGCGACCGGAGTCGCGGATTGCGTTGTGGCCTATCGGGCCTTCAACGAGCGCTCGGGCATGCGGTTCGGCCAGGTGCAGTTGCGGCTGGTGGAGAACGCAGACTCGACGGGGGTGGACAACTCGTTCTCCTATCCGCACGGCCTGTCCACGCCCGCCGCGCAGGTGGCGATGATCGCCAAGCGCTACATGCACCTGTCCGGCGCGACCAGCAAGGACTTCGGGGCGATCTCGATGGCCGACCGCAAGCACGCCGCCAAGAACCCCAAGGCGTACTTCTACGAGAAGCCGATAACCATTGAGGATCACCAGAATTCGCGGTGGATCGCCGAACCGCTGCGGCTGCTGGATTGCTGCCAGGAGACCGACGGCGGTGTTGCTCTGGTGGTGACGTCGGCCGAGCGGGCGAAGGATCTCAAGAACCGGCCCGCGATCATCGAGGCGGCATCGCAGGGTGCCAGCCCGGATCAGTATTCGATGGTCAGCTACTACCGGCCCGAGTTGGGGTTGCCCGAAATGGGTCTGGTTGGAAAGCAGTTGTGGGAGCAGTCCGGCCTGCGGCCGACGGATATCCAGACCGCGATCCTCTATGACCACTTCACTCCGTTCACGCTGATTCAGCTGGAGGAGTTGGGATTCTGCGGAAAAGGCGAGGCCAAGGACTACATCGCGGACGGTGCGATCGAGGTCGGCGGCCGGCTGCCGATCAACACCCACGGCGGTCAACTCGGCGAGGCCTACATCCATGGCATGAACGGCATCGCCGAAGGTGTGCGGCAGTTACGTGGATCGTCGGTCAACCAGGTGCCCAGGGTTGAGCATGTGCTCATAACCGCTGGTACCGGTGTGCCGACCTCGGGCCTGATCCTGGGATAGCAAGGCCGAATCGGTTGCAGTGGCCCCACTTTGACTACTGCAGGACGTCAACGTGACGTTGAACCAGTGGATGACCGGAAACCATTCTGCCGCGCTGGCGGATGATTTCGACGTCGGCCTATCTGTTCATAGTCGATGTCGCATAACGACGGTAACCGTCGATTGTCAGCGCGTTGTTCCTGAGACGACCGACATGCGCGTCGATACTGTTGAGTTCAGCAGGACTGGGCCCGTCGCACGACGGGCGAGTCGAGACGAGCCAACCTGCGCTGTGCGGACGCATGAGATTTGCCGTGAGTCGCGTCGCGACGGCATATTTCATCCAGGTGATTTCTTAACGAGATGAATCCAGCTGGTGCAGCGTGGAGGGCCAACTTCTGATTTGCATTGCTAAGCCTGTCAGGTATGGCGCGCAGCCGATGGCTGTGCGAGGTCAGCTGACCAAGTCAGCAACGCTTGAGGGCGTGTGAGCTGCATAGAAAATGCGTTTGAGACGTAGACCGGCGAACTCTTTAGGCCACCTCAGCAGTTTCCTTTCATTTCTTCACAAAAAATTTGCCAAAGTCGGTTGATCGCGGGGTCTGCTGGTGGTAGGTTCAGCGCATCGCGGGTAATACGTAACCCAAGATTGGTGTGTACAGCGAACTGAGTTATCTTTGCGACGACAGACGGTGCGGAGCGCGACATCGTCGCGGGTCAGGTGCAGGGGGATGGTTGTGAGCCCAGTCGGCACGTCCGCTTGGCGCGTCCAAGGCGCGGTTCAGTGCCGGCGGGGCTGGTGGACATCACCCGGCTCCGCCGGCTTACCGACCGGCGCTTGCCCGCGGTGTTCATCCACGGGGGCACCTGCACCGCCACGACCGCGGCCAAGTATCTATTCTGGCCATTCTCCGAAACAGCGGCCCGGTGCCGCCAGGTTGACTCGGACGGACCGTCTCCTTGCCGACGTGCACCAGGCGGTGCGAGCCGACGACCTCAGTAGCGGCGCGGCAGGACAGGCCAGTGTCTCAGACATTTGATGTTCACCCCCCTAGAACCGGACGTGAACGTCCGGTAGTGAAGAGTCACCGAAAGACGGTGGTGCTCACTAATCAAGCATTCACGGGCGCTTCGCTCCGCAACGGGTCTGCCGTGGTGACGGCAGCGGGAGGGTCACCCAACCAGGGAGTTGCGCGCTCAAAATGGGAACGGCGTTACGCCGCATATCTACGAATAACTGACACAGTCGTGGTGTGCGCAGCGGTGATACTGGCGCAATATGTCCGATTCGGCGGTGCACCCACCGCGACCAGCTATGTGAGCCTTTACGTGACGGCTTACTCGGCTCTGTTCGCGATTATTTGGCTGTCGGCTCTGGCCATATTCCGTACTAGATCCCCAAGGTACATCGGTGCCGGCAGCGAGGAGTATCGGCGAGTTACCGCCGCGTCCTTCTGGACTTTCGGGGCCATCGCCATGGCCGAACTGCTCCTCAAGCTTGAGATCTCGCGGGGTTATCTCGCGGTGGCTCTTCCCGCGGGAGTTCTCGGACTGGTGCTGAGCAGATGGATATGGCGCGAATATGTGGCGCACAAGCGTGTCAAGGGCGGATTTGGAACTGCCGTGTTGGGCCTCGGGGGACGTGATGCGGTCGCAAATCTAACCAACGAGCTGACCGACGATCCCAAGAACGGGTATCACGTCGTGGGCGTTTGCATAACCGGGTACGGTGCTCCACAAGGCGAACACTTCCTAATCAAGGACCAGGAGATCCCCATCGCTGGCGGAGTTGCCTACGCGCTGCAGGCGATACGAGACTGCGGTGCCGATACCGTCGCAATTGCAGGGACGGGGGACTTCGGAGCCGAGGAGCTTCGCAGGCTCGTCTGGGAGCTCGAGCCGATGGGCGTTGATCTCATGGTGTCGCCCGGAGTCATGGATGTGGCCCTCAACCGATTGGTGATGCGACCGATCGCCGGATTGCCGCTCTTGCATATCGACAAACCGCAATATCGAGGAACGAAGGGGTTCCAGAAGCGTGCCTTCGACATCTGCTTCGCGTTCGCGGCCCTCGCCGGAACCCTACCGGTCGTCGTCGCCGCCGCCATCGCGATCAAGCTCACGAGCAGGGGGCCGGTCTTCTACTCTGCTGAACGCATCGGAATCGGTGGCAAGCCCTTTTCGATGCTGAAGTTCCGGACAATGGTCCAGGATGCGGATCAGCAGCTGGAGAGCCTTTTAGGCAACAACGAAAGTGATGGTCTCCTTTTCAAGATCCGAGAAGATCCGCGAGTAACACCAGTCGGACGAGTATTGCGACGTTTCAGTATCGATGAGCTGCCACAGTTCATTAACGTGCTCCGACAGGAGATGAGTGTCGTCGGTCCGCGGCCGCCGTTGAGGCGGGAAGTCGAAGGGTACGACGACGATGTGCAGCGGAGGCTTCTCGTTAAGCCCGGCGTTACCGGTTTGTGGCAGGTCAGTGGGCGATCCGATTTGTGCTGGGATAAATCCGTTCGCCTAGATCTGTCGTATGTCGACAATTGGTCGATGGTGGGCGACATCTTGATCATTGCGAAGACAGTGCGAGCAGTCTTTCAGCGCAAGGGAGCCTACTAGGTGAAGTCCCGACTGTGCGACTCAGATCGCCTTGTGAGCGTTCTTAATCGACGTGGCGCAATTTCGTATACCGACGCGTTTCCATCTTACCGACATCGACACCTCGGAATCTCATTACTGTCATATAAGGAGCAATTGTGAAAGCGGTCATTCTTGCGGGTGGACACGGCACCCGGATAAGCGAAGAATCCATGACTCGTCCGAAGCCGATGGTGGAGATCGGCGGCCGACCGATTCTCTGGCACATCATGAAGAACTATGGCGCAGCGGGCATCACCGACTTCATCGATTTTGCTGGGCTACAAGGGCTATATGATCAAAGAGTACTTCGCGAATTATTTCCTTCATTCGTCTGACGTGACGATCGATTTGGCGAACGACAGCATCAAGACCCACCAGTCGAACACGGAGCCGTGGTCTGTCACGCTGCTCGATACGGGCTTGGACACCATGACGGGTGGCCGCCTGTTGCGTGCGAAGGAGTACATCGGCGACGAGACGTTCTGCTTCACATACGGTGATGGCGTGACCGATTTGGACATCCGAAACGTCATCGAATTTCATCGGCAGAAGCAGACAACGATTACTGTCACCGCTGTTCAACCGCCCTCCCGGTACGGCAGGCTCGCCATCGACGACGGCAGCCTGGCACAGTTTCAGGGAGAAGCCCGAAGATGACGGCGGTTGGATCAATGGCGGATATTTCGTCGCCGAACCGTCGGTTCTGGACTACATCGATGACGATGAGACGATCTTCGAACGTGCACCGCTGGAACGCCTCTCGGTCGACGGCGAACTCACGGCCTACCAACACACCGGGATACTGGTACGGAATGGACACCCTGCGGGACAAGATCCTCTTGAATGACCTCTGGGATGAGGGCCAAGCGCCTTGGAAGACGTGGAAAGACTGATATGGCCACGTCATGCAGGTTCTGCGATTATGAACTCAAGCAGACATTCTGCGATCTCGGGATGTCACCACTGGCCAATTCGTATCCTGACGGCCGAACAGTTGGATCGCCCCGAGGTCTTCTACCCCCTGCACGCCTATGTTTGCTCGAACTGCCTGCTTGTCCAGCTCGCTGAATTTGAATCTCCGGAGACATATTCGGCGACTATCTGTACTTCTCCTCGTACTCCCAATTCTGGCTGGACCACGCTCGTAATTACGTGATCCGACGCTATCGAGCGCTTCTCGATGGATGCGTCGGATCAGGTCGTCGAGGTGGCGAGCAATGATGGGTATCTGCTCCAGTACTTCGCCGAAGCAGGCATACCGTCGCTCGGCATCGAACCCGCCGCCAACGTCGCCGCCGTCGCCGAAGAGAAAGGCATCCCGACCCGAAGTCGGCTTCTTCGGAACCGAGATGGCCCGACGGCTGGTCGAGGATGGAATCCGCGCCGATCTGCTCATCGGCAACAACGTGTTGGCCCATGTGCCCGACCTGAACGACTTCGTCGCGGGAATGGCTCACGCTCTTGGCGTCCGAGCGGTCGGATCACGATGGAATTTCCGCACTTGCTGCAACTGATCGAGGGCAACCAGTTCGACACCATTTACCACGAGCATTTTTCCTACTTCTCGTTGCTGACGGCGACGGCCGTGTTCCAAAGCCACGGGCTGCGCATCTTCGACGTCGATGAGATACCGACGCACGGCGGATCGCTGCGGATCTACGCATGCCAGACGACCTCGTCAAGGCTACGAGACCTCGCCCAGTGTCGCGCGGGTGTCGACACTGAGCGCGCCGCTTCGCTCGACACCCTCGACGGTTACCTCACCTATCCGGCCCGCGTCGAACGGGTCAAGCATGAGCTGCTGCAATTTCTGATTCACTCGCGCCAACGGGGTCTGAGAAGTTGCCGCTTACGGCGCGCCCGCGAAAGGCAACACTCTGCTCAACTACTGTGGCATTCGGGAGGATCTGATCGACTACACGGTCGATCGGAGCCCGCACAAGCAAGGTCGTTTCCTGCCCGGAACACACTTACCGATATACGGTCCGGATCATATCCGCGAGACGCGACCGGACTATCTGGTGATCCTGCCTTGGAACCTGTGCGACGAGATCATCGACGAAATGTCATACATTCGGGAATGGGGCGGGCAGTTCGTCATTCCCGTTCCGAGTCTCAGCATGGTTGCGTGAGCGGTGTTGACGAATGGAACGGAGTGCGACGTGCCGGCAGAGCTTCGTGACGAAGCCGAGCCGGTCGGTGATGCCCAGGTCGCAGGAACCGACTGCGACGCCGATCCCGCTGGCGGGTCCTTGGGTCACAGATCGGGAAGTCGCAGCCGTGGCCCATGCGGCCCGACACAGCTGGTTCGAACACGGCTACGACGAAAACGGCTGTTTCGAAAGGGAGTTCGCCGCTGCTACCGGCCGGGCACACGCGATCGCATTGCCGTCGTGCACTCTGCGCTGCACCTGAGTCTGCTGGCCCTCGGCATCGGTCCAGGAGACGAGGTCATCGTGCCGGAGACCACCTGGATCGCCACCGCTGCTCCGATCTCATACGTCGGAGCGACACCGATCTTCGTCGACGTCGATTCGGAAACTTGGTGTCTGTCCGTTGACGCCGTGCGCGAGGTGCTCAATGAACATACCCGGGCGATCATCGCCGTCGACCTGTACGGTGGCTTTCCCAAACTGGTCGAATTGGAGGAATCTGGCGGCGGAATCCGGCGTCCACCTCATCGAGGACTCGGCACAAGCCGCCGGCGGTTGGCACGGCAGTAGACCGGCGGGTTCGTTCGGCACCACATCGACGTTCAGTTTCCACGGCTCGAAGACGTTGACCACCGGCGAAGGCGGGATGGTGCTATGCGACGACGACGCAGTGTGGCAACGGATGTTGTTTCTCCGCGATCACGGCCGACTGCCCGGCGATGTGACATTCCGCAGCACCGAGGTGGCGTGGAAATACAAGATGAGCGAGTTCCAAGCGGCATTCGGCCGAGTGCAACTCGATCGCATTGAGGAACTCATCGCGCGTAAGCGACAAATCTTCGGCTGGTACGCCGAGCGATTGGCCAATGCCCCGCTCACGCTCAACGTCGAGCGGCCGGGTGATCGAAACACGTACTGGATGGTGACGGCTGTGCTCGATCCGACGCTCGGAATCACTTCCGACGCCTGGCGGAAGACCTGAAGGCACTCAATATCCCCACCAGGCCGTTCTTCTGGCCGCTGTCGTCCACTCCCTGCCTTTGGCGATTCGCCTGATGTCGACCGCGCACGCCACCGCAACCGAGTCAGCTACGACCTGGCGCCGCGCGCGCATCAACTTGCCGTCGGCGCTGGTGCTGACCGAGGCACAAGTCGACCGGGTGTGCAATGCACTCGTACACACCATCACCGCCGCCCGTGCGGAGCTTCCTACTAGCCGAATGGAGAAATCATGAGCACCGCATCGATCAGCTCACCGCTCCACCGACATCCTCGGTGTCTTCGATGACCCGCGCTACGCCGCGCTGGCCGTCGACAATGCCGCCAAGTATCAGTCGGCGGACCCATTCCCTCACGGGGTGTACGACAACTTCCTGCCCAGCCAACTGGCGGCCGACCTGTCAGCGTCGTTCCCGACACCAGACTCGATCGAGTGGGTGTCGCGGGACAACGCCCAGAACCGACGGCTTTACCAACACGACGAGACGAAACTGCCCGCGCTGCACCGGGCGATGCTTCGCGAATTCAACAGCCGGCAGTTCATTCTGTTTCTCGAAACCCTCACGGGCATAGACAACTTGCTCCCAGATCCCGTACTTCATCGGTGGGGGCCTTCACCTCAGCGGACGCGGCGACTTCCTCAAGGTTCATGCCGACTTCAATTGGCACCACAAGTTGCAGGCGCACCGGCGGGTGAACGCGCTGATGTACCTATCGGACACGTGGGACGAAGAGTGGGGCGGCGCTGTCGAGTTCTGGGACAAGGACATGACCGGACGCGGTGGACAAGGCCTATCCGATCTTCAATCGCCTTGTCGTCTTTTCTACGAGCGAAAACTCCAACCATGGTCAACCCGAACACAACAAGTGCCCGGAAGACACATACCGCAAGGTCATCAATCTCTACTACTACACAACCGCCGCGATGACGAAGACGCCGACGCCCATCCGCACTTCACTCTCTACAAGACGGCGGCGTCGGAGTTCGCGACCGAGCTCGGTGACCAGTACCGTCGGTCCGGCGAGAATGGCTGAGCGCCAGGTCGGCGGAAACCGTAACGAAGTTATCGGCGCTAAGCGTTCTGGTAACCGGACATCAGGGTTACCTGGGCACGGTCATGGTGCCGATACTGCAGGCCGCCGGACACGACGTAACAGGGCTGGACTCCGGCTTCTTCGCCGACTGCGTGCTCGGCGCCGCGCCCGCAGGATCCGCCTGGCATCCGGGTGGACCTGCGGGATGTGACGTCCGAGCAACTGAGCGGTTTCGACGCGGTCATCCATCTCGCGGCATTGTCCAACGATCCGCTCGGCGCGTTGGCGCCGCAGATCACCTACGACATCAACCACCACGCCTCCGTCCGGTTGGCGCGACTGGCGAAAGAGGCGGGCGTGCGAAGGTTTCTGTACGCCTCCACCTGCTCGGTGTATGGGGCGGCGGGCGACGGATCTGGTCACCGAGAGCGCGCCGTTACGACCGCTGACGCCGTACGCGGAGAGCAAGGTCCGCGTTGAGGACGACGTCGCGGCGATCGCGGACGAGTCCTTCTCGCCGGTGTTCCTGCGCAACGCCACCGCATTCGGGTTCTCGCCGCGGCTGCGCGCGGACATCGTGCTGAACAATCTGGTCGGTCATGCCGTCCTGACCGGCGACGTTCGAGTTCTTTCGGACGGCACACCGTGGCGTCCGCTGGTGCACGCCCGTGACATCGCAACTGCTTTTCTCGTCGCGCTCGAAGCTCCGATCGACAAGGTGCATTGCGCTGCCTACAACGTCGGGACCGAATCGAACAATCTCACCGTCGCTGAAATCGCGCAGTCGGTGGTCGACGTGGTGCCCGGCGCCAAATTGCTGATCACAGGCGAGACGGGAGCCGATCCTCGTTCGTACCGAGTGGACTTCTCCGCGTTCCGGCACGCACTGGGTTTCGAGGCGGCGTGGTCGATTCCCGACGGCGCCGCCGAGCTCTACAAGGATTACATCTCGGCCGGGCTGACCAGTGACGACTTCGCCAAGAAGTTCACCCGGCTGCCGCATCTGGAAGCACTGCGCGCCGCGGGTGTTCTCGATGAGTCGATGCGACGGATCACGTACAGATGCGTGAGCAGCTCAGCCCAGCTCCCGGCACTCGCGTCGCGGGCGGAGACCGTCGAGACCGGCAGCGGCCATTCGATCGCGAGGTCCGGGTCGTTGTACGCGACGCCCAAGTCCTCGGATGGATCGTGCGGACGATCGATCCGATAGCACACGTCGGCAGTCGCGGTCAGCGCCTGGAAGCCGTGCAGGAAGCCCGGGCGGCACGTACAGATGCCGAAAGTCGTTGTCGTCGAGCAGGAATGCCTGCTGCTTGCCGAAGGTCGGCGAGTCCCTTCGAATGTCGACCAGCACGTCGTGCACGGCACCGTTGGCGCAGCGGACCAGCTTCGCCTCGCCGCGCCCCGCGCGTCCGTGCATGCCGCGGATGACTCCCTTCGCCGAACGGGATTGGGAGTCCTGCACGAACGATGCCGAGGTCCCCGGCTGGCCGAGGTAGTCGTCGAAAATGTCTGCGTCGAAGGTCCGGGTGAACAGTCCGCGGTCATCGCGGAACGGCTGCGGAATGAGGACGAGAACGTCTGCGAGGTCCGTTTTTTCGATGCGCACCGGGTAATGCTGCCATGATCGGCGTGCCGAGGATGCGGCAAATCCGCTTTGAGCCGGGTACTTGATCTCGGAAAAGTGCCTGCGGCCGACTACTTCCCGCCCGCGACGGATCCGGTGCGCGCGGACGAGGCATCCCATGCATTGGCCATGGACGTGTGCCGCGCCTGTGGCTTGGCCCAACTCGCCGACGACGACACGGTCACCGACGAGCCGCGCGGCGTAGAGCCGCAGGCGCTGAAGGACCAAGCCGAGGCCGCGATCGACCAGGTCGGCGCAGCGGGTTGGCTGCGTGGGGACACCGTCTGCGAGTTCGGCAGCCCGCATGGTGGCACCTGGATCCCACTGCTCTCCGAGCGCGGGTTCACGACAGCGACGTCGCGTGCAGACGTGGTGCTGGACTGTTTCGGCATCATGCACGAGCCTGACCAGCGAAGCGCCTTCGCGCGGCGCGCACAGGTCACCGCCCCGGGCGGTGTGCTGCTGCTGCAATACCACTCGATCGCCACCATCGTCGAACAAGGACCAATGGAATGCGTTGCGGCACGGGCATTTCGCCTACTACTCGCTGACCACACTGATGCACCTACTCGTCGGCGAAACCCGGTGCGACCGCTATCCAACCGGTCACCGATACCGGCTCGTGGTAGACGGGCCCACGCAGCGTGGTGATCTGGCCGGACTGGAACAGGCTCAATTGCAGGCGGTGACAAAGCGCCGCCATGGTCTGGCCGGCGCTGGGAGTCTGGCGGCGGGAGTAGGCGCCGATCAACGCCGCCGCTCGGGCAGTGCCGAACTCGCCGTCGGTCACCGTTCGCACGGTCGCCCCGGTGATCACCGCGATCTTGACCAGCGTGTTCCACTGCGCAATCACATCCGCATCGGAAGTGCCAAGTCCAGAACAGATGTCGGTGAACCACCGGTAGTCGTGCGTGCAGAACAACCGTCCGGCATTGCCAGCCGAAGCCCGGTGTCACACAGCAGCTCGGCATCCACGCCGATCTGCCCGGTCACCATCAGCCACGACGTGAACGAGCGGGCCTTGCGCACCGTGTCGAGCTGGGCGGCCGGGGTCAGCTGGCGCCATCCACCGGCGCGGCGGATCTTCGACTGACACGTGCTAGCCGCTTGTGTGGTGGATGCACCGGTTCGGCGGTCGGCGGCGTGCATTGCGGCGAGATAGCGTTCGACCACGATCGCGTCGTCGCCATCGAGTACCAGCGGCGCAGGCATCACGGCACCTGCATTGCCTGGGCGTCGATCGCCTCAACGGCGCGCCGGTACTCCCCGGCGAGCCAGTCGTTGGCCAGATGCAGATAGATGCGGGTGGATTCGATCGAGCGGTGGCCGGCCTGGGCTTGGATCGCCTCCAAGGCCATCCCAGCCTCACGTAGCCGCGTAAAGCAGGTGTGCCGCAACTGATGACAGGTCAAATGAGCGATTTCGGCGCGGCGGCGGGCACCGGTGATGATCTCGTCCAGCCCGGCCGCGCTGAGCGGCTGGCCGCGCCGCGGGCCCTTGAGTGCGACGAACACTCGATCCGAGGCCGCGGTGGCCGGCCGTTCGATCTCGAGATAGGCGGCCAGGCTTGTGAAGAAGCGCGCCGACACCGGCACCATCCGCTGATGCCCGCCCTTGCCGTCGGCGATGAACAGCCGTTTCTCCCCGGGGTGCACATCGGCCAGCCGCAGGCCCAACACCTCGCAGCGTCGCAATCCACCCAACAGCATCGCCAGCACCATCGCCCGATCCCGATGCGTGCGCAACGCCGTCAGCAGCGCATCAGCCTCATCGGGATCAATCACCGGGCACGCCGCGGGTCCGGATCAGCGGCACGGTCGTCGGCGCGCGTCGATAACCCATGCGGTACAGGGTTCTTCACGACGACGACGCGCATCACCAGATACTCGAACAGGCCGGTCACCGATGCCAGGCGCCGCTTGATCGTTCTCGCCAACTTTGAGCATCCAGGGCAAAGGCGGCCGCATCGACCGGCTGCCGCTGCCCGTCGATGTCGGCCAGGCACTGGTAGACTATCTTCGCCACGGGCGACCGGACACCTCGTCGCGGGCGGTGTTTGTCTGGGCCCACGCGCCGTTCACCGCGATGGCGCCCAGCAGCCTGAGTTGCATCGTGGCCCGCGCACGCCGCGCCGGATTGGGCACGGTGCACGCCCACCGGTTGCGCCACACCGCGGCGACCCGCGTGTTGAACGCCGCGGCGAGCCTGGAGGAGGTCGCCCAGCTGCTCCGGCACGCCGGCACCGCCACCACACTGATCTACGCCAAGACCGACCAGCGCAGGCTGGCGGAGCTGGCACGGCCGTGGCCCACCGGCGGAGGCGTCTCGTGACCGGGCTCGAGCAGATGGTCGCCGACTAAGGGCCTGTGATAAATTAATCTAGCCCGCTTCGGCGTGTCGCGGTTCCGGATGGAGGGTGTAGTTCCATTCGCCGTGGAAATTGTGCCGGGTCAGAATGCCTTCGGTTTCAAGGGCTTTCATGTCCTTGTCGGGGATCTTGACGCCGATGGGGTAGTTGGCTTGGTCAATTTCGGCGTGGACAGTCAGCCCGGTGCTGGTGCTGGTCGCGGCGATGGTCTCAACGATCACTTCGTGGCTGATCAAGGGTCTGCCGCGCCAGTTCATCGAGATGTGGGAGAACAAGCGGTGTTCGATTTTGTTCCACTTGCAGGTGCCCGGCGGCAGGTGGCACACGGTGATCGCCAAGCCGGTTTCCGCGGCGAGCGCGGCTAGTTCGGTCTTCCATTGCCGGGTTCGGTACCCGTTGGAGCCGCCGCCGTCAGCGCTGATCAGTAGTCGGGTAGCGGTGGGGTGCAGGATCTTTCCTGCGTTGCGCCACCAGGTCTGATGGTGTTGACCGCGAACGCGGCGGTGTCGTGATCGGTGCCCACCGACACCCACCCGGTGTTGGTCCCCCCTGCAACACGGTAGACAACTGCAACACGAACAACTACATCACTACCTACTTCCGTTACACCTTCAACGTGCCCGACCGGTCGCTCTACACTGGGCTGAACCTGAGCGTGCTGCGCGATGACGGCGTGGTGGTGTACCTGAACGGGACCGAAATCTGGCGGGACCAATATGCCCGATGGGTTCGCTACCTATACCACGCTAGCCTCGACCGCCATCGGCGGCACGGATGAAACTACCTCAGTCAGCCCGGCTTCTACTGCTGGCCAACACCCTGGTGAACGGCCTGAACGTGTTGGCGGTGGAGATCCACCAAGAGGCCATCACCAGTACGGATATCAGCTTCAACCTGTCACTGAGCGGCGTCGCAGCGCCGACCTGCTATGCTCTGACTCTCTCTCACACTGGACAGGGCAGCGACCCGACTGCCAGCCCGGCCAACTCGACCGGCTGCTCGACTGGGCAGTATGTGTCCGGCGAGCCATCAACGTTGACCGCAGCGCCCGACCACCGGCTATCAGGTTGGCTAGCTGGACCGGAACGAGCAACGACGCCAGCACGGCCAATACGAACTCGCTGACCATGCCGGCTGGCGCCCATACCGCCGGGGTGAATTACATCTTGGCGCCAACCTCACTGCACCTTCCAGGAAGGCGTCAACGGTTACGCCGGGACGGAGGATACCCACATCAAGCAAGGCAATCCGACGGCTTCGTTTGGCGACCTGACTGTGGTCGAATGGGATACCGTCGACATCGACCACAACCAGCAAAAGTACGCCCTGATCCGCTTCGACAACATCTTCGGCAGCGGCGCAGGACAAATCCCGGTTGGCTCGACCATCGTCTCGGCCGGACTGACCTACTACGTTACCAATGCGACCGCCAATGCGCCTTCCAGCGTCAACGGCGTGCTGGTGGACTGGACTGAAGCCACCAGTTACAACACATTTGGCGCGGCGCCCGGGGTGCAGGTCGAAGACTACGGTGCGCAGGTGACAACCGCTCCGGCGACGACCATCAATACCGCATACACTATCGACGTCAAAACTAGCGTTGCGGCCTGGGCCAATAACCCGGCGACCAATAAGGGCTGGATCATCATCCCGACTGCTGATGACGGCGTGGCGATCACCTCCAGCGAGGGAAGCCCAACCGCCAATCGGCCCAAGCTCACGGTGCAATACTACCCGCCGGCTGTCGCTCAATACACTCTTACGGTTACAACCAGTGGGAATGGCACGGTCACCAAGACCCCCGACCAGCCGCTCTATAACTCCGGCGCCTCGGTAATACTGGCTGCTACTCCGACAGCCGGCTGGGAATTCACCGGCTGGAGCGGCGGCGGCTGCAGCGGGATAGCCCCTTGCACGGTGACGATGGACGCGGACAAGACCGTCACCGCCACCTTCACCCAGATACCGGCCGACCTGCTACGCACTGACGCTGAGCCACACGGGTAATGGTAGTACCCCCGACAGCCAGCCCGACGAACTCGACCGGCTGCTCGGCTGGGCAGTACGTGGCTGGAGCGGCCATCGCAGCTGAGCGGGGCGGTCGCCAGATACCGGCTGGCAGATAGCCAGCTGGACTGGCACGACCAATGACAGCAGCACGGCCAACACCAACACGTTGACCATGCCCGCCAGCGCTCAGGCGGCTAGTGTCAACTACAAAGTGACCCCGCCATCGAACCTGGTGTGTGAGAGCTTCAACGCCTTCACCCCCGGATCAAGCGATCGGCACCTATACCGGCTGGTTCAGTGATGCATCAGCCGGACCTGTAGTCTCCAGTGGGATCGGTGTGGCAGGTTCAATCGGGTTGGGTTCGGCAGACAGCATCTTCAACTGGACCGCCCATCCCTTCAACTGGAATGCAGCCGACTTCCAGAAGCTCGTCCTCCAGAACGACTTTCAAGACCAGTGGCGAACGGCAAGTTTGACGATGACCGCTTGAGTTGGACGACTTAACCCCACGAGCACTAGCTCCAACTAACCAGTTTGGCGTGCAGCTCGATCACCCGAATGGCGGCATCGTCACCTACTGGGCAAGTACATATGGTGGCAGTACTAAGATCAACGATGTGATCGTCCCCCTGCACAGTGGGATCCAAGCCAATACCTGGTACCGCTTCCGGGCAGAGATCACCAAGCTGACGGCGACCTCAGCCAGGATCGACGTGAGCCTGGTGGAGCTGGATGGCAGTGGCAACCCGACCGGCACCCCCATCACCGGAAGTATCGCGAATACAGACACATGGACAGCACGTACCACCTGCCGGTTACTTCACGAACGGATGGTTCCCAGTTACAAGAACTATACAGCTGTAGCCGCTACTGCAGACAACACCTGCTACCAGGTGGTGACGAGCACGGCGCCGACCTGCCATATACTTACGCTGAGCCTACGTCGGTCAGGGTAGTGATCCGATAGCCAGCCCGGCGAACTCAACCGGCTGCTCTGCAGGACAGTACGTGGCCGGAGAGGCCATCGCTCTGAGCGGAGCAGTGCCTGACACCGGCTGGCAGATCGGCAGCTGGATCTGGCACCACCAACAATAACAGCACAGCCAGCACCAACTCGCTGACCATGCCGGACAATGACACCACGGCTACCGTCAATTACACCCAGAATGAGTACACTCTGACGGTCAAGACGGATGGCAGCGGTAACGTAAATCGGAACAACCCTGGACCATACCATTATGGCGATGCAGTCCAGCTGACCGCCGTTCCGGCAACTGGTTGGCACTTCGATCACTGGACAGGTGACCTGACCGACACGACTAACCCGGCAAGCGTCACAATGAACGGGGACAAGACTGTCACGGCGGTGTTTGCTAAGGATGCAGTGACCCTGACAGTGAATGTGACCGGCAGCGGTACGGTGGACCGAGACGACGTTGGACCTTATGAGTACGGCGATGTAGTCCAGCTGACCGCTGTACCGGCGACTGGTTGGCACTTTGTCGGATGGACGGGTGACATGACTGGCACGATCAATCCGGCGAGCGTCACACTGAATGGTAATAAA
This sequence comes from uncultured Actinomycetota bacterium, assembly GCA_963801575.1. GTDB lineage: Bacteria > Actinomycetota > Actinomycetes > Mycobacteriales > Mycobacteriaceae > Mycobacterium. The sequence continues at coordinate 172,004 of CAWDFT010000026.1, forward strand.
ACTGTTACAGCTGAGTTCGCCAAGGATGTGGTGACCCTGACGGTGAATGTGACCGGCAGCGGCTCGGTGAACCGAGACGATGCTGGCCCATATGAGTACGGTGATGCAGTCCAATTGACCGCTGTTCCGGCGACCGGCTGGCACTTTGTCGAATGGACAGGTGATCTGACCGGTTCCACCAACCCGCGAGACGATCTCGCTGAACGGTAATACGACCGTCACGGCGGTGTTTGTACAGACCGAATACTCGCTGACGGTCCACACTGTGGGGAATGGTAGTGTGAACCGCAACAACCCTGGTCCGTACCACCTGGACGATGTGGTGCAGCTAACGGCAGTTCCAGACGCCGGCTACACCTTCTCAGCCTGGACCGGCGATCTGACTGGTCCGACCAACCCGGCCAATATCACGA
>CAWDFT010000027.1:0-247267 GCA_963801575.1 uncultured Actinomycetota bacterium
CCGCGAGATCCTGCTCGGTCGACTCGGTCGCGGCCAGCGCCGAAGCGAGGTCGTTGTGGCGGAACACCGAGGTGACGTGGTCGTGCACGACACGGAACGCCGTTCCTTTCCGTCTTCCTCCTCCGCGACCACCACGCCGCCGCGGACATACATCCGGCCCGGAACGGCCACCGCGGTTACCAGTGAACTCGCCCACTCGCGCAGGGCGTCACGTCCTGCCTGTCGCCGTGCGCGTCGCGCGAACTCGAGTCGTCGCTCGAAACCTGGATCAGGGTGTCGGGTCGTGCTACCATTGAGCACGTCATCCAGGCGAAACCGTCGCGATCTACAAGTCGTAATGGTGGTGGAACGGTACGCCACTACAACGGCGTGCGTGCCGGCCAGGCGTCCCATACCGCGGTGTCGCCGAAAACCTCGATATCGCCGTCGGTCACCGGACGCCTGCGCGCAATCGCCAGCAGCAGATCCCTGACCGGGCCACGCAGCGCGACATCACCCTTGCCGTGGTCGTGTGTCCAGGACAGACCGTCCTCGTCGTTGACGATCGTCCACTCACCGGTCGGACCAGCCCGGCGTCGGTGGCGTGCAGATGCAGCGTACTGTCCCCGGTCGATCGGCGGTGATTGCCGCTGGCCTGGACGACCCTCAATTCGATCCACTCGTTGATCGCATCCGCGGCCAGGTCCGGCGCCGGGTTGTAGTCCGCGCCGACCGCGAGCGCGGCGTCGGCGAGGTGAACAGACGACCTCATGCAGCCGCCTGCGGATCCACCATCCCGCCGGCCGAGGCCCAGAAATGTCCACACGCGAGCATCGGAGCCGACCTGGTCGACGGCGATGATGATCTGCTGCGCGCCGTCGTTGAGCCAGTCGATCGCTGCCGTCGACATCGTCGGGCGGCTTGCCGTTGCGCACTTCGCGCGGGTCGAGAGGCTCGCCGCGACGTTCGGCGATGATCTGCGCCGCCCAAAGGTTTCCGCGCCGACATGGCGGAACAACTGCTGCAGGTGTCCAGCCGGGACAGGTCGGTACAGGCGTCGACGGGTCCGCGTCGCGGATCGGCTCCCCGAAAGCCTTGGTCTGGTCCAGCAGTGCCGCTCGGAAATCCACGTCACGAACTTACAGCGGTGCGCGCCTTGCCAAGCGAGATCGGAAGCGATGACCAACCGCGCAAGACGCGGGTGTCACGCCGACTGCCGTCACCGACCAGTCGCGCGTCCGGGAAGCGTTCGAAGAAGGTGCGCAGGCCAACCTCCCCCTCGGCTCGGGCCAGTGCCGCGCCCAGGCAGAAGTGCCGCCCGCCGGAGAACGAGAGATGCCTGCCCGAGTTCTCGCGTTCGATGTCGAAGGTGTGTGGGTCCTCGAAGACCTTCGGGTCACGATTGGCGCCGGCGAGGTAGAGGATGACGCTCTCGTTGCGCCGGACGACAGTGCCTGCGATGTCGGTGTCCTTCGTCGCGATTCGCGCGGACAGTTGCACCGGCGAGTCGAGTCGCAGGATCTCTTCGACGGTGTTGGGCCACAGTTCGGGGCGGGCTGCCAGCGTCTCGAGGTGCTGCGGGTTGTCGAGCAGCATCCGAATCCCGTTGCCAAGCAGGTTGACCGTGGTCTCGAAGCCCGCCGCCAGCACGAGCCCGGCAGTGGCCAGCAGTTCCTGGTGGGTCAGCGGACCACCGTCGCGTTCTCGGACGCCTTGATGATCTGACTCATCAGGTCGTCGCCGGGATTGCGGCGCAACTGCGTCAGATGGTCGGACAGCCAGTCGTTGAAGCCCTCGATGCCGCGGTAGACCGTCTTGTACTGCTGCCACGTCAGACCGATGTCGAGGCTCGGGGCTCCGAGCTCGCCGAATTCGAGGATGCGGGGGCGCGCCTCTTCGGGCACACCAGGAGTCGCCGATCACCGTGACGGGAAGTTGTAGCAGTACCGTTCGACGATGTCGACCGTGCGTGCCCGTGTCGGCGTCGGTGAGATCGTCGAGGATGGTGTTCGCGGCGTCCTGCACCCGGTCGCGCAGCGCGGCCACCGCACGTGGGGTGAACACCAGGAGACCAGCTTGCGGTAGCGGGTGTGGTCCAGCGAGCTCGACCGAGAGCATGGACGGCGGCCGGATCGGATGCAGCAGGTCGGGCCTCGTGCGGTTGGCAACCCACTGCAGCGGGTTTCGGCAGGTTCGACCCCATCGCGAAGACGTGGAAGTCCTCGGATCGCAGCAGGTCATTGACGATTTTGTGGTCGACGGTCATGAAGAGGGCACGACATCTCACAATCGGGCCGATGGCGCGCAACTCCTCGATGAACGCGACCGGATCAGCCGCACCGCGGGGTCGGCAACCAGCCGTCCCTGCGGATCACCCTGACGGGCAAAGACTTTGGATATCCCACGGATCACACCGTGCACGGCAAGCCACTGGATCCGTTGTTTCGTCGGGCTCTGCGCCATGACATTCCCTCCAACCGAATTGCCGTTCGGTTCCGTGCTGGCAGCCTACCGAATTATCATTCGGTATGGCGAGGACGCGGATATCGGCCGAGGAGCGGCGGATCCGCATCCTCGACGCCGCCGTCGAGGTCTTCGCCGAGCACGGCTACACGGCCGCGAAGATGCAGGACATCGCCGCGCGCGCCGGCGTCGTCCCCTCGGTCCTGTACGACCATTTCGGCTCAAAGCGGGAGCTGCACGTCACGCTGCTGCAAGCCCGCTCCGGCACAGCTCCGAGAGCAGTCGCTGAAGCCGCCGGACAGGCGCTTCCGTCGAGGAGATGGTCCGCGCAAGCATCGCGAGCTACTTCGAATTCGTCGAGGAGGACCCGTTCCTCTTCCGATTCCTACACCGCGACCTGCCCGCCGACCCGGAGATCGCTGACGTCCGGCAGGAACTCGCCGACCGCGGCACCGCAGGGATCGCCGACCTCATTCGGTTCGGCGCAGGCGATGCCAAGCCGATCAAGGGCATCACGGTCGACGAAGCGGCGTGGATCCTGGCCCGCGCCACGCAGGCGGCATGCCACGGGGTGGCCGCCTGGTGGTACGAGAACCGCGACGTGCCGCGCGAACGCGTCGTCGAACTCGTCTTCATGCTGTTGTGGCAGGGCTTCGACGGAATGCTCAGACAAGCGTCGACGGACTGAGGTGCTGCGCACTTTTGCCGAGGCAGTACATGCGCCACCCGGCGCTGCTCCAACGGTCGGCATCGAGGCAATTACGCCCGTCGACAACGACTTTGGCGCGCACTGTGTCGGCCAGGTCATGCGGGTCGAGCTCGACGAACTCGCGCCATTCGGTCAGCACCAGCACGGCGTCGGCGCGCTCGCAGGCCTCGATCACCGATGTCGAGTAGTTCAACGTCGGGAACGAACGTCGCGAATTCTCGATCGCCTTGGGGTCGTAGACGTTGACCGTGGCGCCGTTGAGTTGCAGCATGCCCGCCACGTTGAGCGCCGGTGAGTCGCGGACGTCGTCGGACTCGGGTTTGAACGCGGCACCCAGTACGGCGACGTTCGCGCCGAGGAGTGACCCGCCGCAGGCCGCGGTGGCCAGCTCCACCATCCGCGTCCGGCGGCGCATGTTGATGCTGTCCACCTCGCGCAGGAACGTCAGAGCGTCGTTGGCGCCGGTTCACCGGCGCGGGCCATGAACGCTCGAATGTCCTTGGGCAGGCAGCCGCCGCCGAATCCCAGGCCCGCGTTGAGGAATCGGCGCCCGATGCGCGAGTCGTGACCGAGCGCGTCGGCCAGCATCGTGACGTCGGCGTCGACGGCCTCACACACCTCGGAGATCGCGTTGATGAACGAGATCTTCGTCGCCAGGAAGGCGTTCGCTGACACCTTGACGAGTTCGGCTGTCTGCAGGTCGGTGACGAGGAAGGGCACGTCCTCGTTCAACAGCGGCGCGTAGAGTTCGCGGACCGCTGCTTCGGCGCTCACCGAATTCGGTGGCACGCCAAGGACAATCCGGTCCGGATGCAGCGTGTCGTGGACGGCGAAGCCTTCGCGCAGGAACTCGGGATTCCACGCCACCTCGACGTCGATGCCGTCGGGCGCCAGCGCGCGGGCCCGTTCAGCGAGTTCGGAGGCCGTGCCGACGGGGACGGTCGACTTGCCGACGATGACCGCCGATCGCTTCAGCCGCGGCACCAATGTGTCGATGACCGCGTGCACATGCCGCAGATCTGCGCCGTATTCGCCCTTCTTCTGCGGTGTTCCGACGCCGAGGAAGTGCACATCGGCGAACTCGGCGGCGGCGTCGTAGTCGGTGGTGAAACGCAGGCGACCCGCAGCGATATTGTCTCTCAACACCTTTCGCAGGCCGGGTTCGTAGAACGGAATGTCACCCGAGGCGAGTTTGGCGACCTTCCCCGGATCGATGTCGACCCCGATGACGTCGTGCCCTAGTTCGGCCATGCCGGCAGCGTGCGTCGCCCCGAGATAGCCCGTTCCGAATACTGAGCATCGCATACCACCCTTTTAGGCAGCCGCGATGAGCTAACCGCTACGCGACACTTAGCAACACAACAACGCTAGGTTACGAATGAACGCGGCTAGCCTAGCTGCAGAAGATCAGGAAGCAGTTGCTTCCGCCACCGCCACGGCTACGACCCGGCGATCCGGGGAAGCCGGAACCACCACGGGAGCCGGAGTCCTCCGAACCGCCACGGCTCGATCCGTTGGAGTTTCCACCGTTCTCCCACGACGGGATCTGCTGGGGATTCTGCGGCTGCGGCAGCTGCCAGGCTCCTCCCACGGCGGGCGTCGGCGGCGAGTAGGTCGGCGTCGGCGGCGAATAGGTCGGCGTCGGCGGCAAGTAGGTCGGCGTTTGCGGCGTATAGACCGGCGGCTGCCATGGCGACTGCCAGGACGGCTGCCAGGGCCGCGGATAGAAGAGCGGCGGCGGGATGTACACCGGCGGTGCCGGGATCGGCGCCGCAGGGGCGGGCGGCGGCGCCGCCGGCGCAGGAGCCGGGGCCACCGCTTGCGCCGGTGGCGGCGACTCGACATAGACGGTCCGCGGAGGGTGCCTGCGGAGCTTCTTGCACCACAGGCACCGGGGGCTTGATGGTCTGTGCCGGCGGCGGTGGAGGCGCCTCGATCGGCTGCGCTTCGGCGGCACAGGCGCCGGTGCCGGCGCCGCCGGGGCGACCGTGCTGGGAACGAGGGCGCTCTGGCCGGGGCTGGGCCGCTGGTCGGCCGTCGGACGGATACTCACGGCCAACGAAATGACCAGCGCCACAACACCAACGACGAAGATGGATGTCAGTGCGCTGCCGACGAGCAGGAACGGCTTGCGTTCGCCGTCGACCGGTTGCATGTCGGTCAGCGACTCGTCGTCGTCGACGAACGCAGAGTCGACCGGCCGCATCTGCGTCTCCGCGTTCGAAAAGCCCGGCACGTCGGTGCCTGCCGTGGTGCCGTCGGGATCCTGGGAGTAGGCCAGGCCGACGGTGGACGCCTCCAGCGCCGGCGCGTTGGCGGCGGCCAATGCCGCGCCTCGGGCGAGCGCGAGTTCGGGTTCCTCCGGAGCGCTCACCGGCAGGCTGACCAGATGCTGCAGGTGTTCCTTCACCGACGACACGTCGACGCCCGAGCCCACCACGAACATGCCCTGCGGCGGGGCGTCCTGCGCGTCGACGGCCGCGGCCATCTCGGTGAGCACGGCCATCGCGTCGTCGCTGTGCAGGCTGCGGCTGAGCACCTTCACCACCGACCCGTCGTCGGTCTGCACGACCGACAGTGTGGCGGTGTCACGGTCGATGAAGAACAGCGCCGTGGTGTCATATCCGACGGCCCGCCCGACGGCCTGGGCCAGCGCCGCTGCGGCATGGCCCGCAGACACCAGCATCACGTCGTCGAGGCCCCTCGCGGCGAGGGCATCGCGCAGTGTCGACGCCTCGCTGCGGTCACTCCACGTGACGCCGATCGACCTGAGGTGATGGCCACCCGTCGCGGCGCTCTCCTGGGTGCCCAGGACCGCCTCGACAACCTGATCGGCGGCAGCCGAGTTTGCCGAACCTTCGCTTGCAGTGACGTCGAAGGAATCGTGGTCGACGGTCACGCCGTCGGCCCTCTCCCCTTCGACCAGCACCATGCGGACCGTCGTAGGTGTCATCGACACACCCAGTACGATGTCCACTGACCCCTCCAATAAGTTTGCTAGACTTCAAGTTCGCTGTTGGGCCCCACAATCCGCACGAGCCGACAACTAGTACTTAATCGGCCTGATCAGCACGTGCGTTACATCCCGGAACGCGTTTGCTGAGGGCGATCGAGTCGTGGCCGGATCCTCGGCAGCTCCGGCGCCCCGACGACGCCGGTAGTTCGACTTTACTCGGGTCGACGACCGGAAGCGCCCGGCCGTTAAAAAACCGCCTGGCGTTCAGTCCGGACTTCCGTCGGCGGTGTCTGGCCGCTGCTCCAGCGTGCCGAGGCCGCCCAATGGTGGGCGCCGCGACGGCTGGTGCCCGTACACGCCCTCTGCGTAGGCGGTCTCCGCGTGCTGGCTGAAGTCGACGCCGGCCGTTTCGTCCTCGGCGCTGATACGAAAGCCCATGACGAGGTCGATCAGCTTGGCCAGCGCGAACGACACGGTGAACGCGTACAGGCTGACGACGAGTGCCGCCAACGCCTGCTTGCCCAGTTGGACGAGCCCGCCGCCGTAGAACAGACCTTGGGGACCGGCAGTCATGACCTCGGTTGCGAGGAATCCGATCAACAGCACACCGACGAGGCCGCCGACGTAGTGCACGCCGACCACGTCCAGCGAGTCGTCGTAGCCCCAGCGGAACTTGAGCCCGACGGCGTACGAGCAGATGATGCCCGCTGCCAGACCCACGACGAACGCGCCCAGGGTGTTCACGGTTCCGCACGACGGCGTGATCGCGACCAGACCTGCGACCACGCCCGACGCAGCGCCGAAGGTCGTCGGCTTACCGTCGCGGAACCGCTCGACGGTGATCCAGCCGAGCATGCCCAGGCATCCGGCGACCAAGGTGTTCAGGAATACCGCCGCGGCGGTGCCGTTGGCGGCCAGCGCCGAGCCGGCGTTGAACCCGAACCAGCCGAACCAGAGCAGGCCTGCGCCGAGGAGTACGAACGGCAGGTTGTGCGGGCGCATGGCGTCCTGCTTGAACCCGATTCGCGGGCCGAGTACCAATGCCAGTGCCAACGCCGAAGCGCCGGAGACGATTTCGACCACAAGCCCGCCGGCGTAATCCAGCACCCCGAGGTTGATCAGCCAGCCGCCCGGCCCCCACACCCAGTGCGCGACCACCGCGTACACCGCAACGGTCCACAGCGGGACGAAGACCACCCAGGCCGAGAACCTCGCGCGGTCGGCGATGGCACCGCTGACGAGTGCGGCGGTGACGATCGCGAAGCCGAGTTGGAAAGTGGCGAACAGGAGTTCGGGCACCGTTCCGCGTGCGGTCGTCGGATCGATGCCGAGCATGCCGAAGTGTGAGAGGTTTCCGATCAGCCCGCCGCCGACGTCCTCGGAGAACGCGACGGTGTAGCCCACCAACAGCCACGCCACCGTGCACGCCGGGATCGAGATGAAACACATCATGATCATGTTGAGCACGCCGGTGGTGCGGACCATGCCGCCGTAGAAAATGGCCAGCCCCGGCGTCATCAACAGGACCATCGCGGTGGCGGCGAGCAACCAGGCGGTGGCCGCGGGATCGATCTGTGGCACGTCAGCTCCTTCGGCAAGTTTCGAAGAGCATATGTTTCGCGTTACCGAAGACTCGCCGTCAGCTGGACTTGATGAAGTTCTGGTACGAGCGCGAGGGCGTGGGGCCGCGCTGCCCCTGGTATTTGGAGCCGGCCTTGGCGCTGCCGTACGGGTGTTCGGCGGGGCTGGTCAGCCGAAGCAGGCACAGCTGGCCGATCTTCATGCCGGGCCACAGGGTGATCGGCAGATTCGCGACGTTGGACAGCTCGAGGGTGATGTGGCCGGTGAACCCCGGATCGATGAATCCCGCGGTGGAGTGAGTCAGCAGCCCCAGGCGCCCGAGTGACGATTTGCCCTCGAGCCGGCCTGCGAGATCGTCGGGCAGCGAGCACCGTTCGAGCGTCGCACCGAGAACGAACTCGCCGGGGTGGAGCACGAACGGCTCGCCCTCCTTGGGTTCGACCAGGGACGTCAGATCGTCCTGGCGCACCGAGGGGTCGATGTGGGTGTAGCGGGTGTTGTTGAAGACCCGGAACAGGTTGTCCAACCGGACGTCGACGCTCGACGGCTGGATCAGGCTTTCCTCGAACGGATCGACGCCAAGTCGCCCCGCGGCGATTTCAGAACGGATGTCGCGATCGGAGAGCAGCACGCGACGAGCGTAGCCGCTGAAGTGTTAGCCTTCGTGATCACTGGCGTCAGCCAGATAAGCCGATGTAGTTCAATGGCAGAACATCAGCTTCCCAAGCTGAATACGCGGGTTCGATTCCCGTCATCGGCTCCCATCTACCTGCGGCGATGGGTCGATTCGCCGGTTCGCTCGGCGCGCCGGTCCCGTATCGGTCCCGTGCGTCGAGCCGCCCGAGGGTTACCCAGCACCCCGGTCGCCGCGCCAGCGTCGGGGCGGATTGATACCGTACCGGCCTTCTCGTGTTGACAGGGGTAGAGCCGGGCCGTCGTATCGTACGGTTGGTTCGTGGGCGAGACGCCGCCGCTACCGCTGCCCGAGCACCCGGAGTTGCGAGAGTTGGCACAGGCTTTGGAGGCACGCGGGGGTCGCAGCCGAGATCCTCGACCACAAGTGGCGCGTTGTGTACACCTCCAGTGAGGACGCCCTCGGTCTGGGACTGGACCCGGCCGATATGCACCACCACTATGGGCTGTCACTGATCACCCGGCCGGATCATCACCCGGACTGGGTTACTGACCGAGAAACAGGCAGTCGGTGGTGGCGGGCGGCCGGCCCGCACATGGTGCGCGACGTGCCGCCGGACGACCCGGACTTCGACGAGGTGTTTGGCCGGCAAGCCCCACGTGCGCGGGAACTCGCGCCTGCCCCGCCGACACTGGCGCACCGAATCGAGATGAACTTCGAGAAGCTCGCATCGTTCGACAAGTCGTGGCCTAGTACGGCCAATCTCCTGCTCATCAGGCTGCACGACGCCGGTGGCCATTTCATCGGCACTCTGATGCTGGCGGACCCGAACCTGCCGCAAAGCCTCGCCATGCGGCTGGATCGCGGCGACATCGAGATGTACCGCCGCATGGATCGCCTTCGCGAGCCGTGCCGCCGAGCAGCGGCGATCCTGTTCGCCGACCTCGAAGCCTCCGGCGAGCTGTCCCGACGACTGTCGTCACGCGCCTACTTCGAGCTCATCCGCGCGCTGACCGACCTCATCGATTCGGTCGTCGGCGCGCACACAGGGATTCTCGGCAAGCACGCCGGCGACGGCGCGTCGGCGTTGTTTCTTGCTGAGGATGCCGGCGGTGACAGCGCCGCGGCGCGCAGCGCGATTGAGGCGGCGCGCGAAATTCGTGACCGGGCAACGGCATTGAGGGACAGCGTGCGCGTCAAGGTCGGCGTGCATTGGGGTGCCACCCTCATGGTCGGCCAGGTCTCTACGCATGGCCGGCTCGAAGTCACCGCACTCGGCGATGAGATGAACGAAGCCGCACGCATCGAGAACGCAGCCCACGGTGGGGTTGTTCTTGCCTCCAAAGACGCCATCGAGCGGCTCAGCACCCAAGACGCGCATTCGCTGGCCGTGGATCCGGACACGCTCACTTATCGAACCATCGCGGAACTCACCACCAACGAAAAGGCAGTCCGTGATGCAGGTTCGATCGCGGTTGCCGAACTCTAGGGTCGTGGCCACCAGCCCCGCCACCGCCGACAAGGTTGGCAAGGAACTACGCATCCGCTATGAGTCGGGCGAGGGTATCCGTCAGTTCGCCGACGAGACCGGTTATGGCATCACACGCGTTCGCGGGCTGCCGGAGAGGGCGGGTACAACCTTCCGGGGGCCGGGGCAGGTGAGCACTTAGCCGTGTAGCGGGACAACATTTCCGCTCTAGCTCTAGCTCGGCGTCGGCCCTGTCGCCAACGCGCCGAGCGCGGCCATATCCTCGGTCGCGTCGTCGTCCGGGAACAGATGCACGTACACGTCCAGCGTTGTCCGCACGTTTCGCGTGACCCATCCGCCCACTGAGCTTCGCGGGCCGTATCCCCGCCGCCACGCTCAGGCTCGCGTAGGTATGACGGAGCGCGTGGAACGATCACCGCGACTGCGGCATAGCCCACAGATTTCGATTCGGCGACATGATGGGCACAACCGGGAATCACCTGCCCGGCCACCCTCGATCGTGGCAACACGCCCGTTAGATTGCTGAATCACTATGGTATGGATCTTGCGCACATTGGCCACCGCCATCGCCGTGCCGGCGATTGCGGCCGTCGCACTCGCCGGCACCACGCATGCCGACCCACCGCTGCTCAATGGCACCTACAGCGGAATCGACGGCGACCCCCTGAGCGTCTGGACCATCGCGACGAGTTGCGGCCCTGCCGGTTGTACCGGCACGGTCGCCAGCAACAAGGGCTGGACCAGGCCCGCCACGCTGACCGGCGGCCGCTGGACCTTCACGGTCTCGAAGCCGGGAGGTCTCATTTGCGACGACGGGCACTATGAACCCGCCGTGATGTCGATGTCGATCGACCCGGTGACGCTGGGTGGTGTGTTGTCGTCAGACTCCAATTTCGGTTGTGCAGGCGGAATCCTGACCCAGAGCCCGTTCCAGCTACGAAAGGTCAGCTGATCTCGACACCGGATTCGGGCGATTTGAGGAGCGGATGTACGGCCTGGCAAGCGGGACGAATTCTATTCGTTGGCCAGGTCGACGCGCGTTTCATATTCAGGCGGACGGCGATGACCTCCCGCGACCTTCAACGCCTCGCTTTGCGAGTGCGCGTAGATCTTCATCGTGGTGGACACGTCTTCATGGCCGATCCATGGGGCGATGACGGCGACGGGTACCCGCCCCTACAGTGCGGTCACCAGGTCACGGGTAGTTCACGAACGCCGTAGATGCTTTGTCCGTCCCAAAATATGAACTGCTCGGGTGGGATCGCCAACCGCAGCCCACCCCCTGAGGCCCCGCCGCGTTTCGCACCGCCTACCTTTAGGTGTTGCAAGGATTCTCACGACTCCGGTTAGCCGCTCCATCACTCATGCTGTTGAGCGGCTGCTCGATGTATGTCGGCGCATCGTTCGGGGTGCTGCTGTTCGACTACATTCCGCCAGCCGGGGTCGCGTGGCTGCGGTTGGCAGGTAGTGCCCTCGTACTGACCGCGCTTGTGCGACCGCGCCGTGCCGCATGGACCGGCCGGCCGATGGTGCTCGCGGGCATCTTCGGAATCGTCACTGCGTTGATGAACATCTGCTTCTACGAGTCGATAGCCCGACTGCCACTCGGGACCGCAGTCGCGATCGAATTCCTCGGTCCCATCGCCGTCGTCGCATTTGAATCGCGCTCGACTCGAGCGGTGGTGTCCTTGTTGGCGGCACTGCTCGGTGTCGTCCTCATCGCCGATGTACAACTCGTGGCGCAGCCGCTCGGAATCATGTTCGCCTTGTTGGCGGCCGGGTTTTGGGCAGGCTACGTGGTATTGGGTAAAGCCGTTGCGGTGCGGGCAAATTCGCTGGAGTCCCTCGCCGTCGGGTGGGTCATCGCGACCCTGGTTACCGCTCCCCTACTGATCCTGATCGTGACCCACTGGAAGTCGCCCGATTCCGTCTCCCGAGTGGTGTTAATGGTGGTAGCGCTGGCCGTGTTGTCCAGCGTCATCCCGTACGTCCTGGACCAACTGGTGCTGCGAATGATCGGTCGGGCGAGTTTTGCCCTACTGCTGGCTCTATTACCGACGACCGCAGTCCTCGTCGGCTTCCTCGTGCTCGGTCAAGTGCCTACGACGCCTGAGGTCCTCGGTATCGCCCTCGTCGTTGTCGCCCTCGTTATCAGCGACCACAACGCATAGTTAAGCCAGCGGTTGACGTCTGGGCATGATCATCACCGGGACAGGGGCGTGACGCAGGATTTTCGACGCAGCCGAACCGAGGAAAACCTGCGCCACCTGACCGGCCGCGCCCGACCCTAGCAACAGCATGTCGCCGGATTCCCAGGGAATGTTTTCCACCGCCTCGCGCCACTCAAGCCCGGTTCCGATCACAACGTCGACGTCCGGAATCGGAATGTGAGCGCGAGCATCGTTGAGCTGCTTGACAATATCGTCTTGAGTTCGCCGCGACCACTGTTTGACGACGAGGTCCTCAACGGACGGTTCGATCGTGCCGGCGAACACCGGCACCGGTCGCACCGTGAACGAGGCGATCCGCAATCGCACCGACCATCGCTTGGCCAGCTCGGCGCTGGTGGCGATGAGGCCCGCCACATCGGCGGCACCGCCGTACGCCGCGGTAAGCCGGCTGATCGGACCCGGCGCCATCGGGTAGCCGCGTGGAGCGATAGCCACCGGGACCGCGGCGGTGTGGACGAGCCTGGCGGTAACGCTGCCCAGGCCAACCCTGCCCAGCAGCCCCGACGACGACGACCCGACGACCACAAGTTCGGCGTTGTGCTTTGAAGCGAGGTCCGTCAAACCCGTTGGGATAGAGGTTGATTGATGGACAAGAACCGTGATGTCGAGATCGCCGGGCAGCTCACTGACCACCCGCTCAAGGGACCGCGAAGCCTGCGAGGTGATGTACTGGTAGTACTCGTCCTCGACCGGGTCGGCTATGGGCGGCGACGACCGTTCGACGATCGCTGTCGCGATGATCTTGTCACCGGTGCAGCGTGATATCTGCACCGCCAGGTGCAGGGGCGCTCTACCCTGACGGCTCGAGCTGAATCCAGCGATGATCGTCATCGCGCGGCCGTTGCCACCGGGGTCGCCACAATGTGCGTCACCGGCACATCGTGCGCGGCACGCGCCCGGTCCACAACGTCGAACCGGTGCCACACCGAAGCTTCGGGCGGCAACGTCGCGATCACGATCTGATCCGGGTGGAACGAGTCGACGGCGTCGGCCAGGGCCCGCAACGGTCGCTGATCACCCAGCGCACCGTCGGCGTCGAGGTTCTCCGAGCGCAGCGTGGACACGGTGTAGTCGAGTCGCTCCTGGGCGGCCTGCTGGGTGGCCTCCCACACGTCGAGCGGCCCGTGGGTGGCCGCGACTCCGGTCTCGATTGGACTGGCCGGCACGACCACGAAGTAGGTGGCGGCGGTGTCCGCGCCGATGCGACGAAGCTCGTCGAGAAGCTCTTCGGAGTTGGCGGTCTCGTTGGCCATCACGAGCACCCGGTGAGGCTTCTCGGTCGGGGCGACGCCCTCTGCTTCTGGGCGGCGATTGATGAACCACTTGTTGGCGAGGTACAACAGAATGACCACCGCCCAGGACAACAGGCTCAGGATCAGCTGCGAACGGATGTCCGCCGACAGGCCCATCTGCACGAGGATCCCCACGATCGCCAGCGCCGTCAGGATGGACAACACCGGGAACAGCCACATCTTGACGCGCAGTTCCGAGTCGGGCGTGCGGTAGCGCAGCACGATCTGCGAGATGCAGATCAGCAGGTAGACGAACAGGATGATTGCGCCGCTGGAGTTGAGCAGGAACGCGAATATCGTGTCCGGCGAGACCGCCGCGGCGATGACACACAGAAAGCCGACCACCGAGGACGCCAGAATCGCGGTGGCGGGCACTCCTCGACGGGTCACCCGCACCAACTGCGGCGGCGCCTCGCGGCGGGCGGCCAGCACGAACAGCATGCGCGAGGCGGTGTACATGCCCGAGTTGAGACAGCTCAGCACGGCCGTCAACACCACGGCGTTCATGATGTGGTCGGCGTAGGGAATGCCCATCTTGGTGAACGCGGTCACGAACGGGGAGGCGGCCAAGCTCTCGTCGTTCCACGGCAGGATCGTCGCCAGCAGGAAGATGGAGCCGACGAAGAAGATCGCGATCCTCACGATCACCGAGTTGGCGGCCTTGGTCACCGCCCGCTCCGGGTCCGACGACTCCGCAGCGGCGATCGTCGCGATCTCGGCACCCACCATCGAGAAGATGACCGTCACGATGCCGACGGTGATCGCGCCGAAACCCATTGGCATGAACCCGCCGTGGGACCACAGGTTGGAGAAGTCCATCGACTTGTTCGGCCACAAACCGAGGACGAATAGTGAACCAAGGCCGATGAACACGATGATCGCGGCCACCTTGATGCCGGCGAACCAGAACTCGAACTCCCCGAAGGACGACACCGAGAACAGGTTCGTGGCTGTCATCAAGACCATGAGAACCAACGCGGTCAACCACAGCGGGATGTCGATCCAGTACTGGATGATCTTCGCGCCCGCGATGGCCTCGAAGCCGACGACGATCACCCAGAAATACCAGTACAACCATCCGACCGAGAAGCCGGCCCAGTTGCCGAGCGCGTTACGCGAATAGTCGGCGAACGATCCGGTCGACGGGTTGGCCACGGCCATCTCGGCCAGCATGCGTATGACCATGATGATCAAGACGCCGGCCATGGCATAGGTGATGAAGGAGCCCGGCCCGGTGTCACCTATGACGACGCCCGAGCCGACGAATAGTCCCGCACCGATCACGCCGCCGATTGCGATCATCGTCAGCTGCCGCTGGTTGAGCGCCTTCTTCAGAGTGGGTGTAGAGCTCATGGCATCCTCCGATGCTCGCAACAGAAGCAATACGCACTACAAATGCATGATTCTCGCTTCCAGATGGATTCGTGCGCGGAATCACAAATCGTTTCCAATTGGCGACGGCGGGGTCGTATCCGTACGAGTTGCTTCCGTGCCGCACCGTACTGTTGCGCGATCCCTACCGACGGGTAGCGTGAATTTCACTGCAGGGGTGAGGGACCGCCGCGAGATCGTGACCCGTGCTTTCGCAAACAGTGGCGACGGTTCGCGGTATTTTCAACGATTGGCACTTTTGTTCTGGAGAGTCGAGTATGACCGAACTCAACGAAGGCACACTGTCGCAGTTGCCGCCCAAGGTTGCTGCGCCGTCCTACGACCGCACCCGCCTCAAGCGCGGCATTGCTCATTTCGGCGTGGGCAACTTCCATCGCGCGCATCAGGCTTTCTACATCGATCGCTGTCTTGCCCTGCCCGGCCAGCAGGATTGGGGCATCGTCGGCATCGGCCTGTCCGGCGGCGAGCGGGCCAGGAAGAAAGCCGAGCAGTTCCGCGCACAGGACTGCCTGTATTCGCTCACCATCGCGCCGCCGGAGGGCGAACCCGACGTGCGTGTGATCGGCGCCCAGCTCGACTACCTGCTGGCGCCGGAGCAGCCGGACGAGGTGCTCGCGCTGTTGACCAGCCCGGACCTGCGAATCGTCACGCTGACCATCACCGAGGGCGGCTATCACGTCGATCCGCACTCGCACGCCTTCGTCACCGACCACCCCGATGTGGCCCATGACCTCGCCGGCAACGGCGTGCCGCGCACGGTGTTCGGCTTCGTCACCGAGGCCTTGGCGCGACGACGCGCGGCCGGCATCAAGCCGTTCACCGTGGTGTCGTGCGACAACCTGCGACACAACGGCGAAGTTGCACGCACTGCCTTCGTCGGCTTCGCCGGCGCGCGCGACCCGGAACTCGGCGCCTGGATCGACTCCAACGTCGCCTTTCCCAACTCGCTGGTCGACCGCATCACGCCGTCGGTGTCTGCGGAAGACGCCGCGCGCCTCAACGCGGCCAGCGGCCTGGACGACCGCATCCCGCTGGTGGCCGAGGATTTCACCCAGTGGGTGATCGAGGGCCGCTTCACCGACGGCCGCCCCGCACTCGAAAAAGTGGGCGTGCAACTCAGCGACGAGGTGAAGCTGTGGGAGCAGGTGAAGGTGCGCGTGCTCAACGCCGGCCACCTCACCCTGACTTACCCGGCCCTGCTGCTCGGCTACCACGAGGTGGCCGAGGCCATGCGCGATCCGCGGGTTCCGGTGCTGCTGGAACGCTTCCTCGACAACGTCGTTCTGCCGTTGCTGGATGCGCCGCAGGGCGTGAACCTGGTGGACTACAAGAACACGGTGCTCGAACGCTTCTCCAACGAGGCGATGCACGACCAGCTGACGCGCATCGCCTCGGACAGCGCGTCCAAGGTGCCGGTGTTCTTCACCACCACGCTCCAACAGATGCTCGCACGCGAAATCGACCACCGAATCCCCGCTTTCACCCTTGCCGCCTGGAGCCGCGTGCTGCAGGGCAAGGACGACGACGGGAATGGCTTCGAAGTGACCGAGCCGCGCCTCGACGAACAAGCGCGCGCGGCTACTGGTATCGGGCGATCCGGCCGAAGCGCTGCGGATCGAGCCACTTCTGGCGAGCGGTGTCGCCGAGCACGCTGGACTTCGTCGCGAGCTTCGAGCACTATCGCAAGGCTCTAGCCGAGCACGGCGCGAAAGCGACTCTGCAGGCGGTTTTGGACGCGACAGCAGGCTGACGCGTCGACCGAGTTACTTCTCGTTGAGCAGGCGAAGGTCCGACGGCTCACGCAGCAGATCTTCGAGGATCCTGTTGCCCTCGGTGTTGTAGGGCTGGCCCATGTGCTCGTCCCACGCAGCACGCGAGCGGAACATCTCGAGCATCACCCAGGTATCCGAATCATCTTGAGGCTGAAGGAAATGCATGAACACGCACCCCGGCTCCTTCAGCGTGTTCTGACGCATCGACTGCAGCTGGGCCTCGGCTTCGTCGAGGCGGTCGAGTCGCGGCTTGATGGTGACGACCAGGAACAGCGGTTCGTCGTGACTGTCCCGGTCACCGCCCTGCAACGGGCACCTCGATCGAGTTCTGCAAGGTGTCGATGAACGCATCCGAATTCTTGCTTCCGACGAAGGTGGCCACCGCGTCGTACAGGGCATTCTGGAAATCGGACGACATCAGCTCGCCGTGGGTCATCGACAGCAGGACCCTGTCGTTCCACAACGACTCCGAAGCCTGTCGCTGGTAGGCGGGCAGCGACGCCACGTCGACGTCGTTTCGTATCGGCACCGACCCCTTGACCTTGTTGAACTCCAGCGATGTCTTCGGATCCGCGATGGTTTCCATGAACTTGATGGCGTTCACGCCGTCCTTGGCATCAGAAGACACGACGAACGTGTCCACGATGGCGAGGTAGGCCCCCGACGTTCCGGGATATGCCACGTAGCCGAAATCCTTGCCTTCGACGGCCTTGTTCGCGACCAGTTCGCCGTAGACGGAGTCGTTCATCGACAGGAACGCGCACTGCCCAGTCGCCAACTTCTTCGCCGCCTGATCCCACGTGAGGCCGGCCGCGGCCGGATCGGCTTGGGAGACGATCTCTCCGTACTGCGTGAGCGCCTGCCGAAGTTGGGATCCCCTCCAGTCGAAGGAATCATCGCGAATCCTGGCCCATCCGTCGGTGCCGACGACTCCGAGCAGAGTGTTCTCGAACAGCTCGGTGGCCGTGAACCTGTCCTTCCCGCCGAGACACAACGCCGTCTTTCCGCTTGCGGCCACCTTGGCGAGATCGGTTTCGAACGCTTCCATCGTGTAGCCGGGTCCAGGGGGCGCCACACCGGCTTCGCGCAGCACCCGCTGGCTGAACCACAACACATTTCCGCGATGCGACCCTGTCGGCACGCCCCACGCCTTGACCCGATAGGTCGCCGCCTCGAGCAGCGTCGTCGGCATGGTCTTGTCCAGACCCGAGCTCTCGTACACGCGGGACACGTCGACGATCCGGCCGGCGTCGGCCCAGGCGCGCAACGAACTCCCGAGGAACGTCTGCCAGACGTCGGGAGGATCGCCGGCCCGCAGGCGCGCGGCGAGCGCGACCTGGACGTTGCTGCCACCGCCGCCCGCGATGGCGCCGTCGATGACCTCGACGTCAGGGTTGCCGGCCCTGAACGCGTTGAGCAGTACCTCGAAGGCCGGATGCTCGGAGGGCGACACCCACCACGACACGACCTCGAGTCGGTCGGTCGGCTCCGAGAAGTTCGCCTTCTGGCCGCCGCCGCCACAGGCGGCGAGGAGGATGGCCAGCGTGATGATCCAGTAGCGCTTCATGCTGCTCGTTCTCCAACCGTGTGGGGTGCCGCCCTCAGATCGAAGACGGCGAAACTGGCGACGACGGCAAAGCAGACGGCGGGGACGATGAACGAGATCGCCGGGCTGGTCGCGTCGAGCAGATAGCCCTGGATCAAAGGCATGATCGCCCCGCCGACGATGGCCATCACCAGTCCGGCCGCGCCGAACTTCGTTGCGGGACCGAGCCCTTGGAGGGCAACGCCGTAGATCGTCGGGAACATCAGGGACAAACAGAAGGACAACGCGACGACTGCGGCCACCCCCGCCACGTTCGGCGAGAACATCGCGAACACACAGAGCAGGACCGCCAGCACGGCGAGAACCGCGAGCACCTTCGTCGCGCGGACCTTCCCGATGACCCACGTCATGATGAACCGGGAGATGAGGAACACGATCAGGCTCACCTGCAAGAGGTAGCCGCCCAGCTGGAGCGATCCGTTCAGCGCCTGCTGTGAGTACTGAATCAGGAAGGTCCATGTGCAGACCTGTGCGGCGACATTGAAGAACTGCGCGACCACTCCGTAGACGTAGCGCTTGTTCGACAGCAGGATCTTGAGCGGCCGCTGGCCTTCCATGTCGGCGTCCGGGAACTCCTCGACGATCGTCGGTGACTTCTTGATGGCGATCACCAGCCCGATCGCGATGAGCACGAACCCGAGGCCGAGATACGGACCCATCACCGCCCCCAGCTGGCCGGCTCGGATGGTCTGCTCCTGGGCCGGGCTCAGGTTGGCCATGTTCATCGGTTCGTCCAACTTGGGCAGGATGAGGGTGGCGGCCAACAGCACGCCGATGTTCGTGCCGACGGGGTTGAACGCCTGGGCGAAGTTGAGTCTTCGTGTCGCGGTTTCCTCCGGCCCCAGCGACAACACGTACGGGTTGGCTGACGTCTCGAGTATCGAGCACCCCGCGGCGATCGCGAACAACGCGACCAGGAACGCTTCGTAGGTCATGATCTTGCTCGCCGGATAGAACGCGATCGCGCCCGCCGCAGCAAGCAGAACCCCGGAGAGAAGGCCCGCCTTATAGCCGAATCGCTGATTGATCAGCGCGGCGGGGATCGCCAGCAGGAAGTACGCGCCGAAGTAGGCCAACTGCACCAGCGAGGCCTGGAAGGTGTTCATGTCGAAGATGCGTTTGAAGCCCGCCACCATGGGTGTGGTGAGATCGGCGGCCACGCCCCACGCAGTGAAACAGCAGATCAGAACCGCGAACAGCAGCCACATCTTCGGAAAAATGAGGGGTGGTTTCGTGGTGCTCGCCTGCGCTTCGGCGGGTTGGTCGGCGTGCTCGGTGGTCGTCATGCCAATTGCCTCTCGCGAGTGAGACGTCAGTTCGAACATCGAACTGTGATTTGGGTCACGTTACTCAGAAGGCGTGTGTGATGGGAACGGATTGCGAATGTGGATTGACGTGGTTATATGCCCGTTTGGAACCGGTTGGCAGCGCGATCGCGAGTAGCCCGGTCCGGTAGGGCGGCGCCGGGTCGCGCGACGGTGAGCGCGGCCGACAGTGCGGCCACCTGGAGCACCCGGCGCAGCACGCCGGTACGGATCTCGCGCAGTTGCTGACGGCGTTCGGCGCCGAGCAGGGCGGCGTCCCACAACCCGTCGATCAAGCCCGTCATGAACGCGTCTCCGGCGCCGACCGTGTCGACCACATCTGCGGGATAGGCGGGGATGCGCTCCTCACCGTCCGCACAGATCGCGATGAACCGTGCCCCCCGAAGGTGACCGCGACGATGGCCGGGCCAAGCGCCAACCACCGCACCGCCAGCTCCTCAGGCGACGAGTCCGGGTCGAGCCACCGCAGGTCCTCGTCGCTGGCCTTGACCACGTCGGCTCGGGCGACCACGGCCTCTACGCGAGACCGTGCCTCCGCGGCATCCGCGAAGAAGGCAGGCCGAATGTTGGGATCGAATGTGATCGTCGCGGTCGCCGCGTGGGTATCGATCAACTCGGTGACGGTGTCGCACCCCGGTTTGAGCGCGGTGGCGATGGACCCGGTGTGCAGCACCAACGGCGCCGTCGAGCCACTGGCCGGGGATACCTTCCACTCCATGTCGAATTGATAAGTGGCCGCGCCATTTTCATCGAGCTCCGCGACAGCGGTAGCGGTGCGAGGTGCGCCGACGCTTCCCTTCGAGAGGGTCACACCCGAATCGTGTAACCAATCGGCGATCCGCTGCCCCCGAGCGTCGTCCCCGATCCATGTCGAGAACTCGACACGGCGACCGAGCAAGGCTAGACCGACCGCGACGTTCAGCGGGCTGCCCCCGACATGTTCCCCCAGTCGCCGGCCCCCGTGCTGCACGATGTCGATGAGTGCTTCGCCGATTACAAGAGCGTTGTCGGTCATCGGAATCCTTCGGTGAGTCCCGCATTCTCCGCGGTCCCGCGCCATTTTCTTCAAAGCCATGATCGGGTCTGACGAATTGGCGTAGAGCTGTATTGGGAATCCTCCGGACCGTAGACCA
Organism: uncultured Actinomycetota bacterium; assembly: GCA_963801575.1. Taxonomy (GTDB): domain Bacteria; phylum Actinomycetota; class Actinomycetes; order Mycobacteriales; family Mycobacteriaceae; genus Mycobacterium. Next base: position 20,563 of record CAWDFT010000027.1, read on the forward strand.
CGGGGAGCGAGATGAACAAGCTACTACGCAAGATCATGACCATCGCCTGCATCATCGCGCTCGCGATATTCGGAGCGGCCGCGTGCGGCAGCGAGAAGAGCGACAGCGGCGGTGGCGAAGGTGGCGAGGGCGGCGGCGAGATCAACATCGCACTGACCTCCTTCCCCGACTACGTCGACCCACAGCTCTCCTACACGGTCGAGGGCTGGGAAGTCCTCTGGAACGTCTACACGCCCCTGTTGACCTACAAGCACGCCAAGGGCAAGGACGGCACCCAGGTGGTTCCGGGCCTGGCCGAGGACATGCCCGAGATCTCGCCGGATGGCAGGACGTACAAGCTCAAACTGCGGCCGAACATGAAGTACTCGGACGGAACCCCGATCAAGGCATCCGATTTCGCGTACGCCATCCAGCGGCTGTTCAAGGCCGACTCGGGCGGCTCTGTGTTCTTCGACGTCATCGTCGGCGCCACCGACTACGCCGAGGGCAAGGCCCAGACGATCAGCGGCATCAAGACCGACGACAACACCGGCGACATCACCATCACGCTCACCGAGCCGAACGGCACCTTCGAGAACGTGCTGGGGCTGATGTTCGCCGCACCGGTGCCGCCGAGCACCCCGCTGGACAAGGACGCGACGAATAACCCACCGCCCGCCAGCGGCCCGTTCATGATCAGCAAGGTCGATGCGCCACGCACCCTGACGATGGAGCGCAATCCGAACTTCCAGACCGTCAAGGATGCCGGCGCCAGCGAAGTGGCCGACGCAAACGTCGACAAGATCATCGTCAACGAGAACAAGAACAACAGCGCTCAGGTGACCGACGTCGAACAGAACAAGGTCGACTTCATGCTCGACCCGCCGGTGGCGGACCGACTCGCCGAGGTCAAGGCCAAGTACAGCGATCGCTTCCGGATGGAGGATTCGATCAACACCTATTACTTCTTCATGAACATGGAGAAGCCACCCTTCAACGACATCAGGGTCCGCCAGGCCATCAATTACGCGATCGATCCCGAAGCCCTCAACAGGATCTTCGGCGGCCGTCTGCACCCGTCGCAGCAGATCCTCCCGCCTGGCATGCCCGGCTACCAGGAGTACAAGCTCTACCCGGGGCCGGACTTGGACAAGGCGAAACAACTGATCGCGGAGGCGAATCCGGCCGACCGCGACATCACGGTCTGGACCGACGACGAACCCGACCGCAAGCGAATCGGCGAGTACTACCACGACTTGCTCACTCAGCTGGGCTTCAACGCAACGCTGAAAGTGATTGCGGGCGACGTGTACTGGACGACCATCGGCAACCAGTCGACACCCGACGTGGACACCGGCTTCGCGGACTGGTTCCAGGACTTCCCGCATCCGGACGATTTCTTCCGTCCGCTGCTGCACGGAGACAGCATCCTGCCGACCAACGGCAACAACCTGTCTCGGGTCAACATACCGGCCAACAACGCGAAGACGGACGAACTACTGACGAAGCTGATCGGCGACGGAGGAGTCGAGCAGCAGTACGCAGATCTGGACAAGGCGTACATGGAGCAGGCGGTTTGGGCGCCCTACGGTAACGAGCAGTTCACCACGTTTCTGTCGGAGCGGATGGACTTCGACAAGTCCTACCACCATCTGCTGTTCAACCAGGATTACACCTCGTTCGCCATCAAGTAGCCGGCGATGGTCTCCCCGATCGACTCGCTGGAGGCGCCGGGCGAACCGCCGTTGCCGACGGGTGTGCCGACGTCACAGATCCAGGGCCGCAGCCCCTGGTACCTGGCTTGGCTTCGCTTGCGGCGCAACAAGGTTGCGTTGGCGTGCGCCGGCCTGTTCGTGCTGATCGTGCTCTTCTGCCTGGCGGCGCCACTGTGGGCGGAACACGTTGCGCACACCGGGCCGAACGAGAACCACCTGACCGACAAGGTGATGATCGACGGCAACGAGGTCGATGTCGTGGCGCCCGACGGCACACCGCTCGGACCGGGACTGCACGGGAAGTTTCTGCTCGGCGCCGACCAGAACGGCCGAGATGTCATGGTGCGGCTGATGTACGGCGGCCGGACGTCGATCTACGTCGGCCTGGCGGCAGCCGCGGTCACCACAGTGCTGGCCGTGATCGTTGGCCTATTGTCCGGCTACTACCGGGGCTGGGTCGACTCGGTGCTGTCGCGCGTGATGGACGTGATCTGGGCCTTCCCCGTCTTGCTGCTCGGGATCGCGTTGGGCACCACGCTGTCCATCGGCGGTCTCAAGATCGGCCCCATCGCCATGGCCGGCGACTCGATCTGGATCCCGATCCTCATCATCGGGCTCGTCTATGTCCCCTACATAGCCAGGCCGATCCGCGGCGAGATTCTCGCCCTGCGTGAGAAGGAATTCATCGAGGCGGCGGTGGCCCAGGGCAAGGGGCCGCTGCGGATCATGTTCAGCGAGCTGCTGCCCAACATCATTTCGACGATCGTCGTGTTCTTCACGCTGAACATCGCGAACAACATGCTGCTCGAATCGGCTCTCTCGTTCCTGGGCGCAGGCGTACGGCCGCCCAACGCATCCTGGGGCAGCATGATCTCCGACGGCTACCAGGTGATCTTCACGGCACCCCACCTCACCGTCGTGCCTGGGTTGATGATCGTCGCAACGGTGCTGTCGCTGAACGTATTCGGCGACGGTCTCCGTGACGCGATGGACCCGAAGGCGAAGATCCGGTTGGAGCACTAGCCGATGGCCCGATTCGTTGCCAGGCGCCTGCTCGGGATGACCGCGGTGTTGTTCGCGATCTCGGTGATTGTGTTCCTGATCTTCAACGTGATCCCCAACTCGGACCCGGCCGCGCGAATCGCGGGCAAGAACGCCGATCCGGCGCTGATCGCCAGGGTCAGCGCCGATCTCGGGCTCGACCAACCCTTACCCGTGCAGTACCTGACGATGATGAAGCAGATCTTCACCGGCCAACTGACGTCCTACGCGAAGGATCGCAACGTCGTCGAGCAGATATGGGACGGACTGCCCGCCACGTTCTCGTTGTGCATCGGGGCTGCGGTGTTGTGGATGTCGCTGGCGATCCTGTTCGGCTACCTCAGCGCCGTACATGCAGGCAGGTTCACCGACCGTGCGCTGACAATCCTTTCGCTGGTGGGGATTTCGATGCCGGTGTTCTGGCTGGCCGCGATGCTGCTCTACTTCTTCAGCTTCAAGGTGGAACTGTTTCCGACGGGCAGCTATGTGCCGTTCTCCGAGAGTCCGGTGGACTGGGCGTATCACCTGATACTGCCCTGGGTCACATTGGCCGTGCTGTTTGTCGGCATCTACAGCCGCGTGTTGCGGTCCAACATGCTCGACGCGATGAACGAGGATTACGTGCGCACCGCGCGGGCCAAGGGACTGGGTGAACGCCAGGTGCGAATCCGGCACGTGCTCCGCAATTCGATGATTCCCATCGTCACGCTGTTCGGGCTCGACTTCGGCATGGTGGTCGGGGGTGGCGCGATCCTGCACCGAAACCGTCTACAACCTTGACGGTGTCGGGCTGTACGCGGGTGAAGCGATCCGGTCCCTGGATCTGCCGCCGCTAATGGCCGTGACGATGTTCGGCGCATTCTTCATCGTGCTGTTCAACACGATCGTCGACATCCTCTACGCCGTACTGGATCCGCGCATCCGACTCGGCGAGGCGGCGCCGGCATGAGCCCGATCCTGACGGTCGACGACCTGCGGGTCAGCTTCGCCACCGAAGACGGTGTGGTGCAGGCCGTCGACGGCGTCTCGTTCGATCTGAGCGCGGGTGAGGTGCTGGCGATCGTGGGCGAATCCGGTTGCGGCAAAAGCGTTACCGCGCAGACGATAACCGGACTCACTCGTGCATCCAACGCCAGGATCACGGGCTCGGTCCGCTATCGCGGCCGAGAGCTCAACGGACTCGACGACAATCAGCTTCGCGACGTCCGTGGCGAGCAGATCGCGATGGTCTTCCAGGATCCGATGTGTGCGTTGAATCCCGTCTATCGGGTCGGCAACCAGATCACGGAGATGATCCGGGCGCACCGGGACATCTCCAAGCGGGAAGCGCAGTCGCAAGCGGTCGAGCTGTTGCGGTCGGTCGGCATTCCCAACCCGGAGCGCCGGGTGCGGCACTACCCCCACGAGTTCTCCGGCGGGATGCGCCAGCGCGTGATGATCGCCATGGCGCTGGCGCTCGAACCCGAGGTGCTGATCGCCGACGAGCCGACCACCGCGCTCGACGTCACGATCCAAGCCCAGATCCTGCAGCTGATCGACCGCCTCAATCGAGAGCGGGAGCTGGCGGTCATCCTGATCACCCACGACCTCGGGGTGGTCGCGGAGATCGCCGACCGCGTTTTGGTCATGTACGCGGGCCAGGTCGTCGAGGACGCCACCCTCGACGAAATCTTCTACAAGCCCCAGCACCCCTACACGTGGGGCCTGCTCGGTTCGATAGCGCGGTTGGACCAACCACGTACGGCGCGGCTGGCGCAGATCCCGGGAGCACCTCCGTCACTGCTGGCCCCGCCGCCCGGGTGTCGCTTTGCACCGCGCTGCGCACACGTCTTCTCCCAGTGCACCGCGCTTCCACCACTAGAGGCGCGCACCGGCGACATGCACCTGGACCGTTGCTGGCTTGACGCCGCCGAGAAGGCGCGCCATGGCTAACGGCGATCCGCTGCTGGTGGTGACCGACCTCGTCAAGCACTTCCCGATCAAGTCGGGGATCGTGGTCGACCGCGAGGTGGCGCGGGTGCGCGCTGTCGACGGCGTCAGCCTCACCCTGCACGAAGGAGAAACGCTGGGCCTGGTCGGCGAATCGGGATGCGGTAAGTCGACGCTGTGCCGGGCAATCCTGCAGTTGACGACGCCGAATTCCGGTTCGGTGAAGTTCGCCGGCCAGGAACTTGTCGGTCGGTCGCGGCGCGAACTACGTTCCGTTCGCCGCGAGATGCAGATGATCTTCCAGGACCCGTTCGCGTCGCTCAACCCGCGCAAGCGGGTGGGCCAGATCGTCGGCGATCCCCTCGAGCTGCACGGGTTGGCTAGGGGTGCCGAGCTGAAACGCCGGGTGCAGGAGCTGCTCGACCGCGTCGGTCTGCAGGCCGAGCACTACAACCGCTTCCCGCACGAGTTCTCCGGCGGGCAGCGTCAGCGGATCGGCATCGCCCGTGCACTTGCGTTGCGGCCCAAGCTGATCGTGGCCGATGAACCCGTCTCGGCGCTGGACGTATCCGTACAGGCGCAGATCATCAATCTGCTCGAGGAAGTGCAGGACGAGTTCGGTCTGTCCTACCTCTTCGTGGCTCATGACCTCGGTGTCGTGCGGCACGTGTCCGACCGGGTCGCGGTCATGTACCTCGGCAAGATCGTCGAAAACTCTGGCGCTGATGAGCTCTACGAGAAACCGATTCACCCCTACTCGAATGCGCTGCTTTCGGCCGTGCCGATCCCGGACCCGAAACGCAACGCCGCGCGCGAAACGGTTAGTCCTCGAAGGCGACGTGCCGAGTCCGATCGACCCACCGCCGGGCTGCCACTTTCACACCCGATGCCCATGGGCGACCGACATCTGCACGTCCGACGAACCGGCCCTACTCGACCACGAGTCAGGCCACTCGGCGGCCTGCCACCACCCGCAGAACGTGTGAGCTATTCCGATTCTTCAGACGCGTCGGCGCGTCCGGTACGTCCGGCGACGCGTCCAGCACACTCACCGCGATGCCGTACGGAAGGAATCGCACCTTGCGCGCGGGGTCGGTGTTGTTCTTGTTGGCACGCAGCGCGTCGAGTTCGGTGGCGTACACCTCTTCGACGTGGGCGTCGCCGTCCTCGTTCACGGTGTAGATGGCCCACACCCCGTCGCCGGTCTCGCCCGTCGTTTCCGGCTCATGTCGCTGGCGGCGCGAGACCTCGTTGAAGAGCACGCTCCAGCCGGCCCGCTCCCCGGTCATGTCGAAGAGTTTGCCGACTGCGTCGCGCAGTCCCTCTCCGGCTTCACGGATTACTCGATCGAAGTCGTCCGGGTCGAACCCGAACGGCCCATGGCTACTCATCTACCCAGTGTGCCACCGGTTACGGAAATGGCTGGTACTGCGGCGGCTGATACTGCGGAGGCTGGTTGACGGGACCCTGGTTGGGGACCTGTATCGGCACCGGGACCGGCACGAACGGGACCCTGATATACGTCGTCGTCATCGACGGAGTGGTGCTGGTCGTGGTGGTCGTTGTGGTCGTCGTCGTCGTTGTCGTGGTCGTCGTCGGGGATGTCGTTGTGGTGGTCGGCGACGTCGTGGTGGTCGTTCCCGTGGTGGTGGGCGGCACCGTCGTGGTCGGGGTGAACGACGGCGATGGCGGCGGCGCTTCGCTGGTCACCGCTTCCTCGCTGGGCGGCTCCGGCGGTGGTGGCGGAGGTGGTGGCTCGGGGCTGTCCTTCGGCGACGGCGGTTCCTTCGGTTCGGGCGGCTTGGGCGGTTCGACACCCGACGACTCGGTCGCCTTCGTGCTTTCGGTCGCGCTGGTGAGCGCGTACGCCACACCGCCGACCGCGATGATTGCGATAACGGCCGCCACTCCAATCGCAAGCGTCGCCATCCGGTGCCACGGCCGCCGCGGCTCCTCGAAGATCGGCCCCGTCGGCGGGACGTACTGAACAGCCGGGCGTATATCGGAATCCGGTAGCTGATAAGGGTTTTCGCCAGTGTAGGGGACCGGTTCGTCGCCGCCTTCATCCTGCGACCAAGCCAACGCGCGGAACGTCGCCGAGCCAGGGACGTCCGGTCCTGGCCCGTCGAACACGGCTGCGAGCGGCGGTGGCATCGGTGGCCGCGGCGGCGGCACCTGTCGGTGCGTCCGCATCCGCTCCGAACGCGGCGAAGAGCGCGGCACCCACTGCAGCATTGAGCGCGGGGTGTGGGGTCGTTACCGCCGGAAGCCGGGTGTGCTCGGAAAGACGTTGTGTAACAAGGGGAATACTGGCGCCACCGCCGACAACCCCAAGTGCGGCAAGTCCGGTCGGGGCTAACCCGTTGCGTTCGGTCAACTCGGCCAAGGCCGTCATCACGCCGGCGAGCGGCTGCTCAATCAGGTCGTGCAGAGCATCTCGGGTGAGCCGGATGTCGGTGCGGTAACCCGGAAGTTCGACGACGAGTTGGGTCGCCGTGTCACCGGAGAGCCGCTCCTTGGCCAGCCGGCACTCGTCCCGAAGCCTGCTGAGCGATCCGACGGCTGCGGTCGCGGCCGGATCGACGTCGCCGGCGAGGTTGTCCAGGATGTGACTCAGCAACGCCTGGTCGATCAGGTCGCCGGAGAACTCGGTGTAGCGCAGGGTCTCGTCGATGGGTTCGAATGACGATCCGGCGTCGGCCAGGGTGATGCTGGTGCCACTTCCACCGAAATCGAACAGGGCCACCACCCCATTTGCGGTGATTCCGGGGTTGGCCTGCAGGGCTGTCAACGCTGCGACGGCGTCCGAGACCAGCCGGATCGGCCCACTGGTCTGCGACAGGGTCGCACTTGCACCCAGGGCCGTCCGGAACGCCCAGGAGGTCGATGTGCCCCAGTACGCCGGCACCGCGACCGCGACGTCGGGTGATGGCCCGCCGGCCGCCTGCACCATCACGTCGAGGGCCTGGACCAGTAGCTGTTCGGCGAGATAGCTCGTCCCATCGGGGATCACCAGCGGCACGCGGTCCCCCACGCGTTCGACGAAGCCGCTCACCGTGGCGCCCGAATGCGGGAGGGTCAGCACCGAGCGGCGCGTCACAGGGTGATTGCCGACACGCGCCGCGACCAGGTTTGTTGTCCCGACAGACAACCCCAAAGGGTCGCTCATAGCGCGCTACAGAGTAACCGTCATCCGAGCCCGCGCTACGCCGACACTCCGCAGCGATGTCCATTGAACGACGTTCCGCCAGCGTGCTTTTGCGCGCTAGCAAGCATCGAAGTTGTCGCGACTCTATGCAGCAAATCGGCGGTGTGTTGCAATGTCGGGCATGGGTGATATCGACGAGATCAAACGAGTGAAGTACCGCTACCTGCGGGCGCTGGACACCAAGCACTGGGACGAGTTCGCGGACACGCTGACCGAGGACATCGTCGGTGACTACGGCAGCTCGCTCGGCGAGGAGCACCACTTCACCGACCGTGAATCGTTGGTCGAGTTCATGCGTTCGGCCATGCCGGCCAACGTCCTCACCGAGCACCGGGTGACGCACCCCGAGATCGACGTCGACGGCGACGAAGCTACCGGCATCTGGTACCTGCAGGACCGAGTCATCGTTCCCGACTTCAACTTCATGCTCTACGGCGCGGCGTTCTACCACGACCGTTACCGGCGCACACCCGACGGCTGGCGGATCAGTGCCACCGGATACGAGCGTACGTACGAGGTGAACATGTCGACCGAGTCCATCACCAAGTTCAAGGTGAAACGCGGTGCGGCGCTGAATATCTGAGGTTCACTCGGTGACAGCGATCAGCGCACCGGGCCGCAGCCAGCGGATGATCTCGACCAGCGTGCCGTCGTCGATCGCCACACAGCCCGCGGTGGGGCCACCGTCGGTGGCGTGCAGGAAGAATGCGCCGCCGTTGCCGGGTACGCGTTGCTTGTTGACGCCCATCACCACCGCATGGACATACTGCGGTATCTCGAGGTTCTCGGTGCCGCTGGCCGGATCGGTGTTGAACGGGCACTGCGCCTTCTTGCACACCTGCATGGTGTTGTAGGTCGGGCTCTTCATGTCGCCGTCCCACCAGTGGTCGGGCCCGACCTGCACGTACTGCAGCCCCCCGCCGGGGTTCGGCGCTGTGCCGAATGCGAAGTCGAGGGTGAAAATGCCCATCGGGGTTTTCATCTCGCCGTCATGGGTCTCCGGGGCCATGCCATTGGCACCGACGAACGCGGGAATGCCGGCGCGGATCGGCTGCCATCCGGCGGCGCTGCGTTGGAAGACATCGATCTTGGCCGACGAGCCACCAGCTCCCACAACGGAAACCACCTGGGTGGCATTGCCGACCTTTGGAGCGAACCACGGGGTGTAGTCAGCGTGGGCCATGGGCGCGGTGACCGCTCCAAACCCCAAGCACACCACAGCTACTAAGAGCGGTACCAGCCATCGGCGCACGCGCCTATGGTCGCACAGGCAGGTCACGACCCCGGCTAGGTTGGCGTCATGCGATTCCGTCGGAAACCACACGGCCTTCCGGTCCTGCCCCAGGTTGGCCAGGGTCTGGGAACCCTCGATCGCGAGGTCTTCGAAGCCGTTGCAGAGTCGCCGAGCCCGCTGCTGGACGCGGCGATGCCCCGGCTGAGCTGGGCCGCCGACCATTCCAAGCTGTGGTTCGTCATTGCTGCGGCGCTGGCGGCGACGCGTCATCCGGCTACCGCGCGCGGCGCGGTGCGGGGCGTCGCGAGCCTCGCGGTGAGCAGCCTCATCACCAACCAATTCGCCAAGCGTGTCTGGAAACGCCCACGGCCCAACCGCACGTCGGTGCCGTTGAGGCGGCAGAGCAGACGGTTCCCGACATCGAACTCGTTGCCCTCCGGACACTCCGCCAGCGCCGCCGCCTTCGCGGTCGGAGTCGGACTGGAGAACCCTCCCGTCGGACTGGGGCTCGCCCTGCTTGCCGGGCTGGTCGGGTTGTCCCGCGTCGCCGTGGGCGCGCACTATCCGGGCGACGTGTTCGCGGGCTTCGGCATCGGCGCGGGCGTCGCCGTGCTCGGAGCGCGCATCGTGCCCCCTGTCGTTCCCACGAAGATCCCCGCCGCCGATCCCCTGCGGGTGGACACTCCCCCACGACCCGACGGGGAGGGTGTGGTGCTGGTGATCAACCCCGCGTCGGGCAGCGGAACCGGGGCGCGAGTCATCGACGAGGTGCACGAGGCGTTGCCACAGGCAGAAGCCGTCGAGCTCGGCGAGGACGACGATATCGAGGCGGCGTTGCGCGACGCCGCAAAGCGCGCGGAGGTACTCGCCGTCGGCGGCGGCGACGGCACGGTGTCCTGCGCGGCTGGCATCGCGATCGAAAACGGCCTTCCCCTTGCGGTCTTCCCCGGCGGAACCTTCAACCACTTCGCCAAGGACATCGGCTGCGACAGTGTGGCCAAGACGGTCGACACGATCCGGCGTGGCAGCGTGGCGTGTGTCGACCTGGTATGTCTCAACGAGGAGCACATCGTCATCAACACCGCCAGCATCGGCGCCTACCCGCAGTTCGTGCAGACCCGCGAGAAGTTCGAGCACAAGGTCGGCAAGCCGCTGGCTGGCCTGTACGCGATGTTGCACACGTTGCGGCGCGACGAGCCGGTACGTATCGCCTTCGACAACAAGACCCTGCAGACATCGCTGTTCTTCCTTGGCAATTCGACGTATCTGCCGTCGGGCTTTGCCCCGTCGCGACGCACGAGGATGGACGACGGCCTCATCGACGTACGCATTCTCGAAACCGGCCGCAGGCTCAGCACGCTGCGCATCGTTACTTCCCTCGCGCTGGGCCGGCTGGAACGCAGCCCGCTCTACCACGAAATGCGGGTGCCCGAGTTCGCCTTCACCGCCATCGACGGTCCCACGGTGCTGGCCCACGATGGCGAGGTCGGCACCGAGTGCACGGACGCCAGTTTCAGCGTCAACTACCGGGCGCTACCGGTGTTTCGTCCGCTGCCCTGATCGGCACGACGGGCGGCACCAGCCGCGCGCATACGACGAACCACGCGTAGCCCAACGCCCACCCGGCAAGCACATCGGAGGGGTGGTGCACGTTGAGCACGACTCGGCCGACCCCGATCGCGACCACGACGGCAACGCCGAGCGCGATCAGCCAAACCCGCACCGGATGACGCACCATCGGCAGCACCACGGTCAACAGTGCCAACACGGCGACCATTACGCCCAGCGCATGTCCAGAAGGAAACGACGACGACGATGCGTTCACCAGAGCCTCGGCCGGTCGCGGGCGGTTCGCGGCAGCCTTGGCCGCCTCGGTGAGGAGCCCGCTGAGTTCGACCGTGATCACGAGAAACAGTGCTGTCCGCACATTGCGCCGCGCCAACGCCACCACGATCACCACCACGGTGAACAACCGGAAGGCGGCAGGCCCGAAAACCGTGCAGAACACATTCCAGGAAGTGACCCAGCCGGGGTGGGCAATCGCGTGGGCGTGCAGGGCGTCGAGGGCGGAGCTGTCGATGACGTCCAACCAGTGCCACTGCTGGACGAAGCCGACCCACAGCAGCAGGTAAAGCGCCAGCGCCAACGCTGCTAGGCCAACGGCCCGAGCTGTCGGAGGCGTCGTGGGTGTCACGCACTACGAGTACCACGTTCGCTACGGTGCCCTTATGGCCGTGTTCCTGCGCAAGCTGCTTCGCATCGGCGGACTGCCCGACGCGCTGCGCAACGAAGTTGAAGCCGAAGGCATCATCCACCTGGCCGAGTACCTCCCGGTCACTCGGCGGTTGCAGCGGATCGGTTCCGGGCAAGAGGGCGCACGGAAACATCTCCAGCTATGTCGGCTCGCTGGTGTTCACACCGCAACGCGTGTTGGGCACCTTGTCCTCGGTGCCCAAGCTCGCCAGCCGCACCATCGACCAACCGTGGAACGCCGCGCAGACCGGAGCGGTAAAGGCCGACATCTCGAATAGCGGGTTGCATATCGAGGTCAACATCGCCGACGTCGACCCGCGGTTCAACGGCCATCTTTCGCTGCACTACAAGGACTCCATCCCCGACGACGTCCTAATGCGACTGCCCCGCCGATCGCTGGCCTTCGATGTGCCACCCGAGTACGTGCTCCGCGCAGTGGGCGTGCCCGCAAGGGGCTGACTCATTCGCTGATGGACGAGGACGACCCCGAAAAGCGCATAGCCGAGCTGGAACGTCGGCACGCTGAGTCGAGGGCGGCCAGCACGGCGCATGGGGGGTTAACACCTGCCGATGTTCGCAACGTGGCATTCAGCAAGCCCCCTTGGGAAAACGTGGATACAACGAAGACGAAGTTGACGCATTCTCGACCGCGTCAAAGCAGAAATCAGGCGACTGGGCGGCTTGGTTTAGAAGGGCGGCGGGTCGTGGGAGCCTGGCGGCCCGTCGGTGTGTGGTGTGCCGTATAGCCATGTGTAATCCGGGGTTTGGGGTTGGTGTGTTGGTGCGGGGTTGGTCGTGTCGTCGGTTGGGTGTTGGGTGCCGTGGAGCTGGTTGAGTCGGCGTTCGGCGGCGATGCGCTGGGTGCGGTCGTCTGCGCGGGTGCGTCGGCGTCGGGGCATGGTCAGGGTGCAGCTGGGCCGCGGTGTGGTGGCCGCCGCGGGCAGGTTGACCGGTGCGGTGGGTCGGCACAGGGTCGGGAACAGCGCGTGGCTGCCGGGTCGGGTGGTGTAGCTCTGCCCGCCCGGGCTGGTCCAGATGAGGGTGCCGTCGGGTAGTTGTCGATCGCGCCAGCCGTGTGGCCCGCCGCCAAAGGTTTTGAGTAGGTGGTGTTTTCGGCATAGGCATTTCAGGTTCGACGCGCACGTCGGCCCGACCGGGTAGGCGATCGTATGATCCAGGTCGCACACCTCGGCGGGTTGGTCACAGCCCGGGAAGCGGCACGTCATGTCGCGGCAGCGCACGAACCGGTCCAGCGTCAGTGTGGGCCGGTAGCGCGGTTCGGGTGGGCTGTCGCCGGGGTGGATCACCCGCCGGATCCTCGCGTGCTGGGCGAGTTTGGCCGCCAACAGCGGTGCGGGGATGACCGGTCCGCCGATCATCACCGCCGGGTTGGTGTGGGCCGGGCCGGTCGGCGGTAGCGGGGTCAGCGCCTCGCGGACGGTCATCTCGCGGACCGGTTTGGTGGGCCGGTCGGGGTTGACACCGTCCAACGCCACGGGCGTGTCATCGGACAGGGTGTCCTCTTCGGCGATCACGTTGATCACCACCGCGCTGGGCTGCCGGCCCGCCGCGGGGCAGTCGTCGTCGCCGCAGCCACAGGCCAGCCGGTCGGCGCCGGCCCCCAGGGCGCCCAGCGCATCGGCGCGGCGCTGATCCAGGGTGCGCCCATCGGCGTCGCACACCGCGCGCGCCATCGCCTCGAGCCGCTTGTCCAGGGTGGCGGCGTCGTGGTCGAACAACACCGCCTCGATCGTGGAGGCGCCCCGCCCGTCCGACCAGACCCAGTCCACGTGGCGGCCCCGAGCCCGGCGTTCCATCCGCCGCAACGCATAGGGGTCATAGCGGTCCACCCAGTAGTCGATGGCCGCCTCCACCTTGGCCGCCGAGAGCCCACCCCACCCGGCCACCGCCGCCGCCAGCTCGATATCCACCTTGGCGCGGGCCTGGGGGTCCACCATCAACGCGGTGCGGTAGACGATCGCCGAGACCAGCCGAAACGCGATCGAACCCGTGGCGAACACCTCCGCCACCCGGGGCAGGCGCTCCCGCAGCGCCAGCGCGATCACCAGCTGATGCGAGGCCACCCCCAACGACACCTCGTGGGCCGCGGCGATCTCGGCGGACACCGCATCCCAGTTGTCCAGACACCACTGGTCGCGCTCGGCCGACCCATCGGCGGCCAGCCGGGCCTCCAGCACATCGGCCGTCGCGGCCAGCCGCCGCGCACACGCCGCGTTCTCCACCCGCGCCCACGCCCCCACCGCCCCGGCACCGGATGTGCTGTGCGCCGCATCGACGAGTTGATCGAACATACGTACGACTCTACCGTCGCCCACCGACCCAAACCACCAGCTCAACCCCCACCTGTGGATGAAAGTACGACTGTGGATAACTCACTCTCGGTGAGCTAAAAGATTGCCGAAACCGGGTAAAGACCGGTTCGGTGTACCGACGGCACCGGAAAGGATGTGCAGTGACCGGGTCGCGGAACGACAACGTGCTGATCGTGCACTGGCACGACCTGGGGCGTTATCTCGGCGTCTACGGGCACGCCGATGTGTCCAGTCCGCGACTCGACCAGCTCGCGGCCCAGGGCATCCTGTTCACTCGCGCGCATGCCACCGCACCGCTGTGCTCCCCGTCGCGCGGTTCGTTGTTCACCGGCCGGTACCCGCAGAACAACGGGCTCCTGGGACTGGCCCACCACGGGTGGGAATACCGCGCAGACATCCGCACATTGCCGCGAATATTGTCGGAATCAGGTTGGCATACTGCGCTTTTCGGTATGCAGGAACGGCTGCGGCGGCGCGTCGGTGAGCCACCGTGTCGCGCGCTCGACCACGTATTCGCAGTAGGAGTTGGACACGTCGAACTCGTCGAATCCGAGCCGGGACGGATACGAGGTCTCGTGCTGCGCAGCGGCAGCACACTGCTTGTCGAGTCGCTCAGGGCGACCGGTGTGGCCGGTGAACCAGGTGAGTTCTTCCAGTACCTACCGACGACCAGCCAGTCGCCGCAGCCACGGCAATGGTTCGAAGAAGTCGAGGACGAATCGATCCTGCGACTGCTCGACCCACTCGACGAAGGCAAGCCCGACCTCGCGCCACCCGAGATCTGGCGCGACTACATCCGCACAGTCGGCCGGACACCCAACGGTATCTGGGGTGGCAAGCTGATGTGGAACCAGACTCCGCTGTTGTTGCAGCGCGCAGCGGGCCTGCCGGACCGCTCCGGCGACGGACTGCTCGCCGCGATTCGTGACGTGATCGGAAGCGATCCGTTCCTCATCCACGTCTATCGCCCTGACGTTGTGTCGCAAGTTGTTTCGTTCTGGCGGGCGGTGCAGACACGGGTCTTGCGAGGCCGGCCCGACCCGAGGCGGGATTCCACCGCCGAATACCACGCGGGGCGATCGCACATGTCGTCACGATGCTGCGCGAGCAGGAGAAGGGCTGGCGTACGTGGTTCGACGAGGAGGGTATCGAGCCTCTGGAAGTTTCCTATCCGGTGCTGTGGCGCAACCTCACTCAGACGTTGGGCACGGTACTCGAAGCGCTGGGGCTGGACCCGCAGCTGGCACCCGCGCCGGTATTGGAACGCCAGGCGGACCAACGATCTGACGCATGGGTGGACCGCTATCGGGCCCAGGCGGAACGGGAGGGCCTGCCGACGTAAAACAGCGCCGCTAGCCCACCCGGGCCACCACGAACACTCGGCGGAACGGGAAGAACGTTCGGCCGTCAGGCCGCGCCGGATAGGCCTTGTCGAGGATGGGAATGAGCTGCTGACGGAACTGCTGCCACGCCTCTTCCGACAGCCGATCGATCACCGGACGCAGCGCCGTGCCCGTGATCCAGTCCAGCACCGGAAGTTCGCCAGTCAACTCGTGCACATAGACGGTCTCCCAGGCGTCCACCCGGCAGCCTGCGTCGGTGAGCAGAGCCGCGTACTCGGCTGCGGGGCTGACCACCTTGCCCTCGCGAAACGGCATGTCGCGCAGCCTGTTTGCAAACGGTTCGCGGCGCGCCACCGCACGCACGGCCTCGTGGGACGGCGCCTCGAAATTGCCCGGCATCTGCACCCCGATCCACGAACCGGCTGCCAGTTCACCGGCCCAGCGCACCAGAAGCTCGGCGTGCTCGGGCACCCACTGCAGGGTGGCGTTGCTCAACACGACGTCGGTATCGGGCTTGGGTTGCCAGGTCCGCACATCGCCGATCTGCGCGTCCACACCGCGCTCCCTGGCGGATTCGACCATTTCCGGTGAGCTGTCCCACGCCTCGATCACCGCGGCGGGCCAGCGCTCGGCGAGCGTGACGGTGAGATTGCCCGGGCCGCAACCGAGATCGACCACCCGGCGTGGATTCTCTGCGCCAACACGCGAAACCAGGTCTAAGAAAGGACGACCGCGCTGGTCTTCGAATGCCAGGTAGACGTCGGGATTCCACATTCAGACAGTTTCGCATCGCACGCAACCGCCTGACGGAGCCATCAAGCCATGGATACCATCGGCCCGTGACCACCTCGCATTCCGATGCTCCGGTCGATCCGCCAATACCCGTTCCCGATGTCCCAGGCGCCGACGCAACCGCCAGGGGGCTGCCCCGACGGGTGGATCTCACCCTGCGCCAACGCCTGATCGTCGATGCTTCGGCCGTCGCCGATCTCGGCCTGCGAACGGGGCTGGCGTCGGTTGTCGGCGCAGCGATGCTGCCGCAGGTGGCGAAGGCAGCGCTGAATGGGTCGGGGGCGTCGGCCCAGCGCGACGCGCTGCGGTTTTACGCCGAACTGGGCGCCGCAAAGGACCCCACGCTGTCGTTTCCCGTACCGACCGAGGTGCCGCGAGTCTCGTCGCGCCCGGCCAATCCCATCGCGGAGTGGATGGCCAACGGCCGCGTGCACAACATCCGGTTCAACAGCAGTTTCCAGGCGGTCAACCCGGCGATGCGGGACCGGTGGAGCACGTATAAGCGCAACAACGTCGTGCATGCCCAGCACTGGCGCCACGACGACGGGCCCCATCCCACCCTGTGCGTCATTCACGGATTCATGGGATCGGCGTACCTCTTCAACGGGCTGTTCTTCTCGCTGCCGTGGTTCTACCGGTCCGGCTATGACGTGCTGCTGTACACATTGCCGTTCCACGGGCGTCGCGCCGAAAAGTATTCGCCGTACAGTGGTTACGGTCTGTTCGCCAACGGCCTCGCGGGTTTCGCCGAAGCCATGGCACAAGCGGTGCACGACTTCCGGTCGCTGATCGACTATCTGGAGTTCACCGGCGTAGACCGTGTCGCGTTGACCGGAATGTCGTTGGGCGGCTACACGTCTGCATTGATCGCCTGCGTCGACGACCGCATCCAGGCCGTGATCCCGAACGTTCCGGTCGTCACTCCTGAGACCATGGTCGAGCAGTGGTGGCCGGCCAACATGTTGGTGGCACTCGACAAGCGCTTATCCCGCACCGACCGTGAACTCTCGACGGCCGCAGCGATGTTTCACTCACCACTGAACTACCCGCCGGTGGTTCCCAAAGACCGGCGGCTGATCATCACCGGGCTGGGCGACCGGCTGGCCCCGCCGCAGCAGGCCGAGTTGCTGTGGGAGCACTGGGACCGCTGCGCATTCCACTGGTTCCCCGGCAACCACATCCTGCACGTCAGCCAGCCCGACTACCTACGCAGGATGACGCGCTTCATGCGCGACTTCATGTTCAGCTAGCCAGCCACTGGATCGACACCGGATGCACGCGCATGCGGCTGTGAGCGTGGGTTGCGTAGCGGTGCCAGACATCTCCAGAGCGGTCCATATCTCACTCGAGTCGTATGACCGCACCGCCGACAACGTCCCGTCGAGCCGATCGTCGACCGCGACCCGGTATGCGGCTACATATCCCGCGTCGCAGCGCAGACAAAGCGGGAACGTCGGCCGGCTCTGGTCTGACGTCCGTAAGCCTTGGCGCACAACAGCTCAAAGGTTTACCAAAAGCGGTGGACATCTACCGGGTCATGGCGGGCTAAACGAGTGGGCGGCCGGTCCGGATCCGCCAGTCAAGGTCCTTCAACATCCAGTTGAAAGGGAACTCCCGGAGGAAGCTCGGCAGCAGGTCGTTCACGAACCGAATGCGCTTCATCAACCGGTCGAAGCGGCGCTGTTTCTCGTCATCCCAGTCCAGCCGCATCTCGTCGCGGAACCGTTGCGGCAGAAAACCGCCCGTGATCAGCAGGTTGAAGTTGTCCAGTCTGCGCTGCACAGATGCCGGGAGCTTCGCTCCAGGAATCCGGCCCGCGGCGATCGGCCACAGGAAGTCACGGACTTCGTCGTCGATGTGCACATCGGCCATCGACCTCTCCCAGTAGCGGTCGAACGCCGCCTGGTCGGCAGGCCACATCTCGCGAGGCACCTGCAACATCGTCCCGAGCGCGATGCCCTCCTCGAACAGTTGCTCGGCGGCCTGGTCGTCGACCTCGCCGACGAAGATCTTGTAGACGTCGACGACACCCTTGTACATGCAGGCCCCCACCCACATCTGCAGTTCGGGGTCGAACGCGTTGTAGGACACCGGGCTTTCGTCGGTCGAGTACACCTGCGCGTGCGCACCGTTCACGGCCCGCCGGAACGCCGCCTGCTGCTCCGCCGTCCCCTGCGCAGCGACCGCAAGGTAGGTGAATGTGGTGCGGGCCCGTTTGATCGGGTGGCGGTCGATGCGACCGCTTTCGACCCGGCTCTCCGCCACTCCGTAGCCGACACCCGGTCGCGACAACTGCATAATCGTGTTCGCCGCGCCGGCCAGGAGGCCGACGCCCATCATGCCGCCGACGGCTTCACTACGGCGCCGCAAGAGCGGGCGCCGGATCTCGCTGATCGTCATTGATCTCCCTGGCTCGAAATGTGAGAACAGCTGTTATCACATATTGCCTTGGCCGGTTGACGAGTGTCAAGATGGGAGGATGGTCGGCGTGGTTCAGGTCCGCCCCTATCGCGGTGTCGACGCCGCCGACAGACTCGCAGAGCGCCGCGCGCGTCTGTTGGAAGCTGGGCTGGACATCCTCGGCTCGGATTCCGAACTGACGGAACTGACCGTGCGCGGCATCTGTAAGCAGGCCGGGGTGACGGCTCGCTACTTCTACGAGAGCTTCACCGACAAGGACGACCTTGTCGCTAGGGTGTACGACTGGGTGATCGCCGACATCGCCGCCAGCACGCAGGCAGCGGTCGCCGCGGCGCCGCGCAAGCAGCAGAACCGGGCCGCCATGGCCAACATCGTGCGAATCATCGCCGATGACCCACGCGTCGGACGGCTGCTCTTCAACTCGCAGCTGGCCAATTCCGTGCTGGTGCGCAAGCGCGTGGAGGCGGGTGGCCTGCTCGCACAGCTCTACGGCCAGGATGTCGGAAGCGCGCTCGGCGTGCAGGCGAGCGGCCGCAGCAAGGCCACCGCGCACTTCGCCGTCGGAGGTGTCGCGGTCACCCTCAGCGCGTGGTTGGCGGGCCAGGTCAGACTAGACCGCGATCAGCTGGTGGACCAGTTGGCGGCCATCCTCGACGCGCTGACCCACCCCGAGCTGTACCGGGCCTAACGCCCGGCGGCCACCGGTGGGCGACGGTCGGCCGCGGTCTTCGGCCGGGTCTGCGTATCGGCCTCGGTGAATTCCTTGACCCAGCAGGCGAACTCGAGGGTGATGCCGTCGGGGTCAAGGAAGTAGAACGACCGCACATAGACCCCCGGGTGCACCGTCGGCGAGACCTGCGCCTCGCTTTCGTCGTGGTTGAGCACGGGACCGACGCGCACGCCCTTGTCCTTGAGCCGCTGCCGGTACTCGTCGAACTTCTCCGCAGGCACGTGGAAAGCCAGGTGGTTCATCGAGCTCACCGAGCTGGTGATCTCACCGATACCCGGGATCGCGGCGGGCGACGAGATGCCCGGCACCCGGTCGGCCGCATCGGCGAACCAGAAGAATGCGACGCAATCCCCATTGCCGGCATCGAAGAAGAAGTGCTGACCCATCCCGCCGGGCAAGTCGAGCGACTTGATCAGCGGCATACCAAGCACACCCGAGTAGAAGTCGACGGTCTTCTGCATGTCCGAACACACCAGCGCCACATGGTTGATGCCGCCGAGTTGGAACTCGGAATTGGGATTGTCGGGCTTGATCATGTCGCAAAACTCCTGCCAAGATCGAAATCTGAATCTAACATCAGATTCAGGTGGGATCAACGGCTGTTCAGGCCGGCGAAGGGGAATTGTGACGGTCGGTCCGCGCGAGCAATTGCCTAACGCCCGTGGGCGGCAGACGCAGGCGGCGATAGATGCCGCGGCGCGAGCGGTGGTCGCGCGCAAGGGAATTCTGACGACCACGGTCTCCGATATCGCCGCCGAGGCCGGCAAGTCGACCGGTCCGACATGACCAAGACGACGTCATCGAGCGCACCGGGAGTGACACGCGAGTTCGTGGGATTGAACTCCCCCACGGCACGACGGGCCGGGTCGGGCGGTCACCCCTGCCAGGGGCTGTATCACCGCGGGGTCGGACGCAAGCCGAAGGTGGCGATGATCGCCGTCCACTATCAGATCGACTTCTCCGAGCACTATCTCGCCGACTACATGGCCACCCGCGGGATCGGGTTCCTGGGCTGGAACACCCGGTTTCGAGGGTTTGAAAGCAGCTTCATGCTGGACCACGCCCTGGTCGACATCGGCGTCGGCGTGCGCTGGCTCCGCGAGGTCCAGGGGGTGGAAACCGTTGTGCTGCTGGGCAATTCCGGTGGTGGTTCGCTGATGGCGGCCTACCAAGCCCAAGCGGTCGACCATCACGTGACGCCCCTGGAGGGCATGCGGCCCGCCGCTGGGCTTACCGACCTGCCTGCGGCCGACGGGTATGTGGCCAGCGCGGCGCACCCTGGCCGTCCCGACGTGCTGACCGCGTGGATGGACGCGTCGGTCGTCGACGAGAACGACCCGATCGCAACGGATTCCGGCCTCGACCTGTTCGACCCGAAGAACGGACCGCCCTATCGCGAGGAGTTCATCAAGCGCTACCGGTCGGCACAGATAGCCCGCAACAACGCGATCACCGACTGGGCCGAACGCGAACTCAAACGGGTGCGCGCTGCGGGCTTGTCCGACCGCCCGTTCACGGTCCTGCGAACCTGGGCCGATCCGCGGATGGTCGACCCCACGCTGGAACCAAGCAAGCGTCAGCCGAATCTCTGCTACGCCGGCGTCCCCGTCAAGGCCAACCGGTCGGCACACGGCATCGCCGCGGCGTGCACGCTGCGGAGCTGGCTCGGCATGTGGAGCCTGCGGCACGCGCAGACGCGGGCCGAACCGCATCTGGCCCGCATCAACTGTCCGGCCCTGGTCGTCAACGCCGAACAGGACACCGGCGTCTACCCGTCCGACGCCCAGCGCATCTACGATGCGCTCGCGAGCAGGGACAAGACACAGTGCGCGATCGACACCGACCATTACTTCACCACGCCGGGAGCACGCAGCGAGAAGGCCGATACGATCGCCACGTGGATCGCGAAGCGGTGGCGCTAAGGGTCTTGGCCCATTTCATTCCCGGCGACAAGGTGCTGGATTTTCTTGCGCCAGATATTGATTGGCTGGATATCCGGTACTGCGCCGAGGATGATGACGACACCTTCTACCGTGAGTTGCCCGATGCCGAGGTGATCTGGCATGTGCTTCGTCCCCTGTCAGCTTCCGACCTGGAGCGGGCGCCACGATGCAGACTCGTGCACAAGCTGGGCGCAGGCGTCAACACCATCGACGTCGATGCCGCGACGCGCCTCGGCATCGCGGTGGCGAACATGCCAGGGGCCAACGCCGCCTCGGTCGCCGAGGGCGCCGTCCTGCTGATGTTGGCGGCGCTGCGCCGACTGCCGGAGCTGGACCGGGCCACCCGCGCCGGAGCGGGCTGGCCGTCGGATCCCAGCCTCGGCGAAACGGTGCGCGACATCGGCGGCTGCACCGTCGGACTGATCGGCTACGGCAACATCGCCAAGCGCGTGGAGACCATCGTGACCGCGATGGGCGCCGAGGTGCTGCACACCAGCACCGGCGACGACGGGCACCCCGGTTGGCGGACGCTGCCGGATCTGTTGGCCGCCACCGACATCGTCTCGTTGCACCTGCCCCTGACCGCGGAAACAGCGAACCTTTTGGACGCTGCCGCGTTGGCGCAGCTGAAGCCCGGCGCCGTCATCGTGAACACCTCGCGTGGACCGATCATCGACGAAGGCGCACTGGTCGATGCGCTGCGAGGCGGACGGCTGGCGGCCGCGGGCCTCGACGTATTCGCGGTCGAGCCGATACCGGCCGACAATCCGCTGCTGCGGCTCGACAACGTGGTACTCACCCCACACGTCACCTGGTACACCGTCGACACGATGCGCCGCTACCTGGCCGAGGCCGTCGACAACTGCCGTCGGATGCGCGACGGGCAGGACCTTCGAAACGTCGTCAACGCGCCCGAGTAGGCTCGTTCCCAACCGACCGGTTATTGGGGAAGGCTCCAACGGAGGACCACGGCTATGCCCATCGCGATCAGTCCCGAGCACAACGACCTGGCCGATTCGGTTCGGTCTCTGGTGGCGCGGGTGGCGCCGTCGGACGTTCTGCATGACGCCCTGGAAACCCCTATTCCCAACCCGCCGCCGTACTGGAAGTCAGCTGCCGAGCAGGGCCTACAGGGTGTGCACCTCTCCGAAGCCGTTGGCGGACAAGGATTCGGCATCCTCGAGCTCGCCGTCGTGATCGCCGAGTTCGGCTACGGCGCCGTACCGGGCCCGTTCGTTCCGTCGGCCATCGCCAGCGCACTGATCTCCGCGCACGACCCCGAGGCCAAGCTGCTGAACGACCTGGCCTCCGGCGAGGTGATCGCCGCCTACGCCATCGACTCCGGCCTGACCGCCACCCGCCACGGTGACGGCCTGATCATCCGCGGCGAGGTCCGGGCGGTACCCGCGGCGGCACAGGCGTCGGTGCTGGTGCTACCCGTGGCCATCGACAGCGGGGAAGAGTGGGTGGTGCTCGACGCCGACCAGTTGGAGATCGAGCCCGTCGCAAGCGTCGACCCGCTGCGGCCGTTGGCGCACGTGCGCGCCAACGCCGTCGAGGTCGGCGACGACCGCGTGCTCAGCAACCTGAGCCGAGTCCTCGCCCGCGCGCTGATGTCGACCCTGCTGTCGGCCGAGTCGATCGGCGTGGCGCGGTGGGCCACCGACACCGCTTCGGCGTACGCCAAGATCCGCGAGCAGTTCGGCCGCCCGATCGGCCAGTTCCAGGCCATCAAGCACAAGTGCGCCGAGATGATCGCCGACACCGAGCGGGCCACCGCGGCCGTGTGGGACGCCGCCCGTGCCATCGATGAGGCCCGCGAAAGTGATTCCGCAGACAGCGCTTTCGAGTTCGCTGCGGCCGTGGCGGCGACGCTTGCCCCCGCCGCCGGGCAACGCTGTGCCCAGGACTGCATCCAGGTACACGGCGGCATCGGGTTCACCTGGGAGCACGACGCAGGCGTCTACTACCGCCGAGCGCTGGTGCTGGCGGCCTGTTTCGGTCGCGCCGCCGACTATCCGCAGCAGGTCGTCGACCTCGCGACCGACACCGGGATGCGCAAGCTCAACATCGACCTGGACCCCGAGACCGAGAAGCTGCGCGAAGAGATCCGCCAAGAGGTAGCCGCGCTGAAGGCAATTTCCCGCGAGGAGCGCAACACCGCGATCGCCGAAGGCGGTTGGGTGCAGCCGCATCTGCCCAAGCCGTGGGGGCGGGCTTCCGACCCGATCGAGCAGATCATCATCGCCCAGGAGTTCGCGACCGGTCGGGTGAAGCGCCCGCAGATGGGCATCGCGTCGTGGATCATTCCATCCATCGTCGCGTTCGGCACCGATGATCAACAGCAGCAGTTCCTGCCGCCCACCTTCCGTGGCGAAATGATCTGGTGCCAACTGTTTTCCGAGCCGGGTGCCGGATCCGACCTGGCCGGCCTGTCCACCAAGGCCACCAAGGTCGACGGCGGCTGGCGCATCACCGGCCAGAAGATCTGGACCACCGCGGCGCAGTACTCGCAGTGGGGTGCGCTGCTGGCCAGAACTGACCCAAGCGCTCCGAAACACAATGGCATCACTTACTTCCTGCTCGATATGCGCAGCGAAGGCGTCGAGGTCAAACCGCTGCGCGAGCTCACCGGCAACGCGATGTTCAACACCGTGTTCATCGACGATGTGTTCGTCCCCGACGAGTACGTGCTCGGCGAGGTGAACCGCGGCTGGGAGGTCAGCCGCAACACCCTGACCGCCGAGCGCGTGTCGATCGGCAGCAGCGAGCCCCCGGGCATGGCCAGCCTGGACGGTTTTGTGGAGTTCATCAGGGACGGGCAGTTCGACCAGATCGCACAGAACCGCGCCGGACGGCTGATCGCCGAGGGCCACGCTGCCAAGGTGCTCAACATGCGCTCGACGCTGCTGACGCTGGCCGGCGGCGACCCGATGCCCGCGGCGGCGATCTCCAAGCTGCTGTCGATGCGCACCGGACAGGGCTACGCCGAGTTCGCGGTGTCGTCGTTCGGCACCGACGGCGCGATCGGCGACCCTGGGCAGCTGCCCGGAAAATGGGCGGAGTATCTGCTGTACAGCAGGGCCACCACCATTTACGGGGGCACGACGGAGGTGCAGCTCAACATCATCGCCGAGCGACTGTTGGGTCTGCCCCGCGACCCGTAAAGCAACTACGCTCCGATCATGATGCGTACAGTGCTGGCCGCGGCGGCGGCAACGGGTCTGCTGCTGGGGTCCCCGATGACGCTGCCGACCGCGCATGCCGCGGACCCGTGTGCCGACTTCGGCGGCGCCGTGGAGCCCGACGGGCTGTGCCGGGTGCACGAGAGGAACGCCAACTACACCCTGGACATGTCGTTCCCCGTCGACTTCCCCGACCAAGCGGCGGTCGACGACTTCCTCACCCAGACGCGGGGTGGCTTCGTCAACGAAGCACAGACGCCCGACGCCGGGAACGTGCCCTACGCACTGGACATGACCGCATCGATGTGGGCTTCCGACACCACCAGGTCGGCGGTGTTCGAGGTGTACCAGAATCTTGGCGGTGCGAGCCCGAGCACCTGGTACCAATCCTTCAATTACGACATGGTTCGCAACCGCCCCATCACCTTCGCCGACCTCTTCGCGCCGGGCATCGACCCGATGAACGCCATCTTCGGAATCGTCCAACAGAAACTCTCGGCAGAGATGGGGGTCCCTGCACCGATATCGGTCTCTGATGGCATGGACCCGTCGCACTACCGGAGCTTCGCGATCACGCCGGTGGATCTGGTGTTCTTCTTCGACCGGGGGGAAGTGATGCCGGGGGCGGCAGGCGCACACACCGTGTACGTGCCGCGGTCCGCCATTCCGCCGTTGGCGGTGTAGTGGGCGCTTCCGTCGACATTTGAGGTCTACCATCGGAGTAGGTAGATGCCTGGGTTGGCGGTAGTGATGGACGGTTTCCGACGACGCATCGTGCGCCTCATTGTCACCGGATCGGCGGCGGCGGCGTTCTTGGTCGTCGCGCCCGCGGTGTTCAGCCAACCGGACACGGAACAGGTCGCGCGGCCGTGCGTCGACGGCGTCATTCCGTGGAACCCGTACGTGGTGAACTGCAACCTTCCGCCCCGCGGGCCGCGGATACGTGGTGCGGCTCCCGACGCGGGGGCGATCATCGCCTGCCGGGATCACCCCGGCTGCCTGTCCTGGTATGTCAACGGGCCCTGGTAGTTTCGGCGAATCCGGCCGCAATGAGCAACGCCAGAGACGTCAGAGACGTCGAAAAGAGTTGGAATGACCCGCCGGCGTTGCGCAAGGCGGTCGCGTACGGCGTCGGTGTCATCGTGGTGGCCGGCATAGCGTTCGCCGCCTACGCCGTCGTCGACAAGGAATCGGTGATCCTGGCCTCGACCGTGCCCGCGATTCTGTTCGTCGGGGGCGTCGGGGCGTTCGTCAAGGCGTACCTGGTGTGGCGAGACGGCGGCACGTGGCCGATCTGGCAGGGCGCGGGGTGGTTCTTGTTGACCCTGATGCTGGTTTGCCTATCAATACCCTGGTCAGCGGTAATGTTTGCCTGACGTCGGCGCTTACTCCACTTCTGCCTTTTCGTCGTCTCCGCCGACGGCGATTTCGCGTAGTTCGCGCTTGAGGATCTTGCCGGTCGGGTTGCGGGGCAGTTCGTCGAGGAAGACGACCTCGCGCGGTACCTTGTAGCGGGCCAGGTTCTCCCGGACGTAGGTCTTGATGGCGTCCTCGTCGATGCTGGCGCCCTTGGTTTTCACCACGAACGCACGTAGCCGGTGGCCCCACTCCTTGTCCTCGACACCGAGAGCGGTTGCCTCGACGACCTCGGGATGACCACTGATGAGGTCCTCGACCTCGGCGGGGAAGACGTTCTCGCCGCCGGACACGATCATCTCGTCGTCGCGACCGCTGACGTACAGCAGGTTGTGCTCGTCGAAGTAGCCGACGTCGCCCGAGGACATCAGGCCGTCGATGATCTGCTTGTGGCCGCCGCCGGTGTAGCCCTCGAACGGGAAGGTGTTGCCGACGAAGATCCGGCCGATCTCACCCTGCGGCAGCTCGTTGCCGTTGTCGTCGAGGATCTTGACCTTCACACCCTTGACGACCGGTCCGACCGTGGCCGGATTGATCGACAGGTCCTTCGGGCGCGCGATGGTCGCGAACGCGATCTCCGTTGAGCCGTAAAGGTTGTAGATCACCGGACCGAGGTCCTTGAGCGCTCGGGTGGCGAGCTCGGCGCCGAGCTGCGAGCCGGATACGAAGACGATCCGCAGCGACGACAGGTCCGGCTTGGGCTGCGCCTTGTCCAGCTCGTCGAGAATCCGCGACAGCATGACCGGCACCACCACCATCGCGGTCACCTTGTTCTTCTCGATGTCGGCGAGCACGGTGGCCGGCTTGAACCGTCGGCGCAGCACCAGCGTCGTGCCCAGCATCATCGCGATGGTGGCGTGCAGGAAGCCCAGGGCATGGAACATCGGCGCGGGCAACGACGTGACCTCGTTGGCCTTGAACGGCACATGGGACAGGACACCGCCGATCGGCGCCAGCGACGGCGGGGTACTCCTGTTGGCGCCCTTGGGCGTCCCGGTCGTGCCGCTCGTCAGGATGATGACCGACGAATGCTTGGTCACCTTCGGCGCCGGGTCGCTGCTGCTGCGCTCGATGAGGTCGGCCAGTGTCTCGTCGGTACTTCCCGAGGATTCGTCTTTATCCGGGTTGGTCGGCAGTGCGCGCAGCTTGCCCTGCGGCGGATCGGCCTGCGAAACGGCGGCGGTGTACTCGTCGTCGTAGATGATCAGTTTGGCGCCCTCGCGCTCGGAGACCTCTTTGATCTGCGGCCCGGAGAACTCGCTGTTCAGCAGAATGATGCGGGCACCGACCCGGGCGGCGCCGCCGATGGCGACCAAGAACCAGCGGTGGTTGCGGGCCAGGATCGCCACCCCGTCGCCGCCCTTGACTCCCATCGCCAGCAGGCCGTTGGCGACGGCATGGGCGGCGTCGTCGAGCTCCTTGAACGTCATCTCCCCGTCGTCGTCGACGACGGCAATGCGGTTGGGGGTGCGGCGGGCGTTCAGCGCGGGGATCATGCCGAACTCCCCCCAACGCCGGATATCGGCGAGAAGTGCGGCGATGTTCTGCGGTGCCTCCAGTTTCAGGGCGCCGGCTTCGAACATCTTGCGGGCATAGTGCAGTTCGGCTGCGCCCCGGTCGGCATACTGCTGGATTTTGGCCGCTGCCTGGAAAGGAAGATCAGTTAGCTTCGGCATGGCTCCACCCTATGTGACGACCGTCGCACCGCGGCCCGAAAACCCTGCGTAATTACCATGACGCTATGGCCGTATCCCCGTCGGCGGGTGAGCACCTGGAGGTCGACGGTCGGCAGGTGCCGATCACCCATCCCGACAAGGTCGTCTTCCCGGATATCGGGGTCACCAAGATGGACCTGATGCGCTACTACGTCGACGTCGCCCCTGGTGCGTTGCGGGGCGTGGCGGACCGGCCGATGATCCTCAAGCGTTTCGTCAAGGGCATCACCACCGAAGCCGTCTTCCAGAAACGAGCACCGGAGAAGCGCCCCGACTACATCGACGTCGCGGAGCTGCGGTACGCCTCCGGCACGTCCGCCAAGGAAGCGATCCTTCATGACGCGGCTGGTTTGGTCTGGGCGGTCAACCTCGGTTGCGTCGACCTCAATCCGCATCCGGTACGCGCCGACGATCTCGCCCACCCCGACGAACTGCGGGTCGACCTCGACCCGATGCCCGGTGTCGACTGGCGCCAGATCATCCACGTCGCGCTCGTGGCCCGCGAGGTTCTCGAGGACCACGGGCTGACCGCGTGGCCGAAGACGTCCGGGTCGCGCGGTTTCCATATCTATGCGCGCATCGAGCGGCGCTGGCCGTTCAAATTCGTCCGGCTAGCGGCCCAGTCGGTGGCCCGCGAAGTCGAGCGGCGGGCGCCGGAC
The DNA here is from genome assembly GCA_963801575.1 of uncultured Actinomycetota bacterium. Taxonomy (GTDB): domain Bacteria; phylum Actinomycetota; class Actinomycetes; order Mycobacteriales; family Mycobacteriaceae; genus Mycobacterium. The sequence continues at coordinate 48,459 of CAWDFT010000027.1, forward strand.
CTCGCAACGGCACGGTGGTGGAAGGAAGAACGCGAGGGCGTCTTCGTCGACTTCAACCAGAACGCGTTCGACCGCACGGTCGCCTCGGCGTACTCGGTGCGCGCGACGCCCGACGCCCGCGTGTCGACGCCACTGCACTGGGCCGAGGTCATCGACTGCCGCCCCGAGGTCTTCACGATCGCGACGGTGCCAAAGCGATTCAAGGAATACGGCGACCCGTGGGAGGGGATGGACGACGCGGCGGGCGGCCTGGACGAGTTACTCGACCTCGCCGATCGGCTCGGCCCGGCGGAGAAGGCGCCGAGGGGAGCGAAAAAGGGAACCGGCCGCAGACAATCGGTGATGCCGCTGATCGAGATCGCCCGCACCAAGACCAAGGACGAGGCGATGGCCGCGCTGGACACCTGGCGCGAGAAATACCAAGAGGCGGCCAAGAGTTTGAAGCCCGCCGACATCCTGGTCGACGGGATGCGCGGCCCGAGTTCCATCTGGTACCGCATCCGGATCAACCTCCAGCATGTGCCGGAAGGCCATCGACCCCCGCAGGAGCCACTGCTCGCCGACTACAACCCGTGGGAGAATTACACCGGCGCGCAGTTCCGCGGCCGCTGAGCTTAATTGATCCCTTAGAAACTCTTCTTAGCGAAGTATTAGCGGTAGCACCTCAACGCCTTATATCCGCGGCCTAGCTTTAACAGCATGTACGGAAACCCGGCAGTCGATTGCGACGGCGCGCAGATGCGTGCGCTGTGTCGTCAGCTGGCCACCGTGGTGACGGTCAGCGGCGATGTCACTGATACGAACGTCGATCGAATCGGCGCCTACGCCAAGCGCTTTGTCCTGATGGAGAAGCCCTTCGTGCTGGACCTCAGCGGTGCGAACTCCTTCTCGACGGAATGCATCTCGCTGCTGTACAGCCTCGACGAGGACTGCGCGCACGCGGGTGTGGAGTGGTCGATCATCGCGAGTCAACAGGTCCTTCGGACCCTGCGGTTGGCCGGCGAGCGCGAAACGTTCCCGACTGCGGGCTCCGTGCCCGAGGCGCTCCACCATTTCGCCGACAGCATGGGCGAACGCCGCCGACTACTTCCACTTCTCACCAAGACCGCCTAACGGAAAGGGCGATCACAAAGTGCTAATCGATGTCCGCTGGCTGACATACCTACTGCACGGCCGGCACGCGTCGGCCACCCCGCGTACCTCGCAGCGCTAGGGTTCGCGCTCTAACGATCGGGCGACCAGTAGGCGAGCATCTCCGAGAAGGTCTCGAAGGCCGCACCGGATACGCCGTATGTCGCCTCGAAATGAATGCTCAGCGGGAAGCCGAGTCCGGCAACACCGTCGATCACCCGCTTGTACAGGTCGACCATCATCTTGCGCTTGTCCGCAGGATCCCGGCTAGCCAAGGTACGGACGAACTCCTGCTCCTCGGCGACGGCGGCGTTGCCGGGGTCCTGAATCAGCCAGTCGATCAGACCGACGCGGGTCTCGACCTTCGGCACGAAGCCGAAGGACAGCAGGATTTCGGGCCGATGGTCGGTGGTCCTTGCGAACTCGGCGAGGAAACCGACGATCGCATCGGAGTACAGCAGCTGCGTCATGCCGAAGTTGGCGCCCTGATCGCATTTGAACGTGAACCGACCCTGTTCACCTTCTCGGGTGGGGATCAGGATCACGCCCCGGTTACTCACCGTCTTGTCGTAGATCGACAGGGCATCGGTGGGAGCGACACCGGACCCTTCACCGTCACTCATGGTGCGGGGGACGCCGACGAACACGATGCCCTCGAACCCCGCGTCGCCCAGGGTGGTGAGCCGCCTGCCGAGTGACGCCTCGTCCATGAAGGCGGTGACCTGGGTGCACAGTCCGTGCACGCCCGGCAGCTCGGGTTTGATGATCGACCAGTAATCGAGCACGTCGAGCTTCGGCTTCATCGGGACAGGCCGGTCGTCGTCCTCTGCGATCATCCCGGGGATCATCACGTGCCGAATCCGGCCCTCGAGGCCCGAGGCTGCGGAGGTCCGCGCCACCTTGCGCGCCTCTTCCAATGCGTACTCGGGCCCGCGCTCCACGTTGGGAGGCACCAGCTCGAGCGCAATAGTGTTGAGGGTCACAAGGTTGCTCCTGATCAAGACGACCGAACCACGATACAGAGCTGACCGGTGGAGTCCGAAATCGCCGATCGGCGCCTCACAGCCGCCGGCGTGCGGCGCGCACCTGCGAGACGGTCTCGTCGTCGCCGGTGAATTCGACCTGAGCCGCGTCGCGGCCGGACAGAAACAGCAGCAGTTCCGGCGCTGCCCCGGTGATCACGCATTGCCGCCCCCGTCCGACGGAGGCGAGTGTCGAACCGTCGGCGTCACGCAGCGTCACCGTGGCCGGCGCTCCGGACAACGACAACCTGCTCGCAAATCTGACCTGCCGACGCAGGGCGGAGGACAGGTCGCCGTCCAGATTCCGCGGCTGCCACCCACGTGCGGCGCGGCGGACGTCCTCGTGGTGAATGAACATCTCCGTGGTGTTGACCAGTGGGTCGAGCAGTTTCAACGGCGAGTACAACGGCGGTCCCGATGCGACCATGGCCAGCAGGTCCGGCCAGTCGGCGGACTCGGCGAGCCGCTGTTGCTTGCGGGCGGTGTAGCCGGCCAGCGCGGGAATCAGGATGCCGGCCGCCGCGTCCGGCCGTCGTTCGCGAAGAACCAGATGTGCCGCCAGGTCGCGGGTGGTCCAGTCGCCACAGAGCGTCGGGCCGTCGGGTCCGATGGCCCGCATCGTGGCAACCAGTGCGGCGCGTTCACGGGAGGCTGCGGTCATAGGGCTTCGACACGATCTTAATGCCCTAGACGTTCGTATACCCTGACCCCTGTGGTGGTTGCCAACCGACGGCGGGCCGTGCGACTGGGTGCGGTGTCGCGCAGCGCGGCGCAAACGCGGATATTGAATGCCGCGACGGCACTCTTTGCCGAGCATGGGGTCGGCGCAACGTCCTACGGGATGATCGCCGACGCGCTCGGCGTCACGAAAGGCGCTGTCTACCACCAGTTCAAGACCAAGGACGAGATCATCATCGCCGTCGCTGAGATGGAACTCGCCACGCTGGAGGACGCGCTGGAAGCCGCTGAGGCCGAGGATTCTCCGGTGCGGGGACGCGAGCTCCTCCTCAACCGGGTGATCGATCACGCCATGGAACATCGACGAGCGGCCAACACGCTGCAGTTCGACCCGGTTCTCGTCCGCCTGCTTTCCGGGCACCGGCCCTTCCAGCAGTTCGTCGAGCGGTTGTACGGCATGCTCGTCGGCGACGACGACGGGCCTGACGCGCGGGTCCGGCTGGCGGCGCTGACGTGTGTGGTGGGGGGCACGGTCGGCCATCCGCTCGTCGCCGACCTCGATGACGAGACCCTGCGCGAACAGTTGCTCGCTATGGTCCGCCAGCTGGTCAATCTTCCCGCGTAGGCGGCGAATCCGACGCTTGACATCGCTATACGATCGTCTACTCTACTGACCTAGACGATCGTATAGGTGCCGAGAAGTGGTGGGTCCCATGTCGTGGTGTGAAGATTTCATCGCCGCTTTCAACACCCATGAGGTCGAGCCGATGCTCGCGATCACCTCGCCCGACATCAAGCGGGACGCCCACGTCGAGAACGTCACCGACGCCGGAGTACGACGACATGATGAACGTGAACCTGCGCGGCACGTTCCGCACCGTCCAGGCGGTCTACCGGGCGATGAAAGACAACGGCGGCGGCCGCATCCTCACGGTCACCTCGGCATCCGGCCTTGCAGGCGCCTTCGGGCAGTCGGTCTACGCGGCAACCAAGATGGGTGTCGTCGGCCTGACCCGGTCCATCGCATGGGAGGGAATGCGGCACGGCATCAAGGCCAATGCCATCGCACCGGGCTGCGTTCGACAGCCGCATGTACGCCGCCATGGACCCCGACGGCGATGCCGCCCTCACGGGCAGGCCGCCGGAACTCGAAGCGTCGTTGGAGAACGCGGAGTTCATGGGGCTGTACACGGCGAGCAGGGTGGCCCCGCTGGCGTTGGCGCTTGTCCACCCGAGCTGCCCGGTCACCGCCGAGGTGTACTCCGCGACGGGCGGCTACTACTGTCGGTTCGCCATCAGCCACACCGAGGGCGTCGTACTCGGCGCGCAACCCACCGTCGAGGCGTGGTGGCGCGGTTCGACGAGATCCGCGGCGCCGGGGCGGTTCGGAACGAGGTCGACGGCGAGGCGCTGGTGTGGGGTCTGCACTCGTTCGCTCGGCGGCTGTCACCGCTGCAGCGTTGATTCAGGACAGCACGCCGACGGCGCTCTCCGCGGCACGGACGAGCGCTCCTGTTCGCGCCAGTTCGACGACAGCGCCGATCTCGGGCGCCAGATAGCGGTCTCCGCCGGGACCCGGAACATGTTGGCGCACCGCCGCGATGACCGCCGCAGTGCCGGGCGCGGGCGTCAACGGTTGGCGTAGCTCGATGCCGCGGGCCGCGTTGAGCACCTCGATCGCGAGCACCTGCGTCAGGCCGTCGATGCCCCGGCGCAGCTTGCGCGCGGCCGACCAACCCATCGACACGTGGTCCTCCTGCATCGCCGACGACGGGATCGAGTCGACGCTCGCGGGCGCAGCCAGCCGTTTGAGTTCGGATACGATCGCGGCCTGGGTGTACTGCGTGATCATGTGCCCGCTGTCGACGCCGGGATCATCGGCCAGGAAGGGGTTGAGGCCGCGGTTGCGCGCGGCGTCGAGGAACCGGTCCGTCCGACGTTCGCTGATGCTGGCCAGGTCCGCCACCACGATCGATAGGAAATCCAGCACGTATGCCACCGGGGCGCCATGGAAATTGCCGTTCGACTCGACCCGCCTGTCGAGCGTGATCACGGGATTGTCGATGACGCTTGCCAATTCGCGTTCGGCGACCACACGCGCGTGTTCGGCGGTATCACGCGCGGCACCGGCGACCTGAGGTGAGCATCGCAGGGAGTAGGCGTCCTGCACCCGCGTGCAGTCGTCCCCACGGTGGCTGGCGACGATCGCCGATCCCGCCAGTAGACGGGTGATGTTCGCCGCGGACACCGCCTGGCCGGGGTGTGGTCGCAGGCGTTGGAGATCGTCGGCGAAGACACGGTCGGTGCCGAGCTGGCCCTCGACACTCATGGCCGCCGCGATGTCGGCGAGCCGGAACAGGTTGTCCAGGTCGGTGAGCGCGAGCACCAGTTGGCCGAGCATTCCGTCGGTGCCGTTGATCAACGCCAGGCCTTCTTTTTCGGCGAAAGTCACCGGCAAAAGCCGATGCTCGGCCATCGCCTCCCCTGACGGCTTCAGAGCACCGTCGCTGGTGCGGACGTGGCCTTCTCCCATGACCGCAAGCGCGACGTGCGCCAGCGGCGCGAGGTCGCCGGAGCAGCCGAGGCTGCCGTACTCGTACACCACCGGCGTCAACCCGGCCGACAAGAGATCGGCGTAGGCCTGCGCCGTCTCCGTACGGACTCCGGTTCGGCCCGTCGTCAGCGTCGACAGTCTCAGCAACATCATCGCGCGGATGACCTCACGCTCGACCTCGGTGCCGGTACCTGCGGCATGTGACCGAATGAGGCTGCGCTGCAATTGCGTTCGCAGCTCTTGAGGTATGTGGCGGGTAGCGAGCGCGCCGAAGCCGGTGGACACTCCGTACACGGGGGTGGGCTGTCCGGCAAGGGCCTCGATGTGAACACGGCTAGCCGCGACGGCGTCGAGCGCGTCGGGGGCAATGCTGACTTGAGCGTCGTCGCGCGCGACGGCGACGACATCGGCGAAGGTAACGGGTCCCACTCCGACGACGACCTTGGACTCTTTCATCACTATTGGATCTGCTTTCGTTGCGTTGGAGCGCCAGAGACGACCACGCCGTCGACGATCGGCACGCCGGGCCGGTAGGCGAGGTGGATGTAGGTGGGCGCCTTCAGCCTGATGAAGTCCGCCCGCATGCCCGCTGCGAGGATTCCGATGTCGTCGCGCCGCAGGGCGGCCGCTCCACCGGCGGTGGCGGCCCGCAGGGCCTCTGCGGGCGTCAGATGCATGTCGCGGACCGCCAGCGCGATGCAGAACGGCATGCTCGAGGTGTATGACGTGCCGGGATTGCAGTCCGTCGCGAGGGCGATCGTCACGCCGGCTTCGACGAAGCGTCGCCCGTCCGGCCACGTTGCGCGGGTGGAGAATTCGGCTCCGGGCAGCAGGGTGGCGACCGTGGTGCCCGCGGCGAGCGCTTCGAGGTCGCTGTCGTCGGCATAGGTGCAGTGGTCCACCGACGCCGCGCGCAACTCGACGGCGAGCTTGATACCCCGCCCGGGAGCCAGTTGGCTGGCATGCATGCGCAGACCGAGCCCGGCATCGTCGCCGGCTTGCAGGATCGTCCTGGCCTCATCCACGTCGAACGCGCCCCGATCGCAGAACACGTCGATCCACCTGGCCCGTGGCGCACAGGCCGCCAGCATGTCCCCCGCCACCAGACTGACGTAATCGTCGCGGCGGTCGCGGTACTCGGCGGGAACGACGTGCGCGCCCAGAAAGGTGGTCTCCGCGGTGGCGCGTCCGGCGATCTCCAGCGAGCGCAGTTCATCGCCGACGGTCAGGCCGTACCCGCTCTTGGTCTCGAAAGTGGTGACGCCACTGCGCAAGAGCTCACCGGCCAGCCGGGCGAGGTTGTCCGAGAGCTCGCTGTCTGCGGCGGCGCGGGTCGCCGACACCGTCGTCGCGATTCCGCCGCCGTCGTACGCTGCACCGCTCATCCGCGCGGCGAACTCGGCCGAGCGGTCCCCGGCGAAGACCAGGTGGGCATGGCTGTCGACGAATCCCGGTATCACGCTTCGGTTCCCGCAGTCCACCCTGTGCTCGGCGGCCGGTGCGTCGGCTTGCGGCCCGATCCACGCGATGCGGTCACCGTCGACGACCATCGCCGCGTCGTTGCGGAGACCGAGCGGAGAACCATCGCCCTGTGTCGGGTCGTTGGTCACCAGTTCGCCGATGTTGTCGTAGAGAACTGTCATCGGAGCCGCCCGATGGTCTGTGCCAGAGCATCACCGATATCGGGGAACGCGATGTGTCGTCCCTCGGTCACCACCTGTCGACCGTCGACGACCACGTCGGTGACGTCGGCCGCCGATGCGGCGAAGACCACGTTCTCCGCCGTGGCCCCGCCACCCGCGGTACGGACGGACCGGGTGTCGACGACGACGAGGTCGGCGCGGGCACCGACCCGCAGTACACCCGCCTCCGTCCAGCCAAGGACGCGCTGACCCGCAGCGGTGGCGGCGTCGAGCAGTGTTGTCGCGGAGATGATTCCACGCTCACGGCGGGCCAGGCGCTCGTCGAGTTCGACGGCCCGCGCCTCCTCGAACAGGTCGATCACCGCGTGGCTGTCGGAACCCAGGCTGAACGCACCCCGTCCGGCCAGCAGCGTCGAGGCGGGTCCGATGCCATCGCCGAGATCACGTTCGGTGGTCGGGCAGAAGCAGGCACCGGTCGCCGTCCGGTCCATGTCAGCGATGTCCTGTTCGGTCAGGTGGGTGGCGTGCACCGCCGTGGTGCGGGGCCCGAGAACTCCGTTGTCGCGCATGAGTGCGGTCGGGGTGCAATTGTGGACCGCGATGCACTCGTCGACCTCGGCCGTCTGCTCCGACGAGTGCACATGCAGCGGTGCGCCATGGGTGTCGGCCCACTCGACCACGGCCGTCATTTCGGACGGTGGCACGGCCCGTACGGAATGTATTGCGGCGCCCACGATTACCTGCGGTGCCGATTCGACATCGCTTCGTAATGCGTCCACCCGCTCGGCCCATGCCGTGGCTGTGCCGTCGCCGAACCGCTGTTGCGGTCCCTGCGCCAACGGCGCGCCATCGAGTCCGGAGCGCAGATAGCACGTGTCCAGCAGCGTCAGGCGGACGCCTGCGTCCGCCGCCGCGGCGATCAGCGCCTTGCCCATCTCGTTCGGATCCGCGTAGCGCCTGCCGCCGACATCGTGGTGCAGGTAATGGAATTCGCCGACCGACGTGATTCCGGCGAGCGCCATCTCGGCGTAGACGGCTGTCGCCAGGGCACGGTAGCACTCCGGAGTCAGCTGCCCTGCCGCTTCGTACATCAGCTTTCGCCACGTCCAGAAGCTGCCGCGATTACGCTGGGTCCGCGACCGCAGTGCCCGGTGGAAGGCGTGTGAGTGCGCGTTGGCCATTCCCGGGATCACCATACCGCGCAGCAGCCGCGACGACGCAACCGGCGGCACGCCCGTCTCGATCGCGCTGATGCGTCCGGCGTCGACGCCGACCTGGACGGACTCCACGACCTCGCCGTCCAGCCAAGCGTTCTCACACCAGAATGTCTCGCCGATCACCGCGACACCCAATCGGCCATCACATCCGCCAGCGCTTCCGCGCCGGTACGGCAATCCGCGATCTCCGCGTACTCCTCGGGGGAATGCGACACCCCGGTGGGGTTGCGCACGAACAACATTGCCGTCGGCACCTTGGCCGAAAGGATGCCGGCGTCGTGTCCCGCGGCGGTCGGAAGCACCGGAACCTCGCCGAACCGCGACAGCGCCGCCTGCACTCGCAGCCGCGGAGCATCCGGGAACTCGACGATCGGGGTGATCGACTCGGCTTCGAAGCCCATGGTGACGTGGCCGTCCCTGGCGTAGTGCTCGGCCGCATCCCGGATCGCCTCGACGACGGCGTCCAGGGTGGCTTCATCGGCGGCGCGGGCGTCCAGCCACGCATCGACACGGGACGGAATGGCGTTCGCGCCGTTCGGGCTGACCCTGACCTTTCCGAACGTGGCGACGCTGCCGTGCCGGCCTGCCTCGGTTCGCGCGGCGTGCACCGCAGAGGCGAACGGCAGCATCGGATCGCGCCGGTCGACCAGCCGCGTAGTCCCGGCATGGTTGGCTTCACCGCCGAACGTCAGATGCCATCTGCCGTGGGGCCAGATCGACGACGCGACGGCAACCGGCCGACCCAGGTCCTCCAGCGCCCGACCCTGCTCGACGTGGAGCTCCACATACACACCGACGCGCTCGGCGAGTGTGTCGTCGGCGCCGAGCTGTTCGGGGCGGCGGCCTGCGCCACGGAGCGCATCGGCCAGCGTGGTTCCGTCGTTATCGCGCAGCGCGAGCGCGCGGTCGACCGTCAGTGCCCCGGTCGTCAGCTGCGATCCGACGCAGGCCACGCCGAACCGGGCACCCTCCTCATCGGCGAATGCGACCACGGCGACCGGGATGACGGGTGCAATACCGCGGGCCCGGACGAGATCGACCGCGTGGAACGCCGACACCACGCCGAGGGGCCCGTCGAAGGCACCGCCGTCGGGCACCGAGTCGAGGTGAGATCCGGTGACGAATGCGCCTTTCGGGTCCCCGCTCCAACCGGCGGGCATCCACCAGGCCCACATGTTGCCGTTGCGGTCCTCCTCCACGGTCATGCCGCGACGCTGCGCTTCGGCGATGAACCATTCGCGCAACGTGAGATCTGCTGCGGTCCAGGCGAATCTGCGATAGCCGCCGGTGGCGGGTTCGCGGCCGACGTCGAGGATCGACTCCCACAAGGAGTCAAAGTGGGCATCGAAGTCCATAGTCACTTCTCTTGCATGGGGATTCGAACACCCCGCTCGGCAGCGACCGCGGTGGCGTGCTCGTAGCCGGCATCGACGTGCCGGATGACGCCCATGCCCGGATCGTTGATGAGCACCCTTTCGAGCTTCTGCGCCGCCAGCTCCGTCCCGTCGGCCACACACACCTGGCCCGCGTGGATGGAACGGCCCATCCCGACGCCACCACCGTGGTGGATCGATACCCAGGATGCGCCGGACGCCGTGTTCACCAAAGCGTTCAGCAGTGGCCAGTCCGCGATGGCGTCGGAGCCGTCGGCCATGGCCTCGGTCTCCCGATACGGGGAGGCGACCGAGCCGGAGTCCAGGTGATCGCGGCCGATGACGATCGGCGCCGACAGCTCGCCGGAGGCGACCATCTCGTTGAACTTCAGGCCGGCCCTGTGCCGCTCGCCGTAGCCGAGCCAGCAGATCCGGGCAGGCAGGCCCTGGTAGGCGACGCGTTCTTCGGCCATGGTGATCCAGCGTCGCAGATGGGCGTTGTCGGGGAACAGTTCGAGGATCGCGCGGTCGGTCGCCTCGATGTCCTTCGGGTCGCCCGAGAGCGCCACCCACCGGAACGGGCCGAGCCCCTCCTCGAACTGCGGGCGGATGTAGGCGGGAACGAACCCGGGGAAGTCGAAAGCCCGGTCATAGCCCGCCTTGCGTGCCTCGTCACGTATCGAGTTGCCGTAGTCGAACACCTCGGCGCCCTTGTCCATGAACCCGACCATCGCCTTCACGTGTTTGGCCATCGAGGCGCGCGCCTGCTCGGTGAAGTACACCGGATCCTTGTCGGCCATCTTCTTCATGTCCTCGAACAGCATGCCGGTCGGCAGGTAGGACAGCGGATCGTGCGCCGACGTCTGGTCGGTCACGATGTCGATGGGTGCATCGCGTTCGAGCAATTCGGGGAATACCTCGGCGGCGTTGCCGACAAGGCCGATCGACAGCGGCCGCCTGGCGTCTCGCGCCTCGATCGCCAACGCGAGAGCCTCGTCGATGTCGGCGGCCTTGGTGTCGAGGTAGCGATGGGCGATTCGCCGATCGATGCGGCTCTCATCGCAGTCCACGCAGATCGCCACCCCCTCGTTCATGGTCACCGCGAGCGGCTGGGCGCCACCCATGCCGCCGACGCCCGCCGTGAGAGTGATGGTCCCGGCAAGAGTTCCGTCGAACCTTTTCTTCGCCACGGCGCCGAAGGTCTCGTAGGTGCCCTGCAGGATGCCCTGTGTGCCGATGTAGATCCACGAGCCGGCGGTCATCTGTCCGTACATCGTCAGCCCCGCGGCCTCCAGCTCACGGAACTTCTCCCAGTTCGCCCAATCCCCAACCAGATTGGAGTTGGCCAGCAGAACGCGCGGCGACCAGACATGCGTCCGGAAGACGCCGACCGGCTTACCGGACTGGATCAGCAGGGTCTCGTCGTCCTCGAGGTCGCGCAGCGTGCGCACGATCGCATCGAACGCGGGCCAGTTGCGGGCCGCGCGACCCGTGCCGCCGTAGACCACGAGATCCTCCGGGTGCTCGGCGACCTCGGGATCGAGGTTGTTCATCAGCATGCGCAGCGCGGCTTCCTGCTGCCACCCCTTGCAGGAGAGGGTCGTACCGCGCGGGGCGCGGACCGTGTGCGGCTCGGTTGCAGAAGTCATGGCGTAAGCACACCCGATCACCGGTCATTGCTTCCAGACCCCGGAACCCACTAATGTCTCGAATCCGAGACTTTAGGAGGCGAGCCATGTCCAGCACATCGCCTGCGGTGGGACGGGCGCTCGACGTCCTGCTGTACCTGGCCGGACGATCCGGCCCGGTTTCCGGCGCGGCGATCATGCGCGACCTCGACATCCCGCGCTCGTCGGCGTACCACCTGCTCGAGGTGCTCACCGAGCGTGGGTTCGTCGTACGCCTACCGGACCAGCGCACGTACGGCCTCGGGGTTTCGGCGTTCGAGGTGGGTTCGGCCTATCTGCGGCACGGGCCACTGGAGATGTGGGCACGTCCTGTGCTCAAGCAACTCGTCGCCCAGGTGCACGAGACCGCTCACCTCGGGATCCTGCACGGCGCGGAGACCCTGTACCTCCTTCGTGAGCACCCGACGGCGGCGCACATGGCCGTCACGCTCACCGGGATCGGTGTGCGCATGCCCGCACACCTGACCGCAAGCGGACGCGCCATGCTTGCGTATCTGCCCGCCGCTCAGGTGCGGGCGTTGTTTCCGTCGACCCGCGCGTTCGTCAACCGAACGGGAGAAGGACCCACCTCTCTACCGGAACTGCGGCAGCTGCTGCAGCAAGAGCGGCGCCAGGGCTGGTCCGAAGAGGTCGGACTCATCACTCCCGGGCTGCAGTCGGTGGCGGCATGCGCCTTCGACCACACCGGCCATCCGTGCGCGGCGTTCAGCGTGACTCGGCGCCAGCAGGGTTCCCATGTGCCCGCCACGGATTTGGTGCGCGCGGTCCGAACAGCAGCCCAGCACTTGACATCGGCGCTGTCCGGACGACCGCCGCAGGGGTGGTTGACGGTTCAGCCGCCGTGACCCTCTTCTGCAGGCAGCGGTGGCGGCAACGGCGTCGTCGGTGTCGGCGTTGCCGGGGCCGCAGCGGGCGCCGGGGCCTGGGGGCCGTGGAAGTCCACCATCGGTTCCTCGCGGATCACCTTGTTGCCCTCGCTAACGACGAGTGACTTCGCCGTCACCATGTAGCCGATCCCCCCGTTCTCGGCGACGAAGGTGCCATCGCCTGACGCCTCGGCTGGAACGATCAGCCTGGCGCCGTCGCTGACGCGCACACCGCGATACTCGTAGCCGTCGGGCGTCTCACAGATCGCCACGCGTGACGAGTCCGTACTGCCGAAGACGACGACCGTATTGGGCGCGGCACACCGCGCCGTTGAGTTCACGTAGCCGTCGCCGTCCGTTGCGGGCGCCGCGGCCGCCGACGGCAGCGCGACGACGAGCACCGCCGCAGCCGCCGATACGACCGCGAGCACACCAGGCGTCCGGATGGGCATCGCCCATTGAGCGGACCACGGCGACGGGCGTTCTGCGAGCCGCTACGCCGGGCATAGCTGAATCGTTAGCCCGTCGAGACCGAAGGCAGTTCAATCAGCCGCCGGCGGGTTCGGTCCTGCAGGCGACCGACGACGAGGGTGTGCCGGTCGGAGCGATCGCAGAAACCATCGGCACGCATCTGAAGATGCCGGTCGGGCGGATCGGCCCTTCCCCTCGCTCGATGCCCCGGCCACCAGTACCCGATCGCGGGAACTTCTCAACTGGCAGCCCACCCACGGCGGGCTGCTCGACGACCTCGACTCAGGCCACTACTTCGCCGTCGAAACCGATTGGCTCACCAGGTAACTCTCGAGCCCTTCACGGCCGAGCTCACGGCCGTAGCCGCTCTGCTTGACACCGCCGAACGGCGCGACCGGATCCATGATGTAGCCCTGGTTGACGCCGAACGTGCCGGAGCGCACCCGGGCGGCGATACCGAGCCCGCGGTCGACGTCGGCGGTGAAAACCGAGCCGGCCAGGCCGTACTCGGAGTCGTTGGCGATGCGCACCGCGTCGCCTTCGTTCTCGTAGGCGATGACGGTGAGGACCGGGCCGAAGATCTCCTCGCGGGCGATCCGCATGTCGTTGCGCGCATTGCTGAACAGCGTCGGCTTGACGTACCAGCCCTTGTCGAGCCCGTCGGGTAGGTCGGTGCCACCGACGACGAGTCGCGCGCCTTCACGCCGGCCTTCCTCGATATAGCCGCGCACCCGAGTCTGTTGCCGTTCGGCGACCAGCGGGCCGAGTTGCGTCGCGGGATCCGCCGGATCGCCAACCGTCATCGACTGCATTCCGGCGGCCAGGGCATCGACGAATTCGTCTTGTCGATTGGCGGGCACCACGATCCGGCTGAGCGCGTTGCACACCTGGCCGCTATTGGCCAGGCTTGCGGACTGGATGGCGGCGGCGACCTTCGCGGGATCGGCGTCGTCGAGGACGATGGCCGCCGACTTCCCGCCGAGTTCCAGGCTCACTTGCTTCAGACCCTCGGCGCATGCCATTGCGACCTGTCTGCCTGCGGCCGTCGACCCGGTGAAGGACACCTTGTCGACCCCAGGATGGGAGACCAGGGTTTCGCCGACGGCGCGATCGCCGGGTACGACGTTGAAGACCCCGGGCGGTAAATCGGCCTTCTGCACCAGGTCTGCGAAGAACTGCGCATCGAGCACCGACTCGGGGGCGGGCTTGAGCACCACACAGCAGCCGGCGAGCAGAGCCGGGAGAACCTTGCAGACAGTGAGGAACTGCGGCATGTTCCACGGCACGACTGCCGCCACGACCCCCACCGGCTGTTTGAGTATCCGAATGTCGTTGCCGTACAGACCTGGACGCGCTTCCTGCCAGTCGTACTTTCCCGCCAGATCGCTGAAAGCACCGAACATCATCAGCGGTATCCCGACCTGTGCGCGTTTGGCGAAAGCGATGGGGGCACCGATTTCGGCGGTAATCAACTCCGCCATCTCAGTGCGGTGCTCCTTGTACAGCGCGGCCAGCCGGGTGACCGCGGCAATGCGCTCAGCGGGCTCCATCCGCGGCCACGGTCCCTCGTCGAATGCCGCGCGGGCGGCGCGCACCGCCCGGTCGACGTCGGCCGGTCCCGCGAAGGAAACCTTGCCGATCACCGCCTCGCTGTGCGGAGAGATCACGTCGATGGCATCACCGGAATTCGGAGTCGACCACTGCCCGTCGATGAAGAGTTGGTCCCTGTTATACATTGTCTCCCTTAGGTTCTCCGGCCGCCGTTGACGCCGAGGATCTGGCCGGTTATGTAGCCGGCGTCATCCGAGATCAGAAATGAGCAGGCCGCGGCGATGTCGTCGGGTTGACCCACGCGGCGAACGGGCGTGCGCTCGATGTGTTCCTCCACGGTTCCGCCGAGCCGGTTGCGCTCCTCTGCGCTGCGCAGCATCGGGGTGTCTATGAACCCGGGTGCCACGCCGTTGACGGTGATCCCGCAGGGCCCATATTCGAGGGCCAGTGACTTCGTCAGCCCGTTGACGGCCGACTTCGCCGCGACGTAGTGCGCCATGAAGGGCTGGCCGGAATGAGTGCTCGACGAGGAGATGTTCACGATGCGTCCCCAGCCGGCGTCGACCATGTCCGGTAGTACCGCTTGGATGGTGTGGAACACGCCGTTGAGATTGACGTCGATGACCCTGGACCAGACGTCGAACGACAAGTCCGCGAACCTCTTGAACCCTTCCAGGCCTGCGGCATTGACCAGCACGGTGATCGGGCCAAGCGCCTCGTGCACCGCCGCGACGGCCGACTCCACCTGCCCGCGGTCGGTCACGTCGGCGACGAAGCCATGGGCTCCGCCGGTCGGTGAGAGGTCGATGATCGCCACCTGGTGACCGTCGCCGCATAGCCGGCGTGCGACGGCGCTCCCGATCCCCGATGCCCCACCGGTTACGAGTGCGGTCCTCATGGGGTAAGCCTTCCAGTTACTGGGCGACCGCCCAATCGCCAGCCGGATCATGCCTATCACCCTGTGGGCTGACGGGTCAAGCAAGCGCTATTGATTCAAGGCGACCGCCCAACCTAGGGTCCACAAATGGGCAGACCGCCGTTTCGCTTCGCCGTACAGGCGACGAACGCCTCTGGAGCGCGCGAGTGGCGCGAAACCGCGCACAAGGTTCAGGACCTCGGCTATTCGACCCTGTTCCTGGCGGACCACTACCTGGGTCCGGGCCCGGCACAGCGCGCCGCCCGCACACCCAGACAGGATTTGGCGCCCATCGCGGCGATGGCCGCGGCGGCTGCGGTGACCGAGACGCTGCGCATCGGTTGTCGCGTCTTCTGCATCGACTACCACGTGCCTGCCGTGCTCGCCAAGGAGGCCGCGACGCTCGACCTGCTGTCCGACGGGCGCCTCGAACTGGGTCTCGGAGCGGGCTGGAGCGCTGACGAATATTCCGCGATCGGCTTGACGTTCGACCGACCGGGTCGGCGAATCACCAAGCTGGAGGAGGTGATCACGCTCATCGAGGAGCACTTCGCGGGTACGGAGATCGACTGCGTCGGTGAGTTTGTTCACGTCCGCGGCTACTCAGGTCGTCCCCGGCCGGTTCAGCGCCCTCATCCCCCGATCATGGTCGGCGGAGGCGGACAGCGCGTGCTCACGCTGGCAGGCCGGAAGGCCGACATCGTCAGCATCTCGAACGTCCCGTTCATCGCGCGCAACGAGGCCGGCCTTGACCCACAGGCGGAGGCGCAACGCCGAATGGGCTACGTCCGCGCTGTGGCGGCGGAGCGCTTCGAGAACCTGGACATCGAAAGCTCGCCGTACTTCACCGAGATCACCGACGACCCGGAATCTGCGCTGGCGAATTTGTCGTCGTCGACCGGCATTGCGGCGGAAATCCTGCGTACTCACCCCAACGTGCTGATCGGCTCAGTGGAAGAGGCTGTGGACGTGCTCGAGTCGCGCCGCGAAGTCCTGGGCATCAACTACGTGACCGTGCAGCAGGCGCAGGCCGAACCCTTCGCACCCATTGTGGCCAGGCTGCACGGCCTGTAATGTCCGATTGAGCGATCGCCCAAACAGGAGGAACGAGACGCCACATGGCCAAGCGGACGAGGTTCAGCGAGTACCAGAATCGCTACGCCAACTATCGTTTCGAACTCACCGATGACGGCATCCTGTTCATGCAGTGCCACACCGACGGTGACAGCCTGGTGTGGAGTTGGCAGGCCCACGACGACATGTCCGATGCCTTCGCCGACATCGCAGGCGACCGCGAGATCAAGGTGCTTATCCACACCGGGACCGGCGAGAACTACAACGCCAACTGGGGCCGAATGCCCAACGGCGATCCCGTGGAGAAGCCCGTGTACCAGTTGATGCCTGACACCCGCGGGCTGGTTAAGCTCGACGAGAAGGCCTGGTATGCAAGACATCTGATCTTCAACGTGCTTGACGTCGACGTGCCGATGATCAGCGCCGTCAACGGCCCGTGCAACATGCACTCCGAAGTACCGCTGATGGGCGACATCGTGCTGGCGTCCGAGGACGCCTACTTCCAGGACGCGTCGCACTTCCCCCGCGGCCAGGTGCCCGGTGACGGCCAGCACGTCATCTGGAGCTTTCTGGCCGGACACACCCGCGCGCGCTACTTCCTGCTGACCGGCAAGAAGCTCGGCGCGCAGGAGGCCAGGGAATGGGGCGTGGTCAACGAGGTGTTGCCGAAGGACCAGCTGCTCGACCGGGCCTGGGAACTGGCCCGCGAACTGGTCAAGCGGCCGCCGCTGACACTGCGGTACTCGCGTCAGCTGTTCACCAATCCCCTCAGGCGAGCGTTCCTCGACGAGCTCGGCCACGGCCTGGCCCGCGAGACTTATGCGCAGCGCGCGTTCTTCCCGTTCGGCGGAGAGATGGAGCCGCTCGACCGGCCATGGGACCAGGAGCCGTGGTCCACCCAACCCGCGGCCAACGGCAAGCATGTCGACGAAGGAGTCACACCGTGACGGGTATCCAGCAGCGCCTCGCCACCGGACGAGGCAAGTTCACGCCCGACTACCCCGAACTCGGCACCGGTGCGGTGAACTACGAGGACTCCATATCCGAGGAGTTCTTCACCGCCGAGCGCAAAGCCGTCTTCGAGCGAAACTGGTTGTGCGTCGGGCGCATTGAGCGGCTACCCCGCAAGGGCACCTACTTCACCCGCGAACTCCCCGGCCGACTGGCGTCCATCGTGATCACCCGTGACCTCGACGACAACGTCCACGCATTCCACAACGTGTGCGCGCACCGCGGAAACAAGGTCGTCTGGCAGGAACACCCCCAGGAGGAGTCGTCGGGCAGTTGCCGGGCCTTCGCCTGCAAGTACCACGGCTGGCGGTACGGCCTGGACGGCGGCGTCAACCACATCACCAACGAGGAGGAGTTCTTCGACCTCGACAAGAGCAAGCTGCGCATGCCGCCGGTGCACTGCGAAGTGTGGGCGGGTTTCATCTTCGTCAACCTGGCCGAGGATCCGGTGCCGCTGCGCACCTTCCTCGGCGACGGTCTGCTGGGCATGGAGGCCTACCCCTTCGGTCTGATGACGCAGCGGTACGGGTTCTCCACCCGAATCAATGGCAACTGGAAACTCGCCGTCGACTCCGTATGCGAGTGGTACCACCCGCCCTATGTGCACGGCCGGTTCATCGACCCTGACGTGTCCAAGGCCGAGAAGATGGTGCCACCCGTCGACGCCTACCACTACGACCTCTTCCGGCCGCACATGCTGACATCGGTGCCCGGGCCGCCGCCGCTGCCCCCGCGCGAACCCGGCACCGCCGGACCGGCCCGCCAAGACCAGCGTTGGGTGTACAAGTTGTTCCGCGCAGGCCTTTTCGGGCCCGACGACGTTCCCGACATCGGTGCGCTGCCCGACTTCCTGAACCGCGGCGACATCGCCTCGTGGGGCAACGACCAGTTCTGGGTCTTCCCGAACATCTCGATCCAGATCTGGGCGCGCAACTACTACATCACCTACACGTACTGGCCGGAGACGGTCGACACGCACATCTACGAGATCGACATGTACTTCGTGCCGCCGGCCAACGCCAAGGAGCGGCTCGCGCAGGAACTCGTGGTGGACAGCACCATCGAGTTCGCGATGCAGGATGTCAACACCATCGAGGCGACCCACTCGGCGCTGAAAACACGTGCGCAGAACACCTTTCACCTCAGCGACCAGGAGCTCCTCATTCGGCAGTTCCACAGGGTCATCGGCGACACCGTCGCTGCGCGTCAGTCCGGCGAGCCGGGGGAGTGCCGATGACAAGTGCACTGCCGAAGGGCTTCTCCGATCTCGAACCGTATGTCGCGGACTGGGCGCTTGCCACCCGCGCCGAACGGTACGCCGCGCGACT
The DNA here is from genome assembly GCA_963801575.1 of uncultured Actinomycetota bacterium. GTDB lineage: Bacteria > Actinomycetota > Actinomycetes > Mycobacteriales > Mycobacteriaceae > Mycobacterium. The sequence goes on from CAWDFT010000027.1 coordinate 66,982, forward strand.
GGACCGGCCCTTCGAGGAATTGGTCGACTTCTACGATGCGATCGCGCCGCGCGCCGAGGAGGCGATCGCCTACCTCGACGGGCTGGACATCATTGCGCTCCCCGAGGACGCGACCAGACTGCTGCACCTTCTCTATTCCATGATTTTGGTGTCGTATGCGGTGAATGTGTTCAAGCAGAACCGCATTCCCGACTCCGGCGCCGCCTTCTTCGAGATGGTCGCAGAACCCACGGTGTGATGACCCAACCACTGTCGGGACTACGGGTCGTCGACGCCGCGACGCTCGCGGCCGGCCCACTGGTGGCCACCGCGCTCGGCGAGTTTGGCGCGGAGGTCATCAAGGTCGAGCAACCCGGCTGCGGTGACCCCCTGCGAACCTGGGGGCCGCGGCGCGACGGCGTCGGCCTGGTCTGGAAGAGCGTTAGCCGCAACAAGAAATGCGTCACCCTCGACATGCGCACGACCGACGGGCGAGACCTGTTGCATCAACTTCTCGCCGTCAGCGACGTGTTCGTCGTCAACACCCGGCCGAGCACGCTGACTCGCTGGCAGCTGGACTATGAGTCGGTACACGAACGGCACCCGAACCTGGTGGTGCTGCATGTCACCGGCTACGGGCACGGCGGGCCCGCAACCGACCGACCGGGTTTCGGCACCCTCGCCGAAGCGATGAGCGGCTTCGCGCACGTCACCGGACAGCCGGACGGACCGCCGACGCTGCCGCCGTTCATGCTCGCCGACGGCGTCGCTGCGCAGGCCGCCACCTACGCAGTGATGATGGCGCTCTACCACCGTGACATGCACGGCGCGGCCGGCCAACTCGTGGATGTCAGCCTCGTCGAGCCGCTGGCCCGTCTCGTCGAGCAGGCCACACTGGCCTACGACCAACTCGGTGTGGTGCAGGGCCGCAACGGTAATCGGGTCGATGCGAGTGCACCGCGCAACGCCTATCGAACGTGCGACGACCAGTGGATCGCGTTATCCAGCGCCGCGTCGAGTACCGCGGTAGCCGTGTACCGATCTATCGAAAGAGCCGATCTGGCTACTCTTCCCGACTATGTCGATCCGGTAGGTCGCCAGCAACGCTCCGAGGAGATCGACGGGCTGGTCGCCGAGTGGGTTTGCGGGCACACCCTCGACGAGGCCATGAAGGTGTTCCTCGCAGAGGGTGTCGCCGCGGCTCCTGTCTACGACGCGAGCCAACTGCTCGCCGATGAGCACTTCCGCGCCCGCGGCACATTTGTGGCCGTCGACGACCAGGAGCTTGGCCGGGTTACGGTGCAGTCACCGGTGGCGATGCTGAGCGAAACCCCGGGAACTGTAGAGCATCTCGGCCGACAGCTCGGGGCCGATAATGACAGCGTGTACGGTGGACTGCTGGGTCTGGATGCGGTGCGCATCGCTGCCCTGCGAGCGGCGGGGACGATATGAGGGCGCGCCGCTCGGAGTTGGCGACGCCGGCCAGCAGCGAGCACATGTGTGAGGTGGCCGCACATGCCGGCGCCGATCTTGTGTTCCTCGATCTCGAGGACGCGTGTGCACCGTCGGCCAAGGAGTCGGCTCGCAGCACGGCGGTCAACGCGCTCACCCGACTCGACTGGCATCGAACGCTTCGGGCCGTTCGTATCAACGGGCTCGACACGCCGTGGTGCCACGACGATGTCGTCGAGATCGTCAGCGGCGCGCGCGGCGCGCTGGACGTCATCATCATGCCGAAGGTGCGGTCTGCTCGTGACGTGTGGTGGGTCGATGTTCTGCTCACCCAGCTCGAGTCCAAGCTCGGGTTGCAGCGACCCATCGCGATCGAGGCACTCATCGAGGAGGCCGAGGGGCTGGTAAACGTCGTCGAGATTTCGCGGGCGAGCCCCCGGCTGGAGGCGCTGATCTTCGGGGCGGGCGATCTGTCGGCCTCGCTGCGGGCACGCGTCGACGGCAACTTCGAGCCCGCCGGCGAATACCCTGGCGACTTCTGGCATCTAGCGCGCGTGCAGGTGCTGGCGGCCGCGCGCGCCGCCGGGATCGACGCCATCGATGCGCCCTACCCCGGCTACCGGGACCTCGACGGTTACCGGCGCACCGCGACGCACGCCAGCCTGCTCGGATTCGACGGCAAGTGGGCAATCCATCCCCATCAGGTGCCCGTCGCCAACGAGGTCTTCACCCCGACGGCCGACGAGATCGCCGACGCCCGCGCGCTCATCGCCGACTACCGCCAGGCCGAAGCGGACGGCGTGGGCGCGATCGGGCGCGATGGCAGGCTCGTCGACGCCGCACTGATGCGTCACGCCGAGAACGTGTTACGAAGGGCCGAGACATGACCGCATCCGAAAGGGTCGGGTCGCGCGACTCGGCCACTCGCGACAAGATGCTCGACGCGACGATCCAGATCATGCTCGAGGATGGTTACGCCGCGGCGACGTCGCGCCGAGTTGCCGCGCTGGCCGGCGTCAAACCCGCGCTGGTGCACTACTACTTCCCCACCATGGATGAGCTGTACCTCGCGGTGTTCCGTCGCGGCGCGGCAGCCAACCTTGATCGCCAACAAGAGGCACTGGCGTCGGACCGTCCGCTGCACGCGTTCTGGGAGACGGTGAGCGAACCGCGCGGCACACGGCTGCTGCTCGAGTTCATGGGCCTTGCCAACCACCGCAAGAAGATCAGGGCGGAGATCTCGGCCTGGTCCGAGCGGTGGCGTGAAATGCAGATCACCGCGCTCAACTTCATTGTGCGACAGTCCGGAATGGATGCCGAGGAGTTCCCGCCCGCCGCGCTGGCGGTCGTTGTCGCCTCGATCGGCCGCACGTTGGTGCTGGAGCAGGCGTTGGGTACGACGGGCGGGCACGACGAGGCCGTTGCGCTGGTGAACAGGTTCATCGACCGGTTCGAGATGCCGCAGCCGAAGTCGCGCCGCGCTCGATCCGGCTCGAAGTAACTCGTTGCCTACACGTGGGTCCGGGGCTGAGCCGGTCGTGCTGCGTTGCTTAGTGGTCTGGCACGGAATTTCGGTGACGTATTCGGGGCCGGGTCAGGCAGCGAGCGCGCGGTCGGCGTGATCGTGGGCGGCGATGCGCTCGAGTAGCGCGTTCAGATCGTTCTTGGTGAACTTCCATTCGAACGGTGTGGCGATCTGTTCGTAGTGCTGCTGGAAGTCGAGCAGGCGGGACTCGACGTCGCTGAGGGAGTGGAAGTCGTTGGGCGAAACGACCTTACGCTGGACGACGGAAAAGTAGATCTCCACTTGATTGAGCCACGACGCGTGGACGGGCAGGTGGATCAGCCGCAGGGTGGGCCAGCGGTCTTCGAGCCGGTCGATGGAGGCCTGGCCGCGGTGGGAGGAACCGTTGTCGACTACCCAGAACACCCGGCGGGCCGACGCGTAGGGCTGGCAGGTCATCACCTGGCCGACGAGCCGGTCGAACGGCTCGATGCCGGTGGTGTCTTCGCAGCGGCCGAACACCTTGGCGCGGTGCACGTCCCAGGCGGCCAGGTAGGCCAGCGCGCCGCCGCGGGCGTATTCGTGCTCCACACGCATCGACCGCCGCGGTCCCGGTGGCGTGGTGGCATGTTTGCGGATGCGGGCCTGGATGGAGGTCTTCTCGTCGGCGGAGATCACGAACTCGTCGGGCTGCAGCGCGGTGTCGCCGAAGCGGCGGCTGTAGAGGTCGAGCACCCGGGCCGCCTTGGCACCGAAGTCGGGGTCGCGGGGGAAGATCCAGGACCGGTGCTGCCAGGGCTTGATCGCGTCCGAACTGAGCCAGCGCCAGATGGTGGTGCCCGAGATCGAGGCGACGATGCCGGACTCGACGGCGGCGCGGGCCAGGTCGGGGCACTGCCAGCGGGCCAGCGGCGTGTCCGTCTTCGCCGGCAGTTCGCAGGCCAGCGCCTTGATAGCGACCACGACGTCAGGGGGAAAAACTCGGGGGCCGTCCTCCCCGAGGCAGATCGGTCAGGCCGGCCAGGCGTGCGTCGTAGAAGCGTTTGCGCCACTTGGACACCACCTGCCGTGGCGTGTCCAGGCGGGCCGCGATTTCGTCGTTGCCCAGGCCGTCGGCGGCGTACAGCACGATCCGGGCCCGCACGACATCCGAATACGATGACGTATATCTGCGGGCGCGGGCTTCGAGTTCTGCGCGCTCGGCCTGGGCAAGAGTGATGCTGTACGGGCTGGTTCGTGGCATGCTGTTCCCTTCGTCAAGGGAACCATGTCACGTAACCGTACGGAAGTGTGGGATCAAATTACGTCACTGTAATTATGTCGGATACCACTTAGGCGACTGCCTTGAGAGGACTCTCCGCCGTTGGTGGCTGTCGACGGACGACTCTTGACGCACGGGGACGCAGGGTAACCAGGGATCCCGAACGGGCAACACCCACCGGCCCTGATTTCACAAAGCGAGCGATGCCGACTGCCGGTAATGTCGAGGCCGCTTTGGCCTGGCGGTATCCGACCATCGTCCCGGCACCGCTGACGGCCAGAAGCCCGCCGACGCCCGGCAAGGCCACAGCCGCCAGCGCCATCAGCGACACGGGTAGCAGCAAAGCGAGGATGGTGTGCTTGACAATCGTCGGGACACCCGTCGACGCGACGCCCCCCTTCGCGATCGACGCCACCCCAGACACCCATAGCTCGTGACTCGAACCGGTGGCCACAACGCGTCCCATTGTCGATTGCCCGGCGACCTCTGCCCAGACATCCGAAGCGAACAGGGTCAGCGGCGACTGCGGTGCGCCAGACGAAAGCACGGGCACATCCACCGCCGCCGGCAGCCCGAAGAGGCCTGTTCCGGTCCCGCCGGGCACCTTTCCGGCGAACGCCCCGGGAGCCATGCCTGGGAAGCCGAGCAAGGAGGCAAGATCGGACGGCGCTCGTGCAAGCGAGACACCCACAGCGCCGACCGAGGTGAGCAAGTCCTGAACCGCGGTGATGACGTCGGTAACCGGTGTCGGGGAAGTGGGAAGCGACATGATCACGCCCGGAATCGCGATGACTGCAGCCCTAGCGGTTGCGACCGAAGCCCTCACCGGCGCGAGCGCTGTCCGTACGGCCGCGCGTCGCTCCGCGGCGGTCCACCTCGGCGCCTTCGACGTGACCACGGTCGGTGGCGGCACGACCACCTGCGAATGCGACACCACTACGGCCGGATCCGACGCGACCTCGGTGGTGACCGCCGTGCGACGGGCACCAACGAGGCGGTAACGACGGTCACTGAGCGAGCGAGCGAAGGGTCCGGCGCCACGTGCGGACTCCCGGGGATCCGTGGACCCGATACCCATGGTCATCGGGCCGGCCGGGCCGGCAGACACCTCCTGGCTCGCGTTACTGACCGAATCAGACATGTTCGTATCGGCAGTACCTTCGACCGCCTCGCTCGCCGGACTGACGATTTGGGTCGAGCCGACTCCACCCTGGTCCTCGGCAGTCAAACCGCCCGAATCGGTATCGGCTGCCGCGATCGCTCCCCCGGTGCCACCGACGAGCAGGGCCGCAGACAGCATGCAGGCACCCAGTGCCCAGCGCCAATGCATAGTAGTCATGATCTTCTGCTTCCAGCCTTTGGTTTCAAGCCGGTAGAGCTCTCGAGCTTATCGTCTCATTCTGCTGCCCACGGCAATTCCGCTTCCAGCATTAAACCCCGATTCTTACGGGACAGCAAATATGGCTACTGCAGCCGAAGTCGCGTCGTCAGATGGACGAACTACCCGCCGGGGCCGTTGGGCCACTTGAGCATCGAACCCGCATCGACACGGATCTGCTGCCCCGTGATGTAACGGCTCTCGTCGCTGGCGAGAAAGACGGCGAGGTTGGCGATGTCCTCTGGCTCGACGTACGGGATCGGCATGGCATTGAAATGGGTGAACGCAGGTTCGGCGTCCTCGCGGGTCGGTTTCTTGCCCTCGGCGGTCATGTCGGGCCGGAACACGCTGTAGATGCCGTCGTTCTGCAGGAGATGGGTGTTGACGTTGGTCGGGTGTATGGCGTTGACGCGAATCATCTTGGGCGCCACCTGCAGACACATCTGGTCGACGTAGTCGATCAGCACGCGCTTGCTCCAGCCGTAGCCGGCGCCGCCGGGGCCCATCATCGGGTTGTCGCTGGTGCCCTTGATCATGCCGGCCGTCGAACCCGTGATGATGACCGAAGCGCCGTTGGGCAGGTGGGGCAGGGCAACCGCGACGGTGTTCATCACACCCAATAGATCGACGTCAGTGGCGTCGACGAAATGCATGGGATCGAACTCTTTCCCGAAAGCCATCGGCAGAATGCCCGCGTTGGCCAGCACGATGTCGAGCTTTCCGAGGTCGGCGACGCCGGCCTCCAGCGCATCGCGCAATTCGTGACGCTCGCGCACGTCGGCAACCCTGGCGACCACCCGGCGGCCGAGTTCCTTGACCGAACGCTCCGTCTCGGCGAGATCGTCGGGCGTCGCGAGCGGGTAGGGGTTGGATTCGATATTCCGACAGATGTCGATGGCGATGATGTCGGCGCCTTCCTTGGCCATCGCAACTGCGTGGGCGCGCCCCTGACCCCTAGCCGCACCAGTAATGAAAGCGACCTTGCCGTCGAGCCTTCCAGCCATTTGTCCTCCGACCGATGGGCGCGGGTGAATCCCACGCTGGAACGAAGATCGAAACTAATTTATGCAGGCTGTTTAAACAATAGCCTCCGGCACAAATGTTTGGTACACAGCTAGGCGGGTCGGCTCAAACTTGGCACGGTGGTGTGCCGGACCACCAGCCGCGGCTCCAACAGCACATCGACCCGTTCGTGTCGGTCGGCGTCGAGCCGTTCGACGACGGCCTTTACCGCCCGTTCGGCTTGCTGCCTTGGTTCCTGACTGACGGAAGTCAGGTCGATGTGTGCCAGCTGGGCCAGCATGCTGTCGTCGTATCCGGCGATGGCGATGTCGGCTGGGACGTCGATACCGGCGCGCAGCAGTTGGTCGAGAAGCCCGATCGCGCTCTGGTCGTTGGCTGCCGCGACCGCCGTGGGACGGCGCTTGCGTGCCAGCAGGGTATCGGCAGCCATCATGCCGCCGCGCTCGGTGAAGTCCCCCTCGATGATGTCGATCTCGTCCACCAGGCCGTGTCGCTTCATGGCGCGCACGTAGCCCGCCTTGCGATCGTTCGGGATCGTCCCTTCTCCGCCGCTCACGTGGGTGATCCTGCGATGCCCCAGCTCGACGAGGTGGTCGACGACCCGGCCGATGCCTCGGCCGTCGGCGGTGCGGACGACGTCGATCGCGGGTGAGGACATGCGACGACCGACGACGACCACCGGCGCGCGCAGGGCCAGCGCCGCCAGCGCGTCGTCGCGCAGTTCGGGTCCAAGCAGGATGAGGGCTTCGCATCGGAAGCTCAACAGAGTCTCGACGACCGCGGGCTCGGGGTGCGTGGGGGTGACGGCACCTAGTACGACCTCGTAGCCGTAGCGGTCGGCCTCGGCGACAATGTCTTCAACCAGCTCTGCGTGAAATGTGCTGCGGATATTGAACATAACGCCGATGAGGTGCGTGCGGCGCAGCGATAACAATGCGGCTGAACGGTTCGGCCGATAGCCGAGCCGCTCGGCAGCATCGAACACTCGTTGCCGTGTCTCGGCGCTGGGTCCCTGGACCCGGCGGAACACCATCGACACCAGAGCCTTGGAGACACCGACGTGGTCGGCGACGTCCTGCATGGTGACCGGCCGCGGCCGGCTCCGTGATTCGCCACTGTCCTGATCAGCCACTCAGAAAGTCCTTCTTGACGCCGGGTGTGATGGGGGACATACTAGCGGAACTAGACCGGTCTAATAGATCGGTTTAAGCCGATAGTTTCAGAGGAGATCTTCGAGATGATCAACGCCAGCTCAGTCGGTGTCGCTGTGATCGGCGGCGGCATGGCGGGCCGCGCGCACGCCGCCGGATACCGGTCTGCCACTACCCTGTTCGGCACCGACCGACCGGACGTCCGTCTGGTCGCCATCGCCGACACAAACGCCGCCGTGGCCGATGAGACGGCCAAGAGGTATGGGTATCAGCGCGCCGAGTACGACTGGCGGGCGATCGCCGATGCGCCCGACATCGACGCGGTGAGCGTCGTGGTGGCCAACCACCTGCACCGCGAGATCGTCGAGGGGCTGCTTTCGGCGGGTAAGCACGTGCTGTGCGAAAAGCCGCTGGCAGGATCGCCCGTCGACGCCGAGGCCATGGTGGCGGCCGCCGAGGGCAGCGACCGGGTCACTGCAGTCGGCTACACCTACCGTCGCGCTCCGGCCGTCGAGCAGATCCGCCGCGAACTGGCGGCGGGCGCACTTGGCGAACTGGTGCACTTCAACGGCCACTACTGGTGCGACTATGCGCTGGATCCGACCGCCCCGATCACGTGGCGCTACCGCGGCGGACCCGGAACCGGTGCGCTCGCCGACGTGGGCAGCCACCTGCTGGATCTGTCCGAGTTCGTATGCGGGCCGATTGCCGAGGTCAGCGGAGCCGTCTTCACGACGCTGATCGGCAAGCGCCCGGTGCCGATCGGTGTGACCTACGGACACACCAAGGGCGCGGTCGGCGACGAGCTCGCGCCGGTCGAGAACGAGGATGCGGCGACCTTCACCGCGAGGTTCGAGGATGGTGCGGTCGGCACGTTCTCGGTTTCACGCGTCGCGCACAACCTGCCCGACGGCTTGGGGTTCGAACTGTTCGCATCCAAGGGCTCGGCTTCCTTTGATCTGCAGCGAGCAGGCGAATTTCAGATATCCACCGATGGCCTGCGCGACGAGTTGGCGGGGCCGCGCCGGGTGCTCATCGGGCCGGAGCATCCCTACATCCGCGGCGGCCTACCGATGGATGCCGGTGGTGTCGGACACGGCGTCGCCGACATGTTCGGCTACCAGACCCGCGCCTTCCTCGACCAGATCGCGGGTATCGGCGACCTCGGTCCGCTGCCCGGATTCGACGCAGGCCTACACGGGCTACGTGTCGTCGCCGCGATCACCGAGTCCGCCCAGTCCGGCGGCGCTGCCGTCAAAGTCGTCTAGCCCCACGAACACCAAGGAGTCCCCAACATGAAACTCGGCGTATACACGGCCATCCTGCACGACAAGCCATTGCGGGAAGCACTGGAGATCATCGCCTCGCTGGGCTTGACCGGCGCGGAGATCAACGCGGGCGGCTTCCTGCCGACACCACATCTGCCCGTCGACGACCTGCTGTCCGGTGCGGTCTCGCCGCAGAATTATCTCGCCGACTTCGACGGCACCGGTGTCGAGATCGCCGGCCTCAACTGCAACGGCAATCCCCTGCACCCCGACCCCGAGGTCGGCCCCGAGGACGCCGAGGACCTGCGTAAGGCCATCCGCGTCGCCGGCCTGCTCGGAGTGGATCGCGTGGTGACGATGTCGGGTCTGCCCGAGGCGCATCCTGGTGGCCAGTGGCCGGCCTGGCACGTCAACACCTGGGACTCCGGTTATCTCGACTCTCTCGACTACCAATGGGACGAGGTCGCGCTGCCGTTCTGGACCGAGATCGACGCGCTCGCCCGCCAGAACGGCGTCAAGGTCGCCATCGAGATGCACCCGCAGAACCTGGTGTTCAACCCGCCGACGCTGCGGCGCCTGGTCGAACGCACCGGTGCCGCGAACGTCGGCGCCGAGATGGATCCGTCGCACCTCTTCTGGCAGGGCATCGACCCCGTCGCCGCGATCGACTGGCTCGGTCCGCTCGTCGTGCACGCCGCAGCCAAGGACACCCGGATCAACGACAACTGCAAGATCTACGGTGTCCTCGACGAGCGGTTCACCCGAATCCCGTTGGGCGAGAACCCCACCGGGCTGGGGGGCAGGCACGTCGTCAATAGATGGCCGGAGGATTCCGCGTGGGACTTCGTCGCCGTCGGCCGCGGCCACGACACCGATTTCTGGGCGCGGTTCCTCCAGGCCCTGGAGCGCGTCGACGCCGGCATGGCCGTGAACATCGAACACGAGGACGTCGAACTCGGCCAACTCGAAGGCCTGCAGGTCGCCGCCGAAACACTCAAGGCCGCCAACTCGGCGACCGTCGGATGAAACACTCAATGGGAGAAGAGATCGATGACGACTCAACTACTGCGCGCCCACGGGCTGCGTCTTGCCGCCGTATCCGCCTGCGCCCTGCTCGCTCTGACGGCGTGTTCGAGCACGGGCGGCAAGCCCCGCACCACCGACGACGGGATGGGTGGCGGCCAGGCGGACACGCCGCGCTTCACGGTGGCCATGGTCACCCACGGCCCACCCGGGGACACCTTCTGGGATCTCATCCGCAAGGGTGCCGAAACCGCCGCCAAGAAGGACAATCTGGACCTCAGGTACTCGGCTGAGCTTGCAGCCCCCGATCAAGCCAACCTCGTTCAGAACGCGGTGGACAGCAAGGTCGATGCGATCGCGGTCACGCTGGCCCGGCCCGAAGCACTCAAGTCAGCGGTCCAGAGGGCCACGGATGCAGGCATCCCCGTCGTGGCACTCAACGCCGGCATCAACGACTGGAAGGCGGCCGGCGCCAAGGCGTACTTCGGGCAGGACGAGACCGTTTCCGGTGAGGCAGCAGGCAAGCGTTTGGCCGCCGAGGGAGCGAAGAACGTCGTCTGCGTCATCCAGGACCAGGGCAACGTCGCGCTGGAGTCCCGTTGTGCCGGAGTCGCTTCCGGCTTCGGCGGCGCCATCGAGAACCTCAACGTCAACGGCACCGACATGCCGTCGGTTCAGTCGACGATCACCGCCAAGCTGCAGCAGGATCCGTCGGTCGACCATGTCGTCACGCTGGGTGCGCCCATCGCGTTGACGGCCACCGAAGCGATCGCGACCGCGGGCAGCAACGCGAAGGTGGCCACCTTCGACACGAACGCCGCGTTAGTGGACGCGATCAAGGACGGCAAGGTCCAATGGGCCATCGACCAGCAGCCCTTCCTGCAGGGATATCTGGCCATCGACTCGCTGTGGCTGTTCCTCAACAACGGCAACGTCATAGGAGGCGGCCAGCCAACGCTGACCGGCCCCGCGTTCATCGACAAGTCCAACATCGATTCCATCGCCGACTACGCCAAGAACGGAACCCGCTAGCGATCCTTGGCCGCTAGAACGTTGAGAGTTGTCTTGAGTTTTCAGGCTGCGTTCGGCAGGAGTCGGGCTTGGTCGATGGTTTCGTTGATGTGAATGTCTATGGTGTGCAACGCCTTTCGCAATGGCGGCGGGGCGGGTGGCCGGTCGGTGGCGAGTAGGGGTCGTAGCAGTCGGTCGTGCAGTTTGGTGTAGAAGATCGCAAACCGCAGGCCGTCGCCGGTGAGCCGGTAGCGATTCTTGCCCGGGATGCGGGTGATCAGCCCGTTGACGCGTAGCCGGGCCAGGTCGTAGCTGGCCTGGTTCCTGGTGTAGGTCGCCCCGCCGAGCAGGCCGGTCATCAAGGCGCGCAGGCTCTTGTTGGTGATGCCGGTGACGGCGAGAACGCTGGTGGATAGGGCGCCGGCCAGGGCCTGGACCCGAGGGTCGCCGAACCGTAAGGCCGGGGCCCTCCTGCCATCCTCGGTGAGGGTGGGCTGTGCGATCCGCTCAAAGGCTGGACTCGCAAGGACGCAGCCCTGACCGACACGTTCAGTATCGAGCAGGGTGGTGTTGATTGCACGACCGCGGGCCTGCAGTTCGTCGAGATGGCACAACCGGCGTCGGCAGCCCACATCGTCGGGGTTGTTGATGACGGTCTCGATGCGCAGCGCCCGCCCGTCCTTCAAATACTGTTTGATGCGCGAGTGCCGGTAGAAGGCGTTGACGTTGACCTCGGTGCCGTAGGTGACGATCTTGGTCTTGTATTGGCCTCTGGCCTTGGCGCCGCGGCGTTGGCCGCGTTTGAAGATCAGCTCGATCAGCTCCGGGCGACCGATGTCGAGGTTGTCGGTGACCAGGGCCTCGAAGAACCCGCGGGCCCGGCGTGGTGCGTCGAACACCAGGGTGCGTGACACCTCCACCTGTCGCATCGACAGCTCCCACCAATAGCCGGCGGCGCGGTCGTGCTCGGTCAGCGGCAGCGGCAGGATCGACCACCACCGTCGGCGAACACCTGGATCGTGCCCGGGCCGAGCCGGTCGCAGATCGTCTGCAGCGCGGCCGGATCAGCGCAGGTGGCGAACCCATTGGACAGCTCGGTGAACCCGATGCCGGCCTTGATTGCCTGCCGCTTGGCCCACTCATGGCCGTTGACCCAAACCTTCATCGGATACGGAAAATAGGCGCAGACCTTGACGAACGCCGGCCCGAAATCGTCGTCCCAGACGTAGAAGTAGTAACAGGTCACCCGCCGCTGGGACACCGCAAAGGAGAACCACACCGTGTTGCCCCGTTGTTTCTTGGTGGCGGTGAACACCGGCGCGAACTCCTGGGCCACCCCGATCGCGGCCACCCCCGCCCGGCCGGTCGCTGCTTGCCGGGCCAGATACGGCCGCATCACATCGATCTTGCGGTCGTTCTTGCCGAACCGCACCACCGGGATGTGGTTGGCCTCGGCGAACGAGGCCACCGCGCGGCGAAACGCGGTGCCGATCTTTTCGAAGATGGCCGGCGAGGGAATCTCATAGACCCAGATGCGCGGTCAGGAACGAGACCACCGCCCCACCCGTCTGCAGAGTTGGCACATAGCCATTCAGGTAGATGCGGTCCAGACACTCAATATCCAGCGCTACATGCCCATCGAGCACATCGTTAATCGTCACTGTCGCAGCCATCTCCACAGCCTGACCGCAACATAACCACCTGACCAGACCCATCGCTGGGCGGTCAGAGGCGAAGCCTCACTGGTGGTGTGTCCTGTTTTTAGCTGACTTTTTCGAGGGCGATCCGGCCGCGTGCGACTTTGGCGAGGATGGACTCGGCGGTGGCGGTCCGCACGTAGGGCCTGGGGTCGTTGTTGTGGGCGTCGATGTATTCCTGGATGGAGGCGACGACGTCGGGCACGGAATGGAAGACGCCACGCCCTCGAGAACCTCACGCTGCCCTGGGGACATCAGCAGAGCCGGAACGGGTCGCCTCATGTTGAGGATCAGACCAACAAAACGTCGATTAATTGCCGGACATGCCACTAGCCAGTCCAGTTGAACTACTTGCCGTGCCGACGCAAATTCACCGCCGCAGAACGCACCACGTCCGTGATCGTTCTGACCATCGGGCTGTCGAGCTTCCAGCACTGCCAGAACAGCGGCACCTCGAGGTGTGCATCGCTGATCCGGACGAAAGACCCGTCGGCTAGCGCTGATCCGGCCAACTGCTCGGGGAACATGCCCCAGCCCAGGCCGGCCCGCACCGCGGCTGCAAAGCCCTCCGCTGTCGGTACGTAGTGGACGGGTCTGGCGATGCTGCGACGAAATGCTTTGCGCACCAGCATGTCCTGTAGCGCATCATCACGGTTCCACGCCAGCGACGGAGCCGACGCTACCGCCTCGGCAGTGAAGCCGTCACTTAGATTGCGTTCTGCGTAAGCCGGGCCTGCCACTGCTACGTAACGCATAACCCCGAGTGGTCGCACCCGACAACCAGGCACCGGGGCGCGCTCGGTGGTCACCGCGCCCATCACCGCGCCCTCACGCAACAACCGAGCCGAGTGGTCCTGGTCCTCGATCCGAACGTCGAACAAGACGTCGGACAACTGGTCGAGCACGGCGGTGAACCACGTCGCCATCGAATCGGCGTTGACCGCGATCGCTATCCGGGTTCGCTCCGACGATCCGCCACCCATCTCGGCCAGCGCTTCCGACTCCAATAGCGCCGTTTGCGCGGCGAGCCGAAGAAGCGGTACACCGGCGGGTGTCGCCACACAGGGCTTTTCGCGGCGTACCAACACCTGGCCGGCCCGCTGCTCGAGCGCCTTGATCCGCTGGCTGATCGCCGACGGTGTGACATGCAGCAGCGCCGCCGCGGCGTCGAAGCTGCCGTGCTCGATCACGGCGGCGAATGCGGCAAGCTGCTGACCGTCGAAGTGCATATTAGCAATGCTAATGCAGATGAAGAATCATTAGCTGTACTGATCCATCGGTAGCTCATAGCGTCGATGGCATGAACTCGCCCCTGATCGTCGGCTTCGTGGCCTCGTTCACCCTGATCGCCGCGATCGGGGCTCAGAACGCATTCGTGCTGAGGCAGGGCATCCGGCGCGAGCACGTGCTGCCGGTGGTGGCGTTGTGCACTGTCTCCGACATGGTGCTGATCTCGGCGGGCATCGCCGGCGTGGGGGCGCTGGTCAACGCCAATCAGGGCGCGGTGAACATCGCCAAGTTCGGCGGCGCGCTGTTCCTGCTCGGGTACGGGCTGCTGGCCGCACGGCGGGCCTGGCGGCCGTCGTCACTGAAACCCTCGGACGCCACTCCCGCCCGGCTGGTCGACGTCCTTCTGACCGCTGCGGCAATGACGTTCCTCAACCCGCACGTCTACCTCGACACCGTCGTGCTCCTCGGGGCACTTGCCAACGAGCACCGCGACGAGCGCTGGCTGTTCGGCATCGGTGCCGTCACCGCCAGCGCGGTGTGGTTCGTCAGCCTCGGGCTCGGCGCGCGACGGTTGGCAGGCGTGTTCGCCTCCCCGATGACATGGCGGATCCTCGACGGGCTGATCGCCGTCACGATGATCGGACTCGGCGTCTCGCTGGCCCTTTCCTGACAGTTCAGGTCAGGGAGTTTGAGGAGGCACCCCACAGCGCTCGCGGAAGGCGACCGAGGGTTGCCGGATGGCCTGAAGCTCGGTCCTAATGTTTGGATTGTTGTCCAGATAAACCTGTACCTGATCCCTGATCTGATCCTTGGGTTGGCCCTTGAGACTCGTGAAGAAGTCGTTGACGGCGGGGTGATCGGCCAGGTAGCGCGATGTGTTGAACGTGACGCCCGACATAACGAACGCCAGTTCGGCGGCCGTGCACGCCGGTGGAACGAACGGCGGCTCCGGTGGAGGCAATGGCTGGGCCGTGGCGATGGCGGCCGCACCGAAAAACATTGCGCCGGCTAGGGTTCCGGCGCCGATCGCTCCCGCTATCATGCGGCGTGCTGAGGACAACATGTTACTCCTTTATCGGGGGGTTGACACTTCATGGTGTAGCTACTCATCGACGTGGTCCGATTCCACCGGGACGACCGGGGAGCCCGACACCGGGATACCCGATACCGGGACCGCCCCAACCGGCGTCGAGATCCCAGTCGGTGCCGCAATACCAGTCGTTCTCGCACGGATACGGGACGACCGGAGTCGAGGCCCTCGGCACCCCGTCCGCACCGCGAACCTCGCCCTGCGCACACACGGTGGCCCCACCACTGTAGGTGCAATCGGCGCCCGCCGGCGGCGCGGCGACGACCATGGCGATGGGGGTGGCCGCCGTCGCCAATCCCAAAATCAGGTAGCGCTGTGCTGATCTCACGGCTGCTCCACTCTCTGCAGTTGGTAGGGCCAGGCGGCCCATTACACGAAGTATGGTCTGCTGATCAGGGCGGGTGGGCGGAATTGCAATTTAGCAAGATTCTTCGTCCATTGCGTTGCACGGACGCATCCGCCAGGTCTTGGTTGTTGAAGAGCGGGCAAACACTTCGTCCCGCTAGCTGCTCACCTTACGTAATCTAGATATTATGGCTGCACTTTCGAAATGAAAAGAGCCGTGGCCGCGACAACACTGGAGTACGGTCCGGTCCATCGGATTCGAAACACAGGGATGGCTATGACGACAACTGATCATGACTGGACGCAACCAGCGGCGATGGCCATCCCGCCCGAGGGTTACTTCGAAGAGGAGCGCGGGCGCTACGGCCCCGTCTTCCCGAGGACGCCGGCCTGCTACGGCTTCTCGATCATCGCCAAGGTCAAGGAGGGCCGCGAGGACGCGGTCCGGGCCTACGGCAAGACGATCGAGGAGGCGATCAAGGGCAGCCCCCGAAGTCCTCGCGCCGCTTCGCCTGCACTACCTGCGCTGGGTGCTGTTCGACGTCGGATCGGGCCTGCACTTTCAGTACCAGGGCATCTTCGACACCGACTTCGACAAGTACACCGAGGATGCGGTGCAGCTGTTCAGCGCGACCGGCATCACGACGGTGTTCACCAACCTCGAAGGCTTTCCCGAGGATTGGAAGGAGAACCCGGAGGCGTTCATCAAGTTCGTCCGCGAGCACCAGTGCCCCAGCTTCCTCGAGTACGGCGAGTATCCCTACGTCACCGCCGATGAGATCAAGAAGGCGCTGCGGCTGAAGGCTGCCTTCTCGGACATGCTCGACCAGATGCAGTGACTGCTCGAGTTCGACGACATCCAGCACATCCTGCTGACCCGCACGCCGGCGATCACCGGGCGCTACGAGTTCCTGTCGTTCGACACCCCGGCAGGTGGCCGGGCGTGGCTGACCGAGTTGCTCGACAAGCGTGCAGTCGGCCGCGGATGCGGCCGCCACAATGGATCAGCTCGATCGCTGGGTCACGTTGGCGTTCACCTGGAACGGCCTGCGCGCGCTCGGCGTGCCCGAGGAGTCGCTGGCCACGTTTCCCGACGAGTTCCGCGAGGGCATGGCGGCCCGCGCGGACATCCTCGGCGACACCGGCGCGCGCGCGCCCGAACACTGGGTCGGCGGTCTGGCCGGTGACGACGTGCACGCGATCGCGATCTTGTTCTCCCGCACCGACGAACAGTGCCGCGGTGCCATCGCGGAGCATGACAAGCTGCTGGCGCGCACCGACGGGCGTGCGCAGTCGTGTCGTTCCTCGACCTCAACGCGACGCCACCGTTCAACTACGCCCACGACCATTTCGGCTTCCGGGACCGGCTGTCGCAGCCGGTGATGAAGGGCTCCGGCGAGGAGCCCACGCCCGGGTTCGGGCGCTGCCACTGGAACCGGGTGAGTTCATCCTGGGCTATCCCGACGAGGACGGGCCGGTGGCGAATCTGCCTGAGCCCGAGGTGTTGTCGCGCAACGGCAGCTACATGGCGTACCGCCGACTGCAGGAGCATGTCGGGGCTGTTCCGCGACTATCTGCGCGAGAATGCGGACACACCGGAAGGCCAGGAACTGCTGGCGGCGAAGTTCATGGGCCGCTGGCGCAGCGGTGCGCCACTGGTGCTGGCACCGGACAAGGACGATCCCGAACTCGGTGCCGATCCGATGCGCAACAACGACTACAACTACAAGGAGATGGATCCGCTCGGCTACGCGTGCCCGCTGGGCTCGCATGCCCGCCGGTTCAATCCGCGTGACACCGCGCACTACATGAACCGCCGCCGCATGATCCGTCGCGGCGCGACCTACGGACCAGCGCTACCGGAGGATGCGCCCGACGACGGCGTGGACCGCGGCATCGCCGCGTTCATCATCTGCGCCGAGCCTGGTACGCCAGTTCGAGTTCGCCCAGAACGTCTGGATCAACGACAAGACGATTCCACGAACTCGGCAACGAACATGACCCGATCTGCGGAACCCAGGACGGCACGCTGGATTTCACCGTTCCCAAGCGGCCGATTCGCAAGGTGCACAAGGGAATTCCGGCGTTCACCACGCTCACGGGCGGGGCGTATTTCTTCCTGCCCGGAATAAACGCCCTGCGCTACCTGGCCACACTCGGCAACTGAAGGATCGACCATGAGCACACTGCCGCAGGCACGCACCTACAACCAGAACCACATCCCTCGCGCCGCACGACTGGCGGACGCCGCATCAGCATCTACTGGACGTGGAGCTATCCCTGGGAAGCCCAACGGGATCCGGCCTCGATGGAGAACCGCTTCTCCACCATGACCGAGGTCCGCAATGTCGTTATGGCCCGGCTACGAGACGACCGGAGTACGACGCGGCGAACTTCCTGCAGGGCATCGCAGGCACGCTGGAGCTGTTCCACCGCTCCGCCCTGGCGTTCCAGGAGATCGCGGAGGAGGCCACCGGGCACCCGGTCGCCGTCTTCCAGCGCATCGACCAGGCCGGCTACAAACTCCCGATCGACGAGCGGATCCTGGCCGACACCGACACGCTGATGGTGTTCGGGCTCGACCATCTGCTCTCCGAACAGGAGGCCGCACCCGAAGGAGATCGACGGCGATCACTCGAATGGCTCAAACGAGAGGGCACCTGTCTGCTGCTGGCGCCCCATCACGATGTCGGCTTCACCGACGACTACGGCCAGCGCCAGGTGGAGTACGAACACCACGGCGACCGCCTCGTGCCGCGCCAACAACGCTTCAGCCAGTACACCCGCTCGCTGATGAAGGCGCTCGACGTGCCCGTGCACAACACGTGGGGTCTGCGACCCGCCGTCGTCGAAGGCACCAAGGAGATCGCGCCGCTGACCGCCATCCGCGACCTCGACACCCTGCGGCTGCTCGACAACGTCACCACGTTCAACTTCCACCCGCACCTGCCGCACTACGAGCTCACCGCGCCGGAAGGCGACGGACCTGCGGGTGCTCGGCCGACAGCGCGTCGACCCGAACCGGCCGCACCCATTCACCGAGGCGGGCAACACGGAGTTCAACGCGCTGATCTGGATGCCGCCGACCGGCCAGCGCGCGGGCGACATCGTGCTGATCGACTCGACCCACTTCACCACGCTGTTCGGCGGCACCGACAGCCTGAGGAACCTTGTGGCACAACCTCGCCACGATGCGGTTTTGACGTATGCCCGACAACAGAGCCGTGTTCATCACCGGTGCAGCCGCAGGAATCGGCCGAGCCACCGCGCTGACCTTCGCCCGTAACGGCTTCACCGTCGGCGGCTACGACATCGACGGGGTGGGACTCAAGTCGCTGGCCGACGAGATCGACGAGCTGGGCGGCACGGTTGCAGTCGGACACCTCGACGTCACCGATCCCGATGAGATGGCGCAGCGGGTGAGCGAGTTCGCCAAGGCCGCCGGTGATCGGCTCGACGTGATGATCAACAACGCCGGCATCTTGTTGGCGGGCCACTTCGAGGACATCGCCGTCGCCGGCCACCTCAAGGAGATCGACATCAACACCAAGGGTGTCGTCAATGGACTGCACGCCGCATTTCCGTACCTCCGCTCGACGCCGAATTCCGTCGTCGTGAATCTCGCTTCCGCGTCGGCGATCTACGGTCAGGCCGAGCTCGCCGTTTACAGCGCGACGAAGTTCTTCGTCCGCGGCATCACCGAGGCGCTCGACATCGAATGGAACCGCTACGGCATCCGGGTCATCGCGATGTGGCCGCTGTACGTGCAGACCGCGATGACCGACGACATCAGCACCGGCACGACCGAGTCGCTCGGCGTCAAGCTGACCGCTCAGGATGTCGCCGACGCGATCGTGGCGGCGGTGGAGCCGTCCTGGCTGCGTCGCGCCGTCCATCAGGTGCACTTCCCGGTCGGATCTCAGACCAAGGTGATGGCGGCGAGTTCCCGGTTCTCCCCCGCCTGGCTGGTGCGACTGATCAACAAGCGGTTGTCGCATTCGTAAGCGTTGAATTCGCGCTGATCGCAACCGTTCCCGACGGCCGTCCCGGTCATTACGGTTTGGCTGCATGAATGAGGACTGGCTCGCGGTCATCGTTGGCCTCACACTGTTGGTGTTGGTGCTCGTCGGCGCGATCCCGGGCAGCGTGATCCCGTGACCGAGCAGACCACCGCCGAACCTGCCGAATCGGGACCCGTCCTGGGCTATGCGATCGCCGGTGTGCTGGTCGTCATCGCCCTCGGGGCGCTGACCCGCTTCCTGGAAGCTCAGGTCCCACTGTGGGCTGCGGGCACGCCGTTCGCCCGCGTCGCCAAGTCCATCGAATTCCCTATCTATGCAATCGCTTTGGCCTGGTGCTGCTCGGCGCGTCGATCAACCTGAAGGTGCTCGTCACCGCAGCGGGCCCAGCGATCCTTCAGGCCCTGCTGCTGATCTCGATCGTGTTCGGCTTCACCTGGTGGCTCGGCGGACGGCTGGGCCTCGACGACAAGCTGCGCGCTCTGCTGGCGTCGGCGATATCCATCATCGCCGCGTCGATCATCGGCACGCTGTATCTGCAATGGGTCAGCGACGGCAAAGCAACGATCGCCACCGTGAACGACCTGCGCACCTGGTTCCTGATCTTCGCGTTCGTCGCGATCGGCCTGGAGTTCTCGCTCAAGGGCCTGCGCGAAGCGGGCTGGCGGCCGATCGCGCTGTTCGCATCGGCGACCGTGGTCAACATCGCCGTGGCACTCGGACTGGCCGTCGTGTTGTTCGGAAATTTCACCGTCAGCTAGGCGGTTACTCCTGCAGGGCGAGCACCGGCGTCGGGCGTTGGAAGCCGCGGGTCACCGCGAGCAGCCAGACGAATCCGGCGGCCAGCCAGATCAATCCGACCACCAGCGTGAGTCCGGACAAGCTGAACCACAGGTACACCGTCAGCAGGAAGCCGATCAGTGGCAACACCAGATTGTTGAACACGTTCTTCTCACCCGCGTCGATGAAATAGTGCTTGATCACCGTCAGGTTGACCGCCGAGAACGCCACCAGCGCACCGAAGCTGACGATCGACGCCAGGGTCGCGAGGTCGATCACGATGGCCAGCAACGAGATGACGGAGACCACCAGGATCGCGTAGACGGGCGTGCCGAACCTCTCGGAAACGTGTCCGAACACCCGGCGTGGCAGTATGCCGTCGCGGCCCATCGCGAACAGGATGCGCGCCACGGAGGCCTGCGAGGTGATCGCCGACCCCAACGCACCCGCCACATACGCAGCGGTGAAGAAGGTGTTCAGGAACTGCCCGCCCGCGGTCGTCATGACATCGAGGGCTCCCGAGTCGACGTCGGCGAACTCGTTGGACGGGAAGACCAGCTGCGAGATGTACGACAGGACGATGAAGATGATGCCCGACGCGATGGTGGCGATCATGATCGCCCGGGGGACGCTACGCCTCGGATCCTTGGCTTCCTCGGAAAGCGTTGACACCGCGTCGAATCCGAGGAAGGACAGGCACAGGATGGCCGCCCCGGCAAGGATCGGGTTGAAGCCATCGGCCGTGCCGTCGCCCCGCAGCGGAGCCATCAGATCCACGGTGCCCGCGCCGGACAGCGTGATAAAGGCGAGCACGATGAACACCACGATGAAGGTCACCTGAACCGCGATGATGACGAAATTGGCCCGGACAACCGAGACGATGCCGACGATGTTGAGCACGGTGACGATCGCGATGGTGACGACGACGATCAACCATTCCGGGATGGCCGGGATCGCGGCGTTGAGATAGATGCCGATGACGAGGTAGTTGAGCATCGGCAGGAACAGGTAGTCCAAGAGCAACGACCAGCCGGCCAGGAAGCCCACCGGTGCGCCGAACGACTTCTGTGTGTACGTGTATGCCGAGCCGGCGACGGGGTACGCGGCCGCCATGCGCGCATAGGAGCGCGCCGTGAACACCATCGCGGCAAGCGTGACCAAGTAGGCCACCGAGAGCCGCCCGCCGCTGATCTGCGTGACGATGCCGTAGGTGGTGAACACGGTGAGCGGCACCATGTAGACCAACCCGAAGAGCACCAGGGACGGTGTCCCGAGCACCCGGCGAAGGTGGCCTTCGCCCTCCTCGTGGGGCAGCGACGGCACGGTGGAGTCGGCGGGCGCAGTTGACGACATATCGTTTCTCCTCTAATTCGTGGCCGAGTAGACCGGCCTGCCGCGCAGATAGGTGGCATGAACATGCAGCGCCGGGATTTCCAGCGCGGGAGTGGTCCGCGGGTCGCGGTCCAGCCAGAGCAGATCCGCGCTGGCGCCGGGCGTGAGTCTGCCCCACCGGCCCTCGGCGAACGCCTGATACGCCACCCCCGCCGTACCCGCGGAGAGCGCCCGCTCGATGGGGAGTACTTCGTCGGGTGTCCATCCGCCTTCGGGGTCACCGTCGGCGGTTCGCCGCGACACGGCCACCGCGATGCCGTCCAGTGGCGCTCCCGAGGACACCGGCCAGTCGGAGCCGAATGCCAGTGGCGCACCTGACTTGTCGATGCTGCGAATCCGGTACTGCTTATCCGCGCGTTCGGCACCCAGCCGCGGAACGGTCAGCACCAGCATCAGTGCGTCCAGCTGCGCCCACAGCGGCTGCATATTCGGGATCACACCGAGCTCGGCGAAACGACCGATGTCCGCATCATCGACGAGCTGCGCATGCGCGATCACCGCCCGCCGGTCGCGCGGCCCGTTGCGCCGCGCCACCTGCTCGATCGCATCCAGCGCCTGACGCACCGCAGCGTCACCGATCGCGTGGATGTGAATCTGCAGACCCAGATCATCGACCCGGCTTGCCGCCTCGGCCAGCGAGTCGCCTTCCCAGTTCCGCATCCCGTGGTTGTGCAGCGCGGTGCAGTACGGCGCAAGCAGTGCGCCGGTCTCGTTCTCCACAACCCCGTCGGCGAAGAACTTCACCGTCTGGGCGGTCAGCAGTGGTGAATCCGCCTCATCGACGCGGCGTCGCGCCTCCGCGAAATGTCCTACCTGGAAATCGAAGTGGCGTGGATCGGCGTAGAAGGCCAGGTTGAACCGCATGCGCAACGCGTCGCGCCGGGCGGCCTCGATGTAGATGTCCACATCGGCGGGTTCGACCCAGGCGTCCTGCACCCACGTCACGCCACGCGCGAGGTAATAATCGGCGGCCGTACCCAACGCCGCCACCCGCACATCCTCGTCGCGGTTCGGCATCACGGCCGTCATCAAGTCCATCGCGCCCCACTCGCGCAATGTGCCGAGCACCGATCCGTCCTCGCGGTGCGGAATCTCACCGAGGACCGGGTCCGGCGTATCCGCGGTGATCCCTGCGCGCTCTAGGGCGACCGTGTTGCACCACATGGTGTGGTAGTCCCAGGCCCTCAGCACCACCGGCCGGTCGGGCACTGCGGCGTCGAGCCAGCGGGCGTCGAACAGTCCGCCTGGCGCGAGGCTGCTCTCGTAGGAGGCGCCCATGATCCAGTCGTCATCCGGATGCTCGGCGGCGAATTCGCCTACGGCGGATACAATCTCGTCCACCGACTTGCAGGGCCGCACCGCCGGTCCCGCGGATTCGAGGCCGCCGTACAGCGGATGCGCATGACCGTCGCCGAACGAGGGCATCAGGAAGCCGCCGTCCAGATCGACTTCGTCGGCTCCCGCTGCGGACGCCCGGGCTTGATCGCCCAACGCCCGCACCGCGCCATCGGCGACCAGCAACGCATCGGTGTCGCCGCCCGGGCCGCTCCATATGCCGCCGCCGGTGAAGATCGTCGCGGTCACCAGCGAGACCCTACCCCGACAGGGGTCACTTGACGACGGAAGTCGCCGGGTGACCGGCCCCGTAGGGCCGGGCCGCGTCGACCGGAACGGTCAGCGCGCCATAGCTGTCGGGCCTTCGGGTCAACAGGAACGGGAACAGCTCCAACCAGTCACGCCGCTGATCCAGGTCGAGGTCGGCGACGAGTACGGCTTCCTCGTCGCGGGGTGCCTGCACGAGCACACGGCCGTACGGGTCGGAGATGAACGACGAGCCGTAGAACGACAGGCTGCCCTCGTCGCCGGTGCGGTTGGGCACCACCATGAATAGGCCGCTGTTGATGCCGTTGGGTAGACGACGATTTCGGCGCCGCCGAGTGAGTAGTTGCGGGCGACCTCCGGGAACCATTCGTCCCAGCATGTCGGCATGCCGATGCGGGCGAAGTAGGTGTCCTCGTAGTAACCGGCCGAGATCGGGATGTGCAGCTTGCGGGTGCGGGCCACCAGCTCACCGGCGGGCGAAACCAGGATCGCGGTGTTGTAGCCCAGTCCGTCGTCGGCCGGGGCTTTCTCGTAGAGCGAGGCGTGTACGAAGACGCCGTTGGCGATCGCGGCTCCGGCGGCCAGTTCGAATGTCGCTCCGCCGACCAGATCCTCGGCCGCAGCGCCCGGATTGGGTCCAGCGGGAGTGTCGGCCGGGTACCGCAGCAGCGTGATCTCGGGCATGAAGACGACTCGCGCTCCCGCGGCGGCCGCCCGGTCGATGCCGCCGCGAAGGACCGTCGTCAGCTCCTTCGAGTCGGCACGCCAGCGGTGCTGAACCAGGCCCACGCGCAGCGGCGACCGTTGCGACGGGCTGGTACGAGACAACGGGTCGGGGGCGGTGGCCGTGAGCGTGATCATCCCAATACGATTCCGCAATTGGTCTGTCGCCTCAAGGTACTTAGCTGGTTGAGCGCTACGCTCGCGGAGTGCCCAATGTTTGGTCGCGGCGGCGTTTCCTGGCGATGACCGCAGGCATTGCGGCCGTTGCCGCGGGTTGCTCGGAGAAACCCGGGGAAGTGGCCAAGGACGGCTCGGTCACCGTCAAACACATGTTCGGCGACACCAAGGTTCCGGCACCGCCGAAGCGCGTGGTGAGCGCGGGCTTCACCGGGCAGGACGAACTGCTCGCCGTCGGAGTCGTTCCGATCGCCGTCACCAACTGGTGGGGTGACCAGCCGTTCGGGGTATGGCCGTGGGCGCTGCCCAGACTCGGGCCTGCCCAACCCGAGGTCCTCGATCTCGCCAACGGTATCCAGGTCGACCGGATCGCCGCGCTGAAACCCGACCTCATCGTCGCCACCAACGCGGGCGTGGACCAGGACATCTACAACAAGCTGTCGGGGATCGCACCGACCATTCCGCAGTCCGGCCAGGACGCCTTCTTCGAGCCGTGGAAGAACCAGGCCGCCAGCATCGGTCAGGCGGTGTTCAAGTTCGACGAGATGGCGGCCCTGGTAAAGGGTGTCGACGACAAGTTCACTGCGGCGGGAACGAACAATCCGCAGTTCTCCGGCAAGAAGGTGCTGCTGCTGCAGGGCTCGTTCGTCGACGACAGCGCGGTGGCCACCATGGCGGGTTGGCGTACCGAGTTCCTCACCCAGATGGGTCTCGCCGTCCCGGACAACATCAACGCCTTCGCCCGTGATCACCGTGCCTTCATCCCCCGCGATCAGATGGTCTCGGTGCTCGACGCCGCCGACGCGCTCATCTGGACCACCGAGTCTGCCGACGACGAGGGCCGACTCACCACGGATCCAACGTTCAAACGGTTGAAGTCGACCGCCGCCGAACGCAACGTCTTCACCGGCAAGGATCTGGCCGGTGCCATCGCCTTCTCCTCGCCACTGTCCTATCCGGTGGTGGCCGACCAGCTGCCACCCGCTTTGGCCAAGGCACTGGGCTGACGGTTTGATAACCAGGTGACAACGGAGGAGAGCTCCGCCGAAGAGCAGCACGCCGCATTCGCTCAGGTGGGGTCGGCCTATTACCCGGTACTCGTCGCGGTCTTCACCGCGTTGGTGATCATCTCCAATGTGACGGCGACGAAGGGCGTCGCCTTCGGCCCGATCATCACCGACGGCGGGTTCATCGTCTTTCCGCTGACCTACGTGATCGGCGACGTGCTCGCCGAGGTGTACGGGTTCAAGGCGGCCCGGCGGGCGATCGTCCTCGGGTTCTCGATGAATGCCCTGGCGGCGTTCGCGTTCTGGATCACCGTCTACCTTCCCTCCGCCGACTTCTACGCCAACCAGGCGCACCTGGAGAACATCGTCGGCGCCTACACCCAGCTGATCGTGGCCGGGCTGGCGGGCTTCATCGTCGGCCAGACCATCAACGCGTGGGTGGTCGTGCTCATCAAGGAGCACACCAAGGAGAAGCACCTGTGGGCGCGCCTGGTCGGGTCGACGTTCGCCGGGCAGTTCGGCGACACGATCGTGTTCTGCAGCATCGCAGCGGGCGCCATCGGCATCACCAGCTTCGGCGACTTCGCCACCTACACGGCGCTGGGGTGGCTGTACAAGACCGCCGTCGAGGTGCTGCTGCTGCCCGTGACGTACCGCGTGATCGCGTACATCAAGCGCCGCGAGCCCACGTATCGGCCCGCCGTATGAGGCTTCAGTAAGGCAGCTCTGGCAACGCTCATAGAGCTGCGGCTTTGCACCCTACTCGGGAGTAGCTTTGGGTCATGACAGTCGTAATGGACTCGATGACGATCGGCAGAGTCACCGACTATGGCGACCAGGCGCTGCTGCTTCAGTTCGACAGCACCGCGGAGGTATTGGCGTGGACCGATACCCTGCGCGACGCGGGACTACGCGGCGTCGTCGACATCGTCCCTGCCTCCCACACGGTGCTGCTCAAGCTTGACGGGCCGCGGTGTCAGGGCGATACCCGACAACGGCTCAGCAAGCTGCGACTGACACCGGACGCCGTCCAGGAAGCGCTCGCGCCGAGCGACGGCCGCGCCGACGTGGTCATCGACGTGGTGTACGACGGAGCCGACCTCGAGGAGGTCGCGAAGCTGACCTCGATGGACCCGCAGGAGGTTGTCGCCGCACATACCCAGGCCCCGTGGCGCGTCGGATTCGGTGGTTTCGCTCCGGGTTTCGCCTACCTTGTCTGCGGTGACGAACGGCTCAACGTGCCGAGGCGTTCGGAGCAGCGGACCAAGGTGCCCGCGGGCTCGGTTGGACTCGCCGGCGCGTTCAGCGGCGTATATCCGCGCGAGTCGCCCGGTGGTTGGCAATTGATCGGTCATACCGACGCGGAGTTGTGGGACGTCGACCGCGAACCGCCCGCGCTGCTGATGCCGGGTCAGTGGGTTCAGTTCCGGGAGGTGTCGTCGTGACCACGACATTGGAAGTCCTACGCTCCGGCCCGCTGGCGCTGATCGAAGACCTCGGCCGGGCGGGAATGGCCCAGATGGGTGTGACGCGGTCCGGCGCCGCCGACCGCCGCGCACACACGCTGGCCAACCGGCTGGTGGCCAACCCGGGTGACCGCGCCACCATCGAGGTGACGTTCGGTGGCTTCACCGCGCGCGTCCGCGGAGGGGACGTAGCGATCGCGGTGACCGGCGCCGACACCGATCCCGCCGTCAACGGAGTCCCGTTCGGCACCAACAGCATTCACTATGCACACGACGGCCAGGTGATCTCGCTGGGGGCTCCGCATTCCGGACTGCGGACCTATCTGGCGGTGCGCGGTGGCATCGACGTCGCGCCCGTGCTCGGTTCCCGTAGTTATGACGTGATGTCGGCCATCGGCCCGCTGCCGCTCCAGCCGGGCGATGTACTTCCGATCGGCCACCACACCGACGAGTTCCCCGAGATCGACCAGGCGCCGGTGGCCGCGATCGAGGACGAAGTCGTCGAGTTGTCGGTGGTGCCAGGACCGCGCGACGACTGGTTCACCGACCCCGACGTGCTGGTGCGCACCAACTGGCAAGTCACCAACCGCAGCGACCGGGTCGGCATGCGCCTGGTCGGCATGCCGCTGGAGTACCGCTGGGAAGACCGCCAGCTGCCCAGCGAGGGTGCCACCCGCGGAGCGATTCAGGTGCCGCCGAACGGTTTTCCGGTGATTCTCGGCCCGGACCACCCGGTCACCGGCGGCTATCCGGTAATCGGCGTGGTGATCGAGGAAGACATCGACAGGATCGCGCAGATCCGGCCGGGACAGACCGTCCGACTCCATTGGTCCCGGCCGCGCAGACCCTTCCACAATGGTCCCTGAAGGTGCCTGAAACCTGGTAGAACCAGGGTGTGCACGTGCACGCCCCGGGTTCCGGCGCTCCTCTGCGCGGGGTCCACACCGCCCGCCTGGTCCACACCGCCGACCTCGACGACGAGACCCGTGAAGACGCACGCCGGATGGTCATCGACGCCTTCGGTGGCGAATTCACCGACGCCGACTGGGAGCACGCGCTCGGCGGAATGCACGCGATGATCTCTCATCACGGCGCTCTGATCGCCCACGCCGCGGTGGTGCAACGCCGGCTGCTGTACCGCAACTCCGCGCTGCGGTGCGGGTATGTCGAGGGCGTCGCGGTCCGCGAGGACTGGCGCGGTCAGGGGCTGGCCGGTGCACTGATGGACGCGGTCGAACAGGTGCTGCGCGGCGCCTACCACCTCGGCGCGCTCAGCTCCTCGAAGGCGGGACGACACATGTACGGCTCGCGGGGCTGGCTGCCCTGGCGGGGACCGACTTCGGTGCTGGCACCGTCCGGAATGCGGCGTACGCCCGAGGACGACCGTTCGCTTTTCGTGTTGCCGGTCACTCTCGAACTGGACACCGGCGAGGCGATCACCTGCGACTGGCGCGACGGCGACGTTTGGTGATGCGCGCGGCGTACGTTGGATGAAGTGACAACGCCCCCGCAAGCCTTTCAACCGACACCCGAGACATTCGACAAGCTCTATCGCGGCGAGCCGACGTTCGAGGGTGGACCCACACCCACCGCCGTGCCGTGGGATATCCGGCAGGCGCAGCCCCGGCTGATGGAACTCGAGGCGCTCGGCGGTATCACCGGCGAAGTGCTCGACATCGGTTGCGGGCTCGGCGACAACGCGATCTACCTCGCGTCACGTGGATATTCGGTGACCGGACTCGACGGCTCTTCCGCGGCGATCGAGCAGGCCCGCAGTCGTGCCGCACAGGCAGGGGTCTCGGTGACGTTCGGAGTGACCGACGCCACCAACCTGGCCGGCTACGACGGCCGGTTCGACACCGTTGTCGACAGCGCTCTTTATCACTGCCTCGACGACGGCGGCCGTCAGGCCTACGCCGCGGGCCTGTACCGCTCGGCGCGGCCCGGCGCCCGCTTACACCTCTACTGCTTCTCCGACGGCAATATCAACGGCCTTGTCGCGCCGATGGGATCGGTGCCCGAGTCCAACATTCGTGACACGCTGACCGCGAACGGCTGGCGCATCGACTTCCTCGGCCCGACAACGTATTTGGCAAGCGCAAAAGGATTCGGCAACGCTGACGACCAGTTTCCGCAGGCGATGGTCGAGCAGCTGCCACCCGAGGCGTTGGAGCAGATGCAGCAGACCCGGGCCCGGTTCAGCACCATCGCGGAGCTGCTCGACGGCGACCTGGTACATCTGCCGTTCACGGTCGTGCACGCCCATCGGGTGGACTGAATCCTCGACCCAACTTCGCCACACGGCCCAGGTGAGACGAGTTTCACGCCGATACCGACAGTGACATGCCGAGGCAATGGCCGGTTAATCGCTCGGAAACATGCCATGCAAACACTGGTGACATGAGTGAGCCCGACTGGGCACCGCTCACCGGATTCAGGGTGGCGGTGACTTCAGCCCGCCGTGCCGACGAACTGAGCGCACTGCTGCGCAAGCGCGGAGCCAGCGTCACCAGCGCTGCGGCCATCGAGATGGTCCCGCTGCCCGACGACGACGAGCTGCGTTCCCACACCGAGGCGCTGATCGACGCGCATCCCGACATCGTGATCGCCAGCACAGGCATCGGCTTCCGCGGCTGGGTCGCCGCCGCCGACGGCTGGGGCTTGGCCAATGACCTGATCACCTCGCTTGGCAAGGCCCGCATCGTGTCTCGTGGCCCGAAGGCGACCGGTGCGCTCCGTGCCGCCGGGTTACCCGAGGAATGGTCGCCGGAGTCCGAGTCGTCCCGCGAGGTGTTGCGCTACCTCGTCGAGGGCGGCATCTCCGGCACGCGCATCGCCGTGCAGCTGCACGGCGCCGCCGCGGAATGGGATCCCTTCCCGGAGTTCCTCGACGAGCTGCGCGCCGCAGGCGCCGACGTGGTGCCGATCCGGGTGTACCGATGGCACCCGGTACCCCGAAACGGTGACTTCGACGCGCTGGTGGCGGGTATCGCCGACGAGAAGTTCGACGCGGTCAGTTTCACGTCGGCGCCCGCGGTCGCGGCGGTGTTGATGCGGGCAGCGGAAATGGGTGTCGAGGAGCGGGTGCTCACCGCCTTGCGCACCAAGGTGCACGCCATGTGCGTCGGGCCGGTGACAGCTCGCCCCCTGGTTCGACTCGGCGTGCCCACATCGGCACCGGAGCGGATGCGGCTGGGCGCGTTGGCCCGCCACATCACCGACGAGCTGCCGCTGCTGCAGGCGCGCAGTATGCAGGTAGCCGGGCATGTGCTGGAGATCCGTGGTACCTGCGTCCTGGTGGACGGAGCGGTCAAGGAGCTGTCCCCGGCGGGGATGGCGACGATCCTCGCGCTCGCGCAACGTCCCGGTTCCGTGGTGCGCAGGGCCGATCTGCTCCGCGCCCTGCCCGGCACCGGCACCGACACACACGCGGTGGAGACCGCCGTGCTGCGGCTGCGAACAGCGTTGGGCGACAAGAACATCGTCTCGACGGTGGTGAAGCGTGGCTATCGGTTGCCGATCGACGAAACCCTGATGCAGGCACAATGAACTCCCCAGATCGCGGGTGGGCCCAGCTGCTCGTCGCCCATGGCACACGCAAGCCCGAAGGTGTCACGATGGTCGCTGACTTGGCTCAGCGCGTGTCCGAACTTCTCGACAAGCAGGTACGGGTCGCATTCGTGGACGTACTGGGCCCAACGCCCCGCGACGTACTCAGCGCGCTGCCCGCCGACCAACCCGTCACGGTGGTTCCCGCGTTTCTGGCCAGCGGTTACCACGTCCGTGTTGACCTACCGGACCACGTGGCGGCCAGCGGTCATCAGGCGGTGACCGTCACGGCTCCGCTGGGCCGGTGCCCGCATACGGTTCAGGTGATGGCGCAGCGACTCGTCGAATGTGGCTGGCGCCCAGGCGATTCAGTGGTGTTGTCGGCGGCGGGCACATCGGATGTGCACGCCCAGTCCGACCTTCGCTACACCGCCGCGCTGCTGTCCGCGGTCATCGGCGACCGGGTCGAGCCTGCGTATGCGGCCACCGGAGAGCCGCGTGTCCACGACGCCGTGTCCGAGTTGCGGCGACGGGGCACGCGGCGCATTGTGCTGGCGTCATACCTGTTGGCGGATGGGCTGTTTCAAGATCGGCTACGCGGCAGCGGAGCCGATCTGGTTGCTGATCCGCTGGGCACGCATCCGGCGATGGTGCGGCTGATCGCCAATCGGTTCAAGCGTGCGCGGGTACCGATCCCCGCGTAGTCTCGCTGCCACGCACATGTGTGCGGCTGACTTGATCGAATCGCTCCATGAGCAGCGACGTTGCGTCGTAGATGACGTCGGCACGCCCATACCTGCGCACGGGTCGCCGGTGCTTTGCGGCGATGCAGTTTTGGGACATGCCGGCTGATTACCCGAAGTACGCGCTGGCAAACCGATTGTGACGTCTAAGGGCAGATTTCGACGATGCCGTCGGCGGTGATGCGGGTCTGGTACACCGGCACCGCGACGGTCGGATCGTCGAGGCAGGTGCCGTCGTCCAGGGCGAACGCCTGCTTCTTGATCGGCGACTGTACGGTGGCCCGGCCGCCGCGGTCGCCGACGATTCCGCGGGATAGCACCGCCGCCCCGGAAAACGGATCGATGTTGCCGACGGCATGGATCGTGCCGTCGTCGAGGCGGAACAACGCCGCCTGCGCCACGTCGGGGAGAAGCACGCCGACCCCGCGGCACGGGATCAGGCGGTCGTATGCGCAGGCGGCGGTCCAGACTTGAATGTCATTGAGCAGAGTCATTTTTGGGGCACCTTCGGCATTCCGATGTTGGTGGGAACCTTGCGGCCGGACCGCTCGGTGAATTCGACGGTCGGATCAACGACGTCGGGCGCGTTGACGAACGAGACGAACCGCGAGAGCTTGTCCGAATCCTCGAGCACGCCCTTCCACTCACACGCGTACCCCTCGACATGACGCGTGATCGCTTCCTCGAACTCCGCCGCCAGCCCGAGCGAGTCGTTGCACACCACGTCATGTAGATGCTCCAGGCCACCGTCGAGTGCCTCGACCCACGGAGCGGTGCGCTGCAACCGGTCGGCTGTGCGGATATAGAACATCAGGAAGCGGTCGATGTAGCGGACCAATGTCTCGTCGTCCAGGTCACCGGCGAGCAGCTGCGCGTGTTTGGGGGTCATGCCGCCGTTGCCACCGACATAGAGGTTCCAGCCGTTTTCGGTCGCGATAACGCCGACGTCCTTGCTGCGGGCCTCCGCGCATTCCCGCGCGCAGCCCGAAACGCCCATCTTGATCTTGTGCGGGGCGCGCAGGCCGCGGTAGCGAAGCTCGAGGTTGATCGCCATCTGCACCGAATCCTGCTGCCCGTAGCGGCACCAATCGCTGCCCACGCAGCTCTTCACCGTGCGCAGCGCCTTGCCGTAGGCGTGGCCGGACTCCATCCCTCCGTCGACCAGGCGACGCCAGATCTCGGGCAGCTGGTCGACGCGTGCGCCGAACATGTCGATACGCTGGCCGCCGGTGATCTTGGTGTACAGGTTGAAATCGCGGGCGATCTCGCCGATCAGGATCAGGTGCTCGGGCGTGATGTCGCCGCCGGGCACCCGCGGCACCACCGAGTAGCTTCCGTTGCGCTGGATGTTGGCGAGGAAGTGGTCGTTGCTGTCCTGCAGCGAGGCCTGCTCGCCGTCGAGGATGTGGCCCGAGCTCGTCGATGCGAGGATGGATGCGACCGCGGGTTTGCATATGTCGCAACCTTTTCCGCTGCCGAAGCGCTCGATCAGGGCCGAGAAGGTCCGGATCGACGTCGCGGAGACGATCTCGAACAGCTCGGCACGTGACTGGGTGAAGTGTTCGCACAGCGCCTTGGACTGCTCGACACCCTCGGCTTCCAGCAGTTGCTTGAGCAGCGGCACGCACGAGCCACAGGACGTGCCGGCCAGCGTGCACTTCTTCAGGGCCGGCACGTCGCAGCAGCCGCCCGTGATTGCCTCGGTGAGATCGCCCTTCGTGACGTTGTTGCACGAGCAGATCTGCGCGCCCGCCGGCAGTGCGCCAACGCCCAATCCCCCACCGGCACTGTCGGATCCGGCCGGCGCTATCAGGGCCATCGGGTCACCGGGCAGCTCTTCGCCGACCATCGGCCGCAAGATGCCGTACGACGAGGCGTCGCCCACCAGAATGCCGCCGAGCAGCGTCTTGGCGTCATCGGACAGCACCAGCTTGGCGTAGGTCTGGTTAACGGCGTCGTTGACCACCACCTGCAGGCAGTCCGGCGTGACGCCCATCGCGTCGCCGAAGCTGGCCACGTCGACACCGAGCAGCTTGAGCTTGGTCGACATGTCGGCTTCGGGGAACTCAGCAGCGCCGCCCAGCAGTCGGTCCGCCACCACTTCGGCGCTGGTGTAGCCGGGGCCGACCAGGCCGTAGCAGCGGCCATCGATTGCAGCTACCTCACCGACTGCAAAAATGTTGGGATCGGTTGTGGCACAGGATAGGTCGGTGAGTACGCCGCCGCGCCCGGCGATCTCCAACCCAGCGCTGCGGGCAAGCTCGTCGCGGGGACGCACACCCGCCGCGAAAACGACCACGCCGGCGTCGATGGACTTCCCGTCGCTCAGCGTCACCCGCACCGAGTCGTCGTCGGCGGACCGCCGGACGGGTCGATTGCGTTGTGCCGGCGCGATACTCTCGGTGCCGACGCCGACGTGCACCGAGATGCCCAGCTCGGCGATCATCCGGCCCAGCAGTGCACCGCCGGCCTCGTCCAGCTGCTGGGCCATCAGCCGCGGCGCCATCTCGACGACATGGGCATGCAGGCCGAACGAGCGCAGCGCGTTGGCGGCCTCGAGGCCGAGCAGGCCACCGCCGATCACCACGCCAACGGGGGCGTGACCGGCGTCCCGTGTGCGTTGCGCGTCGGCGCGGATCGCGTCGAGATCGTCGAGGGTGCGATAGACGTGGCAGGACGGCAGGTCGCTGCCGGGCACCGGCGGAACGAACGCATAGGAGCCGGTGGCCAACACCAGCGCGTCGTAGTCGACTCGCTCGCCGTCCGCGGTGACGACGGCCTTGGCGGCCCGGTCGATCTCGGCTACCCGGACATCCAGCCGCAGCTGAACCTGGCCGTCACCGGCGTAGTCGTTGCCGGGCAGCGCGAGCCGGCCGCGGTCCCAGTGTTCGGTGTAACCGGTGAGACCGACCCGGTCGTAGGCGGCGTCGGCCTCCTCGGCCAGCACGGTGATCCGCCAGGTCGCCTCGGTGTCGCGGGCCCGCATGGCTTCGACGAACCGGTGGCCGACCATGCCGTGGCCGACCACCACAACATGTCTGGGGTGTATGGCGGGTTCCGATTCTGACGGCATGCCGCGAGGTTAAGCAGCCGATATTGCCGCAATGTCGCCGTGTGTGACGCCTCCATCACGGTGTGCTCACCGACGCACGGCAATAAATGTGAGCCGATTCGCTGACGGCGAACGCGCCCGTGGAACATCAGTGTGGTCGACTCAAGTTCTTAGGGGTTTGCAGCTTGTTTGGCGGAGCGCCGAGGCCCAGCGCATCGCGATCGAAAGCAGGTAATCACTCGCGACTACCGAATCAGGTGGGGCCCGAGCGGTTCCACCGGATCCGTGGCATCCAGGCTATTTCAGGCTCGTGATGATGTCCGACGTGTAGAACTCGCCGCGGATTTCGCCGGGATCCGGCGGACCCTCGATGAACACCCACGCGCCCGTCGCGCCGGAACGAACACTGTCTTGCACGGTCACTGCGCCGGTTCCGACGCCGTCGGTGTTAAACACGCCCGTCGCGACGCCGGGATCCCCGGCATTGCACGGCTGCGACGCCGGTCGGGGCACCTGGATCAGTCTGACGTTGTACGAGGTGTTCGGCTTGCCCATCGCAAAGTGCACGTCCGCGGTCACGGTGCTCGTGCCCCCGGTGCCGATGACCACTTGGCTGTTGCCGTTGCCCGCCGGCGGCACATACTGTATCTTGCTTTGGTCGCAGGCCCTGAAGATGCTGGTGAGCGGCACCAGCTGACCATTGACAGCATCGGCCGCCGCGGATCCGGTGCCGAAGCCAATCATCCCCAGTCCCGCCACAACGACTGTTATGAAGCGCATCGCAGTAATCATTCCGCCAGCCTATGTGACGGCCGACACAATTTTCAGGCGTAGCGGGTTACGGCGGCGGCCCAGAGGTCGACGGGCACGCGCGGAATGGCTAAGCCCAGCGGGCCAGGATCTCTTGGGCCCGCCCGGCCAGTGCCGCCTGCAGGAACGGGCCGAAGCTGATCCGCGCCACCCCCAGCGGGCCGTACGACGCAGGATCCGATTGATCGGGCATCGCGATGGCGTTGACCGGTAGCGGCAGCTCGGCGGTCAGACGCCGCAACGTCTCGGGGTCATGTCGGCCAACGGGATACAAGACGTCTGCGCCGGCATTGGCGGCTTCGGTCAGACGCGCGATGGCCCGGTCGACGCGGTCGGCCTGGTCGCCGTCCTGCCGGATGAACAGATCCGTCCTGGCGTTGATCACCACATGCACGCCTGCGGCGTCGGCGGCAGCACGCAGCGCACCGACGAGCTCCGCATGTTCGCGCGATGACCGCAACCGCCCGCCCTCGCCGTGCACGGTGTCCTCGATGTTCAGGCCCACCGCCCCGGCACCGAGCAGACCGTCGATGAGACGGGCGGGCTCCTCGCCGTATCCGGACTCGATGTCCACGGAAACCGGAACCGGCGCGGCGTCGGTGATTTGCACGACGCGGGCCAGCAAGTCGCCGAACGTCATGCCCTCGTTGTCCGGCTTGCCGATCGAATCGGCGACCGGGTGGCTGCCCACGGTCAACGCCGCAAAGCCGGCGTCGACGGCGAGCTTTGCCGACCATGCGTCCCAAACCGTCGGCAGCACCACCGGATTGCCCGGCCGGTGCAATTCGAGCAGCGCGGCCGCCCACTCCTGAAGAACCTGCGTATCCGCCATATCCGACCTTTCGTCTACGGCGTGACCTGTCTCACGCCACAACACCATGATGTAGCTAGCATCGGGTGTCGTACTGTGATCCGAGACACCCTTCAGCCCAAGGAGGTCAGATGTCGAGCACTACCGAATTTGCCGAGCTGCACGAGCTGATCGGTGGTCTGCGGCGGTGCGTGACATCGTTGGCGTCGCGATACGGCGACACCCCGGCGATGCGCCGAATCGTCAACGACGCGGAGCGCATTCTCAACGACATCGATCGACTCGACATCGACGCCGAGGAGCTGGAACTCACCCACGGCGTGACCCGTCAGCGGCCCTCGGCCGAGAAGATCCCGATCCCGGACACCCAGTACGACACCGACTTCTGGCGAGACGTCGACGACGAGGGTGTCGGGGGTCACAGCCGAGGGTGATCTAGGCTCTGTCGCACTGCGGAGCACAACAGGAGAGGCAACTGTGAGCGCACCCACCGCTGACCGTCAGGGCACCGGCGTTTTCTCGGCCACCCGTGCCGAAATCCCTGCGCGCACCCTGCGCACCGACCGGTGGTGGCAGTCGCCGCTGATCGTCAATTTGGGCTTCGCCGCATTCGTGATCTACGCGACGGTGCGGGCTTTCCTGCAGAACAACTATTACGTCGCCGAATACAACTACCTGACGCCGTTCTACTCCCCGTGCATCAGCACGGGCTGCACCCCGGAAGCCAGCCACTTCTGGCCGCAGATCCTGCCCGACGTGTGGTGGCTTCCATTTGCAGCGTTGTCACTGCCGTTCCTGCTGTTGTTCCGCCTGACTTGCTACTACTACCGCGGTGCCTACTACCGGTCGGTGTGGCAGTCCCCGACCGCGTGCGCGGTGGCCGAACCCCACGCGAAATACACCGGTGAGACCCGGCTTCCGCTGCTCATCCAGAACACGCACCGGTACTTCTTCTATGCCGCCGGGATCATTTCGGTGATCAACACCTACGACGCAATCGTGGCTTTCCACTCGCCCTCGGGCTTCGGATTCGGTTTGGGCAACATCATTCTCGTCGTCAACGTCGTGATGCTGTGGATCTACACGCTGTCGTGCCACTCCTGCCGCCACATCGTCGGCGGCCGCCTCAAGCACTTCTCCAAACACCCCGTTCGCTACTGGATGTGGACGCAGGTGAGTCACCTGAACACCCGGCACAAGCTGTATGCGTGGGTCACCCTCGGGACTCTGATGCTCACCGACTTCTACATCGCGCTGGTGGCCAGCGGCACCATCAACGATCTCAGATTCATTGGTTGACAAACGTTTTGAAACAGCCCAGGCGATTAATGCGAGTGAGGATTTATGACTGAAGTCGAACGGCACCAGTTCGACGTTGTCGTCATCGGTGCCGGCGGCGCCGGTTTGCGTGCGGTGATCGAGGCGCGTGAGCGTGGCCTCAAGGTCGCCGTGGTGACCAAGTCGTTGTTCGGCAAGGCGCACACGGTGATGGCCGAGGGCGGTTGCGCGGCGGCGATGGGCAATGTCAACGACAAAGACAATTGGCAGGTCCACTTCCGCGACACCATGCGCGGCGGGAAGTTCCTCAACAACTGGCGGATGGCCGAGCTGCACGCCAGGGAGGCCCCCGATCGGGTCTGGGAGCTGGAGAGCTACGGCGCGCTGTTCGACCGCACCGAGGACGGCCGCATCAGCCAGCGCAACTTCGGTGGTCACACCTATCCGCGGCTGGCCCACGTCGGCGACCGCACCGGTCTGGAGATCATCCGCACGTTGCAACAGAAGATCGTCTCGCTGCAGCAGGAGGACAAGGCCGAACTCGGCGACTACGAGGCCCGCATCCGGGTCTTCCACGAATGCACCATCACCGACCTGATCAAGGACGGCGACCGGATCGCGGGCGCCTTCGGCTATTGGCGCGAGACCGGCGGGTTCATCCTCTTCGAGGCGCCCGCGGTGGTGCTGGCCACCGGCGGCATCGGCAAGTCCTACAAGGTGACATCGAACTCGTGGGAGTACACCGGTGACGGGCACGCGTTGGCGCTGCGGGCCGGCGCGACCCTGATCAACATGGAGTTCGTCCAGTTCCACCCGACCGGCATGGTCTGGCCGCCCAGCGTCAAGGGCATCCTCGTCACCGAGGGTGTGCGCGGCGACGGCGGGGTGCTGAAGAACTCCGAGGGCACCCGGTTCATGTTCGACTACATCCCGCCGGTGTTCAAAGGCCAGTACGCCGAGAGCATCGAAGAAGCCGACGCCTGGCTGCACGACAATGACAACAACCGCCGCACGCCTGACTTGCTGCCCCGCGACGAGGTCGCCCGCGCGATCAACTCCGAGGTCAAGGCCGGCCGCGGCAGCCCGCACGGCGGGGTGTATCTCGACATCGCGTCGCGTCGATCGAGCGACGACATCCTGAGGCTGCTGCCGTCGATGTATCACCAGTTCATGGAGCTGGCCGAGGTCGACATCACCAAGGAACCGATGGAAGTCGGGCCGACCTGCCACTACGTGATGGGTGGTGTCGAGGTCGACCCCGACACCGCGGGGGCCACCACGCCGGGACTGTTCGCGGCGGGTGAGTGCGCCGGTGGCATGCACGGGTCCAACCGGCTGGGCGGCAACTCGCTGTCCGACCTGCTGGTGTTCGGCCGCCGCGCGGGCCTCGGTGCCGCCGACTACGTCCGCGGCCTGAACCAACGGCCGACGGTGTCACCGGAGGCCGTAGCCGCCGCCGCCGAGCTGGCCGTGGCCCCGTTCACCGGCCCGAAAGATGGTGAGGCTGGCGAGAATCCGTACAAACTGCAGATGGACCTGCAGGACATCATGAACGATCTGGTCGGGATCATCCGCAACGCCGACGAGGTCAGCGAGGCGCTGACGCGGCTCGACGAGCTGCGCGAGCGGTTCAAGCATGTGCAGGTGGAGGGACATCGCCAGTTCAACCCGGGCTGGCATCTCGCAGTCGACCTGCGCAACATGCTGCTGGTCAGCGAATGCATCGCCAAGGCGGCGTTGGAGCGCACCGAGAGTCGTGGCGGGCACACCCGTGACGATCACCCGTCGATGGAGTCGGACTGGCGCAAGACCCTGCTGGTGTGCCGCACCGAGGGCGATACCGTCCTGCCCGACGTGAGTGTCACCAGGCAGCCGCAGATTCCGGTGCGCCAGGATCTGCTCGACCTCTTCGAGATCGCCGAGTTGGAGAAGTACTTCACCGACGAGGAACTGGCCCAGCATCCAGAACGGAGCAACTAGATGGCCTACCAGGCGAGCATGCGGGTGTGGCGCGGCGACGACGACGGCGGCGCACTGCAGGATTACTCGGTCGAGGTCAACGAGGGCGAGGTGGTGCTCGACATCATCCATCGCCTGCAGCAGACCCAGACGCCCGACCTCGCGGTGCGGTGGAACTGCAAGGCGGGCAAGTGCGGATCGTGTTCCGCGGAGATCAACGGCTGGCCGCGGCTGATGTGCATGACCCGGATGTCGACGTTCGACGAGAACGAGACCATCACGGTGACACCGCTGCGGACGTTTCCGATCATCCGCGACCTCGTCACCGACGTGTCGTTCAACTATGAAAAGGCCAGGGAGATCCCGTCGTTCACGGCGCCGAAGGACCTGCAGCTCGGCGAGTACCGGATGGCGCAGGAGGACGTGAACCGGTCACAGGAGTTCCGCAAGTGCATCGAGTGCTTCCTGTGCCAGAACACCTGCCACGTGGTACGTGACCACGAGGAGAACAAGCAGGCGTTCTCCGGCCCGCGCTACCTGATGCGGCAGGCCGAGCTCGACATGCATCCGCTCGACGTGCTGGACCGGCGCCCCGAGCAGGCGCAGGACGAGAACGGCCTTGGCTACTGCAACATCACCAAGTGCTGCACCGAGGTGTGCCCAGAGCACATCAAGATCACCGACAATGCGCTGATCCCGATGAAGGAACGTGCGGCCGACCGCAAGTACGACCCGGTGGTGTGGCTGGGGAGCAAGCTGTTCCGGCGATGAGCGCGCGATAGGGCGTTAGGTCTCCGCCGATCCGGGTAGCCTCACCACAAAGCGGCCAATCAACGACGAAAGGCAGCACAGCATGGGACATACCGACAGCGTCAATGACATTCGCACTGCGATCCGCGAGTTGTCGGTCCGCGCCGAACTGGCCAGAAAAGAAGGGCGGCCAGGGGATGCCGACGAACTCGAAGCGCGTATCGCGGCGAAACGGCAGGAACTCGGCGAGCGTCCTTAGCCGGACCCGAAGACCTAAGCGCCCAGCCGCCGAAACGTGCTGCGGTGAAACACGATCGGCGGCACATCGGGATGCACCGTGATGGCGCTGACCCGCAGAATCACGATCGTGTGATCCCCGGCCGGGATCAACTGCTCGATCGCGCTCTCCAGCCACACGCTGGTGCCCTCGACGAACACCGCACCACTGTCGTTTGACACGGTGGTTAGGCCGGCGAACCGGTCGCCGGTCTTGGCGGCCAGCGTTCGAGCCGCCTCGTCGTGAGATTCGCCCAGCACACTGATGCCGAGCCGGGGCAGGTCCTTGAGCTTCGGCCAGGTTTCCGAGGTGTTCTGTACGCAGAACGAAACCAGCGGCGGGTCAAGCGACACCGGCACGAAAGTGCTCACGGCCAGGCCCACCCGCGTGCCCGCCACCTCGGCGGC
Organism: uncultured Actinomycetota bacterium; assembly: GCA_963801575.1. GTDB lineage: Bacteria > Actinomycetota > Actinomycetes > Mycobacteriales > Mycobacteriaceae > Mycobacterium. The sequence goes on from CAWDFT010000027.1 coordinate 107,196, forward strand.
GATGGCGATCACTCCCGACGGGAAATGGCCGAACGCCTCACGCAGCGTTGACGGGTTCAAGTCGGCAGGGCTGGACATCTCAGATCCATCTTGGCACTAGATGAGTAATTCCAAGGGGTGTTACTGGTGTGGCTGCTGTGATTTATGGGTGAGGGTGTCCAGGATTGGCGTTGCTTAACCCAACCTGGCACTGGAGGCCGAAGTGGACGCCGACCTGAACACCCTCGCTACCGGACTGTACGTGACGAGTGATGATTTTCTCGCCGACAATCCGCAACACCGGCCGTGGCGACCACAGGTGGGCCTCAAGCCGCGGCTGACGGACGCCGAGCTGGTCACCCTGGTGGTGCTGCAGGCGTTGCTCGGATTCACCTCCGAGGCCCGATTCCTGCGCTACGCAAACACTCATCTGCGCAGTTTGTTTCCTTATCTGCCAACACAATCGGGTTACAACAAGAGGATCCGCGCGGCGATCGGCACGGTGCGGGCGGTGATCGCGCACCTGGTCGCACAGACCAGCAGCGTCAACGATGACGTGTGGGTGGTCGACTCGACCCCGGTCGAGTGTGGGCGCTCGCGAGAAACGGCGAAGCGGTCGGATCTGGCCGGGTGGGCCGAGTACGGCTACTGCGCTTCGCATTCGCGCTTCTTTTGGGGGCTGCGCCTGCACCTGGTGTGCACGCTGTCGGGTCTGCCGGTGGCGTTCGCCCTGGCCGGCGCCAAGGCCGACGAACGCGAGGTCCTGCTCGGCATGCTCGACGCCGACCCCAATCTCGTGGCCGCCCACCCGAATCAGAAGTTGATGGCGGACAAGAACTACTACGGCAAGGCATTCGAAGCCGCACTCGCCGACGCCGAAGTCGAGCTGGTGCGGCCTGCCCGCAAGGGCGAGAAACCACGGCCGGGGCATCGGTACTTCAAACCGTTTCGGCAGGTCATCGAGTCGATCAATAACACGCTCAAGACCCAACTCGACCTCGAACGCCACGGCGGGCGCACCATCGCGGGCGTCACATCGCGAGTACTGCAACGCATCCTCGCCCTCACTGCCGCGATCTGGCACAACGACCAACTCGGCCAGCCCACGTTGCGATCACTAACCGCCTACGACCACTGACCCCTTGGAATTACTCATCTAGTCGGCAGACCACCGCTCTGCTTCGAGTTCCGGCGGCAGCGGCGGGTGGATGGGCACGTCCAGGCCGTCGTAGATGCCCGGCTTCTGTGTCGCCAGCCACCCGATCGCGCCGAGCAGACGGTTCGCGGCGGTGGTGTTTCCGCCGTCGGCCCTGGTGCCGCCGGGCACGTCGGCGCGGCTCACCAGCGTGAGCTCGGGATCGCCGTCGACGATGACGCGGTGGTCGCCCGCCCCCTGGTCGGGCTGCGGCCAGTCCGGTGCGCACGAGGGATGGATACGGGTGATGTGGTCGATGACGATCCGTTCGCGTCCGGCCGACTTTCCGATCACCTTCAGCCAAAACGCGCCCTGGGTGCCCTCCTCGAACCGCCCCATCACCGTGTCGACCGAGGTTTCCAGCGGCCGCCGCTGCACCTCCTCGGTGATCTCATCGATCTCCATACCCAGCCCGCGCCCGATGAGCCGGACGTTGCCGCCCCACACCATGGTCGGTATCGACGGCAGCAGCATCATCGGGATCTCGTCCATCGACCCGCCGAACCCGCACAGCACCTTCACCGCGTGCGGCTGGTTATAGGTCGAGTAGTCGAAGATCTCTTGGCAGTGAATGGACCGGATCCGCGTGCACAGGCCCGCGGCGATCACGGCGAGCGCGTCGTTGCCCCAGCCGGGGTCGACCCCGCTGACGAACAGCGTCGCGCCACCCTCTTCCGCGGCGGCAGTCAGCCGCTCGACCCACTCCGGCGGTGCGGACCGCGGGTCGTAGAGGGAGTACAGAGACGGCGTGACGACGTGCTTGCCCGCGCGCAGGCACCGCTCGATGTCGTTGACGGCCTCCTCGGGACGGATGTCCCCCGACGCCATGTATACGACGGCGTCGCATTCGGCCAGGGCGGCGTCCACGTCGGTGGTGGCCACCACGCCCGTGGGTGTGTCCAGCCCGACGAACTCGGCCGCATCCATGCCCGCCTTCGACGCCGACGAGGTGATGATGGCGGAGAGCCACAGCCCGGGAAAGGCGAGCGCCGACCGGATGGCCGTCGACCCCATATTGCCCGTCCCCCAGACCGCGACACGCTGTTGCATACGTTCACCTTAGTGGTGCGTGTGACGAGTCTGTGTTCGGTATCACAGGGCGACGAAACCCCACTTCAGGCAGCATTTTTGCCGGTTGTCTACGGCCCGATCAACCACTGGGTTACTTAGCTGACGGAAATTGCTCGCGATGGCTTTGCGTTGAAGTTACCGGCGGGTATATTGGACCGCAGTTACTGGTGGGTAACTTAGCCATAAGTACCCAACCAAGGGTGGTTTCTCGACGAGGAGGAAACGTGAGCCACTACAAGAGCAACGTTCGTGACCAGGTATTCAACTTGTTCGAGGTGTTCGGCCTCGACAAGGCACTCGGCGAGGGCGAGTACGCCGACCTCGACGTCGACACCGCCCAGGAGATGCTGGGCGAGATGGCCCGGCTGGCCGAAGGCCCGATTGCTGAGTCGTTCGTCGAGGGCGACCGCAACCCGCCGACCTTCGATCCCAAGACCCACTCGGTGACGCTGCCCGAGTCGTTCAAGAAGTCGGTGCGCTCCGTGCTCGAGGCCGGCTGGGACAAGGTCGGTCTGCACGAGGAGCTCGGCGGCATGCCGATGCCCAAGGCACTCATGTGGGCCCTGCACGAGCACATCCTCGGCGCCAACCCCGCCGTGTGGATGTACGCAGGCGGCGCCGGGTTCGCCAACATCCTCTACAACCTGGGCACCGACGAGCAGAAGAAGTGGGCCAAGATCGCAGCTGAGCGCGAGTGGGGTTCCACGATGGTGCTGACCGAGCCGGATGCCGGCTCGGACGTCGGCGCGGGCCGGACCAAGGCCGTCAAACAGGACGACGGCTCGTGGCACATCGACGGTATTAAGCGCTTCATCACCTCGGGCGACTCCGGCGACCTGTTCGAGAACATCTTCCACCTGGTGCTGGCCCGCCCCGAGGGCGCAGGCCCGGGCACCAAGGGTCTGTCGCTGTTCTTCGTGCCGAAGTTCCTCTTCGACTTCGAGACCGGCGAGATCGGTGAGCGCAACGGCGTGTACGTCACCAACGTCGAGCACAAGATGGGCCTGAAGGTATCGGCGACGTGCGAGCTGTCGCTGGGCCAGCACGACAAGCCCGCCAAGGGCTGGCTGGTCGGTGAGACCCACGACGGCATTGCGCAGATGTTCGATGTGATCGAGCAGGCCCGCATGATGGTCGGTACCAAGGCCATCGCGACCCTGTCGACCGGCTACCTGAACGCGCTCGACTACGCGAAGAACCGTGTGCAGGGCGCCGACATGACGCAGATGACCGACAAGACCGCACCGCGGGTGACGATCATGCATCACCCCGACGTGCGTCGCAGCCTGATGACCCAGAAGGCCTACGCCGAGGGTCTGCGGGCGCTGTACCTCTACACCAGCACCTACCAGGATGCCGCGGTGGCCCAGGCGGTGCGGGGTGTCGACGCCGAACTGGCCGTCAAGGTCAACGACCTGCTGCTGCCGGTGGTCAAGGGTGTCGGTTCGGAGCAGGCCTACGCCAAGCTGACGGAAAGCCTGCAGACCTACGGTGGCTCCGGCTTCCTGCAGGACTACCCGATCGAGCAGTACATCCGCGACGCCAAGATCGACTCGCTCTACGAGGGCACCACCGCCATCCAGGCGCAGGATTTCTTCTTCCGCAAGATCGTCCGCGACAAGGGTGTGGCGCTGGCTCACGTGGCCGGCCAGATCGAGCAGTTCGTCAAAAACGAGTCCGGCAACGGTCGGCTGAAGGCCGAGCGGGCACTGCTGGCTACCGCGCTGCAGGACGTGCAGGGCATGGCCGCCACACTGACCGGCGACCTGATGTCGGCCCAGGAGAAGCCCGAGAACCTCTACAAGGTGGGCCTGGGTTCGGTCCGCTTCCTGATGAGCGTCGGCGATCTGGTCATCGGCTGGCTGCTGGCCCAGCAGGCCGCGGTGGCGATCGAGAAGCTGGACGCCGGAGCGTCCGGTGACGACCGCGCCTTCTACGAGGGCAAGGTCGCGGTGGCGGCGTTCTTCGCCAAGAACATGCTGCCGCTGCTCACCAGCACGCGTCAGGTGATCGAGAACCTCGACAACGAGGTCATGGAACTGGACGAGGCGGCGTTCTAAGCCTTCTGCGCCGCTTCGTAACAAAAGGCCCCCGGGACTCTTCCCCGGGGGCCTTTTGCGTTGTGTCGCAGACAAAGAGGGCGGGTTCGGGAGGACATTTGAGGTGCGTCACATTAGTCTCGCGCGGTCGGCTTTCACCTCTTGCCGACTCTTTGGATCGAGTCACTCCCGAACCCGTCGTGCGGTCGATCGTACGCCTGTGTCCGCGGTCACACCAGAGGGGGAATTTTCGGCCTTCAGGAGTCCTTGGTTCGCAGTAGCGCGCGGGTGCGTTCGCGCCCCTCGGGGGACTTGTCGAAGACCGAGGCGGCCAGCTCGTCCACACCCACCGCAGCCAGTTCGTCGAGGCGGTCGGACACCGTCTGCTCGTCTCCGATGATCGCCGCATCCTCGGGTGCCGCATATCCCTCACGGTCGAGCATCGCGCGATAGGACGGCAGGTATGCGTACATCGCGAACTGTTCGGCGGCCTGCGCGCGGGCACCGTCGACGTCGTCTGTGACGCTCACCGGAAGCGACGCCGCCACCCGTACCGCCGTCTGCGACCGGCCGGCCTCCACGGCAGCTTCGCGCAGCGTCGGGCCGATGTGCTCCGCAAGCGTCTTCGGTCCCGTCATCCAGGTAAGCGTGCCCGCCGTCCGCCTACCCGCCAGCCGCAGCATCTGCGGACCCAATGCGGCAATGTACACCTCCGGGGCGGGTGCACCCGAAACCTGAAGCGCACCACGAGAAGTCACGGTCTCCCCGACCGCGTCGACGCTCTCGCCCCGCAACAGCGGCTGCAGCCCGTCGAGGTACTCACGCATCCGACGCAGCGGCTTGTCCCATGGGATGCCCCACATCGCCTCGGTGACGGCCTGATGAGTCATGCCAAGGCCGAGGATGAATCTGCCGCCCGCGATCGCGTTGAGGGTGAGCGCGCGCTGCGCCAGCAGCATCGGGTGCTGATTCTGGATCGGCAGCACACCGGAGCCCACCTCGATGGAGTCGACCTCACGCATCGCCACCGCCAGCACGGTCAGCAGGTCGGGCTCGTAGGGCAGCTGTGCCATCCAGACTCTGCGGAACCCCTCGTCGCGCAGCCTGGCAAGGGCTTTGACGGTGGCGTCGACCGGGGCTCCACCACCGAGGGTGGCAACGGCAAGGCTGATCTGCATGACACCTCACGCTACTGAGTGATCTGATTGCGTGGACATGATTACGCCCGGCACGGGGGATGGGTCCCGGATAGCACGGCTGCCCTGGCTGCTGTCGTCGTTGCAGTCGCCGGGACAGGTCCTCGGCAACCTCGGACCCAACTGGTTCGCATCGGTGATGGGCACCGGGATCGTGGCAGTCGCGGGAGCCGCATTGCCGGTGCACATACCTGGGCTGCGCGCATTCGCCTTGGCGGTCTGGGTATTGGCCACCGTCTTGCTCGTCGTGATCATCATCGCCGTTGTGGCGCACTGGCTGCGGCACCCGACCGTCGCTCGCAGCCACGCGTACAACCCGCAGATGGCCCACTTCTACGGTGCCGCCCCGATGGCGCTGATGACCGTCGGAGCCGGCGCCGTTTTGGCCGGCAAGGATCTGATCGGGGAACGCCTCGCGGTCGACCTGGACTGGGTGTTGTGGAGCGCGGGCACCGTGGGCGGGCTGTTCACCGCGATGTCCATCCCGTACCTGATGTTCACCCAGTTGAACGTCGAACCCGACGCCGCGTTCGGTGGCTGGTTGATGCCTGTGGTTCCACCGATGGTGTCCGCGGCGACGGGCGCCTTGCTGATCCCGCACATGGCACCCGGCACGGGCCGCGAGACCATGCTGTACGGCTGCTACGCGATGTTCGGCCTGTCATTCGTCGCCGCGATGATCATCACCACCATGGTGTGGAGCCGCCTCGCGCACTTCGGGACATCGGGCACCGAACGGGTTCCGACATTGTGGATCGTTCTCGGCCCGCTCGGCCAATCTATAACGGCCGCAGGCTTGCTCGGGACCAACGCCGCGCTGGCGGTCGAGCCCGAACTGGCCGACGCCATGGGCGTCTTCACCATCCTGTTCGGTGTGCCGGTGTGGGGCTTCGGGGTGCTGTGGATCGCACTGGCCAGCGCGCTTACGGTCCGGACCGCGCGGCGTGGCATGCCGTTCGCACTGACGTGGTGGAGCCTGACCTTCCCGGTCGGCACATTCGTCACCGGCACCACCCAGCTGGCCGTCCACACTGGGCTGCCCGCATTCCGCGTCGCCGCCGTCGTCGCCTATGTCGGCCTGCTGGGCACCTGGGGTCTGGTGGCGGTGCGCACCGCGCGAGGGAGCCTGCGCGGAAACCTGTTTCTGCCGCCGACCCGATCCGGCCCAATCAAGGCGATCAAGGATCCGCCCAAGTAGATGCCCCGTGTTGCCGTCGGGTCGGGGGGTCAGACGACAACACGGAGCTATCCGGTGTATCGAATGGCCCCGCGGGGCCGTTACACCGTCGTCAAACCGGCTGGTCAGGCCTCGAGAATGGCGGCGACGCCCTGTCCGCCGGCAGCGCAGATGGAGATCAGTCCACGCACGGCCTGACCGGTCTCCTTCTTCTTCTCCGCCAACTGCTTGGCCAGCTGCGCGACGATCCGCCCGCCGGTCGCGGCGAACGGATGACCGGCCGCCAGTGAGGAGCCGTTGACGTTGAGCTTCGACCGGTCGATCGAACCGAGCGCGGCGTCCAGGCCCAGTCGTTCCTTGCAGTACTCCTCGGACTCCCACGCCTGCAGGTGCGCCAGCACTACCGAGGCAAACGCCTCGTGGATCTCGTAGAAGTCAAAGTCGCCCAGGCTCAGGCCGTTTCGCGCCAGTAACCGCGGTACCGCGTACGTCGGCGCCATCAGCAGACCGTCCTTGCCGTTGACGTAGTCCACTGCGGCGGTCTCGGCGTCGACGTAGTAGGCCAGCACCGGCAGCCCGTGCGCCTCGGCCCACTCGTCGGTGGCCAGCAGCGATACCGACGCGCCGTCGGTCAGCGGAGTGGAGTTGCCCGCCGTCATCGTCGCGTCGCCGGACTTCACCCCGAACACCGGCTTGAGGTTGGCCAGCTTCTCGGCCGACGAATCGGGCCGCAGATTGTTGTCCCGGTACAGACCGAGGAAGGGGGTCACCAGGTCGTCGAAGAAGCCGCGATCGTAGGCGGCCGTCATGTTGGTGTGGCTGGCCGCGGCCAGTTTGTCCTGGTCGACGCGCTTTATGCCCATCGCCTTGGCCGTGATCGCCGCGTGCTCGCCCATCGACAGCCCGGTCCGCTGCTCGCTGTTCACCGGGATCTCCACGCCCAGCGACGCCGGCAGCTTGCCGACCAGCTTGAGCCGACCGAGGTTGGACTTCGACCGGCGCAGCCCCAACAGCACCCTGCGCAGGTCGTCTCCGAACGCGATCGGCGCATCCGATGCGGTGTCCACGCCGCCCGCTGCGGCCACGTCGTAACGTCCGGCGGCGATTCCGTCGGCCGCGGCGATGGTCGCCTGCAGACCGGTGCCGCACGCCTGCTGGATGTCGAATGCGGGAGTGTACGACGACAGCGAGCCGCCCAGCACGCATTCGCGCATCAGGTTGAAGTCGCGGCTGTGTTTGAGCACTGCGCCGCCGATCACGGCGCCGAGCTTCTCCCCGGCCAGGTCGAAACGGTCGACCAGGCCGCCCAGCGCGGCGGTGAACATGTCCTGGTTGGAAGCGTTGGCATACGCGCCGTCCGAGCGTGCGAACGGAATTCGGTTGCCGCCAAGAACGCCGACCCGGCGACTCGATTTATTGGCCATGGGGGCCATACTACCCACCCTTCTTACTCTGGAGTAAGTTCGGTGTCGTGGCTATCGACCTGTACTCGCAAATCGTCCATTCGGCGCCGGGAAACTTCCTCGCCAAGCAGCTCGGCATCCCCCAGCCCGAGACGCTACGCCGTTACCGGGCCGGCGATCCGCCGCTGGCGGGATCGCTGCTCATCGGTGGTGACGGCCGCGTCGTGGAGCCGCTGCGCAGCGCGCTCGCCGAGGACTACGACGTGGTCTCGAACAATCTCGGCGGGCGCTGGGCGGACTCGTTCGGCGGGCTGGTGTTCGACGCCACCGGGATCACCGAACCCGCCGGGCTGAAGGGGCTCTACGAGTTCTTCACCCCGCTACTGCGCAACCTGGGACCGTCGGCACGCATCGTCGTGGTCGGCACGACGCCGGAGGAGACCGGCAGTGCGCACGAGCGGATCGCGCAGCGGGCGCTCGAGGGGTTCACCCGCTCGCTGGCCAAGGAACTGCGCCGCGGCGCCACCGCAGCGCTGGTGTACCTGTCCCCCGACGCCAAACCGGCCGCGACCGGGCTCGAGTCGACGATGCGGTTCATCCTGTCCGGGAAGTCGGCCTACGTCGACGGGCAGGTGTTCCGGGTCGGCGCGGCCGACGCTGCGCCACCGGCCGACTGGGACAAGCCGCTGGACGGGAAGGTCGCGATCGTGACCGGCGCGGCCCGGGGCATCGGCGCGACCATCGCCGAGGTGTTCGCCCGCGACGGCGCCAAGGTTGTGTGCGTCGACACCGGCGGCCCGGGGGTGCTTCCGATTCGCTTATCCAGACCGCGACCAAGGTGGGCGGCACCGCGTTGACGCTCGACGTGACCGCCGACGACGCCGTCGACCGCATCTCCGCGCACGTGCGGGAACACTACGACGGCCGACTCGACATCCTGGTCAACAACGCGGGCATCACCCGCGACAAGCTGCTGGCCAACATGGACGAGGCGCGCTGGGACGCCGTTGCCGCCGTCAATCTCCTTGCCCCGCTTCGGCTTACCGAGGGCCTGTCCGACAGCGGCACCCTCGGTGAGGGCGGCCGGGTCATCGGTCTGTCGTCGATGGCGGGGATTGCGGGCAACCGCGGCCAGACCAACTACGCAGCCACCAAGGCAGGCATGATCGGCCTGACCGAGGCGCTGGCACCGAAGCTGGGCGAAAAGGGCATCACGATCAACGCCGTCGCGCCGGGCTTCATCGAGACGAAGATGACCGAGGCGATCCCGTTGGCCACCCGCGAGGTGGCGCGTCGGCTGAACTCGCTGTACCAGGGCGGTCAGCCCGTCGATGTCGCCGAGGCCATCGCCTACTTCGCCAGCCCGGCGTCCAACGCCGTCACCGCCAACACCATCCGGGTCTGCGGCCAGGCCTGGCTGGGCGCCTAGGGTTGAGCACCGTGACGCAACCGTCTGGGCTCAGGAATCTGCTGCGTGCGGTGGCCGGCGCGCTGCCGTTCGTGCCGCGTGGTGATCAGCTGCCCGACCGCACACTGACCGTCGAGGATCTCGCGATCGACCCCGCCAACGTCGCCGCATACGCGAACGTCACCGGCTTGCGATTCGGTGACACCGTGCCGCTGACCTATCCGTTCGCGTTGACCTTCCCGACCGTGATGTCGCTGGTGACTGGCTTCGACTTCCCTTTCGCCGCAATGGGTTCGGTGCACGTCGAGAACCACATCACCCAACACCGGCCGATCCAGGTGACCGATACCGTCGGGGTTTCCGTGCACGCGGAGAACCTGCGCGAGCACCGCAAGGGGCTGCTGGTCGACATCGTGACCGACGTCAACGTCGGCAACGACACCGCATGGCATCAGGTGACGACGTTTCTACACCAGCAGCGCACCAGCCTGTCCGACGAGCCGAAGCCGCCACCGGAGAAGCAACCGAAGCTGGGACCGCCGAACGCGGTGTTGCGCGTCACGCCGGGACAGATCCGCCACTACGCCTCGGTCGGTGGGGACCACAATCCGATCCATACCAATCCGATCGCGGCGAAGCTTTTCGGGTTCCCGTCCGTCATCGCCCACGGGATGTTCACCGCCGCAGCGGTTCTGGCGAATATCGAGGGTCAGTTGCCCGATGCGGTGAAGTATTCGGTGCGCTTCGCCAAGCCGGTGGTGCTGCCCGCCCGCGCCGGGCTCTACGTCGACCGCGACGCCGACGGGTGGGAGCTGACGCTTCGTCACCTGACGAACGGCGACCCGCACTTGAAGGGCAGCATCGCAGCACTTTAGGGGTCGGCGTTCTGCGCCTCGTACAGTCGTTTGTAGAGGCCGCCTTCGGCCATCAGCGTGTGGTGGTCGCCGACCTCTGCGATGCGTCCACCCTCCAGGACCAGTATTCGATCCGCAACCGCGGCAATGAAATCCATGTCGTGACTGATGACCACGCACGTGCGATCGCGCGCATAGCCGCGGATCACGCCGGTCAGCCTGGCCCGCTGGTCTGCGTCGAGGTTTTCGGTCGGCTCGTCGAGCAGCAACACCTCGGGTTGGCGCAGAAGGCAGCGCGCCAGTGCGATTCGCACCGCCCGCAACGTGCCCAAACTGCGCCACACCAGACCACGAGAAGTCGAGGCGGTCATCGTCACGCGAGGTCGTATCCGTAGGTGGACGCGACCATTTGGAGTTCTTCGTCATCGATGAGCGCCCGCAGCGACGCCGGGAGGTCCGACCACTCGCGAAGCTGTCGATCGGTTCGGCCGCGCGGGCCCGCTGTGTGCACCCGGTTATCGAAGACCGAAGTGTCGAGGAGATCCGCGTCCAGGTCGCAGTGCTCAGCGATGGCCTTCGTCCACCCCTGGCTGAAGTGGACCAGATCCTCGTAGCGGACCGGGAGGATGAAGCTGCGAAGATGCGGGTCGGTGCCGGTGGCGACGAAGCTGCCGGCCACGCTGAGCCAATGACGCAGGGACCGTTCGGTCTTGTCGCGGCTCCACCCTGGACTGTGCTCCCATTCGTCCAAGCTGCGCAGTACATCACGCGGGTCTCGCACCACCGCAACCACCCGCAGTCGCGGGAAGAGCTCCCGCAACAGCAGCACATCCGCAAGGGCGTAGCGGACCTCTTTGAAGCCCCAGATGGGCCTGCCGGCATCGCGTGCCGGTTTGGCGAACAGCGTCTCGATGAACGACACGCATGCGGCGTCGATATCGCTGCGCTCCGGGGTGAGGTTGGCGATGAATCCCTGGTATCCACTGGCCGCCAGTTCGTTCCGGCCTGCCATACCGTTGGCCTCGGTCCACCTGCACAGTCGTTGTCGCGCGGTCAAGACTTGCCGGAGCTGGCCGACGTGCTCGCCCCAGATCAGCACTCGCGGATGTGAGCAGAGCAGTCGCTGAACCAGGGTGCTGCCGCAGCGCTGCCCCGCCGCAAGGACGAGCAATGGTGCAGTGACTTCAGTCATAGGCGGAAGAGCCTTCGGTAATGATGGCGCGGAACCGCGGCGCCGCGGCTTGCCGAGATGCTACCTTCGCGTGGCCTTTCACACTGACGGGTGCGACGGATGCGGGTACTGCTGTCCACGGTTGGGTCGCGTGGAGATGTTCAGCCGATGGTGGCGCTCGCGTTGCACTTGCGTGAGCTCGGCCATCACGCCAGCTTGTGCACACCCCCGGGCTTCGATGAACTGCTCAGCGATTTCGGACTTTCCTTCTTCCCCGTCGGACATGACCTGCGGCTGGGTCCCAGAAAGGTGCCGGGCGGCGCGGCAGGTACCGTCGCCGCACAGTTCACTGCACTACGCGCAGCGGCCGCTGACTGCGATGCAGTCGTCGGGTGCGCCGCAATGCAGATCGCGGGTCGCTCGATCGCTGAAATACTGCAGATCCCTTACTTTTACGCCACCTATTCGCCGGTCGCCCTGCCGTCGACGCAGCACTCGCCACCGCCGGTGCACGGGCCACCCAGACCGAAGGGCGTCGATGCTCGCAGCATGTGGGACCGAGATGCCCAGTGGTGGAACGACACCTGGCGTGAGGGGCTCAACGCCCAGCGCGCCGCGATCGGTCTGGAGCCGGTGAGCGATGTGCGTAGCCATGTCATCACCGACCGTCCGCTGCTGGCGGCCGATCCGACCCTGGCACCGTGGCCATCGCCTTCGGAGTTGGCGGTGGTGCAAACCGGCGCCTGGCTGATGCCCGACCGGCGGCCGCTTTCCGACGAAGTGCAGGCCTTCCTCGAGGCCGGAGAGCCACCGATCCTGTTCGGCTTCGGCAGCATTCTGGCGCCGCGGACTTCCGGCCCAGAACTGCTCGCCGCGGCCCGTGCCCTCGGGTACCGCGCCATCGTCCTGCGCGGCTGGGCCGACCTGGCACCATCCGACGGGACCCGGGATTGGCTGTCCGTCGGGGAGACCAACCTGCAGGCACTGCTTGCCCGGGCGGCCGCGATTGTGCATCACGGCGGCTCGGGTACCACGACCCAGGCGATGCGCGCGGGCACACCCCAGGTCGTCGTTCCGCACAGCTACGACCAGCCCTACCATGGGGAACGCGTCGCCGCTCTTGGCATTGGAACCACGCACCCGGCGTCGGAACCGACCGCCGACTCGCTGGCAGAAGCTCTCGACAGGACCCTTGCGCCGCAGGTGCGACTGCGGGCCCAAGCGCTGGCCGGCGCTGTGCGCACGGACGGTACCGCGCTCGCAGCCCGGGAGATCCTCGGCCGCTAGGTCGCTTACTCCCACACCAACACGTTGGGCAGCGCGTGGTCGACCCCCCGCAATAGCGTGTAGCCGACGCCCGCGATGCCGCGGAACAGGCCGAGGTTGAATCGGCCGGTCCCACCGCTCCAGCGGTAATCACCGGTCGCGCGGGCGGTTTGGACGACCGTCAGCAGCTGCTGGGTGGCCCGGTCCTGTAGGTCGCGGCGGTGCAGCACGATGCCGGCTTCCCAAAGGAATTCGATGCTGCCGAGCGTTCCGCAGCACAGTGTGTCGGTTGTCGTCGGCCATCCGTGCTCCACTCCGACGAGGGCACGACCGATGTCGGTCGCACACGATTCGAAGTGCACCCCGGCGTGTTTGGTCATCGCGATCCGCGCCAATCCGATGCCCGGTGCTCCGTAGCACCACTTACATGGCAAGGCCGAGTCGGCGGTATCCCGCAGATCGGCCCATCCGTGGTGCTCGGCGTCGAACGTCGAATTCTCGAAGGCGATGCATTCGGTTACCAGGCTTGCGAGTTCCTGATTGCCCGTGGCGAAGGACAGCGCCGCCAAGCTGTATGCGTAGCCCGCCGCTCCATGCGACATTCCGTTGAGCGGGCGGGCGAAGGCGGCGGTGGCCCAGGTTCGCGCACCCTGTGGCCCGACGCGATCGTGAGCCAGGAGTCGCCCTCCGCACTTTTCGGCGAGCCGCAGGACATCCTCGGACCCCGTCCGCCGATACAGCCGAAGCAGTCCGAGGATCGCACCCGCGCTGCCGCCCAGCACGTCCAGCTGCCGGTCCGCCGCAACGACGTCGTCGGTGATCAACTCGGCCGCGGCTTGGGCGTCGGCCAGGACCGCATCGTCATCGAGCAGGTCAGCGATCACCGCCAGGCCGTAGACGATCGATCCCAGGCCGAGACCTCCACCGAGGCCAACCGACCGGGCCGCCCGTGCCGGGTTACGGCCTCTCAGACGTTGGCGTAACCCGGCTACCGCCTCGAGTGCCAAAGCCTCCGAAGACGTGTCGCCCGTGACGGCGGCATGGGCGGCAAGGAACAGGGCGATTCCGCAGCCACCGTTGTAGAGATCTGGGCCGAGCACGACGAGCTGTGACACCTCGGAGTCGCCGAGCCAGTCAAGTCCGATCCACGCCGCGCTCCGCCCTCCACGAACCGCGTGTGCCGTCAGCGTCGCGGCAATGGCGTCGGCTTCCTCGGTGAACACCGGCCCCACGGGTTCGCTCGTGGTGTCAACGGGCACCATTTCGCGGGTGGTGGTGGACCGGTGCCGCAGCAGGTCGGTGCTCTGCCGAATCACGTCTACTTGCCAGTCGATTTCGTCATCGCTGAGGCCACGAAGCCGGGCATCCGCGCGACCAAGACCCGATGTGCCCTCCGTGCGGATCGATGTGCCTGCCGTGTCGTGGATGTCGTGCCCGTCGCTGACCGTCGTGAAGTGCGGCACGTTGAGGTCGATGACGGCGTTGCGCTCGCAGCGCTGCAACGGCCACGTGAGATCGGTGTCGCTTTCCCAGTCCGCAAGCCTCGTGGCGAAGTCGGCCTGCGCGGACCAGACGGCGCCGTCGTCCATGGTGCGGTGGTCCCGCAGGCGATCCAGCAGTCCGGCGTAGAACCGGGTTGGCCGGATGACAGTGCGGATCACCATCCCGGTGAAGCCGGCCAAGAGGTCCCGCGGGTCTTGCCGTTGCAAGAACCGTGCGTAGTCGCCGAACCCCGACATGAAATCGTCGAGGTGGTCACCGAGGCTGCCGCGGCGACCATCGACGTAGGGCAGATTTGAGATCGTCGCGGTGTCCACCACTTTCACCGGTTGCATCGTGTCGGTGTTCACGTCGGTCCACCTCAGTGCCACCCGCGGAGTGGAGTTCGAGTTCACGCCGCCGATCACGAATACCTTGCTGGTGGAATGCCTTCCGTACGCAGGGAGCAATCCGATCGTCATGACGGAATCGATGACCGTCTGCATGGCTGACATGAATGCTTGGCCACCGTCGTCTGCATGATCCAGGTGGATGCGGGTGTCGGCCGCCTGCAGGATCATCTCCAGGTCGATGGGAACAGGATGCGCCCCGGTCGCCACGACGTTCTCCTGATGCATGTCGACCCCGACGAAAACGTGGAACAGCGCCAGCCATGCCCCTGCGCGCCGGAAGAACAGCCGAAAGTCCTGTGGGCCATCGCAACTCGCGTGCTCGATGAACTCAGACCAGCCGTAGTTGTGCCGAGCGAGTACGCGCATGGCGCGTAGCTCTACCGGGGGCGCACCGCCGTTCAGTTTGTCGACCAGTGCGGCCCACGCCGCGTCGACGCTGAGGTCCTTGGGTTTGTAGACGACACGTGACCCGTCCTCGAATCCGAGGATCCGCACCGTGCGACCGAAGTTGTGCGGATCGGAAAGGCCTCCCCCGATCGTGGCTACCCGACACGTCGTATCCGATCCGAGCAGGTCACGCCGGATCGACGGCAGGTCCGCAGCCATCCGGGTGATCAATTCGCGCGACGTGTCGATCCATTGCCGGGTCAGCGACGTCATCAGCCGCAACAGAACCGGCTTGTCCTCGAAGAGGCGACGAAGGCCCCTCGCCCTCATATCGGAGACGAATTCGCGGTAGCCGACACCGCGCTCGCGTGCCTCGGCGAAGCCTTCGTAGAACGCCGGCGCCGAGATGGCCGACAAGTCTGTCAACAGCGCCGTGCGCAAGTCGGCATGCGCGCTGTCGGTCAGGGTGGCACGCAGTCGCGGGTCGGGGCCCGCCCACAGCTGGCTTTGCGCGTCGCGGACCACCGGCGCGAGCAGCTGCTCGAACGCCACCTCGGCGCCGGGGTGCGCAGGTTCGGGGTCGGCGCGCCGGTGTGCGGCCGCACCGACCCAGGCCGCGTCTTCCATCCACGGCGGTCCCGGAACAGATGAATTCCTGCGCACGGTGGCCAACCTCGCCAACACATCCGCGAACGACAATCCGTCCCGCTCGAGCCGGCGGGCGAAGAGCGACCAGTCACCACTGGCGGACGCCCGGCACCACGCGGCAAGACGGCGGGCGGCCAGGTCGGCATCGCTCTTCTGGCCGGGCAGCTGTTCGAACGCTTCGGAAAGTAGCTCGTCGATGCTCATGGCGCGAGCCGTCACACGCTCGTAGAAATCGTCCATCCGATCTCCCGGATCGTGCTGCGAGCTAGCTCGGCGAATTCACCAAGAACCTGCATCATATTCGCCGTTTAGCCTTCGCGGGCCTCAACATACTGCTAAAAAATGAACTGTCCCGTTGGCTGACGGTTCCGGTCGGCGGTTGGCGGCAATTGAAAGGTATTTGCCATGAACACCACTTTCGACATCTCCGATGAGGCTCTGGAGAACGCCGGCGGTATGTCGGCGGCCGCCCAGGCCGGGTCTTCGCTCTACAGCAGCTACGACGCGTCGGGCTGTACCTGCTGACCCGCGCTAGTTGGACGCGACGGCGGGCGCGTCTTTCTCCGACGGCTTGCCCTTCAGGCCGCGCCAGAAGAGGTTGATCATCAGTTCGGCGGCCTCGTTGACATCGGCATCGCCGGTGCTGACGCGGTTGGCCACCGCCTCCCCCGCACCGACAAGGGCGACCGCCATCATGTTGAAGTCGGCGTCGGGCTCGGGGTTTCGGGTGCCCGCCTGCAGCAGCCGCGCCACTAGGTCGATGATCCGCTCACGCCCCTCGCGCACCGTATGCGCGAACGCTTGGGAGCTGGTGGCCTGGGTGTACAGCACGATCCAGGACGCGCGGTTGGTATCGATATAGTTCAGAAACGACAGAACCGCGTTGCGCAGCAAGTCCTTTGGGCTCTGTTTGAAGTCGATGTCGGCCCGTACCACGTCGACGAACCGCGTCAGCTCGCGGTTGAGGCACGCGCCGAACAGCTCCTCCTTGGAGCCGTAGTAGAGGTAGAGCATCGGCTTGGAGATCTCGGCCTGCGCGGCGATCGCGTCCATCGAAGTCTCGTGATAGCCGTTGATCGAGAACATCTGCACCGCGGCGTCGAGCATCTGCTGTTCACGTACGGCACGCGGCAACCGCTTGGTACCACCTGCCATGGACGTGCCTTTCTGCGACGCTTTACTTACTTCAGAGTAAGCAATGCGTGACGAATCAGCGTCAGCACCGCGGATTCGGGCCCTTGCTGGCGGCGAGCTTCAGCACCGAGCCGTCCACCTGCGCGGTGGACAGTTCCCCGGCTCCGACGGCCTGCTCCAGCCGGTCCAGCACCGCCGGCACCTCGGCGGTGGTCACCCACAGCGCGACGTCGGCCCCGGCCTGCAGCGCCCGCAGCACAGCCTCGGCGACGCCGTAGCGCTGGTTGATCGCGCCCATGCTCGACAGATCGTCGGTGAACACCAGCCCGCCGAACGGCGGACCCCCGTAGTCGCCCGAGCGCAGCAGCCCGTACGCGGCAGGGCTGAGGCTGGCCGGGTCGCTACCGGTCAGGCCCGGCACCTGCATGTGCCCGACCATCACGGCCACCGGAGCCTGGCCGGCCAGCGTCCGATACGGGATGAGGTCGTTGGCCTGCAGATCAGCCAGCGCAGGGGTCACCACGCCACCGTCGTGGGAGTCGCCCGAGGCGTTGCCGTGACCCGGGAAGTGTTTGAGCACGGGCAGCACGCCCGCGTCCCGCAACCCCTGCGCGTAAGCGCCCGCGAATTCGGTGACCTGCGCCGGATCGGAACCGAACGAGCGATCGCCGATCACCTCGTCATCGGATTCCGTCGTGACGTCGACGACCGGTGCGAAGTCGATGGTGACGCCCAGGTTCTTCATGGCCTGGCCGCGCTGGAGCGCGATGTCGTGGATCTCGGCGGGTGTGCTGCTCTGCGCCAGCGCGCGGGGCGACGGCTGATCGCCGATCACGCCGGACAGACGCGAAACCCGTCCGCCCTCCTCGTCGACGCTGACCGCCAGCGGAAGCGGGCCAGCGGTGCTTGCGATCTGGCGGAGCGGTTCTCCCACCATCGACAAGTCGGTCCAACTGCCGATCATGATGCCGCCGACGTGGTGGGTGTCGACCACAGCCTGTGCGTCGGCGGTCCCCTCGACACCGACCATCAACAGCTGGGCCAGCTTGTCTCGCGTCGATATCTCGGACAGCAGCGCCAACCCCTTACCGCAGGCCGGCGGCGCTGGCGGGGATTTGTCTTGCTGGGTATTGGGACCCGCGGACGCGGTGCTCGAGGGCGCGACTGCGGGCTTGTCGGTGTCGGGCGAGCAGGCCAGCAGTAAGCCGGTCAGCGCCGCGAGCGCACTCAGTGCACGGGGCAAGGCCATGAGGCGCCATGTTACGTTGACGGCATGGACCGGTTCCTGGTGCCCGCTGCGGCAAGCATCGTTGTCGGCCTATTGCTGGGCGCGGCCGCTATTTTCGGGATAACGCTGATGGTGCAGCAGGACACCAAGCCGCCAGTGCAGGCAGGCGATCCGGCGTCGTCGGTGCTGAACCGGGTCGAGTACGGCGACCGAAGCTAACCTGAGCACAGATTTTTCGGCGCGCGTTGCGCCGCTCTCCCGTCGTTGGCTCTGGCTGGTCGCGGCGGTATCGCTGATCCTGACGTTCGCCCAGTCGCCGGGAAAGATCTCGCCGGACACCAAACTCGACCTGACCGCCAACCCGCTGCGGTTCCTGGCGCGCGCGTTCAACCTGTGGAACAGCGAACTGCCGTTCGGCCAGGCGCAGAACCAGGCCTACGGCTATCTGTTCCCGCACGGCACGTTCTTTCTGCTCGGCGACTTCCTCGGGCTGCCGGGATGGGTGACGCAGCGGCTGTGGTGGGCGCTGCTGCTCACGGTCGGGTTCTGGGGACTGCTGCGGGTGGCCGAGGCATTGGGGATCGGTTCACCGGGTTCGCGGGTCATCGCCGCCGCCGCATTCGCGCTGTCGCCACGCGTGCTGACGACCATCGGGGCGATCTCCTCGGAGACGCTGCCGATGATGCTGGCGCCGTGGATGCTGTTGCCGGTCATCCTGGCGCTGCGCGGCCAGGGGTCGGTGCGGGTGTTGGCCGCACGCTCGGCGGTGGCGCTCGCGTTGATGGGTGCGGTCAACGCCGTCGCCACACTTACCGGCTGCCTGGCCGCGCTCATCTGGTGGGCCTGCCACCGGCCTAACCGGTTGTGGTGGCGGTTCACCTCGTGGTGGGCGCTGTGCTCGGTACTGGCCATCGCCTGGTGGGTCGTCGCGCTGGTCATGCTGGGCCGCATCAGTCCGCCGTTCCTCGACTTCATCGAGTCGTCCGGCGTCACGACGCAATGGACGTCGCTCACCGAGATGCTGCGAGGCACCGACAGCTGGACACCCTTCGTTGCGCCCAACGCCACCGCGGGTGCATCCCTTGTCACCGGGTCGGTAGCCGTGCTGGCCACCACGCTGGTCGCGGCGGCCGGGCTGGCGGGGCTGGCGATGCGGTCGATGCCGGCTCGCGGGCGGCTGGTGACGATACTGCTGATCGGCGTCGTCCTGTTGGCGGCCGGATACGCAGGTGGACTGGGATCGCCTCTGGCACAACAGGTTCAGGCTTTTCTGGATGCCGCCGGGACGCCCCTGCGCAACGTGCACAAACTGGAGCCGTTGATCCGGCTGCCGCTGGTGCTGGGCCTCGCCCATCTGCTCGGCCGCATTCCGCTGCCGGGTAGCGCGCCGCGACGGGAGTGGATGCGCGCCTTCTCCCACCCCGAAAACGACAAGCGGGTCGCGGTGGGCATCGTGGTGCTGGTGGCCTTGGCGGCCGGCACGTCGTTGGCGTGGACGGGTCGACTCACCCCGCCCGGCGCGTTCGACGCGATCCCGCCGTACTGGCACCAGACCGCCGACTGGCTCGACGAGCACAATGCGGGCTCACCGGCCGGTCGCGTGCTTGTGGTGCCCGGCGCGCCGTTCGCCACGCAGGTGTGGGGAACCAGCCACGACGAGCCGCTTCAGGTACTCGGCGACAGCCCGTGGGGCGTGCGCGACTCGATTCCGCTCACACCGCCGCAGACGATCCGCGCGCTTGACTCGGTGCAGCGACTGTTCGCCGCCGGCCGGCCCTCCGCGGGTCTTACAGATACCCTTGCACGGCAAGGCATTTCGTATGTCATAGTCCGGAATGACCTCGATCCCGAGTCGTCGCGGTCGGCGCGGCCTGTGCTGGTGCACCGCGCGATCGAAGGTTCGCCGGGCCTGACGAAGGTGGCACAGTTCGGCGAACAGGTCGGTCCCGGCACGCTCGCCGGTTTCATCACCGATAGTGGGCTGCGGCCCAAATACCCTGCCGTGGAGATATTTCGGGTGGACGGCGCGGTTGGCGAGCCGGGCGCCCCTTATCTCACCGATATCGACGCCATGGGCCGCGTGGACGGCGGGCCCGAGGCACTGCTGCGTCTCGACGAGCGGCGCCGGCTGCTCAACCAGCCGCCGCTCGGGCCGATGCTGCTGACCGCCGACGCACAGCGGGCCGGGCTGCCGACGCCGGTGGTGACCGTCACCGACACCCCGTTGGCCCGCGAGACCGACTACGGCCGCGTCGACGACCATTCGTCGGCGATCCGCGCGCAGGGCGACATCCGGCACACCTTCAACCGGGTGCCCGACTATCCGGCAGGCGACACCAGGATGGTGCACGGCGACTGGACC
Source organism: uncultured Actinomycetota bacterium (assembly GCA_963801575.1). Taxonomy (GTDB): domain Bacteria; phylum Actinomycetota; class Actinomycetes; order Mycobacteriales; family Mycobacteriaceae; genus Mycobacterium. The sequence continues at coordinate 127,606 of CAWDFT010000027.1, forward strand.
GGCGGCAGGCTGACGGTGTCGAGTTCGGCGGCCGATTCCACCGCGCTACCCCACGTCGCCCCCGCAACCGGTCCGACCTCGGCCATCGACGGCGACACGTCGACGAGCTGGGTGTCCAGTGCGCTGCAGTCGGCGGTCGGCCAGTGGATGCAGGTCGATTTCGACCACCCCGTCACCAACGCCACCATCACCGTCACGCCCAGCGCCACGGCCGTCGGCGCACAGGTCCGCCGGATCGAGATCTCCACCGTCAACGGCACCAGCACACTGCGCTTCGACGAGGCGGGCAAGCCGCTGACGGCGGCACTGCCGTTCGGCGAGACACCATGGGTCCGGATCACCGCGGTCGGCACCGACGACGGGTCGCCCGGCGTGCAGTTCGGCATCACCGACTTCACCGTCACCCAGTACGACGCCTCCGGCTTCGCCCATCCGATCGAACTGCGCCATACGGTTCTGGTGCCCGGTCCGCCACCGAATTCCGCCGTCGCACAGTGGGATCTGGGATCCGAACTGCTGGGCCGTTCGGGCTGCGCCGAGGGACCCGATGGGATGCACTGTGCCGCGGCCATGGCGTTGGCGCCGGAGGAACCGGTGAACCTGAGCCGCACGCTGACCGTCAACGAGCCGATATCGGTGACCCCCACCGTGTGGGTACGGCCGCGGCAAGGTCCCAAACTGGCCGACCTGATCAGCCAGCCGGGAACGACCCGTGCATCAGGCGACGCCGACCCGATCGACGTGCTCGGCTCCGTCTACGCGGCCGCCGACGGAGATTCGCGCACCGCATGGACCGCGCCGCAGCGCGTGGTGCAACACCGGACACCGCCCAACCTGACGCTGACGCTCCCGACGCGCGACGAGGTGACGGGGCTGCGGGTGACACCGAGTTCGTCGATGCTGCCAGCGCATCCCCGGCTGGTCGCGGTCGACCTCGGCGACGGTCCGCAGGTGCGCGCCGTGTCCAGCGATGCGGGTCCGCAGACGGTTCCTCTCCGGCCCCGCGTCACCGACACGGTGAAGGTGTCCATTCTCGACTGGGACGACGTCATCGACCGCACCGCGCTCGGTTTCGACCAGCTCAAGCCGCCCGGCCTTGCCGAGATCGCGGCGCTCGACCGGCGAGGCCAGCCGATCGGCGTGGCCGACGCCAACCGGAACCGGGAGCGGGCGGTCACCCTGCCGTGTGGCCGCGGGCCGATCATCGCCGTCGCGGGCCAGTTCGTGCCGACGTCAATCGACACCACTGTCGGCGCGCTGCTGGACGGCAACCCGGTTGCAGCCCGGCCCTGCCAGGCCGCCCCGATAGCGCTGCCCGCGGGCCAGCAGGAGCTGCTGATCAGTCCCGGCGCCGCGTTCGTCGTCGACGGTGTGCAACTCGTCGGGCCGTTGGGTCGCCAGTTGATTAGCGCCGCAACGAATCCCGTTCAAACCGCCGCGTGGCGCGCCGACCATCGCGAGGTGGACGTTCCCGCGTCGCAGGCGTCGCGGGTGCTGGTGGTGCCCGAGAGTGTCAACCCGGGCTGGACCGCGCGCACCGCCGACGGCACCACGCTGACCCCGGCCACCGTCAACGGCTGGCAGCAGGGCTGGGTCGTCCCGGAGGGCACGGCGGGCACCGTCACATTGTCGTTCGTCTCCAACGCGGTCTATCGAGCGGGAATCGTGGGCGGTTTCGCGCTGCTGCCAATTCTGGCGCTGCTGGCATTCGTACCTGCCCGTCGCCCACCACCGCCGGGCGACCCGGCGCGGCCTTGGCAGCCCGGCCCGGTCACAACGGGGCTGGGGGTGCTGGCGGCAGGCGGTGTCATTGCGGGCGTTGCCGGTGTCGTGGTGGTCGGCGCGGCCGTTGGCGTGCGCTACTGGCTGCGCGGTCGGCCCGGCCTGTGTGAGTCGATCACCGTCGGCGCCAGCGCGGGCGGGCTGATCCTGGCCGGCGCGGTGTTGTCGCAGAACCCGTGGCGTTCGGTGGACGGCTACGTCGGGCACTCCGCGGGAGTGCAACTGCTGGCGCTGATCTCGGTCGGTGCGCTGGCCGCATCGGTCGTCGCGACCTAGCATCGGCATGTGCCGCAACTGAATACTGCACGGGGAGCCATCGACACCGCCGACCTCGGGGTGACGCTGATGCACGAACACGTCTTCGTGCTATCGCCCGAAATCACCGACAACTACCCCGAAGTGTGGGGCGACGAGGCCAACCGCGAGGCCGACGCCATCGCGCGGCTGGGCCAGCTCAAGTCCCGCGGTGTGGACAGCATCGTCGACCTGACAGTGATCGGACTCGGCCGCTACATCCCGCGCATCGCCCGCATCGCGGCGGCCACCGACATCAACATCGTCGTCGCCACCGGCGTGTACACCTACAACGACGTGCCGATGTACTTCCACTTCAGCGGTCCGGGGACGCTTCTGGACGGCCCGGAGATCATGACCGAGATGTTCGTCGGCGACATCACCGACGGCATCGCCGGCACCGACGTCAAGGCGGCAATCCTCAAGTGCGCCACCGACGAACCAGGCGTGACCCCCGGCGTTGAACGAGTGCTTCGGGCCGTCGCACAGGCACACCGCCAAACCGGCGTGCCGATCTCCACGCACACCCACGCCGCCACCCGGCGAGGCTTGGAGCAGCAACGGATATTTGCCGAGGAGGGTGTCGACCTGTCCCGGGTGGTGATCGGGCATTGCGGTGACACCACCGACATCGGGTACCTCGACGAGCTGATCGGCAACGGTTCCTACCTCGGCATGGACCGCTTCGGGCTCGACACCTTCCTGACGTTCGAGGAACGGGTCAACACCGTGGCGACCATGTGCGAGCGGGGGCACGCCGACAAAATGGTGTTATCCCACGACGCCTCCTGCTTCATCGACTGGCTGCCCGAAGAGTTGGTACCGGTTGCCATGCCGAACTGGCACTACCTGCACATCCACAACGACGTGCTGCCCGCACTCAAGAAGCGAGGCGTCACCGACGAGCAGATCACCACCATGCTGGTGGACAACCCGCGCAAGATCTTCTCCAACCAGGGCGGCTACTGACATGGCCGACATCCCTCCCATCGGTGCCCAGATATCGCGTCACGCCGCAGCGGATCCCGACGCGCCCGCGGTCACCTGCGCGGGCCGCACCCTCACGCGTGGCGAACTCGACGCGTCCACCAACCGGCTGGCCCGCGCATACGCCGAACTCGGTGTCGGTCAGGGCGACTACCTGACCATCGTGCTGCCCAATTCGATTGAGTTCCTCCAGACCGCGATCGCCGCGTGGAAGCTCGGCGCGGTCCCCCAGCCACTGCCGACGCGGCTGCCCGACGCGGAATTCGAGGGGATACTGGCGCTGCGCCCCCGAGCGTTGCTGGTCGGGCGGGCCGACCCACGAGGCGAAATCCCCAGCGTGCCAGCGGAGTTCACTCCTGATCCCGCGCTATCGGATGCGCCGCTGCCCGAGGTGGTGTCGCCGTCGTGGAAGGCGATGGCGTCCGGAGGCAGCACCGGACGGCCCAAATTGATCGAATCCGGCGGCGACAGTCGTTATAACGCGCCCGCTTTCGGGGCAGGACTGGGCGTTCACGAGGGCGATACCACCTTGGTTTCGGTTCCGATGTCCCACAACACGGGCATGATCGGAGCCACCGTCGGGCTGTTGTTGGGCCACCTGGTCGTCATGCCGCGATTCGAACCAGACGAGTTTCTGCGGCTGATCACCGAACACCGGGTCAACTTCCTGGCCACGGTGCCGACGATCATGCATCGCACACTGCCCGTCTACCGCGCCAACCCCGACGCCTACGACCTGTCGTCGATCAAGCGGTTCTGGCACGTCGGAGCGCCGTGCCCGCCCACCGTCAAAGAGCGATGGGTCGAGTTGCTCGGCCCCGATGTGCTCTGGGAACTGTACGGCGGCACCGAACTTCAGGCGATGGCGGCGCTGAGTGGTGGCGAGTGGCTGGCACACCGTGGATCGGTCGGCCGAGTGATCGCCGGCGAGATGAAGGTGCTCGACGACGCTGGCAACGAGTGTCCGCCAGGTGTGAGCGGTGAGATCTACATGCGCCCGGCGTCCGGCAGCCCCGCGACCTACCGATACATCGGCGCAACAGCCAAGAGCCGCGACGGCTGGGACTCGCTCGGCGACGTCGGCTATTTTGACGAGGACGGCTACCTGTACCTCAACGACCGGCGCACGGACATGTTCACCGTCGGCGGCCGGAACGTCTACCCCGCCGAGATCGAAGGCGCCCTGTCTGCCCATCCGGATGTGCTGTCCTGCTTGGTTGTTGGCGTTCCCGACGAGGATCTGGGCCAAGTGCCCTACGCACTGGTGCAGGCCGATGGCCTTGACGTGTCTGACGTCATCGATTTCCTGGCCGAGCGCATCGCCGGCTACAAGGTGCCGCGCACCGTCGAGTTCGTCGACACGCCGCTGCGCGACGAGGCAGGCAAGGCACGGCGCACGGCGGTGCGCGACGACGTCATCGCGAGGCTGGCTCGGGCACGCTCCTGACCTCGCAATCCAACGGCGGAGCCGGCTCGTCGGGACTGCTGCGGCGATATTCCCAGCGCCGAAACGCAACCCGGCAGGGCGATTCGACCAAGGCGTAGCTGACCGCGGCGATCGCGAAGCCGATCACCACCGTGAGCACCAGCACGACCGGCATGTGCCCGTTGAAAGCGAACTCGCCGATGACCGGGAAGACCATCCACAGCGCCGCCAGATGCCAGATGAACAGCCCGTAGGACCATCGGCCCAGCGTCACCATCGTCGGGTTACCCAGGATGCGGTGCGGGGTGTCCGGCTTGTCCAGCACCAATGGCGCGAGCAACGCACCCGCCAGCACCGCGCCCATGGCGATCTTCACGATGAACTGCTGTGCGGTGCCCGGCGTGAGACCCTCCGGACCCGCGAGCGGCGACGCCGCGACAAGGAACGCGACGACCGCGACGACCGCCATCGCTATGCGCTGCCGGGCCAGCCGATGTGGCCAGCCGATCGGGCTCACCGTCAGTTCGGCCAGCAGCATGCCCGCGACGAACCACGACGTAAACGCCGGCGGCCAGTTCAGTGAGCTGACGCCGTAGGGCGTGTCGATCGGGATGAGGGCCCAGGACAGGCTCAGGACACCGGCGGCGGCGATCACCGGGATGCGCGCCCACACCCCGACCCGTCGCACCAGCAGCGCGAGCACGGGCAGCGCCAGGTAGAAACTCACCTCAACGGCCAGGCTCCACATCTGGGTCAGGCCTGCGGTCAGCGTCAACGGCACGTAGATCTGGGTGAGCGACAGGTTGGCCAGCCAGACGGTCAGGTCGGCCTTCGCGTCGGGCAGCAGCGTCAGGATCACGATGACCGCAACCAGGTAGGCGGGCATGATGCGGACCAGGCGCGACCGCAGGTAGTGCCCGGTGGCCGGGACGGGACGCAGGCCACGTGCCGCGGCGGCGTGGCCGCGCCACAGCAGAAAGCCCGACAGCGCGAAGAACACCGCGACGGCGAGATCGAACCGGCCGAACAGACGTCCCGCTACCCCGCCGGTGTGCCCGGTCTGAAAGGCGACGTGGGTGACGACGACGCCGATGGCCGCGCAGGCACGCATTCCCTCGACCGCAGGCAGGAAACCACGTGTCCCGCCGACGCCGTCCGGTTCTGCCACAGCGACCAGTGTGCCCCGCCGTAATCGGGACGGCATCGCCGCCCGCCGCGGAAGCAGTCGTAGTGAACAACTGCCTTAGTCTGGGCTGTTAGGGTCGCTGAGCATTGGGTTGCCCAAACCGAAGGAGGAACGGTTTGAATCGCGCAGTGGCGTTGCGTATCGCGGCGTGCGGGATCATGGGGCTCGGTGCTGCCCTGCTGATCGCCGCGCTGCTGCTGACCACCTACACCAAGGGCAAAATCACGAAGATTCCGTTGGACCTGGACGCCACACTGGTCAGCGACGGAACGGGTACGGCTCTGGACCCGGAGTCGCTGGCCGGTGAGAAGTTCGTCATCAACAAGAACGTGCCGCTGTCCCAGCAGCAGCAGGTCAGTGTGGAGGCGCCGTCGAACGCCGAGGTCGTCACCCTTCAGGTGGGTACGACTCTGCGCCGCACCGACAAGCAACAAGACAAGGGCCTGCTGCTGGCCATCGTCGACACCGTCACGCTTGACCGCAAGACCGCGTTGGCCGTCTCGAGCGAGAGCAATCCCGGTGGCGCCGTGCAGAAGCCGCGCACCATCGAGGACGACCAGCCACCGACCAACGTCGCGCTACCGCACGAGGGCCTGGCGTACCGCTTCCCGTTCGACACCGAGAAGAAGACGTATCCGTATTTCGACCCGATTGCGCAGAAGGCCTTCGACGCCAACTACGACGGCGAGGAAGACGTCAACGGCCTGACCACCTACCGGTTCACCCAGAACGTCGGCTACGACTCCGACGGCAAGCTGGTCGAACCGGTCAAGTACGCCTCACTGTACGACAACGACGCGGACAGCCAGGTCACCGCGCGGGCTGCACTGTGGGGGCTGCCGGGCAACCCGGACGAGCCGATCACCATGACCCGCTACTACGCGGCGCAGCGCACGTTCTGGGTGGATCCGGTGTCGGGCATCATCGTCAGGGCCAAGGAGCGCGCCAATCATTACTACGCGCGCGAAGCCGTTGAGCCCGGAAGTGACGTTCGTCGACTACACGGTCACCACCAATGAGCAGACGGTGGAGAGTCAGGTGGCCGGGGCCCGCGACGAGCGGGACCGGGTGGCGCTGTGGGGGCGGATGCTGCCGATCAGCTTCACCGCCATGGGCCTGATGGCGCTGGTCGGTGGCGTACTGCTCGGGTCGTTCAGCCTGCGCGCCGAGTCCGCGCTGATCGACCCGGGCCTGGACAAGGCCGATCACGGCTTCTTCGCCAAGGACCGAAAGGTGCCGATGCCCGCCGCCGAGGCCGAGACCGAGAAGTTGCCTGCACAGCCGGCCTGAGACGGCCACCGGACCGTACCGGTCTGATCGCCCGCACTTCGGCGAGATTCGGGGTGCCGGCATACGCGCTGGCGCTCGCTCTTGCTGGTGACCGCGCCGCTGCTGGCGCCCGGCTATCTGCTGTCTGCGCGACGCGGTTTCCACGCCGCGGTCGTACTTCTCCGATGCGGCGCTTGGTCTTTCGGATGCGGCGCCGCGTGCCCTGCCGCAGGACTTCGCGGTCGGCGCTGGCCTCGCGTCTCGTCGACGGCGGTGTCGTGGTCAAGGTGCTGTTGGTGGCCGGGCTGTGGCTGGCGGGGTGGGGTTACGCGCGGCTGACCGCGACGGTGCTGCCCGACGCGGGTGTGCCGGGCCAATTCGTCGCGGCCACCCTGGGGATCTGGAATCCCTACGTCGCCGAACGCCTGCTGCAGGGGCACTGGAGCCTGCTGGTCGGCTACGGCTGCCTGCCGTGGGTGGCGGCGACGATGCTGCGGCTGCGGACAGCGCGCACGGCGCCGTTGTGGACGACGGTCTGCGCGTTGGGTTTCTGGACCGCGCTCGCAGGATTCACCCCGACGGGTCTGATGCTGGCCGCGACGGTGGCGTTGGCCTGCACGCTGGCACCGGGGTCCGGCAAACCACGCCGGCTCTGCGCGGCGGTCGCGATCGGCACGGCGGTCATCGCGGCGCTGCCGTGGCTGGTCGCCGCACTGGTATCCGGTCGTTGTCCCCGTCGCAGGCCGACGGGGTCACGGTCTTCACCGCACGTGCCGAACCGGGCCTCGGCACTCTGGGCAGCCTGGCCGGTCTCGGCGGTATCTGGAATGCCGAAGCCGTACCCGACTCGCGGACAACGCTTTTCGCGTTGGTGGCCACCGTCGTGCTGCTTGGCGTGGTGGCGGCGGGCTTACCGATGGTGGTGCGCCGCCGTGCCGCGGTGCCGCTGCTCGTGCTGGCGGCGATCGCGATGGTGGTGCCCACGGTCATGGCGACGGGGCCGGGCCTGGCGTTCGTGGAGTCGGTCGTCCGCGCGCTGCCCGGTCTGGGCGTGGTGCGCGACGCGCAGAAGTGGGTGGCGTTGGCGCTGCCGGGTTACACGCTGGCGGCGGCCGCGGCCGTGGTGACGTTGCGGCGTTGGTTGCCCGGCTTCGTCACCGCGACCGTGTGCAGTCTCGCACTGGTCGCCACGCTGCCCGACCTTGCATGGGGCGTTGGCGGGAAGGTCTACTCGGTGCAGTACCCACCGGGTTGGGCTGCGGCCGCTGCCGTGATCAACGCCGACCCGCGACCGGTGGCGGTGCTGCCCGCCGACGGCATGCGGCACTTCGGATGGGCCGGCGACGCGCCGGTGCTCGATCCGTTGCCGCGCTGGGTACGCGCCGACGTGTTGTCGACCGGCGATCTGATCGTCTCCGGGCGCCGTGTGCCCGGCGAGGGCGGCCGCGCCAGGGAGGTGACGCGACTGCTGGCGGAGGGGGCTGACCGCGACACCCTCGCGCAGGCCGGTGTCGGCTGGGTGGTGGTCGAATCCGGTGACGACGTCACGGTCACCCGGGTCGGCGGCGACCATCCCGCGGCATCACATCGCGGGTTGCTAGTGGCCGCACATTTTGCCTGGCTAGGCCTGCTGGTGGTGGGCTTGGCAGGTTTGCTCATCGGGCAGACGCGGCGCCGACTCACCCGGAACAAGTGATGCCACTCACATTGGGGTAGTCGACTACGCTATCCGCGCTCCTCGGGCAGCAGAAGCCTAAAGGTTGTCGAATCTTCCGAGCCAGAGGAGATGGCCATGAGCGTCGCGAGCGTCTTCGAAGCCGACCTGCCGACCGTCGAATACGAGGAAGCCCCGAATCCCGACGAAGCCCACCGGAACATCCGCAAAGCCCTCGAGCAGGGGCCGATCGCGATGGGGGCGCACGGTCCCGAGATCCTGAGCCACGAGTTGGTGCGTGCCACGCTGCGCGACCCTCGATTCATCGTGCCGCCGGGGCTGGGCCTGGAGACGCAGGGCATCACCTCCGGCCCGCTGTGGCATCGCGCGAGCACCACACTGCTGGCCATGAACGGCGAGGACCACACGCGGTTGCGCCGGCTGGTATCCAAGGCATTCACACCGCGCTCGGTGACCCGGCTCGACACGATCATCGTCGACATCATCAACGAGCTGATCGATCCCGTCAGCTCGGAGGGACGCTGCGAGGTCGTCGCCGACATTGCCCGGCCCTATCCGGTGCCGATCATCTCCGCGCTACTGGGTGCCCCCCGTCAGGACTGGCGCCTCTTCTCGGCGTGGGCCGACGACTTCTTCAAGTTGTTCTCCTGGAACGTCGAAGAGTACGAGACCGAGATACTCGCCGCGTGGGCGGAACTCGACGACTACATCGACGACATGGTCGACAGCCGGCGCGAATCACTTACTGACGACCTGATTTCCGAACTGATCCGTGCCGAGGACGACGGCGACCGGTTGACGCCCGATGAGCTGCGGATGCTCGCGGCGGGCATCCTGATGGCAGGTACCGATACCACCCGCAACCAGGTGGCTGCTGCGGTCGATGTCTTCTGTGACTACCCCGAGCAGTGGGCACTCCTGGCCGAGCAGCCGGAGTTGGCGATGAAGGCAGTCGAGGAAGTGATGCGTTTCTGCCCGGTGATCTTCGGTGCGATGCGGATGACCGCGGAGGACGTCGAACTCGAGGGCGTGATGATCCCGGCCCAGACGTTCGTCCTGTGCAATACGGCGGCGGCCAACCACGACCCCGACGTTTACGTCGAACCGGATCGCTTCGACATCACCCGCGAGGGTGCCGCGCCGATGCAGACCTTCGGGGCCGGTGCGCACTACTGCCTGGGCGCGAACCTGGCCCGACGCGAGATGGCCGAAGCCCTGACCGTGATGGCGCGTCGCATGCCCAATCTGCGGCATGACGGCCTGCCCCAGTGGAAGCCAATGGTCGGAATCACCGGTCCCGCAACGCTTCCCGTCGCGTTCGACGCTGCCTAGGGCGTCGGCGCAAGTCAGAGCTTCAGCAGTTCGTCGAGGGCGCGGGTCGTGGATTTGAGCGCCTCGTCGTAGCTCATTGCCGCGCCGCGTGCGATGGCCACGGCGTACCGTTCGGCGCCAAGTTCCGCTTCCATCTGCTCGAGCGCGCGTTGACGATCTGGTAGCTCGTGAGCGGGCACGCCATATGTTTTGGCGAAGACGCCCTCGGTGACGATGCCGCCAAGCACCGCAGCCAACTCGTAATGCCCGAGGTGCACGAGCACTTGAACGCCTCGGTCGAACGTAGTCGCGATGCCGGTCAGTTCGCCAAAGCGGTGGGTCTCTGGAATCGCTTCGCGCAGCGCCGATATTGCGCCGCTGGCGTCCCCCTTTGCGGCTCGGAGTTGAGCGGCCAGCGCCAGCGCTCGGCCGCGGAGGGTCGCCGAGAAATCTCGCGTATAGCCGCTCGCTTCCAATGCGGCGAGAGCGTCGTCCGGTGAAGTACGCCAGGTCGTCAGCGCCACCAGGTACTGCCCGAGCGTGATCACAGACCGGCGGTACAGCTCTTGTCCGATGCGGAGGGTTTCCTTCGCCTGTCCAACAGCGAACTCCAGATCGCCGACCTGGGCGGCGCAGCCGGCCGCGGTGGAGTGCAATCTCGCATGTGAATATGGGCCGGCACCGATCGCGTCGACGGCGGCAAGCCCTTCGGCCAGGATGGTCTGAATCCGTTGAGGACGGCTGCTGACCATCAGGGCCATGTAAGGAAGCTCGGGGGCCGGTGAGTCAGCGGCGACGCCGTCGCGAAGTGCCTCGCGCGCAAGTTCATGTGCCGTCACGTAATCGGCCCGGTAGAACGCACTGCTCGACGCGACCGCGAGCACCATGCTTCTCAGGACCGGGCCGGAGCGCCTGGCCCTCTCGATGGCCAGCTCAGCCCACAACCAAACGCCACTCCAGTCCTCGAAGCTGCACGCGGTCACATCGGCGATGATGTGGAGTGAAAGCTCGCCGTCCTCTTCGTCGGTCGCGTCGAGACTCCACATCACGGCAGCCCGGAGGTTGTCGATCTCCGTCGCCATTCGCAGCAACCACTGCTCCTCGTCGGCTACTTGGACGCCCTCCAAGGCTTGACGAGTAAGACCCGCGTAGTGCCGGGCGTGGCGACGCCGGCACGCGTCGGCGGTGCCTGATGAGTCGAGCCGCTCACGCGCGTAATGACGGAGAGTTTCAAGCATCTGGTATCGGGTCGAGCCGGACGGTGCCCGGTCGGCGATGACCATCGACTTGGCCACCAGGCTCGACAACGCGTCGATGACGTCCCAGGCCTCGATGCCATCGTCGGCCACCGCGATGGCTGCGTCGGCGTCGAACGTCGACGGAAACACCCCGAGACGGTCGAAGACCAGCCGCTCGGTGTCCTCGAGCAACGAGTACGACCAGTCGACGGCAGCTCTGAGGGTGTGATGGCGTTCCAACGACGCGCGGCGCCCACCCGTGAGCAATCTGAACCGCTCGTCGAGATGTCCGGCGATCTCGGACGGGCTCAGGGCCACGACCCGGGCAGCGGCCAACTCGATGGCCAGTGGAATGCCGTCGAGCCGCCGACAGATCTCGGCGATCGGCTTGGCGTCGGACGGTTCAAACCGCAACTGTGAACCGACGGCTGCGGCTCGCTCCACGAAAAGTCTTGTGGCATCGACTCGCACGAGTTCATCCAGCGCCACCTCTGTGTCGGGCAGCTCCAACGAACGCAGGCGGATGACGTGCTCCCCAGGTACGTCAAGCGCTTCCCGGCTCGTCGCGAGAATGCACACTGCGGGGCATCGGGCCAGAAGTTGGTCGACCAGATCTGCGGCCGCGTCGAGCAGGTGCTCGCAGTTGTCCAACAGCACGAGCATGCGGCGGGAACCGACGAATTCGGCAATGTCCTCGCCGCGCAGTTTTCCGGTCCCTGAGGCCATACCCATGCTGACGGCCATCGCATCCAACATCGACGTCGGGTCGGAGACGGCCGCGAGCTCGCACAGCCACACTCCGTGCGGAAACTCGGTCAACATTTCGGCGGCGGTCTGGACGGCCAGGCGGGTCTTGCCCACCCCGCCGGTGCCAGTCAAGGTGATCAGCCTCGAAGAGCTGAATCCCTCTGTTATCAGCTTTATTTCGCGATCACGGCCGACGAAGCTCGTCAGCTGTACCGGGAGGTTGCCCGGAAATGCGTCGAGCGAACGAAGCGGTGGGAACGACGAAGGTAAATCGGGATGCACGAGTCCGAACACCGTCTCGGGCCGTCCCAAATCCGGCAAGCGGTGCACACCTAGTGGTGTGTCCTGCAATTAAATGCTGATTGGTTGGTATGAGTTGGCGTCGTGAGGCAACCCGTTCCGGCTCTGTTGGTGTCCCCAGGGCAGCGTGAGGTTCTCGAGTCCGTGGCGCGGTCGCCGTCGGCGCCGCATCGCGAGGTGGTCCGGGCGCGGGCGTTGTTGATGGCGGCCGACGGTCTGGCGAACACCGCGATCGCGCGGGCGTTGTCGGTGTCGCCGGCGTCGGTCAGCGGGTGGCGCGCCCGGTTCGCCGAGGAGGGGCTGGTCAAGTTCGCGCAGGTCCGCGAGGGCCGGGGCCGCAAGACGACGATCCCGCAGGACAAGATCGACGAGATCGTGGATCTGACCCTGAACTACCGCCCGGCGGGCGAAACCCACTGGAGCTGCCGGAGCATGGCCGCGGCTACCGGGGTGTCGAAATCGACTGTGCAGCAGGTGTGGTCGGCGCGGGGCCTCAAACCGCACCGGGTCGAGACGTTCAAGCTGTCCAACGATCCGAAGTTCGAGGAGAAGCTGGTCGATGTCGTCGGGCTTTATCTGAATCCCCCCGAGAAGGCGATCGTGTTGTGCGCCGATGAGAAGTCCTCCGTGCAGGCGCTCGACCGCACCCAGGCCTCGCTGCCGATGGTCAAGGGGCGCGGTGAGACGATGACCCACGACTACAAGCGCCACGGCACCACCACCCTGTTCGCCGCGCTGAACGTGCTGACCGGCATGATCATCAGCCAGTGCATGCCTCGGCACCGCCATCAGGAATGGTTGAAATTCCTCAAGACCATCGACCGGCAGGTGCCCAAGGACCTGCAGATCCACCTGATCCTGGACAACTACGCCACCCACAAGCACGAAGACGTCCGCAAGTGGCTCGACAACCACCCCCGGTTCCACCTGCACTTCACCCCGACATCGTCGTCGTGGCTCAACCTCGTCGAACGCTGGTTTAGGGAACTGACCGACAAAGCGTTACGGCGCGGCGTCTTCCACTCCGTGCCCGACCTCGTCGCCTCCATCCAGGAATACATCGACGCCCACAACAACGACCCCAGACCCTACGTGTGGACCGCCACCGCCGAGTCCATCCTCGCCAAAGTCGCACGCGGTCGGATCACCCTTGAAAAAGTCAGCTAAATGCCGGACACACCACTAGATCGTTGAGTACGATCCCGTCGGGCAGCTGGTCGCGGGCGAGATCCGCGGCAGCCTGCGACAGCACGATCTGACCTCCATGCGCGGTCGCCCGCAGCCGTGCCGTGCGGTTGACGGTCGGACCGAAGTAGTCGCCATCGCGAAGCTCTGCCTCTCCGGTATGGATGGCGATCCGAACCCGGAGCTCAATGCCTTCCGGCCAAGCCTGGGACGCCATTGCTCGTTGGCACGCTACCGCCGCAGAAGCGGCATCGCTGGCTCGGGAGAAGACACCAAATGCGCTGTCCCCCTCGCCCTTCTGCTTGAGAAGCGTGCCGCGATGGCCCGTTACCGCGTCGGCGATGATCTGGTCGTGGGTCGCGAGTGCCTGGCCCATGGTGTTGGCGTTGGCCTCCCACAGCCTTGTCGATCCCTCGACGTCGGTGAGCAAGAAAGTGACCGTCCCCGTGGGCAGGTCAGGGGCTTGCCGCGCCTCCACCATCTCAGGATCGTACTTCGATCACCGGCCCTTACAGGCCGTGTCAGACAAGCCCGCTGACCCGGTTGCCGGCGTGCACCGACTCCAGCACCTCGCGCATGGCGTCGGCGCTCTGCCGCCAGGAGAACTCGCTACTGCGGGTCTGCGCCTTAGCGCCGAGTTGGTCGCGCAGCACCCGATCCGACAGCAGCCGTTCGAGCTTCTGCCACCAGCTCGGCGTGATCGTCGACGAGCAGGCCGGTCACGCCGTCGACGATCGAGTCGGTCAGCCCACCGGAGGACCGGTAGCCGATGGTCGGCACGCCGTGCTGGGCGGCCTCGATGACCGCGAGGCCCCAGCCCTCCTTGCGCGACGGCAGTACGTGCACCCAGCAACGTTGCAGCACTTGGTGTTTGGTCACATCGTCGACATGGCCGTGGAACGTCACCGCGTCGGAGATGCCGAGCAGTCGCGCGTGGTCGACAAGGCGCCGGTGCCACCAGCCGCCGCCGACGATGTCGAGGTGCAGACCGGGTATCCGGGGCCGCAGCTCGGCAACCGCGTCGAGCGCGTCTTCGATCTGCTTGTGCGGCACCAGCCGGCACAGCAGTACAACGCGCGGTTCGTCCGATCGGGGCAGTTCGAGCGTCTCCCGCGGGGCCTCGTCGAGCCCGTTGCGTACCACGGCGATACGCGCGGCGTCGACGCCGAGGTCGGACAGGTCCCGAGCCGACGGCAGCGATACCGTCACGTACTGGTTACGCCGGTGCAGCCATGGCGACAACCAGGACTCGACGAACCAGCCGAAGCGCCCGACCCAGCGGCCGGCGACCGGCCACTGTTCGCGGTGGCAGTGGTGCACCAGAACAGCGACGCGGCGGCCGTAGGCGAGCCGGGCCAGGAACGGCACACCGTTCTGGGTGTCGATGACGACGTCGGGCCGCACCTGGCGCAGCGGACCGAGCCCGAGGCGGGCGGCGACCATCGCCAGACCCGCCCAGATGTAGATCGAGTAGGGGCCGCCTGCCCGGTTGATCCGCACACCGTCGACGACCTCGCGGCGGGGCGCCCCGGCGTACCGGGCGGTGCGCAGGGTCACGTCGATGCCCGACGCGGCCAGCAGCGCGCCGATGCGCTGCAGGTAGGTTTCGCTGCCGCCGCCCTGCGGATGGCCGGTGTCGCGCCAGCACAGAAGCAGGACGGAGCGAAGTGGACGGCCAGACATCCGTGCCAGCGTAGCCGCTGCGTATGGTTCGGCTTGATGTCCGGCGCCACCGACCTGTTCGCCCGGCGCGCGACGCTGTCCCGTTCGGTACGGCTGCTGTCGGAGTTCCGCCACGAACAGCGCGACCCGGCCCGCTTCTACGGCGCGCTGGCCACCGACACCGCCGCGATGGTCACCGACCTGTGGCAGGCCACTCACCGCGAGCCCGCATCCGGTCGCACCCTGGTCGACGTCGGCGGCGGGCCGGGCTATTTCGCGACGGCCTTCGCCGATGCCGGAGTCCACTACGTCGGCGTCGAACCCGACCCCAGCGAAATGCATGCGGCCCGGCGACCGGCGGGACGGCCACCTTCGTCCGCGCCTCCGGCATGGCGTTGCCGTTCGCCGACGCCAGCGTCGACGTCTGTTTGTCCTCCAACGTCGCCGAGCACGTGCCGCGGCCGTGGCAGCTGGCTCGGGAGATGCTGCGGGTCACCCGACCCG
Organism: uncultured Actinomycetota bacterium; assembly: GCA_963801575.1. Lineage (GTDB taxonomy): Bacteria > Actinomycetota > Actinomycetes > Mycobacteriales > Mycobacteriaceae > Mycobacterium. Next base: position 143,172 of record CAWDFT010000027.1, read on the forward strand.
GCGGGCTGGCCGTGCTGTCCTACACGGTGTGGCTCGGCCCGTTCGGCGGGCATGAGATGGGTCTGACGCACTACCTCGGCGGCGCTCGCGCCGCCGCCCGCTACACCCGCAAGCACGGGCATCCGCCGAAGAACAACTACGGGTCGTCGCTGTTCGCCGTCTCCGCCGGCGACGGCCTGGACTTGGCGGCGAGGACCGGTGCGCTGGTCGCGGCATTCCCGCGTTACCACCCGCGATGGGCGTGGTGGCTGACGAGCGTGCCGGTGCTGCGGGAGTTCCTGGTGAGCAATCTGGTGCTGGTGCTGCGCCCGCCGCGATCGCGCGAATGAAACAGGTTCTCGTTTTTCTCGATCGTCGGTAGTGTGACGCCATGACACAGAGCACCGCGTTCAAGACCGAGTGGGACAAGCTGTTCATCGGCGGCAAGTGGGTCGAGCCGTCGACCTCCGAGGTCATCGAGGTGCACTCGCCGGCCACCGGCGAACTGGTCGGCAAGGTGCCGCTGGCCGCCAAGGCCGACGTCGACGCCGCCTGCGCTGCCGCCCGCAAGGCCTTCGACGAGGGCCCGTGGCCGCACATGTCGCCGCAGGAGCGCGCCGCGGTGCTCGGCCGCGCCGTCAAGATCCTGGAGGAGCGCGCCGACGAGCTGAAGTTCCTGCTGGCCGCCGAGACCGGACAGCCGCCGACGATCGTCGACATGATGCAGTACGGCGCCGCGATGTCGTCGTTCCAGTACTTCGCCGGCGCCGCCGACAAGTTCACCTGGCGCGACTTCCGCGACGGGGTCTACGGCAAGACGATGGTGCTGCGCGAGCCGATCGGCGTCGTCGCCGCCGTCACGGCGTGGAACGTGCCGTTCTTCCTGGCCGCCAACAAGCTCGGCCCCGCGCTGCTGGCCGGCTGCACCATCGTGCTGAAGCCCGCCGCGGAGACCCCGCTGTCGCTGTTCGCGATGGCCGAGATCTTCGCCGAGGCCGGGCTGCCCGAGGGTGTGCTGTCGGTCGTCCCCGGCGGGCCCGAGACCGGTCGTGCGCTGACCGCCAACCCCGAGATCGACAAGTTCACGTTCACCGGAGTCCAGCGCGGTCGGCAAGGAGATCGCCAAGATCGCCGCCGAGAAGCTCAAGCCGTGCACGCTGGAACTGGGCGGCAAGTCGGCGGCCATCATCCTCGAGGACGCCGACCTGGACTCGACGCTGCCGATGCTGGTGTTCTCCGGCCTGATGAACTGCGGTCAGGCCTGCGTCGGCCAGACCCGCATCCTGGCGCCGCGCTCGCGCTACGACGAGGTCGTCGAGAAGCTGTCGCGGCGGTCGCCGCCATGCCGATCGGACTGCCCGACAACCCGGGCGCCATGATCGGCCCGCTGATCTCGCGAGCGGCAGCGCGAACGCGTCGAGGGCTACATCAAGAAGGGCGTCGAGGAAGGCGCGCGGCTGGTCACCGGCGGCGGCCGTCCCGAGGGTCTCGACAGCGGCTGGTTCGTGCAGCCGACGGTGTTCGCCGACGTCGACAACTCGATGACCATCGCCCAGGAGGAGATCTTCGGGCCGGTGCTGGCGGTGATTCCCTACGACACCGAAGAGGACGCCGTGCGGATCGCCAACGACTCCGTCTACGGACTGGCCGGGTCGGTGTACACCACCGACAACGACAAGGCCATGAAGATCGCCGCGCAGATCCGCACCGGCACCTACGCGGTCAACATGTACGCCTTCGATCCGGGTGCGCCGTTCGGCGGCTACAAGAACTCCGGCATCGGCCGCGAGAACGGGCCCGAGGGTATCGAGCAGTACACGCAGGCCAAGAGCGTGCTGCTGCCGTTCGGCTACACCCCCGAGTAGCCAGCGCGAGCAGACGTAAAAGCGCCCGTCGCACGCGTGCGTGTCGGGGACTTTTCCGTCGCTCGAGGATGGCTAGAAGATCACGCGCACGATCATCTCGGCCACCGCGGCCGGCTTGTCGACACCGTCGATCTCGATGGTGTGCTTCACGGTCAGGTTGACCGTGCTGTCGTCGACCTTGTCGGCGCCGACCAGCTCGGAGCGCACCCGGATCCGGCTGTCCACCGGCACGGCGGCCACGAACCGGACCTTGTTGAGCCCGTAGTTGATGGCCAGCTTCGCGTTCTCGACGCGGAAGTTGTCCTTGCTGAGCGCGGGGATCAGCGACAGCGTCAGGAAACCGTGCGCAATCGGTGTGCCATAAGGGCTTTCGGCCTTGGCCCGTTCGACGTCGACGTGGATCCACTGATGGTCGCCGGTCGCGTCGGCGAAGTCGTTGATGCGCTTCTGGTCGATCTGCAGCCACTCGCTGACGCCGAGTTCCTGGCCGACCGCGGACGCCGCGTCGTCGATGGACGTGATCACCTTCATGGGGAGCCTTCCTCTTCAGTCCTACCGGTTACTCCCGCCATCTTGACCGACGCCTAGAACGCGTCTTCGCTCAGGTCCATGATCGTCAACTCGATCGACTCCGCGATCTGGCGCTCGGCGGCCAGCCGGGGCAGCATGTTGGCGGCGAAGAAGTTCGCCACCGCCACCTTGCCGCGGTAGAAGGCCTCGTCCCGCGGATCGGGATCGCCGTCGAGCGCCTGCAGCGCAATCTCGGCCTGGCGCAACAGGAACCAGCCGATCAGCAGATCGCCGACGGCGAGCAGGAAGCCCACCGACTCCAGGCCCACCCGGTACAGCTCGCGCGCGTTGTCCTGCGCGCCCAGCAGATAGCCGGTCATCGTGGTCACGATCGCGCGCAGGTTGTCCAGCGCGTCGGCCAGCGATGCGCGGCTGGCGGCCAGCTCGGGCCGGCGCGTCGGGGCTGTCGATGAACTTCTCGATCTGGGTGACGACGTGCGCCAGCGCCCCGCCCTGGTCGCGGGCGATCTTGCGGAAGAAGAAGTCCTGGGCCTGGATCGCGGTGGTGCCCTCGTAGAGCGAGTCGATCTTGGCGTCGCGGATGTACTGCTCGATCGGATAGTCCTGCAGGAAGCCCGATCCGCCGAACGTCTGCAGCGACTCGGTCAGGCACTGGTAGGCGCGTTCGGAACCGACACCCTTCACGATCGGCAGCAGCAGGTCGTTGACCCGTTCGGCCATCGAGGCGTCGGCACCCGAAACCACCTGTGCCACTGCGGGATCCTGATGCGCGGCGGTGAAGAGGTAGAGCGCGCGCAGCCCCTCGGCGTAGGCCTTCTGCGTCATCAGGGCGCGCCGCACGTCGGGGTGGTGGATGATCGTCACCCGCGGTGCCGTCTTGTCGGTCATCTGCGTCATGTCGGCGCCCTGCACCCTGGTCTTGGCGTACTCCAGCGCATTGAGGTAGCCGGTCGACAGGGTGGCAATCGCCTTGGTGCCCACGAACATTCGGGCGTACTCGATGACCTTGAACATCTGCGCGATGCCGTTGTGGACGTCGCCCACCAACCAGCCGATCGCCGGGCGTTCCGTGCAGTCCCAGGCTGAGTTCGGTGGTGGCCGAGGCCTTCAGGCCCATCTTGTGCTCGAGGTTGGTGACGTAGACGCCGTTGCGGTCGCCGGGCGCACCGGTCTCGGGATCGAGCAGGAACTTCGGGACCACGAACAGACTCAGTCCCTTGGTGCCGGGTCCGGCGCCCTCGGGGCGGGCCAGCACCAGATGCAGGATGTTCTCGAAGTAGTCGCCGGTGTCGCCGTTGGTGATGAACCGCTTGACGCCCTCGATGTGCCAGGTGCCGTCGCCGGCGTCGACCGCCTTGGTGCGCCCGGCGCCGACGTCGGAGCCGGCATCCGGCTCGGTCAGCACCATGGTGGCGCACCAGTTGCGTTCGGCGGCCAGCGGCGCCCAATGCCGCTGCTGCTCGTTGCCGATGTGGAACAGGATGTTGGCCATGATCGGGCCGGCCATGTACATGAACACCGCCGGGTTGGCCCCGAGCACCAGCTCGTCGATCGCCCAGGTGACCATCGCCGGCGCCGGGACGCCGCCGACCTCCTCGGACGAGCCCGATGCGGAACCACTCGCCCTGCTGCCAGGCCCGCATCGACTTCTTGAACGGCTCGGGCAGCGACACCACATGCGTGTCGGGATCGAACGTCGGCGGATGCCGGTCGGTCTCGGCGAACGATTCGGCGACCGGGCCCTCGGCCAGGCGGGCTGCCTCGGCCAGCATCTCGCGCACCGAGTCCCCGTCGAGGTCGGGATAGTCGTCGAGCGCCTTCTCCAACATCGAGCAGCTCGAAGAGGTTGAACTCGAGATCGCGGACGTTGCTCTTGTAGTGGCTCATCGATTGCGTCCTTCTCAGTCGGCGACTGAGCCGAGCCTAGTCCGTTTAGCTGGCCTGATCAGGGGTGATCCGATGGCGGCCAGAAATATGATCTGGATCATATAATTGGTTGCAGCCCGGCCGAAGCCGCCGCAGCTCAGCACCGCTGTTCACCAGCTGTTAACCCTCGGAGCGAGATCATGCTTGCGCTAACGGCGTTCTAATCTTATGTGTCGTAATCATAGTTATGGAGCTGGTCTACAGACCTGCCCCGCAAGGAGAGAAAAATGTGGCTGATCGAGCTGAACATCGCCGGCCACCGGTTCACGCGTCAGGTGCCTGACAAGCGCCGGCAGCTGTTCGGTCGCGGCGCTCGCGCGCTGGCGTGGCGGGGTAGCCATGTCCGTCAATCCCCCGCCGCCTGAATGACCCAGACGCCAACCGGAACCGCCCGCCGAACCCGCGGCTCCACCCGCACCAAGATGCTGGTGAGTGCCGCCGAGGTGCTGCGCGAACGCGGCGCCGCCGGAGTGACCATCGACGAGGTGCTGGCCCGCAGCGGCGCGCCCCGCGGCTCGGTCTATCACCATTTCCCCGAGGGCCGAAGCCAGATCCTGCGCGAGGCCCTGGACTTCGCCGGCTATGAGATCAGCGCCAGCCTCGACGAAGCCGCCAAGGAGAGCACCACGGTGCTGCTTCGCCGTTTCGTCCAGCTCTGGGAAAATGCGCTGCCTGACAAGCGATTACACCGCCGGATGCCCGGTGCTCGCCGCTGCGGTCGGTTCCGGCGAGGACGAACAGCAGCTGACCTCGGTGGCCGGTGAGATCTTCAGCCGCTGGCGCGACGCCGCCAAGCAGTCCTACCTTCGGGACGGCTTCGAGAACGCCGAGGCCAGCGCACTGGCCGACATCACCCTGGCCGCGATGGAGGGTGCGGTCGTGCTGTGCCGGTCGGTGCGCAGCCTCCAACCGCTGCACGACGTCACCGCCAGCTGGAGTTCCTGATCAAGGCAAAGGAATTCGTGACGAAGTTCGGCGTGCCGACCCTCAGACGACGCTGAGATACGCCAACGGGCACAGACGAAATCGCCGTTGACCCCGATCTCGGCCAGCACCCACTCCGATCGCATCGGCAGCACCGGCGCACCCGCGCCCAGGCTGCACGGCGCATACGACACGATCATCTCGTCGACCAGCCCCGCCGCGACGAACTGCGCGCCGACGTCACCGCCGCCGACCACCCACACGTCGCGCTCACCGGCGGCGTCGACCAGCTCCGGATGCAGGTCGGTGACCGTCCGCCGTCGAACACCGTCACCGGATGCCCGTCGGCGATGATCTGCGGGCGGTGGGTGAGCACCCAGGTCGGCTGGTTGTACATCCACTCCCCGGGTTGATTGGCCAGCAGCCATTCGTAGGTCGCCGACCCCATCACCAGCGCGCCGACCCCGGTGATGAACGCCTCGTAGCCGAAGGGCCCGTTGACGTCGATCGCTCGGGAGGTCAGCCAGTCCAGGCTGTTCGGCGTCGTCGACGATGAACCCGTCCAGGCTGGATGCGGTGAAGTACACGGTGGCCATGTCAGTTGCCTCTCATCCAGTCGAGCGGATCACCCCGGCCGGTACTGACACCGTGGGGCGCCAGCATCGTGCGGACCAGTTCACGGCGGTGAGCGGAATATGTCAGCACATGCGCGACGATGCCGTAGAGCTGAAAGGACTCGGGAGGGTCACACAGTGCGTCGATGATGGTGTCACCTAGTCTGCCCGCGGCTGTGTACTCGGAAACCATTGTGCGCCAACGCCTCCCGAGGTCTTCGTGGTAAGCGGCCAGCTGCGGCGCGCTGGTCGACTCCGGCTGGGTCGCCTCGCGCCCGGGGAAGTCTCTGCCCTCGATGGTGGCCAGCCAGACCTCCTTCGTCCACACGATCGCGCCAAGCACCGCGCCGACGCTGGTTTCCGGGCCGTCCCAGTCGAGCACTACCTGCCCCGGCGAAATCTCGGCCAGCCGCTGCTGCGTCGACAGCTCGGTGGCCTTGCTGATCAGATATGCGGTATCGGCGATGTCGTGCGCCACCATCAGCTGCGAAATGTCTGGCTCCTTCGTGTCGCCGTCGCTGTCCAGCCATAGTGACTGCGGCGGGTGGAAATGCAGGCCGTTGGGTGCGGGCAGCCGGAACTCGATGTCGGACGCCCGCGACGGTGGCACCCCGAACGTGCGCCTGAACGCCCGCGAGAACACCTCGGCCGACGACCAGCCCTCGTCGTCCGCGACCGTCGACACCTTCTCACCGCCGTGCAGCCGCCAAGCCGCGCGTTCGAGCATGATTCGGCGGCGCAACGCCGCAGGCGACTCCCCGGTCAGCCTGCGCACCTCCCGGGAGAAGTGGAACTCCGAGGCGTAGCTGCTGCGCGCCATGTCGCCGACGTCGGTGTTGTCGCCGGCGACGACGGCATCGAGCAGTTCACGCAGGCGGTCGCGGCGCGGTGCATCGGTCACGTTCACCGAGTATGGTCGGCCCCCCGCACGATGGACATGACAATTCCTGCTGGGCCCCCTCAGGTCCCGTCCGGTGTAAGAATGACGGCATGGTCGCGCACCTGACCGAGGACCTGCGGGAAGACCTGCTGGCCCGGTGGTCGGAGTCGCACCGACGGCACCACACCGTGAACCATCTGCACGAGTTGCTCGACGCCGTCGGCGTGCTCGCCGACGACGGCATCGAGTTCGATCGCGAGGCGGTGGAGCTGGCCGCCTGGTTCCACGACGCCATCCATGAGATCGGCCGGGACGACAACGAGGACCGTTCAGCCGAGTTGGCGCGACAACTGCTGGACTCGTCGCCGATCCGCGACGAGGTCGCCCGGCTGGTGCTGGTCACCAAGACCCATAAGCCCGCCGCCGATGACATCAACGGCGCGGTGCTCAGCGACGCCGATCTCTCGGTGCTGGGCAGCTACGTGCGTCGCTACCGTCAGTACGCGCGCGCCGTTCGCGAGGAGTACGCCGACGTTCCGGACGAGGTATTCAAACCGGCTCGGGCACAATTGCTTACGGCTCTTCTGGAAGGACCGATCTTTCATACCGGACCGGGGCGCGAACGATGGGAACACCAGGCCCGCCATAACATCGCCGACGAGATCGGCGAGTTGACCGGTTAAACCGCTCAGCGTCGTGCGGTCGCGACGACCATGGGCAGTTCGACCACGGTCACCCCGTCGACCACATGCTCGTGTGCTTCGTCGACGAACTGGCGTTCCAACGCCGACCTCGCTGCAGGCGGAGTCTGTTCGATGAACGCGGCCATCGGAGTCAGGCCGATGTACTGCCACAGAAACTCAGCGGGTGCGGGCAGCGTCAGTGTGGTCGTCAGCACCGTCGAGGACACGCCACGCAGTCGGGCCTCCCGAAGCAGACCGGCGACGTCATCGGGGTCGTGCATCGAGAAGACCGCGCTGACGAAGCCGCCGAGATCGGCGCTGATCTGCTCGACGATGGCCCGCTCGAGAAGTTCGAATAACGGTGGTATCCGCCCCGGCGTGTTGATCACCAACCGGCCTGAAGGCGCCAGCACCCTGCGCATCTCGGCGACCGCGGCGGGCTTGTTCTCGATGAACATCAACCCCATTTGGCACAGCACGATATCCGCGGAAGCCTCCGGTATCGGTAGTGCGGCGGCGTCGGCAATCTGCCACTCAACGCTCGCACCGCCCGGCACAGGAATGGACTTGGCGACCTCGATCATGTCGGGTGCGATGTCGATTCCGGTGACCGTCCCGGTGTCACCGACTCGCTCGGCGGCGGCGCGGGTGACGTGGCCGGTACCGCATCCGACATCGACGACGTGTTCACCCGGCTGAAGATCGGCTAGGCGCAGCAGGTCCTTCGATACCGGTGTGGCGATGAGGGGTACGAAGTCGCGCTGGTAGTTCTCGGCTGCGGTTCCAGTGAAGTGTCGGTATGAAACGGAAGACATAGCTTCACGCTACGAAGGCGATGCGGCGTCGCACATCGGGCGAACAACCCATTAGCGAAGATTGGTCAGACGACCCAGAAGATCTCCTCCACCTCTACTTGTACTTGAACCGCCCGCCATCGCCGTCCACCAACGGCCTCGCCGAGAACCAGACCTCGATCCAGTTCTGCGGCACGCGGCTCTCGGCGCAGAGCAGCCACATTACGACCACCCAGGCACCCCCGGGGGTCTCTGCTGACATCCACACGGTGAGCGTCGCCACGCAACGAGCGTCAAACCAGGTGGTGCTCGTAGGCATACGCGGTGGCGGCCGTGCGGTTCGCGACGCCGAGCTTGGCGTAGATGTGTTCGATGTGGCGGGCGACGGTGTGCGGGCTGACGACGAGATGCTCGGCGATCTGCCGATTCGTTCGGCCAGCCGCCAAGTGGGCCAGCACCTCGAGTTCACGGGCCGATAGTTCCGTCGACTCGTCGCGTCGACCTCCGTCGTCGGCCAGTCCGGCCACCAACCGCTCCACCCTGGCCACGTCGGGTGCGGCCCCCAGCTCACCGAAAATAGCCCTGGCAGTGTCGAACTCGATCTCGGCGCCGATCCGGTCGCCCAGCGCTGCGCACGCCAGCCCAAGCAGCACCGCAGTACGCGCGACGTCGTACGGCATGTGTGCTGCGCGCCACACACTCGCCGCGGCGCGCAGCGGCGGCAGGGCCGCCGTTACGTTTCCCGCCTCCAGCAGCACCGACCCTGTGGCCTGGTTAGCCATCGCCGTTAGCAGCTCCGAACTGGACCGATCGACGATCGCCGCCAGCTCATCGGATGACTCCCGTGCTGCGGTGATATCGCCAGTGGCCCTGTGGATTTCGACGGCCGCACACAGCAGCGCCGGTCGCGAAGCCGAAGGGCCGGCTTCTGCCACTGCCCGCCGGATCGTCGCGCCCGCGGCAGTACCGTCACCCCTTGCGAGCTCCAGCATCGCCAAGCCCGGCACAGGGTCGTACCCATGCCGGCTTGCATCGCGGTAGCAGCGCTCAGCCGCGTCGAAATCCCCTTGCAGACGGTGTAATTCGCCTTGCTGATAGTGCGCAAGGCCAAGCGCCGGATGCAATGGATCGGCAAGCCGCACGCACGCGTTGAGTGCGCTTTCGGCTGCGCCGGCCCAGTCGCCCTCCGCCTGCTGCAACTGCGACCTGTGCACGAGACATTGACCGCGGAAAGGAACCAGACCTGGTTGTGCATCGCACCAACCGGTGAGCGCCTCGGTCCATTCGGCGGCGCGCCGCAAATCGAAGAGGTTCACGCACTCGAGGATCACCGCGCAATAGGCGATTCCTGTCGCGATCGGATTCAGCTCGCCGGTCGTCACCGCGACCATGACCTCGTCGAGTTTGGCCACGCCGGTGTCCGGCTCGCCGAGCGCAATCAACGCCTGCCCCTGGCACAGCGTCCCGAACGCGCACAGGTCGGCGTCGTCGAACCGCTGGCCGATATCGGCGGCGCGAGCGCCCAACTCCCTCGCCGACCGGGGGTCACCCGCTTCCAGTGCGGCCAGACCCTGAGGAATGAGCAGGTAACCCGAGGCCGGGCACTCGACGCCGGCCCGCGCGATCAACGACTCGCTACGGGCCAGCCAGCCGTTGGCTCGCGCCGTCTGACCGCCGGCCAGGAGGAGAAACCCGATCCAGAACGCGTAGCGGGCCGCCTCCGCCGGCTGCCCGGCGATCAGTGCCGCGCGCTGCGCGGTCTCCCACTGCGTGACGCACTCGTCATCCGCGCCGAGCAGAAATGCCCGGATCGCGGCCTTTTCGCAGTCCGACGCGTCGGCCGACGACGTCATAAGCCCTAGTGTCAGGTGCCGGTCCACTTCGGTGGACGTTTTTCGGCGAAGGCCACCGCGCCCTCTCTGGCGTCGTTGCTGCTGAACACCGGCATCAGGATCTTGGTCTGCTCGGCGAACATCCTGTCGGGACTCCAGCCGCGCGACTCGACGATGATGCGCTTGGTCGCGGCCACCGCGAGCGGTCCGTTGGCCGTGATCCGCTCGGCCAGCGCGATCGCCGCCTCCAGCGCGGATCCCGGCTCGGCCAGCGCGTTGACCAGCCCGAGCTCGTGCGCACGCTCGGCGGACAGGTTTTCGCCCGTCAGCGCCAGCTCCATCGCGATCGCATACGGGATGCGCTGCGGCAGCCGAAGCAGACCACCGCCGCCGGCGACCAGGCCGCGCTTGACCTCCGGAATGCCGAACGCGGAGTCCTTCGACGCCACGATCAGGTCGGTGGCCAGCGCCAGCTCGGTCCCGCCCGCCAGCGCATAGCCCTCGACCGCCGCGATCAGCGGCTTGACCGGCGGACGTTCGGTGAACCCCATGCCGCGGCCCTCGACGACCACGTTCTCGCCGCGCGCGAACGCTTTCAGGTCCATCCCGGCGCAGAACGAGCCACCTGCGCCGGTCAGGATGCCGACCGAGAGGCCGTCTTCGGCGTCCAGTAGGTCCATGGCGTCCGCCAAACCCCGGCTGACGGCGGCGTTGACCGCGTTCTTGGCCTGCGGACGGTTGATGGTGATGATCAGGATCCGGTCGCGCTGGTCGACCAGGACAACTTCTTCGCTCTTGGCTTCTTCGCTCACGTCGGTGATGCTAGCGACCAGGGACGAGCAGCACAGCTAGAGACAGGGGGCCTCATGGCCACGACCGATATCGAGCCCTCGGAACTCACCAAGTGGGATCCGGGCCTGACCGAGCGCGTGATGGGGCTGAGCCGGCCGTTCCTCAAGCGGTACTTCCGCTCGGAGGTGCGCGGGCTAAAGAACATGCCGCCCGGTGGGGCGCTGCTGGTGTCCAACCACTCCGGCGGCATGTTGCCGATGGACGTTCCGATCCTCGCCGCCGACTACTACGAGGAGCACGGCTACGGGCGGCCGCTGTACACGCTCAGCCACGACATGCTGATGATGGGACCGACGGGCGACTTCTTCAAGAAGATCGGCTACATCAGCGCCAACCACGAGAACGCTGACGAGGCACTGCGGTCCGGCGGCCTTGTCGTCGTGTTCCCCGGTGGCGACTACGACGTGTACCGGCCGACGTTGTCGGAGAACAAGATCGACTTCGGCGGCCGCACCGGCTACGTGAAGGCCGCGCTCAACGCCGGGGTGCCGATCGTACCGACGGTCGGGATCGGCGGGCAGGAGACTCAGCTGTATCTGTCTCGCGGCACCTGGCTGGCCAAGCGGCTCGGGCTGATCGCGAGGCTGGCGCGCACCAAGATCATGCCGATTTCGTTCGGGTTCCCGTTCGGCCTGAGCCTTGTGGTCCCGCCCAATATTCCGCTGCCCGCCAAGATCGTGATGCAGGTGCTGCCGCCGGTCGACATCGTCGCCGAGTTCGGCGAGGACCCCGACGTCGACGAGGTCGACGCGCACGTCCGGCATGTCATGCAGCGCGCCCTCGACGAACTGGCCACCGAACGTCGCCTGCCGGTGCTGGGCTGAAAGGGCTCACATGGCTCTGCTGGAACGGCTGAACGACACATTGGGCCTGGTCGCCACGATGCGGCGGGCCGGGCTCATCGCTCCGCTGCGGCCCGACAAGTACCTGCGGATCGCCGCGGCGATGCGCCGCGAAAACGTCTCCGCCATCTCGGGTTTCGCCTCTGCGGCACAACGATGCCCGGACCGGCCCGGCCTCGTCGATGAGATCGGCACGCTGACCTGGCGCGAAATCGACCAGCGGTGCGATGCGTTCGGGGCTGCCCTGCAGGCGCTACGGGCCGGGCAGCCACGGGTGATCGGCATCATGTGCCGCAACCATCGCGGCTTCATCGAGGCTGTCGTTGCGGCCAACCGCATCGGCGCCGACCTGTTGCTGCTGAACACCTCGTTCGCCGGCCCCGCCTTGGCGGAGGTGGTGGCTCGCGAGGGTGCGGACGCCGTCGTCTATGACGAGGAGTTCACCGAGATCGTCGACCGCGCACTGGCCGACAGCCCGGATACCGCGAGGATCGTCGCCTGGACCGACGACCCGTCCGCGCTCGGGGACTCACCCACCGTGGAGAAGATGATCGCGGCGCACACCGGCCAGCAACCCGAACGCGCCACCGAGAAGCCCAGAACCATCCTGCTGACCTCCGGCACCACGGGAACCCCCAAGGGTGCCAAGTTGACCGGTGGTGACGTCAGCGCGCTGCGGGCGATCCTGGACCGCACCCCGTGGCGGGCCGAGGAGTCCATCGTCATCGCGGCACCGATGTTTCACGCGTGGGGCTTTTCCCAATTGATCTTCGCGTCGACGATGGCGTGCACGATCGTGACCCGACGCAAGTTCGACCCGGAGGCGACGTTGGAGTTGATCGACCGCCACCGCGCCACCGGGCTGGCAGTGGTGCCGGCAATGTTCGACCGGATCATGGAACTGCCCGACGACGTACGCAGCCGCTACAGCGGTCGGTCTCTGCGGTTTGCCGCCGCTTCAGGGTCGCGGATGCGCCCGGATGTCGTGACCTCCTTCATGGACCAGTTCGGCGACGTCATCTACAACAACTACAACGCCACGGAGGCCGGTCTGATCGCATCTGCCACGCCCGAGGACCTTCGCGCCGCTCCCGACACCGCGGGTAAACCGGCACCCGGGACGGAAATCAAGGTGCTGGACAAGGAATTTCGTGAGGTCCAGACGGGAGAGGTCGGCCAGATCTACTGCCGCAGCGGCACCATGTTCGACGGCTATACCTCGGGAAAGACCAAGGACTTTCACGAGGGCTTCATGGCATCTGGAGACATGGGGTACGTCGATGCGAACGGCAGGCTGTTCGTGGTCGGCCGCGACGACGAGATGATCGTCTCCGGCGGCGAGAACGTCTACCCGATCGAGGTCGAGAAGACGCTGGCTTCGCATGCCGACGTAGCGGAGGCGGCGGTGATCGGAGTGGATGATGAAAAGTACGGTCAGCGGTTGGCGGCGTTCGTGGTGCTGAACGACGGCGCCAATTCGTCACCTGAGACGTTGAAACAACACGTGAGAGATAATTTGGCGAACTATAAAGTGCCGCGGCAGATTACCGTGCTCGACGAGCTCCCCCGCAGCATCACCGGCAAGATCGTCCGCCGCGACCTACAGGCCCTGGTCGACAATGGCTAGGCGCCATCATCCGCTGCTGCGTGCCGCGGCGGAACTCCTCAACGCCGCCAACGGTGTGCGTCCACTCGGTCGCGACGGATACCCCACCGTGCCTGCGTTCGTGTTCGGCTGGCCGACCACCGAGATGGCCCCGCTGTACGTGGTCTGCTCCGTGCTCGGCGCGCTGTTCCGCGGTTGGCGAGGCGACTACAAGAGCGGGCGCGGCCGAATCGCGTTGTTGCTCAAGGTGATCACCTGGGGCCTGTTGGGCGTGATCATGTACCGCAACCTGAAGTCCGAGCCGTACTTCGAGAAGCCGCTGGTCGAGACGCTCGGTGACGACTTCGAGGCCGTCGCAGCACAGTCGCAGCCGGCCAGACGGCGGCGCAACCTGGTCGGCGTGCCACCCCATGACCTGATCCGCCGCCGCTACGTCGAAAAGGCCGACACGGTCAGGTATGGACCGCACCCCAACGTGAACTTCGCCGACATCTGGCGCAGGCGCGACCTGCCACGCGACGGCAAGGCCCCCGTGCTGCTGCAGGTGCCGGGCGGGGGGTGGTTGATCGGCATGCGCAGGCCGCAGGCCTATCCGCTGCTCAGCCACCTCGCCGAACGCGGGTGGGTCTGCGTGTCGATCGACTACCGGGTCAGCCCGCGGAACACCTGGCCCGACCACATCGTCGACGTCAAGCGCGCGCTCGCCTGGATCAAGGAGCACATTGCCGAGTACGGCGGCAATCCCGACTTCGTCGCGATCACCGGTGGCTCGGCGGGTGGCCACCTCTGTGCGCTGGCCGCGCTGACGCCAGACGATCCGCAGTACCAGCCCGGGTTCGAAGACGCCGACACCTCGGTGGTGGCGGCGGTGCCGATCTACGGCCGGTACGACTGGCACTCCACCGACGGCCCTGGTCGCAAGGAGTTCGTCTGGATGCTGCAGAAGATGGTGGCCAAGACGAGCCTCAAGGAACACCGGCAGGTGTACCTCGACGCGTCGCCCATCACCCGGGTACGCCCCGACGCCCCACCGTTTTTCATCCTGCACGGCGAGGACGACTCCCTGATCCCGGTTCCCGAAGGCCGGGAGTTCGCCGAGGCGCTGCGCGATGTGTCGAAGTCGACCGTCACCTACGCCGAGATTCCGCACGCCCAGCACGCATTCGACTTCTTCGGGTCGCCGCGGGCCCACTACACCGCCAAGTCGGTGGAGAAGTTCCTGTCCTGGGTGCACGCGATGCGCATACCATCGGTGAATGACGAGGCCGCCGGCTCGTAAGACGGTCAGGCCGTAGATGCCTCCGCAGACCCGCTACGCCTCCTGCGGAGAGTTGAGCATCGCCTACCAGTTGGTCGGTGAGGGCAGCCACGACCTGGTCATCGTCCCGGGGTATATATGGCACATCGAGATGCTGTGGAACGATCCCGGCTATCACCGGCTGATGCAAGGCCTGGGCGACTTCGCCCGGGTCATCGCCTACGACAAGCGCGGTACCGGCATGTCCGATCCGGTTCCGGCGGCGCCATCGCTGGACGAGCGCATGGACGACATCATCGCCGTCCTCGACGCCGTGGGGTCACAGCGCGCAACCGTCTTCGGTGTCTCCGAGGGCGGCCCAATCGGCGCCGTGTTTGCGGCGAGCCACCCCGAACGCACGGAGAGACTGATCATTTACGGCTCCTTCGTGTGTGCGTTGGATCGCGCCGACGGTCCCGGCGCTGCACGATACGTGGAGCGCTGGAAACGCATCCACACCAACGTCGACCATTGGGGTGAGGGCAAGTCCGTCGAATGGGCTGCCCCCAGCAGAGACCTCCCGGCGGTACGCCCTGTCATTGGTCTGTGGGAACGCGTGGCGATGAGTCCGGCGATGGCGCGCGCAAACTTGGCGGCCAATCTCCAGATCGATGTTCGTCCAGTCCTCTCCTCCGTGCGGGTGCCAACGCTCGTGTTGCACCGTCGAGACGACGTTGTGCCGATCGAACACGGCCGGTACTACGCCGAGCACATTCCGGGCGCGCGGATCGTCGAACTCGAGGGAGCCGACCACTGGCCGTTTGTGGGAGACGTCAGCGCGATCGTCGGCGAGATCGAGGAGTTCGTGACCGGCGAGCGCGCGGCACACGATACCGACAACCTGCTCACCACCGTGCTGTTCACCGACATCGTCGGTTCGACCGAGCGCGCTTCCGCACTTGGCGACAATGCGTGGCGCGCTGTCCTGGCAGAGCACGACGAGCTGGTGCGCAGGCAGCTGATGGCTAACGAGGGGCGTGAGATCAAGAACTTGGGTGACGGATTTCTGGCCACCTTCGACCGGCCCGCGCGGGCGGTGCGTTGTGCAACAAGAATCGTCTCGGATGCAGCCGAGGTCGGGATCAGCATTCGCGCCGGCTTGCACACCGGCGAGTGCGAGCGGCGCGGTGCCGACGTGAGCGGGCTGGCCGTGCATATCGGTGCGCGGATCGGCGCGCTCGCCGGTCCGCGCGAAGTGTTGGTCTCCGGAACTGTTCGCGACCTCGTGTTGGGTTCCGGCATCGAGTTCTCCGACCGCGGCCATCACACCCTCAAGGGTGTCCCCGGCGAATGGCACGTGTTCGCTGTGGCAGACACCGCGCCGCCCCCATCACTGATCGATGACCGCACCGCACCATCAGTCGCGGATCGTGCGCTGGTGGCCGCCGGCCGCCGTGCGCCCGTGCTCGGCCGCACGTTCACCCGCGTGGTGGAGGCGACCGTCCGGCGCCGACGCTGAACTACTGCGCCATCGCCTTCTCGATTACCGTCAGCTCCTCGGAAAGCCCGGCGGCACGGCGTATTTCGACGAACGCGTCGATCATCGCATCGGTGAGCTCGTGCGGATCCTGCAGCGTGGCACCGTCGGAGAGCACCGAGATGTTCAGCTGGTCGACATAGCTCCACACCGTGATGTTCAAACCGCTGCCAGTGGTCAGCGGACCGACCGAGTAGAGCTCGGTCACCAACGCGCCACCGACACGGCCGGGCTCACGCGGGCCGGGCACGTTCGAGATCGGCAGGTTGAGCACCTTGTTCTGGCCGTCCTTATCCGCGAGCCAGTGAAACAGCCGCTCGGAGGGCGCAGGCGGGAAGTAGTTCGACCACCGGCTCACGAGTTCTGGCCCCATCAGGTGGTGGGTCTCCTTGGCGTCGACCGCCGCGTCGTGCACGGCCTGCACCCGCTCCAGCGGATCCTCGAGCTCTATCGGCACCACCATCATCACGCCGGTGAAGTAGTTACCCGAGATGCGATCCCTCGAAAAGTCGAAACTCACTGGGACGGAAGCCAACAACGCGTGGTCGGCATGACCGTCGTACTTCAGGCACAGCCCGCGCAGCGCACCGGCCGAGATTGCGAGCACCATGTCGTTGATCGTGACGCCGAGGTGCTTGGCCGTCTCCTTCACATCCGCAAGAGCCAACGTGGCGGTGGCGAACCGACGCTGTGCGTCCACGCGGTGGTTCATGAACGACGGCGGCGGCGTGAACGGCCGGGTCAACTCGGAAGACAACTTCTTCGGGCTCTTGCGCACCCGGCTGATGCCCTGCGCCGTGTAGCGCATTACGCCCGGCAGCCGTCCGATCTGCCGCATGTGGTCGGCTAACGCCGTGCGGACCAGCTCTGCGCGGCCGGGCGGGGGATCGGTCGCATACGAGTCGCGTTCGGCCTGCGGCCCCTCCTCAAGATCCATCCCGCGCGCCAGCAGGTTGGCCGACGCGACGCCGTCGGCCAATGCGTGATGAATCTTGCCCAGCACCGCGATGCGGCCGTTGGCCAACCCCTCGATGAAGTACATCTCCCACAGTGGCTTGCTGCGGTCCAGCGGGGTGCTCGCGATCCTTCCGACCGCCTCATCCAACTGGCGGCGGCCGCCGGGGCTGTCCACCCGGTACGGGCGGACGTGATAGTCGAGGTCGACCTCGCAGTTCTCCCGCCACATCGGATGATGCATCTTCAACGGGATGTCGACGAGTTGGTACCGGAACGGATCCAGCTTGTAGAGGCGCCCGTGAATGACCTTGCGGAACTCCTCGACGCCGAACTTCCGGCCCTTGAGATCGTCGAACTCGATCACCGCGAGCTTGAGCGTGTGCATGTGCACGGTCGGCGTCTCGCTGTACAACAGCACAGCGTCCCACCCGGAAAGCCGCTTCACCCCAGATACCTCCTACCGGAGGCGTCTATATAACCTCTTCGGCCTTGACCAGCGACCGGTTTCGGTGAATCTGGTTGAGGAACAGGCCGATTGCGGTGGCCATCGACCCGGTGCGCGCGCCGCAGGTCATGTCGAACCCGTGTCCGGCGCCCGGCAGCTCGATATAGCTCACCACGGACCTGGACACCGACCGAAGCCGCTCGACGAAGCTGCGGGCCTGCACCACGGGGATGACGGAGTCGCCGGAGCCGTGGACGACCAGGAAGGGCGGGGCGTCGGCGTGCACGCGTGCGATAGGCGACGCCTTCCGGAAGATGTCCGGGTGGCGGGCCAACTTCTTCTTGACCACGACCCGCTCGAGGAAGTCGACGAACCGCTCCCGCTCCAGGGTGGACCGGTCCTCCCAGTCGTAGCGGCCATAGATTCCGACCACGGCATCCACCGTTGTGTCCGAGCCCTCCGGAAGGTTCACCTGCATCTCCGGATCGTTTCCGGTCAGGCCGGCAAGCGCCGCCAGGTGTCCGCCGGCCGAAGTGCCCGACGATCGCAACGAAATTGCGGTCACCGCCGAACTGGTCGACGTTGGCACGCGCCCACGCGATCGCGGTTTTGACGTCGGTGATGTGATGCGGCCAGCGGTTGTGCGGGGCGCAGCGGTAGTCGATGGACAAACATACCCAGCCCTTCTCGGCCAGGTACGACATCAGTGCATAGCCCTGGAGCAGACGGCTGCCGTGGATCCAGGCACCGCCGGGCACGAAGATCAGCACCGGCGCCGGTTCGACGGGCAGGTCGTCGCGGCGCCACACGTCCAGCAACTGTGAGGGGTGGTCGCCATAGTGCACGGAGGTGCGGTGCACGCTGCGCCGGTGTGCCCGGAAGTTTCCACACCGGCGGGCATCTTCTCGGGCGCGGGCCAATCGACCGCCAGGTCGGCGGCGGGCACGATCGCCACGCAGCGCGGCCTCGGTGACGGCAGAGTGCGTCGCTTCGCGCCTTTGCCTGCGGATCTCGCCATGGCCGGGGCTAAACCAGGACCTCGCCGTCGCGCGATACGAAGTCGGGCGCGTGGCGGTATCCCCAGACGCCCATCGCGGTCGCAGCACCAAGGGGCTCAAGGCGTTTACCGATGACGGGCAGTGACGCTGACGCCACACTCATCGCCAGCATGTAGTCGGAAGGACCGGCCCGCAGAAACCAGCGGGCGCGCTTCCAGAGATTGGGTCCGGGGTACCGGGTGTCCGGTCGTACCGTCATCGCGCGAGCGTACCTGCAACGCCCGCGGGAAACGCCGACATTCGAAGGTTGTCTACCAATCGCACGCAGGAGGGCAGGATGTGATGCCTGTCACAGCTTCCGGGCTGCGAGAATGCCGGTTAACTTCCCTGTGACACCCGTCAACGGCGAAGAGGACTTCCAACGTGAGCAAGTCAGCGCTAGCCATCACCGACGAACACCAGGATCTCGCCGACGCGGCGATCGGCCAGTTGACGCGGCTGTCTACCCGGGCCGGTGCCCGCGCCACGCTCGAGGGCGGGTCCTCCCATCCCGACGACGTATGGAAGGCCGCCGCGGAGTTGGGATGGTTGGGGCTCGCCATCGGCGAAGAGCACGGCGGGTCGGGCTTCGGGCTCGCGGAACTGGCGGTTGTACTGGAGGCCCAGGGCCACGAGTTGTGCCCGGGACCGTTTCTGCCGACGGTGGCCGCCTCGCTGGTGATCGACCGGTGCGCGCCCGATTCGCTTCGCGCCGAACTACTTCCGGGGCTGACCGACGGGACGAAGGTCGCAGCGCTCGGATTGTCCGGCAGTCTTGTCGTCGGCTCGGACCTGGTGGTCACCGGCGAAAGCCCAGCGGTTCTCGGTGCCCCCGACGCGGACGTGCTGGTAGTCGTCGCGGGCGAGGATGTGGTGATCCTCGACGCCACAACCGAAGGCGTCACGGTGAACGCACTGGAGTCCCTGGACACCACCCGCTCGCGTCGGGTCGGTGGCGCTGCGCGGCGTGACGGTCACCGAGGACAGGGTGCTACGCGGCGCGGCGCGGCGGGCGCGCACCGTCTTCCGGATCCTGGCGTCAGCGGAAGCGGTCGGGGTGAGCTGGGCCAGCCTGGAGATGGCGGTGGAGTACGCCAAGGTCCGCGAGCAGTTCGGCAGAACCATCGGCACCTTCCAGGCGGTGAAGCACCACGCCGCCAACATGCTCGTCGACGCCGAGCAGACCACGGCCGCCACCTGGGATGCGGCCCGAGCCGACGATCTCGACAGCGCCTGGTTCGCCGCCGCCGTCGCGGCTTCCCACGCCATCCGCGCACAGGTCTTCAACGCGGAGAACAACATTCAGCTGCACGGCGGTATCGGCTTCACCTGGGAGCACGATGCACACCTTTACCTTCGTCGCGCCCGAACGCTGGCCGCGCTGATGGACGACGGCGCCGACCCGCTGTTCGACGTCGTCGAGGGCCAGCGCAGCGGGCAGGCGCACGGCGCATCGTTCACGCTGCCTCCCGAAGCCGACGAATACCGCAGACAGGCCGGCGATGCCGTCGCGAAGGTGCGCTCGCTGCCCGAGGACAAACAGCGCGACTTCCTCGTCGACTCCGGCTACCTGGTCCCACACTGGCCGAAGCCGTGGGGCCGGGCGGCCGACGTGCTCGAGCAACTGGTCATCGAGGAGGAGTTCGCCGATATCGACCGACCGGACATGGGCATCACGGGTTGGGTGACGCTGACCATCGCCCAGGCCGGCACCGACGACCAGCGTGAGCGCTGGGTCGAACCCGTGCTGCGCGGCCAGGTGATGTGGTGCCAGCTGTTCTCCGAGCCGGGTGCCGGCTCCGATGCCGCCGCGGTTCGGACGGCGGCGAAGAAGGTCGACGGCGGATGGCGGGTGACCGGGCAGAAGGTGTGGACCAGCCTCGCCCAGCAGTGCCAGTGGGGGCTGGCGACGGTGCGCACCGATCCTGACGCACCCAAGCACGCGGGCGTGACCATGATGGCGATCGACATGAAAGCCGCTGGCGTGAAGGTCAATCCGCTGCGCGGGATCACCGGCGACGCCCACTTCAACGAGGTCTTCTTCGACGATGTCTTCGTCCCCGACGAGGACGTGGTGGGCGACGTGAACAAGGGCTGGCTGGTGGCCAGGGCCACGCTGGGCAACGAGCGGGTCTCGATTGGCGGCGGTTCAGGCACCCCGGCCGGGTTCGGCGTGGACGACCTCGTCAAGCTGCTCGACAGTGTCCCCGCCGACGTGGCGGCGCACCACGTACTGCGCGCAGGTGGGGTCATCGCCGAGATGCACACCCTGCGGCTGCTCAACCTGCGCCGGGCGAGTCGTGCGATCGCTGGCGCAGAGCCCGGCCCGGAGGGCAACGTGACCAAGCTGCTCGTCGCCGAATCCGGCCAGCACCTCACGGAGTTGGCACTTGCGTTGGCGGGGTCAGCCGCGGTCGTCGGCCAGAACCAGAAACTGATCCGCAGTTACATGGGCGGCCGGGCGATGACCATCGCGGGCGGCACGTCGGAGATCACCCGCAACACCATCGCAGAGCGCATCCTCGGCCTTCCGCGGGATCCGCTGCTGAAGTGACCGCTGCGTGACGTAATACTGGTCGGGTGCCGAGCACCAATTTTCATCCCGAACTGCGCCGCGTCGCCCGCCGGCTTCCCAAGCAGATAGTCACACCGGTCACCGTGCCGTTCATCCGCGCTGCAACTCGGATGTTGTGGCGACGGGTTCCCAAGGACGTCGAGGTATTGACGCTGCCGTCCGGGGTCAAGGTGCGATTGTTTCGTCCTTCCGAGACGACGGCGCGCCGAGCCGGCACTGTTGTGGATCCACGGCGGTGGCTATGTCATCGGCGAGGCGGCGCAGGACGACGTGTTGTGCCGGCGGTTCGCCAAGGAGTTGGGAGCCATCGTCGCGTCGGTCGACTACCGGCTCGCTCCCGAGCACCCCTATCCGGCGTCGCTGGAGGATTGCTATTCGGCGCTGAGTTGGCTCGTCGGCTTGCCCGCCGTCGATCCGACACGCGTGGCGATCGGTGGTGCCAGTGCGGGTGGTGGCCTGGCCGCCGCCTTGGGACTGCTCACCCGCGACCGTGGCGAAATCGACCTCGCTGCACAGCTTCTGGTGTATCCGATGCTCGACGACCGCACTGTCGATCGGAAAGACTTGGACAATCCGGGGCACCGGCTGTGGAACCAGTCCAGCAACAAGTACGGCTGGATGGTCTACCTCGGCGACGCCGACCGCGACACCGCGGTACCCGCACGGCGCAGCGACCTCAGCGGTCTTCCTCCGGCGTGGTTGGGAGTCGGCACACTCGACCTCTTTCACGACGAGGATGTCGCCTATGCGGAGAAGCTGAAGGCTGCGGGCGTGCCGTGCGAGGTCGAGGTGGTCAAAGGTGCGTTCCACGGTTTCGACGGGATCGTGCCGAGAGCCGAAGTGTCGCAGACGTTTTTCAACAGCCAGATCGCGCTACTACGACGGGTGTTCGCGCCCGGGGCGGCCTAGAACTGCAGTGCGGTGAACCGCCAGTCCAGCACCTGCCGGTCCTCGGGACCCTCGCCGGTGGCATAGACCAGTGAGCGCAGCTTCAACACACCGCCGCGACCGTCGGGCAGTGGCACGGCCCCGTCGACGTGTAACTCGCTGTAGAGGGTGTCGCCCTCGTGCACCGGGCCGGTGTGGTCGCAGGACTCCCAGCCCAGCAGCATGACGAGGTTCGGCAGTAGCCGGGTGGCCTGCGCGAAGGCCAATCCGATGGTGTGTCCGCCGTAGACGAGTCGTTGGCCGCCTACCCGCGAATCGTGGTGTGTTGCAGCGATGTTCAATGTCAGTCTGGCCAGTTCGGGTGCGCTGGTGACGACATCGGCGGTACTGTGCAACATCGAGCCCGCAAGACCGGAGTCGAAGTGGGTGCCCGGCACCCTGGCACGGTATGCGTCGGCGTCCCAGTCGGCGGTCGGATCGGGCGTCGGCAGGTCGTCCGTGCCGATCGTGGACATGTCGTCGGCATGGCCGGTGTCGGCGGCACCGTCGCGCAGCGGCAGCATGGCGCAGCGGTGGAAGTCGAGCACCAGCCGGCCGATCTGGTCGATCGTGGTCATCCTCAGCGCGGCTAGGCCCGTCGGCGCGCGACCGGGCTTGGCAGAGTTCTGCTTCAACCCGACGACCTGGGTGCGGGTGAACAGGGTGTCGCCGATGACGGGGAATCGGTGGAAGGTCAGACCGCGGTAGAACAGGTTGGCCTTCACCCGCTGGGTGGCCAGAGTGGTCTGGCCGATGGCGACGTCGCAGACCAACCCCGGATGTGCGAGCGCAGCTGTCGCCCCGGTGACCGCGGTCGCGAGATCAGCGTCCAGCGCCAGCCGGAGACGATCACCGATGATCGACTGGTGCACCGCGGCGGCCCCGGCCGTCAGCGTCATCGACGGTGCCCAGTCGAAGATCTGGCCGACCTCGAGATCCTCGAAGTAGGGCCCTCCGCTCATCGCCTATCGCCTCCGGTGCGTGAATCTGGCCGTACGAATCGTGTCACACCGGGCGGAAGGGCTGCGTCATCAGAACTTGACCAGCGGGCTGCCGCTGAAGAACTCGTAGACGAAGTTGACGAAGAAGAACGCGAAGAACAGGAAGTTCAACACGAGGATCACGTAATGCCACGGGCGTGGCCGGGCCGGCTTGGGCAGCTAAGCGGCTCCACGGCACGGCCCAGGAGACGGTGTACCCGTGTCGCGGCATTTGGCTGCGTGGCATACTTGTGGCATGAGTCGCATACGCTTGAGCACGACTGTCGACGCGGACCTGCTCAGTTGGGCGCGCACAGTTCGGTCGGGGATCACCGATGCCGCTCTCATCGACGAGGCCCTCGGGGCATTGCTTGCTCGTCATCGGTCCGCCGAAATTGACGCGAGCTACGTTGCTTACGACGAGCATCCGCCCGACGAACCGGACGAGTGGGGCGACCTGGCGTCATGGCGGCGGGTAGCCGGCGCCTCGTGAGCGCGATTCCTGCTCGCGCGGAAGTGTGGTGGTGTGAGATGGCCGAGATCGGGCGGCGGCCGGTCGTCGTCATGTCCCGCGACGCGGCGATCCCCCGGCTTCGACGAGCGCTGGTCGCGCCCTGCACGACGACAATTCGCGGGTTAGCCAGCGAGGTTGTCCTTGAGCCAGATGTTGACCCCATCCCCCGGCGTTGCGCAGTGAACCTGGACTCTGTCGAAAGCGTCCCAATCGCAGTGCTGATCGACCGCGTTGGCCGGTTGGCAGATTCCCGGATGCGCGAGATTTGCGCAGCCCTTGAAGTCGCGGTCGACTGCTCCGGCTGACCCCTGTCCCTCAGGAATACTTCGTCACCAGGTCCTGCTTGTACAGCTTGCCGGTGTCGGTGCGAGGCAGCTGCGCCTCGAACGAGATCGATCGCGGACACTTGTAGTGCGCCAACCGGTCTCGCAACCAGACCAGCAGTTCGTCGGCGAATTCGCTCGGTGGCGTCGGCGGGATCGACGAGTCTGCACCACGCCCTTGACGCTTTGGCCCATCTCGTCGTCGGGGATGCCGAAGACCGCGGCGTCCATCACCTTCGGGTGGGTGACGAGCATGTTCTCGGCCTCCTGCGGGTAGATGTTCACCCCGCCGGAGATGATCATGTGGTGCCGGCGGTCGGTGAGGTACAGGTAGCCGTCCTCGTCGACGTACCCGATGTCGCCGACCGTCATCCAGCCGTGCTTGTCGCGTGACTTCGCCGGTCTTATCGGGTCGTTGAGGTACTCGAAGTCGAAGCCGCCCTCGAAGTAGATCTCACCCGCCTGGCCCGGCGGCAGCTCGTTGCCGTCCTCGTCGAGGATGTGCAATTGGGCCCATCATCGATTTGCCGACCGATCCGGGATGGGCCAGCCACTCCTCGGCGGTGATCAGCGTCGAGCCGATGGCCTCCGAGGAGGCGTAGTACTCGTCGACGATCGGTCCCCACCAGTCGATCATCTGCTTCTTGATCTCGACCGGGCACGGCGCCGCCGCATGCATCACCCGCTTCAGGCTGGAGATGTCGTACGAATCGCGCACGGATTCAGGTAGTTTCAGCATGCGGGTGAACATCACCGGTACGAACTGGCCGTGGGTGACACCGTGGCGCTGGATCGCGTCGAGGCAGCCTTCGGCGTCGAACTTTTCCATCACCACCGTCGTGATGCCGGCCCCCTGCATCGTCATCGACCACACCGACGGTGCGGTGTGGTACAGCGGCGCGGGGCTGAGATAGGTCGCCGTCTGGGGTCCATCCAGAACTCCGACCAGCGCGCGACATCATGCCCGGCGCCTCGGCGGGCGGCAGGTGCGGCAACTCGCGCTTGATGCCCTTGGGGCGACCGGTGGTGCCCGACGAATACTGCAGCAGGTCGCCTTCGATCTCGTCGTCGATCGGCGTATCCGGTTGGTCTGCAACGCATTCGGGGTAGCGGTCGCCAGCCGTCCAGGTCGTCGTCAGCGATGATCAAGCACTGCGGGCAGACCGTTCGGCAGCTCCGCACCGAGGCCCTCCAAGGTCTTTCGCAGCGCCGCCGAGCCGACGATAGCCTTGGCGTTGCTGTTGTCGATGATGTAGGCCGCCTCGGCCGCGGTCAGGTGGGTGTTGATCGGGACGTAGTACAGACCGCTGCGCCGCGCCGCCCACATAACTGCGTGGAAGTGCTCGTTGTTCTCCATCAGGATCGCGACCGCGTCGCCTTCGCGCAGTCCGTTGCGCCGGAAGAAGTGCGCCAGTCGGTTGGCGCGGGCCTCCAACTCGCCGAACGTCACCGTCGTACCCGACGGATGCAGGATGACGGCAGGTTTGTCGGGGTGGCCTCGGCATGCTCGCGGATCTGCATGGATGAACTCTACGATGGACCAACTTGACGGGTGTCAAGCGGGCAAGAAACGCAGGTCGGGCGTGCGTTCGGACATACGATGACATGTCCGGCGAATCGGGGGTGCACCTATGAACGTGGCCGCACCGTCGGGCGTCGTCACCTTCCTGTTTACCGATATCGAGGGGTCCACTCGTCGGTGGGAAGCCGACGCGGACGGGATGCGGTCAGCGCTCGCCGCTCACGACGACCTCATGCGTGAGACCGTTGCGGCGCATCAGGGTTGGCTGTTCAAGCACACCGGCGACGGGGTGTGTGCGGCCTTTGCTTCGCCGCGTTCGGCTGTCGACGCCGCGGTGGCCGCGCAGCGGGCGGTCGAGTTGCCGGTCCGAATGGGGATCGCTACCGGCGAGGCGGAGCTGCGCGGAGACGATTATTTCGGCGCGGTGCTCAACCGCGCTTCCCGGGTGATGTCGGCAGGGCACGGCGGCCAAATACTGCTCGACGGCGCCACAGCGGAGCTCCTCACCGGCGTCGACCTCGTCGACCTGGGCGCACGAACACTGCGCGATGTCGCCAAACCAGTCAACCTCTTCCAGGTTCGGGCCTCGGGGTTGCCCAGCGACTTTCCCCCGATTAAGACGCTCGACCCGACGCGTGGAAACCTACGGCAGCCGACAACCAGCTTCATCGGGCGCGAGTCAGGATTGGACGAGCTGGAAGTGCTGCTGAAGTCGCATCGGATGGTGACATTGACCGGTGTGGGCGGGGTAGGCAAGACGAGGCTCGCGTTAGAGCTGGCAGCGCGCTGCGCGGATGACTTCCCGGACGGGGTGTACGTCATCGAGTTGGCCGCCGTCGGCGATC
This sequence comes from uncultured Actinomycetota bacterium, assembly GCA_963801575.1. GTDB lineage: Bacteria > Actinomycetota > Actinomycetes > Mycobacteriales > Mycobacteriaceae > Mycobacterium. The sequence continues at coordinate 169,399 of CAWDFT010000027.1, forward strand.
CCGCTGCAATACCCGACGCGGTCGCCTCCGTGCTTGGAATCACCCAGCAACCGGGGTTGAGTCTGGCCGACAGCGTCGCCGCCGCCATGGATGGACGTTCGCGGCTGCTGGTTTTCGACAACTGCGAGCACATCCTCGATGCGGCCGCCGATCTGATCGAGAAGATCCTCACTCAATCGGCGACGGTGAGAATGCTGGCCACCAGCAGGGAAGGGCTGCGGGTAACCGATGAACACCTCTGGTCCGTACCATCTTTGGAAATCGACTCGACTGCGGCAACACTGTTTGTCGAGCGGGCCCGTGCTGTGGCGCCGGAAATCTCGCGGGCGAAAGTAGACCAGGCGAGAGCCGTCGTTGAGATATGCCGACGCCTCGATGGGATCCCGTTGGGTATCGAGTTGGCGGCATCTCGCATGCAGTCGATGACGGTAACCGAAATACGCGATCGGCTGAACGACCGGTTCCGACTGTTGGTGGGTTCGCGACGGGGGCTGGAACGCCACCAAACACTGCGCCAAGCCGTTCAATGGTCCTATGACCTACTCGACGATGCCGAAAAAGCGTTGCTGGCAAGGTGTTCGGTCTTTGCCGGGGGGTTCGACATTCAGGGGGCCCGCGCGGTCACGAGCTCCGCCGATGAGTTCGCCGTCGTGGATTTGCTCGATGCCCTGGTTCGAAAGTCGTTGTTGGTCGCCGACCGATCAGCCGAGCGAACACGATTTTCGATGCTGGAGACCATCCGCCAATTCGCGGAGGAACAACTCCTGCACACTGGCGCGGCTGACGAGATCCGCAGCGCACATGCCCACTACTACGCGGGGCGGGAAGGCGACGTGCTCGCGCTGTGGGATAGTCCGCGACAGCGGGAGGCCTACGCGTGGCTCTCTGTTGAGTTGACGAACCTGCGCGCCGCGTTCCGCTGGTCAGCCGACCAGGGCGATATCGACACCGCGGCTGCGATCGCGTTCTATGCCGGAATTCTCGGTGTCCTGGTCGAACAACTGGAGCCCGTCACCTGGGCCGAGGAGCTGATCGAACCCGCGAAGGCTGTGGAGCATCGACGGCTCGCGCAGCTCTACGTGATTGCAAGCCAGTGTCACGCGGCGGGCCGGCTCGACGAAGGTGTCCGCTTCGCCGAGAGCGGACTGGCTGCAATTGCCAGTGGGTGTTTCGACGAAGTCCCATTTGATTTCGAATCAGCGATCGTTGCGGCCTACAGCATGGTGGGCCGCGCACAAGATGCGGTCGCTCCGTTGCGCAACATGATCACGCGAACCCCCGGCCCTCACATCCTTCAGCGCGCATGCCTGGTTATGGCGTTGATCAATGCCGGCGCCAGCGATGAAGCGCTTGCGGACGCCGATGGCCTGCTCGCGGTGGCTGAATCCACCGAGAATCCGAACGCAAAGTCCTTGGCGTTGATCGCTTACGGCTGGGCGTTCCGCGATGTCGACCCCGCTTCTGCGTACGACGTCAGTCGCCGTGCCCTGAAAGTCGCCCAAGACAGCGGCGGCCGGTACCTCGAGTCGTTCATTGCCCTCCTCCTGTCGCGGCTCGCCCTCGTCCAGGGCGATCCCGCGGGAGCCTTCGACTTGTTGACTGTCGCCATCCGCAACTACCACGACTCCGGCAGCTTCTCTCACCTGCGCGGCCCACTGGCGGTCCTCGGCGCCCTCCTCGATCGGCTCGGGCATCACCAAACGGCCGCTACCGTCGCCGGATTCGCCGCAGGTCCGGCCACGCTCCAGACCCTGCCTGAACTGATCACTGCGATAACCCATCTGCGCGAAGTGCTCGGCGACGATGGCTACGAGTCGTTCGCGAGCGCCGGCGCCAGTATGACCAATGCGGCTATGGCCTCCTATGCATTCGAGCAGATCGACCGGGCGCGCGCGGATCTCCTGCAGGGAGATTCTCCGTGAACGAGATGCATGCGCCGTCGGGGGTCGTCACTTTCCTGTTCACCGACATTGAGGGATCCACTCGTCGGTGGGACGCCGACACCGACGGAATGCGGGCAGCGCTGGCCGTCCATGACGCGCTGCTGCGTGAAACCGTCGCGGGGCACAACGGTTGGCTGTTCAAGCACACCGGCGACGGCGTGTGCGCGGCGTTCGCTTCACCGCGCGCAGCTGTCGACGCTGCGGTGGACGCGCAGCGAGCGCTGGAACTGCCGGTGCGGATGGGCATCGCGACCGGAGAGGCCGAGCTGCGCGAGGACGACTACTTCGGCGCGGTGTTGAATCGGGCCGCGGGTGATGGCGGCCGGCCATGGTGGTCAAATTCTGCTCGACGGAACCACCGCGAGTCTGCTGACCGGTGTCGAGGTCGTCGGCTTGGGGTTACGACGATTGCGCGACATCGCCAAACCCGTCGAGCTGTTTCAGGTCAGCGCGCCCGGGCTCCTAAGCGAGTTTCCACCGCTCAACACCTTGGATTCGAGGCCCGGGAATCTCCGCCCGCCGACCACGAGCTTCGTCGGGCGCGAATCGGAACTCGGCGATCTGCAGACCGCGCTGAAGACGCATCGGTTGGTGACCTTGACCGGCGTGGGCGAAGTCGGCAAGACGCGACTCGCGTTGGAGCTCGCCGCGCGCTCGTCGGATGACTTCCCCGACGGGGTGTGGGTGATCGAGCTGGCCGCTGTCGGTGATCCGGCTGCCGTGCCCGACGCCGTAGCGGCCGTGTTGGGAATCACTCAGCAGCCTGGTATGAGCATCGCTGCCAGTGTGGCTGCAGCATTGGAGGGTCGCGCACGGCTGCTGCTGTTTGACAACTGCGAACATGTTCTGGGCGCGGCAGCAGACATGGTTGAAGCCATCTTCGCCGCTTCTTCGGCGGTGAAAGTCCTTGCCACCAGCCGGGAAGGATTGCGCCTGGCAGATGAACAACTCTGGCCCGTGCCGTCACTGGAGGTGCGAACGTCCGCGGTCACGCTCTTCGTAGAGCGTGCCCAAGATGTCGCTCCCGGTATCGCAGTAGGCGACGAAGAGGCGGTCGCCGAGATTTGCCGCCGTCTGGACAGCATACCGTTGGCGATTGAACTCGCAGCATCGCGGATGCTGTCCATGACGGCAGGCGAGATTCGCGATCGGCTGGACGACCGCTTCCGACTGCTGGTGGGGTCGCGTCGCGGCGTAGGACGCCACCAAACGCTGCACGACACTGTGCAGTGGTCCTACGACCTGCTGGACGAGCCTGAAAAGGAGTTGCTGCAGCGGTGTTCGGTGTTCGCCGGCGGATTCGACCTCGCCGCAGCGTGTTCGGTCACCGGATCCGAGGACGACCTCGCCACCCTCGACCTCCTCGACGCCCTCGTGCGCAAGTCACTGTTGGTCGCCAACCGATCGTCCTGAACACGCTTCTCGATGTTGGAGACGGTCCGACAATTCGCCGAGGAACAACTCGTCAGTGCAGGTGAAGCCGAATCAACCCGCAACGGGTACGCCCACTATTTCGCCGGCAGGGAAGCCGACGTCATGGCGCGGTGGGACAGTCCGCGACAACGCGAGGCCTACGAGTGGTTCACCGCCGAACTGGCCAATCTGCGCAGCGCATTCCGGTGGGCGGCCGACACCGGCGACCTCGACACGGCGGCCGCGATTGCCAGCTTCGCAGGGTTCCTCGGTATTTGGGTCGAACAGTATGAGCCTGTCGGTTGGGCCGAGGAACTCATCGATCGCGCACGGGCCATCGACCACCGGCGCCTGCCGCAGCTCTACGTGATGGCGGCAGAATGCTATGCAACCGGACGGGTCGGCGACTCCGTCGGCTATGCCGAAGCCGGCCGGCTGGCCATCGAAAGCGGACGTTTCGACGAGGTACCGTACGAGTTCGAAGTTGCGCTCGGCGCTACGTACGCCACGACAGGACAGACCGACCAGTGGGTTGAGTTGTGCCGCAACATCATCGCGCGAAAACCACGTACTCATGTCCTTGCCCGGGCGTTCCTGGTCATGGCACTGACCTTCGCCGGCGCCACGGACGAGGCAAAGGCGGCATTGGAGGGCTTATTCGCCGCCGCCGAAGCCACTGGCAACCCCGCCCTGCTCGTATACGCGCACCTCGCACACGGCCTTGCCTACCGCGACGCCGATCCCGCCGCCGCCTACGACGTACATCGTCGAGGCCTGACGATCGCTCAAGACAGCGGCAACCTACTGATCGAGTCGCACCTTTCGGGCAGCCTGGCGCAGCTTGCGCCCACCCAAGGCGAGCCCACGGATGCCTTCGACTACCTCACCCTGGCCATCCGCCACTTTGCCGACGCGGGCAGCTTCTCTCACCTGCCCGTCCCGTTGGCAATTCTCGCCACCGTCTTCAACAAACTTGGACACCACGAACCCGCCGCCACCATAAGCGCGTTCGCAGCAGCGCCCCTCACGCGGACGGGGGTCCCTGAGATCGACACCACCATCAGCCATTTACGCGAAGTACTGGGCGACGAGGTCTACGAATCACTCGCCTGCAAAGGCGAAACGATGACTAACGCCGAGATGGCGGCCTACGCTCTCGAGCAGATCGACCGCGCCCGGGCGGACCTACTGCATCGTTGACAAGACGCAGAATCGCCCAATTTCGTTGCGAATGTGCGATTGAGCGTCTGCTCGGCCTATCAAGCCAGGCGTTTTTGAGCGCGTCGTATTCATCTACCGTTACGACGGCCACAAATCGAGGTGGAGCCTCAGCGCGTCATCGAGCTGCGCAAGTTCCATGGGAGAGACGCGGCCGATTCGGTGCACTAGCCGCTCGGTTGCAACGGACCTAATTTGCTCGGCCTGCGCCTTTGAATCGACCGCGAGGCCGGTCGCCTCGGCCGACAACAACACCTGGAACGGATAGATCCTTTCGATGTTGCTCGTCACCGGTACAACCGTGACAACACCGCGCCCGAGACGTGTAGCGGCGGCGTTGGCCCGGTCATTACTGACGACCACAGCCGGTCGCTGCTTGTTGGCTTCGCTACCGCGCGCAGGATCGAGGTCCACATGCCAGATCTCACCGCGGAGCATCGCCGAGCCCGTCGCCCACGGTTTCCTCCCAGGCTTCCGCCTCGCCGGCTGCGGCCCATTCCGACCATGCGTCGTCATAGTCGTCTTCGAGCGTGGGGTAGCGCAGCATGCGAATCGCACGCTGAAGGCCCGCGGAGCGCGACGGCAATCCGGCCTGTTCTACGTATGTGTCCAGTAGGGCAACATCTTCGTCGGAGAGGCTCACACTCAGCTTCACGAACCTGATACTACTTGGGTAGCATCTCGGTAGCATCCCGGGTGTCCGCCTGAGTGTGGCGTCAGCCGCGATCTAGAATCTGGCAATTCGTATATAATCTTGACATGGCGTTGAGCATCAAGCACCCCGAGGCAGACCGGCTTGCTAGAGAACTCGCGGCGCGCACCGGCGAGACCCTGACCGACGCAGTCGTGGTCGCGCTGCGCGAGCGGCTCGCTCGCGAGACCGGGCGGTCCCATGCCAACCCATTACGCGAAGAACTCGCCGCGATTCGGCGTCGGTGCGCAGCTCTGCCGGTGATCGACGACCGACCCGCTGAGAAGGTTCTTGGCTACGACGAGCGTGGGTTGCCTGCCTGATGGTCATCGACACGTCCGCGCTCGTTGCAATGCTCACCGACGAGCCGGAGGCCGAGCGGTTCGAGGCAGCGGTCGAAGCCGACCACGTCCGGTTGATGTCGACGGCGTCATATCTTGAGACCGCGATCGTGATAGAAACCCGCTTCGGTGAACCCGGCGGGCGCGAGTTGGATCTGTGGCTCCATCGCGCCGCGGTCGACCTAGTTGCCGTACACGCCGATCAGGCGGATGCCGCACGCGCCGCATACCGCAAGTTCGGTAAGGGACGGCATCGCGCTGGACTGAACTACGGCGACTGCTTCGCGTACGGCCTCGCCAAGATCAGCGGGCAGCCTCTCCTCTTCAAAGGCGATGACTTCCAACGCACCGATATCGCCGCCGTCGCGTTCCCTTAATCGCCGTACACCACCCCCACGAGGAGACGCAAAAGTGCCCTAATCCAGTGGATTTAGGGCACTTTTGCGTCTGCTCGCGCTAGAAGGTGAGGTGACCTAGTCGGCTTCGGCCAGGCGGTGCTTGAGGGCGTCGAACTCGTCCTTGATGCCGGTCGGCAGCTTCTCGCCGACGAACTCGAACCACTCCTCGATCAACGGCAGTTCCTCGCGCCACTCGGCAGCGTTGACCGCCAGTGCCTCGTTGACGTCGGCCGCGTCGACGTCCAGGCCGGACAGGTCCAGGTCGTCGGCGGTCGGCACGGTGCCGATCGGCGTCGTCTTCCCGCCGGCCTTCTGCTCGATGCGGTCGATGATCCACTTCATCACGCGGCTGTTCTCGCCGAAGCCCGGCCACAGGAAGCGGCCGTCGTCGCCGCGGCGGAACCAGTTGACGAAGAAGATCTTCGGCATCTTCGACTCGTCGGCGTTCTTGCCGATGTCGATCCAGTGCGCGAAGTAGTCGCCGACGTTGTAGCCGAGGAACGGCAGCATCGCCATCGGGTCGCGGCGGACGGTGCCGACCTTGCCTTCGGCGGCCGCGGTCTGCTCGGAACCCAGCGTGGCGCCGATGAACACGCCGTGCTGCCAGTCACGGGCCTGCGTCACCAGCGGCACCGTGGTCTTGCGGCGGCCACCGAACAGGATCGCCGAGATCGGCACGCCCTGCGGGTCGTCCCACTCCGGGGCCAGCGTCGGGCACTGCGACATCGGCGTGCAGTAGCGCGAGTTCGGATGGGCGGCCTTGCTTTCCGTCTCACGCAGGATCCAGTCGTTGCCCTTCCAGTCGATGAGGTGGTCGGGTTCGCCCTCCAGGCCCTCCCACCACACGTCGTCGTCGTCGGTCAGCGCGACGTTGGTGAAGACGGTGTTGCCGGCGGCGATGGTCTTCATCGCGTTCGGGTTGGACTTCCAGTTGGTGCCCGGCGCGACGCCGAAGAAGCCGAACTCCGGGTTGACCGCGTAGAGCCGGCCGTCCTTGCCGAACCGCATCCACGCGATGTCGTCGCCGATGGTCTCGGCGCGCCAGCCGGGAATCGTCGGTTGCAGCATCGCGAGGTTGGTCTTGCCGCACGCCGACGGGAACGCCGCGGCGACGAAGTACGCCTTGTTCTCCGGCGAGATCAGCTTGAGGATCAGCATGTGCTCGGCGAGCCAGCCCTCGTCGTGGGCCATCGCCGAGGCGATCCGCAGCGAATAACACTTCTTGCCCAGCAGCGCGTTGCCGCCGTATCCGGAGCCGTAGCTCCAGATCTCGCGGGTCTCGGGGAAGTGGGTGATGTACTTGGTGTCGTTGCACGGCCACGGCACGTCCTTCTGGCCGGGCTCCAGTGGCGCACCGATGGAGTGCAGCGCCTTGACGAAGAAGCCGTCCTCGCCCATCTTGTCCAGCGCGGCCTTGCCCATCCGGGTCATCGTCCGCATCGACACGACGACGTATTCGGAGTCGGTGATCTCGACACCGAGCTTGGGATCGTCGGCGCCGAGGGGACCCATGCAGAACGGCACCACGTACATGGTGCGGCCGCGCATGCTGCCGCGGTACAGGTCGGTCATGATGCCGCGCATCTCGGCGGGGTCCATCCAGTTGTTGGTGGGACCGGCGTCGATCTCGCGCTCTGTACAGATGAACGTGCGCGATTCGACGCGCGCCACGTCGGACGGGTCGGAGAGCGCCAGGTACGAGTTCGGCTTCTTCTTGTCGTCGAGGCGCTTGAAGGTGCCGGCCGCCTCGAGCTGCTCGCACAGCCGGGCGTTCTCCTCGTCGGAGCCGTCGGCGAACACCACCCGGTCGGGCTGCGTGAGTTCCGCGACCTCCTGGACCCAGGCGAGCAGCCCCTCGTGCTTGGTCGGTGCGGTATCCAGACCGGGAATGGTCGCTGACGTCATCAAAATCTCCTGCGTAGGTTTTTCTGCCAGGACGCAGGTCAATCGCGCCTCTGGTGCTTGTCTGCCCTGCTAATAGAGGTTAACGCGGGTGAGATACCCGTAGTAAATCGGATCCATGTCCGATCACTCACAGGAACGATTCAGAAGATCGATCTGGCTGGTTAATCGATTCAGTGAAGTCAACTTCCGCGATTCAACTGGGCGCGCACCGTGTCCAGTGCCTTCTGCAGGGGCGGCAACCGCCGATCCCGCAGCGCGGCGGCCCGCGAGGTCGCAATGGCGTGCTCACGCAGCTCGGCATCGATCTCCTCGATCCGAGCCGTGGCCGCCTCGGTGTCGGCCTCGTCACGTCGCGCCGCGTCGGCGGTCAGAGTGGCTTCGGCGGCCAGCACTCTGGTGGCGACCCGCTCCTCGAGCGCGGACTGCAGGGCGCCGGTGACCTCGCCGACCCAGCGGTCCAGCACCGCCCTGTCGCTCAGCAGGCCGCGCATGCCGACGACCCACACCGTGAGCAGCAGACCGACCACACCGCCCGCCACCAACCCGGCGATGGTCAAACTCGGAGCCAGACCGGCGAACAGCCGGCTCACCCCGAGCGCGACACCGAGACCGAAGCCGGCACCGAGCACCATCATCAACCGCGTCTCCAGCCGACGGGACTTCAGCGGTGGCAGGGGCACCGTAGGTGACGGCGGCGGCAGAGGCGGCTGCGGAGCGGTCAGCTGAAGTTCGGTCGCGACGTCGGAAAGATGCTTGGTGATGCCTTCCTCGACCTCGTTGACCACCTCGCCCACTCGGGTGCCGACGTAGGTCTCGAACTCCGGCATCCGACGACGGGTCATGGACGACGCGTCCTCCTGCAGCTCGGACCGCACGGACGTGCACCGGTTGCGGGCGAAGTACGCCAGCTGCACCCGCGCCTGTTGGCTCTGGCTGCGCAGCGCGATGGTCCGTTCAGACCTGGATATTCTGCGCTCCCGCGAGACCGCCTCTCGTCGCTCCCGCAGCACGCTCACCCGTGCCGCGCGGTCGGCGCCCGCGCCGTCCTTGTCGTAGCGCGAGATCACGGTTTGCAGACGGGATTCCCACGCCCTCAACCTGTTTCGTCGCTTCATGTCGACATCGCCGAGCCGTGACCGAAGCAGATCAACGAGCTCATCGAGCTTCGGTTCGCCGAGATCGGGCGCGGCCGCGACACCCACCCACGGCACCTCGCCGAAACGCGCCGCGTGGGCGGCGAGCCGGGAACGGTCCTCGGCCAGCACGTCGCGCCAGCCGCGGTGCACGTCGATCTTCGATACCGCACCGATCACCATGTCGGTGTGCTGGGCCGCGAGATCGATTAGCGCGCAGTCGGATTCCGTGATCGGCGTGACCGCAGAGACCACGAACACCACCGCGGCGGGCGCGTCTGCCGGGCCGATGTCATCGATTTCGACGAATTCGTGCTCGGGAAGCCGATCACGCAGGGCAGCGATCAGGCTCGTCGCACCCGCCAACCACGGACCGGTGACGAGCACGACGTCGCGGCTTTCCACTCCCGGTGAGCTCAACCCCGGATCGACCCCTGCAACCAGTGCATCCACCGCACCGGTCGCGTCACCTGCCCGGTCGACGCCGGTCACCGGCCCTCCGTGCAGGACTGCGCACGCCGCAGAAGCCTCAACGAGCCCCGGCAGATGTCGGCGCCGCAGCTGCGATGCAGATCATTGACGGGTCCGCGGCTGTAGCGGTGCCAGCGCCGCGCGCGGTGCAGATGCGCCGACGGATGGTCATCGCTGTCAACCGTCAGACCCTCCGCCCGGACGACGTCCACGGCGGCCGCCATCACGGCGATGACTGCGTCGTCACCGCGGAGAAGCCCGGCCAACGCGGGCCGGTCGCGTGCCGCCAGCGTGCCCAATTGGACGAGCGCCGAGCGCACCCGTCGGTAGCGCACCTCGGCACCGGTCACGGCGAGCTGGGCCACAACGCGGTCGACCTGGCTCAGCCGGCGCAGCACGGCAGGCAGTGCATCGGCATCGGCACCCTGCCGCAGCGCGAGGATGCCGTGGGCGATGCCGAAGAGGTCCAGGGTGTCCAGCAGCCGAGCGCGCACGGCGCGGGACAACGGATGGTCGGTCGCCAGAAACCCGTCGGTCGACGTCAGATCGGCGGGCTCGGTGGTGAGAAGTCGCAACGCGGCGACCAACTCGTCGTCCAGGGTCGCCGCAGCGAGCAGCGCCACGAACGGCACGGTCGGCATCCCGGTGCGCGCCCGCCATTGGGCGGCACGCCGGCCGGCGATGGCGATCGGGCCGCCCGCACCGAAACCCGCCAGATCGGCCTTGTTGAGCACTACGAGCGTCGGGCGGGAAGGACCGAGCATCGCCCGGTCCTCGGGCTTGAGCGCCTCGGCGACGACTACGACGTCGACGTCGGCGGTCGTGACGTCGTCGACAACGGCGACCCCTGCGCGCGTCAGCGCGGTCGCCACGGTGCTGCGACCCACCCCGTCACGTCCTCGAACCGCAACCCGAAGTGGCTCGTCAATATGCCTGATGAGCGGTATCAACCGCGAATCACCTGTCCGGTCAGCGAACTGCATCAGCTCGTCGATGAATATCTGATGGCCCACACCGCAAATGGTGGCATCTCCATGACCCCTCCGCGAGCAGTTGTTTTTCCGAGGCCCATACACCGCCCGAACGCAGGTGAAGACAACTGTTGGGTATCAATCTGCACCACGATGCGGGTCCATTGGTGTTGATGAGCGACCATGGACGGATGCATGCGCTGCGCCGGGGTACCGGCACGCCATCGTCCGAGAGGCGGCGATGACTCGACCCGACACCGCTTCGCATCTGCATCCCCGGGTCACGAGCTACCGTTCCCGGCGGTCGTCGGTTTCCAGCGGCCAGCAAGAAACATGGGACCGGCTCTGGCCGCAGCTCGGCACGCAGGCCAGATGGCAGGACGGACCCGCCGATCTGCTCGACACCGACACCTGGTTCGGCAGGTCCGCACCGGTGGTGCTGGAGATCGGCAGCGGAACGGGAACCTCGACGCTGGCGATGGCCAAGGCCGAACCGCATATCGACGTCGTCGCCGTCGAGGTGTATCGGCGTGGACTGGCCCAGTTGCTCAGCGCGATCGCCCGAGAGAACGTCACCAATATTCGCCTGGTCCGCGGCGACGGAGTCGACGTACTCGAGCACATGTTCGGCCCGGAGTCGCTGACCGGAGTCCGGGTGTTCTTCCCGGACCCCTGGCCCAAGGCGCGCCACCACAAGCGCCGGCTGCTGCAGCCCGACACGATCGCCCTGATCGCCGAGCGGCTGCGGCCCGGCGGCGTATTGCACGCCGCCACGGACCACGCCGGCTACGCCGAGCAGATTGCGGAGTGCGGCGACGCCGAACCCCGGCTGCGTCGGGTTACCGCTGGCGGCCGACTGCCCATCTCGGTGACGCGGCCGATTACCAAGTACGAGACGAAGGCGCGCGACGCAGGCAGCGCGGTCGCGGAACTGCTCTGGGAGAAGCGCTCGGCATGAGCATCACCGAAGAAATCGTCGAGGCGCCGCAGCTGGCGCCGGGAACGCACCGCGTCCTGTTGGTCTGGGACGCACCCAACCTCGACATGGGTCTCGGCTCCATCCTGGGCGGCAGGCCAACCGCCGCGCACCGGCCCCGGTTCGACGCGCTTGGCCGCTGGCTGCTGGCCCGCACGGCGGAGCTCGCCGCCGGCGGGGACGGCGTGTCGGTGGAGCCTGAGGCCACCGTATTCACCAATATCGCCCCCGGCAGCGCTGACGTGGTCAGACCCTGGGTGGAGGCGTTGCGTAACGTCGGCTTCGCGGTTTTCGCCAAGCCGAAGATCGACGAAGACAGTGACGTCGACGTCGACATGCTCAACCACATCGCGCTTCGCCGCAGCGAGGGGCTGGCCGGCCTGCTGGTGGCCTCCGCCGACGGGCAGGCGTTTCGCCAGCCGTTGGAGGACATCGCCCGCGCAGGTATCCCCGTTCAAGTGCTCGGATTTCGCGAACACGCGAGCTGGGCGCTAGCCTCGGATACTTTGGAGTTTGTCGACCTGGAGGACATCCCTGGCGTCTTCCGGGAGCCGCTACCGCGAATCGGCCTAGATTCGCTGCCCGAGCAGGGCGCCTGGCTGCAGCCGTTCCGGCCGTTGTCCTCGCTACTGACGTCGCGTGTGAACAATTGAACTGCGCAGGTAGCCACAGACTTAGTTAGGAGCTTGAGTGTTCGCCTGGTGGGGTCGAACGGTGTACCGATACCGCTACATCGTGATCGGTGTCATGGTCGCACTGTGCCTTGGTGGCGGCGTGTTCGGCATCAGCCTCGGCAACCACGTCACCCAGAGCGGCTTCTACGACGAGGGCAGCCAGTCCGTGCACGCATCCGTGCTCGCCGACGAGGCCTACGGCCGCGACACGTCTGGCCACATCATCGGGATCTACACCGCCCCCGAGGGCAAGACCGTCGACGACCCCGACTTCACGAAGAAGATCCTGGACAACCTGGCCCAGGTCGAGAAGGACCACCCCGACCAGCTCTTGCGCTCGATCGGCTACTTCAAGAGCCCCGACGTGCTGACGAAGATGGCCGACGCGGACAAACAGCACGCGTTCATGTCGATCCAGCTCAAGGGCGACAACGACGACGACATCCTGAACAACTTCAAGGTGGTCAAGGACGACCTGCTCAAAGTCGGCGACGATGGCGTCAACGTCAAACTGGCAGGCCTTCAGCCGCTGGCCGCCGAGTTGACCGGCACCATCGGCGAAGACCAGAAACGGGCCGAGGTTGCCGCCATCCCGCTGGTCTGCGTGGTGTTGTTCTTCGTGTTCGGTGGCGTCGTCGCGGCAGCTCTCCCGGGGATCATCGGCGGCCTGACCATCGCAGGCGCGCTGGGCATCATGCGACTCTTCGCCGAATTCACGCCCGTGCACTTCTTCGCCCAGCCGGTGGTGACCCTTATCGGGCTCGGCATCGCGATCGACTACGGCCTGTTCATGGTCAGCCGGTTCCGTGAGGAGATCGCCGAGGGCTACGACACCGAGGCCGCAGTACGTCGAACGGTGATGACATCGGGCCGCACGGTCATGTTCTCCGCGGTGATCTTGGTGGCGTCGTCGCTGCCGCTGCTACTGTTCCCGCAGGGGTTCCTCAAGTCCATCACCTACGCGATCATCGCCTCGGTCATGCTTTCGGCGATCCTGTCGATCACGGTGCTGGCCGCCGCGCTCGGCATTCTCGGCCCCAATGTCGACGCGTTCGGCGTGCGCACGCTGCTGCGGGTTCCGTTCCTGCGTAATTGGAAGCTGTCCAACACGATCATCACTGTACCTGGCCGAGAAGACTCAGAAGACCAAGACCCGCGAAGAGGTCGAGAAGGGCTTCTGGGGCAAGCTGGTCAACCGCGTGATGAAGCGGCCGATCGTGTTCGCCGCACCGATCGTGATCGTGATGATCATGCTCATCATTCCGCTCGGTAAGTTGTCGCTCGGCGGCATCAGCGAGAAGTACCTGCCTCCGGACAACTCGGTGCGCGCAGCGCAGGAGGAGTTCGACAAGATCTTCCCCGGCTTCCGCACCGAGCCGCTGACGCTGGTGATGAAGAACGACAACGGCCAGCCCGTCACCGACCAGCAGGTCGCCGAGGTCCGCAACAAGGCGATGTCGGTCACCGGGTTCACCGATCCCGACAACGACCCGTCCAAGATGTGGAAGGAACGTCCCTACCTCGACGGGGCATCGAAGAATCCGTCGGTGCGGGTCATCCAGAACGGCCTGGAGAACCGCAACGACGCGGCCAAGAAGATCGAGGAACTGCGGGCGATACCGCCGCCGCGCGGACTTACCGTGTCCGTCGGCGGCACCCCGGCCCTGGAGCAGGACAGTATTCACAGCCTGTTCGCCAAGCTGCCGCTGATGGTGGTGGTGCTGATCATCACGACGACGATCCTGATGTTCCTGGCGTTCGGATCGCTGGTGCTGCCGATCAAGGCCGCGGTGATGAGCGCGCTCACGCTTGGTTCGACGATGGGCGTGCTGACCTGGATGTTCGTCGACGGGCACGGCTCCGGGTTGATGAACTACACACCGCAGCCACTGATGGCGCCGATGATCGGCCTGATCATCGCGGTGATCTAGGGTCTGTCGACCGACTACGAGGTGTTCCTGGTGTCCCGCATGGTGGAGGCCCGTGAGCGCGGCATGTCCACCGCCGAAGCGATCCGGATCGGCACCGCGACCACCGGTCGGCTCATCACCGGTGCCGCGCTGGTTCTTGCGGTCGTCGCGGGTGCGTTCGTGTTCTCCGACCTGGTGATGATGAAGTACCTGGCGTTCGGCCTGCTGATCGCCCTGCTGCTGGACGCCACCATCGTCCGGATGTTCCTGGTGCCGGCGATCATGAAGCTGCTCGGCGACGACTGCTGGTGGGCGCCGCGGTGGATGAAGCGGCTGCAGGACAGGATCGGCCTCGGCGAGACCGAGCTGCCCGACGAGCGCAAGCGGCCGATCGTGCGCGACGCCGACGGCGCTGGTCGGCGCCGGCGCACCGCTGCCACCGCGGCCGCTGGCACCTCACGACCCGACCCATCCGGCTGTCGAGGGTTCGTCACGCCCGGGCGCCGCGACGACGACGCGGATCCCGACCGCGCCGGCCCACGCGAACGCCCCGTCGGTCGCAGGCACCACCCGGATGCCGACCCCGCGCACCGCGCCGTGCCGACGAACCGGCCACCACCAAGCTGCCGACCGCCCACTCCAAGAAGGCCCTCAAGGCGGTACCCAATTCGACGACGGCGACCCCGCGCGCGAAGCGCCCAGTCGCCGCCACCCGTACGGGAAGACCGCGAGATCGAGTCGTGGCTGGGCGAGCTGCGCGGCACCAACCGAGCGCCGCGCCGCCTCCGCCTGCGCATCGCCCACGCTCCGCGAGCAGGATGCCGAGCCGACCACCGCGATCCCGGCACAGCGGCCGCAGGATCCGGAGGCGACCGAGAAGCTGCCCGCGCAGGAGAGCGAGGACGAGACTCGGCGCCGCGGCGGCGTCAGCGCACAGGACCTGCTGCGCCGCGAAGGTCGCCTCTAGTCAGTCGCCCTTCGTCGCGGGTTCGATGTCGTCGGCTTCGGCCTCGATGACCTTGCCTTCGCCGGCCTCCTGAACCTCCAGTTCGGCTTCGGGTTCCCTGGCGAGCAGCACCCGGACCGCACTGTTCAGGAAGGCGACCGTCGGCACCGCCAGCAGCGCTCCGACGATGCCGGCCAGCACGCCGCCGGTGGCGATGGCCAGCACGATCGCCAGCGGATGGATCGACACCGCGCGGCCCATCACCAGCGGCTGCAGCACGTGGCCTTCCAGTTGCTGCACGGCGATGATCAGCGCGAGGGTGATCAGCGCGTAGACGAACCCCTTGGCGAGTAGCGCGACGATCACGGCGAGGAACCCGGCGATCACCGCACCGACCAGTGGGATGAAGGCACCGAGAAAGACCATCGAGGCCAACGGCAGCGCCAGCGGCACGCCCATGATCGCCAGCCCGGTGCCGATCCCGACGGCGTCGACCAACGCGACGAGGAACGTCGCGCGTATATAGCCGATCAGCGATCCGAAGCCGGCCCGGCCCGCGTCGCGCACCCGTTCCTGCACGTGTTCCGGAAAGATCTCGGTGACGAATTGCCAGATGTTGCGCCCGCCGTGCAGGAAGAAGATCAGGGTGAACAGCACAAGCAGTGCGCCCGTGACGATCTCGGTCACGGTGGCCGCCGTCGACAGCGCGCCGCTGGTCAGCTTCTCCTGGTTGTCGCGCAGCGCCTCGATGGCCGAGTTGCCGGCGTTGTCGATCTGGTCCCTGCTCAGGTGCGCGGGACCCTCGATCAGCCACGTCCGCGCCGTCTCGATGCTGTGGGTGACCTGTTCGACCAGTCCGGGCAGGCCGGAGACGAATTGGCTGACGACGAACGTGAGCAATACCGCCGACGATCGCGATGCCGGTCAGCAGCACCAGCGCCACCGCGCCGCCGCGGGGAGCGCCGCGGCGATCCAGGAAGTCGACCGCCGGCATCATCAACGCGGTCAGCATCAGCGCCAGCGCGACCGGCACCACGATGAGCTCGAGTCGCCGGATCACCCAGAGCAACGCGACCCCCAACGCGAGAATCGCCAGCAAGCGCCATGCCCATGCCGCCGCCTTGCGAATGAGAGGGGGGACCGCCTCGTCGTGCGCAGATCCGGCCGCGAGCATGCGGGTAGCGTAACGGCCGGTCCGCCGAACACAGGGATATCACTGCATGGACCTCGGCGCGCCGCGTCAGCGGCGGTATCCGGCCGACCTGCGCCGTTACCCTATAGGGCGTGTCCCACGACGCGCCGGCGAAAAACGCCCGCAGCCAGGAGGGATCCACCCGCGGCAAGTACTGGTGGCTCCGATGGGCGGTCATCGGTATCGCCGTTGTGGTGCTGACGGTCGAGGTGACTCTGGTCTGGGACCAGCTGGCCAAGGCGTTTCACAGCCTCTACGCCGCCAAATGGTGGTGGGTGCTGGCCGCCGTGGGCGCGGCGCTCGCGTCGATGCACAGCTTCGCCCAGATTCAACGCACCCTGCTGAAGTCGGCGGGCGTGCAGGTCAAGCAGTGGCGGTCCGAGGCCGCCTTCTACGCGGGCAACGCGCTGTCCACCACGATGCCGGGCGGTCCGGTGCTTTCGGCCACGTTCGTCTACCGTCAGCAGCGGCTCTGGGGGGCGTCACCGGTGGTCGCGTCCTGGCAGTTGGTGATGTCGGGGGTGCTGCAGGTGGTCGGCCTCGCGCTGTTGGGGCTCGGCGGCGCATTCCTGCTCGGCGCTACCAAAAACCCTCTGTCGCTTATCTTTACGCTCGGCGGCTTCGTCGCCCTGCTGCTGCTCGCGCAGGCGGTCGCATCGCGGCCGGATCTGATCGACGGCATCGGGGTCAAGGTGCTGTCCTGGTTCAACTCGCTGCGCGGCAAACCGGCCGACACCGGCGTGGACACCTGGCGCGAACACCTTGCGCAGTTGGAGTCGGTCAGCCTGAGCCGCCGCGACCTCACGATCGCGTTCAGCTGGTCGCTGTTCAACTGGATCGCCGACGTGGCGTGCCTGGCCTTCGCCGCCTACGCCGCCGGTGGCAGGCCGTCACTGGCCGGGCTGACGGTCGCCTACGCCGCGGCCCGTGCGGTCGGGTCGATCCCGTTGATGCCCGGCGGGCTGCTGGTGGTCGAGGCGGTGCTGGTGCCGGGTCTGGTGTCCAGCGGCATGACGCTGGCCGTCCGCGATTTCTGCGATGCTGATCTACCGGCTGGTCAGCTGGATCTTCATCTGCGGCGATCGGCTGGGTGGTGTTCTTCTTCATGTTCCGCACCGAGAAGGACGTCGACCCCGACGCCGCCCTCGGCGAGACGGCAGAACCGTCCGAACCCGACTCCTAGGGGCGCCGCATGCCGACCAGAACCCGCACCATCGCCGCAGTTCTGGGCGCGGTCGCACTGACTATCACTTCCTGCGCGTCGTCGACGGACGGTAAACAAGACACGGCGCAGTCACCACCGGCCTCAGCCGATTCCGAGGTCACGAAGGTGCCGGTCGCTGTGACGCCGGTGATCGCCAACCTGGTCGCCGCGCCGGTGCCCGTGCGGGCCACCGACGGCAAGATCCACCTCGCGTACGAGCTACAGCTGACGAACGTGCTGAATCAAGACGTGACAATTACATCGGTGAAGGTCCTTGCGCGCGACCAAACACTGCTCACGTTGACTGGTGATCAGGTCGCGGATTGGACGCGTGTCATCGGGACCCAAACGCCGACAACCAAACTCGGGCCAGGCCAATCGGGGATCATCTGGCTCGATGTCGCGCTCGACAAGTCCGCCGCCGTTCCCACCGACCTCGTTCACGCGGTCGGCATCTCGATCCCGAAACCGACACCGCCGCTGATACCCGCGACCATGGAAGAGAAGTTGGCGCCGGTCAGCGTGCAGTCGCGCAAGCCACCCACCATCGCGCCGCCACTGGACGGCCCGAACTGGTTGGACGGTGACAGTTGCTGCGCATTAGGAGCACACCGGAGTGCGGTGAATGCCCTCAGCGGCGGGCTGTGGGCGGCAGAGCGGTTCGCGATCGACTACGTGCAACTCGACCCCGACGGATCGGTGTTCACCGGCGACAAGAGCAAGCCGGAGAGCTACCCGTACTTCGGCGCCGATATCCACGCGGTTGCCGACGGGCCCGTCGTCGGGTCGCTCGATGGACTGCCCGAGCAGATCGCAGGCCAAAGCCCGACCGGGCTACCGCTCCAGGAGTACGGCGGCAACCACATCGTGCAGGACATCGGCAACGGCAACTACGCGTTATACGCGCATCTCAAGACCGGAAGCCTCAAGGTGAAGGTCGGCGACCAGCTCACCACGGGGCGGGTCATCGCCTCGCTCGGCAACACGGGCAATTCCGATGCGCCGCACCTTCACTTCCAGGTCATGAGTACCCCCGACCCACTGCGTTCCGACGGGCTGCCCTTCGTGATCAAGTCGTTCCGCCTCGATTCCCGGCTCGCGTCGCCAGACGAGTTGGATCTGCTGCTGCAAGGGAAACCCGCACGGATGCAGCCGGGGTTCACCGCGCGCGACGAAACCGACGTCAGCCCACTGTCGCTCGACGTGATGAGCTATGAGACGAAGTAGCGCACTGGCGGCGCTCGCCGACATCATCGCCGTGGTTCTGTTCTGCGCCATCGGTCGGCGCAGCCACGCCGAGGGGCTGACGGTGGCCGGGGTCGCCGAGACCGCATGGCCGTTTCTGGCGGGCACTGCGATCGGCTGGCTGGTGAGCCGAGGCTGGCGCCGTCCGACCGCACTCGTGCCGACCGGAGTGGTGGTATGGGTGTGCACCGTCGCGGTCGGAATGCTGTTGCGCAAGGCTACCTCTGCGAGCACCGCCATTAGCTTCGTCATGGTCGCATCGGCGGTGACCGCGGTGCTGCTGCTCGGTTGGCGGGTGGCCGCCGCAGTCGTCCAGCGCGGTCGAATCACGCGTCAGTCGAATCCGACTGCGGCTCAGGAGTAGCCGACACCGTCAGGGTGGCCCGCAGCCCGCCCAGTGGACTGTCGGACAGCTCGATAGTCCCGCCGTGCAACGCCGCCTGCTGGGCCACCAGCGCCAGGCCTAGTCCCGAACCGCCTGGCGCAGCAGTGCTTCCGCGCGCGAACCGGCCGAGCACGTCCTTGCGTTCTTCGGCAGGTAGTCCGCGGCCGTTGTCGTCAACGGTGATCGTTATCGTGTGGTCGCGCCGGTGGCCGGCCAGCACGACCCTGGTAGCCGGACCGTGCGTGACGGCGTTGCGCACCAGGTTCTCCACGGCAAGGCGCAGTCCGCTCGGCCAGCCCCAGATGGTGCCCAGATCCTCGTCGGCCTGCACCTCGATGTCCACCGATCCGCCCGGCCGCACATTCTCCCGCGCAACCCGGTCCAGCAGGTCGGTCACGTCGATGACCTCGCGGTCCTGGGCCTGTGCGAGTTGACCGGAGGCAAGCTGACCAAGAGCGGTGATGATCGCCTCGACGCGACGCTGCGCCCGCGACAGGTCGTTGACGACCTCGGCGCGCTCCTCCGCGGGCAGGTCATGGATCCGCAGAGTGTCCAGGTCGGCGCGCATGGCGGTAAGCGGAGTGCGCAATTCGTGGGCGGCGTTGGCCGCGAACTCCTGCGCGGCCTGCAGCGAGTTCGTGGTCGCCTGCTGCGCGGCGGCAAGCCGGCTCAGCATTCCCGTCATCGCCTCGGACAGGTCCTCGGCCTCGCGAACCCCGTGCACCGTCCGGCATCTTCTCGGCGCCTTTACCGAGCCGCCGGGTCTGCTCGGTCAGCCGGCGCAGCGGCCGGATCGCGGGTCCGGCCAGAAGCCAGCCGACGCCGGCGGCGATCAGCACCGTCACCAGTCCGACCGCGGCATAGAACGGTACGTTCGCCGGACTCAGCAGGATGCTGTCAGCGCGGATGCCGACCGAAACCAGCACGCCGCCTTGCTGTTCCATCGGGATGGTGCGCACCCGGTAGTCGACGCCGTTCACAGCGACGGTCGTCGTGCCGGGCTCCAGGCGCGGCAGCTGGCAGCCCGCGTTGAAAGACGACCTCGCCGGTGTTGCGCGATCGCCCCGTCGTCAGAACGCCCCGGCGTGGATCGGACAACTGGTCGGGATACATGCTGGCGTCGACGATGGAGTCCAGCCGCCGATCGAGCTGCGCGGCATCGTTGTTCGCGAGCACGACCGACGTCAAAATGGTGAAAACCGCGACGACGGCGGCGGCGGCCGCTGCGGCGGCCAGAGCGACCCGGGTACGCAGCGAGGCGGAACGAACCAAACGTGATCGGCGCACCGGCCTCACGGCTCGTCCCGCAGCACGTAACCGATCCCGCGAACGGTGTGAATCACCCGCGGCAGGCCTTCGCGCTCGAGCTTTCGCCGCAGATAGCTGATGAACACGTCGGCCACGTTGGTGTCGACGTCGAAGTCGTAGCCCCACACCAGTTCCAGCAGCCGCTGCCGGCTGAGTACGACGCCTGCGTTCTCGGCCAGCACCGCCAGCAGGTCGAATTCACGTTTCGTCAAGTCCACCCGCTCGCCGTCGACGAACACCAGCCGACGAGCGGTGTCGATGGTCAGCGGCCCGACCGTCATGGTGTGGGACGACTGATCGGAATGACTGGACCGGCGCAGCAGCGCGTGCAGCCGCGCCACCAGTTCGCCCAAATCGAACGGCTTGGTCAGATAGTCGTCGGCGCCGGCCTCCAGGCCGGCAATCCGGTCGTTGACGGTGTCGCGGGCGGACAGCACGCAGATGGGAATGTCGTTTCCCAATGCGCGCAGCGCGGTCACCACCGCGACACCGTCGAGTTCCGGCATTTGCACGTCGAGAACCAAGGCGTCGTGTTTCTCGTTGGATAGGAGCCGCAGGGCCTCTTTCCCGGTCGCGGCGACCCGAACGTCAAATCCTGAATGCCGCAGTCCGCGGGCAACCGAGGTTCGGACGTCCGGATCGTCGTCGACCATGAGCACGATCCGGCCGGTGCTCTCCGGCGCGGGCGGCTCTCCCCCTACCCGCACGCGAATTAGCTGTCTGCGATGCCGTCGCCGTTGGTGTCGCCGCAGCGGTTCTTTATGTCGACCAGCGGCTGACGAATGCCGTTCATCTCGGCCTTCACAATTGGATTGTCGTTCATATAGTTCTCCACCTCGGCCCGAATCTCATCGCGGTTCTCACCTTCGAGACCGGTGAAGAAGTAGTTGACGTCAGGGTGTGAGAACAGGTAAGCCGACGTCGCGGCGGAGACACCGGAGGCTACCTGGGCCAGATCGGCGGCGGTGCAGTTGGGCGGTTCGTCGGCCATCGCCGACGGGAGGGCGCCAAACAGGATCGCGCCGGCAAGTGCGCCGGTGCCGATCACGCCAACTACCGCACGCCGCGCGGTACGGGCTGAGAGCAACATGCTACGGACTCCTTCATCGAATGTGGTGGGGCAGTAACCATGGCGGTTACAGACACCGAAAAGCTAAGCAGAATCGGTGCCGACTTTCCTGCCTTGCGCCTAAACGAGTTGTAAGAAGTTCAAAATTCGCTGCTCAGAGCGATTGTTCGAATGCGGCGGGACGCAGGCCAGCTATCCGCTCGTGACGGTCGCGGGACCGGGCAGCGGGCCTGTGCCCGCGGCGGTCGACGATGCCGCAGACGGCGCAGCAGGCAGCGCGCCACCGGGGACGCCCACGGTTTGCGCGCCGGGCAGTCCTGCTGGCAAACCACCGGGTAGGCCGGCGCCGCCCTGCTGCGCGGCCTGCAGCAGACCTAGCAGTTGCGGCAGCGTGACCGGCAGCTTGCACCGACTGGACAGATTCGCCAGCGGCTGCTGCAGCTGTTGCAGGTCCTTGCCGGCTTGGGGGTTGGCGTCGAAGTAGGTCTTCAGCGCGGCCAGCGACTGCGGTCCGGCCTGCTGCTGGGAGATGGTCGTCAGCGCCTGGTTGGTCTGCGGATGCGAATCCAGGTAGTTACCGACGGAGCGGATGGCACGCTGAGTGCCGCCACGGTGGTACCGCCCGCGGCGGTGACGGCGAACACTGCGAACAGGCTGCGGCGAACAGCCATGGGGGTCGGTGTCATGGACAACTCCTTACGGTTCGCCCACATCCAACTGCCTCGCAAACTGCTGCGGTTGGATGGCTTAGAAGCCCCGACTCGGTAACGGCCAAGTCGACATCATGCCATCGCGCCACCGCGCTAGCCAATCCAGCAACTGAACCGGCTATCCACAGGAGCGGGTTAAGGCTGCTTAAGGCGTTAGTGAGGGTGCGTCGCGGCAGCGCACGCTGATGTAGGCTCGCGCCACGTAAGGCCGGGGAGAATGCAGGACAAACATCCAGCAGTTCATGATGCGCCTGAGCAGCAACCTGCGCAGATTCCGCTGGGTGGTGTTCGTCGTGCTGGTTGCTGGCCCTGGTGCCGGCGCTGTATCTGGCCGTGACCCAATCCGATCATCTCACCGGTGGCGGGTTCGAGGTCGCCGGCTCGCAGTCGCTGCACGTGCAGTACCAGCTCGAGGAGCAGTTCCCCGACCAGGGCGCCTCCCCGCTCGCCCTGGTCGCCGCGCCGCGCGCCGATGCGTCGCTACGACGACATGAACGCCGCCGTCGCGCAGCTGGAGCAGGCTGGCTGCCGAGGTGCCCAGCGTCAAGGTGGTGCCCAACCCCGCGCAGCCGCCGCCGCAGCCGGACCGGCCCTACGTGGTGTCGCTGCGGCTGGATTTCAACAACACCGGCGCGGTCGACGTCGCAAGCAGCTGCGGCAGAAGATCGGCGTCACCGGCGACCAGCCCGGCGAGCTGCGGGACGGCCGGGTGCGGCTCTACGTCATCGGCCAGGGTGCGCTGGGCGCAGCCGCCTAGACCAGGCACCAAGCACGACATCGCCGAGGCCGAGCGCTGGAACCTTCCGATCGTCCTGATTGTCTTGCTCGCGGTGTTCGGCTCGCTGGCCGCGGCCGCCATCCCGCTGGTCGTCGGCATCTGCACGGTCGTGGTCACCATGGGCGTGGTCTACCTGCTGTCGATGTACACCATCGATGTCGGTGTTCGTGACCTCGACGGTGTCGATGTTCGGGATCGCGCTGGCGGTCGACTACTCGCTGTTTATTCTCATGCGGTTCCGCGAGGAACTGCGGGCCGGCCGAGATCCGCAGCAGGCCGCCGATGCCGCGATGGCCACCTCCGGCCTCGCGGTGGTGCTGTCCGGCTTGACCGTCATCGCGTCGGTGACCGGTATCTACCTGATCAACACCCCGGTGCTGGTTTCCATGGCGACCGGCGCGATCCTCGCCGTGGCCGTCGCGGTGCTGACGTCGACGACACTGACGCCCGCCGTGCTGGCCACCTTCGGAGAGGCGGCCGCCAAGCGGTCTTGGCTGTTGCACTGGTCGCGGCGGCCCGAGACCACCCAGTCGCGGTTCTGGACCAGGTGGATCGGCTGGGTGATGCGCCGACCATGGCTGTCCGCACTGGCGGCGACGGTATTCCTACTCACCCTGGCCGCGCCTGCGTTCTCGATGGTGCTGGGCAACAGCATGCAGAGGCAGTTCGACCCGACACACGAGATCCGCGGTGGCGTCAATGCGGCGGCGGATGCTCTCGGCGCAGGGGCCCTGGGCCCGGTCCGGGTGCTGGTGACGTTCCCCGAGGGCAACGCGGCCTCCGCGCCGGCTAAAGAGCCGCTTCTCCAAGCAGTGCAACAAAAGATGTCGCAGGCGCCCAACATCGTCACGGTGCAGCCCGCGGTGTTCGGCAACGACTACCGCAGTGCGCTGCTGTCTGCGGTGCTGTCGGTGGACCCCGAGGACATGGCGGCCCGCGAGTCCGTCGACTGGATGCGTGAGCAGCTTCCGGGGGTAACCGGAACCAACGCTCAGGTCGACGTCGGCGGACCGACCGCGCTGATCAAGGACTTCGACGACCGGGTGTCGAGGACCCAGCCGCTGGTGTTCGGCTTCGTCGCGCTGATCGCGTTCGTGATGCTGCTGATCTCGATCCGGTCGGTGTTCCTCGCGCTCAAGGGCGTCCTGATGACGGTGCTGTCGGTGGCCGCGGCCTACGGCAGCCTGGTCGTCGTCTTCCAATGGGGCTGGCTCGAGGGCTTGGGCTTCAGACCGATCTCGTCGCTCGACAGCACCATCCCGCCGCTGGTGCTGGCGATGACGTTCGGGTTGTCGATGGACTACGAGATCTTCCTGCTGACCCGTATCCGCGAGCGGTTCCTGCAGACGAACAACACCCGCGACGCCGTCGCCTACGGCGTGAGCACCAGCGCCCGCACCATCACCAGCGCCGCCCTGATCATGATCGCGGTGTTCATCGGCTTCGCGTTCGCCGGCATGCCGCTGGTCGCCGAGCTCGGTGTCGCATGTGCGGTGGCGATCGCCGTCGACGCCACCGTGGTGCGGCTGGTTCTGGTGCCCGCACTGATGGCGATGTTCGACGAGTGGAACTGGTGGCTGCCGGGCTGGCTGGCGCGCATCCTGCCGTCGGTGGACTTCGAGAAGCCGCTTGCCGAAGGTCGATATCGGTGACCTGGTCATCATCCCCGACGACATTTCGACGCTGACCGCCTCCGGTATCGACATCCGCATGGTGGTCAAGTCCGCGGCCAGGCTCAAAACCATGGCGCCGCATACGATTACCGTCGCCGATCCACTCGCGTTCAGCGGCTGCGTGCCGTCCGACGGCTCCATCGAATGCATCAAGGGTGGCGACGAGCCACGCAAGAGCGGTGTCAACGGCACCAACGGTCATGCGAACGGCCATGCCGCCATGAACGGCAAGACGACCAAGCTGCGGCGGGCCCCGCGTCCCGTGCACCCCGTCACGTTGTGGCGTGGCCGTCTTTCGGTGGCGTTGGATGCCCTGGAAACCGAGGCCGACACCGAGCGGCCGCCCGTCGAGCGCAACAGCCCGATGGAGACCACCAATGTCCAGCTGCCCACCGGCGACCGGCTGCAGATCCCAACGGGGGCGGAGACATTGCGGTTGAAGAGTTACCTGATCATGTGCCGTAACAGCACCAAAGACTTCGCCGAGTTTGCCGATTTGGTCGACTCCATGGAGACTCAAACAGCCGCGGAGGTCCTGGCCGGAATGGATCGGTACTACTGTGGTGAGCCATCCAGGAAGCAATGGGTGGCCACGCAACTGGTGCGCCGACTGGCCGATCCGCACCCGTCGGACGAGTTCGACATACCGATGTCGGGCCCCGAGGCGGAGGCTGATTGGGCCAAGGTGAGGGAGCGCTGCCTCTCGGTTGCGGTCGCGATGCTGGAGGAGGCGAGGTGACGGCGACTGTGGACGCGCGCCGCGACGCTGACACCGCACGCATACGGTCAGCGGCTGCGAAGCGGCCTGGCCGCCCGTCCGACGATGACCGACCGGTCGAGTTCTGGCCCACGGCAGCGATCCGCGCGGCACTGGAGACCGACGACCTTACGGTATGGCAGCGCATCGTCGTCGCGGTCAAGCGCGATCCGTACGGCAGGACCGCGCGCCAAGTCGAGGAGGTGTTGGAGTCGACACGGCCATACGGAGTTTCGAAGGCGATGTCCGAAGTGCTGACCCGCGCCCGGGAAAACCTGGAAGCAAACGAGCGCGCCGAAGTGGCCCGCCAGATTCGGCTGCTGCTCAGCCGATCCGGTCTCAGCCGCAGGAGTTCGCCTCGCGCATCGGCGTACCCGGTGAGGAACTCGCCGGCTACATCGAGGGCAAAACCAGCCCGTCGGCGTCACTGATGGTCCGGATGAGCCGGCTGTCGGACCGCTTCGCGAAGATGAAAGCCCATCGCACGGGCGGCTCTCACTGAGTTCGACCGGCCCATGGCGACCACCTACGCCGACACCGTCCACACGGTGCTGGCGGGCGTGCGGGGCCCGGTCATCCTCGTCGGCCAAATCCATGGGTGCCTTCACCGCATCGATGGTCGCCGGCCGTGTTCCCGCCGAGCTGATCGTGTTGGTGAACCCGATGGCGCCCACACCGGGTGAAGCGCCCGGCCAATGGTGGGAGGCCGCCGGGCAGGAGCAGGCACGCATCGAGCACTATCGGCGAATGGGCTTGCAGCGCAGCGAGTTCGACCCGATCGAGGACTTCTTCCACGACGTTCCGGAAGCGGTCCGGCAGGAGGCGTTCAGTCAGCCCGAGCCACGTCAGTCCGATACCCCGTTCGCTCAGACGTGGCCAATGGACGGCTGGCCGGACATCCCCACCCGCGTACTGCAGGGCAGCGAGGATCGACTGTTCCCGTTGGACTTTCAGCGCCGGGTGGTACGCGAGCGGCTCGGCTTGGAGGTCGACGTGATGCCCGGCGGGCATCTGATGGCGTTGAGCCAACCGCGGGAACTGGCCGACCGGCTGGAGTCCTACCGCGCCGCGGCCGGACTCTGATTCGGGTATACCGGTAACCGTGCAACCCGACATCGATCGCATCCTCCGAGAAACTCGTACGGTCGCGATCGTCGGTGCGTCCGCCTCTCCCTCGCGGGCCAGTTACTCGGTGTGGCGCTACCTCAAGTCGGCCAGCGACTACGCGCTCTACCTCGTCAATCCGACCATCGGCGACGTCGACGGCACGCCGACCTACCCCGACTTGGCCGCCCTGCCGGTGGTCCCCGACCTCGTCGATGTCTTCCGGCGCAGCGAGTATCTGGCCTCCGTGCTTGCCGAGGCGATAGGCGTCGGAGCGAAAACGCTGTGGCTGCAGTCGGGTTTGTGGGATGAGCGGGTCGCACGCGACGGCGATGCCGCAGGCCTACAGGTGGTGATGGACCGCTGCCTGAAGGTGGAGCACGCCCGCCTGCTCAGCGTGAGTTGATCGGGATCACGTCTTCGACCAGCCAGCGCCCGCTGTCCTTGGACAACATGATCCGCAGGGCCAGTACGGCGTTGTCGGGCGGCTGATTCGGCACGTTCTGGGTTCCGCGCATGACGACCGCGACGCTTGCCGCTTCGGGGCCGATGGCCTCGACGCCTGCGGAGATCGTGGCGGCCTGTGCCGAGACGTTCTTGCTGGTCAATTGCTTTGCCACAGTGGCGAACTCGTTCTTGAACTGTTCCGCGCGCTGCGGCGACATCAAGGCCGCCGCCCGGTCGATGGACGCCGTCGGGCTCTGCGGTGTGAACGTTGCGCTCGGCCTCGGCCACACTGCTGGCGATGCCCACCACCTCGGCGCTGTCGTTGCGCAGGTTGCGATCCGGCACCGTCCACTGCGTGTAGCCGACCAGTACCGCGGCCACCGACGCCGCGGTGGCCAGGCCGACGACGGCCAGGCGCAGTCCCGGCCCGTCGTCATCGGTGCCGACCGTCACCCCGTCGCGGCGCGCCAGCACGACGTTGACGATCACGGCTTCAATGGTCAGCAGGCACAGCACCGACGCCAGCGAAACCCACCACAGCGGCCAGTCCATCGCGATGCCGATGAAAACCAGCGCGGCGATCGCCGCGACCGGTGCTGCCACATCGAACGCCAAGACCCGCCACAGGTTCCTCATCGAATCGGCTCCAGGCGGGAGATCGGCGGCTTGCCCTCGACGTCGGAGACGTCCAGGCGAAGGTTCCAGCGCACGGTCTGCGGCTTGCCGCCGACGTTCTCGCTGACCGACGTGGCCACCACCAAAACGGTGTCGGTCCGACCGGCCAGCGCGGAAAACTCCGGCCGCGGGGTCGGAGAGGGCGCAGGGCGGCCGTCGGGCAAGGTCTGCGGGCGGTGGTAGATCGACTCAACCGCCACCGAGTCGATCTGGCCCCGGGTGCGCGACTGCAGCGTCTCGACCACCTTCTTGTACGGCTCGACCGCCGACTCGAACTCGCTGTTGAGTTCACCGACCGTGCCCTCGTGCAGTTTCTGCAGGCTGGCGTCGATGTCGTCCTTGTTCATGTTGATCAGGACGGTGGTCCAGTCGGCGGCGGCGTTGCAGCACCTCGGTCTGGTAGCGACGTTCGTCGACATCCGCGCGATGGCCCGACCAGATCATGGTGGCGAGAACGATGGCGGCCATGGACAGCAGCCCGAGCGCCGCCGAAGCGACGCCGTAACCGGAGAAGACGCTGCCGCCGCCGTCGCTGCGATCGTCATCGTGCTCATCGGTGCGCTCGGCGGGCATGGCCGTGAGGGTACCTACCGCGCTTCTGGCACCCTGTTGGGGTGACGGTAGAAGCCATTCGCTCGGGTGTTGACCTGAGCTACGTCGACCAGCAAGCCCGCCCCAGGACGACCTGTTCGGCCACGTGAACGGCCGCTGGTTGGCCGACCATGAGATTCCGGCCGACCGCGCCACCGATGGCGCGTTCCGATCGCTGTTCGACCGCGCCGAGGAGCAGGTCCGCGATTTGATCACCGGAGCCGCTACGGCGGCGACATCAGGCACTGCGGCGGCCTCCTCTGGTGGCACCGACCAGCAGCGCATCGGCGATCTGTACGCGAGCTTCATGGATTCCGACGCGATCGAGCGGATCGGCGTGCGGCCGTTGCTCGACGAGCTGGCGACGATCGACGCCGCCGGCGACGCCGCCGAGCTGGCCGCGGTGCTCGGTGGGTTGCAGCGCACCGGCGTCGGCGGTGGGGTCGGGCGTCTACGTCGACACCGACTCCAAGGACTCGACCGCGCTACCTGGTGCACCTGACCCAGTCCGGGCTCGGGCTACCCGACGAGTCGTACTACCGCGACGAGCAGTACGCCGAGATCCGCGCCGCGTACCGCGCGCACATCGGCCGCGATGTTCGCCCTGGTGTACGGCGGCACCCCCGACGACCATGCCGACACCGCCGCGCGCGTCGTCGCGCTGGAGACCAAGCTGGCCGCCGCGCACTGGGACGTGGTCAAGCGGCCGCGACGCCGACTCACCTACAACCTGCGCGCGTTCGCCGACCTGCCCGCCGAGGCCGCCCGGATTCGACTGGGCCGGCTGGGTCACGGCGCTCGGGCACTACACCCGAGTCGGTCGCGGAACTCGTGGTGCGTCAGCCCGACTTCCTCACGCACGTTCGCCGCGCTGTGGGCCGGCGAGGCCCTCGAGGACTGGAAGGCGTGGGCCCGTTGGCGGGTGATCCGTGCACGCGCCGCCCTGCTGACCGACGCGCTGGTCGCGGAGGACTTCGCCTTCTACGGCCGCACGCTGACCGGCACCGCAGGAGATCCGCGAGCGCTGGAAGCGTGGCGTCTCGGCTGGTGGAGGACCTGCTCGGCGAGGCGCGTCGGCAAGCTGTACGTCGAGCGGCACTTCCCGCCGGAGGCCAAGGCCCGGATGGACGAGCTGGTGGCCAACCTGCGGGAGGCCTACCGGCGCAACATCACCGACCTGGACTGGATGAGGCCGGAGACCCGGCAGCGCGCGCTGGCCAAGCTCGGACAAGTTCACCCCGAAGATCGGCTACCCCGACGAAGTGGCGCGACTACTCCGAGCTCGTCATCGATCGCCGACGACCTGGTCGGCAACTACCGCCGCGGCCATGCCGTCGAGCTACGACCGCGAGCTGGCCAAGCTCGGCGGACCGGTCGACCGCGACGAGTGGTTCATGACGCCGCAGACGGTCAACGCCTACTACAACCCGGGCATGAACGAGATCGTCTTCCCGGCAGCGATTCTGCAGCCGCCGTTCTTCGACGCCGGCGCCGACGACGCGGCCAACTACGGCGGCATCGGTGCGGTGATCGGTCACGAGATCGGCCACGGCTTCGACGACCAGGGCTCCAAGTACGACGGCGACGGCAACCTGGTCGACTGGTGGACCGACGACGACCGCACCGAATTCGGTGAGCGCACCAAGGCGCTGATCGAGCAGTACGACGAGTTCGTACCCCAAGGACCTGCCAACGGTCATCACGTCAACGGCGCGTTCACCGTCGGCGAGAACATCGGCGATCTCGGCGGGCTGTCGATCGCGCTGCTGGCCTACCAGCGTCGCGCCGACGGCCAGCGACGCGCCCGTGGTCGACGGGCTGACCGGCGTCCAGCGAGTGCTTCTTCGGCTGGGCCCAGGTGTGGCGGACCAAGTCCCGCGAGGCGGAGGCGATCCGCCGGCTGGCCGTCGACCCGCACTCGCCGCCGGAGTTCCGGTGCAACGGCGTGATTCGCAACCTGGACGCGTTCTACGACGCGTTCGGCGTCGCCGAGGACGACGACCTGTACCTGGAGCCGCAGCGGCGGGTCAGGATCTGGAACTGACGAAGGGCCGCAGCGCCAGCACGTAGATCCCGAACACCGCCAGCGGAGCCAGCAACGGCAACCACGGCAGCTCGAACGGGAATGAAGCGGCCAGCACTCCGACGAAGGTAAAGCCAAGGGCCGCAATCATTGCCGGTGCAGATGCGCCGAACACACCCGCCGGTCCACCCTCGGTGTGCCGCAGCACCAGGTAACACGCTGCGGAGAGGCCGGCGAGCGCGGCCAGCATCGGTGGCGCTTCGGAGACCATGACCGCCGCGGCGGCCAACAGCACCGCGAGCGTCGCCGCTACGCGAAACACGATGCCCGCCACCACCGCAAGCACCGCGAGCATGGCGACGACGAGCACCGGTCCGTCGGTTTGGATTCCCGCCGCTGTCACCATCATCAGCCCGAACACGGTCGAGAGCAGATGGGCCCGTCGAAGGATGCGCGTCATCGCCGCCCCCGCACCGCCCGCCGACGCTCGGGAACGAGTCGCATCAACTGGTCGAGCGTGCTGTCCGACGACCAGGACACCACGTCCACTCCGATGGTGCCCATGTCGCGATACATGAACGATCGCTGCATCGCCCACATCCGGGTGAACAACGGGTCCTTCTCGGTTTCGAAAGGGGCGCCCTCGAGTACATCGACCGCGATGACCGTGTGTCCGCGCTTTCGCAGGTCGATCAGTGACAGCGCGAATTCGGTATCGAGCATCGTCGAGAATGCGACGACGATCGCGCCGGGCGGAAGGGCGGCGCGTGGCGCCAATGTGCCTGTACTGGTTTCAAATTCATCGCCTGCGCCGAGCAAGGTGTCAAGCACCCGGTAGAACTGGCGCCGACCGATCTCGGCGCCGAGCCAGCGCGGTCGGCCCCCGCCGAGCGTGACGATTCCGGCCCGATCGCCGCTTCGCAGTGCGCTCTGCACCACCTGAACGGCGCCGCGCAGAGTCCGTTCGGTCGCTGCCGTCGCCGGACCCGGCGGTTGCGAATACGTGTCGATCAGCACCACCACGTCGGCCGCCCGGTCGGTCAGCCGCTGGGTGACGTGCAGGCTGCCGCGGCGCGCGCTCACCGGCCAGTTGACGGTGCGCAGCTGATCGCCGGGCACGAAGGCGCGAATGTCGGCAAATTCGACCCCCGGGCCGATGTGCCGAGTGAGGTGGGTGCCCAACCGATCGAGCAGTTCGGTCTTGGGGATTGCAGTCGATTGCGGTGGGGCCAACGGAAACACGAATACCGTCGCGGCGTCGACGGTCGCGGTGCCCGCCAGTAGCCCGCCCGGCGCGACGACTTGCACCCTGGCCCGGATCGGATAGCGGCCCCAACGTTGCGCGGCGACAGCGATCGTCTGGCGCTCGTGCGAACCGCCCTCGAGCACATCGAGTGCCATCCCCTCGACGCTCGACAAGGCGAGTTCGACCGGGATGTCGGCGGTTTCTGTGGCCGCCCACACGCTCAGCTGTGTCTGCTCACCTTCAAAGCAGCGCTGCAGGCCAGGTTCCGCCTGCACGTAGATCTTCGGTACCGTCTTCTGCCACCCGATCGAACACAACACACCGAGCAGCGGTGCCACGAACGCAACGAGCTGCCAGCGCGAACCGATCAAGGCGGCGGCGAGGACGACTCCGGCGCATGTCGCGACCGCGCGTGTCAAAGACGACGCACGCCAACGCAACTCGACTTCGACGCCGTGCGTTTCGATCACGCGCGCGCCCGCGGGACCGGCAACCGCCGCAACAGTTCCTCAACGACATCGGCACCGTGCACACGGCGCACCCACATCTCCGGCTTCAGGCTGATCCGGTGTGCGATGGTCGGAACGGCTAGCGACTTGACGTCCTCGGGTATTACATAGTCCCGGCCGAGCAGCAGGGCGCGCGCACGCGCATGCTGGACGAGGTCGAGTTCGGCTCGCGGGCTGGCGCCGACGGCTACCTGCGGATGCTGCCGGGTGGCGTTGGCCAGCGACACGACGTAGTGCAGCACGTCTTCGTGCACCGTCACCTGCTCCACCGACTCCCGCATCGCCACCAGATCATGTGCGTCCACAACCTGATTCACCGTCGGCTCGGCCGAACCGCGTTCGAGACGGCGGCGCAGCATCGAGGCCTCATCCTCTTCGGACAGGTAGCGGAGTTCGAGCCTGATCGCGAAGCGGTCCAACTGCGCCTCGGGCAGCGGATAAGTGCCTTCGTACTCGATCGGGTTGTCGGTGGCCAGCACGACGAACGGGGCGGGTAACCGGTGGGTGACACCGTCGATACTCACCTGGCCCTCGGCCATCGCCTCGAGCAGCGCCGCCTGCGTCTTGGGCGGTGTCCGGTTTATCTCGTCGGCCAGCAGCAGATTGGTGAAGATCGGGCCCGGACGGAAGTCGAATCGGCCCGACTGCATGTCATACACCGTGGAGCCGAGCAGGTCTGCGGGTAGCAGGTCGGGTGTGAACTGCACACGGGTGAACTCCAACCCGAGCGCGGCGGCGAACGACCGCGCAATCAGCGTCTTGCCCAGGCCGGGAAGATCCTCGATCAGCACGTGCCCGCGTGCCAACACCGAAGTCAGAATCAGCGTGAGCGCCCACCGCTTTCCGACCACGACGCGGCCGATCTCGTCGAGCACTGCTTCGCAGTGAGCGGTCGTGGTCGCCGCCGGCAGTAAAGGGCCGGTCATACCTGCTCCAACCGTCGCAGTATTTCGTCGAGCGCCGAGCGCCCGGGTCCCGGTGCGTGCTTATCGGTGCGCGTGACGTTCTCCGGATCGACCCACGCCCACAGTTCGTCGCCGAAGAGCATCCGGCCGGTGGCGCGGAACCCTTCCGGATTCTTGTTCTGCTTCTGCCCGGTGGCGATGCTGAACTGACGCGCGAGCATCGGACGAAGATGGCGATCCCAGTCCGACCGGTTCGATTCCGACCAGGAGATCAGCGTCTCGGTGCGCGACAGCCAGCGCCGCAACGATTCTTCGGCGTCGTTGGCCCTGACGGTGGCCAGCTCGGCGCTGGTCCCGCGCTCTAAAAACCAGCGCAAGGCGAGCAGCGACAGCGCCACCGCGACACCCGCCGCCGCCAGCACGAACCGGCGGTCGGGCTGCAGCATGGCGAGGAGCTGCACCCCCACCACCAGACAAAGGCCCGCGGCCACCAGCTTTTTCATGCGACGCTCCGCAGGTCGGCCAGGGCGAGCCTCAGCACCCGGACCGCGATCTCGCGGTGTTCCTCGGTCATCACGTGGGGACTGAACCGCGCCTCTTCGAACAGGTCGACGAGTTCGGTCGCGCTGTCGGCGCGCAGCGCGTGGTGTTCGACGGCGCGGGCCAGTACTTCTGATGGCGTATCGGATTCCCGCGGAACGACTTCCGGAGAGTTCTCGAGTTCGCGTTCCATCGCCGCATAGCACGCGATGATCGCTTCGCGCGGTTCGCGGCTGAGATCCCCGATCTCGGCCAGCCCGACTTCCGCTGCCCGGGCAAGCGAGTCGGGTCCCGCAGCCGCTGCGGCGGGCCGGTATTCATCACCCGGCCAGACCTGGGGTGTCGAGCGGCGCATAAGTCGGGCCACGATCACCGTCGCTGTGAGCACCAGCATCATCAGCACCATCGCCGACCCGGCGAGAACGCCGAACACACTCGACGGCGGCTCCGGCTGCTCCGGCCGGGGTTCTCTGACACCGGAGGGTGGGGTGCTCGTATCCGACGGTGGTTGCTCGATTTCCACCTGCATGCTCAGCCGCGACATCAGCGCCACCAGAAGCAGCCACCCGCCGATCACAGCCACCGCGATCAGCAGCATGCGCCACGTCAACGGCCGCCGCTCGCCGGTGCGTTCGCGGGGGAGTTCTCCCGCGCCGGGCGAGGCCCGCGGACGACGGTACTGCGTGATGATCGCGATCACGATGATGGCCATCGACACGGCGAGCATCGCGACCACCGCGAACAGGCTGCCGAAGCCACTGGACGGCTGCTCGCGGGGCGGAGGCTCACCGCCGGGCAGATACCCGTGCAGGGCAGCGCCAGCCACGACCAAGAGCACGGTCACGGCGACGACGCGCACTGGCGCCTTGTCGATCCCAGGCATCGGCCACCACTCGACTGGTTGCCCACCGCCGCTGCGACCGGTGGGCCTGGCCCCATCCTGGTCGCGCTCAGGTCAAGGTCGCAACCGTATCGCTATATCTGCCAGTCGTCGGCGCCGTCGGGCTGGGTGTACGAGCCGACGGAGTTCTTGATCACGACGGGATCTCCGCTGCCGAAGTTGTCGTAGAACCACTGCGCATTGTCCGGGCTGAGGTTGATGCAACCGTGGCTGACGTTGCGCTTGCCCTGGGCGCCCACCGACCACGGCGCGCTGTGTACGAAGGCGCCGCTGTTGTCGATCCGGACCGCGTCCTGGACCTTCAGTTTGTAGCCCTCCGGCGAGTCGACCGGGACCCCGTAGGTGGTGGAGTCCATGATGATGTCGGCGAACTTCTCCAGCACGTAATAGGTGCCGTTCTTGGTCTCGTGCTTCCCGTCGGGCTTGCCCATCGACACCGGGAAGGTCTTCTCGACCTTGCCGTTTCGGGTGATGACCATCTGATGCGTCTTGTCGTCGATGGTGGCCACCAGGGAGTCACCGACGCGGAAACTCGACTTGACGCCGCTGGCGTCGATGTTGACGATGGTGTTGGCCGGCCAGAAGTCGATCGGGCGCCACCGCACCTGGGTGTCGGTCGTCCAGTAGAACGCGCCGGGAACCGGCGGGATGGACGAGATGTGGATCGCTTGCTCGGCCATCGGGCGGTTGGCGATCGGCCGCGCGAAGTTGATGATGATCGGCTTGGCCACACCGACCATCGCGCCGTTGACCGGATTGAAGGACGGCGGGAGCGAACACCGGGTCACCGGTGTAGGGCGTCGGGTTCTGACCCCCGGGGGTGCCTTCCGGAATCACCGTCGGCTGCGGCGCCGCCAGCGGATTGGCCGGCGGTGGGAACGGGTTGGGCGGCGGTGGTGGCGCGAACGGGTCGCCAGGAGGCGGCGGAACCGCCAGCGGATCCACCGGGGGCGGTGGCACCCCGGGTCCAGGGGGCGGCGGCGCTGGAACCATCGCTGCGGCCGGGTCGACCAGTGCCGGCGGGGGAGCCTCGGCCGCGGGAACAGGACCCGGCAACGGGCCGACCGGAGCAGGAACCGGCTCCGGCTCGGGATCTGCCAATGCTGACGGGCTACCGAACGCCAGGCCCCCGAACAATCCGACCGCGAAGGTCGCGGTGACCAGCCTCCGCATCTTGCGCTGCGGCATCCAAACACCTCCAGTCAAAGCTTCGTCCAGTCTCGCACAGCGCGAAGACCGGCTAACGCCGGAGAAGGCCTCCCGGATCCGGACAACTGTCCAGCTAGCGGCCCTGAGCTGCTGTATTCATCGGCAGGGGGTGTCGAACGTTACTTTTCGCTGGTTACCCCAGCATAGTCGAAAAGGCCTCGGGTGACCGTGACGCCGCCCAGTGCCACCGCTATCAACGCCGTCGACGCGCTGATCATCGCCGCCACTCCGGCCTGCTGTAGAGCAGCCCGCCCGACAAGCGATCCGGCCATGATGCCGACCTGAAACATGGCCACGTACAGTCCGGACGCACCGTCGGGGTCGTCCGGGGCTGTGCGCATGGCGGCGGCCTGCAGCATCGGCGGCAGGGCGTCGACCGTCGCTCCCCACAGCACGATCGCGGCGCCGCCCAACAGGATCGTCGTGGCACCCGGATGCCTCCCGACGGCCAGCGCGGTCAACACCGCGAAGGCCAGCGACGAACGCGGCGAGACAGCCGACCACGGCTGCCTTGGGCCGCCGGTCCCGCGGTCTGGCCAACAACGCCATGCCAGTCAGCCCGGCCACCCCGTAGGCGGCGAGCAGCCAGGCCAGATGCGCACCGTGCACGCCGACGACGTCGCGGATGATCACCACGATGAAGGTGTAGGAGATGAAGTGCGCGGTGACTCCGATGAGCGTCAGCACGCTCAGGTCACCAGCCGGCTGTTGCGGTGGTGCCGCTGGTGGGTCCGCAGGCCCTCGATTTCGGCGGCCGACCAGCACCATCGGCGGCAGTGCGACCCATGCGGCGGCCGGCACCGCCGCAGCGGCGATGGTGACCACCACCGACGGCCATGCCGCCAGCCCCACAGCTCACTCATCGCCGCGGTCAGCGGACTGCCGACCACGAGGGCCAGCGTCGTTCCGACGTAGACGGCCGTGGTGGCTCGTCCGGCGTGCGTCGCCGGCACCAGGCGCGCACCGATCGGGGCGATCACCGACCACATCAGCCCGTGGGTGAGTGCGCACAGCACCCGGCCGACGGCCAGCACCGCGAAGGTCGGGGCCAGCGCCGAGATGAGTTGCGACACCGTCAAACAGGCCAGCGTCCACATCAGGGTGCGACGCCGCGGCCAGGTCGCCGTCCAGCGCACCAACGGCATCGTGGCCACCGCAGCCACCAACGCGTAGCTGGCCAGCAGGGTGCCGACCATGGCCTCGCTGACGCGCAGGTCGCCGCGATGGCCGACAGCGCGCCCACCGGAATGATTTCGGCGGTGACGTAGACGAACGCCGCAGCGGCCAGCACGGCCAGCTGCACGGCGATGCGAGATGTCCCTGCCCGGGTCGGCGGCGTGCGGGTGTCGACGGTCATAACGGGGTACATCACGGTAGCGGCGCGGGATGTCGATGCCGCTGAAGCTGGTTGCGATGTCGCTCTTTGTTGCCGAACAGACGCAGAGGGGCGCTGCGCTCCGCCGTGGAGGATGAAAATTCGCGCCGAGACTACGGAATATGACGGATCTGGTCCGAAATCCGTCATATTCCGTAGTCTCGCGAATGCCCCGATTCCTCTCAGGCTGCCGACCAGGGCATTCGTCCGTTGCCGAGCGAGACGCAGAGGGGTTAGGAGCGCACGAGGCGCGCGATGGCCGCCGAGGCTTCGGCCAGTTTCTTGTCGGCTTCGTCGCCGCCCTCGGCGACCGCCTGGGTGACGCAGTGGCCGAGGTGCTCGTCGAGCAGACCGAGCGCGACCGACTGCAGGGCGCTGTTGACGGCGCTGATCTGGGTCAGGATATCGATGCAGTACTTGTCCTCTTCGATCATCTTGGCGACTGCCGCGGACCTGGCCCTCGATGCGGCGCAGCCGCTTGGTGTAGTTGTCCTTGCTGCGGTGAGTAGCCATGTGCGGCAGTCTCGTTAGCATTTCTAGCCGCCTCCCAGCATCTGTTTCATCTGATCGATCTCGGCCTGCTGCGTGGTGACCATGGTATTGGCCAAGCTCTTGGCATCGACGTTTTCGCCGTTGGCGATTTCGGCCTTCGCCATCTCGATGGCGCCCTGGTGATGGCCGATCATCGACTCCAGCCACAGTGTGTCGAACTCGGTGCCGTTCAACGACGCGAGTCGGGCCATGGTCGCGTCGTCGACCATGCCCTGCATCGCGCCGTGGCCGCCGTGTCCGCTACCCGTATCGGTGTCGGGGTTCTCGTCCCACTGCAGCAGGAAGACCTTCATGATCTCGATCTCCGGCTGCTGCGCGGCGGCGATGTCCGACGAGAGGTTGACGCAGCTCGTGGTTGGTGGAGCGGTCGGGGACCAACGCCGACATTTCGACGGCCTGCTGGTGGTGCGGGATCATCTTCGGTGCGAACGCGACGTCGTCGGAGTTGTAGCCGGCCGGCTGCGCGGTCACGACGGGTTCGTCGGAATGCCGGTCATCGGTATGGCCATCGGATGCGGGTTCGGTGCAGGCCGACAGGAAGACGGCGGCGGCCAGCGCGATCAGGGCCGTGGCCACACGGGCGGTGATGGACGTCATGACACCAGCCTACCGGTACCCCACCGGGGTATCGATAATTGTTTGGCCGGGCCAAACGCTAACGGCATACTGACACCATGCCCTCAGGACAACGCCCGACATCAAGCCCCGCAGCCGCGACGTCACCGACGGCCTCGAGAAGGCCGCAGCCCGCGGCATGCTGCGGGCGATCGGCATGGAGGACGACGACTTCGCCAAGTCGCAGATCGGGGTCGGGTCCTCGTGGAACGAGATCACCCCGTGCAACCTGTCGCTGGACCGCCTGGCCAAGGCCGTCAAGGACGGCGTCTTCGCCGCCGGCGGCTACCCGATGGAGTTCGGCACCATCTCGGTGTCCGACGGCATCTCGATGGGCCACGAGGGCATGCACTTCTCGCTGGTGTCCCGCGAGGTGATCGCCGACAGCGTCGAGACCGTCATGCAGGCCGAGCGTCTCGACGGCTCGGTGCTGCTGGCCGGCTGTGACAAGTCGCTGCCCGGCATGCTGATGGCCGCCGCGCGACTCGACCTGGCGAACGTCTTTCTGTATGCGGGCTCGATCCTGCCCGGCAAGGCCAAGCTGTCCGACGGCACCGAGATGGACGTCACGATCATCGACGCGTTCGAGGCCGTCGGCGCGTGCGCGCGCGGCCTGATGTCCCGCGAGGACGTGGACACCATCGAGCGGGCGATCTGTCCCGGCGAGGGTGCGTGCGGAGGTATGTACACCGCCAACACGATGGCCAGTGCCGCCGAGGCACTCGGTATGTCGCTGCCGGGCAGCGCCGCCCCACCCGCCACCGACCGGCGACGAGACGGGTTCGCCCGGCGCAGTGGACAGGCCGTCGTCGAGCTGCTGCGCCGCGGCATCACCGCACGCGACATCCTCACCAAGGAGGCGTTCGAGAACGCCATCGCGGTGGTGATGGCGTTCGGCGGCTCCACCAACGCGGTACTTCATCTGCTCGCGATCGCGCACGAAGCCAACGTCAAACTGTCGCTGGATGACTTCACCCGGGTCGGTCAGAAGGTGCCCCACCTGGCGGACGTGAAGCCGTTCGGCAAGCACGTGATGTTCGATGTCGACCACATCGGCGGCGTGCCGGTCGTGATGAAGGCACTGCTGGATGCCGGTCTGATGCACGGTGATTGCCTCACCGTGACCGGGCAGACCATGGCGGAGAATCTGGCCCATATCGCCCCGCCGGACCCGGACGGCAAGGTGCTGCGTGCGCTGGACAACCCGATCCATCCCACCGGCGGCATCACCATCCTGCACGGGTCGCTGGCACCGGACGGCGCTGTGGTCAAGTCGGCGGGCTTCGATTCCGATGTGTTCGAAGGCACCGCAAGGGTTTTCGAGCGTGAGCGGGCGGCGCTGGACGCATTGGAGGACGGAACGATCACGAACGGCGACGTCGTCGTCATCCGCTACGAGGGTCCCAAGGGCGGGCCCGGCATGCGCGAGATGCTCGCCATCACAGGAGCGATCAAGGGCGCAGGCCTGGGCAAGGACGTGTTGCTGATGACCGACGGCCGCTTCTCCGGGGGAACCACGGGCCTGTGCGTCGGCCACGTTGCGCCCGAGGCCGTCGACGCCGGGCCGATCGCATTCCTGCGGGACGGCGACCGCATCCGCCTCGATGTCGCCAAGGGCACCCTGGACGTGTTGGTCGATCCGGCCGAATTCGATTCGCGCAAGGCCAATTTCGAGCCGCTGCCCCCGACCTACACCACCGGCGTGCTGGCCAAGTACACGAAGCTGGTCGGATCGGCGGCAACCGGCGCGGTCTGCGGCTAGCGGGTTACGTGTTTCGTCCGCCGTTGACACCGAGGATCTGACCGGTGATGTAACCGGCTTCCTCGGAGACCAGGAACGCGCACGCCGCCGCGATGTCCTCGGGCCTGCCCATTCGGCCCACCGGCGTCATCGCGATCGCCTTCTCGACGTCCATTACGCCTCGCCCTTCGGCGCCGCGCAGCATCGGCGTGTCGATGAAGCCGGGCGGTATCGCGTTGACGGTGATGCCACTCGGGCCGTACTCCAGCGCCAGCGACTTGGTCAGACCGTTCACGGCGGACTTGGCCGCGACATAGTGCGCCATGCCCGGCACCCCCGAATGCGTGCTCGACGAACTGATGTTCACGATCCGGCCCCAGCCGGCGTCGACCATGTCGGGAATCATGGCCTGACAGCAGTGGAAGACGCCGTTGAGGTTGACGTTCACCACTCGCTGCCACTCGTCGAACGTGATGTCGGTGAAGCGTGCGAACCCCTCGAGTCCGGCGGCGTTCACCAGAACCGAAACCGGTCCGAGTTGTCGGCGGATCTTGGCGAGCGCGGCGTCGACCTGGGTCCGGTCGGTCACGTCGGCGGTGAATGCGAAGTCATCCTCCGAGGCCTGCAAGTCGATTGTCGCGACGTGATGGCCGTCGGCGCCGAGTCGCCGTGCGATGGCCTGGCCGATGCCCGACGCTCCGCCGGTGACGACAGCTGTCTTCATGAACGGTTACCTTTCACTGATGTTGGCGTTGGCCGGCGCGGGCTGCGCAGCCCCAGGGTGCGCCGTCCGGTGTCCAGGAGATGGGCCAGCAGGTCGTCATCGTCGACGGTGATCCAGGCCGGTCCGACGGCACTGGAGATTCCGGCGAGCGCAACGGTGGCCCTGATCAGCCCGCCGGGTTCGGGCTCAGCGCCCGCGAGCAAGGCCAGTTGCCGGTTGATCAGGTCGGCCCACTCCGGCTGATCGCGGAGCAGGGAGATCACGCTGGGATCGCAGGCGAGGACGGAGACCAGGGCTCGATTCGCCACCGCCAGTTCGGCGTAGCCGCGCAGCATGTGTTCGGCGCGGGCGTTGGCGCCGCGCTGTGCTTCTGCCGCCGTGATGATGTCCCTCAACTGGTCGAAGATCGGTTCGACGACGGCAGCGAGGAGTTCTTCACGGGTGCGGAAGTGGTAGTAGATAGCGGCCTTGGTGAACCCCATCTCGTCGGCGATCATCTGCAGTGATGTGCCCGCGAAGCTGTGCCGGGTGAACAGGTCGACGGCGACGTCGAGTAACCGCTGCCGGGTCTCGGCGGCGCCCGAGGTCTGCATCACAACCGTGCTCATACTTTACGATCGTACAGGAGTTGCTTGCCGATCGTAAAGTGGGGTTCGTGTCCGACGCGACGCAGCCCGCCGCGACCCCCGGCGCCGACCTACTTCGAGCATTCCGTCGGTACACCATCGCCGTCGTCGCGGCAACAGCCACGACCCGTCCCGACGAACACGGCCGTCAAGGCTGTATCAGGTCGGCGGCCTTCTCGCCGATCATGATCGTGGCGGCATTGGTGTTGACGGGCACGATCTGGGGCATGACCGACGCGTCGGCCACACGTAGACCGGTGAGGCCGTGCACCCGCAGACCCGGATCGACCACGGCGTCGGAACCGGTGCCCATCGCGCAGCTGCCGACCGGGTGGTAATAGGTGCTGGTGGCGCAGGCTAGGTAGGCGCGCAGCGCCGCCTCGTCGGTGGCTCCCGGCCCGGGGAGAACCTCG
The DNA here is from genome assembly GCA_963801575.1 of uncultured Actinomycetota bacterium. Taxonomy (GTDB): domain Bacteria; phylum Actinomycetota; class Actinomycetes; order Mycobacteriales; family Mycobacteriaceae; genus Mycobacterium. Next base: position 210,906 of record CAWDFT010000027.1, read on the forward strand.
CGAGCGCGCCAGGGCGCGAAGGGTTTACTGTTCGCGATCTCACGCGACGCATCCACTCCGTGGATCATCCGCCGCACGTCGGACTCCGCGCCCAGGTAGTTCGGGTCGATGACCGGAGGGGTGGCCGGATCAGGTCCCGCGAGGCGGATCGAGCCCCGCGCCTGCGGGACGGTGGCAACCGCGAATGTGAAGCTGTTTGCCGGTGCTGCCAGGTGTGGCGGGTGGAACGGCACGTGGATGAACATCAGTTGCATGTCCGGGCCGCCGAGGGATTCGTCGCTGCGCCACAGCATCGACGTCTCGGCGAGGTTGGTCCGGCCAGCGGGAATCGGCTGTGCCGCTTCGTAAACAACACCGCACAGCGGGTGGTCGTGCAGATTGCGCCCTACCCCGGGCAGGTCGTGCACCACTCCCACACCTGCGGCTTCGAGCTCATGGGCTGGTCCCACCCCGGACAGGAGCAGCAACCGGGGTGAGTCCACCGCGCCCGCACTGACCACTACTTCGGCGTCGGCGTAGGCGGCCAGGAGCTCGCCGCGGTGTTCGAATTCGACTCCGGTGCAACGGCTTCCGGAGAAGAGTAGTTTCTGCGCGCGAGACTTGGTAGAAACGGTTAGGTTCGGCCGGCGGTTGCGCAGTGGGTGCAGATAGGCGGCTGCGGTGCTCTGCCGGATGCCACCGGTGATTGACAGATCGTGCCAGCCAGCACCTTCGGCAAGGGCTCCGTTGAAGTCGTCGGTCAGCGGGAATCCGGCCGCGGCCGCGCCGTCGAGGAAGACCTGGGACAGCGGGTTGGCCTCGGCGGCGGGTGCGGGGAGCATCGGCCCGCCGGTGCCGCGGTAGCGCGGATCTCGACCGCTGACTGTTTCGCCGCGTTTGAAGAAGGCTAGGACGGACTCGTAATCCCAGCCGGTGCAACCGGCTTTGGCCCAGTTGTCGAAGTCACTCGGGTGCCCGGGCAGGAAGACCATCGCGTTGATGCTGCTGCTGCCACCGAGCGTGTGGCCGCGTGGCCAGTTGTGGGCAAGGTCGGCGGTACCGGGCTGCGGAACGGTGGTATAGGCGTAGTCGATCTCGGTGCCCCACAGGGACGGCCATGCGGGCGGAAGGGCGATCTCGGGAATGCTGTCCGCTGGTCCGGACTCCAGTAACAGCACCCGTACGGCCGGATCCTCCGACAGCCGGGCGGCCAGCACGCAGCCAGCCGATCCGGCGCCGATCACCACGTAGTGGTAGTGGTCCGGCACGGTCCCCGTGCTCTCCACGTGCATCAACTCCAATCCCTTCGAGAAACGTGCTTCTACAATTTCGATCTGCGATGCATGCGCGTTCACCGGTGTGGCCGCCGATCGTGAGTTCACTGTGTGGTCTCCCCTGAGGGGAGAGTCAATAAGGAGGACAGCCCTCATGCGCTCCGGCCTGACCATCGGGGAGTTCGCCACATTGACGCGTCTGAGCGTGCGGACATTGCGCCGCTACCATGCGGCCGGACTCCTCGAACCGGACACCGTGGACCCATTTACGAGTTACCGGTACTACGCGCCAGAGCAGATCCCCACTGCGCAGGTCATTCACCAGTTGCGGCAGCTCGACGTGCCCCTGGCTGAGGTCGAGTTCATCCTCGCCGTCGACGACCCGCAGCAGCGCGCCGAGGTGATCGCGCGCCATCTGCGGCGCCTCGAGGATGAGCTGGACCGCACACGGTCGGCCGTCGTGTCGCTGCGCCGGCTGCTGCACCCCGATTCGGCCGGGATAGACGTTGAGTTGCGATCGGTGCCCGTGCGCACAGTTGTTGCGATCAAAGGGCGTGTGCGGCTGGATGAATCACTCGAATGGTACGACTCCGCGATGGCGGAGTTGGATGCAGTCTTTCCGCCTGCGGAACGCACGGGACCGCCCGGCGGGCATTACTCCAACGAGTTGTTCACCCGCGGGGTCGGGGAGCTGGCCGTTTTCCGGCCGGTTCGGTCTCCTCGCCCATCCGGCCGGATCGAGGTCGTCGAGCTGCCTGCGGCCGAACTCGCTGTCACGGTTCATCCGGGACCGCACGATGACATCGACGTCACCTACGGCCGCCTCGGCGCCTGGGTAGTCGCTCACGCGCTGGCCGTCGACGGACCCATCCACGAGGCGTACGTGGTCGGGCCGCGCGACACCCCTGACCCGGCGAGCTGGCGCACCGAGATCGGCTGGCCGGTGTTCCGTCTCACCCGGACGGTCGAGTCGGACGAGGGCCCCGGTGAGCGCGGTCGCAAGCCGCAGTGAGCGCTGCCAGCATCATCACTTCAGTCATGGTGGCGAGTACTGATCTGAACTTCATTGCATAGGTCCTCTCGTTCCGTCCCTACTCACTACCGGTCAGGGAAATCGGCACCGCGCGAGAGTGTTTCGTTCGCGCGGATGTCAGCCAGGGTCTCCTCGATGGAGGCGATCACGTCGTCGAATCCGTCGCTGCCGAGAACCAGCCGTCGGGGAGGCTGGTCTTGAGTCATAGCCGCTATCACCGCCCGTGCTCCGCGTCGCGGATCGCCGGGCTGCGCACCGTCCTGGTCGATCATCGCGGCGCGAACCTGGTCCAACATGGCCCTGTACTCGGAGATGGTTTCCTTGATCGGTTCGTCGGCGAAGCCGGCATAGGCCCGCGTACGAAACGCTCCCGGTTCGACCGCCATTACGCGGATACCCTGCGCCGCAACCTCTTCGCGAAGCACCTCGGTGATGGCCTCAACTGCGAACTTGGTCGCGCTGTAGTAGCCGAATCCGGTCACCCCGCGAAGGCCCGCCACCGAGGAGATGTTGACGATCCACCCGCTGCCTCGGGCGCGCATGCCCGGTAGAACCGCACGGATGACCGAAAGCAAGCCGAAGAAGTTCAATTCGAACATCGCACGCACATCGGCCTCGTGCATGCCCTCAATTGATCCGTACCAGCCGCGGCCGGCGTTGTTGACCAGCACATCGATGCCTCCGAAGTGCTCCTCGGCAGCGCCTATCGCCTCCCGCACCTGCACGGCATCGGTGACGTCGAGCGGTACGACGAGTACGCGGCCGCCGTACTTCTCGGTCCACGGACGCAATTCACTGGGACGGCGTGCGGTAAGGACGACTCGGTCCCCGACCTCGAGGGCGGCTTCAGCGAAGGCCATGCCGAACCCGCCCGGTGTACCTCCGGTGATGAACCATCTATTCGTCATTGTTGGTCAGGGCTCGATCACCAGTCGGCTGATCAATGCGCCATCCATGCTGAACCGGAAGTGCAGGTCGGCGATCCCGCCCGGGAAGTCCCCTTCCAGGTGTTGCACGACGTCTACATGCGCCGCGTCCAGCGTTGTGGCGCCGGTGAACTCGGTGGTGAAGGTGTAACTAGCGGCCGCACTGACCAGCCAATCCCTGATCTGGTCACGGCCGCGGTAGTTTTGGCCCTCGTCGGTCACCACGGCGTCGGCGGTAAAAGCCATGATCGCCGTGGCCACGTCCCTCGTCGCGTGCGCACTCAGGTAGTTCGTGATCGTCGCCGGCAGCCCATTCCAGGAGGTCGGCGTGCCTTGGTTGTTCTCTACTGTCATAGCCCAACGGTGTGGTCTCCCGCGGGGAGAGAGTCAAGCCCGGCGATTCGACGTGCGTCCAGGTGACATCCGAGAGACTTTGCCGTGACGGTAGGCACCAGATGCGCCGCCTGCGCGTCCGTTCACCAATCGAGCCCGGAGTGGATCGTCGAGGGTCGCGGCGACTCGGTGAAATCGTTTATTCGCGAGCTATGCACTTCAGCGTGGTGCCGGTTACAGAGTCCTCATCCACACTTAGGGGTGATGTTCCGTGGAGCCTTGCTTCTGATCAGCTCATCGCGAATCCGCCATCGACGGCGAGTACCTGATTCGTGATTGGAGGCGCCGCAGGTGATGCGAAGAACAGTACAGTGGCGATCTCGTGGGGCTGCTGAAGCCGAGCGAACCGGAATGTCCCCGCATGCGGGAGGTACCCGAATTTCGGCGATTACCCTTGCCACTAACGGAAACTGACCACCCGGTTGCCCCACGCGGACCGGAGATGCGCGTCGACGTCGTGCACGAGCGCGTCGCGCTTGTCGATGAGCAGACAGGCGCGGTCGGTCTCCTGGTAGGGAGTCCAGTCCGGTTCGCCGGCCAGGCCCGTTGGCTTTGCCTGCGTCGCGAAGTTGATCCACCGGGTCCGCACTCTCTTGGAGACCGCATGGGCGGTTTTCGCGCCGCCGAGCTTCAACGTGGGATCCTTGGGTCCTCCGAGATTGCCCCACACGTATGGCAATTCGGTGGCATGTGCGGCTCTGACTAGTAGCAGCTTGAGCAACGGCGTCGAGTAGTCGAACCGGTACAAGTACACCGGCGCCACCGTGCTGTGTCCCTCGGCCAGCCACACCGACGGCATCCGGAAACCGACGTCGCTCGCGATGCTCAGATACCTGGCCTTGGCCCGCATTCGTGAATACGCCACCGCGATCTGCTCTTCGGTCGGCAATTGCAGGTCGGGCTGTTCGGCGGCAATCTCGGTGAACATCGACGTGATCGCGTGCGGGGTGATCGGCATCAGCGGCGATCTCATCAACCGAAACAGCGCTGCCTCATGCTTGTTCGTGCCGATGATCAACGGGACAGGGTGCGAGCGACCCCCTTGCGCCAGCTTGACCGGGTAGTCGGTGAGCAGGTCGCCGTCGACGATCGGGACGAACGCCAGCGTGCCCGGGTTTCGCACGGGCACCTCGTCGAACACTTCCTTGGAGGCGGCAAGGATCGCGGCGATCGGCACGTTCTGCAGCCGGTCCGCGTCGGACGGGTCGATCCCTACCTTGTCCAGGATGCACTTTGCGACGCGCCGACCCCTGCCACGGTCGTAGACCGAGGTGGCCGGTGAACTCTGTGCTATCGCGTTCGCGAACAGGCCCTTGGCCGCCGGGGTGGCGAGCAGCGTCGTCACGATCCCGGCGCCGGCGGATTCACCGAACAGCGTGACCCGCTGCGGATCGCCCCCGAACGCCGCGATGTTGTTCCGCACCCACCCCAAGGCCACCAGCACGTCACGCAACCCGGTGTTCGAATCGAAGCGTCGACCTGGAGTGCTGAACGACGACAGGTCGAGAAAACCCAGCGCTCCGAGCCGGTAGTTGACTGTCACGATGACGACGTCACCACTGCCGGCCAGCCTGCGACCGTCGTAGAGCAGCTGACTGCTGGACCCGAGAACGTAAGCGCCACCGTGCAGCCACACCATCACGGGTTTCGCCGCACCCGGCTCGGTGTCCGATGACGCCCAGATGTTCAGTCTCAGGCAGTCCTCGCTCTGCGATGCGCCCAAGTCGAGCGGGATGTTCGGCAACGGCGGCTGCGGGCAGGCCGGCCCGAACGCAGTGGCATCGACGACCTCGGTCCATCGCTCGGGCGGTTCGGGCGCCCGGAAACGCAGGTCGCCGACGGGCGGCGCCGCGTAGCGGATCCCCTTCCATGTCTTGACCGAGCCGTCGTCGGTGCCGCGGACGGGGCCGTAGGTGGTCTCAATTACAGGACTGTCGATCGCCATACGTCTCACCGTAACGGTGAGCGCACCACCAGCTTGACGAGCCGGTCAGCCGCCATCCTCGGCAGGACGTCCCAAAACACTGTTTTGTATCCCTCCCGTGACCCGGTACCGCGGCTGTGGCGCCCGGTATTGATGCCCGCGCGGAACCGGCTAGCCTCAACTGTTCTCGGTGATCCATGCCGTGGTGAAGCGCTGGATGTCCAGAATTCCCTCGGCGAGTCGGCCGCTCATCAGCTTTTCGATCTGGCCACCGACCAACGGGACCTTGACCTTCACCATTGCGCTGTACTGCAGCCGTGACCCGTTGGCCAGCCGCGCAATCACAGCCGCACCCGTCGCAGACACCGCGGTTCCGGGCACGGCGAGGCTCATCTTTCCGCACACCTTGTTGTCACCCACACGGCTCCACGTTTCGGTGTGCACCATGTGCATGTCACCGCGGCCCAATTGAGTGACCACCTTGGGAAGCCGGTCGGGCACAAGGCCAATTGTGGTGGCCACCACCACGGTGCCGGAGGCATCGACGGCCAGCGAGTCGAGCGTCGCGGTGCCAGGGCCCACGCTTACGGCGAAGAGCCTGGCCCTCCAGTACTCCTCGTGGCCGAACGCCGCGTGAACTTGATCGACGCTGGCCGGGGACTCGGCCGATAGATCGAAAGTACGTGGCATATCGAACGACAGTACCGCCGCCCGCCGGGTCGCGGACGCTGTTTCTACCTGGCCGTCAAAAATCGCGGACACCACGGTTCGCCGCCGCCGCCGGGGGCCGAGGGCTATGGTGACCGGCATGGACCGGTTGGATCCATTGGACGCAGCAATGGTGACCGTCGAACCGATGAGCCAGCCGCAGCACGTCGCCGCGGTAATGATCCTCGCGCCCCCCGAGGACGCGGGGCCGGGGTATGTCGACGATTTGTATCGCGAGGCGCTCAGCGCAACGGCACCAATCAATTCGCGCCTTCGCCGATACCCCTATCGCGGCAAGGACACCCGCGGTATGTGGGTCTGGCGCGATGCTGAGAACCTCGACATCGCCCAGCATGTTCGGCGTGTGACGCTGCCGCCCGGCGCCGGACATGACAAGTTCTGGCAACTGATCAGCGAGTTGTACGCCGAGCGACTTGACCGGTCGCGCCCGATGTGGACGTTTCATCTGATCGACGGCCTTGAGGATGGCCGCTTTGCGTTCTGTGTGAAGGTGCATCACGCGGTGATGGACGGTGTTGCCGGATTCCGGATGATTGCCGGCGCGCTGAGCCCCGATCCGGCACGCCGGTCCATGCCACCGATCTACGGAGCCCAGCACGACGACGTCACCGCACCTCCTGCACCGGCGCGGGGGCGGTTGCCCAATCCGCTCACGATGGTGCGCTCCCTGATCAATGCGGCGACGTCGAGTGCCGCGCTGGCCGAAAAGGTCGTCGTCGGTGAGGTGTCCAATGTGATCGCAAGCATGACGACAGACACCACTGTGGCGCCCGTGGCTGCTCCCTTCACCCGGTTCAACGGTCGGACCGGCGACGAGCGCACGGTTTTGGCCGGAAGCTGGTCGAAGAAACGCATCCGCGCCGTGCAAGAGAAGGCGGGGGTGACCGGAAACGACGTGGTCGTCGCGCTGATCGCCGGGGTGCTGCGGAGCTGGCTGCTCGACCATGGCGAACTCCCCGGGCAGTCGCTGGTGGCCCTCTGCCCGATCACCGTGAGAGCACGCGAGCACGGCGCAGATGACGAGCACGGCAACATGTTCGGCGCCTGGCTGTGCCCGCTGGGCACCGACACCCACGACCCCGCCGAACGGCTGGATCTGATCCATAGGTCGATGTCGGAGGGAAAGCAGCGAGTGGCCAGCCGCGGGTCGGGAGCGTCGCTGTTGCTTCTTGTGCCGACCCAGGTGACCACAGTGCTGTTACCGAAGACGCCATTTCCGAAGGTGCGCACCGGTTTCAACGTCCCGATCTCCAACGTTCCGGGGCCGCGCGACGAAATGTATTGGAACGGCGCGCATGTCGAGAACATCTACCCGATCGGGACGGTCTACGACGGGCTGACGCTGACGGTGACCGTGTGCTCGTATGCCGACCGCGTCAGCATCGGCTATCTGGCGGGGCGCGATGTGCTGCTCGACGAGGGTGACGTGATCGCGCGCACCGAGCGCTGCCTGGCCGAACTCGAAGCTGCCGTGGGCTGATTCGTTCCGCTGCGAAAGGTCAGAAAATGGCCGCCCCGCAAAGCGTTGGATGCGATATTGACGATCTGAACCTGAGGAACACATCGCTGCGCTCAGCGCTCGCAACCTCCGCGCACGACATGCACGAGATCCTGTTGCCGCCGGCGGTAATGACCAATTACGGCGGACCCGTCCGTTGGTGGTTTCGGTTACTGGGCTGTCGATCGACATACGTCTCACGGTAACCGTCAGCGCACCACCAGCTTGACGAGCCGGTCAGCCGCCGTCCTCGGCAAGACGTTCAGAATCCTGCTCTGAATCCCTCCTTTGACCAGGTACCGCGGCCTGGGCCGCCTGCTGGTGACCGCGCGATACACGGCGCGTGCCAGGATCTTCGGATCCCGCGCATGCTTTTCTTCCCGTGCACTGGTCCGTTCGGTGAACGCGACAATCGGCTCGAACGGTGATCCGGGCGGGATCGAGGCGGCCAAACGCTGGGGGATGTTGTGGCTCATCGCGGTCCGGAAAGCCCCGGGCTCGATCACGATCACCGGAACATCGAGGAACTGCAGCTCTTGACGCAGTGCATCCGAATAGGCCTCCAGCGCGTGCTTGCTCATCGCGTAGGGCCCGGTGGTGATACCGGCGCGGAACCGGCCCGACTCCGAACTGATGTTGACGATTCGCCCGCCGCCGGCGCGAACCAAGTCGAACATCACGCGGTTAACCCTATGTGTACCAATGACATTCACGTCAAATATGCGTTGCAGCCGCTCCTCGGACACCTCCATCAGCGGACCCAGGTCCACCAGGCCCGCAAAGTTGATGACCGCACCGAGTCCGTCGGTGTGTCTCGCCACTTCCCGAGCGGCAGCTGCGCAGCTGTCGGAATCGGTGACGTCGAGGGTGATGGCAATTCCGTGCGAGGCGGCCCCGGGTGTGACGTGGCCAGCGGCAAAGACCTGCCATCCGTGCTCGGCGAACTCCTCGGCTGTGGCGGCGCCCAAACCTACTGCAGCACCCGTGATGAATACCGTGCGTCTCATCGAGCCCAGCCCTCAGCTGGTGTCGACGGCGCGGGCGTAGCGGTACAGCAGCGCGGCGATCGCCGCGGCGTCGCTTCCGGCCTGATTTTCGGCGCCGCCGTGTCCGGCATGCCGATCGTCTTCGCCTCGAGGTACTCCTTGCAGCCTTCCTCGCCGTTGCGGTAGCCCAGGCCGCTCTGCTTGGTGCCGCCGAACGGGCTGGTGACGCCGAAGTGGCTCTTGCCGTTGATGGTGTTGTTGGCGATCGCGACGGCTTCGTCGTCGGTGTCGTAGGGAGTGACCGTCAGCACCGGGCCGAAGATCTCCTCCTGGGCGATCTGCCTGTCGGGGTCAACGTCGGCGAGCAGCGTCGGCTGGGTGTAGTAGCCGACAGGCAAGTTCTCCGGGACGCCGCCGCCGGTGACCAGGCGTGCGCCCGAATCGATTCCCGAGCGGATCAAGCCGAGCACCTTCTGCCGCTGGGTCTCACTGATCTGCGGGCCCTGCATGACTCCCGGCGTCCACGGGTCGCCGACCGGGAAACCTTCCATGCTGGTCTTGAGGATCTCGATACCCTCGTCATAGCGGCTGGCGGCAACAAGATCCGCGACGGCAGGATGCACGACTGCCCACTCATGACGCAGGCCATCATCGCCGCCATCGGCAGTGCCGCGTTGAAGTCGGCGTCGTCGAGCACGATGTTCCTTGTTGCGCTCCAACGCCTCATGCAGCTGCGTCAGGCAGTGGTAGCGGAATTCGAGGTCCCGCGACCAGTCGGTCTCGTCGAACGCCCGGCGGGCGGCGCTCACCGCGCGCGCCATGTCCGCCACCGTGCCGTCGGTGGCCTGGCCTGCGACCTGCTCGCTGGCCGGGTGAATCACGTCGAAGGTGGCGCCACTGCCGGTGTGCTGCAGTTCGCCGTCGATGAGCATCCGCTCCTCACCATCCAGCACACCGGTGTCGCTCTGCACGCTTGTCAATTCGGCTCACTCCTCATCGTGGTTGGGATTTCGGGTGACGGGCAGGGATGCGCTGCCAGCAGGCGGCGCCAGTTCCCACGTGTTGAAGGCCATCGCCAACATCGCGTAGGTGCCGACGGCGAAGATCAGTTCTATCGCCTGGTGCGTACCGAGTTCGCCGGCGAGGCGTTGCCACGTCTCGGCGTCGGCGCGGCCCTGCGTCAGCAGTTGGTCGGTGACGTCGAGCACCAACCGGTCGGCCCCCTCGAATGCGGTGTTGCCGCGCACAAGCCGGTTGATGTCGTCGGTGCTCACACCACCTTCAGTGGCTACCTTGACATGCTCGCCCCAGAAGAACGCGGAGCGGCGGGTGTGCGCCACCCGCAGGATCGCCAATTCGCGTAGTCGAACGGGTAATTCGCCGCGCTGCAGCAGCCAACCGTTGAATGTGAGAAACCGGCGGGCCATCTTGGGGTGGCGGGCGAGTAGGCCGATGATGTCGAAGTTGAGCGGGTCGGTGGCATGACCGGAGCCGGCGCGCGGTACCTTCTCAGCCGGCAGCCCCAATAGCGCCCCGAATGCGGAGTATTCGTCGTCTCCCCACTCATCGGCCGTCAGTGGTGCGAGCAGCGGTTGCATGCTGTTGGTGGCACTCATGTCCGCCGCCCTCCGTTGACGCCGATGACTTGGCCGGTGATGTAGGAGGACTCGTCTTGGCACAGGAAGATGGTGGCGTTGGCGATGTCCTCGGGGCGACCCGCCCGCCGCACCGGCGTGATGGCGGCGAAGTGTTCGAGCGAGTCGGTGAACCGACCCTCAGCGATCGCCTTCTCGAGCATCGGCGTCACCACCATCCCGGGTGGGATCGTGTTGACCGTGATGCCTTTCGGACCCAGTTCCAGCGCCAGGCTCTTGGTGTATCCGATCACCCCGGCCTTGGAACTGACATAGGCCGCCATCCGGGCCTGTCCGCCCTGTGCGCTCGAGGAGGAGATGTTGACGATGCGGCCCCATTTGGCTTCGAGCATGTCGGGCAGCACCTCCTGGGTACAGATGAACGGCCCGCGGAGGTTGACCGCCATAACGCGGTCCCATTGTTCGTCGGTGATCTGCTCGAACTTGCCGAACTGCTCGATGCCGGCGTTGTTCACCAGGATCAGCACGGGGCCGAGGTCTGCCCGCACCTGCTGCACAGCGGCGCGAACCTGCGCGCGGTCGGAGACGTCGACCAGGTAGCCGTTGACCTTCGCGCCCTCGTGGCGCAGCCGGGCGACCTGCGTGTCGATCTCGTCGGCGGCGATGTCGAAGACCGCGACCTTGGTATCGCGGGCGGCAAGCGCCTCGGTGATCGCCAGCCCGAGGCCCATGGCCCCGCCGGTCACGATCGCGATGGTTCCTTCAAAAGCCATAGGCCTCAGTCCTATTCGAACCGAATGTGCAACCGGGTGAGCCCGCGCAGGATGAACGTCGGCAGATACCGGTAGCGGCGCTGGCCAGCCGGGCCGTGCCTCTCCTCGTCGATCCAGATGTCGCTGGTGCGATCGAAGAGCCGCTCGAGGCTGACCCGCGCCTCGGCGCGCGCCAACGGGGCACCCGGGCACGCGTGCGGTCCGCGGCCGAACGCGACGTGACTGCGCGCGTTGGGTCGATCGACGTTGAAGGTGTCGGGCTCTGGGAACTTACGCGGGTCGCGGTTGAGCGCGGCGTTGACCAGCATGACCGTGGTACCCGCGGGCAGGTCCACCCCGCCCACGTTGACAGGGCACTTCGACAGCCGGAAGTCGCCGCGGACCGGGCTCTCGTAGCGCAGCGCCTCCTCAACGAAGTTGGGAATCAAATCCCGGTTGGCGCGCAACTTCCCTTGCAGGTCCGGGTTTTCGGCGATCAGCATCACCGCGGCGCTCAGCAGGCGAACCGTCGTTTCCTGACCGGCGGCGAACAGGTTGGAGGCAACGCGCACCGCGTCGATCACCTCGGGTGTGCCCCCGTCGGGGAAGGTGGACGAGGCAACGCCGGTCAGCACATCGGCGCGCGGGTTGCCGCGACGGTCGGTGATGTACTCGGTGAACTTGCCGTACAGATACTCCAGGGGATTGCGGTGCATGGTGTCGCCCTCGCTGCTGCCGATCGTCCCGGCCTCGGTCAGCAGCTTGGTGCGGAACTCCTCATGGTCGGACTCCGGCACGCCGAGGAGGTCGGCGATGACGAGCATCGCGAACGGTGAGGCGTAGTCGCCGTTGAACTCGCAGCGGCCGCCGGTCAGCGCCTCGTCGAACTGACGGTCGGCCAGCCGCCACATGAACTCCTCGTTCTCCTTCAGCCGCTTCGGCGTGATCATCCGCGACAGCATCGCCCGGTGGGCGGTGTGCACCGGCGGATCGAACGTCGGCAACTGGTCGTTGAACGGCAACTTATCGCGGTGCGCTTCGATCACTTCGGTGATGTCGCTGTCGCCGTCGAGGGGTGCCGGGAAACCCGGGAACGGCCCAGTGACGGAGATGCACGACGAGAACCTCTTGGTGTCGTTGTAAATCGCGACGCCCTCGTCGTAACCGGTGACCATTACGACGTCGTGATGCTTCTCCCGCCGCAACGGGCATTCCTCGCGCAGCGCGGCCAGATACTCGTACGGATCGTGCAGCAGCTCGTTGTCGGTGAAGAAGTCTTTCGCATCGATCTCGGTGTCGTTCACTGTGAGAGATCCACTCCCTCAAAGCTCTTGAGCATCTCCGGCTGCGGCGGCGTCATCTGCAGATACAGGTCTATGTGGCGGATCTGGCCAGCATCGGTGAACTCGTACACCGACAGCGAGTTGACCGCGCTGCTGAAGTCACCGATTCTGCTGCGTTCCTCGAGCTCGAGGAACACCAGGCCAGCGGTCTCGGTGATGCGCTTGAAAGAGCACTCCCACTCCGACGACGTGGCCCAGTTGGTGAGGAAGTCGACGTAGTCCGGCCACTTCACCACTTCCTTGAACGCGCCCACCCGCTCGAACTCGTCGACCGCGACCAACTCGGCCAGCGGCGCCCAGCTGTCCACCGAGAAGCCGGGCGTCTTCGCCTCGTCCACAAAGCGTTTGACGATCATGCTGTAGTCGAGGACGGTGCGACACCGGCCCGCATAGTCGTCGATGACATCGGCGACGTCTGTGAGTCGCTTCGCGGTCACACCGACACGCCGGCCTTTTCGAGGCACCGCTCGAGCGCCTCGACGTACGCGCCGGTGCCGTGAAACGGGCCCGACACCCCGATGGCGACTTCGAGGAAGGGGCCGTATTCGTCGTTGACGTGGGTCTCCCAACGGGTGACTTCACCCTGATCGTTGGTCTCGATGAAGCTGTACGAGTAAAAGCCCATCCTTTTCCCGTCTTTGGTGTGGCCCTCCCATCGGGTCTTCATCACGAACCCGTTGTCGGCCGGCCAGTACATGAAGGAGGCGGGCTTCCAGTCCGGGAACGTCAGCGAGTACGCCGTAGCTTCCATCGTGGACGCTCTCGCCGACTGCTCGCCGAATTCGCTCAACGGATAGCTCTCGCCGCCAGTGAAGTACGGGGACGCGTAGACGACGTCGGGGGCGAACTTCCATGCGTCGACGAATGCCTCGCCTTCCTTGACCCCTTGGTGAAGGTAGGCATCGCGGTAGGCCTCGGCCATGCGGCGGTGATGAGCGATTCGTCTCTCGAGATTCATATTCGTCCTTCCCCTACAGATGACTGGCAGACGAGTTCGCGCCGCTGGCCATGTACCTGTCCACCACGGAGTGGTAATGACCGATGACGACTTCCTCTTTCACCAACGACATGTGGTCGAGGCGTTTGTTGCGCAGGCCCAGTTGCTGGCGGGGCATCTGGACGTAGTCCTGGTGAAGCGCCTCGAAGTACTTGTAGCTGCCCGGCTCGTCGACTTCGATCAGCTCTGCCCGGAACGCGTCGCGGTGTTCCTCGGGCAAATACATGTAGCTGCTGACATGCCAGATACACCGGTTGGGGTCGCCGTCAGGGTGCGGCACGGCCATGATGACGTGGCACTCTCCCGCGCGAACCGTCATGAAGTAGTTCGGGAAAAGCACCCAACCCTGGTTGTCGCTCATCTGCGCGTCGGTGAGCCCGCTGACGTCGAGGCCCATCCCGGTCAGGGTGTCGCGCGTGGCTTGCTGCAGCAGCTGACGGGCGGTCACGCCGTCCGGGAACTCCACTTCTCCGTCCTTGCGCTGGTATGGCGCGACGAGTTCCTGGAAACGTGGGATCACCGCGGCCGTGCCGGGGAACGTCTCCGGGAGCGCCATGATCCCGTCGACCTGCTTCTGCGCGCCGGCACCCTGCACCTCGAACGGTGCCACCGCCACACTGTGGTTATCGAAGAACCGGTATCGCGCGGTCCCTGGATCAATGTTCAGGACCGCGAGCAGTTGGGGGTGGATGCCGTTGATGTGGTAACCCTCTTCGAAAGCGTCCATGACGACTTTCCAATTGCAGTCCACGGCCTCACGGACGTCCATCACGGTGACCATCTCGTCGAGGTGGTAGGGAGCCAGTAGTTCGGCTACTTCTTCGCCCAGGAACTCGCGCAGCGGCGCGGCGTTCAGGTCCGGGTTGATGAAGATGAAGCCGCCGAAGGTGTCTACCGACACCTCAAAGAGCGAGTTATCGCTTTTGTCGACCTGGCCGGCAAGGTTCTCCCGTAGGACACCGCGCAATTTGCCCTCGAAGTCATAAGACCAGAGGTGGTATTGGCACAGGAATCCGCGTTTGGCGTTGCCAGTGTTGCTGTTGCACAGGATGTTTCCGCGGTGTCGGCATGCGTTGACGAAGCCCCGAAGCTTCTCGTCTTTTCCGCGGACGATGATGTAGGTCTGGTCGAGGACCTGATACCGCTTCCAGTCACCGACTTTCGGCAGTTCATCGACGCGACCGGCGATCTGCCATACCCGCATCCAGATCGCTTCGCGCTCACGCTTCGCGTATTCGGGCGAGGTGTAGCGGTCGGTAAGGATGGTCATGTTGAACGTCCCCGGCTGGATGTCTTCCAGACCTAGGCCGAGACCGGAGTCGGAGTCGAGCCATTCTCCGGGTCGCGATGCGGGCATCAGTGGACTCCTCAGTCGACGGCGGTCACGGCTAACAAGGGGCTTACATCCGCGAGGAGGGCCTGCGTGCGAAGCCATCCCGCCTGCTGTGATGCAGCGCAGCCGTCCGCTGCATGTGACCAGCCTCATGATATACATCAATGTATATTATATGCAACCATGTATTAGAGTGGTCGATGTCACACCGCTGTTGGCAGGGAGAGGCGGACGTGAGCTATCCACTTGACGTGGTTACCGTGGTCATTGCGGAGGCGGTCCGCCACGCCGGCCTCCACACGCACGTCGACACCTGCGAGGAGTTCCGGGCGGCCAACGCACTCGACCCAGACCTATTCGCTCGGTCGCCATCGCCCAACTTGGTGGAAGGATGCCGCTGTGGCTGAACGCTGGACCAAAGAGCGGCGTAACGAGCACACTCGCCAGATTCTGTTAGATGCCGCCGAGGAAGTCTTTGCCCGTAAGGGCTTGGCCGGCGCGGCCCTCGAGGAGATAGCCGACGCCGCGGGTTTCACCCGCGGTGCCATCTACTCCCAGTTCGGCGCCAAGGAGAAGCTGTTCCTAGCGGTCGCCGACCGCCAGCGGCAACGGTTCCTCGACGGCTTCGCCGAGATCATGATGTCCTTCCATCGCCTCAGCGACGTCGATGTCGACGAACTCGCCGATCGGTGGCGCCAACTGAGCAGTGGGCCGGAACGAGCGGCATTGGGGTACGAGCTGACGTTGTTCCTGCTACGTAATCCCGACGCACGTGAACGAGTGACCGCCCAACGGCTCGAAACGATCCGCGCACTCGGCGAATTCATCAGCAAGAACGTCGCTCGTATCGGAGGCACCCTCAATATCGAGGCCGAGACTTTGGCCCGTGTGGTCCTGGCCGCCAACGACGGCATCACCTTGGGAAGTCACCTCGACGGCGAGGACCTCTACCGCCCATATCTGCAGCTGGTCATGTCCAGCATCGAGACCCCGCCATAAGCACATCGCGCGGCTTGGCGCCGTCCCACACGAGGAGACTCTTGTTGTGAATGTCGACGACCTGATCCTGGGAGCATCGACGACCCCGTGGTCCACTCGAACGCGAATGCCACCTCGGGGTCTGCGAGACGCCGAGCAGGTTTTGCATCGACAACCAGTGGGCCACTGTCCGTTACTAGCAGATAGTCCCGAACATGCTTACGCTCTTTCCCGTCGACCGCGACGACGCCGTCCAGAACCGCGACAAATTCAGCTGATACGGCACACTCATGGTCTTGGTCGGACCGCCACGTCGGTTGACTCGACGTCGTCGACTACTTGATCAACGCGACCGCGAAGCCGTCCCAGTCCTTCGTTCCAACCGTCTGGATCGCCGCCGCATCCAAACGCGGGTCTTCGCCCATCATCTCGAGCATGTCGCGCACGGCTCGGGCCTGGTGATCGTCGGCGGCGGGGTTCAGCACCCGACCCATACGAGCGATGTTGTCCACCACGATGACTGTGCCTGGCCCGCCCAGCTTGATCGCCCACTCGACGTAGGCGACGTTGTTCTCCTTGTCGGCGTCGATGAAGACGAGGTCGAAGGTGTCGCCCCGGTCGGCCAGCTGCGGCAGCGTGTCCAGTGCGGCGCCGACGACCACCTCGATTCGGTCCGTGAGGCCGGCGCGCTCGAAGTTCTTCCGCGCCACCTCGGCGTGCCTCGGTTCGTACTCCAGTGTTACGACACGGCCACCGGGCCCGACGCCGCGGGCAAGGTTGATGGTGCTGTAGCCGGCAAGTGTGCCGATCTCCAGCACCCGGCGCGCATGCGTCATCGTCGCCAGCAGCGCCAGTAGTTTCCCGTGTTGAGCCGATACCTCGATCGCCGGCATTCCTGCCGCCGTACCGGCCTCCCGTGTGGCGCGCAGTGCGTCGTCCTCGGTGCGCAACACCCGGTTGAACACCTCGTCAAGGGATTTAGGGTCCGGCTCCGTCACGCGCGGAACGTTACCGCTACCGCACCCCCTCCTTGGAGTACACGACGCGCAACACGTGCGCCACCTCCGGGCCCATCACCGCCTCGGCGAGCGCGCAGAACGCCGCGACGAACTCCGGCCCGTGTGGCGGGTCGGCGTCGCACAGGTGGTGAGCGATCTCATGCAGCACGACGAGTTCACGCAGTGCCCAGTTGGTACGCCGCTCGGGGACCGCGATGGCGGCCCGTTCGTCGTCACGTTCGTAGTGGGCGGCAGTGACTCCTCGTCGCGACCGCACGGTCAGCGGCGCGGCCACGGGCCAGCGCGCGCGGACAGAACCGAGCGCGAGTACGTCGTCGACATAACGCTGCACGGACTCAACGGAGCCGAAGCGTCCTTCCGGCGGCAGCGTCAAGCTTGTGCCGAAGAAATCGACCGCACGCGTTCCATGCTCGCCTGCACGATCGAACAACGTGCGGACGAACTCTTCAGCGGCGTAGACCCTTGAGCGCTGGGTGTCGCGGGAGCTCACCGGTCAAGCGAGGCGCGCGCGCCGCTCAGTTCCTGGCTGTTGCCGAGCCGTGCCCGTCGACCCGCGCGATCGCCCGCCCGCCGCGCCGACGACGAATAGCCCGCCGTCGCGCTGGTCGCCCGCCAGGTTCCGCGCGCTTCGGATGCCTCGCGATAGAAGTCCTTCAGCTCGATGTCCTTGTCCCGCAAAGCGATCGCCGTTCCCGGCCGGCTCCTCCGAGACCTGGTGGCCTCGCGGCGCGCCTCCCAGCGGGCTTCGGCCAGGCGCTTCCCGATACGGGCGCCGAATGCCAGCTGGAAGTTGATTCGTGCGGTGATGGTCGGGGTGGGTCGGTGCCTGCCCGAGGAGACGTAGGCCTCCGACGCCCTCACCATCTGCATGACCAGGCTGGCGTAGAGCGCGTGGCTGGCGTCGATGTCCTCGGCGAAGCCGTAGGCGTAGACGAACGTCGAGTTCGATGCGATGTCACATTTCACGTCGTTGGCGTTGGCGATCACCACGAACAGTTGGACATAGGTGCGCAGCCCCCGCGTCCCGGCGTTGCCGATGGTGATGGTGCGCTGCACCGGCGTCTGGGCCTTCGTGCGTTTGTCCGCATGCGACCGGGCCACCGCGAGGTCGATCGACGTGGCGGTGGCCAACCGCTGCGCGGCTGCCATGAAGGCTTCTGCCTCGTGCGTGTTGTCGGTGCCCTCGGCCTGGCGCAACAGCGCGGCGATGCGGGCCAGCATCTTGTCATCGGTCATGCGCGATCCCGCTCCGCTTCTCGCTTGCAAGTCATTGCCAACAGATTAGGGCTACTTTGTGACAAATCCGTCGAGCGCGGTCACTAGTTGTAGAGAAAGCGGGCCCTGCCCGGCCAGGTTGGCGATGCTGTCGGTCGGATCGTCACGCAGCACATGATTGACGCCCTTGAATTCCACGACGGTCAGCGCGGTGTGCTTCAGCGCGTCGATCACCGGTTGCATGGTGGCGCACTTGGCCTGGCGGTCGGAGTCCGAGCACGTGAGCAGCACCGGCGTCCCCGCGGGTATCCCGGCGGCCAGGTCCACCGGGTCGATCTTGTCCGCCTCTGCGATGGCCTTCACGTTCACCGGGTTGAGGATGGCTCCGAGCCCCTCCGGCAGCTGCGCGGGCACCGTGCCCTTGGTGCGGACCTCGTCGACGGCCGCGAGCCACGCCGACAGCGTCTCGGGGCTCGCGTCGCTACGCACGCGGTTGGTGATGATGTCGAGGTAGCGACCCGACAGCGGCTGGAGCAGGCCGAGGGAATGGATCTTGGGCGCTCCCGGCGTGGTGTCAGAGGCGAGTGACATCGCGTGGATGGTCCCCTCGCCCAGGGCGTATACGGAGATGCGCGCCTTGTCGGTGCCCGGCCGGTCGGCGAGGAAGCGCACGGCCGCCTTGGCGCCGACGGTGTAGACCGCGCTGCCGACGTCGGCTTTCCGCTGTTCATATGGGCCGTTGCCGGTCTTGCCGGTACCGACCTTGTCATAGCGCAGGCTCGCCACGCCGCGGTCGGACAGCAGTTCGGCCAGCTGGCGCATGTTGCCGATCGGGCCCACGACCTTGTTGTCGCCGTCGCGGTCGGTCGGCCCGCTCTCCGAGATCAGCAGCGCCGCAGGCCCGGGCCCGGCGTCCTGTTGGTGGCGGTAGGTGCCGTGGATGGTGAGACCGTCGGCTTCGAAGCTGACCTCGTCCTCGACCCAGGGCTTGGTTGCCTTTTCGTCCGGCGAGCAGCCTGCCGTCAGGATCAGCAGAAGAGAAACCATCAGGGCGGCAAGGACTTTCAAAGTCTCGCCTCGATCCACGCGGCGACGTCGTCGAGAACCACGGCGCGCTCGGGTTCGTTGAACACCTCGTGGTAGAGCTCGGGGTAGACCTTGAGGTGCACGTCCTTCGAACCCACGCACTCGACGAAGTGCCTGCTGCCCGCCACCGGGATCAGCTTGTCCTCCTCGCCGTGCACCACCAACAGCGGCGCGGTGAGCGCACCCGCCCGTTGCGGCATGGTTTCGCCGACGCCGATCAACGCACGGGCGATCCCCGCGGGCAGCTTGCCGTGATGCACCAGCGGGTCGGCGTTGTAGGCGGCCACCACGGCGGGATCGCGGGACACCGCGTCGGCGGGGAGTTGTTCGACGGGCAGGCCGGGCACGATCTTGCCGAGCGCCTTGGCCAGCAGCAGCATCACCGGCGACACCGCCTCCTGCGCATCCACCGCTGGGCCGGACAACACCATCGCGGCGTAGTCGTCGGGGTGCTCGACACCGTAGGCGAACACGATGCCGCCTCCCATGCTGTGGCCCAGCACGACCCGCTTGAGCTCCGGGTACTCCGCGGCCGCAATCCCGACAAGGGTGTGGAAGTCGTCGGTGTACTCGGAGATGTCGCGCAGGTGGACCCGCTTGCCGCCGGAACGGCCGTGTCCGCGAAGGTCGAGTGCATACACCGCCAGACCCGACTCGCCGAGGCGCTGCGCGACGTGGTCGTAGCGGCGGGCGTGTTCGGCGTAGCCGTGACACAGCACCACCACGCCGCGCGGGTCGGTCTCCGGTTCCCTCACGTCGTAGACGATGCGGACTCCGCCGACGCCTTCGAAGGACCGCTCGGTTCGGCTACTGGCCATTGGGGGAGACTAAAGCGTGTCGACCAACTGTGTTGAGTCGGCACCGCCCTTCTCGGGCGTCCTCGGTTCAGGTGGCGGGTGCAGGCTGAACGTCGGTTCCCGCGTCATCCGGGCTGGTTTCACCGACACGTGAGGGCGGTCTTCACCATGCGTAAATATTGATTGA
Source organism: uncultured Actinomycetota bacterium (assembly GCA_963801575.1). Lineage (GTDB taxonomy): Bacteria > Actinomycetota > Actinomycetes > Mycobacteriales > Mycobacteriaceae > Mycobacterium. Next base: position 230,950 of record CAWDFT010000027.1, read on the forward strand.
ACGCAAACCGGGCCGACCCCGCGCGCCGGGCAAGCACGACTTGCTGCTCGGCGTTCGGGTCTAGGCAGAACTTGAATGTGGTGTGGCGGGTCATCTCACCTGTGACAGTTCCATGGCACACCGACAACACCCGGATCAGCATCGTGTCGGACTAGCCAATCCGGCCAAAGGCTCGGTGCGGTGTTGTCGGAGCCCTGCGTAAGCTCGACGACGTGAGCGTGCTCGCGCAGAGCCTTGAGCCTGAAGACGAGGCAGCGGCCGCGGATGCCTTCCTCGCCGATGCCCAGCGATACCGCCGCGAACTGCTGGCGCACTGCTACCGGATGACCGGATCGTTGCACGACGCCGAGGACCTGGTGCAGGAAACCTATCTGCGGGCGTGGAAGTCCTACAAGGGATTCCACGGCAAATCGTCGGTGCGGACCTGGCTCTACCGGATCGCGACCAACACCAGCCTCACCGCCCTGAAGAGCCGTCAGCGCAGGCCCCTGCCGACGGGCCTGGGCCAGCCGAGTTCGGATCCCGCCGGTGAGCTGGTCGAACGCGCCGAGGTGCCGTGGCTGGAGCCGCTGCCGGACCAGCACGACGATCCAGCCGACCCGTCGGTGATCGTCGGCTCCCGCGAGTCTGTGCGGCTGGCGTTCGTAGCCGCCCTGCAGCACCTGTCCCCGCGGCAGCGTGCCGTCCTGCTGATGCGCGACGTGCTGCAGTGGAAGGCGGCCGAGGTGGGCGATGCGATCGGCGCATCGACGGCGGCGGTGAACAGCCTGCTGCAACGCGCGCGGGCCCAACTCGACGCCGTCGGCCCCAGCGAGGACGACGATCTGAACGCTCCCGACTCACCCGAGACCAAGGATCTGCTGGACCGCTACATCGCCGCGTTCGAGGCCTACGACATCGACAAGCTGGTGGAGATGTTCACCGAAGAGGCGGTGTGGGAGATGCCGCCGTACGACGGCTGGTACCGGTCGCCGCGGGACATCAAGACGCTGATCCACACGCAGTGCCCCGCCGAGGGGCCCGGGGACATGCGGCTGATCCCCACCACCGCCAACGGACAACCGGCCGCGGGCCTGTACATGCGCAACAAGCACACCGGTACCCATGAAGCCTTCCAGTTCCACGTGATCGACGTCTCAGACGATGCGGTGTCGCATGTCGTGGCATTCGGCGACTCCGCTCTGTTCGAAAAGTTCGGCCTGCCGGCTTCTCTCTGACGCGCGACGGTAGCCTCACCGCCCATGGGACGTGTAGACGGGAAGGTTGCACTCATCAGCGGCGGGGCGCGTGGCATGGGCGCCTCACACGCCAGGACGCTTGTCGCCGAGGGCGCGAAGGTGGTGATTGGCGACATCCTCGATGACGAGGGCAACGCCCTGGCCGACGAACTCGGCGACGCGGCGCGATTCGTCCATCTCGACGTCACCAAGCCCGAGCAATGGAAGGCGGCGGTGGCCAACGCGGTCGGCGAGTTCGGCACGCTCAACGTTCTGGTCAACAACGCCGGCATCTCCAACGGCAACTCGTTGGAGAACTTCGAGCTCGCCGAGTGGCAGAAGATTCTGGACATCAACCTCACCGGAACCTTCCTCGGCATGCAGGCCGCGGTCCGGCCGATGAAGGACGCGGGCGGGGGCTCGATCATCAACGTGTCGTCGGTGGAGGGGCTGCGCGGAAGCCCGGGCATGCACGGCTACGTGGCGTCCAAATGGGCGATACGCGGCATCAGCAAGTCCGCCGCGCTCGAGCTCGCGCCGCAGGGCATTCGGGTCAACTCCATCCATCCCGGCCACATCCGCACGCCGATGACCGAGAACATTCCCGACGGCTTCCTGCAGATCCCGCTCGGGCGCACCGCCGATCCGGTGGAGGTCTCCAACCTCGTGCTCTACCTGGCGTCGGACGAATCGTCGTACAGCACCGGTTCGGAGTTCATCGTCGACGGCGGGCTGATGCTGCCCGTTCCGTACAACACTGTCTAAGTACCTGTTTCCGCAGCTAGCTGCGATATTTGACACCTGTTTTGGAACCTGTTCTATGATCACGGGTCATGAAGACCAAGGGCGCTCTGCTGTGGGAGCTCAACTCGCCGTTCCGAATCGACGAGATCGACGTCGGCGACCCGGTCGCCGATGAGGTGCAGATCCGGGTGCACGCGGCTGGCATGTGCCACTCCGACTACCACCTGACCACCGGCGCCACCCCGATCGCGCTGCCTGCGCTGGGCGGCCACGAGGGCGCGGGCGTCATCACCAAGGTCGGCAAGAACGTCACCGGCCTGGCCGAAGGCGACCACGTCATCCTCGCGTTCATCCCGGCCTGCGGCGAGTGCCAACCGTGCCTGAAGGGCTTCCGGTCACTGTGTGACCGCGGCGCCGTGCTGCTCGGCGGCAAGGCGATCGCCGACGGCACCTCGCGCGTGCACACCGGGTCTACCGAGGTCTCTCCGATGAACCTGCTCGGCACGTTCGCGCCGTACATGACCGTGCACAAGGACTCCGTCGTCAAGATCGACCCCGACATTCCGTTCGAATCCGCCGCCATCCTTGGCTGCGCGCTGCCGACCGGGTTCGGCTCCGCGACGAACGTGGCCGAAGTGCAGCCGGGCGAGACGGTCGTCATCGTCGGCGTCGGCGGCATCGGGATGAGCGCATTGCAGGGCGCGGTGATCTCGGGGGCCAAGAACGTCATCGCGATCGACCCCGTGGACTTCAAGCGCGACCAGGCGGTCAAGTTCGGGGCCACGCACGTCTACCCGTCGATGGCGGAAGCGATCGCACCGATGATCGATCTGACCCACGGCGTCATGGCGGAGAAGACGATCATCGCCGTCGGCGACATGCGCGGCGAGTACATCGAAGAAGCCTTGACGCTGACCGCTAAGACCGGCACCTGTGTGGTGACCGGAATGGGAGCGATGACCGACGTCGACGTCAAACTCAACCTCTTCCTGTTCACGATGTTGCAGAAAACGTTGAAGGGCAACATCTTCGGCGGAGGTAGCTCGCATGTGGAGACACCGAAACTGGTCGGCCTGTACAAGTCGGGACTGTTGAAGATCGACGAGATGGTGACCAACACATACTCGTTGGACGACATCAACGACGGCTACCAGGACATGATCGACGGCAAGAACATCCGCGGGATCATCAAGTTCACCGAATCGGACTGGTAGTCCGCTCGCTATCCTGGGGTGTATGACGGCCTCCGTCGGCATCCGCCGAGCATCCGACCGTGGCACCAGCACGACGGACTGGCTGTACTCCAAACACTCGTTCTCGTTCGGCGGTTACTACGACCCGTCGAACACGCACCATGGGCTGCTGCTCGTCAACAACGACGATGTCGTCGCCCCGGCCGCCGGGTTTGAAACCCACCCGCACCGCGACATGGAGATCGTCACGTGGGTGCTGGAGGGTTCGCTCGCGCACCGGGACTCGATGGGTAACTCTGGTGTCATCTACCCCGGTTTGGCGCAACGGATGTCCGCCGGGTCGGGTGTCCTGCACTCGGAGAAGAACGATTCCACCAGTGAGCGCGTGCATTTCGTGCAGATGTGGGTAGCGCCCGACGAATCCGGCATCACGCCCGACTACCAACAGGCCGAGATCGACGACGGCCAGCTCACCCGCGGGCTGGTCACCATTGCGTCGGGCATGCACGACGGTGCCGCCATCACCATCCACAACAGGAGCGCGACGTTGCATGGCGCGCGGCTGCAACCCGAAGACGCCGTCCAGTTGCCGGAAGCACCGTTCCTGCATCTGTTCGTGCCTCGCGGCGAGGTGACGCTCGAGGATGCGGGCCCGCTTCACGAAGGTGACGCCGTCCGGTTCACGGCGTCGGGCGGCCAGCGCGTCACCGCGACCGAGCCGTCGGAGATCCTCGTCTGGGAGATGCATGCGGATCTGGCCGGCGCGTAGCAGTCTCGCCGGCGGGCTGGTCGTCATCACCCTGCTGGCGGGGTGTTCGACGGAGTCGCCTCCGCAACCGTCACCGGGATCGCCTGCGCCGCCGGCGTCACCGGAACCGGCACCGGCACCGGTGTCGGCGAAACTGGCCGGCGTCTCCGTCGACGTTCCCGGCGATCTGGCGCAGGCTCCGTTCGACGAGCCACGGCAGGCGCTGGTGCCCGAAGGCTGGACGCTATCGGTATGGGCACGGCTCCCCAAGGCCCGCCTGGCAGCGTGGACACCGGACGGCGCACTGCTCGTCTCGGTACCCGTAAACGGACAGATCGTGAAGCTGACACCGAAGCCCGTTGGTGCGCCGCAAGAGTCGGTGCTCCTCGAAGGTCTGGACCAACCGCACGGGATGGCATTTGAGGGTTCGACTCTCTATGTCGCCGAGAGTGACCAGGTCGACGCCTACGACTATGCCGACGGAGCGGCCGTCAACCGGCGGACCGTCGCCGAAGGGCTTCCCGACGCGCGCAGTCCCGAACTGCGCGGCGCCTATGCGCATGCATTGAAGAGCGTCGCCGTCGGACCCGATGGGGCCGTCTACTTCTCGATCGGCTCGACGGGCAACATCTCCGCCGAGGACCGCGACGCCGATCCCCCGCGGGCGACCATCATGCGAATTCCACCCGGCGGTGGTCCGGCACAGCCGTTCGCGACCGGCGTCCGCAATGGAACCGGCCTCGCCATCGCGCCCGACGGGGCGGTGTGGACGGCGGTCAACAACCGCGATAACACTCCCGACCCAGACGGCGACGTCGAAACCGAGTACGTCAACGAGCATCCGCCGGAGTCCCTGGCCCGGCTGAACCCTGGGCGCGAACTCGGTTGGCCCTATTGCAATCCCGACGGTGGACCCGCCGATCTGGACTTCATCCGCGACATGTCCACCAACGCCGACGGATCGCGAATGGACTGCGCCGCGCTGCCGCCGGTCGAACAGAGCTTTGGCGCGCACTCGGCGCCGCTCGGACTGTCCTTCACGACGGGGGTGCTGCCGCAGCCCTATGCGAGCGGAGCGTTGGTCGGCGTGCACGGTTCGTGGAACCGGGAGCCGCCTCGGCCACCTGAGGTGTCGTTCTTCCCTTGGCGCGACGGCAATCTCGGCGACCAGCAGACACTGGTCGGCGGATTCCAGGCCGATGACGGGTCGCGGTGGGGCCGACCGGTCGCCGCGGTGGCCGGGCCCGACGGCGCGGTGTACGTCACCGACGACTATGCAGGCGCCGTCTACCGATTGGCGCCCCCGGGGCGTTAGCGCACCGTCGGCGTGGTGCTGCGGCCGGCGCGCCGTCCGGTGATTCCGACGTAGATCGCGATCAAGACGATCGCCACGATGATCCCGACGAGGAACGGGATGATCTGCCACCCGCCACCTTCATTCTGGTAATTGAACAGGCTGTAACAAAGCCACGAGCCAATGAACGAGCCGAGGGCACCGAGCGCGATCGTCATGATCACGCCGATGTTCTGCTTGCCGGGCATGATGAGCCGCGCGAGTGCGCCGACGATCAAGCCGACGACCAATGCGGTGAGAATCGTTGCGATCATGTCTGCTCCTTCGTGGGTCTGCTCAGAACCGGTACTACCCATTCAACGCCGAAATCCACGCCCCTGCCCGGGCGGTACCCAATCGTGATCGCGCTGTTACTGAAGTTGACTGTGAGGTTGGTGTGATTAAAGTGGTTTTGTTTCCTGGTCTTTTGCTGAAGGGGCAATCGTGCCGACACCAGCCGCAATATGCCGGCGCTTCGCCGCGCACGTGCGGAGCGGTGGGGGCACCTCCCGCCCGAAGGGCAGGGGGACCGCCCTCGCGTGCGCCGCGGCGCTGACGCTGTGTGTTGCGCTGGCGACGACGGCAGGCGTTCCCGTCGCCGGCGCCGACGGACGGTCGTTGCTCGCGGGCGCCATCGCCAACACTCGCGGCTCCTACCTCGTCTACAACTTCGGCGGTGGCCACCCGGCGCCGATGCTCAACGCCGGCGGCGGCTGGTACGAGATGAACAACGGCGGGCACTTGATGACCATCAAGAACGCCTCCTCCCGGATCAACCCGAAACTGTTGGTCGACAGCCATCAAGGGTTCCAAGCCCGGTGCGAGCGTGATCCACGCGCGCGCACCGGCGAGGGCCTGTGGCAGGCATCGGAAGTCTTCTCGCCGTTGGAGGCATGGCAGGCGCTCGGCCGGCCAACGATCGCGATCAACGCGAACTTCTTCGACGTGCGCGGCCAGAAGGGTGGCTCGTGGCGCGACACCAAATGCAGCTCGCCGCTCGGCGCATACGTCGACAACACCCGCGGCCAGGGCCGGGCCAACGCCGCCGTCACCGGCACCCTCGCTTACGCCGGTAAACAGGGCTTGTCGGGTGGCAACGAGCACTGGTCGGCACTGGCCACGATGATCATTCCGGCCGGCGGCCAGCCATATGTCGTGATGCCCAAGGGCCCCAGCGACTACGACTCGGCGTCACCGGTGATCCAGAAACTGCTCGACCAGAACGCGCGCTTCGTCGCAGTCGCGGGCATCGGCCTGCTCGCTCCCGGAGACACCGGCCAACTCAACGACGGCGGGCCGAGCGCGGCGCGAACCGCGATCGGATACAACCGGACCAACGACCAGTTGTACGTCTTCCAGGGCGGCAGCTACACACCCGACAACATGCAGGACCTGTTCCGTGGACTGGGCGCCGATAACGCCGTGCTACTGGACGGCGGCGGCTCGTCGGCGATCGTGTTGAGGCGCGACACCGGCGGCATGTGGAGTGGCGCCGGGTCCCCTCGCGGGAGTTGCGACACCCAACAGGTGCTCTGCGATTCCCGTGAGCGCGCGCTACCCAGCTGGCTCGCCTTCGGCTGACCACGTCGATGCCGCAGCTGACGCGCCGCACGGTCCTGCGGCTGGGCGCCGGAATCGCCGGTGCGTGTGCGCTCGACCCGGTGCTGCAGTTGGGGCTGGCGACCGCGGCGGGCGCGCCACCACCCGACCAACCGTCACCACCCTCGGCCAAGTCAATGCCGACCTACCTCACCGGCTCGTTCACCTCGGCCGCCCGCCGCGGTATTGAGACGGAGTGGGCGATCGTTCGCCCGCCAGGGCAGGCCGGACCGCTGCGGCCGGTGATCGCGCTGCACGGCCGCGATATGACGGCGTCCGGGGTGATGGGCATGGGCGTCGAGTCGGCACTGGCCCAACTGGTCAAGGCCGGCTATCCGCCGTTCGCGGTGGTCAGCGTTGACGGCGGTAACGGCTGGTGGCACCGACGGGTCTCCGGCGAAGACCCCGGAGCGATGGTGCTGACCGAGTTGCTGCCGATGCTGTCGACGAAAGGCCTGGACACCTCCCGGGTGGGCTTCATCGGCTGGTCGATGGGCGGCTACGGCGCCCTGCTGCTCGGCGGCGCACTCGGTCCGGCGCGCACCGCGGCGATCTGCGCGGTCAGCCCGGCGCTGTATACGGACTACGGCGAGGCCATTCGGGCCGGTGCATTCGACGGTCCGGCCGATTGGTTCGCGTACTCGGTGTACGGCACAGCCGCGCTGTCGGAGATCCCGTTGCGGATCGATTGCGGCGCCAGCGACAGGTACTACACCGCCACCAAACAGTTCGTCGCGTCACTGCGCAGGCCACCCGCAGGGGTGTCCTTCGCCGGGGGTCATGACATCTCCGCATGGCGCGAAAAGCTGCCCCGCCAGTTGGCCTGGCTGGCGACGTAGCGCGTTGATCCCAGGATACCACTGTGCCCCGTGAGACGATCGTTGCTCGAGTGAACAGAGTTGCGACCGCACGCCGGCCCACCTCCCGACGCGGCACCCCTGCGAGCGGGCGGGCGGGGGTGCCACAGAAACAGTTTCGACCCGATATCGAGGGTCTGCGGGCGGTCGCCGTCATTGCCGTCGTCCTGTTCCATGCCGGTCTGCCCGGCGTGGGCGGCGGATTCATCGGGGTCGACGTGTTCTTCGTCGTCTCGGGATTCCTGATCACCGGTCTGCTGTGGCGTGAGGCGTCCGGTACCGGCACCGTCGCGCTGGCCCGGTTCTACGGTGCACGGGCACGTCGCTTGCTGCCCGCCGCGGCGACAGTGCTCGTCGCCACCTGCGTCGCGTCGGCGGTGCTGCTGCCGCCACTGCAGGCGCGCAGCGTCATCGGCGACGGCATCGCCAGCGCGCTGTACGTCGGGAACTATCGGTTCGCGATAGCCGGCACCGACTATCTGGCTTCCGACGCTCCGCCATCGCCGCTTCAGCACTACTGGTCGCTGGGCGTGGAGGAGCAGTTCTATCTGCTCTGGCCGGCATTGATCATCGGAACGGCGTGGCTGCTCACCAGGGCCGCGCAGCGGACCGGCACGGCCCCAACGCGATCGGCGGCACCGTACGTCCTTGTCCTCACGCTGCTTGCCGCCGTGTCGTTCATGATCTCGCTCTCGTGCACCGACAACTGGCCGTCTTGGGCGTTTTTCTCGCTGCCGACCCGCGCATGGGAGTTGGCGGTCGGCGGCCTGGTGGCCTTGACGGCCGGGGCGTGGCGGCAGTTGCCCGGCCCGTCGGCTGCGGTCGTCGGCTGGGGCGGGCTCGCACTGATCCTCGTCACCTGCACGCAGGTCGGTGAGGCCACACCCTATCCCGGCACCACCGCGCTGCTGCCGGTGCTGGGAACGGCCTTGGTGATCGGCGCCGGTTGCGCGACACCGGATTTGGGTGTCGGGCACTTCCTGTCGAAGTCGGCGATGCGGTCGGTCGGTCGGCTGTCGTACTCGTGGTACCTGTGGCACTGGCCTGCCCTGCTGCTCGCTCCGGCGTTGTTCGGCGGTGACATCGGTCTGGCCGGCCGGTTGGCGATGGTCGTGGTGTCGTTCGGCCTCGCCATCCTCACGCTGCATCTCATCGAGAACCCGGCGCGGTTCGCGCCCGCGATGCGGTTGTCGGCCGGACGCAGCCTCGCCGTCGGTGGCGCACTCACTGCCGCAACGGTCTGTGTCGGTGTGGTGTTGCTGATGATGCGGCCCACTCCCCTCGGCCACGGGACAGCGGCCGCGCCGGTCGCACCGGCCGCGCCTGCACGCGCATCGGCCGAGGCTCCCCCGCCGATGTCGGTGCGCGATCAGATGCTAGCCGCCGTGGCGAAGTCCACCGAATTAGGCCCCGTACCAACGAATCTGACTCCACCACTCGGTGCGATCGCCAAACCCGACGTCTTCGTCAACGGATGCGTGCTGTCGTGGCGGGATGTCGAGCAGCCTGACTGCGTGTCGGGTGATGCCGGGGCGCCGACGACGGTGGCCCTGGTCGGCGACTCGCACGCCGCCATGTGGCAGCCTGCGCTCGAACCGGTTGCGCAGGAACGGCATTGGCGGCTGGCGACAATGAGCAAGGTGCTGTGCCCGCTACAGGACCTGCCGATCAACAGCCCCTATCTGGGCCGCAAGTTCACCGAATGTGAGCAGTGGCGCGGTGACGTCCTCGCTCGATTGGAGAAGGACCGGCCACAGCTGATCGTGCTCGACATGTCGCGACGCTACGGCGCGGACTTCGGGTTCACCAGTTACGACCAGGCGTGGCTGGACAGCACGACCCGACTGGTGCAGCGGCTGCGCGGCACGGGGGCGAACGTATTGGTGCTCGGTCCGGTACCCGATCCCCACGGGACGGTGCCGACGTGCGTGTCCGCGCACATGGACAACGCCTCCGAGTGCTCACCGGCGAGGTCGGAGGGGTTGAACGATGCCGGCATCGCGGCCGAGGCGACGGCGACCGCGGCGGGCGGCGGCCAGTACGCGGAGCTCTCAGAGCTGTTCTGCACCGCAGACCGCTGCCCCGTCATCGTCGGCAACACACTGGTGTATCGCGACGACAACCACGTGACGACCGAGTACGCCCAGGTGCTCGCTCCACTGCTCGCCGAGCTCGTCGATAAAGCGCTGTCCCGTAACGGCTAGACGGCTAGCAGTGCAGCCACAGCAGCCGCCTGCGCTTGGCGCCCGTAGCCACCGCCGAACAGCACGACGTGGGCCAGCAGCGGGTACAGCTGGTGTAGCGGGACGCGGTCGCGCCAGCCGTCCCGCAGTCGCCGCACCGACTGGTACCCCGAAAGCACCTCGCCGAGAAACGGGCACCCGAACAACGTCAGCATGGCCAGGTCGGTCTCGCGGTGCCCGCCGTGCGCGGCTGGATCGATCAGCACCACACCGTCCGGCGTCCACATGACGTTGCCGCTCCACAGATCCCCGTGCAGTCGCGCGGGCCGATCACCGTCGTCGAAGTCACCCGCAAGGCAGCGGTCGATGACCGCGGTGACCAACCGGCTCGCTTCGGCGCCCAGCCGTCCTCCGGCCAGGTCTGCCATCGGGCGCAGCCGCTCCTCGGCGTAGAACGCACCCCAGTCCCGGCGACCCGTGAACGACATCGGCAATGGCTGCGACATCGGGCCGAAGTAGCCATCACCCGTCCAGCCGTCGGGACCCGCACCGAACAACGGCGCGCCGGCTCCGTGCGTCACCGCCAGCCGAGACCCGAAATCTCTTGCGGCAGCACGGGTTGGCGTCACCGACTCCAGTCTCTCAAGGGTCAACGAGTCGTCGTCCTGCGCAACCACCCGGGCACAGGGCACACCACCGTCCACTCGCAGCCACCGCAACCCCGCCGCTTCCAGCGCGAAGAAACCGGGTGCTGCCCTGTGGTTGGTCTTGACGAAATCAGCCACGAGGACGGCGTGGCAGCCTGACTATCATCGTCATCACCCGGTCGCGCAGCGCCGCAGGCATATTCGTCAGCAGAACGGTCTGCAGCTTCGGTACCAGGCCCACCACGTAGCGGGCCCGCGGCCGGCGAGCGGTCAGTGCCTCGTCGACAACGGCGACGACCTTGTCCGTGGACACGGCCATCTTGCGGGATACCGGGACGAACTTCTTCATCCCGGCCATGTGCTTGGCATACAGGTCACGATGCTCGGGAGACATCGCGGCTTCGGTTTCGAGCACCATGTCGCCGGCGGTCCGCCACATATCTGTATCGGTCTGCGCCGGCTCGATCAGCACGACCGGAATGCCCCACGCCTTCAACTCCAGCCGCAATGCATCGGCGGCGGCCTCGAGCGCGAACTTCGAGGCACAGTACGGGCCCATCAGCGGCATCGAGATCCGACCGTTGACGCTGGAGATGAACACCACCCGGCCGCGCGATCTCCGCAGCAGCGGCAGTACGGCCTGGGTCACGGCGAACTGGCCGATGACGTTGATCTCCAACTGCTTTCGCCATTCATCGGGCCTCACCGTCTCGATGGGCGCAGCCACGACGATGCCCGCGTTGTTCACCAACGCGTCGAGTCGATTCGGCAGCGACTCCGATAGCTTCGCAATGTCACCGGCGTCGGTGACGTCGAGAATGACGGCCGATACCCGCTGTGGATTCGTCTTGGTGATCGCTGCGGCGTCCTCCTCGCTGCGAACGCCTGCGATCACATCCCAGTCCGAGGACGCCAGGTGTTCGACGATCGCCTTGCCGATACCTCGTGCGGCGCCGGTGACGAGAACTGATGGCATAGCCCAGACCCTAGTCCTCCGCTGCCGCGGCTATCGGCGACCCTACAGTTGCGGGGTCAGATCCAGCATGGTGACGGTCGTCATCCGGGTGACGCGCCAATCCGCGTCGTCGCGCTTCATCGACAGGCGATACGACAGGTACCGCAGCGACGGGATGTTCTTCGTCACCGGGCTGGTAGCGACCGAGTTGGTATACACGACAGCGGTCGCCTCCGACGGCGTCACCGATTCCACCGCGGTGCCGAGTACCGATGTGCTGTTCGTGACCTGAGCCTGCTTGTTGGTGGCGACGATGGAGTCGATGAACTTGCGGTACTCGGATGCGAAATCACCGGTGAGGTAGCGGGCCGACCGGTCGGCAAGGGAGTTCATGTTCTCGGGCGTGTACGTCCACAGCGTGGTGATCGCATTCTGGGCAGTGCGGGCGATGTCCAGCTTCGTATCGACCAGGGCGCGGTCGGCGAGCACCGGTTGCGCAGTCGCACCCGCGAAAGCTCCGCCCGCTACGAACAACGCAGCGGCCGCGGCGGCCGCGATCCGTAGCCGCTTGCCCGCAGGCTGGTGCGCGACAAGGACGGTTTCAGCCTCGTCTACTGGCCCTTCGTCGCTCGCGGCTTCGGGCTCGCTGTCCTGCTTGGTCGACCTTCCAGCCTTGCCGACCGGTGTCCGTCGGGTGGCCGCATCCGTCGTCGACGTCTCTTCAGCCGGCACCGTCTCGGTCGCAACGGACTCAGCTTGATTCTTCCTGCGCCGCAAGAAGTTCCAGCGGCGGCGCCGCGGTTCGGATGTCGACTCGTCGGCCTCGGGCGTCTCGTCGGCGTCGGTTTCGTCGACGCCTAGAGCGTCCTGCGCCTCCGGCTGCTCCTCTTGCAGAGCGCGACGCTCTTTCTGCAGCGGCAGCCGATGACGGCGGCGCGGCGCAGAACCTTCCTCGGCCGCGGCGGCGTCCGTGGTCAGATCACCTGAATCAGGTTGCTGATCTTCCACAGCTGTCCTTCCTTGATGGCCGTTACGACCCAACGGTTTCCGCTCTCGATCGTCGACTTTCCGTCCGGCGACTTGTTCGAGATCTTGGTGGCGACCAGCACGTCGGCACTGCCGTTGTCTTTCCAGCGCTGCACGCCTGCCTCCAGAACAGTCCCCTGCGTCGGCTCGGCGCGAGCGACTTGGACCAGGATCTCGTTGATCTTCTCCTTGAACATCTTCGCGAAGTCACCGGTGGCCTGCGCCTGGATCCGGTCGCCGTAGTAGTTGGCGTGGAACGGGTCCAGCGTCGTGTAGGTGGTCATGAACGATCGCACGTAGTTCAGTACATCCGCGTCGCGAACCTGCGTTCGGCGGTCGGTCTCGTGTGACACCAGCATGAACGTGCTGGCCGCGATCGCGGCCGCGACGAGTACGGCCGACAATCCAGTGAGAATCGGCAGCCCCCATCGCCGTGACGATTTCGGAGCCGGAGCGGAGTAGATCTCCGGCTGGTCTGCATCGATCTTGCGCCGCGGGCTCATTGTCCAGCCTGGTTCATGTTCGGTTTCTTCAGCACGGTGAGGTTGGCCACCCGCCACTTGTCATCGCCGGACTTTTCGAAGTCCACCCGCACCGTCGCCGTGATGAACCGCAGGGTCTTGGGATCACTGCCGCGCTGGCCCTGCATGGCCAGCAGCATCGCCGCCCGGTCCGGTAACGCCTGGTCGCGTGACTGCGGCAGCACGGCGCTGCTCACCGCCCAGTACTCGTTCGTTGTCGCGCCCGCCTTCTGCACGGCCTGCTGCTGGGCGACCAGATCTGGCCGGTAACTATCCGTGGCGAGCGCCTGGGCGCGGGCGAAGTCGCCGCTCAACGTGTCCTTGTTATAGCTCAGCATCTGCTCGACGATGCGCGGGCCCTGCTCGGCGACCTGCTGGCGGGCCCGATCGACCGCCAGTTCGTGGCGGTACACCACCAGGTAGTTCAACGCCACCGCCGCCGCGCACACCGCCACCGCGGCGACCAATACCTTCGCCACCAGTCGGCGCATGTCGCGCTGCGGCGGATCAACGCGCCGAACCTCGGTGCGCAACAACAGATCTGCGAATGTGCGGCGGCGGGAATCCCACAGCGGCCATAGCCACCCGATGAACAGCGCAGCGGTGTCCAGCAGGTGGGCCAGGTCACGGGCCAGCAGCCGCCACGCGCCGACGGACGCACCGTCGCGCCGCCGCACGACCCGAATTCCGAACAGCGCACGGCCTAAGCTCCAACCGGTGATGGCGGGCAACAGCAGCCGATTGACGGCCATCAGCAAGAAGACCGCCGCAGCGGCCACCACGTACACCAGCCACAGCCAGCCGGGCTGCGAAACGGTAATGGCCAGGTACGCCAGCAGCGCCAGCACCGCGATCACGCCGAGGCCCAGCAGGACGTCCAGTGCGAAGGCGCCCACGCGGGCCAGCCAGGACGCCGGCCGGTCGGTCGCCGACGGATCGTCGGCCGCGGCGTTCGGCGTCGCGTCGAGAACAGCCGTCACGACGTGACCTGTTCGAGCTTGGCGATCCTGTACTTGCCTTCGTCGGGTGCCATCGTCACACGCAGCCGGTAGCCCTGTTCCTGATCCGCGGATTCCGAATTGGTCACCTTGGTCCGCACGGCCACCAGCACGTCCACCGAGCCGTCGTCGTTGTGCCGCTCCACCGCCGCGCGCATGTCGGAGACCTGCACTTGGACGTTGGCCGCCTGGTAGGCCTCCGCCAGTACGCCGCTGTAGAGCGTGGACTGCGCTCCGAAGTCGCCGGTGGAGCACTCGATGATCTTCAACTGGCTGGCGGACATCGCGGCGGTGTCCGGGGCGTGCGTTGCCGCCACGCAGTCCTTCGCGGCCTGCAGCGCGGCCGCATCATCGCGCGCGATGATTTCGCTGTGACTATGGTCGCGGATCGCGAAGACGCCACCGACCACTGCCGCCACGGTCAGAATCAGCAAGCCCGCGCAGATGCCGACCAGCCATCCACGTCCCAGCCGCGACGGACGGCGGTCCGCCACGTCAGATACCTCTTCGGCTACCTCAGTGGCGGCTGGGTTCTGGTCCTCTTGGTCTGTCTGCTCTTGTTCGGATACCGCAACCGACTCGTCTGGCGCGTCCTGCGCATCGGTGGGGTTCAGCCGGCGGGTGCCAGCATCTCCTTCCATCCGTCGTCTCCTGGGTTACTCGAATTGCTGACGGAGTATTTCACGCCGTCGGGCCCGACCACCTCGCCGCTTGCCGGGTTGTAGATCGCGCTGTTTCCTGGTGCCGGAGTGTACGTGCACGGGTTGGGTTGTTGTCCACTGCACTGGACGCTGCCCTGGCCAGGCGGGGTCAGCGGGTCGCTGACCGGCAGGGGTGACCCCGTCGGTGGCAATTGGTCGGCGGGCAGCGGGTTCATCCCGCTATTGACCGACGGTGCCGGAATGACGTAGCCGGGTTTCGGCGGGCGATCACAGCGCGCCCCCGGGGCAGGGCAGGACACGATCTGGTTCGGGTCGCCATACCAGGGGTTGGTGCCCAGAGGCTGGTACGGCTCATTGCTGCGGCATTCCTTCGGGGTCGCCGCCCGCTTGCCCGGCACATCCATGCACGGGTAGTTGCGGGCACCGCGGACAACGTTGCCCTGGTAATCCTTGGGGATCTTGCAGTACGTTCCCGACGGCAGCGGCGCCATGCTGGTGTCCGCCGGTGACCGCCACTGCGATGCCGGAAGGAAACCGGTGAAGCACGGCGGCGGCTGGTTGATCGACAGGGCGAAATGCAGCAGGCCTTCGCCCTCGAAGATCGTTCCGGCCTGCCCGACCGTGGCGCCCTGCGGCCACAACACAAGTGTCTGCTCGAGGCCCTTGTGGTAGCGCTTGAGCAAGTCGATGACGATTTCCAGGTTCGCCAACGTCTGCGGCAGAGACTCGCGGACATCGCTGAACACGACGTTAACCGCATCCAGGGTGGGCGCAGCCTGCTGCAGACCACTGCGCAGAGCCTGATCCTCCGCGGCCGACTGCGCCGCCAGGGTGTTCAGGTTGCGCGACCACTGCTCGATCGCGTCACCGGACTGGACCTGGCTGTCCAGAATCGGCGCCGAGTTCGTGACGATGTCGTTGACCTGCGGCAGGTTCTCCTGGAAACCCTGGGCGAGGTTGGTCGTGCCGTCGACCAGGCGCTGCAACGCCGGGCCCAATCCACCCACCGCCTTCGACGTCTCGGTCAGCAGCGAGTCGATCTTCTCCTTGGGCAGCGCCGCCAGGGCGCGGTTGGTGGAGTCGAGCGCCGGGCCGACCTCGCTGGGCACCGTGGATTCGGTGATGGTCTGCCCGTCGCTGAGGTACTGGCCGGCGACTTCCGGTCGACACCAGGTCGAGAAACTGCTCGCCGATCGCCGACACCGAGTGCACGTTGGCCGTGGCGTCGACGGGAACCTTGTAGCGATCGTTGATGCTCATCGTCGCCCTGGCGCCGTCCTCGGTCGGCTCGACCGCGGTGACCTTGCCGATCTGGGTGCCCCGATAGGTGACGTTCGCCGTCGCGTACAGCCCACCCGAGCGGGGCAGCTCGGCGTACAGCTTGTACTGCCCGATCCCGACCAGGCTGGGCACCCGCAGGTAGTACCAGCCCAATACCCCGATAGCGAGGATGGTGAGGATCGTGAAAAAGACCAGCTGGAACTTGATGAACCGTGTCAGCACAACTCACTCACCCCTTTCCACCAATGGTCCGCCCGGCGCGTTGTGCGGGTTTGGCGTGAAGCGCACATCCGGGATCATCGTCGCCGGGTCGCGGCCCCAGGCCTGCTCGAGTGCGCGGAGCATGCCGGAGAC
>CAWDFT010000028.1:0-348538 GCA_963801575.1 uncultured Actinomycetota bacterium
GCGACCGAGGGCATCGTGGCGCGGTTCGCCGCGCGCGCGGCGCTCGTCCGCTCGGCGCGCGTTTCGATGGCGTGCGGCTCACGCCGGCGCGATTGCACGTTCGGCCCGGGAGATCGTTCGCTCGCCGCCAAGGCCGTCCGTGTCGTGGTCGCGGCACTCGGGCGGATGGCGGCGCGGATCGAGGCCTTTCACCTGCGCCAGCGCCAGGCGGGCTTCCGTCTGGAGCTGCCGGACGGCTCGCGGCTCGAGGAGCTCGGTGCCGGCGGCTCGGCTGGCGCGGCCTCTACGTCCCGGGCGGCGCGGGCGCCTATCCCTCTTCCGTGCTGATGAACGCCATCCCGCACGAAGGTGGCCGGCGTCCGGCGGCTGGTGCTGGTGACGCCGACGCACGCTCGAGACCAACCCGGTCGTCGCCGCGGCGATGTCGTGGCCCGGCTCGAAGAGCACGTCACCGGCGGGCGGGGCGCAGGCCGTCGCCGCGCTCGCGTACGCACGAAGACCGTTCCCGCTGTCGACAGATCGTCGGCCCCGGCAACGCGTACGTCGCGGCGGCCAAGCGCCTGGTGCGCGGCCAGGTGGAGATCGAACAGCGAGGCCGGGCCGAGCGAGGTCGCGTCCTGGCCGACGCCTCGGCGGTGACGGGTCTGGTCGGCCGCCGATCTGCTGGCCCAGGCCGAGCACCGCAGCGGCGACGAGACGGTCGTTGCTGGTGTAGACGTCGAGAGACTGGCGGAGGCAGACGATCCGCTCGTGGCCGAGGGCGTCCGCTCGGTCGCCAACCCGGGACGCGCCCGCCGGGCGCTCACGCGGAACGGCGCCACGGTCCTGGTGCGGGACCTGGGGTAGGGCGTCGCCGCTGTTAACGGCTGTCGCCGGAGCACGTCGAGGTGATACGCGGGGCGCGACCGCGTTCTGGCAGTCGTCGCGGGTGCCGTGTTCGTGCGGTCGTTCGCGCCGGTCGCGGTGGTGATTACGGCGTGGGGACCCAACCACGTGCTGCCCACGGGCGGCGCGGCACGCTTCAGCCTCAGCGCTGTCGGTGCGCGACTTCGAGCGCAGCGGCAGAGCGTCGTGACGCTGACGCGTAGCCGGCGCCGATCACGGAGGCATCGTGGTGCGCGTCGCCATGGCCGAGGGCTTCGCGGCGCACGCCCAGAGCGTGTCGCGCGTTTGAGGGGGAGTGATGAGCGAGGCGGTGGAAGGTCGCTCCGTCACGTGGAGCCGGCACTACGTCTCGCTGGCCGCCTACACGCTCGCGTTGCGCGAGGCACCGGTAAGCTGAACTGAACGAGGACCCGTGGGAGTTGCCCGAGGCTCTCGAGCGACGGGTCCTCGAGCGTCTCGCTCGCGCGCCGTGGTCCCGCTACCCGGACTTCGATCCCCACGAGCTTCTGGCTGCCCTCGCCCGGCACTCGGGTTGGAGGGAGGACGGCATCCTGGCCGGCAACGGCTCGAACGAGATGATCGAGGCGCTGCTCCTGGTCGGACGGTCGGCTCGGGCACGCGCGTGGCGATCCCCGAGCCGACGTTCGCGCTGTACGCGCTGATGACGACCATCCTGGGCGGCGATCCGGTGCGGGTGCGGCTTGCGGACGGGCGGGGTAGCGCCCTTCGCTCGCTCCCTGGCCCGGGACGAGCTAGTTGCTCGCTACGGGTGACCCCGCCCGTCCCGCTGAGAGTGGGCCGCTCGCATACGACGTCGAGGCATTGCTCGCGGCACGTCGCGCGAGCGGGGCCACGGTCACGATCGTGTGCTCGCCGAACAACCCGACCGGGACGAGCCTGACGCTGCGAGGACGTGTCGCGGCTGTGCGAAGACGGGCGACGGCCTGGTCGTGATCGACGAGGCCTACCACGAGTTCGCGGGCGAGAGCGTCGTGCCGCTGCTCGAGCGGCACGCGAACCTGGTCGTGCTGCGCACCTTCTCGAAGGCGAAGGCGCTCGCCGGCCTGCGGGTCGGCTACCTGCTCGCCGCGCCCGATCTCGTGCGCGAGATCAACAAGGCCCGCCTGCCCTACAACGTCAACTTCTTCTCGCAGGCGGCCGCGATCGCAGCGCTCGGGAAGCCGAGCTGCTGGCGCAGAACGTACGCCGGATCGTCGAGCAGCGCGACCGGCTGCTCGCTCGCCTGGCGGACGTGCCCGGCGTGCGGGCTCTGGCCGTCGCGGGCGAACTTCTTCATCCTCGAGCTGCTCGCGGCCGAGCCGAAGGCCGTCTTCGCGTCGCTCCTGCGCAGGGGGGTGCTGGTGCGCGACGTGACCTCTTATCCGATGCTGTCGCGCTGCCTGCGGGTGAGCGTCGGCAGCGAAGCCGAGAACGAGGCCTTCCTGCACGCTCTGGGGACGGCGCTCGGCGAGGCGGGCATGAACCTGCACGGCGGGGAGGGCCTGATGGCTGCGAGTGATTCGGAAGGTCGACCGGCCGTGCGGCGCCCGCCGCGCCAGGCGGGCCAGCATCGAGCGCAAGAACGCGCGAGACCGACATCTCTCTCCGCCTCGCGCTCGACGGCCAGGGCCACTCGAAGATCCGTTCCGGCGTCGGGTTTCTCGATCACATGCTGACCTCGCTCGCGACGCACGCCCGCTTCGACCTCGAGGTGCGCTGCCGGGGCGACCTTCACGTCGACGCACACCACTCGGTCGAGGACGTGGGGATCGTGCTGGGCCAGGCGCTCAAGCAGGCGCTCGGTGACAAGAAGGGCGTCGTGCGCTTCGGCCACGCCTACTGCCCGCTCGACGAGGCCCTGTCGCGCGCCGTCGTCGACCTGTCGGGCCGGCCCTGGCTGCACTTCGGGGTCGAGTTCCGCGCCAAGCGCGTCGGCGACATGCCCACGGAGCTGTTCGAGGACTTCTTCTGGGCGCTCGCGGACCACGCGCGCCTCAACCTCCATCTCGACACGCTGCGCGGGCGCAACGCGCACCACGTCGCCGAGACGCTGTTCAAGTCCACGGCGCGCGCGCTGGCGATGGCGGTCGCGCTCGACCCGCGGACGGCCGGGCGTGCCGTCGACGAAGGGCAGCCTCTAGCATGATCGCGATCGCCGACTACGGCATCGGCAACCTCGGCAGCGTGACCAAGGGCTTCCGCCACGCCGGGGCCGAGGTCGTGCTGAGCGGCGACCTCGAGGTTCTGCGCCGGGCCGACGCCCTCGTGCTCCCGGGCGACGGGGCGTTCGGTGCGACGATGCAGGAGGTCGAGCGTCGGGGGATGGTGCCGCTGTTGCGCGAGGCCGCCGCCGCCGGCAAGCCGCTCCTGGGCATCTGCATCGGCATGCAGCTGCTGTTCGAGGAGAGCGAGGAGCATGGGATCTTCCCGGGACTGGGGCCTGCTGCCCGGGCGCGTCGTGCGCTTCGACTCGGCTTTGCCCGTGCCCCACATGGGCTGGAACGTGCTGCGCGCGCGCCGTCCGCACCCGATCCTCGACGGGACCCCGGACGGCTCCTACGTCTATTTCGTCCACAGCTACTTCTGTGACGCGCCCGCAGGATGTCGTCGTGGCCTCGTCCGACTACGGCCGCGAGTTCCCGGCGATCGTCGCTCGGGGCAACGTGCTGGGCGTGCAGTTCCACCCGGAGAAGAGCCAACAGGTGGGCCTGCGCATGGTGGCGAGCTTCGTCCGGATGGTGCAAGCGTCGCGGAGGGCGGCATGATCGTCGTGCCTGCGATCGACGTCCGGAAAGGGCGGGTGGTGCGGCTGACGCAAGGTCGCGCCGAGCACGAGACGGTCTACGAGACCGACCCGGCCCAGGTGGCGCGGCGCTGGCAGGCCGAGGGGGCCGAGCGGATCCACCTCGTCGATCTCGACGCGGCGATCGACGGCCTGGCGCAGCCCGAGGCGGTGGCTGCCGTGATCGCGGCGGTCCAGGTTCCGGTCGAGGTCGGCGGCGGAATTCGTCTGCTCGAGGACGCGGAGCGCTATCTCGAGCTCGGTGCCGACCGCGTCATCTTCGGAACGGCCGCCGTCTCGCGCCCGCAGGTGGTGCAGGCTGCGGTGTCGCGCTGGCCGCAGGCGGTCGCCGTAGCGATCGACGCGCGCGACGGCAGGGTCGCCGTCGAAGGCTGGAACGAGCTGACGGCCCTGGCCGCCCTCGAGCTGGCAGCGACGGTCGAGAGCTGGGGCGTCGTGCGGGTCCAGTTCACGGACGTAAAGCGTGACGGCACGCTCGTCGGGCCGAACCTCGAGGCGCTCCGCGAGCTGGGCCGCCGCACCAGCCTGCGCATCACCGCCGCGGGCGGCGTCTGCGACGCGGCCGATCTCGTCCGCCTGCGGGAGCTGGAGCCCTTCGGCGTCGACGAGGTGATCGTGGGCAAGGCGCTCTACGAAGGCCGCGTGACGCTCGCCGGCGCTCGGGCGGCGCGGCGCCGCCCGAGGAGACCGCTGATGCTCGCCGAAGCGGCTCGATGCCCTGCCTCGACGTGGACCGCGGTCGCGTGGTGAAGGGCGTGCGCTTCGTCTCGCTGCGCGACGCCGGCGATCCCGTCGAGGCGGCCGCCCGCTACGACGCCGAGGGCGCGGACGAGCTGGTCTTCCTCGACATCACCGCCTCCTCGGACGCGCGGCCGATCGTGATCGAGATGGTCCGCCGGGTGGCCGACGCGGTTTATCTGCCGTTCACGGTCGGGCGGCGGCGTGAGCTCGCGTGGACGACGCCGAGGCGCTGCTGCGCGCGGGGGCCGACAAGGTGGCGGTCAACACCGCCGCGGTGAACGACCCCGAGCCTGATCGAGCGAGCTGTCGCGGCGCTTCGGCTCGCAGGCGACGGTGCTGGCGATCGACGCGCGCCGCACCGGCCGTGGCGGCTTCGAGGTCTACGTCCACGGCGGCCGAACGCCGACGGGCAAGGACGCCGTGGCCTGGGCGCGCGAGGGGACGGGGCGCGGCGCCGGAGAGATCCTGCTCACGAGCATGGACCGCGACGGAACCAAGGACGGCTACGACATCGAGCTGACGCGCGCGGTGTGCGACGCCGTGGGCGTGCCGGTGATCGCCTCCGGCGGCTGCGGCAGCGTCGCGCACATGAAAGCAGGCCCTGACGCGAGGGGCGCGCGAGCGCCGCCTTGGCCGCCTCGATCTTCCACTTCGGGGAGATCCGGATCCCGGAGGCGCGCGCAGAGCTGCTGCGGGCGGGCGTGCCGGTGCGGCCCGAGGCCGGCGTCGCCGCGGCGATCCTGGGCGCGGGCAGGAGGCACGGGGATGAGCCTTACGCTCCCGGCAACCTCGCCTTCGACGCCTCCGGCCTCGTGCCGGTGGTCGTGCAGGACCGCGCGAGCGGCGACGTGCTGATGGTCGCCTGGGCCAACGCGAGGCGCTGGCCAGGACCGCCGAGACCGGCCTCGCGCACTTCTGGAGCCGCAGCCGCCGGGCGCTCTGGCGCAAGGGCGAGACCTCGGGACACGGGCTGCGCGTCCTCGAGGCTGCGGGCCGACTGCGACCGCGACACGCTGCTGCTCGTGGTCGAGCCCGAGGGTCCGGCCTGCCACACGGGCGCGCGCAGTTGCTTTGGCGAGCCGTCTCCGACGGCCGCGGGCATGCTCGAGGAGCTGGCGCGAGTCGTGGCCGAACGCGCCAAGGCGACACCCGAGACCTCCTATACGGCCCGCCTGCTGGCCAAGGGGCCGCGTCACCAGGTCCTGAAGAAGATCGGCGAGGAGGCGACCGAGGTCGTGCTCGCCGCGCGCGTGCAGAGCGACGAGCGGCTGGCCGAAGAGTCGGCCGATCTGCTGTACCACCTGCTCGTCGCGCTCCACCAGCGCGGACTGCCGCTCGCGCGGGTGATGGACGTCCTGCGGAGCAGACGGAAATGAGGAACGGGCAACGCACTCGGAGCGTAGCGGGATTCACTCCCGCGAAGCGGAGGGGGGGCTGAGGGGTGCGACGCAGCACTCCCCAGAATAGAAGCCATGAACGCGCTCGACTACGAGGAGTACGAGCGGCTGTCGGAGGACGGGCGGCCGATACCCGTGTTTCGCGAGCTGCCGGGCGACCTGCGGACGCCCGTCTCGGCCTTCCTGTCGATGGCCGCGCGCGCCGATCGCGCCTTCCTGCTCGAGAGCGTGCTGGGGGGCTGAGCGACTGGCCCGCTACTCGTTCCTCGGCCGCGACCCCGTAGCACGGCTGGAAGTCACGGGCGGCAGGGTGGTCCTGCATGACGCGTCGGGCGAGCACGAACAGAAAGACGGGCTGCTCGCGGCACTACGCGGCCGTCTGGGTTCTCACCCGGCGGAGATCCCCGGCCTGCCGCGCTTCACCGGAGGCGCCGTCGGCTACCTCACCTGGGACGCGGCGCGCCTGTTCGAGCGGCTTCCGGACCGGCACGGGTCGTCGCAGGGCACGGTGGCTTCGTTCGCCTACTACGACTCGCTGGTCGCCTTCGACCACGTGCGCCAGCGGCTGGTGCTGATCGCGCTCGCTGCCCCCGGCAGCCGGACGGCCTATCAGGCCGCGCAGCAGACACTCGACTCCCTCGAGGAGGACCTCGGCTGGGAACGCCGTCCCGCGACCGCCCGGCGCGCCCTTCCGCCGGCCGCGCTGCCGCTGACCGACGGCGCGGGATTTCGGCAGGCGGTGCTCGCCGCCAAGGAACACATCGCCGCCGGCGACATCTTCCAGGTCGTGCTCTCGCGGCGGCACTCGGTCGAGTGCGCGATCGATCCCTTCACGGTCTACCGCGCGCTGCGCATGGTGAACCCGTCGCCGTACATGTACTTCCTCAAGGACGGCGAGGCTGCGATCGCGGGCGCCTCGCCCGAGATGCTCGTGCGCGTCGAGGGCCGGCGCGTCGAGACGCGCCCGATCGCGGGGACCCGGCCGCGCTACGAGGGACGCGCCGACGACACGATCGCGCGCGAGCTGCTTGCCGACGAGAAGGAGCGCGCCGAGCACCTGATGCTGGTCGACCTGGGCCGCAACGACCTGGGCCGGGTCTGCCGCTTCGGCAGCGTACAGGTCCCCGAGCTGATGAAGGTCGAGCACTACAGCCACGTGGCCCACATCGTCAGCTCCGTCACGGGCGAGCTGGCCGAAGGCAAGGACGCGCTCGACGCGCTGGCGGCCACCTTCCCGGCCGGGACGCTCTCCGGCGCACCGAAGATCCGCGCCATGGAGATCATCGACGCGCTCGAGCCGCATTCGCGCGGGCTGTACGGCGGGGCGCTCGGCTACATCGACCAGCGCGGCAACCTCGATTTCTGCATCGCGATCCGGACGCTCGTGCTGCGGGACGGCAAGGCGACGCTCCAGGCCGGCGCCGGGATCGTGGCGGATTCCGACCCCGGCTACGAGGAGCGCGAGACCGAGGCCAAGGCACAGGCTCTGTTCGAGGCGCTCAAGGTCGCGGGAGGGCTCGCATGATCCTGCTCGTCGACAACTACGACTCGTTCACCTTCAACCTCTACCAGTATCTCGGCGAGCTGGGCGCCGAGGTGAAGGTGATCCGCAACGACGCGATGAGTGCCACGGACGCGCTCGCCCTGAAGCCGGAGCGGATCGTGGTCTCGCCGGGCCCGGGAACTCCCGACCAGGCCGGGATCAGTCTCGAGCTGGTCCGACTCTCGCCGGTGCCGCTGCTCGGCGTGTGCCTCGGCCACCAGGCGCTCGGCCAGGCCTTCGGCGGCAAGGTGGTACGCGCCGCGAAGCTGATGCACGGCAAGACCTCGGAGATCCGTCACGACGGCAAGACGATCTTCACGGGCCTGCCCGACGTGTTCACCGCGACGCGCTACCACTCGCTGGTGGTGGCGCCCGAGAGCGTCCCCGACTGTCTCGAGGTCTCCGCCTGGACAGACGGTGGCGTCGTGATGGGTCTGCGCCACAAAGAGCGCCCGCTCGAGGGGGTGCAGTTCCATCCCGAGAGCGTCCTGACCACCTCCGGCAAGGACCTGCTCCGGAACTTCATCGGCCTCGGCGCGCGTGTCAGCATCAAGCGCCACCTGGCCAAGCTCGCGCGCGGCGAGCGGCTGAGCGAGGACGAGGCCGCCTCGGCGATGGGCGCGATCATGGACGGCGAGGCGACACCCGCGCAGATCGGGGCGCTGCTCGCCGCGATGGCCGTGCGCGGCGAGACCGAGGACGAGGTGGTGGGCTTCGCGCGCGCCATGCGGGCGCGGGCCGTGCCGCTCGTCTCGAAGGGAGCCGTCGACACCTGTGGCACCGGCGGCGACGGGGCCGGCACCTTCAACATCTCGACGGTGGCCTCCTTCGTCGTGGCGGCCTGTGGCGTGCCGGTGACGAAGCACGGCAACCGTTCGGCGAGCGGGACCTGCGGCAGCGCTGACGTGCTCGAAGCCTTGGGCGTCCGGATCGACGCTCCGGCCCCGGCCGTGCAGGCGGCGCTCGACTCCGTGGGCTGGACGTTCCTGTTCGCTCCGAAGTTCCATGCCTCGACCCGCCACGCAGTCCTGCCGCGGCGGGAGCTCGGCGTCCGGACGGTCTTCAACCTGCTCGGCCCGCTCACGAACCCCGCCCGTCCCGAGGGACAGGTGGTGGGCGTTCCGCGAGCGGAGCTGGCCCCCTTCATCGCGCGCTGTCTCTCGCGGCTCGGGACGCGGCGCGCCTGGGTGGTGAACGGCTCCGGCATCGACGAGCTGACCCTCAGCGGACCGACCACGGTCGCCGAGCTCGACGGCGGGAAGGTGCGCAGCTTCACGATCACGCCGGAGGACGCGGGGCTCCCCGCCGCCCCGCTCGAGGCGCTGCGCGGCGGCGATCCGCAGGCGAACGCCGCGATCACCCGCGAGATCCTCGCGGGTGGGACGGGGCCGAAGCGCGACGTGGTGCTGCTCAACGCCGCCGCCGCGCTGGTGGTGGCCGGGCGCGCCAAGGACCTGCGCGCTGGCGTGCGGCAGGCCGCGGCCGCGATCGACGACGGGCGTGCCCGCGCGCTGCTCGAGCGGCGTACGGGAGACACTCGGGTGAAGCCGAGCGCCGGGCGGCGGCTCCGTGCTGGAAGCGATCCTCGCGCACACGCGCGAGAGCGTGGCGCTCCGGCAGCGGCAACGGCCGCTCTCGGAGTTGCGGGCGGCGGCGCGGCGTGCCCCCGAGCCGCGTCCTCTTGCCGCGGCCCTCTCGCGTCCGGGGCGCGTCAACGTGATCGCCGAGCACAAGCGCCGCTCGCCTTCCCGCGGTCCGATCCGCGAAGACCTGGCCCCCGGCGAGGTGGCGCGATGCTATGAGCGGGCCGGCGCGGCGGCGCTCTCGGTGCTGACCGACGAGCCCTTCTTCGGCGGCCGTCTCGAGCACCTGGTCGAGGTCCGCGCGAGCACGACGCTGCCCGTGCTGCGCAAGGACTTCGTCGTGGACGCCTGGCAGGTCTGGGAGGCGCGGGAGGCCGGTGCGGACGCGGTGCTGCTCATCGTCGCGGCGCTCGGGGACCGCGAGCTGGAGGGGCTGCTGGCGGAGACCCGCGCCGCGGGAGTCGAAGCGCTGGTCGAGGTGCACGATCGCCCTGAGCTGGCGCGCGCGCTCGCTGCGGGCGCGCGGCTGGTGGGCGTCAACAATCGCAACCTCAAGACGCTCGCGGTCTCGCTCGAGACCTCGCTCGCGCTCGCGGCCGAGATCCCGGACGACGTCGTGGCGGTCGCGGAGAGCGGGATCCGCACGGCCGCGGACCTCCGTGCGCTGGGCCAGGCTGGCTTCGACGCCTTCCTGATCGGCGAGGGGCTGATGTCCGCGCCGGACCCGGGTGAGGCGCTGCGGCGGCTGCTCGAGGACGCGGAGGTGTCACGGTGAGCCGGCTGTTCGTGAAGATCTGCGGGATCACCTCGGCCGAGGATGCGCGCTCGGCCGTCGAGGCAGGCGCCGATGCGCTCGGCTTCGTGTTCTGGCACATGAGCCCGCGCAAGGTGGACCCGGCGCGTGCCGCGGCGATCGCCCGCGAGCTGCCGCCCTTCGTGGCCCGCGTCGGCGTTTTCGTGGACGCCTCACGCGACGACATGGCCCGCATCGCCGACCGGGTCGGCCTCGACCTGCTCCAGCTCCACGGCGATGAGCCGCCGGAAGCGCTTCGCGACCTGCCGCGGCGGGCGATCAAAGCCGTCCGGGTGGGGAAGGGCTTCGCGCCCGAGGAGTCCCTGCGCTATCTGCCCGCCGCCGCCGGCCTGCTCGTCGACACCCGGCTGCCGGGCGAGACGCAGATGCCGGGAGGGACGGGAGTGCCCTTCGACTGGTCTCTCGTCAAGGGGCTGGCCGCGCGCGTCCCGTTCCTCGTCCTCGCGGGCGGCCTGGGGCCCGGGAACGTCGCCGAGGCGATCCGCGCGGTGCGGCCGCAGGCGGTCGACGTCTCGAGCGGCGTTGAAGGGCTGCCGGGCCGCAAGGACCCTGCGAAGGTCAGAGCGTTCGTGGCGGCGGCGCGCGCGGCGGAAAGCGGGGCGGCATGACGGAGCTGGTGGCGGGAACGGGGCGTCACGTGGGGAGCTGGCCCGACGCCGAGGGCCATTTCGGGCCCTACGGCGGGCGCTACGTGCCCGAGACGCTGATGGAGCCGCTGCGGGAGCTGGAGGCCGCCTACCAGGCGGCCCGGCGTGACCCTTCCTTCGAGGCCGAGCTCCGTCGGCTGCTGCGCGACTACGTGGGGCGCCCCACGCCGCTCGGCCTCGCCAGCCGGCTCTCGGAGCGGCTCGGCTGCCGGGTCTTCCTCAAGCGCGAGGACCTGTGCCACACCGGCGCGCACAAGATCAACAACGCGCTGGGTCAGGCGCTGCTGGTGAAACGGATGGGCAAGACCCGCGTCGTGGCGGAGACGGGCGCCGGCCAGCACGGCGTCGCGACGGCCACGGTGTGCGCCCTCTTCGGCCTGGAGTGCGTAGTCTACATGGGCACCGACGACATGGCCCGCCAGGCCCCGAACGTCGAGCGCATGCGGCTGCTCGGCGCCGAGGTGCGGGGTGTCGCCTCCGGGACGCGTACGCTCAAGGATGCGATCAACGAGGCGATGCGCGACTGGGTCACGAACGTGCGCGGGACGCACTATCTGTTGGGCTCGGTCCTCGGCTCACACCCCTACCCGGCGATGGTGCGCGACTTCCAGGCGGTGATCGGACGCGAGGCCAAGGAGCAGATGCTCGCGGCCCAAGGCGCGCTGCCGGACCTGATGGTGGCGTGCGTGGGCGGCGGCTCGAACGCGATCGGTCTCTTCTACGCCTTCCTGGAGGACCCGGGCGTGCGCATGGTCGGGGTCGAGGCCGGAGGCCGCTCGTCGAAGCCGGGCGACCACGCGGCGAGGATGGCGTTTCTGGCAACGGGCTGCGAGCGAAGCGCCGGCATCGGAGTGCTGCAGGGGACGCGCACGTACCTGCTGCAGGACGAGGCCGGCAACGTGCTGCCCACGCACTCCGTCTCGGCCGGGCTCGACTACCCGGCGGTCGGCCCCGAACACGCGCTCCTCCACGACATGGGACGCGTCGAGTACGACGCCGTCGGGGACGAAGAAGCGCTCGCCGCGTTCCACCTGCTCGCCGAGACCGAGGGCATCCTGCCGGCGCTCGAGTCCTCGCACGCGCTCGCCTGGCTGGTGCGCGAGGCCGGCTCGCTGCGCGGCCGGACGGTGCTTCTCAACGTCAGCGGCCGGGGAGACAAGGACCTCGGCATCGTCCTTGGTCAGGGGGGTGCATGAAGCGGTTCAACATCAGCGGCAACAGCCCCTACGAGCCCGTGGTCGGTTACTCGCGCGCGGTGCGGGTGGGCACGCAGGTCCACGTCGCGGGCACGACGGCGACGGGCGCGGACGGCCGGATCGTAGGCAAGGACGACGCCTACGCCCAGGCCGTGCAGTGCTTCCGGAACATCGAGCGGGCGCTCCGCGAGGCGGGGGCGACCCTGCGCGACGTGGTGCGGACGCGGACGTTCACGACCGACATCGCGCAATGGCAGGCGATCGGCCGCGCGCACGGCGAGGTCTTTCGCCAGATCCGGCCCGCGGCGACGATGGTCGAGGTGAGCGGGCTCGTCGACCCGGAGATGCTGGTCGAGATCGAGGTCGACGCCGTCGTGAGCGCCAGGCGTGCGCCGGGTCGTGGAGCCCAGCGAACGCCCGGTCGGCGCGCGGCCCCGAAACGGAGTGGCCGTTAGTGGGCCGGATCGGCGATCGCTTCGCGCAGCGGAAGCGGCAGGCGCGGCCGGCGTTCGTGGCCTTCCTGACCGCCGGGCGACCCCTCGCTCGATCGCACCGTGCGCGCCGCCGCCGAGCTCGAGGCCGCCGGGGCCGACGTGCTGGAGCTGGGGGTGCCGTTCTCGGACCCGCTCGCCGACGGCCCGGTGATCCAGCGCTCGAGCGAGCGGGCCCTGCGGCGCGGCGTCACGTTGCCGGCGGTGCTGGACGTCGTGCGCCGGATCCGGAAAGAGAGCACCCTGCCGCTGCTGTTGTTCAGCTACTTCAACCCGCTGCTCCAGCACGGTCTCGAGAGACTGGCCGGCGAGGCGAGGGGCGCGGGTGCCGACGGCGTGCTCGTGACGGACCTCCCACCGGAGGAGGCCGGGGAGTGGATCGCGGCGGCCCGGGGCGCGGATCTCGACACGGTGTTCCTGGCCTCTCCGACCAGCCCGGCCGAGAGGCTGAAGGCGGTGGCCGAGGCCAGCCGCGGCTTCGTGTACGCGATCAGCCGAACCGGGGTCACGGGCGAGCGAGCTCGCGCTGTCGAGCCGAGGCCGGCCCGCTCGTCGCCCGGCTGCACGAGCTGACGGACGTGCCGGTGGCGCTCGGCTTCGGGCTCTCGGCGCCCGAGCCGATCAGGGACGCGGCGCAGGTGGCCGATGGGGTGGTGGTCGGGAGCGCGCTCGTGCGCTTCCTGGAGGAGCACCCGGAAGGGGACCTCGGGGCTCAGGTGCGATGGCTGACGAGCATGACATAGGCGGCGGCTCGGACCGGCCGCCGGCGGCGAAGGCGGCGACCGAACCGTCCCGCCCCGCGGCGGCGACGCAAAGCGAGGTCGGAGCAGGTGGCGGCCGTGATCAGGCCGCGATCGACGAGTATCGCCGGCGGATCGATCAGATCGACGACCAGCTGATGAAGCTGCTCAACAGCCGCTCGGCCTGCGCCGTCGAGATCGGCCGTCTGAAGCGGCGCTGCGACCTGCCGGTCTACCAGCCCGACCGCGAGAAATGGATCCTCGACCGTGCCGCGCGCAACAACCCGGGGCCGCTGGACAGCGGCGCGGTGCAGCGGGTGTTCGAGCGCGTGATCGACGAGAGCCGGCGCCTGGAGCGCCTCGCCGGAGAGGCCGAACAGGGCAAGCAAGGAGGTTAGGTGTCCATGGTCATCGTGATGGAGCACACGGCCAGCGAGGAGCACGTCCAGAAGGTCATCGAGACGCTGGTGGAGGTCGGCTACGACGTCCACCGCTCGAGCGGCATCGACTACACGGTCCTGGGCGCGGTCGGCGTGCCGCACAAGCCGATCGATCCACGGACGATCGAGGTGCTGCCGGGCGTGCGCGAGGTGATCCGAATCTCCGAGCCCTACAAGCTGGCGAGTCGCGCCTTCAAGCAGGAGGACACCGTGGTGGACGTAGCCGGCGTTCCGATCGGCGGCCCCGAGGTGATCGCGCTCGCCGGGCCGTGCTCGCTCGAGGGGCGCGAGCAGGTCGGGATCGTGGCGAGCGCGGTGGCCGCCTCCGGGGCCCGGATCCTGCGCGGCGGGGCGTTCAAGCCCCGCACCTCGCCCTACTCGTTCCAGGGCTATGGCGAGGAGGCGCTCAAGTGGATGCGGGCGGCGGCCGACGAGAACGGCATGGCCGTGATCAGCGAGGTGATGGACCCGCGCCAGATCGAGATGATGATGCGCTACGTCGACTGCCTGCAGGTCGGCGCGCGCAACATGCAGAACTTCGAGCTGCTCAAGGAGCTCGGCCGCGTCCGCAAGCCCGTGCTGCTGAAGCGCGGCCTGTCCGCCACGATCGAGGAATGGCTGCTCTCGGCCGAGTACATCCTGTGCGGCGGCAACGACCAGGTCATCCTGTGCGAGCGCGGGATCCGCACCTTCGAGACCTACACCCGCAACACGCTCGACATCTCGGCGATCCCGGTGGTGAAGAAGCGCAGCCACCTGCCGATCGTCGTGGACCCGAGCCACGGCACCGGCCGCCGCGAGAAGGTGATCCCGATGGCGCGCGCGGCGGTGGCGGCGGGGGCCGACGGGGTGATCATCGAGGTCCACCACAACCCGGAGAAGGCGCTGTGCGACGGGC
The DNA here is from genome assembly GCA_963801575.1 of uncultured Actinomycetota bacterium. Classification (GTDB taxonomy): domain Bacteria; phylum Actinomycetota; class Actinomycetes; order Mycobacteriales; family Mycobacteriaceae; genus Mycobacterium. The sequence goes on from CAWDFT010000028.1 coordinate 14,179, forward strand.
CGCAGAGCCTGTATCCCGAGCAGTTCGACCGCCTGATGGGCGAGCTGCGGATCATCGCGCCCGTGCTCGGACGCACGCTGCCGCTCGCGAAGGTGAAGCCAGGGCCGGCGCGATCGGAGTAGACTGCTCGGTCCAGTGACGCGTCCTGTTGCGTTGCCTTCCGGACAGCATTAGCGTAGGGGCCGTTCGAGGAAGGAGCGCTTGCCATGCCTGTCCTGCGCAGCACGGCGAGATGGCTTCTGGTCCTGGGTCTTGCTGGGCCCCGTCGGGGCCGCTCGCGCGCAGGGACCGTCGCTCGACCCCGACCTCGAGGCGGGCATTCGCCAGGTCGACGAGGGCAACTTCGAGGCCGGCATCACGAAGCTCGACGCCGTCGCTCGCCGGCTCAAGGCCGCCGGCGACAAGCCGCTGCAGCTCTCACGCGCCTACCTGTACCTCGGGATCGCACACCTGCAGCTCAGCCAGGAGCAGGCGGCGCGCGCCCGCTTTGCGGAGGCGGCGACGGCGGACCAGAACCTCAAGCTCAGCGAGTACGAGTTCCCGCCGCCGGTGATCAAGGTCTTCGAGGAAGCGAAGCGGGCGATCGCCCACGCCAACCGTCCCGCGGCGGCGACACCGCGGGAGCCGCCAGTCACTCCCCGGCTGTCGCCGTGGAGCCGTTCCTCGACGCGGCCAGGGCGGGCGATCTGGCGACGGTGAAGCGGCTCCTCGCCGAAGACCCCGCGCTCGTGTTCGCGCGCGACCCGCAGTCCGACGCCACGGCGCTGCACTGGGCGGCGCTGCGCGGCCACTGCGGCGGTCGCCGCGCAGCTGCTCGTCGGCCGGGGCCGACACGAGCGCGCGCAACCGGGCGGGGGAAACGCCCCAGCAGGTGGCGCTGCGCGCGAAGCACGCGGACCTGGCGGAGGTCCTGAAGCCCCGTACATCGTCACGCCCGCCGCACCCATGGCGTCCACTGCCGCTGCTGCGCCCGCCGCCCCCGCAGCCTCCGTGATCGTAGTCGGCACCTCCATCTTCGACGCGGCCAAGACCGGCGACGTGACCCGGATCCAGGCGATCCTGCAGACGACGCCGAAGCTCGTGTCGATGCGCGACACGGCCTTCGGCGCGACGCCGCTGCACTGGACCGCGCTGCGCGGCCATCTGGCGGCGGCGCAAGCCCTGCTGGAGCGTGGGGCCGACGTAGGCGCGGTGAACAACGATGGCGAGACGGCCCTCGACGTGGCGCGTCGCGCCGGGCACTCGGACGTCGAGAGGCTGCTGGCGAGCGCCTCGAAGGCGCCGAAGGCGCGCTTCTTCGAGGCGGTGCGCGAGGGTGACACGGATGCTGTCCGTCGGCTGCTCGAGCAGGAACCGGGTCTGGTCCGGGAGCATGACGCCACCTTCGGCGCGACCGGCCTGCACTGGGCGGCGCTGCGGGGTCGCACGGACGTCGTCAAGCTGCTGCTGACCCGGGGCGCCGTCGCCACCGCGGTCAACACGGCGGGCGAGACCCCGCTCGACGTCGCGCGGCGCGCGAGGCGCGACGACGTCGTACGCGTGCTGTCCCGATGAGCGACGCCCGCAAGGCCGGCTCATGACTTGTCCCTCGTGCGGGAGCGAGGCCGAGGGCGTCGTATGCAACGCCTGCGGCAAGGTTCTGCACGAGAGCGGTCGCCTGCCCGACGGCTACAGGATCGCCGATCGCTACGAGATAAGGCGCTTCCTCGGCGAGGGCGGGATGGGCACGGTCTACGAGGCATACGACCGCAAGCTCGAGGAGCGGATCGCGCTCAAGCTGCTGAAGGCGGACTTCATCCACAGCCAGGAGATGGAGCGCCGCTTCCGCCACGAGATCAAGCTGGCGCGGCGGCTGCGGCATCCGAACGTGTGCGCGATCCACGAGTACGGCGAGTCCGGACCGCTGCGTTACATCGCCCTCGAGCTGATCGAGGGGATCGACCTCAAGCGCCGTCTGCGGGAGATCGGCGTCCTGGGCTCGGCGGAGGGCTTTCGCGTCGCGCTCCAGATCACACAGGGCCTCGACTGCATCCACAAGGCCGGCGTCGTCCACCGTGATCTGAAGACGTCGAACGTGATGCTCGACCGCAACGGCGACGTGCGCTTGATGGATTTCGGGATCGCCAAGCAGCTGGGCGTCGAAGCCACGCTTGGCGCCACGGCGGTCGGCAGCATCATCGGCACGCCCGAGTACATGAGCCCCGAGCAGGGTCGCGGCGAGACGATCGACTGTCGCAGCGATCTCTACTCGCTCGGGATCGTGATCTACGAGATCTTCACCGGCGACGTGCCGTTCCGGGGCGACACCCCGATCGCCACGATCTTCAAGACGATCCAGGAGCCGGTCGACCTCGACGGGCCGAGGGCCAAGGGCATCCCCGTCTCGCTCCGGCCGGTGCTGCTGCGTGCGCTCGCCAAGAGCGCGTCCGACCGCTTCGCCTCCGCGGACGAGATGGTGACCGCCCTGACCGTCGCACGCGACGCCACCCTCGGCGCCGGAGCCACCGCACCGTTTCCCGACACGCGGGTCGAGCATCCCACCGCCACGGTGGCAGGCTTGACGATGCGAACCCCGGCCCCGGTTCCGACCGCGAGCGCCCCGACCTGGATCACGCCCCCTCCCATCCCGCCCGATGTAGCGACTCGCCTGACACCGCCGACGGTCGGCGAGATGCAGTGGCGCCCGCCGGCCGTCGCGCCGCGTCCGGCCGGTGCGGGCCGCGGCGCCTTCCCGTTCCTGGTCTCGGCCCTGGGGCTGGCCCTGCTGCTGGGGACGGGCCTTGCGTTCGTGCACTTCTGGCCGCAATGGGTCGACCCCGCGTCCGCCGGACGCGTTCAGCACGCCGCCACCGCGCGACACATCGACCACGACCCTGCCACCGAGCGAGCCGGTCCAGCCGAGCGACCTGCTCCGGCGTTCGCCGATGCCGGATTTCTCGCCGAGGGCCCAGCCAACGCCGGCGGCGACGGCGAGCGTCCGCCCGATGGCGAGCCCGCCCGTGGCCGACACCGACGGCGCCGCCGCCGACGCAGTCGAGCCTCGCACCGACACCGCGTCCGGCTTCCCCGACCGCTCCCGCCCAACCGGGGCAGCTGCAGCTCTACGTGAAGCCGTGGGCTGACGTCACGATCGACGGTCAAGAGGCCGGGACGACGCCGCTGCGACCAATCCCGCTGGCTCCGGGCACGCACCAGGTCCGGCTGAAGCACCCGTCCTACGCGCCTCTCGTGCGTCAGGTGGTGATCGAGCCCGGCGCGACGGCGCACCTCGAGGTCAACCTGCCCGTGGAAGGCGAGCGGCTTCCCTAGAACTGCCTGGTCGCCGGAAGCCTCAGCTCGATCCGGTAGGAAGGGCCCGCCGGCACGACGCGCAGCTCGGCCGCCTCCGCCGTGGAGCGCGGCCAGCCGGCGCCTGACGTTCTGGAGGCCGATGCCCGTGCCCCTGCGGCCGGGCGAATCCGGATCGCGCGGGTTTTCGACGCTGATCAGCAACTCACCGGCGCGGCGCTCTGCCGCCACCCGCACCGTGCCGCCCTCCAGCAGCTGCGCGATCCCGTGCGTGACCGCGTTCTCGACCAGCGGCTGGAGCAGCAGGGGCGGAACGGCACAGGCACGAGCCGCATCGTCAGCGGACACCTCGTGCGCGAGCCTGTCCCCGAAGCGCACCTTCTCGATCGCCAACAGCTGCTCGGCCAGGTCCAGCTCCTCGGCGAGCGCGATCGTCTCGCGCGAGCCGACCGAGAGGCTGCGACGGAGGAAGTCTCCGAGCCGGACGCACAACCGGCGCGCCTCGTCCGGTCTGGCCGCGATCAGGGCGTTGATCGAGTTCAGGCTGTTGAAGAGGAAGTGCGGGTGGATCTGCGCACGTAGCGCGCGCAGCTCGGCCTCGCGCGAGGCGATCTCCAGCTCGAGGGCGCGGCGCTCCGCCTCCTGAGAGGCGGAGACGGCGCCCAGCAGATAGTGGAGGGCGGCCGCCAGCAGGAAGAGCGCCGTGCCCAGGCCGAGCAGCAGCGGCGCGGCCTGCGCCTGTCTGTCGGGCAGGCCGGGGAACACGTCGAGGCGTTCGAGCGCGAGCGCCCAGGCGCGTCCCGCGGCGAGCCAGAGCACGCTGGAGAGCACCGCAGCGAAGAGCAGGGTTCCCAGCGATCGGGGCAGCTGCACGAGGCTGAGTGGGGCGGCACGGCACACCCAGAAGGTGCCGAGGCCGAGGAAGCCGAACAGCAGCGTCAGCGGCACGGCGAAGGTGACGGCCTCGACCCACGCGAACGGTGCCGCGAGCACCAGCTGCCCCGCGATCAGCACGCCCACGAGGCCCCAGGCCCCGAGATAGGCCCCGAGGCGCCGCCATTCCGCGAGGATCGGGTGCATGGTTCAGGCCTTGGTGACGCCGCTGGTGCTCATCGTGTCGGTGACGATCCGGCGCCTGACGGGAACGATTGTACGCGCCGGGCTGCGCAGATCGCTGACGCTGTCTTCGGACACCGCAACACCGGGGGACGCCCTGCGAGGACAGGGCCGGGCGCTAGTTCTTGATGTCCACGCCTCCCATGATCGCGGTGCCGGTGACGACCAGGCGCCTGCTGGCCCCCGGGAGCGGCCGGGTGTTGTTGACGATGCCGCCCAGGAAGGCGTTTCCGTGATTGACGACCTCCCAGTCCTCGGGCACCTTGATCTCGATCCCACCCCACATCACGAACACGTCGACCACCGCCTGGCCCCCTTCCGGCATGGACGCCCGACGCAGGTCGATCTCGCAGCCTCCCATGAAGGCCATCGCCCGGCCGCCTTTGAAGTCCTGTGCCGGGCCACCGCTGCCGGCGTTGGGCGACGTCCTCCCGGCCTTGGCGCCGCCGAGGAACGCGACCATGTCGAAGGCGGCGCTCGCCGAGCTCGCCGAAGGCGGCGCCGGCAACGGGGGGCGCAGGGCCCGCATCACGATGTTGGCTCCGACAAAGAAGAGGAGCAGCGCCCACATGCCGCCGAAGGACATGCGGTCGAAGGTCACGAGCAGGAAACCGACGCCCGCCACGATCCAGACGAGCCCCGTCGAGCTGCGCGGCGGCGTCATCCACTTGACGACGCCGACGGCGATCAGGCCCAGCGGCCACAGCCGGAAGACGAGGCTGCCGTCGATGAGCCCGAGGCTGTCGAGGGCCAGCACCAGGCCGGCCACCATGACCAGGAGACCCAGGACCAGGCGCGAAGTCACGCGGAAATCGGGCGGCTGCGATTCGGGCTGCATGGCCATCTCCTTCGACACCATAACTTACGGAAACGGAGGGGTTTCGGGAAGCCCGGAATCGGCGAAACGACGACTCTTGCCGGCAGATGACAGTGTATTCGGCTCTAGAATGCCGTGAGCTGCAATCATGATCGGCCGTCTGCTGTCCCACTACAAGATCCTGGAAGAGCTCGGCCGCGGCGGCATGGGTGTCGTGTACCGGGCCTTGGACACGAACCTGGGCCGCGAGGTGGCGCTCAAGGTGCTGGCCGCGACAGGGGACCGGGACGTGGAGCAGGTGCGTCGGCTGCGGGTCGAGGCCCGCGCCGCCGCGGCCCTCCAGCACCCCGCGGTGTCCGTCGTCTACGAGATCGGCGAGGCCGAAAGCGACACGTTCATCGCGATGGAGCTGGTCAAGGGACGGCCGCTCGCCTCCCTGATCGTCGACACGCCGCTGCCGGCGTTGCGGGCGCTCGACCTCGCGATCGAGGTGGCGGAGGGCCTCGCCGAAGCGCACGCACACGGGGTCGTCCACCGCGACCTCAAGCCGAAGAACGTGATGCTGACCGAATCGGGGCACGCCAAGATCATCGATTTCGGCCTGGCGAAGCTCGTGCACCCGCGCCCGCCCTTCGAGAGCGGCAGCGACACGCCGGCGTGGGCCGACACCGACCCGGGTCGAATCCTGGGTACGGCGGCCTACATGTCGCCCGAGCAGGTACGGGGCGGGGAGGTCGACGCGCGCAGCGATCTCTTCGCCTTCGGCGCGCTCCTCTACGAGATGCTCTCGGGCGAGCCGGCGTTCCGGCGCGAGACGGGTGTCGAAACGCTCCACGCCGTGCTCAAGGAGCCTGCGCCGCGCCTGCGCCCAGGCCGGGCTCGGGGCGGCGGCCCCGGTGCTGCAAAGGGTGCTCGATCTGCTGCCTGGCCAAAGCGCCCGACGATCGCTATGCCTCGGCGGCCGAGACGGTCGCCGACCTGCGCGAGGCGCGCCGCCGTCTCGAGGCCGGCTCGTCGAGCGCCGCGCCGATGGCAGCCGCCGTGGCGCGGGCTTCCAAGGCCCCCGCGGAGGCGGCGCCCGGCCCGCTGCGGGTGCTGATCGTGGACGACGAGGAGCCGGCCCGCGTCCTGCTCCGGGAGTACCTGACGGGCGCGGGCGCCGAGATCGTGGGCGAGTGCCGCAACGGCTTCGAGGCGGTGAAGGCCGTGAACGACTTCATGCCCGACCTGCTGTTCCTCGACATCCAGATGCCGAAGCTGAACGGCTTCGAGGTGCTCGAGCTGCTCGGCCGGGAGGTCGCCGTCGTCTTCGTCACCGCCTTCGACGAGCACGCGATCCGGGCCTTCGAGGTGAACGCGGTCGACTACATCCTGAAGCCGGTCTCGCCCGAGCGGGTGCGCGCGGCGCTCGAGCGGGCGCGCCAGCGGCGTGCTCAGCCGCGCCCCGATGCCGGTCGCGGAGCTCTCGGCCGCGGCCCGGCCTCAGGGCGGCCGGGCGACCCGGGTCGTGGTGCGTCAGGGACCGCGCGTGCACGTGATCCCGGTCGACAAGCTCGACTATGCCGAGGCGCAGGACGACTACGTGAGCCTGCACGCCGAGGGCAAGTCCTACCTCAAGCAGCAGACGCTGTCGGACCTGGAATCCTCGCTGGACCCCGCGCGCTTCGTGCGCATCCACCGCTCGTACCTGCTGAACCTCGACCGCCTGGCGCGGATCGACACCGAGGACGGGGAGCCCAAGGGCGTCGTGCTCGGCGACGGCACGCGCCTGCCGCTGAGCCGCGCCGGCTACGGGCGGATCAAGGGGATGCTGTAGGCCCGCGCGGGTCCCCACGCGCGGCCCCGGCTGCTGCTAACCTTGGGCCGTGAGCGACGCGATCGTGGTCGAGGGGCTGACCAAGGTGTTCCGCCGGCAGACGGCGGTCGACGACGTCTCGTTCCGCGTCGCACGCGGGCTGCTTCTTCGGGTTCCTGGGCCCGAACGGGGCCGGCAAGAGCACCACGATCCGCATGCTCACCGGGCTGCTGCGGCCGACGGCCGGCGACGCCGTGATCGAGGGCGTACGCCTGAGCGAGGACCTGCTTGGGGTCAAGCGCCGGATCGGCGTTCTGACCGAAGAGCTGCCGCTCTACGAGCGGCTCACCGGCGAGGAGCATCTGCTGTTCGCCGGGCGCATGTACGGTCTGCCGCGCGACGAGGCGCGGCGCGCGCGCGAGGAGCTGCTCTCGTTCCTGTCGCTGGCCGACGAGCGCGCCAAGCTGGTGGTGGACTACTCGCTGGGCATGCGCAAGAAGCTGGCCCTCGCCTGCGCCCTGGTGCACGGGCCGTCCGTGCTGTTCCTCGACGAGCCGCTCAACGGCATCGATCCGATCTCCGGCCGCGTGGTCAGCGACCTGCTGCGGCGGCTGACCTCGCGGGGCGTGACGCTGTTCTTCACGTCGCACGTGCTCGACGTCGTCGAGCGGCTGTGCGACGAGGTGGCGGTGATCGACCACGGCCGGATCGTCGCGCAGGGCACGCTCGACGCGATCCGCTCCCAGCGCGCGCTCGACGGCGGCACGTCGCTCGAGGACGTGTTCCTGAAGCTCGTGCAGGCGGACGTGCACCGCGAGGATCTGTCCTGGATCGGCTGATCGCGCTGGTCGTCCTGCGCTTCAGGCTGGACGTGCGCGCCGTGCTGGGGTCACGGTCCGCCTCGTCGGGCTGCTCGTCGCGGTCTTGGCGCTTCGGCCCTTTCGGCGGTGGGGACATTCGTGGGCTTCTCGCTCGTCCGGATGCTCGAGCGCTCGCACGCGCACCTGTTGCTTTCGGGGCTCTCGGCCGCCGCCACGGCCTCGGGCTGTCCTGGGCGCTCTCCCCGCTCCTGGCAGGCGTCGCGGCAACCGAGACCCACGATCTGGGCCGGCTGCTGCACTACCCGGTGTCGCTGCCGACGCTCGTGACGGCCTCGCTCCTCGCCAACGTCGCCCAGCCGATGGTGCTGGCGCAGGTGCCGCCGGCCGCCGCCGTGGCCCTGGCGCTCGCGGGACCCGGCCTGCGCTGGCTCATCGCCTTCGGCGCCCTGCTGCTGGCGCTCGGCTTCGCTCTCGCTTCGGGACAGCTGGTCGCCCTCGCGCTGCACGCGCTCTCGCGGCAGAGGCGCTGGCACGACCGCGCGCTCGTCGTCGGGATCGTCCTCAGCCTGGGGTTCAGCCTGTTGCCGATCCTGCTGCCTGAGCGGTGCGGGTGGCTCGGCAGTGCGGCTGCTCGCCGTGCTCGTCGAACGGGACGTCTTCGCGGTGTCGCCCTTCTCCTGGGGCGTGCGCGCGGCCATCCACGCCGCCCGCGCCGAGCCGCTGCCGTTCCTCGTCTGGGCGGGCGCGAGCGTGCTGCGCGACCGGCGCCGTCGTCTCGCTCTCGGCCGCCCTCGCCCAGCGGCTCTATCGGGGCGAGCTGAACCTGGGCGAGGCGAGAGTGACATCGGGGCGCCGCGCCTCGATGCCGCTGCCGGGTGCGCTGGGGGCCCTGATCGAGAAGGACCTGCGCGCGACCTGGCGCGACCCGCGCCTGAAGACGCTCATCTTCACCGGCATGATCGGGCCGCTGGTCGTGCTGGCTTTGCTGTGGCGGAGTGCCGGGCGCCTGCCGCTCACGCTGCTCGTGTTCCTGGCCTCGTTCATGGGCCTCGGCGTCCTGGGAGCGAACGTGTTCGCCCTCGAACGACAAGGGCTCGCGCTGCTCTTCGGCTTTCCCGTGGCGCGTTCCAGGCTGCTCGTGGCCAAAAACCTCGGCACCATGGTTCTGCGCCTGCCGGGGCTGCTGCTGATCGTGGTCACCACCCTGTTCGTAGCGGGCCCCCTGTTCCTGCCCGCGGTCGGCACGACCTATCTGCTGACCCAGCTCGTGGCCTGCGCGCTCGACAACTACGTCTCCGTGCTGCTGCCCGTTCCCGTGCCGGCGGCAGGCCGCGACCCTAATGCCCGCGTCTCGGGGACGCGCGGCCTGGGCGCGGCGCTCGTCGCGTTCGCGGCCATGCTGGCGAGCCTCGCCCTCTCCGCTCCCTTCACGTTCCTGGCCTGGCTGCCCTACCTGCTGGGGCTGCCGTGGCTCTGGATCGCGACGTTGCCGCTGGCGCTGGCGGGGCGCCGCAGCCGTGTACTTCATGCTCGTGGCTGGAGCGGCGCGACTCGTGGAACGGCGGGAGCCGGACCTCGTGGCGCGCGCCGCCGGGGACGAGTGAAGTCGAGGCTGGCGCCGCGCCGTGATGAGAGCGGTAAGATCGACACACTCATGACCCGGACCTCGACAGGCGGGCGTGGCGACGGCGGGGCGGGCGGCCGTCGCGCACGGGCGGCGCCCGCCCTGCTGGCCCTCGTGTCGCTCCTCGTGTCGAGCGGCGCGTGCAACAAGGGGCCCGCCCGCACCGCCCTGGCCGAGGTCGACCAGGCGCTCGCGGTCGCCCGTCCCGAGCTCGAGCGGTACGTGCCGGCGGAGCTCGTGCGGATCGACGCCGACGCCGCCGAGGCGCGCGCGCGGCTCGCACACGGCCGCTACACCGACGCGCTGCGGATCGCGCAGGAGCTGCCGGGCCGGATCGCGCTCGCCGCGACCGCCGCCGACGCGCAGCAGGAACGAGCTCGTTCCTGCCTGGGCTCGGCTGGCGGCCAGCGTGCCTCCCGGCCTGGATCGCGGCCTCGGCGAGGCTGGCGGAAATCGAGTCGTCGCGGCGCCGGCCCGGGAGCGAGGGCCTGCTGCAGGCCGCGAAGACCGAGCTCGCCGCGACGCAGGACGCGTGGGCCCGGGCGAAGGCGGCGTACGCGAACGACGACGTGCCGGAGGCGATAAGGCTCGCGAGCGTGGCGCAGGCGAAGCTGGAGGCCCTGGCCGCCCCGCCGAAGCCGGCCACCACGACGAGCCCCCGCCCTGCCATAACGCCCCGCCCCGCCGCCGCAGCGCCCTTGCCCGCCGAAGTGAAACCGGAAGCACCGGCCCCGGAGGCGTCTCCCCCCGGCATGGAGAGGCGATGAACAAGGTAGTCGCGGGAGCGGCCGAGGCCGTGCGGGACGTCGCGGACGGCGCGACGGTGATGATGTCGGGCTTCGGGTTGTGCGGGATCCCGGAGGGCCTGATCCTCGCGCTGCGCGACCAGGGAGCCAAGGCGCTCACGGTCATCTCGAACAACGCCGGCGTCACGGACTTCGGGATCAGCTTCCTGCTCCAGAGCGGCCAGGTGCGCAAGATGGTCGCGACCTACGTGGGCGAGAACAAGGTCTTCGAGAACATGTTTCTGAACGGCAGCCTGGAGGTGGAGCTGGTTCCGCAGGGGACCTTCGCCGAGCGGATCCGGGCGGGTGGCGCCGGGATTCCGGCGTTCTTCACGCCGGCGGGCTACGGGACGGTGGTGGCCGAGGGCAAGGAGGTGCGCTGGTTCTCCGGCAAGCCCTACCTGATGGAGACGGCGCTCAACGGCCGACTTCGCTCTCGTGAAGGCCTGGAAGGGAGACCCGGCCGGCAACCTCGTGTTCCGCAAGACCACGCGCAACTTCGCACCCATGATGTGCGCGGCGGCGCGGACCACGATCGCCGAGGTCGAGTGCCTGGTTCCCGCTCGGGTCGATCGATCCCGACCAGGTGCACACGCCCGGCATCTTCGTGCACCGGATCTTCCAGGGGGAGCGCTACGAGAAGCGGATCGAGACGGCGCACGCTGCGCGCGCAGGGTGCCACCGAGACCGACCCCAGGCGCCTCCGCATCGTCAGGCGCGCCGCGCTCGAGATGAAGGACGGCGACTACGTCAACCTCGGCATCGGGATGCCCACGCTCGCGGCCAACCACGTGCCCGCGGGCATCTCGATCGTCCTGCATTCCGAGAACGGCATGCTCGGCGTCGGCCCCTATCCCGAGCCGGGTGAGGAGGACCCGGACCTGATCAACGCCGGAAAGGAGACCGTGTCCGAGCTGCCGGGCAGCTCGCTACTTCTCGAGCGCCGATTCGTTCGGCATGGTGCGCGGCGGACACGTCGACCTGACGATCCTGGGGGCCCTGCAGGTCGACGTCGAGGGCAGCCTCGCGAACTGGATGGTTCCCGGCCGAATGGTCAAGGGCATGGGCGGAGCGATGGATCTGGTGGCCGGGGCGCGCCGCGTGGTGGTGGCGATGGAGCACACGGCCACGCGACGGCGAGCCCAAGATTCTGCCGGCGCTGCACGCTGCCGCTGACCGGCCGCCGCTGCGTCAACCTGATCGTCACGGAGCTGGCGGTGATCGAGGTCGTGCGCGACGGGCTGCTGCTCCGGGAGATCGCTCCGGGCACGACGCTCGACCAGGTGACGGCGGCGACCGGCGCGCCGCTCGCCGTTTCGCCCGATCTCGTGACCATGGCATTCTGACGCCGCCTTTTCGTGCCGGCCGCCCGCGCGGCCGAGGGAGGCAGGGACGGCGAGACAGGTCGCGATCGACTGGCACGGCCTGGAGGCGGCCCTCGTGCGCCGTCGCGACGATTCGGAGACCTACCTCGACACGCGGAGCGGCGAGGTCGTCTACCTGACGCGCGGCTGGAGCGACGACCACGGCTTCTCGGAGGAGGAGCTCGCTGAGGGCCTCGTCTCCGGTCGGCTGCTCCCGGTCGCGCCGCTGCCGCCCGAGACCGAGCACGGCTGGATGGTCAGGCTTCGTCGAGGCGCTCGAGGACGGTTGGGCTCGCGATGCCCTGTTGGACGCGCTGACGCGGCCCGAGCCTGCCGAGGGCGTTTCCAGGCGACGCTCGGACGTTTCCCGCAGGAGCGACTGGCGTGGCTCGCCTGCCGCCGCGGCCGCATCCGGGCGCTCGTCCGGGCCTGGTTCGAGGCCAACGAGATCGAGCCCGCGACCGAGCCCGGAGGCTCAAGCCTCTCCACCGGGCAAGATGCGCCTAAGCCGTACACAGGTTAGTTGACAGCCGAGCGGCATCTCCACTATCTTTCTAGCTCCGACCTCAACCAGTCGTAATCCCCGCCTGGTTCGACGTTCCACCCTCCACCCGGTACCCGCCCATGGCCAACGACGAGCCCACCGCCAAACCCCCGATCCCGGAGCCGGCTGTGCCTGCCGACGGCCGCCGGACCAACGGAGGCGCCTCCAACCATCGCCGCAGTCGTCCCTCGCGGGGCGGCGGCGATCCGCAGCCGCGCCGGCCGCGCCTGCCGCAACGAGATGTGGCCGAGGACGACCCGGTGGCGGCGGACGGTGCGAGCGTCACGGCCGTGGCGCTGGCGAACGGGCCCGCGGCGCCCGAGAGGGGACCGCTCCCGGCTCGACCTCGCGTCGCTCAAGGAGATGAGCATCCAGAAGCTGATCGAGGTCGCCAAGGAGCTCGAGATCGCGGGCGCCTCCTCGATGAAGAAGCAGGAGCTGGTGTTCCAGATCCTGCGGGCACAGGCCGAGAAAGAAGGGCTGATCTTCTCCGAGGGCGTGCTCGAGATCCTGCCCGACGGCTTCGGCTTCCTGCGCGCCCCGGAGTACTGCTATCTGCCAGGGCCGGACGACATCTACGTCTCGCCTTCGCAGATCCGCAAGTTCGACCTGCGCACCGGCGACACCATCAGCGGCCAGATCCGTCCGCCGAAGGAGGACGAGCGCTACTTCGCCCTGATCAAGGTCGATGCCGTCAACTTCGAGCCGCCCGACCGCGCGAAGGAGAAGATCTTCTTCGACAACCTGACGCCGCTCTATCCGGAGGATCGGATCCGGCTGGAGACGACGCCAGAGGTGCTGACCACCCGAGTGATGGACCTGCTCTGCCCGCTCGGCAAGGGCCAACGTGCGCTGATCGTGGCCGCCCCGCGCACCGGCAAGACCATGATCCTGCAGGCGATCGCCAACGCCATCACCACCAACCATCCCGAGATCGTGCTGATCGTGCTGCTGATCGACGAGCGGCCCGAAGAAGTCACCGACATGCAGCGCTCGGTCCACGGCGAGGTGATCTCCTCGACCTTCGACGAACCCGCCGACCGCCACGTGCAGGTGGCCGAGATGGTGCTGGAGAAGGCGAAGCGTCTGGTCGAGCACAAGAAGGACGTGGTGATCCTGCTCGACTCGATCACCCGCCTGGCGCGGGCCTACAACACGATCGTGCCGCCCTCGGGCAAGGTGCTCTCGGGCGGCGTCGACTCGAACGCCCTGCAGCGGCCGAAGCGCTTCTTCGGCGCGGCGCGCAACGTCGAAGAGGGCGGCAGCCTCACGATCGTGGCGACGGCGCTCGTCGAGACCGGCTCGCGCATGGACGAGGTCATCTTCGAGGAGTTCAAGGGCACCGGCAACGCCGAGATCGTGCTCGACCGCAAGCTGACCGACAAGCGCATCTTCCCCTCGCTCGACCTGAACCGCTCCGGCACGCGCAAGGAGGAGCTGCTCGTGCCCAAGGAAGAGCTCAACCGCGCCTGGATCCTGCGCAAGGTGCTCTCGGCGCTGTCGCCGGTCGAGGCGATGGAGCTGCTGCTCGAGCGCCTGTCGAAGACGCAAGGGCAACAAGGAATTCCTCGACAGCATGTCCGCCGGCGGCTAGCGACGCGGCCTGGCCGCGCTCGAAGGCTACGGCCCGCGGGGTCCTGGTTCGGGTCTCCGACGCCGGCGCGCACCGTGACCTGGGCGTCTGCGCGGCGATGACCTTGCCGGACTTGCGCAGCCGGACTTCGGACCGGGTAAAGGCCGGCCCGAGGGTACGCAGTGGTGGGCCGTGAAGCGGCGATCGATCTTGGAGCTGGCCGCCCACGGCTCGCAGTCGCTCTCCTGCACGCTCTTTCCGCCGTCACCCCACTCCCACTCGACCTCGGGGCAGTACATCTCCTCCACGTCGTCGCCGCCCTTGAGCTCGGCCGTGAACATCACCTCCACGGGCGAGAAGGCGTAGCGCGGCGAGGCGCGCAGATCGAGGAACGGCTTCTTGGGCTTCTTGGCGCCCTCGTCCGCCGCCCGCGAGCGCGGGCAGCAGGAGGACGGCTGCGGCGAGAGCGGCGGCAAGACGAGCGGGCACGAGGCCCCTCCAGTCCTGATACTCCCAGCATTCTCTCACTACAATCGAGCGATGCGGATCCGGCCGGCCGACGGGCGCCAAGGAGAAACGCCTGGCGGAGCTGCTGGCGGCGCAGGGGCGTGAGCCCGCCGATCCAGAGCTGGCCGGCGTGGTCGCTGACGCCCAGCTCCTCGGCAGCCTCGAGCTGGCAGGCGTCCGCTCTTCCTGGGAGGAGGTCCGCGCCTCGCGTCTCTCAGGCAACGGCCCGGAGGAAGTCCAGGCCCTTCGGCGCGCGCACGCTGCCGTGCCGAACGACGCGCTCGTCACGGTGGCGGCCATCCGCGCCTGGCACCACGCGCTCGCCGGAGACGTCGGCTTTCGGCGGACCGAGCGCGAGCGTGAGGACGCCGCGACCGCGCCCCCTGAGCTGATCGAGGAGCGCCTGCAGACGCTCGAGGAGTGGCTCGGCAGCGCGGGAGTCCGGGACCTGAAGCCGGAGCAGGCGGCCGGGCTCGCCTACGCGCGGATCGTCGAGATCCTGCCGTTCGAAGACGGCAACGGACGCGTCGCTCGCCTGGCGGCCTCGCAGCTCATGGTCGGCGGCGGCCTGCGACCGCCGATCCTGGCCGGCGCGGACGGTCGCGTATCTCCGCGCGTGCCTGAGCGCGGCCTTCCGCCTCGACACCGAGCCGCTCGTCTCCCTGCTGGCCGAGGCCAGCTCCCGGGCCTTCGACGTGATGATCCAGACGCTCGAGCGCGGGGAGGCCTGAGCCCCAGGTCCACGGCGGCGATCAGGTGCGTGCAGGCTGCTACTTCGGCGCCACGCCCTTCCGGAAGCACGCGGCCACGTCGCCGTCGACGGTGCGAGGGACGTTCGTCTCGTCGGTGCAGACGGTGAGGCTGGCGCCCGGCTCCTTCCGGGCGGGCACCGCGAAGGCGCGTGAAGCGGGCCTGAGGCAGTGCCCTGACCGCGTCGCACCAGACCTTGAACACGTAGCCGTTGAAGGCCCTGCCGTGGCGAGCACGTCGGCGAGCAGGTCCGCCTTCACGAGCGTCGCGATGTCACAGGCATAGCCCGCTTCGGGGTGCGTCTGCTTGTACACGGCTTGGGCGGAGATGATCGAGCGGATCGTGCCCACGGCCAGCTGCTCCGGCGTGTACGACGATCCGCCGGAGGCCGGGGGCGCCTGGGACGGGGCCAGGAGCGCGTCAACAGCAAGAAGGCGTTCAGCATGTTCATGCTCCCTTCGATTTCCCGCCTCGCCTCAGCGAGGGTCGATGCCTCTCGCCCTTCGCAGCCCCCGGGCCCGCCACGATGCGTCTCTCGCCGCTCGTCAGGTCCACGCGATCAAGCCGCCCACCAGCTCCACGGAGCAGAGCAACGCCGTCGCTCGCCCTGAAACGGGTGGCTCGTCACCGTGGCTCACCCAACCGGCCGCCGGCCGCAGCCCGTCGAATCGGTCGACGATTCGCCCGCATCGACGTCGACGACGACCGTCTGCCCCGGTTCGCTGCGCCGCCCGATCCCGACGGCGACGCGCCCGGGCGCAACCTCCGCGCTGTTCGTCGTGGGCCCCGCCGGGCCGAGGTCGACCTCGCGCAGACGTACGCCATCGGGATCGAAGACGGCGAGCCACTCGCGGCCCTCACGCGCGGTCGTGACCGTGATCCGCCCGTCGGCGAGCGCGCCGATCCCCCACGACTTGCCGCCCTCGACCAGGGTGGCGACCAGGGCTCCCGTCTTCCCGTCGCGCAGGCGCACGCCGTTGTCGAACGAGAGCACTCTGCTGCCGCCCCGCAGCGGGGTGAGGGCATACGCGGCTGCTGGTCCAGCGCCCGGCCACGAGGCCGGCATCGCGAAATCGCTCCAGAGCGCTCGCCCGCCAACCGCGACCTCGAGCACTCGCCGCACAGGTTTGGAGGCGAGCCAGACTCGGGCCTCGGTCTCGCTCGAGAAGACCGCGTCGACGGCCAGGAACCCCGCCGGCACCGTGGTCGAGGCGAGCCCGCGGCCGGATCTCGTTTCGAAGAGCGACGCGGCGCCCGACTCACCCACCAGCAGCGCCGTCGCGCCGGAGGGCGAGAGCCGGAGCAGCGTGCTCCAGCGCGGCGCCGCTGTTCCTTCGAGGGTCACTTGAGACAGGCGCGGGTGATCAGCGCCAAGGTCGACGAGCGCGAGAGCAGTGGAGCGTCCATCCGCGCCTGTGACCCAGCGGGCAGCCAGTTCCGCGCGCCCCGCGAACACGAGCTGCCGGCCCCGCGCCGAGCGGGAGCTCTCGAAGAGGACCGAGGCCGTCATCTGCGGGAGATACCGGCCCGAGCGCGTGTCGACGAGCAGGTCTTGTCCGAAGCACTTGCTGCGCTCGGCGGAGCCGACGACCTCGATCCAGCGCCGGCTGGCGTCGCTTCCCGTGACGAAGCTGGAGCGGAGGTCGCCCGGGCCGGCGGCGAAGATCCAGTGCAGGTACCCCGCCGCCCCCAGCAGCATCAGCACGACGCCGGCCCAGAAGCTGATCGACAGCGCGTGGTGCGCGCGACGCAGGTCAGTGCGTCCGAGCGCGACCTGCACGGCGCTCGCCAGCAGCAGGACCAGGGCGGGCGCGGCCAGCAGCAGCGTCTCGCGCCAGGCGCTCGCCCCAGCAGAGCAGGAACGGGACGTAGCGGCGCACGCCCCAAACGGTGGCGACGATCATCGCGAGGTCGACGATCACCCACGGCGAGCGCGACAGGAACGCCGTGGTGGCGAGGTTGGCGATCCCGACGAGGATGACCAGGATCGACAGCGCAAAGACGGTGCCTTGGACGTCGAGCATCGCCGTGAGCCACGAGCCGCCCTTCGGAGACGGATAGACGGTCATCCAGGGGATGGCGGCCAGCAGCCCGGTCACGCCGCCGAGCACCATGGCGGCCACCCACTTGCCGCCCCAGATCGCCGGCCATGGGAGCGGTCGTGAGAACAGGAAGCCCGAGCCGCTGCGTCGCTGCGTCACGCGCCAGCATCGTGGCGCCCGCGATCAGGGCGGCGGCGCCGCCGAACGTCAGGGCGATCAGAAGGCCCACGCCCGGAGAATCCTGACGCGAGACACCGAAGGCGGGCAGCACGAGGGGCACGCAGCCGAGGACGAGGCCCGCCGGGAAGAACAGCCAGCGCTCGCGCAGCTCGCGCGCGGCCACCGCCAGTGTCTTCCTCATGGCTGCACCTCCGAAAGCTGCGCGGGCGGTGTGGCGCCGCGAAGCGTCACCGCGGTGAAGATCTCCTCGAGCGATCGGCCCCACTCGGCCTTGACGGCCTCCAGGCCTCCCTCGAGGGCGAGCCGCCGGTCGTGGAGGATGGCCACGCGATCGGCGACGCCCTCGATCGCGCGCAGGTCGTGGCGTGGTGACGAAGACGGTCGTACCGCGGTCGGCCAGCTCGCCGATCACCTCGCGGAAGACGGCGTCGCGCGCGACCACGTCGAGGCCGAGCGTGGGGTCGTCGAGCAGCAGCAGCTCCGGGGAGTGGCCGAGGGCGAGCGCGAGCATGACGGCGCCCTTCTGGCCCTTCGACAGCTCGCCGAACGGGCGGTCCGGCCGGCACCTCGAAGCGCGCGAGCCGCTCGAGGACGAGCCGCATGGTCCCAGCGGCCGTGGAGCCGTGAGCAGAAGCCGAGAGCTGGGCCGCCGTCATCTCCGGCGGGGCGTCCGGCTGCTCGGGCACGACGCCGACGCGCTCCATGAGCGCGGCGCGGCGGGCCCAGGGATCCTCGCCCAGGAGCCGAACGCGCCCCGCCGCGGGCGGCCGTTCGCCGAGCAGGACGCGGAGGAGCGACGACTTGCCCGCGCCGTTTCGGCCGAGCAGCGCGTAGACCGAGCCGCGCGGGACGACGAGGTCGAGATCCGTCGCACGACGCGCGTGCGGCCGTAGCTCACCGAGAGCCCCGCGGCCTCGATCGGGCGGGTGCACGGAGGTCATTCAGGATCCGTGCTCATCGCTTGCCTCCGCGGAACGAGTCCGTCCGTCCGGCCAGCAGGCGTTCACGGCGGCGACGGCCTCCGTCCGCCCGACGCCGAGCGTCGCGGCCAGCGAGGTGAAGCGCGTGGCGGCCTCGCGCAGCAGCGCGCTCTCGTTCGGCGGCCGACATCGCCGGCGGGTGCGCGGCGACGAAGGTGCCCTCGCCGCGCCGCGTCTCGAAGACCCCCGCCTCGACGAGCCGCTGGTAGGCCTTCGCGACCGTGTTCGGGTTGATCCGCTGCTCGCGCGCCAGATCGCGCACGGACGGCACCGCGTCGCCGGGCCGCAGGCGCCGACGAGGCCACGAGGTAGCGCATCCCGTCCTCGATCTGGCTCCAGATCGGCGTGCGGGAGCGTCGGGTCGATTCGCAGTCGCGGGCCTGGGCTCATCGCTCACCTCGCTGCAGCCGATACGACTGTATTACTACAGCAGTACGGACTGTACTGCTTTAGTAGTACGGCTGTCAAGGGGTGGAGGGTTCGCGCTGTGCTAGGCTGTTCGCGGCCATGGTCCTCGATCTGCCCCCGGCGCTCCGCGACCTGGTGGCCGCCCTGCGGGCGGCCGGCGGACGCCCCTACGTCGTGGGCGGGGCGGTGCGCGACGCCCTGCTCGGCCTGCCGGTCACGGACTACGACCTGGAGGTCTTCGGCCTTCCGGCGGACCGGCTGGAGCGCGTGCTCTCCGCGCTCGGGCAAGGTGGATGCCGTGGGCCAGGTCGTTCCGCGTGTACAAGCTGTCCGGAGTCCCAGGCGTCTCGGGCGCGCTGGACGTGACGCTGCCGCGGCGCGACTCGAAGGTCGGCCCCGGGCACCGGGGGATCGCCGTCGAGGGCGACCCCTCGCTCAGCGTCGAGGAGGCCGCGCGTCGCCGCGACTTCACGGTGAACGCGATGCTCTACGATCCCGCGAGCGGCGAGCTCGTCGACCCCTGGGACGGCCGGAGCGACCTGGAGGCGCGTGTCCTGCGCGCCGTGGATTCGCGCACCTTCGGCGAGGACCCGCTCCGGGGCCTGCGCGCCGTCCAGCTCGCCGCCCGCTTCGAGCTCCAGGTGGAGCCGAGCACGGCCGCGCTGTGCGCCTCGATGCCGCTCGGCGAGCTGCCCGCCGAGCGCGTGTTCGGCGAGATCGAGAAGCTGCTCAGGAAGGCCGCGCACCCCTCGCGCGGCCTCCGCCTGATCAAGGCGTGGCGGATGTTGGAGGTGATCGCGCCCGAGCTGCTGCCGCTCGAGACGACGCCCCAGGATCCCGGCTGGCACCCCGAGGGGGACGTGTGGAGGCACACGCTGCAGGTCGTGGACGAGGCGGCGGCGCTGGCAGCCGATCTGGCGGAGGATCGACCGCGCCAGCTGGCGGTCATGCTGACGGCGCTGTGCCACGATCTCGGGAAGCCCTCGACGACGCGCTTCGAGGACGGCCGGATTCGCTCGCGCGGTCACGAGGAAGCGGGATTCATCCCGACGAGCGCCCTGCTCGACCGCTGGAACGTCCACACGCTCCTCGGCTACGACGTGCGCGCACAGACGCTGGCGCTCGTCGCCCAGCACCTCAAGCCCGGCCAGCTCTACGACGACCGCGAACGCGTCACGGACGGCGCGATCCGCAGGCTCGCGCGCAAGTGCGAGCCCGATCTGCTATATCGCGTGGCGAAGGCGGACTGCCTGGGCCGCCGGCCCGGTCGCTTCGAGCCGGTCGCGATGGAGTGGTTCCGTGAGCGCGTGCGGCAGCTCGACGTCGCCACGGCGCCGCCGGCGCCGATCCTCAAGGGCCGGGACCTGCTGGCGCTGGGCCTGCGGCCGGGCCCGGAGCTGGGGCGCATCCTGAGCGCGGTCTACGAGCGGCAGCTGGACGGCGCCGTCACAACGCTCGACGAGGCCTGTGCCGAGGCCCGCCGCATGCTCGCGAGCGACGGGAAACACTGAGTTGCAGAGGTGGCCGTGATGAGGCGAGACTCTCGTCCCTCACGATAGGAGCAGCGTCATGAGCCTGGATCTCGAGCTGGTCGCCGTCGACACGCCGCCCGACGTCAACCTGATCCTGGGCCAGTCCCACTTCATCAAGACGGTCGAGGATCTCTACGAGGCGATGGTCGCCTCAGCGCCCGGGATCCAGTTCGGCCTGGCGTTCTGCGAGTCTTCCGGCGCCTGTCTCGTACGCGCCGACGGCAGCGACGACGAGCTGAAGGCCCTCGCCGTGCGCACGGCCCAGGCGATCGGGGCAGGACACAGCTTCGTGATCGTCCTGAAGAACGCCTTCCCGATCAACGTGCTGAACGCGGTGAAGGCCTGTCCCGAGGTGTGTCGGATCTACTGCGCGACGGCGAACCCGCTGCAGGTGATCGTGGCCAGGAGCGAGCAGGGACGCGGCATCCTGGGCGTGATCGACGGCTCGTCCCCCAAGGGAGTCGAGGACGCCGCGGGTGTCGCCTGGCGGCAGGAGCTGCTCCAGAGGATCGGCTACAAGCGGTAGCCCCGCCACTCAGGCGTCGTGGCGCACGAAGCCGTCGATGCCCCAGACGGCGAGCTGCTTCAGCATCGCGTCGTCGGTGAGATCCAGCATCAAGCGGCGTCACGGAGACCCGGCGCTCGCGCAGCACGGCGTTGCAGTCGCTGCCCGGAATGTCCTCGTGCTGGTACTCGTTGCCGCCGATCCAGTAGTACTTGCGGCCGCGGGGATCCGTCTGCTCGACCACGTCGGAGCCGTAGGAGTGCTTGCCGAGGCGGGTGACCACGTAGCCGTCGGGCTCCACGCCCGGCCGGCACGTTCACGTTCAGCAGCAGGCGCGGCGGCAGCGGTCGCGCGAGCGCCGCCGCGACCAGCGCGCGCGCGAAGCGCGCGGCGGGGCCGAAGTCGAAGCTGCCCCGGCCCGCCAGGCTGAAGGCGATGGCCGGCACGCCCATGATCGAGGCCTCCATCGCCGCGGCGACGGTGCCGGAGTAGGTGACGTCGTCGGCCAGGTTCGGGCCATGGTTGATGCCCGAGACCATCAGCGCCGGGCGCCTGTCGCGCAGCAGGTGGTTGATCCCGAGCCAGGAGCAGTCGGTGGGCGTGCCCGTCGACCGCGTACCAACCCGCGCGTATCTGCCGCAGCCGCAGCGGCCGGTGGATCGAGATCGCGTGCGCGGCCGCGCTCTGCTCCGCCTCCGGAGCCACGACGACGATTTCCGCCACGTCCTCCAGCGCCCCGACCAGCGCGCGAATCCCCTCGGAGGAGTGCCCGTCGTCGTTCGAAACCAGGATCAGGGGCCGATCGCTCATCCCCACAGGCTATTCGCTCGCCGCTCCCGAGCCAAGCGCCGAGGTCGAGGCGGGGGCGAGGGACGTGCCACCAGCAGGCTAGCGCAGCGGGTCGAACACCGCGGTGAAGTGGCGCAACATCGCCGGGGCCTTCGCGATCCGGTAGCCGCGCAGTCGCTCGCGCAACCCCGCGACGCCGATCACCGCCTCGGCGACGTAGTCGATGTGCGATTGCGTGTAGACACGGCGCGGGATCGCGAGCCGCACCAGATCCATCGCGGCCGGCAACTCGCTGCCGTCGGGCCGGAGGCCGAACATGACGGTTCCGATCTCGGAGCCGCGAATGCCGGCTTCCAGGTAGAGGGCGTTCGCGAGGGCGATCCCGGGATACTCGAGCGGCGGGATCTGGGGCAGCAGGGCCCGGGCGTCCAGGTACACGGCGTGACCGCCGGCGGGCCGGATCACCGGCACCCCCGCCGCGACCAGCCGCTCGTGCAGGTACTCGGTCGAGCGGATCCGATAGCGCAGGTACGGCTCCTCGACCACCTCCTCGAGGCCGCGCGCGATCGGCCTCGAGGTCGTAGCCGGCCATGCCGCCGTAGGTCGGGAAGCCCTCCGTCAGGATCAGCAGGTTGCGGCAGCGCTCGGCCCAGGCGTCGTCGTTGAGCGCGAGGAAACCACCGATGTTGGCCAAGCCGTCCTTCTTGGCCGACATCGTGCAGCCGTCGGCGCAGCGAGAAGACCTCTTGTGCGATCTCCTTCGGCGTCCGCCCGCACTGGCCGGCCTCGCGCGATCTTGATGAACCAGGCGTTCTCGGCGAAGCGGCAGGCGTCGAGGAAGAGGGGCTTGTCGGTAGCGGTCGCACAGCGCGCCTCACGCCGCGCAGGTTCTCGAGCGAGACCGGCTGACCGCCGCCCGTGTTGTTGGTGATCGTCACCATCACCAGCGGCACCCGCGCCCCGTCCTGCTCGAGCGTCCGCTCCAGCGCCGCGAGGTCCAGGTTCCCCTTGAAGGGGTGGACGAGCGAGGGCACCCGGCCCTCCGGGATCACCAGGTCACGCGCCTCGGCCTGCTCGACCTCGATGTTCGCGCGCGTGGTGTCGAAGTGGTTGTTGCTCGGAACCACGTCGCCGGGGGAGAGCACGGTGTGGAACAGGATCCGCTCGGCCGCGCGGCCCTGGTGGGTCGGGATCACGTGGCGGTAGCCCGTCAGGTCCTGCACCACGTCGCGGAAGCGGTAGAACGACCGGCTGCCGGCGTAGGACTCGTCGCCCTGCATCAGGGCGCCCCACTGCGCCGCGGACATGGCGCCGGTGCCGGAGTCGGTCAGGAGGTCGATCAGCACGTCCTCGGCGTGCAGGCGGAAGACGTTGTAGCCCGCCTCGACGAGGGCCATCTCGCGGTCCTCGCGGCGCGTGAACTTCACCGACTCGACGGACTTGATGCGAAACGGCTCGATGATCGTCCGGAAGTCGAGCATCCGCGGAGTATAGCCCCGGCCCTGTCGCCGATCGTCCGCCGCCCGCGAAGCGTCACACGAGCGACGTTGCGGCGGTGCCGGCCTTTCCCCGCGGCCTCGCCAGGCGCAGCAGCGCGAGACCCACCAGCACGGTGACGAGTGACACCAGCGCCTCGCGCGCGGTCGCGCCGAAGACGACGAGCGCCAGCGCCACGGCGAGCGTGGGGACAACGGACCATGCGTCGCGAGGCCGAGCCCGCGCTGCCGGCGGCGGGCGAGCACGTGAAGTGACGCGGCGCTGACCCCGAACACCATCAGCACCGCGATGCTCGAGAGCGCGAACAGCTCACCCAGGTCGCCGAGCCCGACGATGGCGGCCACCAGCGCCGTCGTCACGGCCAGGGCGCGCAGCGGGACGCCCCGGTCCGAGACCCGGTCGAGACCGAGCAAGCGGTGCTCGCCCGCCGCCAGGGACGAGAGATACCGCGGCGTCGTCACCATCATGCCGAAGGCGATGCCCAGCGCGGACACGCTGGTGCCGGCCACCACGATCCGCTCGAGCGTCCGGCCACCCAGGACCCCGGCCGCATCGGCGAGCGGGGCGGCGGACGTCGCCAACGTCGGCAACGCGCTGACGCAGGCGAGCGCGAGGCCGCAATAGAGGACGATCGCGAGCAGCAGCGCCCCGACGGTCGCGAAGGGCACGGCTCTCGCAGACGAGCGGACCTGCCCCGCGATCACCGGCACGACCTCGAAGCCCTGGAGCGAGAACATCACCGCAAGGCCCGCGGACAGCCAGCCCGCGGAGGGCGCGGCTCCCGACGCAGGCACTGAGCGGCCGGAGACCACGAAGGCCACGAGCAGGAGCAGGAGCGGCAGCA
This sequence comes from uncultured Actinomycetota bacterium, assembly GCA_963801575.1. GTDB lineage: Bacteria > Actinomycetota > Actinomycetes > Mycobacteriales > Mycobacteriaceae > Mycobacterium. Next base: position 37,940 of record CAWDFT010000028.1, read on the forward strand.
GCTTGAGGACGGTGAGCGTCGTCCACACGCGCGCCGAGAGGCGCACCCCCGAAGCGACGACCAAGCCAAGCACGAGCGCGAGCAGCGGCGGCAGCCAGGTGTCGCCCGCGCGGACCGCTCACACCGAGCGCGGGCGCGGACGCGTTGACGAGCCCCACGGTCACGGCCGAGGTCGAGAAGAAGGCCGCGACATAGGCGACCCAGCCCACGAGAAAGGAGACGCGTGGCCCGAAGGCGGCTCGCGCGAAGACGACCGGGCCGCCATCCTCGTCGAAGCGGCGGCCCAGGGTCGCGAGCGCCAGGGCCGCGGGCACCAGCGCGAGCCCGGTCGCGAGAAAGACGATCACGGTGCCCAGGCCGGGGGCGTGAGCGGCGGCGACCGCTGGGACGAAGAAGATGCCGACGCCCACGATGCCGTTCACACCCAGCGCCAACAGCTGGATGGGGACCGACCTCACGACGGCCGCCGGCATTCGTCGGATCCATGTTCGGCTCTCTTGATATCATCTCCCGCGGAGCCGCGCCGCTCCTGCATGGCCGAACCTCGACCGCCCGCCGACCCCGTGCTCGACATTCGCGTTCGCTGGCGCGTGGGGCAGGGGTTTCTCGCGGCGGCCGCGGTCCTGACGTTGCTCGGCCTCGTCCGCCCGCTCTCGGGACGGGGCCCCGGTTGGTTAGCAGGCAGCTACGCCCTGTTGCTGAGCGTCGGGGTGATCGGCTCGGCGCTGCTGGCGCTGCTACGCGGGAGCAAGCGGCCCGAGGCGATGGCGCTGCAGGCGTTCCTGGTGCTCTCGGTCGACGCCCTAGGCCAGCTCGTCGCGCCGGCGGGGATTGCCGATCTGGCCGCTGATGACGCTGCTCATCGCCTCGCAGGCCGTCGCGGAGGGCCTGACCGTCGCGCTCGGCTTCGCGGTCCAGGCGAGCCTGCTCGGCGCCGCGGATGCGGGCTGGGCGCAGTCGCCCGACTACCGTTCGGCGCTCGTCGCGGCGGTCGGCTACGTGGCGCTGGTGCTGGCCCTGAACCGCGCGCTGGTCGGAGAGAAGCAGCGGCTGTCCACGACGCTCGCGCAGCTCGCGCGCCTGAAGCACGGGATCGACCACCTGGAGGACGAGCCCGGGCGCGGCCCAGCGCTGGCCGGGCCGGCCGACGCTCTCAGCCAGGTCACGGGAGACGCCCGCCGGGCGCGCCAGCTGGACCGGGTGAGCGAGCTGGACGAGACGTTAGGGCAGCTGTTGCAGGTGGCGCAGCAGGCGCTCGATGCCCACGCGGTGCTCTACTTCGATCTCGACCGGCTCGCCGAGCGTGCGCTGCTGCGAGCAGCGCGCGGGCCCGCATCGCTCGTGCCCGATTGCACGGTGCCGCTCGGCTCGGATCCCTTCTCGTTCCTGATCGAGCGCGGGCAACCCTTTTACGCGACGGACTTCAAGCGCCTGCTCTGGGAGCTGCCCTGGTACCGGGGGCAGGTGAAGATCGGCTCGCTGATGGCGGTGCCGGTCGAGGCCAGCGGTGTGACCGTCGCGGCGCTGGTCGCGGACAAGCTCGAGATCCAGGCCTTCACGGGCAAGGAGCCGGGGCTGCTCGCGGGATTCGCCTCGCTCGCGGGCGAGGCGAACCAGCGGGTGCGGGCCTCGTTCGACCGCGAGGAGCTCGGCGCCGAGTTCAAGGCCCTCTACACCGTCTCGCAGAGGCTGGCGACCTTGTCGCGCGAGGAGGACGTGCGCGAGCAGCTGCTCCGCTCCGCGCGGCACATCGTCGGGCTCCAGGGGGCCGCGGTCGTGATGAGCGACGACCACCTGACGCGCTACGTGATCGAGGCCGGCTTCGGCTGGCCCAGCGAGTACCTGAGCCGCACCGTCGGCCTCGACGAGCGGACCTGGGCGGCCTGGGTCCTGCGCAGCGCCGAGGAGGCCTATCTGCTGGACGACGTCGCGGGACACGACACGCGCATGCCGATCCTCGTGCTCGACGAAGGCGCCTCCCGCGCCGAGTCGCTGCTGGCGCCTGCCGCTGCGCGCCGGAGGACCGTACGCTCGGCGCCCTGGTCCTGACCGGCCCGCGGGGCACCTTCGACGCGTCCTCACGCCGCGTGCTGGGCTTCCTGGCCAACCAGGCCGCGGCGACGCTTTCGCTGATCCGGGCGCTCGAGCAGCAGCGGCAGCTCGCCATCCTCGACGGCCTCACCGGTCTCTACAACCGGCGGGAGTTCAACAACCGTCTCACGGCTTCGATCGCCAGCGAGGATCGCCGCGACGGCGGGCGGCCTCGGCCTGGTGCTGCTCGACATCGATCACTTCAAGAAGCTCAACGATACCTACGGCCATCAGGCGGGCGACGCCGCGCTGCGCGCGATCGCGCGGCTGCTGCGGCCGCCGCACCTGCGCCAGGGTGACCAGGCCGCGCGCTACGGCGGCGAGGAGTTCGTCGTGATCCTGCCGGGCGCCGACGAGGAGCGCGCGGTGCACGCGGCCGAGCGGCTGCGCGTGGCGCGTCGAGAAGCATCGTTTCGTGCACGACGGCGCCCGGATCGACCTGCGGGCCAGCTTCGGCGTCGCGATGTGGCCGGCCGACGGCAGAGAGCCGGAGGCGCTGCTCGCCGCGGCCGACCGCAGCCTGTATGCCGCCAAGGAGTCGGGTCGCAACCGTGTCGTCGCGGCCTCCAGCCTCCCGGCGGCACCTGCGGCCGGGATCTAGGCCGATCGGGAGATCTGGCGCAACGTCGCCCGCTCGGCCTGCTGGTGGGCTCGAAACGCCGCGCGCTCCGGGCGCAGGATCCCCGACGGCAACAGGCAGCGGAAGAAGCTCGGGGCGTAGCGGCCGGCCCGCGTCGCGATCAGACGCCGGAGCGCGTCACCGAGCAGCGCCAGCGACACGATCACGACGCCTGGTGCCAGCGGGTCGGCGGCCGGGCCACCCGGCAGAAAGCTGAGCCCATAGAGCCCGGCCAACGCGCTCGCGAAGGCAGAGACATGCGTTGCGCGGCGCGCGGCTGCGGGGCCGCCAAGATGGCCGAACGCGCGCGCCTGGATCTCGACACCGAGCAGGCTCGTCAACCAGGAGAAGCCTCGGTTGAAAGCATCCCACTCGATCCGCACGCCTCCCAGCACCTCGTCGGCGTAGGCCAGGGGCGAGGGGCGCTCGGGCGCTGGCTGCGTGGGCCCCGCCTCGCTCAACGGCTCCAACCGGTACGCGAAGGTGAGCCGTCCCCTGTCGAGCGCCGGCGGCGACGGGGCGACGCTCCAGTAGTCGTCACCCGCTTGCAGCCGGTGAGATCCCGTCCAGCTGAGGTGCGCGAGGAGACCGTGGTAGACGAGGCATCCCTGGGCTCGTCTCCTCCACGACGTCCGGTCGAGCCAGGCGTTCCCAGAAATCCCTGCGGGTCAGGGGTACGAATCCCGCGTCGAGGCGCTCGCGCAGAGCGCCGAGCTGGCGCAGTAGGCCGTAGACGAACGTCACGGGTGCCGAACCGCCGGTCTCGCCCAGGAAGGCCGCGGCGAAGGCCCGGCCCAGGCCGGGCAGGACCAGGAGCACCAGCCCAGGCAGCGAGGCGACCAGCAAGATGGCCGTGGCAGGCTCGTTCGAGCGGATGAGGAGCGCCAACGCAGACAGGACACACAACCCTTCGGCGAGCCCGGAGATGAGCGTGGCCGTGGGTGCGTACAGGCCGAGACGATCGCAGGCACGCTCCTGCTCTTCCTCCGGCAGCAGGCCGACCAAAGGGTAGAGCAGCCAACGGAACGGTCGTGCCTTCTGGCGCCAGCGCTCTCGCTCACGCTCGGCCAGCACGCGGCCGACGAACGCCGCTCCGTAGAGCACGCGGTCCCGCACGACCTCTCCCTCCGGCCAGGCCCGCAGGCGATAGACGACCGGGCCGGCCGCGAGCTCCACCTCCGAGAGCACCTCGTAGGTCGTCTCTCCCAGCATGACGGCCGTTCCGGGAAACCCGGGGCGGGCATGATGGCGCGTCTCGCCGCGCGGCCGAAGCGGCAGGAAGCCGCGGCTCCAGATCTCGGCCAGGCCGGGCCGACCGGGCGTCAGGCGTGCCTCTTCGCCATCGCCGGCTCGCCATCGTTCGCTGGCAGGTCCCGTCAACTCGGGCGCCTCCCTCCGGATCCCGAGCCCTCGCTGCTACTTCTTCTTGCCGAAGAGGGCCTCGAAGGCCGCGCGGGACCGCGTCACCTCGGACTGCGCGCCCTGCATCCCCGGCTGCGTCAGGGGCGACGTCTCACGGAACTCGAAGAACTCGCAGAAGTTCGCCTTGTCCTTGTCCGTCACCCACTCCGCCTGTGGTTCGAGGCACTGGTTGTTCGCCCCGGGGTCATGGAGCCGGCAATTGAGGCAGCACTTGAGATCGGAGTGGCAGTAGGGACAACCGTCGGTTCGTTGGATCTTGGCGAGCAGCGAGAGCTCGCGTCCGCAGCGGTGACAGGACTTCATGGCGGAACCCCTGGCCTCCTGAACGAAGACCCACCGGCACGGCCGGGTCAAGTCTAGTTCAGCCGGCCGGCTTGAGCAGCCGTGGAGTCTGAGCGGTCTGGCCTCGAGCCCAGCGCCGCGACCGCGGAGGCGAGCGTGCGCCAGACGGTCGCGATCAGCACCACCGCGCCACCGGCCAGGGCCCACGGCCCCGGCCGCTCGCCCGCCACGAGAAACGTCCAGATCGGGTTCAGCACCGGCTCGAGCAACACCAGCAGCGACGTCTCCAGCGCTCCCACGTGGGCGACGCCGCGCCCGAAGCAGACGTATGCCAGGCCCAGCTGGAAGACGCCCAGATACGCGAGCAGGCCCAGGTCAGAGGCGCGGGGCGTCGGGCCGAGGCCCCAGAACGGCAGCGTGATCGCAGCCGCGACCAGGTTCCCGAGGGCCAGCGCGACCGGTCCTTCCTCGCGTGCGAGCCGCATGCCCACGATCAGGAGCGCGAACGTGAAGCCGCTGGCGAGGGCGACCATTCCGACATACGCACTGGGAGAGCTCGAGCACAAGACCGCGGTGTTGCGGTCGCTCTGTGCGGACATCGGACGAGACCCGGACACCATCGTGCTCTCGATCGAGGCTGTGATGGCTCTCGCACCGGATGACGACGCGCTGCCGAAGGTTCGCGAGTTCGCCGAGAAGCGCTTCGGTATACCGGCTTTCGGCCTGCACGAGGGCGGGTTGATCGGCACTCCACCGGCGATCGTCGATCGGCTGCACGAGCTGCAGGAGCTCGGCTTCGGCCAGATCGTGCTGTTCACGCACGACCGCGGCTCAGACGAAACTCTGGAGCTGTTCGCGTCACAGGTGATCGCGCGGCTCTAGGATTGCGCCTTCACCGGCGGCGAGTAGTTCGGGCGACCGAGGCCGAGCGATCTGCTGGGCGATCATGTTGCGGAAGATCTCCAGCGTGCCACCGTAGATGCCGGTCGGGCGACGCCAGTCGGAAGATGTACTCGGCTCCGCCGTCGTCGGCAGCGCCCTTGTGCTCGACGGGCAGGCTCGAGGCGGTCACCGAGGATGTCCATCAGGTCCGGCGCGATGTCGCGCATCGTCTGCGCGATTCGCAACACGGCCGGACATCGCCGGGGCGCTCATCGCCGCCTCCAGGCGGGCGATGCCGCGTCCCAGCCGGTATTCGACCGAGTCGTCGTCGCCCGTCAGCGGCAGCGACCCTGTCGACCGCCTCGGCCATCAGCAGGATGTGCTCGGTCATCGTGGCGAGCTTCTGCAGTCCCGTCGGCGTCGCGTTCGACGGTGCCGTGCTCGGAGTTGAGCGCCTCGCGCAGCACGGTCCAGCCGCCGTTGACCTCACCGATGCGGTACTTGTCGTCGACGCGAACATCGCTGTAGTAGGTGATGTTGGTGCGGTCACCGTCGACCGTGCGGATGCCTGGACCTCGACGCCGGGCGTGTCCAACGGAACCAGGAACATCGTCAGGTTCTTGTGTTTGGGCGTCTCGGGGTCGGTGTTGGTGATCAGGAAGACGTACTGGGCGTTGTGGGCGTTCGAGGTGAACATCTTGGAGCCGTTGATGATCCAGTGATCCGTCGCCGTCGCGCACCGCCGCGTCTTGCACGTCGCCACGTCCGAGCCGCCTTCGGGCTCGGTGTAGCCCAGACATAGCCGGGTGTGCCCGGACAGCGTCCGCGCCAGCATCTCTCCAAGAGGTCGGGTCGGCGAACTTGACCAGGCCCTCGCGACCATCATGGTGGTCGGCCCCAGTGGAACCACGGCGCGTGCGCGCGGCCGATCTCGAGGTCCCAGATGCGTGCGCTGCACCCGCGCTGAAGCCGCCGTCGGATTCGTCCTTGAAGTCCTTGGCCAGATAGCCGAGCTCGCCCAGCGCCAGATGCAGGCCCTCGTGGAAGTTCTCGCCGGTCTCCCGGTCGTGCTGGATGACGTCGTCGGTCACGATGTCCTTCAGGAACGCCCGTAGCTCATCCCGGAAGGCACGGTCTTCAGCGGACAGTTCTACTCGCGAGAAATCCATCTATCCGCCTTCGGCGCTCGCGCCGATATTCTGCAGTGGCACCCACTGAGCGTGACACTTCTCGATTGATCTGTAAAGTCACAAGGCTGGCCGCAGCCGGTCGAAGGCTATGTCGTCTGATCATTCGATGGCCATCGTCAGCCCAGGATCGGGAATCGGCGTTCGCGCGCCAACTTGTCCAGTGCCTCTTGCATCACTGTGCGCACGTGTTCGTCGACCCTGTCGACATCGGGCTTCTTGCCGAACTCGGCGACTAGGTCGATCGGCTCGAGGACCTCGGTGACGATCTTGGTGGGCAGCGGAAGGTTCGGCGGGAAGGTGGCGAAGAGGCTGAAGCCGAACGGAAACCCAACCGCAAGGGGGGCGATCTTCGTGCGAGCTAGGCGCGCGATGGGTCCGAGAGCCTTGGCTATCGCTGTCCCTCGCGTCAGGTACAGCTGGTTCTCTTGGCCGCCGATCGACACCACGGGCACGATCGGCACGCCAGCGGCGATGGCCGTCCTCACATATCCCTTCCGGCCGGCGAAGTCGATCTTGTTCTGCGACAGTGTCGGCCGCATCGCGTCGTAGTCGCCGCCGGGAAAGACCGTCACGAGGTGATCGGCGCGCAGCGCTTCGGCGGCATTTTCGGGATTGGCGCGGATGAAGCCCAGCTTCAGCAACCATTGCTTGACCGGGGGGACGAAGATCATGTCGTGGCTCAGCGTGTGAATCGGTCGGTCATAGCCCCACTTCTCATAGAACTCGACCGCGATGATCGGGATGTCGAACGCGAACTGGCCGCCGGAGTGATTCGACACCAGCAGCGCGCCTCCGCTGGGCGGGACGTGTTGCAGGCCGCGAACTTCAGTGCGGAAGTACCGCCTGAGTATCGGCCGAAGAACCCCGGCCACCTTTTCGGTGAACTCCGGGTCGTAGAACTCGATGTCGGGAGGCTCCGGTCGTTCTGCTTGTTCGACGTCGTCGTCGCTCATTTTTGACTCCTACCTTCGTGTAGCGCACGCTGTAGCGCCGTTCCTTGCATTTCGAACAGCTGCTGACTCGTATTCCACTCCGGTACCAGCGAATCGAATCCGTGGCAGGTGCCAGGGAACACGTGCAGCTCGGTGGAGACGCCTGCCCACATGAGCCGCAATGCGTAGTCCACCGCTTCGTCGCGCAGCGGATCCAGCTCCGAGCAGGTGATCAGTGTGCTTGCCACACCGGTTAATTCGGCGGCGCGGGCGGGCACTTCGTCAGCGGACGCGGGCTCCCCTGCCAGGTAGTGTTGCCACATCATTGTCACCGCGGGTCCGTCGAATCCCGGGGTTGCGTCGAACTCCTCCTTCGACGGCGTGGGCCGGTCGTCGAGCACCGGCTGGTGCAGCATCTGGAACACGACCGACGGCGCGGACCCCTCGGCTGCGCGCTGCGCGAGCCGCGCCGCCAACCCGGCACCCGCGCTACTGCCCGCCACCGCCAGTCGGCGCGTGTCGATCTGGATTTCGGTCCCGTTGCCGGCCGCCCACTCGAGGACGGCCATCGCGTCGTCGAGTGCCGCGGGGAACGGATGTTCCGGCGCCAGCCGGTAGTCGACGGAGATGACGGTGCATTGACCCCGGCGTGCGAACTCCACGCACTGACGATGGTCGGTGTCCAGGTTGCCCAGGACGAAAGCTCCTGAGTGGCAGTAGATCACCGCTGGCGACGGGTGACGGGCCCGCCGCGGTAAATGCGCACTGGGACGGCGCCCGCCCGGGTTTCCTCGATGGTGACGCCGGCGGTGTCGAGCGCTTGTGTTGTGTCGCGGCGGCGCTCGTTGAGCGACTCACGCACCGTTTCGAGCACGTCGGCGGACAAGACGGTGCGCGCCGTCGCGAGATGGTGCAGCGCGGGGTCGAGCCGGTCGACGACATCCACGACCGTCACCGGTTGGCCGTCGAGCGCGACTCCGCCTCGACGGCTGGTTGCCGCGACGGCGGATCAAATAGGTAGTCAGAAGCCTTGAAGCGCCGGGTCATCTCCCAGAACGCTCGGGCGCTGCGTGGCCATTGGGTCACCACGCGGCCGTTGGCGGCGCGGAAGTAGTTGCTGCACCGCGTCAGCCACACGGTGCCTTCCATCCACTGGTCGATCTTGGCGACGAAGTCCGCCATGGCCTGCGGCCGAACCGCGATGTACGTCTTGCGCCTGCGCCGCATGTACTTCAGGGCGCGCACGATGTAGTTGGCCTGCGCCTCCAGCATGAAGATGACGCTGTTGGAGCCGACGTTGGTGTTGGGGCCGTACAGCATGAAGAAGTTCGGCACACCGGGCACGGCCATGCCCAGGTACGCGTACGCGCCGTCACTCCATTTGTCCCGCAGCGATGTGCCGCCCTCGCCGACGACATCGATCTGGCCCAGATAGTCGGCGGCGGCATAACCCGTGGCGCACAACACGACATCCACGTCGAGCTCGGAGCCGTCCTCGGTCACCAGGGACCTGGACCGCAGATATCGTGCGGGACTCGACACCACCTCGACGTGCGGTTGCGCCAGCGTCTGAAGATAGTCCGTGGCGAACACCAGTCGCTTGCAGCCCAACGGGTGATCGGGAGTCAGCTTGCGCCGCAGCTCCTCATCGGCCACTGCCGACTCGAGACCGCGCAGCGCGATCCCCTTGAACTCCTGGGTCTTGTCGCTGCCGTTCTCGATCACCGCGATGTTCGATTCGCTGCGCAGCCACAGCCTGGTTCGGTAGATCTTCTTGGCGAACGGGATGTGCGCGAACAGCCACTTCTCCCGCTCGGTGTAGGCCCGGTCCGGCTTGGGCAGGATCCACGTCGGTGAGCGCTGCACCGAGTAGACCTTCTTGGCCACCTTGGCCACCTCGGGAACCAGTTGCGATGCAGTCGATCCCGTGCCCAGGACCGCCACCCGCGCGTCGTGTAGGTCGACGGAGTGGTCCCAGCGTGCAGTGTGCATCAGTGTCCCGGTGAACGGCTCTTCCTCGACGAGATCGGGAAGCACCGGTTGGGTGAAGAGGCCCACTGCCGACACCACGATGTCGAAGGCGTACTGCTCCCCGTTGTTCGTCGTCAGCTGCCACTTACTGGTGTCGGCGTCCCACCGGGAAGAGACGACCTCGGTGTTCAGCTTCAGATTCGGGCCAAGGCGGTAGCGCTCGTGCGCAGCGTTCGAAGTACTCCAGGATTTCGGGCTGCCCCGACCACAGTCGCGACCAGTTCGCGTTCAGGTCGAACGAGTACGAGTACAGATGCGACTTGACGTCACAGGCCAGCCCCGGATAGGTGTTGATCCGCCACGTTCCGCCGACCCCGTCTTCTCGGTCGAAGATGGTGAAGTCGCGAAAGCCGGCCTTGTCGCAGAAAGATTCCCAGCGCCAGCCCGCCGGGGCCGGCGCCGATGATTCCCACCGAAAGACTCTTGGCCATAAGGTCATCCAATCTGCAGGGCTTGTCCGCCGTCGACGACGAGTTCCGAACCGGTGATGAACGACGCGTGTTCGGAAACCAGGAATGCCACCGCGTCGGCGATCTCAGTTGGCTTGCCGAGCCGGCCGAGTACGGCTCTCTGCGCGAGTCGCGCCTGCGTTGCCGGGTCGAGCATGGGTGTTTCGACGGGCCCGGGGAACACGGCGTTCACCCTGATTCCCCGCGATGCGAGTTCCGCGGCGGCGACCTGGGTGAGCCCTCTCAGCGCCCACTTGGATGAGCCGTACGCGGCGTGGTTGGGGAATGGCCGGATCGCACCGGTGCTGCACGTGTTGACGATGGCCGCCCCGTCGGCCTCACGGAGGTGATCGAGCACTGCCCGGATGCCTAGGAACGGGCCAAGGCAGTTGACCCGCCAGCTCTGTTCGAAGCCAGCCGGTGTCTCGTCGGCAAGCGAAGCACGGTGCAGCACACCGGCATTGTTGACCAGCGTCGTCAAGCCGCCGAACCGGTCCACTGCCGCCTCGACCGCGGCGTCCCACTGGTCGGCCGACGTCACGTCCAACGGAATCGCCGTCACGGCGGAGTCGTCGAGTGCCTCGACGGAAGCGGTCAACTCGTCGGCCAGCAGATCGCAGGCGGCAACGTGAAATCCGTCATCCCGCAGCCGCGCGACAATCGCCGCACCCTGTCCGCGGGCGGCGCCGGTCACGAGCGCCACCCGGTTCGTCACTGCGCCTCCTCGAGATGCGCTGCCGCGCCGCGCCGCAGTGCCTGCGACTCCGACGTCAGCGTGATCATCCGAAAGCCCAATTCGGCCATTGCCTTTCCGGGCTTGCCCGCTCCCGCGTGGATGCCTGCAACCAAACCGGCGGCGGAGACGGTGGCCCGAATGCGTGTCATCGCATCGCGGATGTCCGGATGGGTCCACGCTTCGGAGGGGCTGTGCCCCAGCGAGATCGCCAGGTCGGCAGGCCCGACGTAGATACCGGTCAATCCGGGGACGGCGCAGATCTCGTCGAGCGCCGAAAGCCCCTGCGCGGTCTCGATCATCGCGAACACGCTTGTCCTCGCTTCATGAGCGGCCGGATCGAGACCGAGACTGGCTCGTAGCGGCCCGAAGCTGCGCACCCCCGCCGGGGCGTAGCGGGTCGCGGCCACCGCGGCGGCCGCCTGTTCCGGCGACTCGACCATCGCGACGATGATCGCGTCGGCGCCTGCGTCGAGCACGCGGCCGATCGGGGCGGGATCGGCGGACGACAGTCGGACCGCGGTGGCGATCGGAACGTGCTCGATGCGGCGCAGCATCAGCGCGACGTCGGCGTCGTCGAGATAGCCGTGCTGGATGTCGAATCCGACGTAGTCGTAGCCGGCCGTGGCGAACTCCTCGGGGCCGATGATGGTGGGCCCTGATCCACCCACCCCCGAATATCCGATCTTTGGCGGCCAGCGCGTGCTGCAGTCTGCTTGCGTCATTCGACGATCGAGATCTTGACCCGCCCGGGGGACGGCAGGCAGGCGAGTTCGAACGCGTCCTGCACGTCGTCGACGCCGAAGGTGTGGGTGACGTAGGTGCGCAGCAGGTCGGGATGCTCGCGGGCGAACACGTCGGCGGCTTCGAGCACCCGCCGGCGGTCCAGTGTCACACCGGATTTCAGCGTGAGGTTGTTGCGCAGCATGGTGCGCATGCTGATCGGATAGCTGTCGTCGTCGGCCACACCGAAGTAGAACACCGTGCCACCGAATGCCGCCGCATCGATGGCGTGGTTCAGGGTCGCGACCTGATGACCGACCGCTTCGATGACGATGTCGGGCTTGTCGTCCGGCTTCAGGTGAGCTCACCCAGCGGTCGCTGGTGGCGCGCACGACGGTGTCGACGCCGAACATCGGGCCGACTGTCGTCGCGCTCGACCGGGTCGACACCGGTGACATGCGCGGCGCCCGCGGCCTTGGCCACATACGAGAACAACAGCCCGATCGAACCCTGGCCGATCACCGCGACGTGACGTGCCGCGCAGATCGGGTAGCTGTTCGAGCGCGTAGAGCACGCAGGCCAGCGGTTGCAGACCGACGGCGAGCGCCGGGTTCAGCGCCGCGGTCGTACGGCGCTAGTCCGTTGCCGTCGGCGACAACTAATTCCATCAGGCCGTCGAAACCGGACGCCCAGCCGACGACGCGGTCGCCCGTGCTGGTGTGCCGGGTGCCTGCTGGCGATCACCTCACCGACGATCTCGTGGATCGGGAACCCGTCCATCTCGGCGGCACGGGCGCCGGTGTCACCGGGTAGCCGGCCCTTCGCTCCTCGGAAACCCGGCAGGTCGCTGCCGCAGATGCCCGCGGCCAGGAAGCGCAACAGCACCTGCCCGTCGGCCAGCGACTCCGGCGAGCGCTCCGGCAGTTCGGTTCGCTCGAACGTGTACGGCGCGACGAGGCGATACGACCACACGGTCAGACCTCAACCGGGATGTTGTTCCAACCCCACTGGAAGCTCGACGGCGGCCGCGACGCGGCCTCGCTGACGATCCGGTAGTCGGGAACCCGTTTGAGCCACTCGGACACCATGATCGCGATCTCGAGCCGAGCAAGGTGCACGCCGAGGCAGAAATGCTGTCCACGGCCAAATGCGAGGAGGCGCTCGATCGGCCGGTCCCAGATGAACTCGTCTGGATCGGTGTATTCACGCTCGTCCCGGTTGGCCGACGCGAGCAGCGTGATGATCCGCTGGCCGGGCTGGATCGTGGTGTCGTGAATGGTGAACGGTTTGCGCAACGTGCGGGCGAACCACTGCGCGGGAGCGCAGTACCGGATCATCTCTTCACGCGCCGTTGGCACGTTGGCGTCGATGTCGGTCCGCACCGCGGCCATCTGGTCGGGCCGACGGCCCAACTCCCACAGCCCGTGCGCGACGATCTTCGGCACGGTTTCGGTTCCGCCGATGAAGACGCCGAGCATCTGAGTGGCGGCCTCGATGTCGGTGAACGCCGAACCGTCCGGCAACCGGTAGTCGACGAGGGCGTTTGCGATCTGCAGGTCGTCGCCGGATTCGTCGGCACGGCTGCGTTGCACGATCGGCACCAGATACTCGAGGTATCCGGGACGGGCGTTGGCGACCTCCACACCGCTGCCCGGCTCGGCCAGGCTTCCCGCGTTGACGGTGGCCAGCACCTCGGGCGCCAGATCGACCGGCAGACCCAGCGTTTCGCAGACCACCGAGGCGGCCACGATGCCACCGTAGTCCTGGGTCAGGTCGAACGTGCCGCGCGGCAGGAGTTCGTCGAGTCGTTCGTTGGCCAGCGTACGAATTCGGTCCGTGAGCTTGGTGACGGATCTCGGACGGAACTGACTCGAGGTGCATCGGCGGACGCTGTCGTAGATCGGGGCGTCGAAGTTCGCGTGGAACGGCATGGGATGCAGCGGCGGGTCCGGCACCGGCCCGTCGTTGTGCTGGGCCAAAACCGTTGCGGCGGGCAGAGTCCCCTCTGATGGGACGAACGTCCCGTCGTTGATCTCCAGCACCTGCCAGATGTCGGAGAACCGGCTCAACGCATACGTGTCCCACTTCTCGACGTAATACACCGGGTGCTCGTCGCGCATCACTCGGTAGTACGGCAGCGGATCGGCCATTACGGCCGGATCGAAGGGATCGTACGAAAATTCGTGCATCACAGAACTTCTGGTGCTCACTGCAGTGGCGAGGGGGGCAGGGCCTGAAGGATCGAGTCCTCCCAGCCGTCGCGCAGCGCGGGCGCGACACTCATCCAGGTGACGATCTCGGCCGGTGGGCTGTCCTTCCATGACGGGTAATGGTTCTCGAAGCAGTCCCAGTCACCCTCGAGTGCCCAGTAGTGGATCACTTCATTGAATCGGAAGGTCGTGATGAACGAGCCCAGCCAGCGCTTGCCGGTGCTTTCCGACCACGGCACGTACAGCCGTTCGAGCTCACGGATGTAGTCGTCCTGGCGGCCGGGTTTGGACTCCATGATCTCCTGGATGACGAGACCGGCGGAGAAGTTGGCCTCTTTGAGTTGAGCAAGCGTCTTGTTGCTCTTACCCGCGTACATGATGCGGCCCTCCCCCGAGGCGCCGATCTCGGACAGATACATCGACCACTTCGCCGCGGCCGACTCGTGGCTGCCGCCGCGCGCCTGTGCCCTGCCGATGCGCGCATAGTCGGCGAACGCGTCGATCTCCCAGATGATCGTCACCTGCGGCCAGTGCCCATTGAACGGCGTTGCCTCCCAGATCGCGAACAGTCGCGCGCCGAGCTCTTCCATCATCGGGTGGTAGACGTCGCTGAACACCTCGGTGAATTGCTCTTCGCGCGAGCGCTCATCGCCGGTGAAGCGATCGCTTTGGCCCGACCCCAGCTCGATCGTCTCGTGCAGGTACAGAAGCGTGTGGCTGTGATACTTCTTCATGTTCATGCCGGAATACCGCAGGCAGTTGACATTGGCACCTAGCGAGCGTGACACTTATGGCGTGTTTTGTAAAGGTGCGGGATGAGTCTTACGCCACTGGCCAACGGTTTCTGTTTTGGCGAGGGTCCCCGGTGGTTCGAGGGGCTGCTGTGGTTCTCCGACATGCTGGGCGAGGCGGTGCACACCGTTGACCTGCAGGGAGACGTGACGACGCTGCCGTTGGCCGGCCATGCCCCGTCAGGACTGGGCTTCCGGCCGGACGGATCGCTGTTGATCGCCTCCACCGAGAGCCGCAAGCTGCTGCGCTACGACGGCGAGACCGTCCACACCCTCGCCGATCTGTCCGACGCCGTGCCGGCGAACCTTGGCGACATGGTGGTCGACGACCTCGGCCGCGCGTACGTCGGATCGCAGGCACGTGAGGGCGGGGTCGTCGTGCGGGTGGACCCCGACGACACGGTCACCGTCGTGGCCGAGGATCTCGACTTCCCCAACGGAATGGCCATCACACCGGACCGACAGACGCTGATCGTCGCCGAGTCGACCGGCAGGCGGTTGACTGCGTTCGCCATCGGTCCGGATGGGTCGCTCTCTGATCGGCGGATCTTCGCCGATGGGCTCGACGGCCCGCCCGACGGCATCTGCCTCGACCAGGAGGGCGGAGTCTGGGCATCGATGACGCTGGCACACCAGTTCGAGCGAATCGTCGAGGGCGGCAAGGTAACTGACCGCATCGACATCGACGACCGCACCGCAATCGCCTGCACGCTCGGCGGACCGGAGCGCCGCACACTCTTCCTGTTGTCGAGTACGGATGCCTATCCGCAACGTCTGATCGGCACGAAGCTGTCACGCCTCGATGTGGTGACCGTTGACATCCCCGGAGCCGGGCTTCCCTGAAAGGCAAACATGTCGGATTCGTACTACGAGCTTGTCGATGACGCTGACCCGCGGGGCGAGAAATTCGCCGCGACCGACTTGGTGCGCAGCACGTGGTCGGCCGCGATTCAGCACGGCGCACCCGTGTCGGCGCTCCTGGCGCGCGGGTTGGAGCGCTGCGAGGCACGCGAGGACACCCGGCTGAGCCGCGTGCTGGTCGACCTGCTGGGGCCCGTACCGGCCGAGGGAGACCTCTGGGTTCGCACGAAGCTCGAACGATCCGGCAAGCAGATCGAGTTGGTCAGCGCGGAGATGCTGGCGCCTGGACCCGACGGCGAGCCCCGTCCGGTCGCCCGGGCCAGCGGGTGGCGGCTGAAGACCATCGACACCGCGGAAATCGTGCACGCGCCAGCCCCGCCGTTGCGCCCGCTGTCCGAGACCCACAGCCGGGGGCTGGCCGACAGGTGGGACCGCAACTACGTGCACAGCCTCGACTGGAGATGGCTGACCCATCGGGGGGACAGCGGACCCGGAGAGTCGTGGATCAAGCCGATCGTCGATCTCGTCAAGGGTGAGGCCATGACGCCGCTGGAGCGGTTGTTCGCGGTCGCCGACGACGCCAACGGCATCGGCACGCAGCTCGACATCGGGAAGTGGACGTTCATGAACACCGATCTCGTGGTGCACATCCACCGGGTGCCGGAGGGCGAGTGGATCGGTATCCGCGCGGAGACGAACTACGGGCCCGACGGCATCGGGACCACGCTGGGCACGCTGTTCGATGAGGGCGGCGCGATCGGCGCAACCCAGCAGTCGGTGCTGGTTCGCCCCCGTCCCGCGCGCTAGTCCACCAACCGCAGAGCCGCGGCGGGGCACTGGGTGACGGCCTGCTGCATGCGGTCGCGGTCGGACTCCGGCCGTTCGTTCCCGTGGATCAGCACCGTGCCGTCGTCCTGCACCTCGAACACGTCCTCGGCGATCGATTCGCAGATGCCGTGTCCGGTGCACTTGTCGAGGTCGACTTCGATGCGCATGGCCACTCCTATTGCACGTAGGCCGGTAGGCGTTTGACGCCGTGGACGAAGCTGCTGTACAGCAGGTCGGGTTCGCCGAATTCGACGGTTTTCAGCCGAGTCAGCAGTTCGCGGAACAGGTTTCGTAGCTCGGCCTTGGCCAGCTGGTTGCCCAGGCAGAAGTGCGGTCCGCCACCGCCGAAGCCGAGATGCGGGTTGGGTGAGCGGCTCAGGTCGAATGCACCCGGATTGTCGAAGACCGTCTCGTCGCGGTTGGCCGAGCAGTAGAACAGGCCGACCTTGTCGCCGGCCGCGACCGGTTGCCCGTTGATCTCGGTGTCGGTGGTCGCGAACCGCGCAAACTGCATCACGGGCGAGGCCCAGCGCACGAATTCCTCTACGGCGGGCCCGATCCGGTTCTCGAAGTCCTCCATCAGCCAGTCGCGCTGGTCCGGGTTGTCGACCAACGCCATCATCACGTGCGTCGTGGTCTGCTTGGTGGTGTCATTGCCCGCCGAGGCAAGCAGGATCAGGAACGCGCCGATCTCCTCGTCGGTGAGCCGGTGACCGTCTACCTCGGCGTTGACGATGCTGGTCATCAGGTCGTCGCCGGGGTTGTTGCGCCGGAACTTCGCCAGCTCCACCCCGGTGTTGGAGAGCAGCGTTATTTGCGCGACCGGATCCTGCGCGCGCTCCTCGGGCGTGCTGTACTCGTCATCGCTCATGCCGAAAAGCTTCTCGGCGGCGTACGCCACCGCAGGCTGGTCCGCCGACGGCACGCCGAGCATGTCCATGATGGTCAGCATCGGTAGCCGGGCCGAGCACGCGGCGACGAAGTCGATGTCACCCGCCCCGACGAGATCGTCGACGATGCTGACCGCGTTCCGGTGGATCTGCTCCTCGATCTGACGCACGTTTCGCGGGGTGAACGCCGAGCTGATCAGCCGCCGGTAGGTGGTGTGCTGAGGAGGATCCATGCTCAGAAAGAACGACGCGAACCGCTGGATCTCGGCAGGCATCGGATCCAGCGCGACGCCATTTGCGGAGGTGAATAATTCGGGATGCTGGCTGACGAACTGAATATCGGCTCGCCGCGTCAGCGCCCAGAACCCGGGCTCCTCCATCGGGAACAACGAGGGCATGGCTGGGTGCCAGCTCAGTCCCTGACCGGCACGTAGCCGCGCGAACGTCTCGTCGCGGACCGCGAAGGGCCGACTCCAGAAGTCGTGTGACGTGATGTCAACCGGACTGTATTCACGGGCCTTAACCGTAGCCGCTGTCACGGATTCAGCGTGACATTTCGACACAGATTTGTAAAGCTATGGCGATGGAGCCGTTGGCCGGGGAGACGGAAGCGTCAGCCGAGGATGACAACTCGACTCGTCAACGCATCCTTGCCGCCACCGCGGAGGTACTCGGCCGCAACGGCATGACGAAGCTGAGCCTTTCGGAGGTCGCCCTGCAGGCCGGGGTTTCGCGGCCCACCCTGTATCGCTGGTTTGCCTCCAAGCGGGATCTGCTCGACGGCTTCGTGGTGTGGGAGCGGCAGTACTACGAGAAGGCCGTGACCGAAGCCACCGCCGGCCTTCCCGCGAACGAGAAGCTGGACGCGGCCCTGCGGGTCATCGTCGAGTACCAGCAGTCATATCCGGGGTTGCGCATGATCGACATCGAGCCTGCGCAAGTCATCAGGCGGCTGTCGCGAGTCATTCCGCTGATGCGGGCACGACTCGAGCGCCTCGCACATGGGCCGGATGCTGCGGTGGCCGTCGCAACCGCCGTTCGGGTGGCGGTGTCGCACTACGTCGTGCGCAGCGACGACGACGACGAATTCCTCAATCAGCTTCGGCACGCCGCCGGCGTCCGTGGCCGCGGTAGGACATCTTGAGCATTCCGTCTTCCACGGACGACCTCACACCCGCGTGGTTCAGCGAGATCCTGGGCAAGCCGGTCACCGGCGTCGAGGTCCTGGACGCCCACTCCGGCACCACAGGCCGAGCCCGCGTCGGCCTGGCCGGCGCATCCGAACTGCCCGCGACGGTGTTCGTCAAACTGCAGCCATTCACCGAGCAGCAGCGAAAGTTCTTGCGGCAGATAGGTCTCGGCATCGCCGAGGCGCGGCTGTATGCAAACGTGGGCAACGAACTTCCCGTGCGGGTGCCGCGAGTCTGGCACTCGGAATACGACGAATCCGACGGCTCGTTCGTGATGGTGTTGGAGGACCTCGTCGCGTCCGGCTGTGTGTTCCCCAGCTCGTCGGACGACGAAATGCCGAGCGTCGCTGCGTCCTTGATGGACGAACTCGCGCTATTGCACGCGGGATTTCGGGGATACGACCTCACATGGCTGCCCACACCGTCGGGGATGCGGCGCAAGCCCGGCGACGACGAGGTGGCCGCGCGCCGGGCGCAGTTCATCGTCTCGGCGCTGGACCAGTTCGCCGCGGACATGCCACCGGTGTTCCGCCGACTCGGGGTCCTGTACACCGCGCGCTCGCTGGACGTCATCGCGTTGTTCGGCGAGGGTGAGCGAACCCTCATCCACGGTGACGCGCACAGCGGCAACCTGTTCGTCGATGGCGGCCGCACCGGGTTCTTCGACTGGGCCGTTGCGGGCCGCGGACCCGGAATGCGCGATGTGGCGTACTTCCTGTGCAACTCGCTGCCGGTCGAAACCCGGCGCAGCGAGCAGGAGTCGCTCATTGCGCGGTACCGGTCAGCTCTCGCCGCACAGGGTGTCGCGCTGGACGAGGACACCGCCTACAGCCAGTACCGGTTGTTCTCCGTGTACGCCTGGATCGCCGCCGCGTCGACCGCGGCGATGGGGTCACAGTGGCAGCCGATCGACGTGGCGCGGACGGCCCTGATCAGCACCACCCAGGCCATCGACGATCTCGACGCAGTCGGACTACTCGAAGAGCGGCTAGCCCGCTGACTGCACCTGCTGTATGCGCTCTTCACGCGGCAGTACCGGACCGTCCTCGAGCTGTTCGGTGACGCCTAGGTCCGCCAACCCCATTTGCGTGAAAAGCGGTATGCCATAGGCGTTCAGTACGAATCTCTGGTCATCGGAGACCCCGTCGTCGAACAGCTTCGAGCCGACGAGGTTGATGACCGCGAGCTTGAATGCGTTCAATGCCCGGTACCACTCGCGATTCCGGACAGTGATTCCGCTGGCCTCCTGGTAGGCGGCGATGACTTCGTCGATGGTCAAGGCCGCCTCGTGGCTTGGGATTCCCACCGGCATCTGCCACAACAGTTCCAGGTAGCCGATGTCGGTCAGCGGGTCACCGATGGTGGTCAGCTCCCAGTCGAAGACCGCACTGACTTCGTCGCCGACGAACGCGAAGTTGCCGGGCTTGGCGTCGCCGTGGACCAGAGCGATCTTCGGAGAGGGCGGAGGCTGACTGCTTTTCAATTCCTGTAACAAGCGCTCCAGGGCGGGCAGCGGTCCGCGCTTGACCCGTTGCATCTCCCCGGCCCAATGATCGATCTCACGGCCGAGATGGTTTGCACCGTCGTCGAGCGAATCCAACTGCACGCCGACAAGATCCACCAAGTGGATTGCGGCAAGCTGCTCGGCCATGCTCTCGCACATCCGCCGGACGCCTTCGGAGGACACGTCGGGATCCTGTGGTGCTTCCATCTCATAGACAGTTCCCGGGACGCGTTCCATGACGAAGAACGGACGCCCCAGGACCTCGCCCGACTCTTCCAGCCACAGCGCACGTGGCACCCGGACCGCCGTAGGTTCCAGCGCACGCAAGACGGTGAATTGTCGGGTGAGATCGTATGGTTCGAGCAGGGCCGGCGGCCGCGGGCGCAAGCGCACCACCACGTCGCGGCGTCCCCCGCCGTCTTGACCCGTGACGATCGTCAACACCATCATCTCCGCCGAGTGCCCGAACTCCACGCGATCGAGGCCTTCGACGCGCAGGCTGTCCGAATCTGGCAGCTCGGTACGCAGCCAGGCGCTGAGCCGGTCCCGCACATCGTCGTTGTAGGTCATCGCCTACTTTTTCCGGTCCGCAGGCAGACGATCGACCGCTCTGCGGTCCTGCTTGAACGAGGCCATGTCCATCGGGCGCCAGTTGGGATACCGGGGGTATGCGCCTGCCCCCATGAGGATTTCGAAGATCCCCCAACCCGTCTTGCCGTCGAAATCGAAGCGCATGAGCTGATCCATCGCCATCGATTTGTCTTCCGTTTCGACAAGTTCGTCGCGGTCGTTGCTGTCCCATGTGTAGTGAATGAAATACGCTCCGTCGCCTAGGTCCTCATACTTGCACTTCGCCATCGGCAGCCCGTAATAGGCGTTGACATGCTGATTGGGGGCGTCGGCGGTGATTCGGTACGTCGCACCATCCTCGTCGGTGAAGACCAGGACGGCACTCGAGGGGCGCTTGCGGTCGCCGTCGAAATCGACGTCATGCTCGATCTTCACGAATCGCTTGGACAGTGTGCCGTCGGTGTGGGTGATGCCGCCGTCGACGTAGGTGACTTCGCCGTCGGCTGTCTCGAAGACCCATGCCTCGATGGCTAGGTCTTCGAAGCCGGCGTCTAGCCACAGCCAGAAGTCGATCTCGTCGGCCACCCGCACACCGAAGGTCCGGTCACGCCCGCCGTGGAAGCCATCGACGGAGATCCTTTCACCTTCGACCTCGACCCAGCCCGTCCATTTACCCGGCTCCTTCATGTGGTACATGTCGGCGAGCAGCTTGCCGTTCTTGTCGTGCACGTTGATCGGAAGCAGCTCCCACATCGGCGCGGTGGGTTCGTAGTAGAGCTCCCAGGCGATTCCGGAGTCGTTGGGCGCTACTTCGAGTTTCCATTCCTTCAACGGCTCAACGCATGTCCACCGCATCGGGCCCGCGCTCAGGTCGGCGCGATCGCCTCCGGTTACCGGGCGGCCCGCCATCAGGTCGTAGTGTCGACCGTCGGCGAACGTCACTTTCACATAGCCCAGCCCGCTGCTGGTGTTGGGGTTGTTCCCGTACCCGCAGGCCAACAGTAGAGATCCATCGGGAGACGCGGCGAAGAAATAGCACCGGTCCGACCACGACTTGTCGGGGTGGTGCACTTCGTCGAACGGCCGCGGGAACTGGTGGGTGAACGATTCGTCGGCGGCGGAGTACCCCATTGTCTTACCACCCTGTCTTTGCCACGTGCATCCCGACAGCGTGACAGTTTTGCCGCAATCTGTAAAGGTCGGATTCGCGCCGGTGAATTGACACCACTACGCTGGGTGTATGTTGTGCGGCGGTTTGTCCAGGTGGCGACATGGGGCGTAAGGGCTGGGCCGGCGCACCGCCCGCCGATGACCACGAGGCGCGCAAGCGGATCATCGACGCGGCGATCGCGAGCATCGAGCGCCGCGGGCCGCAGCGGAGCACCGTGTCGGATATCGCCGCCGACCTCGGTGTCACCCGCCCGACAATCTATCGCCACTTCGCATCGACGGAGGACTTGCTCGCCTCCGCCGCGGAAGTCGCACTCGACGGCTGGACGGCACGGATCGGCGAACTCACCAAGGGAATGAACGACGCGGCGGATCTGCTCGTCGAGGCGGTCGCCTATCTGATCGAACGACTACCCGAAGAACCGTTGCTGGCATTGCTGTTGGAAACCGACCGGATGAGGGTGGTGAGCCGGCAGATGGTGATGCCCGCCGCGGTGAAGCGATCGCGGGTGATGCTGGAACACACCCATATCGACTGGGCTGCACTCGGTTTCAAGGGATCGCGCATGAACGATCTGGTCGAGTTCCTGCTGCGGATGATTCAGTCGATGGTCATCGCGCCGTCCGACCCACCCCGCAGCGGAACGCAACTGCGCGGCTACCTACGCCAATGGATCGGACCCGTCATGACGCCGTACGGGGAGCCTCCGCGATCGGGACGACGACCGTAGAAGGGTGCTCGGGAAGCTCGTCGGCATGAAACCAGCGGAACGACATCAGTCCTTCGGGGTGGTCCTTCGTCGATATCGCGTTGGGGTGGTCGAGCAGTTCGCGGCTGACCACAACCGTGACCGACCCGTCGCTGTTGGGAACCGCGGTCCCGGAATTGATACCGGCCCGGCCGTATTCGACGTCGAGGGCGGCCATGTACTGGTTCCACAGCGTGAGGTTCCAGAATCGGCACTTCGGATGGGTAGACGTGATGACCAGTGCCTCACCGGGTTCCAGCGAGAAGCCGCCGAGGCAATAGCATGCGTCCTGCATCGAGTACCCGAAGGTGGCGCCACCCGCCCGGTACGGCGGGGCCAGCGTGTTGGTGGTCAACGACTGACCGTCGGCCAGTTCGACGGGTTGGCGCTCAACAAGGACGAGCGGGATCAATGCATACATGTCCTTGGCGAAGCGCAGGGTGGCACGCAACGATGCCGCTACGGCCGCATCGGATTTCGGCGGTGTCACCGGCAACCCGGCATGGTCGATGACCTCGATGTCCCATTCGACTCGTCCACCCGTTTCGGGATGCTCGTGGTAGTCGCGGCTGAGGATGCCGCGCGCATCCTCCGACAGTTCGATGAACGGCCCGTCGTAGCCGGCCGGCCGGGTCGGGCCGAGCACGCAGGAGAAGCGGCCGGCGCCGTCCAGCGCCATATCGGTGTCGTAGAGCAGCCCGACGGTGCGGTTGGGCCACGCGCCCGGTTCGGGCTCGTTGTAGACCGTCAGCGAGTACATGGCGCTGTCGTTGGGGGATCCGCTGACCCGGTATGTACGGCGCGGATCCACGACCGCGTAGCTGTAGTAGCAGTCGGTGTTGTCGCCGCCCCAACGTCGGTCGGGCCGAAACGGCGTCAGGATGTCGATGAACCTCGGGGCGACCGCGTCGGCGAAGAAGTACATGTCCAACGACAGCGCGAGCATCGTCGCCAGATTCTGGTAACCCTCCGCCACCGCCGTCTGACCGCGGACCGCTTTCGGGCCGTCCAGGAACAGGTTGTCGAGCTCCGCGAACGCACCGAGCAATTCGCGCCACGCGGCCGCGCTTTCCGGGGGAGACATGGGCAGCATCATAAACATCGCAGAAGTTACATCACAACACTACTTGTAAAATCTGTAATGCCGCAGTAGCGTCCGCGTTGTGACCGACGCTATTCGCATCACCGACCTGGCGCGTCCCACGTTCACGCCCGAGGCCCAGGCGATCATCGATGGCATGGCCGCGATGGCCGACTACTGTCCGCTCACCGCCGACGCCCTGCACGAGCAGGCATTCGCTCAGACCGGCCTGACCGATTTCGGCGAGCAGGACTATCGCGAGCGGATGTCGGTGCTACTGCGCGCCTTCGACGAACTACCGAACTTCACGGCGTTCGGCCGCACCTACGCGTTTTCATTGATGCTGACCTTCCTCAAGGGCCGGCTTCGGGTGATCGATCACCTCAAGAAGCATCCGGAGATCTTCGACATCGAAGTGAAAGCGCCGCTTGTCATCGCGGGCCTGCCGCGCACCGGCACCACGCACTTGCACAGCCTGCTGGCCGCCGACCCTGCGCTGCGTTCGCTTCCGTACTGGGAGGCTCAGGAGCCGCTGCCCGCCCCCGGCGAAGAGGGCACCATCGAGCCGCGCAGGCAACGCACCGGCGACGCGCTCAATATCTCGAACACACTGATGCCCTACTTCCAGCTGATGCACGAGATGACCATCGACCACATCCACGAGGACATCGGGCTGATGGTGCAGGACTTCGCCAGCGGGTTCTTCACCACGCTCACCCACCTACCGCGGTGGTCGGATTACCTGCGCGACAACGACCAGACGCCGGGTTACCAGTTCCTGCGGATGATGCTTCAGGTGCTCCAACATCAGGACGGCTTCGACCGGCGCTGGGTGCTGAAGAGCCCGCAGCACCTCGAGCAGTTCATCCCGCTGTTGAACGTGTTCCCCGACGCGACGTTCATCGTCACCCATCGCGACCCCGTCGACGTCTCGGTCTCGATGGCCACGATGATGACCTACACAATGCGGATGAGCGTCGACAAGGTCGACGTGCCGACGGTCGCCAACTACTGGATCACCCGCATCGACGAGATGCTGTCGGCGTGCATGCGTGACCACGACCGGCTTCCCGCCGAGCGCACCATCGATGTGCGTTTCGACGAGTTCATGGCCGACGATCTCGCGATGGTGCAAAGGGTTTGGGACACCGCCGGATACCACCCGAGCGAGGAGTCCAGCAGGGCCGTCGCCGACTACATGGCCGGCCACGCCCGCGGACGGCTCGGCAAGGTCGACTACCGCGCCGAGGACCTCGGCCTGGACAAGGACGAACTCCGCCGACGCTTCGCCCCTTACGTCGACCGCTTCGTCCGCTGACCCTCGAGTTCGGCGCGGACTTCCTCGGTGTGTTCCCCGAGGCTGGGCGCGGCACTGCGCGCGGACCACGGGGTGCCGTGGAAGTCCACAGGCGACGCGACCATCGGCACGCTCGAGTCGTCTTCCGGCACATAAACCACGCCGCCCGCGGCGTGGAACTGTTCGTCGGCCACCACATCCTCGATCGAGTTGATCGGCGACCAGAAGAAATCCGGTTCGGTCGCAAAGAGTTTCGCCCACTCGTCAAGTGGTTTCGTGGCGAAGATCTCGTCCAACGCGCCGATCAGTTGCACGGCGTTGGCGGCGCGGTCCCGCGGTCTGGGGTAATCGGTCAGCCAGTCGGGACGTCCGACAACGCGACACAGCGGACCCCAGTGCCGGTCGACGTCCAAACCCACGATCCAGAACCGCCCGCCGTCGCCCGCCACGTAGTTGTTCATGCACGGGTTGGCCATGGACTCGCGCTGCCCGATCGCGATGGAGTGGCCGGTCATCAGGAACGTGTTGAGGTCGAAGCTGATGGTGTATGCCCCCTGGCGGTACAGCGAGGTGGACACCAGTTGGCCGGCGCCGGTGCGCGCCCGCGCGACCAGGGCCGCACACACCGCCGCCGCCAAAGTCATGCCGGCCGTGTGGTCGCCCATGCCGCCCCGCTGGAAGGGCGGTGAGTCGCCGGGGCGGGTCAGCAGGTGCGCCAGCCCCGCGCGTGCCCAGAACGCGGCGACGTCGTAGGCGGCGCGGTCGGCGTCGGGTCCCGTCTCCCCATACCCGGTGATCAGGCCATACACCAGACGGGGATTCAGTCCGGTCAGCGTCTCGAAGTCCAGCCCGACGCGCCGTAGCGCACCGGGACGGACGTTGGTGATGAAAACGTCTGCACCGCTGACTAATTCGAGTGCGGTAGACCGACCATCGTCCGTCGTGAGGTCCAGCGTGATGCTGCGCTTGCCACGGTTGTCCATCTCGAACGGCGGACTCACTCCCCCGTCGATACCGAGCATCCGGCCGAACATCCGCGCCGGGTCGCCGGCGGGCGGCTCGATCTTGACGACGTCCGCGCCCCAGTCGGCAAGGATGCCGCCGGTGGCGGGCCCGACCACCCAAACGCCGAGTTCGACGACCTTGGTGCCCTCTAACGGTCCGGCCACGGGCCACACCTCCTCGAGTGCCTTTACAAAACTGGTTTCTTTTGTAAAGCTTACGCACAGTACTGGCCAATACAGGCCCACAGTAGGAGGTCGGCGGTGGCCCGCATACCCGATCGGGTGGCTCCGGTCCTCAGCGTGGTGGCGCATCTCGGCCACGGCGTGCAACGCGTTGCCACCGACGCGGCGATCGGCCGCTTCCGATCCCTCCCGCGCACGATCGCAGACCTCGACGCAGATTCGCTCTCGAAGATCATGGGTCGCACGGTGACATCGGCGACGGTGATCGGTGGCGACGCGGGGACATCCTCGAGAGCGCGTCTGGCGCTGACAGGTGACGGTGTGCCCGATTCGATCTTCGTCAAGATGGCCGCCGAGACGGCAGCCACCCGCCTGATGGGCGAAGTCGGCATCCTGGGAGAAACCGAGACACGCTTCTACCGCGAATTGTCGTCGGAACTCAGCGGCGTGCCCGAGTCCTATGGATCCGCATTCGATACGCTGACAGGCCGATATGTGCTGGTGCTCGAGGATCTGGCCGCGGGCGGATCGTGCGAATTTCCCGACACGTTACATCCGCTCACCAGAGACCAAGCCCGTCTGATCGTCGAACTTCTCGCCCGCCTACACGGCACGTTCTGGAAGCGCCCGCCAAGCTGGCTCAACGCCGCGTCGGCCGACAAGTTCACGGGTTTTACCCAGCCTGCTCTTGAAGACATCCCTGCGACGGCTCGCCAATCGGTCGGATGTGCCCGTCGAAAGGGGACGCTTCATCGCCGAGAACTACGGCGCCGTCGCGCGACTCATCGACGAACCGCCGCACACCGTCATGCACGGCGACGCCCATCCCGGCAACGTCTACTTCCGCAACGGCGAGGCCGGCCTGCTGGACTGGCAGGCCGTGCGGCGCGGGCATCCGGGCCGCGAACTGGCCTACACCCTGGTCACCAGCATGACCACCGCCGACCGACGAGGCCCACCAGCGTGACCTGCTCGACACCTACCGACACGCGTTGGCCGCGGCCGGCGGTCCCGACCTGGACCAAGACGAGTTGTGGGACCGGTATCGCAAGGGTGCGCTGTACGCCTACGTCGCAGCGTTGATCACCGCCGGAATGGGCGGCATGCAAACCGAGGGCATAGCGATGGAAGGCCTGAGGAGAGGCGTCGCGGCGCTCGAGGACCTCGACACGGTCGCCCTGCTGGAGAAATCGCTGTGATGCGGGAATTACCATCACTAGGACCCAACGATTGAGGCCTTGACGTGAATGAACCACTACGCGCCCAGCGCGACGCATCCGAACCCGTCGACGACACCTCGACGCGGCACCGGATCCTGGTGGCCACCGCCGAAGTGCTCGGCCGTAGTGGGCAGTCGAAACTCAGTCTCTCCGAAGTGGCGTTGCAGGCCGGCGTCTCGCGTCCGACGCTGTATCGCTGGTTTGCCTCCAAGGGTGAACTGCTCGACGCGTTCGGCGTCTATGAGCGCGAGATGTTCGACACCGGCATCGGCAGGGCGACGGCGGGCTTGCGCGGAACGGAAAAGCTGGACGCCGCCTTGAGATTCATTGTCTCCTATCAGCAGTCCTACTCGGGCGTGCGACTCGTCGACATCGAGCCGGGGGTCGTCATCGCACAGTTGGCCAGGATCATTCCGGTCATGCGTGCCCGTCTGCAAAAACTGCTGCCGGGGGCCAACGGAGGCGTGAAGGCCGCTACGGCGATCCGGGTCGCGGTGTCGCACTACATCGTCCGCAGCGACGACGGCGACCAGTTCCTCGCGCAACTCCGTCACGCGGTCGGTATCAAAGGGTGAGTGAAGAACTCGAGATCGCCGCGCTGCTCAACAAATACGCGCGCGCCGTCGACACCAAGGACTGGGAGCTGTACCGATCGCTGTTCACTGAGGACGCCCACATCGACTACACCGCAGCGGGATTCATCGCGGGCACGCGCGACGAGGCAGCTGACTTCCTCAGTCGGCAACAGGCCGAGGTCACGATGAGCATGCACTACGTGATGAACGTCGAGAGCAATATCGACGGCGACGTCGCATATGTAGAGGCGATGTGGTTCAACGCCGTGCGACCGCCCGGGGCGTCGGATATCAGCTTCTTCGGTGGCCGCTGGCATGACGAGCTGGTCCGCACCGCCAACGGCTGGCGCATCCGCAGTCTGAAGTTGGAGGTCCTGTGGTGAGTGACGAACTCGAGATCGCCGCGCTGCTCAACAAATACGCGCGCGCCGTCGACACCAAGGACTGGGAGCTGTACCGATCGCTGTTCACTGAGGACGCCTACATCGACTACTCGGCGTCCGGCGTCATCGCAGGATCGCTTGACGAAGTGATCGACTTCTTCCGCGGAGACTTCTCGGCCCTGGTCTCCATGAGCATGCACTACATCACGAATATCGAGAGCGAGGTCGACGGCGACACCGCGAAAGTGCGTGCGATGTTCTACAACCCCACGCAGATTCAGGGAATGTCAGAGCTGTGCTTCTTCGGCGGCTACTACCACCACGAACTGGTTCGCACATCGGACGGTTGGCGCAGCCGTCATCTCCGCGAGGAATCCGTGTGGACGGTCAACTCCCCGCGCGAAGGTCAGCCCTCAGCGGCCAATTGACCGCACGCGGCGGCGATTTCGCGGCCGCGGGTATCCCGGACGGTGCACGACACGCCGCGCTCACGGACCCGTCGCACGAACTCCCGTTCGGCGGCCTTGGGGCTGGCGTCCCACTCGCTGCCGGGCGTCGGGTTCAGCGGAATCACGTTGACGTGGACCAGCGGGCCCAGCGCACCGTGCAGGCGCTTGCCGAGTAGGTCGGCACGCCACGGCTGGTCGTTGATATCGCGGATGAGCGCGTACTCGATCGACACCCGCCTGCCCGTCACGTCGGCGTAGTAGCGTGCGGCATCGAGGGCTTCGGAGACATTCCACCGGTTGTTGACCGGAACCAGCGTGTCGCGGAGCTCGTCGTCGGGAGCGTGCAGCGACAGCGCCAGCGTGACACCGAGTCGTTCGTCGGCCAGCTTGCGGATCGCCGGGGCCAGCCCCACCGTCGACACCGTCACCGAACGCGCCGAGATGCCAAACCCGTTCGGCGGCGCCGCAATTATGCGACGGACAGCCGCGAGCACCCGGTTGTAATTGGCCAGCGGTTCGCCCATTCCCATGAAAACGACGTTCGACAGCCTGCCGTGGTCGCGGTCGCGAAGTTCGACCGCTGCGGCACGGACCTGTTCGAGAATCTCCGCAGTCGACAGATTGCGCGTCAAACCGCCCTGACCGGTTGCACAGAACGGACACGCCATCCCGCAGCCCGCCTGCGACGAAATGCAAACGGTGTTGCGCTGGGGGTAACGCATCAGCACCGACTCGAACGTCGTGCCGTCGACGGCGCGCCACAACATTTTTCGGGTCTCCCCCGCGTCGCACTCGATCTCCCGCACGGCGTCGAGCAGTCGGGGAAACAGTGCGTCGGCCACCTGCTCGCGCACCGCCGCGGGCAGATCGGTCATCTGGTGCGGGTCGGCGATCAACCGTCCGTAGTACTGGTTGGCCAGCTGCTTGCCGCGAAATGCGGGCAGACCCAGCTGCGAAACGGCGTTTGCGCGGCCGGCCTCGTCGAGGTCGGCGAAATGCCGCGGCGGCATCGAACGTCGCGGCGGGTCGAACACCAGGGGCAGGGATGTGGCCATGGGGTGATATCAGTATCCGACAGCAGCCATCATGCGGGCGAGCTCACCGGCGACGTCGGGGCCTGCAGGCTGATACACGAGTTCGGTGACTCCCCCTGCTTCGTATTCGGCGACCCGATCGCGTAGTTGCGCCTGCGTCCCGCTGAAGGTGAATTGCGGAAGCAGGTCGGCCGCCAGCGCGACCGCCTCCTCGTCCACCGCGGTGAGCCGCACCAGGTGACCCTCGTGAGTGACGAGGTGGCGTTCGGCGGGCGGGATGGCCTCGATCGCGGCCACCCATTCGCTGCCGCCCGGTAACGCGGCGACGGCGTCGGCGCCGTTGCGTTCGTACAAGGCGTGGAACACCACCGCCAGACCGTGACCGGCCCTGTCCAGGACACGCTGGCTGCGCAGGTCTTCGCCGTCATCGAGGACGCTGCCGAACTGGAGAAGCGAATAGGGCCGCCCCGCCGCAGCCGGATTCGGAACGCCGGCGGCGAACACCCCGTCGCCCACCCGTTCGGCCACCGCGGTTCCCTTCGGGCCGTCGGCGCCGATCAGAACCTCGACGTCGACGGGTCGGTCGGCGAGGAATCCGTCGGTGTGCAGCATGCGGATCGGGGCGCCATCCCACTGAACCGTCTCGCCCCGCAGCAGCGCCCGCAGCGCCACGACGTACTCCTCGACGACAGCCCATTGCAGCGGCCGCTTTCCCAGCGTGTACCGACCGGTGAACCCGGACCCGATGGCCACGGCCACCCGGCCGGGCGCGATGGCGGCAAGGGTGGCGATCGCCGCGGCGTTGGTCATCGGGTGCCGAAGGCTCGGCACGAGCACGCCGGGCCCCAGACCGATGGTGGATGTGCGTTCCGCGGCCAACGCCAGTGCCATCCACACGTCGGATGTGATCGCAGGCGAGTCGTAGAGCCAGGCCCGGTGGTAGCCGAGGCGTTCGGCTTCGACGATGAGGTCGGGAGAATCGACGTTGGTGACCAAGGCGCACGAGAGCTTCATGCGCCCAAACGCTACCGGCGACCAACCAGAGAACTACGCCAGCAGTGTCAGGACGATCCAGCCGGCGACGGCGGATGGCAGCATCGCGTCGATCCGGTCCATCACACCCCCGTGACCGGGTAGCAGGCTGCCCATGTCCTTGATCCCCAGGTCGCGCTTGACCTGCGACTCGACCAGGTCGCCGAGCACTCCGGTGATGACGAGCATCAGGCCGAGCGGCACGCCGACCCAGGCGGGTTTGTCGAGCAAGAGCGCGACCGACAACACGGCTGCCGTGATACCGAAGAGCAGCGAGCCGCCCAGGCCCTCCCACGTCTTCTTCGGGCTGATCGCCGGCACCATCAGATGCTTGCCGAACAAGACCCCTGCGACGTAGCCGCCGATGTCGGCGAAGACGACGGTGGCGATCACCGTGAACGTCCGGAATCCGCCGTGGTCCTGGAAGATCAGCAGCGCACTGAAACTCGCGAACAACGGCACCCACGTCGCCAGCAGCACGGTGGCCGAGATGTCGCGCAGGTAGTTCTCCGGCTGTTCGCGAAGACCCTGCCCGACTAGTCGCCACACCATGCACACCACGATCGTGCCGGCGTAGGCACCCAACACCCCTGCCGGACCGTAGGGCCAAGACAGCCAGATCATGGCCTGGCCGCCGATCAGCAGCGGGATCACCGGGAGGGCGTAACCGGCCTCTCGCAGCCTGCGGACTACCTCGTGGGTGGCGATCGGAATCGCCACCGCCAGCACGGGTAGCCATCCCTTCGGCGCGAAAAGAAGGATGGCGATCGCCAGCGCGCCGAGCGCGACGCCTACGGCGATCGCGGCAGGTAAGTTCCGTCCCGCACGCGACTTCTTGGGCGGTTCTTCGACCGGGGTGGCTGGCACGGGACCTGCTTGCTGTTCGGCCACTAGACCTCCAGCAGCTCGCCCTCTTTGTGCTTCACCAGTTCGTCGATCTGGTCAACGTACTGGTGCGTGGTCTTCTCGAGCTCCTTTTCCGCGTGTTTGACGTCGTCCTCACCGGCCTCGCCGTCCTTCTTGATGCGGTGCAGTTCCTCCATCGCCTTGCGGCGGATGTTGCGCACCGACACGCGAGCATCCTCGCCCTTGGATTTGGCCTGCTTCACCAGCTCGCGGCGGCGCTCCTCGGTCAGCTGCGGGATGGCAACCCGGATCACCGTGCCGTCGTTGGACGGATTCACGCCCAGGTCGGAATTGCGGATCGCATCCTCGATCGGCTTCAACTGGGACTGCTCGTACGGCTTGATGACGACCAGCCGGGCCTCCGGCACGTTGATGCTGGACAGCTGCGTGATCGGGGTGGCCGATCCGTAGTAGTCGATCGAGAGGCGGGAGAACATGCCGGGGTTTGCGCGGCCGGTGCGGATGGACGACAGGTCGTCGCGCGCGACCGATACCGCCTTTTCCATCTTCTCTTCGGCATCGAAGAGGGTTTCGTCGATCACGGCATCTCCTTTTTCGCTCCTCGCGTGCGCGGCCGACCGTCGCTAGCTGCTCGCCCCGACGTCCTCCCGTCAGGTCGTGGTGACCAGTGTTCCGATCTTCTCACCTGCGACCGCCCGCGCGATATTGCCGTCGACGAGAAGGTTGAACACGAGGATGGGCATGCCGTTGTCCATGCACAGGCTGAACGCGGTGGCATCGGCAACGGCCAGGCCCCGTTCAATGACCTCGCGGTGGGTGATCGCGGTGATCAATTCGGCGCCGGGGTGCGACCTCGGGTCGGCGGTGAAGACTCCATCGACGGCCTTGGCCATCAGCACCACCTCCGCGCCGATCTCCAGTGCGCGCTGTGCGGCGGTGGTGTCGGTGGAGAAGTAGGGCAGTCCCATGCCCGCGCCGAAGATCACCACGCGGCCCTTCTCCAGGTGCCTTTGGGCGCGCAGCGGAATATACGGTTCGGCGACCTGACCCATCGTGATGGCGGTTTGGACCCGGGTCGCGATACCTTCCTTTTCCAGGAAGTCCTGCAGCGCAAGGCTATTCATCACGGTGCCGAGCATGCCCATGTAATCGGAGCGCGTCCGCTCCATGCCGCGCTGCTGTAACTGGGCGCCGCGGAAGAAGTTGCCGCCGCCGATGACGACCGCGACCTGGACGCCGCTGCGGACCACCTCGGCGATCTGCCTGGCCACCAGGGCCACCACGTCAGGGTCGAGGCCCACCTCCCCGCCACCGAACATCTCGCCGCCGAGCTTTAGCAGCACGCGCGAGTACATGGGCCGGATCTCCGGAGCCGCCTGGCCGGCGACATCAGGTTCCGATGGCTCGGCACCGTTGGTGGTGGTGGGCTCCGCCATCCGACTCCTCCGGGGGTCCTCGCATGAGATCGCCATCCCGGAGCTTGCCCTGGGACGGCACCCCTAATCCTGCCTCATCGCGGCCACACAGCCGCTACGGGGACCCCCGTGGCGTGTTAGCGGAGGTGCGCCGAGAGCAGCCAGGCGCCTATCGACTTCCGTCCGTTGCCCTCGTCGCGGATGTCGGTGCCGCCGAACGCCCCGAAGTCGGCGGGCACGTTGGCGTGAATGCGGGCGGGCCTGATGTCGTCTATCTCCCAGTGCTTGGTCACCACGTCACGCAGCTCATCGGCGGTGACGGGGTGAGCAGGGCCGTCCGCCGGCATTCCAGCCGCATCGAACACCAACACGAAGTACGAGGCGCCCGGCGCGGCCGCCCGCGCGATCGACTGCTGGTAACCCTCGCGCAGTTCGACCGGCATCGAGTGGAAGAGCGTGCTGTCGACGATGGTGCCGAAGCGCCCGTCGTAGCCCGTGAAGGAGCTGATGTCGGCAACCTCGAACGTCGCGTTGGTCAGGTTGCGCTTGTGTGCTTCCTCGCGGGCGAGCTTGATGGCGGTCTCCGACTGGTCGAGACCGACCGTGGTGAACCCCTGCTCGGCAAGATGTAGCGCCGTTGCGGCCTCGCCGCACCCGGCGTCGAGCACGTCGCCGTGGAACTGGCCCGCCTCGATGAGTGCCGCGATCTCCGGCTGCGGCTCGCCGATGCTCCACGGCGGACGGATTCCCTGGAATTCCTCGGCCTCGCCGCGGTAGGCCGATTCGAACAGTTCGTTCTCTGGCGTGGTGGTCATACCCGTGTCTATCAACATGGTTGATATATGTCAAGATAGTTGATATGAGTGAGTTCTTGGAGGAACAGCCGCTTGGGTATCTGCTGTACCGGGTGGCCAACGCGCTGCGCTCCGAGGTGACCGCGACCGTGCTGGACCCACTCGGATTGGCGTTCCCGCAATACATCTGCATGCGGATACTGTCCCGCTTCCCCGATCGTTCGAACGCCGAGCTGGCACGCGATACGAACGTCTCGCCGCAGGCGATGAACATGGTGCTACGCGGACTCGAGGAGCGCGGCCTGGTCACCCGGCCGGCCAGCGTGTCTTCGGGACGATCACTGCCCGCTGCGCTGACCCGCCAGGGTGAGGAGCTGCTCGAGCGCACCGACGCCGGTGTGCGTGCGGCC
Organism: uncultured Actinomycetota bacterium; assembly: GCA_963801575.1. Taxonomy (GTDB): domain Bacteria; phylum Actinomycetota; class Actinomycetes; order Mycobacteriales; family Mycobacteriaceae; genus Mycobacterium. The sequence goes on from CAWDFT010000028.1 coordinate 71,801, forward strand.
GAACGCCGGCTGATGGCCAACCTGACCGGCGGGCAACGCCGGGAGTTCAAACGAATCCTGGTGACCCTCGGCTCTGACCCGCTCTAAGCGACCCCGTGAATACGCCGCCAGGGCTGCGCCTCTTCGAGTTCGTAGGCCAGTTCCAACAGCCGGGCCTCCTGGCCTCTCACCGCCGACAGCATCATGCCGATCGGCATACCAGCCGCGGATTCCGCCAGCGGCAGCGAGATCGCCGGGTCGCCGGTGGCGTTCTGCAGCGGCGTGAAGGCGACCCAGTCGAGGAGGCGGTCCATCATCTGTTCGTAGGAGGCCGTCGGGTCGAGATGTCCGATGCGCGGTGTCTCGTCGGCCAGCGTCGGCATGAGCACCGCGTCGTAGGTTGCCGACAACCGCGCGGTGAGCCGCCGCGATGCCGACAGCCGTGCGATAGCCGCCGGAAGTTTGTAGAGGTTGCGGGCGGCGTTTCGGTCGAGGCCCAGCGTCAGGTTGTCCAGCTTGGCCCGGTCGAAGCTCGGCCCGAACATTCGACGTCCGCCGCGCACGATCGCGAAGGCCAAGAACTGCCAGTAGAGCAAGAAGTCGTCTTTGAATCGCGCCGGTACCGGGTTGTCGATCTCTATGACCTTGTGCCCGAGGTTCTCCAGCAGCGCCGCCGACTTCAGCGTCAGCTCGCGTACTTCCGGACTTGCTTCTCGCAGAACGGATTTGGTGCACACCGCAATGCACAGTCGCTGTTCGCCCGCGTGGGTGACGTCCCCGATCGGCGGCAGCTTCGGGTTGCGGTAGACGCGCTCTGCCTCGCGCAGGAATGCCGCGGTATCACGTACGGAGCGCGTCACAACGCCGTTGGCGACGAGGTGCAGCGGCATCTGGGCGGTCTCCTTGTCGAGCGGCAGTCGGCCTCGCGTCGGCTTCAGCCCGACCAAGCCGTTGCACGGCAGCCGGGATTCGGATCGATCCGCCGCCGTCGTTGGCATGCGCGATCGGCACCACCCCGGCGGCGACGAAGGCAGCTGCGCCTGAGGAGGACGCACCCGCGGTGTGGTCGGGATTCCACGGGTTACGGACCGGCACCGATCCGCGGGTGTTCCGCCGAACCGCTGAAGCCGAACTCCGACATCTGCGTCTTGCCCAGCGGTACCAGTCCGGTGGCCGAGAACACCCGCGCGAACGCGCCGTGGGCGGGCATCGGGCGCGGGGTCCACGCATCGGTGCCCTGCATGGTCGGCATGCCTTCGACGGCGACGTTGTCCTTGAAGTACGTCGGTACGCCGTCGAAGTAGCCGCCGTAGGCCCGCGGCGAATTCGCACGTCTGCGCGCGCGGTCGAACGCCTCGTAGGCCAGGCCGTTCAGCGTCGGGTTGACCGCCTCGGTGCGGGCTATCGCCGCTTCGACGAGTTCGGCCGCCGAAACCGTGCGTGCCCGCAGGGCGTCGACAAGGGCAACGGCGTCAAGGTCGCCAAGAGCGTCGTCGCCGAAAGCGTGTGTCCTTGTCATGCAGTGACGGTACCAACTCGTACCGCTCTGTTTAGGCCTGTTGTCCAGCCTGACCGGCGCCATGCAGGGGCCGCAGGACCCGCGACCGCTCAGCCTTGTACGGTTTTAGGCCGCATAGCCGTACAACGATGAGCGCTCGGCGCTAAAGGTTTTAGGCCTGACCGACCTCGAAGCGGGCGAACCGGGTCACGGTCACGCCGGCCTCGTCGAGCAGCGCCTTGACCGATCTTCTTGTTGTCGGACACCGACGGCTGCTCGAGCAGCACGACGTCCTTGAAGAAGCCGGTGAGACGGCCTTCGACGATCTTGGGCAGCGCCTGCTCGGGCTTGCCCTCGTCCTTGGCGGTCTCCTCGGCGATGCGCCGTTCGTTGGCGACGATGTCCTCGGGCACGTCGTCACGCGTGAGGTACTTGGCCTTCAGCGCGGCGATCTGCAGGGCCACCGCATGCGCGGCGGCTGTGCCTGTGTCCGGTCGGAACCCGGTCGTACTCGACCAGCACACCGACACGCGGGCGGCAGGTCGGCCGCCCGCTTGTGCAGGTAGGTCTCGACGGTGCCGTCGAAGTACGCGACACGGCGCAGCTCGAGCTTCTCGCCGATCTTGGCCGACAGATCCGCGATGGCCTGCTCGACGGTCTTGTCGCCGACCTTGGCGGCCTTGAGCGCGTCGACGTCGGTGGCCTTGGACTGCCGAGCCGCGGCCGCGACGATCTGGTCGGCGAGCGTCTGGAACTCGTCGTTCTTGGCGACGAAGTCGGTCTCGGAGTTGAGCTCGATCAGCGCGCCGTCCTTGGCGGCGACCAGGCCCTCGGCGGTGGCGCGCTCGGCGCGCTTGCCGACATCCTTGGCGCCCTTGATGCGCAGCACCTCGACGGCCTTGTCGAAATCGCCGTCGGCTTCGGCCAGCGCGTTCTTGCAGTCGAGCATGCCGGCGCCGGTGAGCTCCCGAAGTCGCTTGACGTCGGCAGCGGTGTAGTTCGCCATGTTAGCCTTTCCTATGAGCCTTCTGGAGTCTTCGGTGGTCGGTCTGCACGTCCGCCTCGGGAGTGCCGGGCTCGGCGCCATCGGCGGACCCAGTGGACGCGGTGACGGTGCTTGCAGCGGTGGCCAGCAGCTCCTGCTCCCACTCGGCCAGCGGCTCGGCGCCTTCGGCCTCCGGCTTGTCGCCGTCGCCGCCGACGCCGGCGCGGGCCTGCAGGCCCTCGGCGACCGCGGAGGCGATCACCTTGGTCAGCAGCGCGGCCGAGCGGATCGCGTCGTCGTTGCCCGGGATCGGGTAGTCGACCAGGTCGGGGTCGCAGTTGGTGTCGAGGATCGCGATGACCGGGATGCCCAGCTTGCGGGCCTCGCCGACGGCGATGTGCTCCTTGTTGGTGTCGACGACCCAGACGGCCGAGGGCACCTTCGCCATGTCGCGGATACCGCCGAGGCTGCGCTCGAGCTTGTTCTTCTCGCGGGTCAGCATCAGGATTTCCTTCTTGGTGCGACCCTCGAAGCCACCGGTCTGCTCCATGCGCCTCGAGCTCCTTGAGGCGCTGCAGGCGCTTGTGCACGGTGGAGAAGTTGGTGAGCATGCCGCCCAGCCAGCGCTGGTTCACGTACGGCATGCCGACGCGGGTCGCCTCCTCGGCGATGGACTCCTGCGCCTGCTTCTTGGTGCCGACGAACATGACGCTGCCACCGTGGGCGACGGTCTCCTTGACGAACTCGTACGCCTTGTCGATGTAGGTCAGCGTCTGCTGCAGGTCGATGATGTAGATGCCGTTGCGGTCGGTGAAGATGAACCGCTTCATCTTGGGATTCCAGCGACGGGTCTGATGCCCGAAGTGGGTGCCGCTGTCGAGCAGCTGCTTCATGGTTACGACAGCCATGGTTGGCCATGTCCTTCAGTTGTCGGTTGTCGCCCGGCGTCGGGTGATGCCAGGCCCTGGCGTCTGCTGCGTGCCGGACCCGACTCGGAATACCGATTCGGGACCGCCCGGCATGCGGATGCAACCCTCAGAAGTTCGGGGCTGCGGCGCAGACGCGCGAAGTCAATCCGCTCGCGCGAGTTGCGGATTAGAGTTTACACGGTGCCAGCAGGTGCTTTGTCCACAGCGGGTCGGTGATCCCCAGGTGCATGCTTTCGGGCTTTCGCATCGCGGGCACAAGGCGCTGAGCTGGCAAGCATGCGGTTTCTGTTGGTGCTGGTGGCCGTCGGTCTCCTGTGCGCGCCGCCTGCGCGGGCCGACGACGCCCGGCTGGAGTGGCCGCTGCGGCCGCGACCAGCCGTTGTACGGGTGTTCGACGCGCCGTCCCCGAACTGGCAGCGCGGCCATCGCGGCGTCGACCTGGCCGGAGCGCCGGGTCAGCCGGTGTACGCGGCCGGGCCGGGCACGGTGGTGTTCGCCGGGCGAGCTGGCCGGCCGAGCCGGTGGTGTCGGTGGCCCATCCGGGCGGGCTGCGGACCAGCTACGAGCCCGTCGCTGCCGTCGGTGCGGCCGGGCCAGCTGGTCGCCGCGGGCATCGCGCTGGGTGAGCTGGCGCCCGGACATCCCGGCTGTCCGGCTCCGGCCTGCCTGCACTGGGGTGCGATGTGGGGCCCGGCGGCGCGAGCCGACTACGTCGATCCGCTCGGGCTACTGGCCCGCCACACCGATCCGGCTCAAGCCGCTGCACCGCTGACGCGATTTGGGCGTGATTTCCCGCGCCCAGCGCCCGCGCCCAAAACGCTAGGAATCACGCCGAAATCGCACTCAGGCGCGTGGGTGGGCCTGGTCGTGCACCGCGCGCAGCCGCGCGACCGTCACGTGGGTGTAGAGCTGCGTGGTGGCCAGCGTCGAGTGACCGAGCAGTTCCTGCACGATGCGCAGGTCCGCGCCACCCTCGAGCAGATGGGTCGCCGCGCTGTGCCGCAGGCCGTGCGGCCCGATGTCGGGTGCGCCGTCGACGGCTGCGACGGTCTGGTGCACGACGGTGCGGGCCTGCCGCTGGTCGAGCCGTCGACCGCGGGCACCGAGCAGCAGCGCCGGTCCCGACTCGGCGATGGCCAGCGCCGGCCGCCCGTCGGACAGCCACGACGTCAACGCGGCCTGGGCCGGTTCGCCGAACGGCACCGTGCGCTGTTTGTTGCCCTTGCCCAGCACCCGCAGTAGCCGCCGTGCTTGTGTCGACGTCGTCGATGTCGAGGCCGCACAGCTCGCTCACCCGGATACCGGTGGCATAAAGCATCTCGACGATCAGCCGGTCGCGCAGCGCCAGCGGATCGCCCTGCTGTGCACCGGAATTCGGCGGCGGCCATGGCGTCCAGCGCCTGGTCCTGACGCAGCACGGCGGGCAACGTGCGCCGCGCCTTGGGCACCTGCAGCCGGACGGCGGGGTCACTCGAGAGCAGCCCGCGCCGGGTCGCCCATGCGGTGAAGGTCTTGACCGCCGAGGTGCGGCGGGCCAGCGTGGTGCGGGCGACGCCCGCGGCGGCCTGGGCCGCCAGCCATGACCGCAAGCACCGGCAGGCTCAGGCTCGTCAGCCGGCATCCGGCACCCGTTCGGCGAAGAAACTCGAACAGCGACCGCAGATCGCCGAGGTAGGCGCGGCGGGTGTGCTCGGAGCGGCCGCGCTCCAGCGCGAGGTGCTCGTCGAACTCTTCGAGGATCGCCTCCACCCTCCTACCGTGGCAGACGCCCGCACAGTGGCTCAGTTGACGCGCCGAAGCGCGTCCGGCGTCAGGTCCTTCAGGGTGGGATAGCCGTCGACGGCCATGATCAGGTCGGCTTCGGCGAGCAGTGAGCGCAGCACGTGCACGATGCCGTCGACCCCGCCCAGCGCAAGCCCGTACGCGTACGGCCGACCGATGCCCACCGCGGTGGCGCCCAGCGCCAGCGCCTTGACGATGTCGGCGCCGCTGCGGATGCCCGAGTCGAACAGCACCGGCAGGCCGTCGGCGGCCTCGACCACGCCGGGCAGGCAGTCGATCGCCGGTAGTCCGCCGTTGGCCTGGCGACCGCCGTGGTTGGAGCAGTAGATGCCGTCGACGCCGCCGTCCTTGGCGCGCCGCGCATCGTCGGGGTGGCAGATGCCCTTGACGAGCAAGCGGCAGCTTGGTCAGCGACCGCAGCCACGGCAGGTCGTCCCAGGTCAGCGGATTACCGAAGAGCTGCACCCAGCGCAGCACGGCGGCCTGCGGATCCTCCTCGGGAGGTCGCGTCGAGGCCGGCGCGGAAGACCGGGTCGCTGATGTAGTTGGCTCAGGCACATGCCGCGCAGCTGCGGGAAGTTCGAGGTCGACAGGTCGCGCGGACGCCATCCGGGCACCCAGGTGTCCAGCGTGACGACGATGCCCTTGTACCCGGCAGCCTCGGCGCGGTGCACCAGGCTGGCGGCCAGGTCGCGGTCGGTCGGGCGTGTAGAGCTGGAAAAACCCTGGGGTGTCGCCGAATTCGGCGGCGACGTCCTCCATCGGGTCTTCGGTCAGCGTCGAGACGCACCATCGGCACGCCGGTGCGCGCTGCGGCGCGGGCAGTGGCCAGGTCGCCGTGCCCGTCCTGGGCACACAGGCCGATCACCCCGATGGGTGCCATGAATACCGGTGACGGCAGCGTCATTCCGAACAGCTCGACCGACAGGTCGCGTTCCTTGGCGCCGACGAACATCCGCGGCATCAGACCCCAGCCGTCGAAGGCTGTGACGATTGACGCGTTGGGTGCGCTCGTCGCCGGCCCCGCCGGCTACGTACGACCACACCGACGGCGGCATCGCGGCTTCGGCCTTGGCCTCCCAGTCCGCGAATGCCATCGGGAGCGTCGGGACGATGCCCGACAGGCCCTGCAGGTAGATCTCGAGCTGGTAATCACCGAAAGCCATGCGCCTAGCGTGCCAGGCCGGGGTCAGGCGTTTGCGCGTTCCTCCGCTTCGGCGAGTTCGCGCTTCCACTGCCGGAAGGTCTCTTCGGTGCGGCCGCGCCGCCAGTACCCGGAGATCGAGGCCGCCCACTTGGCGTCCACGCCGCGTTCCTTGCGGATGTAGGGCCGCAGGTTGTGCATGACGGTCTGCGCCTCACCGTGGATGAAGACCTGCACCTGGCCGGGCAGCCACTCGGCCTCCTTGACCGCCTCGATCAGCGGCGCGTGGTCGCCCGCCACGCCGTCGGGGACCAGATCGGCACGATCGCCGCGGTAGACCCAGGTCAGGTCGACACCGAGGGGCGGGTTGAGCGGGATCTCGTCGTCGGGTCCCGCGACTTCGATGAAGACCTTGCCAATCGCGTTGGCGGGCAAGGCTTCCAGCGCGGCGCTGATCGCGGGCAGGGCCGCTTCGTCACCGGCGAGCAGATGCCAGTCTGCGGCCGGGTCGGGCGTGTAGGCGCCGCTGGGCCCCATCATGTACGCCCGTTTCCCTGGAGTCGCCGACGACGCCCACGGGCCGGCCACACCGTGGTCGCCGTGCACGACGAAGTCGATGGCCAGTTCGCGACGTTCGGCGTCGACGCTGCGGACGGTGTATGTGCGCACGACCGGTCGCTGCTCGGCGGGCAGGGTGTTGAAGCTGTCCAGCGTCAGCGGCTGCGGCAGCGCGCCGACGTCGATGTCGTCGTCGACGAACACCAGCTTGACGTAGGCGTCGGTGAAGTCGTTGGGCACGAACGTGTCGAATCCGCTGCCACCGAGCACCACACGGATGATGTGCGGCGTCAGCTTCTCGCTGCGCACCACCTCGAAGGTGTGCACGGGACGTCCTGCCACGGTTCCTCCCACTTCATCAGTCCTGACCGAGGATACGGGCGGGGTCGGTTCCGCGGCTGGCTACCGCCGCTGGGTGAGCTTCCAGCAGCCGTCTTGACTGGTCACCAAACCGCAGACTTCCAGCATCGCCAGCGGTCCCAGCACCTGTGTCGGCGCCAGTCCCGACGCCACGGCGATCTCGTCCGTGGTGCGGCGCCCGCGGGCCGGCAACGCGTCGTACACCCGTTGCTCGGCCTCACTGAGACCGTCCAGCGCTGATGCGGGCCGCGCCTCGTCCGGCGCCAGTTCACCGATGCGACCGACGAATTCGACGACTTCGTCAGCGCGGGTCACCAGCTCGGCACCGTTGCGCAGCAACGCATGACATCCGACCGACGCCGACGAGGTCACCGGTCCGGGCACCGCACACACCACCCGCCCCAGCGCGCGCGCCCACGCGGCGGTGTTCGCCGCCCCGCTGCGCACGCCCGCCTCGACGACCACCGTCGCACCCGCCAAGGCGGCGACCAGCCGGTTGCGGGTCAGAAAGCGGTGGCGCGCCGGGCGGACACCCGGCGGGTACTCGCTGACCACCAGACCCTGCTCCCCGATTCGATGCAACAGCGAGGAGTGGCCTGCCGGGTACGGGATGTCGATGCCGCCGGCGAGCACCGCAACCGTGAACCCGTCGGTCGCCAGCGCGGCACGGTGGGCCGCGCCGTCGATGCCGTACGCGCCGCCGGACACCACCGTCACGTCCCGCTCGACCAGCCCGGCGGCCAGATCCGCCGCGACGTGCTCGCCGTACGCGGTCGCCGCTCGCGTTCCGACGATCGCGGCGGCGCGTTCGGCGATCTCGTCGAGCCGGGCCGGACCGATCGCCCACAACACCAACGGCGGATGGGCCTGCGGCCGAAGCTGGCGATCCGCACCGGCGAACGCCGCGAACGCCAGCACCGGCCACTCCGTCATCGTCGGCGGTGATCAAGCGGCCGCCCAGGCCGCCAAGCAACTCGAGATCGGCTGCAGCGCAGTCAATCTGGCGACGAGCCTCGGTCCGCGCGGCAAGGTCATCGGTCACCTTGCCGCGCGACCCGCTCGACGGCCTCCACCGGCCCGACGCGCTTCACCAGCGTCGCCAGTTCCGGGCAGGGCGGTTCGGCCACCCGCGACAGGTAGGCCCATGCCAGAACGAGTGTCGTCAGTCATTGACCACCACCGCCCTGCCGGAAGCTCAGCGCGGTCGTGACGTCGTCGAGCCCGGCGATGTCCGCCCGGCCAGATCGGCCAGCGTCCACGCGACCCGCAGCGTCCGGTCGACACCCCGGATGCTGAGCACGCCGCGGTCCAGTGCCGTCTTCAGCGGAGCCATCGCCGCAGCGTCGAGCCGGAACTTGCGCCGCAGCAGCGACGCCGCTGACCTCGGCGTTGGTGCGAGATGCCGTACTGCCGCCAGCGCTCGCGGCCGCCTCGCGCGCCGCGGCGACCCGTTCGCGCACGGCCGCAGTCGACTCCGCCGCTTCGGCCGCGAACGCACCGGCCCGCACCGGTGCATCTCGACCCGCAGATCGACCCGGTCCATCAGCGGGCCCGACAGCTTGCCCAGATAGCGGCGCTTCTGCGGGCGAGGTACAGATGCAGTCGCGCGGGTCGGCCTGTGCGCACGGGACACGGGTTGGCGGCCAGCACCAGCTGGAACCGTGCCGGGTAGCGCGCCACCCCGTCACGGCGGGCCAGCCGAATCTCGCCGTCCTCCAACGGGGTTCGCAACGCCTCCAGCACGCTGACGCCGATCTCGGCGCATTCGTCGAGGAACAGCACGCCGCGGTGCGCACGGCTGACCGCACCGGGCCGGGCCATGCCCGCTGCCGCCACCGACCAGCGCCGCCACGCTCGACGAGTGATGCGGCGCGACGAACGGCGGCCGGGTGATCAGCGGGGTGTCTCCGACAGCAGGCCGACCACCGAATGGATCGCGGTCACCTCCAGCGCCTCGCTGTCGCGACGAGCTCCGGCAGCAGATCCCGGAAGTCGTTGTGCCAGCATGGTTTTCCCGACACCCGGTGGACCGGTCAGCATCAGGTGATGCGCGCCCGGCGGCGGCGACCTCGACGGCGAACCGGGCATGCGTCTGCCCGACCACGTCGGCCAGATCGGCCGACAGACTCCGGCGCCGACGCCTGCGTCGTCGACTCGCTCGTCGAGCGCGGCCTTGCCCGTGATCCAGCCCTGCAGCTGCCGCAGTGTCTCGCGCACCCAGCACCTCGATGCCGTCGACCAGGCTGGCCTCGGCGAGGTTGTCGACCGGAACCACCACGGTGGGCCAGCCCTCGCCGCTTGGCGGCCAGCACCGCGGGCAGCACGCCCTTGACCGGGCGAACCCGACCGTCGAGCGCCAGCTCGCCCAGCAGCACCGTCTTCTCCAGCCGATGCCCACTGGCTTCTTGCGGCTGGGCCGACAGCACGGCCGCGGCCAGCGCGATGTCGTAGAGCGAGCCCATCTTCGGCAGCGTCGCCGGCGACAGCGCCAGCGTCAGCCGGGCCATCGGCCAGCTGTTGCCGCAGTTGGTGATTGCCGCGCGGACCCGGTCGCGGGACTCCTGCAGCGCGGCGTCGGGCAGCCCGACCAGATGCACACCGGGCAGCCCCGAGGTGATGTCGGCCTCGATCTCGACGATCTCGCCGTCCAGCCCGCGCACCGCGACCGAGTACGCCCGTCCCAGCGCCATCAGCCGACCCCCTGCAGGTGGGTGATCTCCGGAGTGCGCTGCCGGCCGATGCGCACGCCGATGACGTCGATGCGGACCGCCGCCCAGCTCCCGTCCTGCTCGGCCAGCCACAGCCCGGCCAGCCGGCGCAGCCGGCGCACCTTCTCCGGCGTGACCGCCTGCTCGACCGCCGCCGAAGCCGTCACTGGTGCGGGTCTTCACCTCGACGAACACCACCGTGCGGTCGAGTCGTCGGCCGCGATCACGTCGAGCTCGCCGTAGCGGCAGCGCCAGTTGCGGGCCAGGACCCGCAGGCCCAGCGAGGTCAGGTGCTCGACCGCCAAATCGCTCCCCCAGCGCGCCGATGTCGGCACGAGTCCATGAAGTCATGGCGCCACTGTGCGAATGCGTGCCGACAGCCGGCCGCTACCCGCCGCGGTTATCCCCAGTCCCGCCTTGATTCACAGAGGGCAATAGCGACCAGGTCAGTCCGAGATGATGGCGCGCTCGCTGGTAAAGAACAGCGGCGAGTTCGGCAGGTCGATGAATGTCCGTTCGTCCTCGAGAAGCGCCCGACCTGCGGCCAGCCCCTCGGCCGTGGAGGCGGCCTCGATTAAGTCCTCGGCACTGTCCCACCACAGCTCGGCCACACCATCGAACGGATCGGTCGGGCCACCCCGTACCTCGATCGCCGGAGTAAGGCGGACGTCGGAGAAGGTGTGGCTCTGGGTGTATCGGCGAATCCGCAGCGTCGGGGCGTGCCGGCGAACCAACTGAGCGTGCTTTTCGACCCAGTACCGCTGGAACTCTGACGTCGACAGTGTCGGCAAGCGACGCAGGCAGAAGACGAGCTTGATCATCGTGGCCTCCTCGCGCCAAACCTCTCATCCGGTTTCGCGGCCGTCAAAAGGCGGGTACACGGGGCCGCAGGAGGTCGAGATGAGCGGCACGTCAGTACACGGTGTTGTCGGCAAGGCAACCGACAACAAGGCGTTCGAGTACGCGGCGCGCGCCGGCTTCGCGACCAGCGGTGTCCTGCACCTGCTCGTCGCCTTCATCATCCTGCGGCTGGCGTTCGGTTCCGGCGGCAACGCCGACCAGTCCGGCGCGCTCGCCGCACTTGCCAAACAGCCCGGCGGCGCCCTGATGCTGTGGATCGCCGCCGTGGGGCTGGTTGCACTGGGCCTGTGGCGCGTCGGCGAGGCGGTGATCGGCTCCAAACCCGGTGAGCGATCCGGACACGAGTTTGACGATTCACCGGCGTGGAAGCGCGCGAAGTCCATCGGGCTCGCGATCATCAACTTCGCCATCGCCTTCTCGGCGGCGCGCTTCGCGATGGGCAGCGGACAGTCGAGCGGTCAGCAGAACGCCGGGCTGTCCGCGCAGCTGATGCAGTCCGGCTGGGGCAAGACCCTGCTGATCGCGTTGGGACTCGGAATCGCGGCGGTCGGCGGCTACCACGTCTACAAGGGCGCGTCGAAGAAGTTCCTCAAGGACCTGCGGGTCTCCGGCGGGACGGGCATCGACGCGGTCGGCGTCGCCGGTTACGTGGCCAAGGGCCTTGTGCTCGTCGGCGTTGGGCTGCTCGTCGTCGTCGCGACCCTGACGGCGGACCCGGCGAAGGCCGCCGGACTCGACGCCGCGGTCAAGACGCTCGGTCAGGCACCGTTCGGCAAGTTCCTGCTGATCGTGGCCGCGGTCGGACTAGCAGCCTTCGGGGCCTACAGTTTCGTGCGCAGTCGCTACGGCCGGATGTAGCGCTTCTCCACGCTTCGACTGCTACTGGAACGATTCGATGAGCGCGGCGAGCTGTCCCGGTGACACCGAGACGCCGCACTGGCTGCGCAGGTCCGTCAGCGGTTGAGCGATGCCCTTCAAGTCCAGGAACTCGCCCGGGTGGCCCGCGAAGTACGCCTGCACGTTCGACCTGGCCTCGCCTGTCGGCTGCGAACCCGCCGCGGTCAGCACGTCATTGGCGCCCGGATGAGCGTCCAGGTAGGCGCCGGCCGAGCTCAGCACGCCGCTGGCGGTGGTTGCCAGTCCGCTCGCCGTGCAGGGTGCGGCACCGGCCGTCGGCAGCGCGATGGTGGCCGCCGCGACGCCTCCGAACGCACAGGCGGCAAGTGCGCCGACCAGTCCGCGGCGCATCGCAGTTGCAGGCATTTTCACTCGTTTCCACTCGGTCTTGTCGCAGGTCTTGTCGCAAAAGAGTCTTCCACGGTGTCGAGCAGGCTGGGCATGAGGAATGGTGACCGGTATGTGACAGCACCCTGTACCCGACCGCACGCCACCAGACGAGGGCGGCTAAGGGTATCTTCATTTAGGTAACCCTCAGCTAAAGGCGCCGGTGGCGCGGGAAGGACCTCCTGGATGCGACCCCGTTGGAGCCGGTTCGCGGCGCTCGTGTCGACCCTTGCCGTCGTCGTTGGAGCCACCGCCTGCTCGAGTTCTGAGGACAGCGACGAACTCCTCATCTATAACGCCCAGCACGAATCGCTTACCAAGGAATGGATCGACGCCTTCACCAAGGAAACCGGCATCAAGGTGACCTACCGCCAGGGCGGCGATACCGAAATGGGCAATCAACTGGTCGCCGAGGGCGAGGCGTCAGCCGCCGACGTCTTCCTCACCGAGAACTCCCCCGCCATGGCCGCGGTGGAAAAGGCCGGGCTGTTCGCCGACCTCGAGGCCGAGACCACCAACCAGGTTCCAGCGCAGTACCGTCCGGCCACCGGCAAGTGGACGGGTGTCGCGGCCCGCACCACCGTCTTCGTCTACAACAAGACCAGACTTCAGCCCGATCAGCTGCCGAAGTCACTGTTGGATCTGGAGCAGCCTGCGTGGAAGGGCCGGTGGGGTGCACCGCCGGCGAAGGCGGACTTCCAGGCCATCGTCGCCGCCCTGCTCCAGTTGAAGGGTGAGGCCGCGACGGCGCAGTGGCTGGCGGGGATGAAGACCAACGCGACCGTGTACAACGACAACGTCGCCACGCTGAAGGCGGTCAATGCAGGCGAGGTCGACGGCGGCGTGATCTACCACTACTACTGGTTCCGTGATCAAGCGAAAACCAAAGAGATGAGTGCCAATACGGCGTTGCACTACTTCAAGAACCAGGATCCCGGCGCGTTTATCAGCCTGTCCGGTGGCGGCGTGCTCAAGTCCAGCAAGAAGGCCGACCAGGCGCAGCAGTTCCTGCGCTTCATCACCGGTAAGGCCGGCCAGGAGGTACTGGAGAAGGGCATCTCGTTCGAGTACCCGGTGGCCAGCGGCGTGCCCGCGAACCCAGCCTTGCCGCCACTCGACTCGCTGCAGGCCCCAGCGGTGGACCCCTCGACACTGGATGACCAGAAGGTGACGGATCTGATGACGAAGGCTGGCTTGTTGTAGGTGGTCGCTCTCCCCGACACGCGCCCCGCGGAACCGATCACGCGGACTGATCCGGCCGCCCGCCCCGGCCCGTTCGTCTCCGCCACGGTCGCGATTCTGGTGGCCGCCACGTGCATCCCGCTCGGATACGTGGCGTGGGGGACGGTGTCCGTCGGGTGGACACGCGCCTATGACCTGGTGGTCCGGCCAAGAGTCGCCGAGCTGCTGTTCAACACCGTCGCACTGGTCGTCGTCACGGTGCCGCTGTGCGTGGTGATCGGTGTCGCGGTGGCCTGGCTGGTGGAGCGGACAAATCTGCCCGGCCGGGCATTCTGGCGGCCGTTGTTCGTTGCGCCGCTCGCTATTCCGGCATTCGTCAACAGCTATGCCTGGGTAGGCGTGATTCCGTCGCTGCACGGGCTGTGGGCGGGGGTCTTGATCACCACGCTGTCGTACTTTCCCCTCATGTATCTGCCCGTGGCTGCGACGCTGCGCAGGCTCGATCCGGCGGTCGAGGAATCGGCTCGTGCGCTGGGATCCGATTCGGCCGGTGTGTTCTTCCGCGTGGTGCTGCCGCAACTGCGGCTGGCGATCCTCGGCTGCGGGCTGCTGATCGGCGTGCATCTGCTCGCCGAGTTCGGTGCATTCGCAATGGTGCGGTTCGACACCTTCACGGTCGCGATCTTCCAGCAGTTCCAGATCACCTTCGACGGGGCGGCGGGCAGCATGCTCGCCGGCGTACTCGTACTGCTGTGCCTGGCGTTGCTGATTGCGGAGGCGGTGGCACGTGGGAACACCCGCTTCGCCAGGATCGGCGCAGGCACGCCGCGGAGGGCGACTCCGAACCACTTGGGCCGCAGCACAATACCTGCCTTAGCGGCACTGGCGGCGTTGGCGATACTGGCGCTCGGCGTACCGGTGTGGACGATCCTGCGCTGGCTGTGGATCGGTGGCGTCGACGTGTGGGCGCTTCGCGACATCGGCACCGCGCTCGCCCAAACCATCGGGCTGGCCTCCGTGGCGGCTGTTCTGACGACGGTGCTGGCCTTTCCCGTGGCCTGGGTGGCGGTCCGGTCCAACGGCCCTCTTGCCCGCATGGTGGAGGGCGCCAACTATGTCACCAGTTCGCTGCCGGGTATCGTCACCGCGCTCGCATTGGTCACCGTCGCCATTCACTTCGCGAGGCCGCTCTATCAGACCGTGCCGTTGATCGTGTTCGCCTATGTTCTGCTGTTCATGCCCCGCGCACTGGTCAACGTCCGCGCCGGCCTTGCCCAGGTGCCGCACAGCCTCGAGGAGGCATCGCGGTCGCTGGGCCGCTCGCCGTCCGCCACTTTCTTCCGGGTCACCCTGCGGCTCACCGCTCCCGCCGCGGCTGCCGGTGCGTCACTGGTATTCGTCGCTGTGGCAACAGAATTGACCGCGACGCTGTTGCTTGCACCGACCGGCACCAGGACGCTGTCGATGCTCTTCTGGTCGTACTCGAGCGAGCTGGACTATGCGGCCGCCGCACCGTATGCGCTTGTGCTGGTGGTGCTGGCGATTCCGGTCACGCTGGTGCTGTTCCGGCAGTCGACGAAGGTGGCCGCACTATGACAACCGTGCTCGAGACCCGCGGGCTGGGAAAGTCCTTCGGTGGCCATATCGTTCTGGACCACATCGACCTCGACGTGACGGCGGGCAGCACCACCGTCGTCGTTGGCGCGTCGGGCTGCGGCAAGACCACGCTGCTGCGACTCGTTGCGGGGTTCGAGACACCGGACACCGGAACGGTCACCATTTCCGGCCGGCAGGTGGCAAGCCCGGAACGCTCGGTTGCGCCCCATCGCCGCAGCGTCGGCTACGTAGCGCAGGACGGTGCCCTGTTCCCGCACCTCACCGTCGGGCAGAACATCGCGTACGGTCTGTCGGGCAACGCGCGCAGCCGCGAGGTCCGCGACCGGGTTGCCGAACTGCTCGAAACCGTATCTCTGGACTCCTCATTCGCATCTCGACGCCCCTATCAGCTGTCCGGCGGGCAGCAGCAGCGCGTTGCGCTCGCCCGGGCGCTGGCCCGCAAGCCCGTGCTGATGCTTCTCGACGAACCATTCAGCTCCCTGGATACCGGGCTGCGGGCATCGACCCGCAAGGTGGTGGCGGGGTTACTCACCGACGCCGGAATCACGACACTGGTGGTGACGCACGACCAGGAGGAGGCGCTGGCGATCGCCGACCAGATCGCGGTCATGCGGGACGGGCGGTTCACCCAGGTCGGCACTCCTCAGGACGTCTACCGGCAGCCAGTCGACCGCTTCACCGCCGAGTTCCTGGGCGACTGTATTTCGCTGCCGTGCACCGTGGTGTCCGCCGTCGCAGAGTGCGCACTCGGCCGCGTACCCGTGCAGAGATCGGCCAACGATGGCGTGGCGACGTTGACGCTTCGGCCCGAACAGCTTGTCGCGACCGTGGTTTCGGACAGCGCTGCGCACGTGAGGAGCACAGAAGGCGAAGGGGGCAACGGAGTGGGAACGGTTATCGCCACCGAATTCTTGGGCCACGATGTGCTGCTCACGATCGACCCTGCTGGTGATGCCGCGCCGATCGTCGTGCGACAGAACAGCCTCAATACGCCGCCGATCGACGCCAAGGTTCGAATCGAAGTGATAGGCAACGGAGTCGCATTCACGTGAACGCGCTCGTCGACCATCTGCGCTGCCACGGCGACCGCGTCGCGGTGCTGACCGAGACCGCATCGGTTACCTACCGCGACCTCGCCGGCCGGGTTGAAGCGGCCGCGGCCGAGCTCGGCAGCGTTCGCAGGCTCGTGCTGCTCGAAACACGCAACGACCTGCCCACGTTGGTCCACTATCTCGGCGCGCTGGCGGGCGATCACGTGGTGCTGCCGATGTCCGCCGGGCGTAACCACTCGGCCGTGCTGCGTGCCTATGATCCAGACGTCGTCATCGACAGCACCGGTATCCTTGAACGCCGCCACGGAAGCGCGCACCGCCTGCACCCCGACCTAGCGCTTCTACTGTCCACCTCCGGCAGCACCGGATCGCCGAAGCTGGTCCGGCTGTCGCGGTGCAACCTGATCGAGAATGCGACCGCGATCGCCGACTATCTCGATATCCACCAAACCGACAGGGCTGCAACCACTCTGCTGATGTCCTACTGCTACGGCCTGTCGGTGATCCACAGCCATCTGCTCCGGGGCGCCGGAGTGATCCTCACCGATCGCTCGGTCGTCGACGAGGAGTTCTGGACGCTGTTCCGCCGCCATCACGGCACCTCGTTCGCCGGTGTGCCCTACACATTCGAAACGCTCGACCGGATCGGTTTCGACGGCAGCGACCTTCCCAGTCTGCGCTATGTCACCCAGGCCGGTGGACGGCTGTCACCGGAACGCGTGCGCAGCTTCGCCGCGCGCGGTCTGCGTAACGGCTGGCAGCTGTTCGTCATGTACGGCGCTACCGAGGCCACCGCCCGAATGGCCTACCTGCCACCAGAACTCGCGCAGTCGAGGCCCGCATCGATCGGCAGGCCGATTCCCGGTGGCTCCTTCGCCATAGAGCCGCTCGACGGTTGGCCGGATCCCGACGTCGGCGAGCTGGTGTATCACGGGGCGAACGTCATGATGGGCTACGCGCACAGCCCGGCAGACCTGGCGCTGGGCAAGACCGTCGACACCCTGCGCACCGGTGACGTCGCGCGCCGCGCGGCTGACGGGCTCTACGAAGTGGTCGGCCGCACCAGCCATTTCGTCAAGCTGTACGGCCTGCGCATCGACCTGCAGTGGGTGGAGGCCGCCCTCAGCGCGAACGGCGTAACCGCCTTCTGCACCGACGATGACGAGCGGCTGGTGGTCGCCGCGGCGGGCCACGACGAACGGGCCGTACAACGCATCACGGTGTCGGCCTCCGGTCTTCCCCCGGCAGCCATCCAAGTCGTCACCATGGACGAGCTGCCGCTGCTGCCGTCGGGCAAACCCGACTACGAAACCGTGCGCAAGATGGCGCGGCGAACGGACGCAAAGGCACAGTCGTCTGTCGACCTACGCGCGCTGTTCGCCGATGTCCTGCAGGTCAGTGCCCGGTCCATCCGCTCCGACCAGAGCTTCGTCGACTTGGGCGGCAACTCGTTGTCCTATGTGGCCATGTCGGTTCGGCTCGAACGGGCGCTGGGCCGACTTCCGGTCGACTGGCAGCGGCGACCGATCGCCGAACTGGAACAGATGGCGCGCCCACGGCGCCGGTCGTGGCCGTGGCTGGGGGCGACGCTGGAAACCAGCGTGGCGCTGCGCGCCGCCGCCATCGTGCTCATCGTCGGTTCGCACGCCACCGTCTACGAGATGTGGGGTGGAGCCCATCTGCTGCTCGGAATCGCCGGGTACAACTTCGGCCGGTTCTGCCTCACACCTGTGCCCCGCGAGGACCGGGTTCGCCACCTGAGCAAGACGATTGCATGGATCGCCGTTTCGTCGATGGTGTGGGTCGCGGTGGCGCTGGTGATTACCGACGACTATCACCCGACGAATCTGTTGTTGGTCGAGAAGTTCTTCGGTCCGGCCGACAGTATGACCGCCGGCCGGCTGTGGTTCGTGGAGGTGCTGGTCTGGATCCTGGTCGCCCTGGCTGTGGTGTGCTGGCTACCGGCGGCCGACCGGCTGGAACGACGACGCCCCTTCGCATTTGCCGCCGCGTTCGTGGCGCTGGGCCTCGCGCTGCGCTACGACGTGTTGGGCCTCGACATGGGCCGCGATGCGTGGTTCACCGTGCTGGCCTTTTGGTTCTTCGCGGTTGGTTGGGCCGCGGCCAAGTCGACGACCATATGGCAGCGCATTGCGGTGACTGTGGTGTTGGTCGTCAGCCTCTACGGCTACTTCGACAGCACCAATCGGGAGGTGCTGGTGCTGGCTGGATTTGCGCTGCTGATCTGGCTGCCTGCGATCCGATGCCCGGCCTGGTTCACCGTCGTCGCGGGCATCGTGGCGGAAGCGTCGCTGTACACCTATCTCACGCACTATCAGATCTATCCGCTGTTCGACGCCCATCCTGTGCTGGGTGTCGTCGCCGCCGTGGCGTTCGGTGTACTTCTCACGCAGTTGATGACGGCGACACGCACATGGCCACGACAGCGGGCCGAGCGCGGCGCTATCGCGAATCCTGTTCCCGCTCTGCGATAAGGCCTTCCTGCACCAGGGTCGCCGCAATGACACCGTCGGCGCGGATGAGGCTTCCCGTCACCACCCCACGGCCACGCGCGCCGGCCGGTGATCTGGTCTCCAGCAGATTCCACTGATCGGCGCGGACCGGCTGGTGGAACCAGATCGACGAATCGGTCGTGCCGCTGCGGTGACTGCGGGCCTGCATCGAATGCCCGTGCACCTGGAGGGCGGGATCGATCATGTACACGTCGGTGACGTACACCGCGACAAGCGTGTGCACCAATGGGTCGTCAGGTATCCGAATCGTTGCCCGCCACCAGAATCGACGCGCGAATTCGCCGCTCGCGTTGTCGTCGGTGATTCTGATGTCCAGCTCCCCCAACGGCATCGACGGCGCGGGCCCGGCAGGACCGGTCTGCGGCAACGCCTCCGGATCGCCGACCACGCGATCCCGCCGCCCGTGTTCGGGTCCGGGCAGGTCGATCGCGAAGGACACCGTCGATGTCGTCAGCAGCCGTCCGTCCTGATGGGAGTCGACACGACGCGCTGCGGCGGTCCGTCCGTCGAACACGCGCGTCACCGAATATTCGACCGGGTCGCCGGCCTCACCGCCGCGCAGGAACTGCAGATGCATGTTGGTGGGCAGCCGGTCCCCGTCGACGGTGCGGCACGCCGCGGCCAGGCTCTGCGCGACAAACTGGCCGCCGAAAGCACGCTTGCCTGCAGGACCGCTTGCCGGCCCGATCCAGGTGTCGGCGTCGGCGCCGCGCTGCAACTCGAGCAGCTTCAGCAGTCGGCTCATCGGGCCGCCGTGTCATCGGAACCAGTTGCCACCGTGCTTGATTCGGCAAGGTCGTCGATCTCGCCCTCGCTGAGCCCGAGCCACTCCGTCAGCACCCGGGCGGTGTCGTCACCGAGCGCCGGAGCGGCCACCGCCGGTGGGTAGTCTCCGTTGATCGACACGGGTAAGCCCGGCGCCAGGTATTCGCCGATCCGGGGCTGGTCCAGCTGACTGAACATCGGATTGGCCGTTACCCGGTCCTCGTTGACCACCTCGGCGAAGGTGCGGTACCGCTCCCACAGAACGGATGTCGCCGACAGCGCGGAGGTGATCTCTGCGGCCGTCTGCGCCGAAAACCACTCGGCGAACAAGCCGGTCAGCGCGTCACGGTGCCGGTACCGCTCGCCCTCGTCGGTGAAGTCGGTGCCAAGCGTCTGGGCAAGGGCGGCAACGGCCTTCGCCGTTCCGGTGAGTTCGCTCAGGTCGCGGAAGTGGCGGCCGGTGAGTGCGACGATCATGAACGACACGCCGTCGTTACTGGTGAACTCCTGGCCGTACTGGCCGTAGATCGAGTTGCCGATCCGTTCGCGCGTGGTGCCGTTCACCATCACCTCGGTGAGCAGGCTGAGGTTGCCCGCCGTCGCCAGCGCGACGTTCTCCAGCGGAATGCTGACCCGCTGGCCCGCTCCGGTGGCGTCGCGGTGCCGCAACGCGGTGACGACGGCCAGCGCCGCGTAGATGCCGCACGCAACGTCCCACGCCGGGAGCACGTGGTTCACCGGGGCGGCGAGTTCGGCCGGGCCGGTCACCATCGGAAACCCGAGCCCGGCGTTGACGGTGTAGTCCACGCCCGTACCGCCGTCGGCGCGTCCGGACACCTCGACATGGATCAGGTCCGGCCGGCGCCTCGTCAGGGTCTCGTACGAATGCCATTCGCGTCCGACCACATTCGTGATCAGCACTCCGCAGTCGGCGATCAGGCGCTGCACCAGGTCCTGGCCTTCGGGCGAACGCAGGTCGGCCGCCACCGACCGCTTACCCTTGTTCAGCCCCGCCCAGTAGATGCTCGTCCCGTCGTCGGTGACCGGCCAGCGGTGATAGTCGGCCGCCCCGCCGATCGGATCGACCCGCACCACCTCCGCGCCGAGCTGAGCCAGTGTCATACCGGCAAGCGGCACCGCGACAAAACTGGAGATCTCGACGATTCGGACGCCGGCCAGCGGTTGAGTCGGGTCGGGGATGTCTGTGCTCCTCGCGTGCGGTGTCATCGCGGCCAAGTGTAAGCAGTGGGTTTAGCCGGCCAATTTGACGGCAGCAGCCTCGATCGTGTCCTCGGACAGCAAGACCGTCAACGCGGCGTCGCCGAGCGGGATGAAGCTGTCCCGGCTGGCCACCCGGTCCACCGCGCCGGTGTAGCCGTGTCTGGAGCAGCGCGGCGAGGATGCCTTCGCCCACTCCCCCGGTTTCTCGGGTTTCGTCGACGACGAGCGTCCGCCCGGTGGCACCCGCTTCGCGGAGCAGGTCATCGACGGGCAGCGGCGCCAGCCACCGCAGGTCGACGACGCGCGCACCGATGCCGAAGGATTCGAGCCTGCGGGCGACGCGAAGGCTCATGCGTAGCCCGTTGCCGAACGTGAGGATCGTCAAGTCCGTGCCGTCGCCGTACGTGCGAGCCCGGCCGACCGGCACCCCTGCGGCGGGATATGTCGCGAGCCACTGCTCGTCACCGTCCTCGTGCAGGTCGCGCGTGTGGTACAGCGCGATCGGCTCGAGAAAGATGCAGACCACACCCGCCGACTTCGCCACGGCGGCACAGGTATTCAACATTGCGGCGGCGTCGTCGGGACGGGCGGGCGAGGCGATCACCACTCCGGGGATATCCCGAAGCGCGGCGATGGAGTTGTCATTGTGGAAGTGTCCGCCGAACCCCTTCTGGTATCCGTAGCCGGCGACGCGGACCACCATCGGGTTGCGGAACTGCCGGTTGGAGAAGAACTGCAGCGTGGCGCCCTTCCGCGCGAATCTGATCGGCGGCGTTGTGCAGGTACGCGAGGTACTGGATCTCCGGGATGGGAAGCAGGCCGGAAACCCCTGCGCCGAGGGCTAACCCGAGGATGGCCTGCTCGTCGAGCAGCGTGTCGAATACCCGCGCCGAACCCGCCTTGTTGAGCAGTCCGCGGGTAACGCCGTAAACGCCGCCCTTGCGCGCGACGTCTTCACCGAAGATCAGCGCCTCCGGGTAGCGGGCCAGAATGTGTTGCAGCGCACGGTTGATCGCAAGGGCCACGGTCAGCGGCGCGTCGTCGTCGCTGGGGCCGGGATCCGATGACACCGCCAGCGCTTCGTCATGGCTGGCCTGCAGCGGGCTCATCACCGCCTGCGCGCTGTCGAGTTGGGCGACGTCGCTCACTTCGCTCGCCAGGTTGATCACCTCGATGCGCTTGGCCTCGTAGCGGTCGAGCACCTCAGACGGCGTCAGCACCCCCGCGGTGATCAACAGTTTGGCGGTGGACAGCACCGGATCCCGGTCGAACTCGGCGTTAATCTCCGCGGGCCGACGGTAGGCCGGTTCGTAGTCTGAACCGGCATGTCCCATCAGCCGGACCATGCGCAGATGCAGGAAGGCCGGCCTGCGACGGGTGCGCACCCAGTCGGCCGCTGCGGCCGCCGCGTCGAACGTCGCGGGCAGATCGCAACCGTCGGCGTCGAAATACGCCAAGCCGTCACGGTTTCCGTAGGTCCGCTCGATCCACCCCTTGGGTGTCTTGACGCTGATACCGATCCCGTTGTCCTCGCAGACGAACAGCAGCGGCATCGGCACCCCCTGATAGGCCGAGTGCAGCGCGGTGTTGATCGCACCGACCGCGGTGGAGTGGTTCACCGACGCGTCGCCGAAGCTGCACACCGTGACCGCGTCGTCCGGCCATGGGCAGGCCACGCCGAGTTTCTTGGCTCGCGCGATGGAGAACGCGACTCCGACGGCCCGCGGCAGGTGCGACGCGATCGTCGACGTCTGCGGAATGATGTGCAGGTCATGGCGGCCGAAGACCTTGTGCCGTCCACCGGCGATCGGCTCTTCCGTCGCCGCCACCAAGCCGAGCAGCACATCACGCAGCGGTTCTCGACCGTCGACCAGGGCGGCGCGGGCCAGGAAGAACGCGCCGGATCGATAGTGCAGCAGAGCCGGGTCGGTCGGGCGCAATGCGGCCGCGACGGCGGCGTTGCCCTCGTGGCCGGACGATCCGATCGTGTAATAGCCCTTACCCTGCGACCGCAGCCAACGCGCGGCCAGATCGAGATGGCGGCTGCCGAGCTGAACATCGAACAGCGCCAGACACACTCGCGCCGTCAACGACGACCCGCCCCGTATCGGTTCGTCGTTCGTGCGTCGGCGCGCCGACCCGCTCATCGCCGAAATGGTGGCGGTGAAGTACTCGTCGATGGGTTCAGGCACGTGGCTCCTGCACTAGCGGCTGATCGTCGGCCGGGCCACCACGTTACGGACGAACGCCACGATCTGGGCGGCACCGGTCCGATTCGGGTCCTGGTCCGGATCGTAGATCGCGATGCTGCCGCCGATGCATGACGCCTGCGTGGTGAACAACGCCATCACCAGGTCTGTCAGCTGTTCCCAGCTCAGGCCGCCGGGCTCGTCGGGAAACTCGGGCAGCCCCTGGGCGGGGAACTCGACGGGATCCAAAACGTCGAGGTCGATGTGTAGCCACCACCGGTCGGCTTGCCCACAGAGCTGCTCGATGGCGCGGCGTCCGGCGCCCGCCGGGTCGTCGGCGACTTCGGCCAGCGGCGCCACCCACACTCCGCAGTCGGCGAGGGTGCCGACGTTGAACCGTTCCCGCCAGGCGTCGTCGCGCGGGCCGAGCACGACGACCTGGTCGTGTCGCAGCGCAGGCAGCCGGTCGCCGAGTTCGCCGGTCAGCAGGCGTCCGGTCAGTCCGAGCAGCAGCCCGAGCTCGGTGTTGGCCGCCTCACCGTCTTCTGACACGTCGAGCGGCATGGTGTCCTCGTGGCCGTCGATGAACACCAAACCGACCTCACCCACGTGATCACGCAGCCCGGTGACGATGCCGAGCAGCGTCGAGCAGTCGCCGCCGTAGACGATCGGAAGCCGACCCGCGGTGACCGCTGACCCCACCCGTTCGTTGAGCTCATCGGTCATCACGATCAGTGCCCGCTCGTTGATCAGGCTGGTCGATGCGCCGCGTGCCGGGTCGCCGGTAGGCAGATCCAGGTCATCGTGGCCGACCACGTGGTGGTGTTCGAAGGCGTCGAGCAGCCCCGCGTCGCGCAGCGCGCTCGCCGCGCGCGCCTGATTTCCGGGTCGGCCGTAGCCGTCGAAAGGCACCCCGATCAATTCGATCTCGGCCATCGCTCACCCCTCGCTGTGACGAGAGCGCTGCCGTCCATGCCGGATCACACCAACTCGATGGCTTCGGCGATGGACGGCAGCACCCGGCTGGGCCGGAACGGGTAGCGCTCGACCTCCTCGCGGGTGGTCGAACCGGTCAGCACGAGGATGGTCTCCAGTCCCGCCTCGATGCCGGCGACGACGTCGGTGTCCATCCGGTCGCCGACCATGAAGGTGTTCTCCGAATGCGCCTCGATGCGGTTCAGGGCGCTGCGGAACATCATCGGGTTGGGCTTGCCGACGAAGTAGGGCTCGCGCCCGGTGGCCTTGGTGATCATCGCCGCGACCGAACCGGTGGCAGGCAGCGGCCCTTCGGCCGACGGGCCGGTCACGTCGGGATTGGTCGCGATGAACCGCGCGCCCGCCCAGGATCAGCCGGATCGCCTTGGTGATCGCGGTGAACGAATAGGTGCGCGTCTCGCCGAGCACGACGAAGTCCGGCTCGACGTCGGTGAGCGTGTAGCCCACCTCGTGCAGGGCGGTGGTCAGGCCCGCCTCGCCGATGACGTACGCCGAGCCACCGGGCAACTGGTCACTGAGGAAAGCAGCGGTGGCCAGCGCAGACGTCCAGATCGCGGATTCCGGCACCGACAGACCCGCCCGCGCCAGCCGCGCCGACAGATCACGCGGGGTGAAGATCGAGTTGTTCGTCAGGACGAGGAAGGGACGCTTCTTCTCCACCAGCCGCTGCAGGAACTCCGCAGCCCCGGGCAGCGCATGCTCTTCACGCACCAGGACGCCGTCCATGTCGGTGAGCCAGCACTGCGGCGTCGAAGGCACGCCCTCAGTCTCTCAATTCCGACGACAATGTTCATACCCGGGCACGCAACGTTGAACCGCCGCCCCACGTGGAGGTACCGGAATGACGGGAATCTCCACCGGTGAGGTCACCCTGCTGGCTTCCCGCTTCCCGTGGAAGCGCTTCGAGAGCTTCGCGGACATGGGATGCGCCCAGGGGCGCTGCCGGTGCGGGTCGCGCTCACTCACCCGCACCTGCGCGGCGCGGGTTTCGACCTCCCCGCGGTCGAGCCGATCTTCGCCGAGTACTTGACGTGCTCCCCGCCATGAATGGCGAGGATTCCCGTGCGGCTACGCCGCGGTTGGGGTGCTTCCTGCTTCAACGCCCTGGGCCTCCCGAGTGCTGGGAGGACTTACCGGGGCTCCACAGGCGTTTAATCTCTCCGCCCGACCGGCGGCGAGAATGACCTTGGCGGCGTTGTGGTCGCGATCGTGGACTACCCGGCACGCCGGACACGTCCATGCACGGACCTGCAGCGGCAGTTCGTCGAGCCGGTGCCCACAGCCCGAGCAGGTCTTGCTCGACGCCAGCCACCGCGACACCGTATGCACAGTCCGCCCGTAGCGGTCGGCCTTCTCGCCGATGATTCGCACGAATTGACCCCACCCCGCATCCGAAATCACCCGCGCCAAGCGACGGTTCTTGACCATGCCCACGATGTTGAGATCCTCGACGTGGATCACTTGGTTCTCGCGAACCAACGCCAAAGCCTGCTTGTGGTGATAGTCCCGCCGAGCACGGGCGACCTCGTTGTGCGCGACGGCAACCTTGCGCCGCGACTTGTCTCTGTTGGCTGATCCTTTCTGCCGGCGAGACTTCTCCCGCTCCAACCGCGCCAGTTTGCGCAGCTTGCGTCCCAAATGCTTCGGATTTGCGACATCTGACCGCCGGCCATCGGTCGTGGCGGTCGTGGCCAACCGGGCGATCCCCACATCCACCCCGACCTCCCGAGCAACTTCCGGCATCGGTGATGCCGGCACGTCGACGACGAAACTGGCGTAGAAATGGCCATCCGGTTCCCGGATGATCGTGACGCTCGACGGTGCGCTGGGCAGCTCGCGTGACCAGCGCACCCGCATCTCGCCGACCTTGGCCACGAACAACCGGCCATTGGATTTCAGGCTGAAACCGTTGCGGGTGAGCCGGAACGACTGCCGGTGGTCCTTGCGGGATTTGAACCGCGGGCGACCCACCTTGCGGCCCTTGCGTTTCCCCGTGTGCGAGTCGAAGAAGTTGCGCCAGGCCCGCCGAGAGTCGTTGACCGACTGCACCAACGCCACGCTGGACACCTCGCACAACCAGGCCCGCTCCGTGGTGGTTTTGGCCCCGGTGATCACCCGGCGCTGGATCTCGCTGTCGGACAGCTTCACTCCGGCCCGATACGCATCGTCGCGCACCCGCAACGCGTCGTTGAACACCACCCGCGCACATCCGAACACCCGCGCCAGCATCGCCCGCTGGGCCGGTGTCGGTTCGATGCGGTACCGGTAGCGCATCTGCATACCCCGACCCTAAGGCGCACCCATGACAACCCAGACCTACCGCCGCGCCCGGCACAGCGTGTCGTTGCTGCACGCCCATCTGGTGTTCGTGACCAAGTACCGGCGCCCGGTGTTCACCGACGCCATGCTCACCTACTGCGAGAACACCATGCGCAGCGTGTGCGACGACCTGGGCGCCGGGTTGATCGAGTTCAACGGCGAAGCCGACCACCTGCACCTGCTGGTCGCCTACCCGCCCACACTGGCAATCTCGCAGCTGGTCCAGCGACTCAAGGGCCGCACCGCTTACGCCGTGCGCCGCGAGTACACCGGCGCCTGTGTCCGCGCCCGCATGCGCGGCCACCTCTGGTCGCCGTCCTACTTCGCCGTCTCCTGCGGAGGCGCACCACTGTCGATCATCAAGCAATACATCGACGGCCAAGCCCGCCCACTCTGAACGCCAGGCTTCGCCCGCCGACACACGGGATGGGCTCACCCCGGACTGAAGTCCGAGGCTTGCGCCCAAGATGCCGGTCAAGTCGTTCGGTCTCGAGGTCAGGCTCCGCTTCATTCCAGGGGATTTCCTCAACGAGGCGCTGCCCAGCGCCGACGTCATCTCCTTCGGCCACGTCTTTCACGGACAAAGCCACATGGGCCGCCGCGAACTGGTCACCAAGGCACGTGACGCCCTGCCCCGCGGGGGCGCGTTGATCGTCTACGACGCGATGATCTCACCCGGTCGGTCGCTCAATCGCTTTCACAGCCTGCTGTCGAGCCTCAACATCATGCTCGAAACCCGCGACGGCTACGAATCAACCACTGCGGAGTGCGCGGACATATTGCGCGCGAACGGGTTCGGCCGCGTCAAGGCGCGGTACCTGATCGGCCCCACATCGATGGTGTTCGGATTCAAGGAGTAGAGCCGCCACCAGGTCAGACTGGACATATTGCATACTCATGGTAGGTTATTACCTACCCACAGTATGTTAGTACTCGCGATTGGAGGCCGTCCATGTCCCCAGCCACCACTCAGGCCGTCGACCTGCAGGCACTATCGGAGCGCTATTTCGCCGCATGGGCGGACCGCGATCCGGACGCGATCGTTGCTCTGCACACCGATGACACCCGGTTCTGGACCCACGTCGGCGCCGAACCCGTCGTGGGCCGCGATGCGGTCCGCGCCACCTTCGCCGAACTGTTCGACCAGTTCGAAGAGCTCTCGTTCGAGACGTACCGCGTGCTCTACGGCGAGGACCACTGGGTTCTGGACTGGACGCTGATATCCGGCGACATCCGCTTCGACTGCCTCGACGTCGTCGTGGTGTCACCCGACGGGCTTATCGCCCGCAAGGACACCTTCGTCGACACGATCCAACTGCAGGCCGCGCTGGGGGCGGGGACGCAATGACGACCGTCGTGACGAACAGCACAGCCGCTGACCAGCTGCCACACTTCGACCGGCTGCCCGCAGAGTATCTCTTCGACATGCACGTCGAACTTCAACCGGTGCAACTGATCTCCACCACCCTCGGCACCAGGCTGACGTTCATCACCAACGGCGGCGTGATCGAGGGGCCACGGCTTCGAGGCGAACTGCTGCCCGGCGGCGGCGACTGGATGCTCGTCGGCAGCGACCAGATCGGCCGGGTCGACGTCCGCGCCACGATGCGCACCCACGACGGCGCGCTCATCCACTACGAGACCCGCGGCGTCATCAAGGTTCCCGCGGACGGCCTGGATCGGCTCGCGGCCGGCGAGGTGCTGGCGTTCGACGAGACCTACGTGCGCACGACACCGAAGTTCGAGACCGCGGACGAGCGCTACATGTGGCTCAACGAGATCGTGGCCGTCGGCTACAACGTGTTATCGACGGACCACATCGACTATCGCATCTATCACCTGTTGTAGCGGCGAACCACGCAGCCGCGCTGAGCCACTCGCCGATGATGAGCCGTTATCGTGAGTTCGTGCCGACGAAGCAGTCGAGGCGAACCCAGGCAGAGCGCACCGAGGCGACGACGACCGCACTCGTCGACGCGGCACGCGAGCTCTTTGCCAAGGACGGCTATGCGGCAACCTCGCTGGACGCGGTGGCAACAAAGGCCCGCGTCACCAAGGGCGCCGTCTACCACCACTTCGAGGGCAAACAACAGCTGTTCGAGGCCGTGTTCGCGCGCGAAGTCGAGCGGCTCGCCGCCGTGATGCCCGCCGTCTACGCCTCCAAGCGAGACCCGTGGGATGCGTTCGAGGCCTGCTGCCGAGCCTTCCTGGAAGAGTGTCTCGAGCCGGGGCTGCAGCGAATCATGCTTCTCGACGCGTTGGCCGCGATGGGCTGGGAGGGCGTGCGCCGCATGGAGGCCCCGATGCTCGACATGATGGAGGTCGCCATAGCGCGGGCGGTGGAGGCCGGGCGGATCGCGCCTCGGCCCGCCGGTCCCCTCGCCGTCTTCCTCTACGGTGCCCTCTGCGAAACGTCAATGAACGTCGCACGCGCCGACAATCAGAAGGCGGCCCACCGCAGGGCGGTCACCGAGCTCGGCCACGTGCTGGACGGCCTGCGAGTTGGTTAATCGCATTTCTGCCCCTGTGTACCGCATTAATGTGAGCTATCCGACAAGCAGCGAGGTGCACACATGAGTGACCGGCCGGTTCGATCAAGACGAGCGACGAAGACCACCGCCAAGAAGGCCACGGCCAAGAAGGCCACGGCCAAGAGAACCACGGCCAAGAAGGCCGCCCCCGCCGCGAAACGCCGCACTGCCAAATCCTCGGCCGCGAAACCTGCACCAGCCAAGCGCACCAGGAAGGCCCCGGCCAAGCCGACGGAGGTGAGCGTCGGTACCGACGCAGCCTTCGCCTCCACCTCGGGACAACCGAGGCGCCGGTTGAAGAACATCTCGGAGGTGCGGCACTTCTTCCGGACCAACGACGTGCCGATCCTGTTCTTCGGCGCCACCCCGTTCAACCTCCTGGGCCTTGACCGCTGGGTCCGCAACTTCACCTATGTGACGTACTACGACGCCTGGGACGGCGCCCATCCGCGCGTGTTCACACCGAGTGACAAACCCTACCGGGAGTTCGAGAGCGGCGAGGAGATCAACAACTGGCTGCTCACCAACCCCGAGGTGCGAGCACACATCGACGCTGTGACGCCGCGCGGCATCAGGCCCAAGGTCGCAATGGTGTTCTTCGACAGCGAAACCGAGGACATCTGTAAGGAACTCGGCTATGACCTCATCCTGCCCGCGGCCAGTCTGCGTGAGCATCTCGACTCCAAGATCGTCACAACACGGCTCGGCAACGAGGCCGGTGCCCCGAGCGTCCCGAACGTGCTGACCCGTGTCGACGACTGGGCAGGGCTGCAGAAGGCGGCCGAAAAGGCCGGGCTCGGCGACGAACTCGTCGTTCAGACACCATACGGCGACTCCGGCAAGACCACCTTCTTCATTTCCTCTGAGGCCGATTGGAAGAAGCACAGCGCCGACATCGTCGGTGAAGAGATCAAGGTGATGCGTCGCATCAACAACCGCCCGGTTGCGGTCGAGGCGGTGCTCACCCGGTGTGGCACCGTCGTCGGACCGTTCATGTCCGAGCTGATCGGTTACAAGAGGCTCACCCCGTCGCGCGGGGGTTGGTGTGGCAACGAGATGTTCCCCGAGGTGCTGACCGGCGAAAGTAGGCGGATAGCAACACAGTTGGTGCGACGGCTCGGCGATCGGCTGGCCAAGGAGGGCTACCGAGGGTTCTTCGAGGTGGATGTCCTCGTCGACACCGACACCGGCGAGGTGTACCTCGGCGAACTCAACCCGCGGATCAGTGGGGCGTCTTCGATCACCAATGTCACCGCGGGTGCCTACGCCGACATTCCGCTGTTCCTGTTCCACATCCTCGAATACATGAACGTCGACTTCGATCTGGACGTCGACGAGATCAATGAGCGATGGGAGGAACTCGCGTCGGCCGACGTGTGGAGCCAGATGGTGATGAAGGAGACCGACGACATCGTGCAACGGCTGACGGCCACACCACGCACAGGGCAGTATTCGCTCGACAGGAATGGCGCGCTGGTGTTCGGCAGGCCCGCACTGGACTGGCACCAGCTGCAGAACGAGGCGGAGGCGTTCTTCCTGAGGATCTACGGTCCCGGCGACTATCGCTGGAAGGGCGCCGACCTCGGTGTGCTGGTCACCAGAGGTCGTCTACAGGTCGACTCGGGCGGTAAGTTGGCGCTGGCGATTCGCGCACGTCACCTCATCGACACGATCCGCGCCGAATATGCAGGTACACCGATCACCAAGCCCGACGCCCCGATCACGACTGTGGGGCTGAAGTCGGGCTGAGCTTCGGGGCGGCGGGTGGGAGCCATTACAGTCGTCGCCATGGTCCTCGGAGGCGACACCGGGCGTGTGCCGTCGGACGTGACGCTGGACAACTGGCAGTCGGCGGCCCAACTGCACTGGACGTTTCAGCACGTAGCCGACTTTCTCCCAACGGCGACGATTTCCCGCGGTGACGGACCCGTCACCGAGCTGAAGTCGACTCCGGTCGACCTCACGGACATCCCGCTGTACGACCGGACGCACCGCGGCGCACCACCGTCGGCGAAGTCGTGGCCGCCACCGCGACCGACGGCTGGATGGTCACCCAGCACGGCAAGGTGCTGAGCGAGTATTACTACGGCGGCATGGGTGCCGACACCTCACACTTGCTGATGTCGGTGAGCAAGTCGCTGGTCGCGATGGTTGCCGGTGCGCTCGTGAGCAATCGCGCGCTGGACGTCGAAGCCCAAGTAACTCACTATGTGCCCGCCCTGGCGAACTCGGGATACGCCGGTGCGACGGTGCGCCATCTGCTCGACATGCGTTCGGGGATAACCTTTTCCGAGGACTACCTCGACCCGATGGCCGAGGTGCGGTTGATCGAACAGGCCATCGGGTGGGCGCCGCGGACGGTACCGGACCTGCCGACCACGATGTACGACTTCCTGCTCACCCTGCGGCAGAAATCGCCGCACGGCGGGCCGTTCGAGTACCGGTCGTGTGAGACCGATGTCCTCGGCTGGATCTGTGAGGCGGCCAGCGGACTGCGCATGCCGGAGCTGATGTCCCAGGTTCTGTGGGCAAGCTGGGTGCCCGCCAACGACGCCACGATCGGCGTCGACTCGGTGGGCACCGGGATGTTCGACGGCGGTATCAACGCCTGCCTGAGCGACCTGGCCAGATTCGGTTCGCTCTTTCTCAACGGCGGCACATCGCTGACGGGCGAGCGGGTGGTGTCCCTGTCCTGGATCGCCGACACGTTCGCGGGCGGACTCGACTCCCGTGCGGCGTTCGCGGCGAGCCCAGACGATAACCGCATGCCGGGCGGAATGTACCGAAACCAGTGCTGGTTCCCGCATTCGGGCAACAACGTGTTGTTGTGCTTGGGAATTCACGGCCAGATGATCTACGTCAACCGGGCGGCCGGTCTCGTCGCCGCCAAGCTGTCGAGCTGGCCACTGCCCCAGGACGCCACCAAGCTCTTCCTGACCATCGCCGCATTCGACGAGATCGCCGCCACGTTGTCGTAACCGTTAAGTTGATCGCGTGGAGACCATCACGATCATTACCCCGGACGGTCCGATCGATGCGCTGCTGAGCGTTCCCGAAGGGCAGGGGCCATGGCCGGGTGTGGTGGTGGTCCACGACGCGTTCGGCTACGGGCCGGACAACGAGTCGATCTCGCGTCGGATCGCCGCAGCGGGGTATATCGCCGTGACGCCGAACATGTACTCGCGCGGCGGCATGGCGCGCTGCATCACGCGCGTCTTCCGGGAACTGCTGACCAAGCGCGGCCGTGCGCTCGACGACATCCTGGCCGCACGCGATCACCTGCTCGGTCTGCCACAATCCTCGGGCTCCGTCGGCATCGCGGGCTTCTGCATGGGGGGCCAGTTCGCACTGGTGCTGTCGCCCAAAGGGTTCGGCGCCTCGGCGCCGTTCTACGGCACCCCGCTGCCGCGCAATCTCAGTGCGACGCTTGACGGTGCATGTCCGATCGTGGCCAGCTTCGGCCGCCGCGACCCGCTCGGTATCGGTGCGGGGCCCCGACTGCGCAAGGTCGTCGACGAGAAGAGCATCCCAGCCGACATCGAGGTCTACCCGGACGCCGGGCACAGTTTCGCCAACCAGCTGCTTGCTCAACCGCTGCTGCGCATCACCGGGTTCGGTTACAACGAGGCCGCGACCGAAGACGCCTGGTCCCGGGTCTTCGCGTTCTTCGGCCAACACCTCCGCGACGCCGGCGCCACCGGCTGAGCGGCTATTCCGGCAGCCGCAGCTCGGGCTTCTCGACCTCTTCGATGTTGACGTCCTTGAAGGTGATCACCCGCACCTGCTTGACGAACCGGGCAGGCCGGTACATGTCCCACACCCAGGCGTCGGACAGACGCAGCTCGAAGTAGACCTCGCCGTCGGAGTTGCGCGGCACCAGCTCGACACTGTTGGCCAGGTAGAAGCGCCGCTCGGTTTCCACGACGTAGCTGAACTGCCCCACGATGTCCTTGTATTCGCGGTACAGCGAGAGCTCCATCTCGGTTTCGTACTTTTCGAGATCTTCGGCACTCATCGGCTCAGCGGTCCTTCGTCTTCGGGTCGCCAGCTCCATCTTGCCCTCACCCCACTTCGCCGCGCTGCTCCGGTACGCAGTCGCCGCACGAGCTCGGTGACCACCATCTCGGTGCCAGCTCGGCGTCCGGCCACCCGGCGGACATTGATGAACGAGTACCGGTGCTGGCTGCACGGCCCGAGCTCGGCCAGCGCCGCGCTGTGCGCCGGGGTGCTGTAGCCCTTGTGGTCGGCGAACCCGTAGCCCGGATGTTCGGCGTCCATCTCGACCATCAGCCGATCGCGGCTGACCTTGGCCAGCACGCTGGCCGCCGCGATGCAGGCCGCCGCCGCGTCACCGCCGACCACCGGCAGCGACGGCATCGGCAGGCCGGGCACCCGGAATCCGTCGGACAGCACATAGCCCGGCCGCACCGGCAGGCCGGCCACCGCCCGTCGCATGCCCTCGATGTTGGCCACGTGCACACCACGGCGGTCGACCTCGGCGGACGGGATGAACACCACGTGGTAGGCCAGCGCGTACCGGCGGATCAGCGGGAACAGCCGCTCGCGTTCCTTCTCGGTGAGCTTCTTGGAATCGTCGAGCGCCGCCAGGCTCTCGAGTCGATTCGGCCCGAGCACGCACGCCGCGACCACCAGCGGGCCGGCGCAGGCGCCGCGGCCCACCTCGTCGACGCCGGCCACCGGGCCGAGACCGCCCCGGTACAGCGCCGACTCCAGGGTGCGCAGGCCAGAGGACTTGCGGATCACCGTTCGCGGCGGCCATGTCGCCGGCAATTGCACTCCTATTGGGTCTGCGGGTTCACCGAGCCAACCGCACCCCATCGCGATCGGCGGCCAGGCGATGAACCGCGCCTTTCCGATGACATTGTCCACCGGAATCGTGCCGGCCGTCGGGTCACCGGTGCAGATGCAGCCCGCTCTGGGCGTCGGCCGGGCGTTGCTGCAGTGCGCGCGCGAATCGGCCGAATGGGTGCGGTTGTCGCCCATCACCCACAGCCGGCCCTCGGGCACCTTGACCGGTCCGAACTCATTGCCCAGGCACGGGTAGATCGCGGGATCGGCGTTCATGGTGTCCGGGTTCGAGGTAGGGCTCGTCGAGCGGCTTGCCGTCGACGGTCAGCCCGGTGTCTGGCGCGGCACTCGCACGGTCTGGCCGCCGACCGCGATCACGCGCTTGACCAGATCGTTCTCGTCCGGCGGAACGAATCCGACGAACGACAGCGCGTTCTGCATCCACCGCACCGCGGTGTTGTCCGAGCGGATCGACTTGTAACCGACGTTCCAGTTCGGCGGGCCCTTGAAGACGATCACGTCGCCGGGCTTGGGCTCGGAGAACCGGTAGGTCATCTTGTCGACCATGATCCGGTCGCCGACGCAGCCCGTTGCAGCCGTGCAGCGTGGGCTCCATCGACTCCGACGGAATCAGGTACGGCCGCGCGATGAACGTCAGCATCACGTAGTACAGGACCACCGCGATGGACGACCAGGATGCGCCCTCGCGCAGCGCCGCACGCCTGCGCTTGGACTTGTCGGCGGCCTCGTCGACCGCTCGTCGATCGTCTCGGCGTCGTCGGTGTCAAGTGTGCGCTCGGGAGGGGAGTCGTCGGAGAGTCCGTGGTTCCGGTCACGGGATCAGCGTAGTCCACGACCGTCCGCGCCGCCGCGCCGCCGGTGCCGCGCCGACGGCTTCGGGTCGCGCGAGCTCAGCGCTTTTCCTTGATCTTCGCCTTCTTGCCGCGCAGCTCGCGCAGGTAGTACAGCTTGGCGCGGCGCACGTCACCGCGGGTGACGACGTCGATGTGGTCGATGTTGGGCGAGTGCACGGGGAAGGTGCGCTCGACGCCGACGCCGTAGCTCTCCTTGCGCACGGTGAAGGTCTCGCGGATGCCGCCGCCCTGGCGGCGCAGCACGACGCCCTTGAAGACCTGGATGCGCTCCTTGGCGCCCTCGATGACCTTGACGTGCACGTTCACGGTGTCCCCGGGGCTGAAGTCCGGGATGTCGTCGCGCAGCGACGCCTGGTCGACGAAGTCCAGCGTGTTCATCGGTGACACTTCCTTGCGTTTGGCGGTCGCGGCCAACGGCGGGTCCGCGGTGCTTACGCGTCGCCGCGCCGATGGATTCGGGCGTATCTGGTGCATCTCGCGGCGGACGGGCCGACCGTCCCCACCCCTGCGCAGACAACTGCTCAATTGTGCCAGATGGGGCCGCATGCAGTGAAATCGTCGGTCCTCCGGACCCCAAAACGCCGGGCAGGCTCGGCACGCGCGACCGGTGCCCACCGGTAGGCTGGACCGTACGGGCGGGCGGCGATCAAGATGCCCGTTCCCCTCTCCGGAATCTCTTGGAGGATACGCATGCGACGGCGGCCATCGAGGCTGGTCGCGGTTACCGCAGCGGTGCTGGTAGTGGCCGGTTGTGAGGCCCGGGTCTACGGCACACCGCCGGTGGACCCCGCTGCACCGCAGCTGACCGTCGTCGTCCCGCAGGGCCCGCTGGCCCCCCTGCCCGAGGCCCCGCCCGACGAGCCCGCCGCGGCCTTCGACGGCCTTGACGGCCGCACCAAGCAGGCAACAGCCGACGCCGCCGCAAAGGGTGCCGACATCACCACCGTGGTGCTGGACCGCTCGACGGGCCAACGGGTAACCAACGGCAATGGCAGGGGAATCGCCATCGCGTCGGTGGTCAAGCTGTACATCGCCGACGACCTGCTGCTACGGAGTGGGCCGCTCTCTCTCGAAGACCGGAAGTTGTTCGAATCGATGCTGCGCAACTCCGACGACAGCGCCGCCGAGGTCTTCTGGAACCGCGGCGGTGGCAGCGCGATCATCACCCGTGTCGCTGCGCGGTACGGACTCGGTGGCACCCGCCCCCCGGGCAACGGCAGATGGTTCAACACCATCAGCACCGCTGCGGATCTGGTGCGCTACTACGACATGATGCTGTCGGGTGCCGGCGGCCTTCCCCGAGAGAAGGCCGACATGATCGTCGACAACCTGGCCGCGTCGACTCCGACCGGGATCGACGGAATGATGCCGGGCGGCGTGTACCCGCAGCGGTTCGGCATCCCGGAAGGGCTCTACGCCGAGCCGGTCGCGGTCAAACAGGGCTGGATGTGCTGCATCGGCTCCGACTGGATGCATCTGTCGACGGGCATCATCGGGTCCGACCGCCGCTACATCATGGCGATCGCGTCCGACCAGCCGGCCAGCGCGGAAGCGGCGCGCGCGACCATCACCCAGGCCGTCAAGACGATGTTCCCGGGCGGGCGGATCTAGCCTTCCCCGATCGGGTCGGATCGCGGTCAAGCCGTTAGTCTTAGCATCGGCGGGCGCCGTGTGACGGTCCCGCCCCCCCGGCTCGCAAATCGTATTAAAGGAGGGCCATGCGTCGACGCCCGTCGAGTCTGGCGACGGCCACCGCAGCCATCGTGAGTGTGATGCTGGTCGTGGCCGGTTGTGAGGCCCGGGTCTACGGCACCCCGCCGGACACCGATGCCCCGCAACTGACGGTCGTCGCGCCGCAGGGCAGCATGGCGCCGCTGCCCGAAGCGCCGCCCGACCAACCGGCCGCCTCGTTCGACGGCCTGGACGCGCGCACCCGCCAGGCCGCCGCCGACGCTGCGAAATCCGGGGCCGTTATCGAGGCCGTCGTGCTGGACCGCAATACCGGCCAGACCGTGACGAACGGGGGCAACACCCCGTTCCCGATCGCCTCGGTGGCCAAGCTGTTCATCGCCGACGACCTGCTGCTGCAGGAGTCCAAGGGCCAGACGACGCTCTCTCCTGCCGACCGCAAGTCACTCGACGTCATGCTGCGGTCCTCCGACGACGGCGCGGCCCAGAACTTCTGGGACCGCAGCGGCGGAAACGCTGTCATCTCCCGCGTCAAGGCGCGATACGGGCTGGCGGGCACGACGGCTCCCTACAACGGGCACTGGGACGTCACGACAAGCACCGCAAGCGATCTGGTCCGCTACTACGACATGCTGCTGGACGGCAGCGGCGGGCTGCCGCCCGAACAGGCCAACGTCATCATCGGCAATCTCGCGCAGTCAACGCCGACCGGTATCGACGGCTACCCGCAACGCTTCGGAATTCCCGAGGGGCTTTATGCCGAGCCGGTCGCCGTCAAACAGGGCTGGTTTTGCTGCTGGAACGGCGCCAACCAGTTGCACGTGTCCACCGGCGTGATCGGACCAGACCGCCGCTACGTGATGGCTATCAGCTCGCTGGAACCCGATGACGAGGCCGCGGCGCGCGCCACCATCACCCAGGCGGTCAAGACGATGTTCCCGGGCGGGCGAATCTAGTCGTCGCCGATCAGGTCGGGGCGCCGTTCCCGAGTGCGCGCCACCGCCTGTTCTCGTCGCCATGCCGCGACCTTCGCGTGGTCCCCGGACAGCAGCACGTCCGGAACATCGAGCCCGCGCCAGCTGGGTGGCCGGGTGTAGCTAGGCCCCTCGAGAAGACCGTTCGAGTGCGAATCGTCTTGGTGAGACGCGGGATTGCCCAGGACTTCGGGAAGCAGACGGACGATGGTCTCGATCATCACGAGCGCCGCAGACTCCCCTCCTGGCAGCACGTAGTCGCCGATCGAAACCTCTTCGACACGCATGCGCCGCGCCGCGTCGTCCATGACGCGCTGGTCGATACCCTCGTAGCGGCCGCAGGCGAACACCAGGTGTGGCTCGGCGCTCCAACGCGCTGCGACCGCTTGGCCGAAGGGCCGACCCGCCGGTGTCGGAACGACGAGAAGGGTTTCCTCCGAACATATTTCGTCTAGTGCTTCGCCCCACACCGGCGCCGCCATCACCATCCCGGGGCCGCCGCCGTACGGTGAGTCGTCGACCGAGCGATGCACGTCGTGTGTCCACCGCGCAGATCGTGCACGCGCAGGTCGACGATTCCTGCATCGATCGCCTTGCCGGGCAACGACTGCCGCAACGGATCGAGGTAGCCGGGGAAGATCGTCACCACATCGATGCGCATGAGTCAGTCCAACTCCAGCAGACCCTCGGGCGGGTCGATCTCGATCAGTTTGGGCTTCAGCGACACTCGGTGCACGATGGCGCTGACGAACGGGACCAGCACCTCGGCCCCGGTTTCGCGACGTCACCGACAGCAGCTCTCCTGCCGCGGTGTGCAGCACCTCGACGACGTTGCCCACCTCCGTTCCCTCGGTGGTCGCACCCGCAGCCCTTCGAGCTGATGGTCGTAGAACTCGTCGGGGTCGTCGATGGGTGGCAGGTCGCCGGAATCGACGAGGAACAGGGTGCCTCGCAGCGCGTCGGCGCCGTCACGGTCGGCGACCCCGTCGAGACGCACCAGTAGCCGACCGCCGTGCTCACGCGCGGAGTTCGACGACGAACCGGCGTTCCGTTCCGCCTCTGGCACGCCCGCGCAGGGTGGTACCGGGTGCGAAACGGGTGTCAGGGTCGTCGGTGCGGACGTCGACGACGACCTCGCCGGTGACGCCGTGTGCCTTCGCGACCCGCCCGACCACCAGGTCCATGGGTGCTACTGGTCGGTGTCCACCACGTCGACGCGGATGCCCCGGCCGCCGATGCCGGCCACCAGGGTGCGCAGCGCGGTCGCCGTGCGGCCCCCACGTCCGATGACCTTGCCGAGGTCCTCGGGATGGACGTGCACCTCGACGGTGCGTCCGCGGCGGCTGGTCACCATGTCCACCCGGACGTCGTCGGGATTGTCCACGATCCCGCGAACCAGGTGCTCGACGGCGTCGACGACGACTGAGCTCACGATTCGTCGGCTGCTCGGCGACGCAGGGGCGTCGGCGCCTTCGGCGGCCGGTTCGGCCTCGTAGCCGGCGCGGCGTCTGCAGCCTGCTCCTCGGCGGGCTCGGAGGCCTCCACGGCCTCGGTGGGCTCCACGGCTGGCGCCTCCACGGCCTCGGGGCTCCACGACCTCGGTGGCCTCGGTGCCTGATGTGCCGCCTCAGCGGCTCCGGAGGCCTTGGCGGCCTTCTTGGCCGGCGCCTTCTTCTTCTTGGCCTGCGTGGCCTCGGGCCGAGGTGCGCCGTCGGCGTCGGCCAGCGCCGCGTTGAAGAGGTCCAGCTTGGACTGGGCTTGGGCTCCTTGACCTTCAGCGTGCCCTCGGCGCCGGGAAGACCCTTGAACTTCTGCCAGTCGCCGGTGATCTTCAGCAGCTGCAGCACGGGCTCGGTGGGCTGAGCGCCGACGCCGAGCCAGTACTGCGCGCGCTCCGAGTCGATCTCGATGACGCTCGGATCTTCCTTCGGGTGGTAACGGCCGATGACCTCGATGGCGCGTCCGTCGCGGCGGTTGCGCGCGTCGGCGACGGCGATGCGGTACTGGGGGTTGCGGATCTTGCCGAAGCCGGGCGAGCTTGATCTTGACAGCCATGGTGGTGCGGTTTCTCCTGATGATTGCCACGTTTGCAATTCAAGCGACGCGGGCGGGCTGCCCGGTCCGGTTTTGCCTTACGTGTGTGACCGCCACGCAGCCGTAGTCGCGTGGCAGACAGCCGCCCATTGTGCCAGAGCAGGCCCTACCGGTGGAAATCCGGACTTCTGAAGGCGCCGAATATGAGCCGGCGCGTGGTCATCGACCTTTACAACTTATGGCCAAAATGTCACGCTCACGTGATGGACGCCGCCACCAGCCTGCTCGAGATCGAGGCCATCAAGCAATTGAAGGCACGCTACTGCCGGTTCCTGGACACCAAGGACTGGCAGGCGTGGCGCGGCATCTTCGCCGACGACTTCCACAGCGACACCTCCGAGTCGGGCGGCACGGTGATCGACGGCGCCGACGAGTTCGTCGCGTTCGTGCGCAAGAACCTGAAAAAGCAGCCGACGGTGCATCAGGTGCACGCGCCGGAGATCGAGTTGACGTCGCCGACGACCGCCCGCGGCGTCTGGGCACTCAATGACGTCGTCCGCCTTGCCCCCGGTCTCAATCTCGACGGCTTCGGTCACTATCACGAGACGTACGAGAAGACCGACGGCCAGTGGCGTCATCACGAGTTCCAAACTGACCCGTCTTCGCACCGACATCTTCAATCCGCTG
This sequence comes from uncultured Actinomycetota bacterium, assembly GCA_963801575.1. Classification (GTDB taxonomy): domain Bacteria; phylum Actinomycetota; class Actinomycetes; order Mycobacteriales; family Mycobacteriaceae; genus Mycobacterium. Next base: position 111,363 of record CAWDFT010000028.1, read on the forward strand.
TTCTCCGTGCGTATTTCGGACCGAATGAGCCGGACGGCAGCAAAGCTGGCACGCCGCTGAGGCGACTTCACATCAGCTTGTCGAAGCACTTCTCCTCGACGCGCCTGCTCATCCGCCACCCTTCGGCGGTGCGGATGAACTCGTCGACGTACCAGATGCCGACGAACAGGATCTGCTTCTCCTCGACGTTGAAGACCATCGGGTTGAAACAGATGGTTCGGGAGGAAGCGCTGTCGCCGGCCGGATCGTAGGAGATGTGGATATCGACGTTGCCCAGCATGTGGTAGTAGGCGGGGAAGTTCGGCAGCACCTCTGTCAGCCACGCCTTGACCTCGGGAAAGCGCCCGTCGGTCCCACCGGTGACCCGGTAGTCGATGTACGCGTCCGGGGTGAAGACCCGATCGAGGTCGTCGAATCGCTTTGGTCGATCGCCGTCGAGTAGTCGACCATCAGCTGCTGTATCTCGAAACGATCCGAAATCTCTTCCAGGCTCAACATGGGTCGATTGAACACGATCCCGCCGCGGCGATAGGCTCAGCGGTCATGGTTGTCAGCTCATCGCCCGGGCGCTCATCGCTGCGAAGGCTTCTCAGCGTGCGCCGCTGCTCTGCCTCCTCGCGGGGGAACAGTGATCGGCGTCGGCCGCGCCCGTCGACGTCATCCAGCCCGTCGGGGTCGGTGCCCGATTCCCGACGGACCCGCACAGGCCTGGATCGTCGCCGACATGGACACCGGGCAGGTGCTCGCCGCTCGCGACGAGTACGGCCAGTTCGCGCCCGCCAGCACCATCAAGGTGCTGCTCGCGCTGACGGTGCTCGACGAGCTCCCGCTGGACGCCACGGTCGTGGCCAACGAAGCCGACACCAAGGTGGAGTGCAACTGCGCCGGTGTCGACCCGGGCAAGGTCTACACCGCACGCCAGCTGCTCGAGGCGCTGCTGCTGGTGTCGGGCAACGACGCCGCCAACACGCTGGCCACGATGCTCGGCGGCAACGACGTCGCAGTGATGAAGATGAACGGCAAGGCGGCGCTGCTCGGCGCGTACGGCACCAACGCCGGCTCCCCGTCCGGCCTCGACGGCCCCGGCATCGACATGTGGTCCTCCCCGCACGACCTCGCGCTCATCTTCCGCGCAGCGATGGCCAACCCGGTGTTCGCGCAGATCACCGCGCAGCCGACCGCGGTGTTCCCCACCAAGACCGGCGACAAGGTGCTGGTCAATCAGGACGAGCTGCTGAAGCGCTACCCGGGCGCGATCGGCGGCAAGACCGGTTTCACCGACATCGCCCGTAAGACGTTCGTCGGCGCCGCCGACCGGGGCGACCGTCGCCTGGTCATCGCGTTGATGTTCGGGATGGACAAAGAGGGTGGACCGACCTACTGGGACCAGGCCGCCAGCCTGCTGGACTGGGGCTTCGCGCTGAACCGCAACGACAGCATCGGCGCACTCTAAACCCGCACGACCGCAAAAGTTGTTGATCGCAACGCGTTCGAGACCTGCGTGCGGTTAAATTCAGCGATGCCCGGGATTACGCTCAGCGCCCGTGCGAAAGATGTTGGCCGCGTTGTGCAATCACGCTCGCTGCTTGCGATGTCCGCGGCGGTCAGCCCTGCCGCGTCCGCCGAACCCGCTGTCGAGCCGGCCGGCGCGGTGGCGCTCCCCGACGGTCCGGCGCAGGCGTGGCTGCTGGCCGACCTCGACTCCGGCCGCATCCTGGCCTCCCGCGACCCCTACGCGCAGCACGCGCCCGCCAGCACGATCAAGCCGCTGCTGGCGATGGTGGTGCTCGACCAGCTCGCCCCGACAACTTCGCACGTGCCAACCGAGTCGCACACCGAGGTGGAGTGCTCCTGCGTGGGGTTGAAGCCCGGCCAGCCGTACACCACGCGCCAACTGCTCGAGGGGCTGCTGATGGTGTCGGGCAACGACGCCGCCAACATGCTGGCCGACATGCTCGGCGGCCAGCATGTCGCAGTCGCGACGATGAACGCGCAAGGCGGCCAGCGTCGGCGCCCGCACCACCAAGGCCTCGTCGCCGTCGGGGCTCGACGGGCCGGGATGGGAGTCGGTCACCACGCCGCACGACCTGGCGGTGATCTACCGGGCGGCTCTGACGCTATCCGCTGTTCGCACAGATCATGCAGGAACCGTCGGCACAGTTCCCCGGCAAGACCGATCACCAACCAGAACGAGTTGCTGACGCGCTATCCCGGAACTATCGCGCGGCAAGACCGGATTCACCAACCTGGCCCGCAACACGTTCGTCGCCGCCGCCCAGCGGGGCAACCGCCGACTGGTGGTCGTGGAGATGTACGGCCAGGGCGACCTGTACGGCCAGGCGATCGGCCTGTTCGACTGGGGCTTCAGCCAGCGCTAGTACGTGCGGCCGCGCAGCATGACCAGGTCCGGGCGGTTGACGACGGCCGCGCCCGTCCGCGGGTCGTCGGCGTAGCACACCAGATCCGCCGGCGCACCGTGCTCCAGGGCCGGCCTGCCCAGCCAGCCGCGCGCGGCCCAGCACGCCGCGCCCAGCGCCTCGGTCGGGGTCATTCCGATCCCCTTAAGCGCGTCGATCTCGTCGGCGATCCGGCCGTGCGCGACCATGCTGCCCGCGTCGGTGCCCGCATAGATCGGCACGCCTGCCTCACGCGCGGCGGCGATCCGCGGCCGGCACCGGTCGTAGAGGTCCCGCATGTGCCTGGCGTAGACCGGAAACTTCTCGGCCCCGTCGGCGATGCCGGGGAAGTTGTCGATGTTGATCAGCGTCGGCACCAGCGCGGTGCCGTGCTCGACCATCAGCTCGACGGTGTCGTCGGTCAGGCCGGTGCCGTGCTCGATGCAGTCGATGCCCGCATTGATCAGGCCCGGCAGCGCCTCCTCGCTGAAGACGTGGGCGGTCACGCGGGCGCCGCTGGCGTGCGCCGCCTCGATGGCCGACTTAAGCACGTCGTCGGACCACAGCGGCGCCAGGTCACCGGTGTCGCGGTCGATCCAGTCGCCGACGAGCTTGACCCAGCCGTCGCCCCAACGCGCCTGCTCGGCGACCGCCTCGGGGAGTTGCGACTCGTCCTCCAGTTCGATCGCGAAGCCGCGCTGGTAGCGCTTCGGCCTGGCGAGGTGCCGGCCGTGCCGGATGATGCGCGGCAGGTCGTCGCGGTCGTCGAGGCTGCGGGTGTCGGTCGGCGATCCCGCGTCACGCAGCAGGAGCGCCCCGACACCACGTTCCGTCTCGGCCTGCGCGATGCACTCGTCGAGGTCGACGGGGCCGTGTGCGCCGAGCCCGACGTGACAGTGGGCGTCCACCAGGCCGGGCACGATCCAGCCCCCGTCGAAGACGGTTTGGGCATCCGCCACCGGATCTGCGCTCAGCACGCCGTCGACGACCCACCACTGGACCGGCTCTTCATCGGGCAAGCCGCGGCCGCGAATGTGAAGCGCGGTGGCGGCGTCCAAATCAGCCAAATCAGTTGTTCCTGATCAGTTCTTGGGGAACTTCAGCTTCGACAGGTCGATGTCGGCCAGGCCGGGCGGCAGCTCGTCGAGACCCTTCGGCATGTTGGACAGGTCCGGGAAACCCTCGGGCATGCCCGCGCCGAATGGGCTCTTCGCCTTCGCCGGCGTCGGCCCCCGCGCGCCCTTCTTACCCTTCTTGCCCTTGCCCTTGGCGTTCCTGCCCGCCTTGCGACTGCCGCCCTTGCGCCCGAACGGCATCCCCATCTGGCCGGCCATCTGCGACATCATCTTGCGGGCCTCGAAGAACCGGTCCACGAGCTGGTTGACCTCGGAGACCGTCACCCCGGACCCGTTAGCGATCCGCAGCCGCCGCGATGCGTTGATGATCTTCGGTTCGGCGCGCTCGGCGGGCGTCATGCCGCGGATGATGGCCTGCACGCGGTCGAGTTGGCTGTCGTCGACCGCGGCCAGCGCGTCCTTCATCTGACCCGCACCGGGCAGCATGCCGAGCAGGTTGCCGATCGGGCCCATCTTGCGGATGGCCAGCATCTGTTCGAGGAAGTCCTCGAGCGTCAGCTCACCCGCGCCGATCTTTGCGGCGGCTTCCTCGGCCTGCTGGGCGTCGAATACCTGCTCGGCCTGCTCGATGAGGGTCAGCACGTCGCCCATGCCGAGGATGCGGCCGGCCATCCGGTCGGGGTGGAAGACGTCGAAGTCGTCGAGTTTCTCGCCGGCGGACGCGAACAGGATCGGCACGCCGGTGACGTCGCGCACCGACAACGCGGCACCGCCGCGGGCGTCGCCGTCGAGCTTGGTGAGGACAACGCCGGTGAATCCGACGCCCTCGCGGAAGGCCTCCGCCGTGGTCACCGCGTCCTGGCCGATCATCGCGTCGACGACGAAAAGCACCTCGTCGGGATCGACCGCCTGACGGATCGCGGCGGCCTGCGCCATCAGTTCGTCGTCGATGCCGAGCCGGCCCGCGGTGTCGACGATGACCACGTCGAAGTGTTTGGCGTGCGCCTCGGCGAGGCCATCGGCGGCCACCTGCACCGGATCACCGGGGCCGACGTCGGCGGCCCCTTCGGCCGAGGTGCCGGGGTGCGGTGCGAAGACCTGGACACCTGCGCGCTCACCGACGATCTGCAGCTGGTTCACCGCGCCGGGGCGCTGCAGGTCCGCGGCCACCAATAGCGGCGTATGGCCCTGTCCGCGAAGCCATTTGGCGAGCTTGCCGGCCAGGGTGGTCTTACCGGAGCCCTGCAGGCCGGCCAGCATGATCACGGTCGGCGGGGTCTTGGCGAACGCCAGTTGGCGGGTCTCACCGCCGAGGATGCCGATGAGCTCCTCGTTGACGATCTTGACGACCTGTTGGGCCGGGTTGAGCGCGGCGGACACCTCGGCGCCCTTGGCGCGCTCCTTGATGCGGGCGACGAACGCGCGCACCACGGGCAGCGAGACGTCTGCCTCCAGCAGCGCCAGCCGGATCTCGCGGGTGGTCGCATCGATGTCGGCGTCGGTCAACCGCCCCTTGCCGCGCAGCCCCGACAGGACTCCGGTCAACCGGTCGGACAGGGATTCAAACACGCGGCCAGCCTAGCTGGCTTCGGCGGCCGGCTTCGCAGGCGGCGGGGTGGGCAGCACCGCGAACAGGTCGTGTTCGATCTCGTCGCGGACCGCGGCGGAAAATTGAGCAGGAGCTGTTGCCGAATCGCCGTCTCCGACGGCGGTGATGCTGAACACGTCGACGACCGACGAGCCCAGGGTGGTGACCTTCGCCCATGCGATGTCCACACCGTCGCGCTCGAAGACAGCGGTCAGCCGCGCCAGCAGGCCTGCCCGGTCGGTGGTGCGGATCTGCACCACCAGCTCGCCGCGCTCCGCGCCTTCGGACCACAGGATCCGTGGCGGCGCCGCGGCGTGGTTGATGGGCACCCGGCCGGCACCTCGCCGGCCCGCCCCGTGCCGTGCTGCGCGGCGTCACGGTCGCGGTTGTCCAGCGACGCCAGTACGTCGAGCTCACCGTCGAGGGCCAGGATGAACTGCTGGCGCAACAGCTCGGCGGCGGGCGGCGAACCGAAATGCGGTGAGACCACGAAGGTGTTGATCGCCGACCCTTCGTGACCGTTGACCGAGGCCGAATGCACCCGCAGCGAGTTCAGCGCCAGCACACCGGCCGCCTTGGACAGCAGCCCGCGCCGGTCGGGCGCGATCATCGTCACGTTGTAGATGTGCGGGCTATCCCCCGGGGTCAGCTCGACATGCACGCCCACCGTCGATGCCAGCGAAAGATGGCGCGGATCAATCGGATCGGGGTGCGGCAGTGGTTCGCCGGCCATAACCAGGCGGCAGCGCCGGACCAGGTCGCCGATCAGCGAGGCCTTCCAGTCGCCCCACACACCCGGACCGGTCGCCAGCGAGTCGGCCTCGGCCAGCACGTGCAGCAACTCCAGCAGTACCGGGTCACCGTCGAGCGCCTCGACGACCGATGCGATGGTCTTCGGGTCCTGCAGGTCACGACGTGTCGCGGTGTGCGGCAGCAGCAGGTGATGGCGCACCACCGTGGAGAGCAGGTCGATGTCCGACGGCCACAGGCCCAGTCGGGTGCCGATCTGCATGGCCAGTTCGGCACCGATGACGCTGTGGTCTCCGCCGCGGCCCTTGCCGATGTCGTGGCACAGCGCACCGAGCACCAGCAGGTCCGGGCGTGACACGCGGGTGGTGAATGCGCTTGCCCGCGAGACGGTTTCGACGAGATGGCGGTCGACGGTCCAGATGTGCACGACGTCGCGCGGCGGCAGGTCGCGCACCGCGCCCCATTCCGGGAACAGCCTGCCCCACAGGCCGGTGCGGTCCAGCGCCTCGATGGTCGCCACCGCCGTCGGCCCGGCGGCCAGCATCACCAGCAGATCCTTGAGCGCCTGAGCCGGCCACGGTGTGCGCAGTTCGGGCGAGGCTTCGCCAGCCGTGCCAACGTGGACGCCGACATCGGCAGCCCGGTGGTCGCCGACGCGGCCGCCACCCGCAGGATCAGGCCGGGGTCACGCTCCGGGCGGGCGTCGCGGGCCAGGATCACCTCGCCGGCGAACTCGATGACACCTTCGTCGAGCGGACGGCGCACCGGCCGGCGAAACGCGGCGAGGCCCCGGCGCGGCAGCGCGTTGGCCGCAGTGCGCAGCCCGGCGTCGACGTAGAAGCTGATGGTGCGGGCGGCGTCGGAGAGCATGCGCGCCAAGTCGAATCGGTCACCGATGCGCAGTGCCGCGCCGATCTCGTCGGCGAACTGGGCCAGCAGGAGTTCACGGCCACGGCCGGAGACCCGGTGCAGTTCGGTGCGTACGTTGAGCAGCGCCAGGTGCGCCTCGCCGAGCGTCCGGTCGGCGAGGCCAACGACTGGCTCGGGTAGACATCGGCCAGTTGGGCGATCGCCAGGGCGTTGAGCAGCTGAACGTCGCGCAGCCCACCACGGCCGCACTTGAGGTCGGGCTCGGCGCGGTGCGCGATCTCGCCGCTGCGCTGCCAGCGCTGCTGGGTGTGTTCGACGAGTTCGTCGAACCGTGAGGCGATTCCGGTGCGCCACTGCCGACGGGCGCCTGCGACCAGCAGCGAGGACAGGTCGGAGTCGCCGGCGATGTGCCGCACCTCGAGCATCGCCAGCCCGGCCGAGATGTCCTCGCCGGCGACCTTTAGCGCCTCGGGCACGGTGCGCACGCTGTGGTCGAGGCGAATGTTGGCGTCCCACAACGGATACCACAACAGTTCGGCGACCTGGGTGACGACGTCGTCCGGCATATTGTCGTGCAGCAGCATCAGGTCGAGGTCGGAGTACGGCACCAGTTCGCGGCGGCCCAGCCCGCCGGTGGCGACGATGGCGAAGCCACTGGTGGCGGTGATTCCGATCTCGGCGGCCTTGGTGGAGAGCCAGAACTCGTGCAGATCGAGCAGGGCGTCCCGCAGCGCGGCCGAATCCAGTTGCTGAGCCCTCGACAACAGCTGTTCGCACGCTGCGGTCAGGTCGTTGGCCGGCTTGGACAAGCCCGCCGCCGGAGCTCCCCGAGCAGGCTGGCGGCCCACCCATCGAGAGGGCCCACTGCTTGCATGGGGAGCGCCGGCGGCGGAATCTGGTTTCTGCTCTGTCATTTCAGTCCTCCCCCGGCCCCTTAGCCAACTAACGCTTACTCGGTGTGGCCGGGAGACGACGTCTCATCGCACGCGTCAGAGGGCGTCGGACCCCCGCTCGCCGGTGCGGACCCGGACAACGGTGTCGACCGGGCTGACCCACACCTTGCCGTCGCCGATCTTGCCGGTGCGTGCGGCCTGCACGATGACGTCCACCACCTTGTCGACGGCGGAGTCATCGACGACGACCTCGACGCGGACCTTCGGCACGAAGTCGACGGAGTACTCCGCGCCTCGGTACACCTCGGTGTGACCCTTCTGGCGTCCATAGCCCTGGACCTCGCTGACGGTCATCCCGAGGATACCCGTCTGCTCGAGACCGGTCTTGACGTCTTCGAGCGTGAACGGCTTGACGATCGCAGTAATCAGCTTCATTTCCCTCATTCCTCCGCGCCGTGACGACCGAGAATCGAGCCGGCTCCAACCGTTGCGAAGTCGTACGCGGTTTCCGCGTGTTCCGCTTCGTCGATACCGGTCGATTCATCTTCCTCGATCAAGCCGCAGTCCAATGGTGAACTTCACGATCAAGGCCAAGATAGCCGTACCGATCGCGCAGTACCCCAGAACCGCGACGGCACCGATCGCCTGCCGCCACAGCTGGTCGAAGCCGCCGCCGTAGAACAGGCCGGACACCGTCGCCGGTCTCCGGTGCGCCACCAGGCCGACCATCAGGGTGCCGATCAGACCACCGACGAGGTGGACGCCGACCACGTCGAGCGAGTCGTCGAAGCCCAGCTTGTACTTCAGCCCGACCGCGAGAGCGCACAGCGACGCCGGCGACCACGCCGATCACCAGCGCGCCAACCACGTTGACCGACGAGCAGGACGGGGTGATCGCGACCAGGCCGGCCACGATGCCCGACGCCGCACCCAGCGATGTCGGCGTGTCCGTCGCGAATCCGCTCGGTGAGCAGCCAGGCCAGCATCGCCGCGGCGGTGGCGACCGTCGTGGTGATGAACGTCGAACCGGCAGTTCCGTTGGAGGCGACCGCCGAACCGGCGTTGAAGCCGTACCAGCCGAACCACAGCAGACCGGCACCGAGCATCACGAACGGCAGGTTGTGCGGCCGCATCGGAGTGGCCGGCCAGCCCATCCGCTTGCCCAGGATGATGACCAGCACCAGGCCGCCGTACCGGCGTTGATGTGCACCGCTGTGCCACCGGCGAAGTCGATTGCCTTGAGCTTGTTGGCAATCCAGCCGCCGGTCTCACCGGTGACACCGTCGAAGGCGAACACCCAGTGCGCGACCGGGAAGTACACGAAGGTCGCCCACAGGCCGGCGAACACCAGCCAGCCGCCGAACTTGAGGCGGTCGGCGACCGCACCGGAGATCAGGGCCACGGTGATGATCGCGAACATCAACTGGAAGGCCACGAAGACGGTGGCCGGGAACGTGAACACCAGCGGGATGTCGACCGCTGCGGCCGCCTCCGTCCCGGTGCTCGGATCCGCGATGACCTCGGCCGCGCGTTGCCACCGATCAGACCTTTGAGGCCGAAGTACTGCGTCGGGTCACCGAACAGGTTGGACTGTCGTTGCCGAACGCCAGCGAGTAGCCGTACAGCACCCACAGCACCGTGACCACGCCCATGGCGCTGACGCTCATCATGATCATGTTGAGCACGCCCTTGGCGCGAACCATGCCGCCGTAGAAGAAGGCCAGGCCCGGCGTCATCAGCAGCACCAGCGCGGAGCTCGCAAGCATCCACGCTGTGTCGCCGGTGTCCGGCTGACCCAATAACGGGAATTGGTCCACTCGCAGTTTCCTCCTTCGACGCATGCCAACGGTTTGCGACCGTTGACCTAGTCCAAGACAATGCTGAGTGGTTGTTTCATCTAAGACGCCTAGGTGTTTCGCTCGTGTGAACGGATAGGCCGTCTACGTTTCGCCGGTGTTACATCCCGCGGTTTGGCGCGTTTTCGCTAACCGAGCAGTGCGTCGACGAACGCACCTGGCTCGAACGGAGCGAGATCGTCGGGACCTTCGCCGAGCCCGACGAGCTTGACCGGTACGCCCAGTTCCTGCTGGACGCGAAAGACGATTCCGCCCTTGGCCGTGCCGTCGAGCTTGGTCAGCACCACACCGGTGATGTCGACGACGTCGGCGAACACCCGAGCCTGGGCCAGCCCGTTCTGTCCGATCGTGGCGTCAAGCACCAGCAGCACCTCGTCGACCGCGGCACGCCGGCTCACCACCCGCTTGACCTTGCCGAGTTCGTCCATCAGCCCGGTCTTGGTGTGCAGTCGTCCTGCGGTGTCGATGACGACGACGTCGGCGCCGGCCTCGATGCCCTTGTCCACGGCGTCGAACGCCACCGAGGCGGGGTCGGCGCCCTCGGCTCCGCGCACCACCTCCGCGCCGACCCGCGACGCCCAGCTCTGCAGCTGATCGGCGGCGGCGGCCCGGAAGGTGTCGGCGGCGCCGAGCACCACCCGGCGGCCGTCGGCGACCAGCACCCGGGCCAGCTTGCCGACGGTGGTGGTCTTGCCGGTGCCGTTGACCCCGACGACCAGCAGCACCGACGGGTTGTCGGCGTGCGGCAGCGCCTTGATGGAGCGGTCCAGTTCCGGATGAAGCTCGGCGATCAGCACCTCGCGCAGCATCGCGCGGGCGTCGGCCTCGGTGCGTACGGTGCTGCTGGCCATCCGGTCGCGCAGGGCTGCTACGACCGATTCGGTGACGACCGGGCCGAGGTCGGCGATCAGCAGGGTGTCCTCGACCTCTTCCCAGGAGTCCTCGTCGAGGTCGCCGCCGCCGAGCAGGCCGAGCATGCTGCGGCCGAGTGCGTTCTGCGACTTGGCGAGCCGCCCGCGCAGCCGCTCCAGCCGGCCTTCAGTCGGCGCTATGGCGCCGACATCGGGCGCAGCAGGGGCTTCGGCTTCAATATCGGCACCGGAGGCGCTACGGCGCCGACATCCGGCCCAGCAGGCGCCTCGACTTGGGTATCGGGCAGCTGAACGTCGGCGATGGGGCGTTTCGGCGCGTCACGCGGGATGGCGGCGTCGTCGCCGACGGCGGGCAATCCGCTGGTGTCGAGGCGCTCGGGCGGGGGTTCTACCGGTGGCGGGGCGGTCGCAGGTGCTGACGATTGTGTGAACGTGATGCCCGACGACGCGGTGTACCCGCCCGAACGGTCGATCGGTGTGGCAGTGTCTGTGCTGGTGGACGAGTCGAGCCTGATCCTGCGGCGGCGGAATGAGACCAGACCGAACACGACGACAGCAGCAACGACCAGGACGGCGATGACCGCGATTGCGATCCAGAGACCCTCGGACACCATGCCATTGTGCCCGTGTGGGTAATCCGCACTGCTGGACCCCGTCGGCTCGGCGATGGCATGGAATCCCGCAAGGCCAGGCACATCGACGTGTGCCTGACCGAGGCGGTCGACTACCAGACCGTGACGACCGGTCTGGAGCGCTTCCGGCTGCCGTACAACGCCCTCACCCAGACCAGTCTGGGGGCGGTCGACCTCGGCACCGACTTTCTCGGCGTCCGGCTGGCGCGCCCGTGCTGATCGGGGCGATGACCGGCGGCGCAGAGCTGTCCGGCACCATCAACCGCAATCTGGCCGCGGCCGCCCAGAAGCTCGGGATCGGCATGATGCTCGGCTCGCAGCGCATCATGCTCAACGACGATTCCGCCGCGGCGAGCTTCACGGTTCGCGACGTGGCACCCGATGCGCTGCTGATCGGCAACATCGGACTGGCCCAGCTCTCCGATGCGCTGGTGCCCAAACTGGTCACCGCGCTGGACCGCGTCGACGCCAACGCGCTGGCAGTGCACACCAATCCGCTGCAGGAGGCGATGCAGGACAACGGCGACACCGACTTCTCGGGCTCGGTCGCTCGGCTTCGCGATGTCGCGCGGTCCATCCGCTACCCGGTGATGCTCAAGGAGGTCGGCCACGGCATCGGCGCGGCGGCGGCCGCCGAACTGGCGGACTGCCCGATCGCCGCGGTCGACGTCGCCGGAGCGGGCGGGACGTCGTGGGCCCGGGTCGAGCAGTTCGTCCGCTACGGCGAGATCCGGTATCCGGCGATCGCCGAGTGGGGCATTCCGACCGCACAGGCGCTGCAGGAGGTGCGCCAGACGCTGCCGGGCATACCACTGGTCGCCTCCGGCGGCATCCGCACCGGGATGGACGCCGCCAAGGCGCTGGCGATGGGCGCCGACGTGGTGGCGCTGGCCCGCCCGCTGCTGGCCCCGGCCATCGAGTCGCCCGCGGCGGTGCTGGATTGGCTGCAGCGTTTCATCGAGGAGCTGCGGATCTGCCTGCACGGCTGCGGCGCGGCCGACCTCGCCGCGTTGCGCCGTCTCGGCGTGACACCCGTTCCGTAGTTCCGCCCAAACCAACGTTTCGGCGGAAGAGTGCGAGTAGAACGCGCCAAAACGTCGATCTCGCGCACCGCGGTCAGCCTGCGGTCACCAGCTCCTGGCCGCGCATCCGCTGCGAGATCACCGCGGTGATGCCGTCGCCCTGCATGGTGACGCCGTAGAGCGCGTCGGCGATCTCCATCGTCGGCTTCTGGTGGGTGATGACGATCAGCTGCGACTGCGCCCGCAGCTGCTCGAACAGCCCGATCAGCCGGCGCAGGTTCACGTCGTCGAGCGCGGCCTCGACCTCGTCCATGACGTAGAACGGCGACGGGCGGGCCCGGAAGATGGCCACCAGCATCGCGACCGCGGTCAGCGACTTCTCGCCACCGGACAGCAGCGACAGCCGCTTGACCTTCTTGCCCGGCGGGCGGGCCTCGACCTCGACGCCGGTGGTCAGCATGTCGTCGGGATCGGTGAGCAGCAGCCGGCCCTCACCGCCGGGGAACAACGTCGCGAACACCTGCTCGAACTCGCGCTCGACGTCGGCGTAGGCCTCGGTGAACACCTGCAGGATGCGGGCGTCGACGTCGGCGATGACGTCGAGCAGGTCCTTGCGGGCGGCCTTGACGTCCTCGAGCTGGGTGGACAGGAAGTTGTAGCGCTCCTCGAGCGCGGCGAACTCCTCGAGCGCCAGCGGGTTCACCCGGCCCAGCTCGGCCAGCTCACGCTCGGCCCGTTTGGCGCGACGCTCCTGGGTCGGCCGGTCGAACGGCATCGGCGCGGGCGCGGTGACCTGCTCGCCGCGCTCGCGGGCCTGCTCGTACTCGGCCATCTCCAGGTCCGACGGCGGCAGCGGCACATCGGGCCCGTACTCGGCGATCAGGTCGTCGGCGGCCATCCCGAACTGCTCGAGCACCAGTTGCTCGAGCTGCTCGATCCGCAGTGCCGCCTGCGCCTTGGCCACCTCGTCGCGGTGCAGCGAGTCGGTCAGCGCGGCGATCTGGCGGTGAGCTCGGTGACCTCCTCGCGCGCCGCGGCCATCGCGTCGACCCGTTGCTGGCGTTCGGCGGCCAGCGCGTCGCGTCGTCGGGATGCGCCGCGACACCATCGCGCTCAGCCGCTGCGCCAACCGGCGGCCGGACTCGGCCACCGCGGCCGCCACCGCGGCGGCGTGCTCGCGGGCGGCGCGCGCGCGCTGAGCGCGGAGCCGCGCCTCCCGTTCGGCCGCCGCGGCGCGGCGCAGCGAATCAGCCCGCCCGCGAACGGCATTCGCACGTTCCTCGGCGGTGCGCACCGCCAGCCGGGCCTCTACCTCGACGGCGCGGGCGGTTTCGGCGGCCCGACGGATTTCCTGGCGCTCTGCGGGCGCGGCGTCGACAACGGCGCCTGCTCGGCGTTGTGCAGCCGCTGCTCGAGCTCGGTGAGCTCCTCGACGGTCTGGACCCGGCCGGTCTCGAGCTCGTCGCGCTGCCGGATCAGCCGCTGCCATTCCTCGTCGGCGGCGCGGGCTTCCTGCCCGAGCCGGCCGAGCTGTTCGTAGATCGCCGAGATCGCGGCGTCGGATTCGTTGAGCGCGGCCAGCGCCTGCTCGGCGGCGTCCTGACGGGCGGTCTGCTCAGCGAGCGCACCGGACAGCGCGGCGGTCAGCTCGCCGGTCTGCGTCTCGGCGGCGGCGAGCTCTTCACTGGCCTTGTCGATTTCGGAGGTGATCTCCAGCGTGCTGGGCTTGCGGTCGGAGCCGCCGCTGACCCAGCCGGCCCCGACCAGGTCGCCGTCAGCGGTGACCGCACGCAAGTGCGGGCGCGCGGCCACCAGATCCAGCGCCGCACCCAGGTCGCGACCACCGCGACGTCGGACAGCATCGCCGTCATCGCACCGTGCAGCCGCGACGGCGTGTCGATCAGATCCAGCGCCCACAGTGCACCGTCGGGCAGCGGCCCAGCCGACACCGGTGCCTCGACGGGCCAGTCGCCCAGCACGATCGCGGCGCGGCCACCGTCGGCTTCCTTCAGCGCCGCGACCGCCGAGCGGGCGGCGCCGAAGTTCTCGGCGGCGACGGCGTCGGCCGCGGCTCCCAGCACCGCCGCCATCGCCACCTCGTAGCCCGGGCGCACCCTCACCAGGTTGGCGATCGAACCGAAAAGCCCTGTGCCAGTGTGGTTCTTCTGCAGCCAGGCAGCGCCGTCCTTGCGGTCCAGGCCGACCGACAGGGCATCGATGCGGGCGCGCAGCGAGGCCACCCGACGCTCGGCGCCACGCTCGGCGGACTGCAGTTCGGCGACGCGCTCGTCGGCCAGGCGCAGCGCGGCGACGGTCCGGTCGTGGTGTTCGTCGAGTCCGACCTCACCCTGGTCGAGTTCACCGACACGGCTCTGCACCGTCTCGAACTCGGCCCTGCTCTGCTGCGCGCGGGTGCCGGCTTCCTCGATGGTCTCGGTCAGCCGCGCGACGGTCTCGTCGATGGACTCGACGCGGGTGCGCATGGTGTCGACCTGTCCGGCCAGCCGGGCCAGGCCTTCGCGCCGGTCGGCTTCGGCGCGCACCGCCGCCAGGTGTGCGCGTTCGGCCTCGGCGGCGACGCGCTCGCGTTCGGCCAGCTCGTCGCGGGCGACGGTCAGCCGGTCGCGAGACTCGGCCAGCTCGGCGAGCAACTGCCGCTCATGCGCGGCGACCTCGTCGGCCTCGGCCTCCAGCGCGTCCGGGTCGGTGCCGCTGGATGCTTCCGGTTCGATGTCGAGGTGCTGCGCCCGCTCGCTGGCGATGCGGACCGTCGCGCTGACCCGTTCGGCGAGCGCCGACAACCGAAACCAGCTCTGCTGGGCGGCTTCGGCGCGCTCGCTCAGCCCGGCGACCGCCGACTCGTGGGCGTCCAGTTCGCCCGTGGCGACCTCCAGCCGAGCCGTCATCTCGTCGTGTTCGCGGCGCAGCGTCGTCTCGGCCTGGTCGGTGTCGTTGAACTCGCCCAGGCGAGTGACGAGGTCGTCGGCGGCCAGCCGCAGCCGCGCGTCGCGCAGATCGGCCTGGATGGTCTGGGCGCGCCGGGCCATCTCGGCCTGCCTGCCGAGCGGCTTGAGCTGGCGGCGCAGCTCGGTGGTCAGGTCCGACAGCCGGGCCAGGTTGGCCGACATCGCGTCGAGCTTGCGGACCGCCTTCTCCTTGCGCTTGCGGTGCTTGAGCACGCCCGCCGCTTCCTCGATGAACGCCCGTCGGTCCTCAGGGCGGGACTCCAGAATCTCGTTGAGCTTGCCCTGGCCGACGATGACGTGCATCTCACGGCCGATGCCGGAGTCACTCAGCAGTTCCTGCACATCCATCAAACGGCAACTGCTGCCGTTGATTTCGTACTCGCTGGCGCCGTCGCGGAACATCCGGCGGGTAATGGAGACCTCGGAGTACTCAATCGGCAGCGCGTTGTCCGAGTTGTCGATCGTCACCGTCACCTCGGCGCGGCCTAGCGGGGCACGCGACGACGTGCCCGCGAAGATGACGTCCTCCATCTTGCCGCCGCGAAGCGTCTTGGCGCCCTGCTCGCCCATCACCCAAGTCAGCGCGTCGACCACGTTGGACTTGCCTGAACCGTTGGGCCCGACGACACAGGTGATGCCTGGCTCAAAGCGCAGAGTCGTCGGCGAAGCAAAGGACTTGAAGCCCTTCAGCGTCAGACTCTTGAGGTGCACGACGTGCCACACTACAGCCGCGCGGGCTATCGCTCGGTGAAGCCCGTGAGCGCGTCGCCCACTTCTGACCAGTCGGCGATGACTTTGTCGACATGGCCCGGTGTGTTGCCGCTTTGCAGCAGGTCAAGCAGGCGCTGGCAGGCGTCGCGGCGGCCTTGAACGACCACCTGAACACGACCGTCGGGTCTGTTCGACGCGTATCCGGTCAACCCGAGTTCCAGGGCCCGCGACCGGGTCCACCATCGAAACCCGACCCCCTGGACGTAGCCGTGCACCCAGGCAGTCATTTCGACCTCAGCTAACTCCTGCATCATAAACCTCAAACGTCACTTTGGTACCAGATTTCAGGGTGCGTCCGACCGTGCAGACCTGATCGATGGCGCGCTCGACGACCTTCAGCAGGCGGGCCACCTCGTCATCGGAGAGCCCGGAGAGGTCGACCTCGAGCTTCTCCTCGAGCAGCGGGTAACGCTCCTGCTCGCGGTCGGCGGGGCCAGACACCTTGATGGTCGCGTGGTAGTCATCGCCGAGGCGGCGTCTGAGCGGCTGGTCGCTGGCCATCCCGCTGCAGGCGGCCAGCGCGATCTTCATCAGCTCGCCGGGGGTGAACACGCTCTCGACGTCTTCGTTGCCCACGAGCACCTCTGCGCCGCGCGAGCTGTGCCCGGTGTAGCGGCGCACGCCGGTGCGCTCCACCCACAGATCCGTCATGCCTCCCATCTTCGCCGAAACTCACGTTTGGGCGGAAAAGTGCCAGAGCTGTGCGCCGCGATCCAAGCGTGGATGGATGACGGGTGGAGCCCACAGCTGATTGCGCAGATGTTGGCCAAGGAGCACCCCGATGACAAGCTGATGCAGGTGAGCCACGAGACGCTCTACAAAGCGTTGTATGTGCAGACCCGTGGCGCTCTGCGCGCCGATCTGCACAAGCGCCTGTCGACGAAGCGGGCGGCCCGCAAGACCCGCGGACGGGCTGTGGGGCCGCGCGGGGTTTACGCCAGCGGCGAGGAGTTCCGGATCAGTGACCGGCCCGCCGAGGTGGCCGATCGGGCGGTGCCCGGGCATTGGGAAGGCGATCTGATCATGGGTGCCGGCAACACCAGCGCGATCGGCACTCTGGTGGAGCGCCAGACCCGGTTCACCATCCTGTTGCACCTGCCCATCGACCACACCGCCGAGACGGTCGCGACCGCGATGATCGAGGCGATGAGCGAGCTGCCCGAGCATCTTCGACGCACTATCACCTGGGACCGCGGCTCTGAGATGGCCCAGTGGCGCGACATTCAGCTGGAGCTCAAAGCGCCGGTGTACTTCTGCGATCCGCATTCGCCCTGGCAGCGCGGCACCAACGAGAACACCAACCGCCTACTGCGGTTCTGGTTCGAGAAGGGCAGCGACCTGGCCGGCTACACCAAAGACGACCTCAAACGCATCCAGGACAAGCTCAACACCCGACCACGACCCACCCTGGACCTCGACACCCCGGCCCAACGTTTAGCCGCCCTCATTAGCCCAGCCGCCTAAATGTTTCCCCAACCGCTTGACAATGCCCGAGTGCAGGGCGCCATTACGTCGATCTCGGCGCTAGGGGCGACGAGGCCGCGGGCGGGGTTGGCATTTCGGGCAGTAGAACGACGAGCGGTTCATGAACTTCTCCCGCCGCATCACCGCGCCGCAGCGCCTGCACGGTTCCCCTTCGCGGCCGTAGGCGTCCAGCGAGCGCTCGAAGTAGCCGGACTCGCCGTTGACGTTGACGTACATCGAGTCGAACGACGTGCCGCCCTGCCCCAGCGCCTCGGCCATCACCTCCGCCGCGGTGTCCAGCAGCTGGCCAAGTTGCTTACGCGTCAACGACGACGCCAGCCTGGCGCCGTTGATCTTGGCCCGCCACAGCGCCTCGTCGGCGTAGATGTTCCCGACGCCGGACACCACGGTCTGGTCCAAGAGTTGGCGCTTGATCTCGGAATGCTTGCGCCGCAACACCGTAACGACGCCATCGCGGTCGAACAGCGGGTCCAGCGGGTCACGACCCAGGTGCGCGACCGGCACCGGCACGTCGGTGCCGTCGACGGTGACCATGTCGGCGAGCATCCAGCCGCCGAAGGTCCGCTGGTCGACGAAGCTGAGCGCGGTGCCGTCGTCGAGCAGGGTCGCGATCCGCAGGTGACGCTCGTTTGGCACTTCGCCGAGCAGCATCTGTCCGCTCATCCCCAGATGCACGACGAGCGCAGAGCCATCGTCGAGCGTCAACCACAGGTACTTGCCGCGCCTGCCGGTACCGGTGACGCGCGTCTTCAGCAGCCGCGCGGTCAGGTCGGCGGGCCCGGCCTCATGCCGGCGCACGGCGCGGGGATGGTGCACCCGCACGGCCGTGATGGTCTTTCCCGCCACATGTGCCTCTAGCCCCCGCCGAACGACCTCTACCTCGGGGAGTTCAGGCATCAACGTCAGAGGCGGCAAGCGCCGTCCACGCCGCCGCGGCGGCCTTCAGCTCGGCTTCCTTCTTGGTGCGGCCGACACCCCTGCCGTATTCGGTGTCCATCACGACGACCGTCGCGGTGAACTCCTTATCGTGGTCGGGTCCGGTGGCGGTCACCACATAGGACGGCGCACCCATTCCGCGTGCGGCGGTCAGCTCCTGCAGGCTGCTCTTCCAGTCCAGGCCCGCGCCCAGCGTCGGCGCCGTGTCGATCAGGGTGCGGAACAACCGCAGGATCACCTCGCGGGTAACCGAGACGCCGTGCTCGACATAGATTGCGCCGAGCAAAGATTCGACGCCGTCGGCCAGAATGCTCGACTTGTCGGCGCCGCCGGAGTTCTCCTCGCCCTTGCCAAGAAGCAGATGGGCACCGAGACCGTCGTCGGACAGCGCCCGGCCGACGTCGGCCAGAGCCTGGGTGTTGACGATGCTGGCGCGCAGTTTGGCCAGATCGCCCTCCGAGCGGTCGGGGTGTCGGTAATAGAGCTCCTCGGTGATGGTCAGCCCGAGCACAGCGTCACCCAGAAACTCCAGCCGCTCGTTGGTCGGCAGCCCGCCGTTCTCGTAGGAGTAGCTGCGGTGTGTCAGCGCCATGGTGAGCAGCTCGTCGGGCAGCTCGACCCCAAGGGCTTTGAGCAGCGCGTCGCGGTCACTCGTCACTTGTCGTCCGCTCTTGTAGCGAGGCGAGCTTCGCCCAACGCGGGTCGATTTGTTCGTGACGGTGTCCGGGCTCGGCTGTCGCCATCGGGATGCCGCATTGCGGGCAGAGCCCCTCACAGTCGGGGCCGCACAGCGGCGAGAACGGCAGCGCCAGCCCAACGGCGTCGACGATCGGCTGCTCGAGGTCGATGGTGTGGTCGACGACGTGGCCCACCTCGTCGGCCTCGGTGGTCGCCTCGGTTGCGCTGTCGGGATAGGCGAACAGCTCGGTGAGGTCGATCTCGACGTGACCGCTGATCGACGTCAGACAGCGGGCGCATTCGCCGGTCGTTGGAGCCGACACCGTTCCGCTGGCCAAGACGCCTTCCGAAACAGACTCGACCCGCAGGTCAAGATCAAGGGGCGAGCCTTCGTCGATCGCCATCAGCTCGACGCCGATGCGCGTCGGGCTCGGCACGGTCTCCCGGACGGTCATCATGGACCCCGGCCGCCGGCCGAGCCGGGTGATGTTGAGAACGAGCGGCGAGCGGGAATTCCGGTGCGTCGCCATACTCCGATCGTACGGCTCACATTTCGCGGGCCCAGCCCGCGTACCGCGGCTAGCGCGCCGCGTAGTCGTGCGTGCCTGCGGCGGTGCGCAACTGGTGCCTGCCGCGGCCAACCGACCGCAAAGTGCCGTTCAGGAACTCCTCGAACTCCGCGAGCTTATTGTCGACGTAGATGTCGCATTCGCCACGCAGCCGGTCGGCCTCGGCATGGGCAGCGTCGATCAGGCGGGTGGCCTCCGCATTCGCCGCCTGGACGGTTTCGGTCTGCGACACCAGGCGCTGCTGCTCCTTGATGCCCTCCTGGACGGCCTTCTCGTAGGAGAGGTTGCCGTTCTCGATCAGCCGGTCGGCCTCTGCCTTCGCGCGCCCGGCGCTTGCTTCGTACTCGCGCTTGGCCGTCGCGCTGACACGGGCGGCTTCCTCGCGAGCCTCCCCGACCATCCGCTCGCTGTGCTGGCGGGCCTCGGCGACCATGCGGTCGGCCTGGGCCTTTGCGTCGGCCAGCAGCCGATCGGCCTCGGTGCGGGCATGGTTGACCATCGAATCGGCCTCGGCGCTGGCCGTGGCAACCATCGAGCCCGAATGTTCCTTTGCCTCGTTCAGCAGCGAATCGCGTGCATCCAGCACATCCTGCGCATCGTCGAGTTCGCCAGGAATGGCGTCCTTGATGTCGTCGACCAGCTCGAGCACGTCACCGCGGGGCACCACACAACCTGCCGTCATGGGGACACCGCGGGCCTCCTCGACGATCGAGCCCAGCTCATCGAGCGCTTCAAATACTCGGTACACGGCACACCCCTTTAGGCGTAGTTGTTCGTTACCAGTGTGCCTGGTGTTACCCCTGTGGCTACGCTAGCGCCGCGGTGTGTCGCCGTCGGCCTCCAGCGGTCCACCCCAGGCCCGCGCAACTGTCGGCTGTCGTTATCGGCGACATTATGTCAAGGCCCGCGGCATTCGCATATCGACGAATACAAAAACCGCCCGAGCACACGACGTCGGGCGGTTTTTGCCTGATCAATGAAATTCGCTACGCCATGGCCTGCTTTATCGCATCACGGGCCCGATCCAGCATCGATGCAAATGGTCCGACCGCGAAATTCAGCTTCGCCGACTCCACGCCGGCATGCGGACGGGTCGGCGCAATGGCCTCGGCCGCCTGGACAGCCTTTGCCATCCGCTCGCGGTCGTCCGACTTGAGATTGCGCTCCAGCTTGGTGAACTCCTCGTTTTCCTCGTGCTCGGCGTGGTCGATGACCGCATCACGTAATTTCGTGAGCTCGGTGATGAACTTCGGCGAGTCGATGTCCATGCCTTCGAGTTTCGAGAGCATCTCTTTTGCCTTGTGCTCCTCGTCGAGGCGTGCGTCGACGATCTCGTCTCCTGAAGCCGCTTCGTGGCGTACTCGCGGATGCACCACCATTTCCTCAGCGGTCTCATGCACTGCGAGCAATTTGCGTAGCTCGACGAACGCCTTCTCGCGAGCCTTCGACCCGGATGCACTCAAGACTTCCTCGAACAAGTCCTTGATCAGGTTGTGCTGGTCCTTGAGGAATTTAACGACGTCATCGCTCGACTGAACGAATGTCTCAACCATGAGAAAAACCTCCGCAGTTTCATTGGGATTGGGCGCGATGGGCTGTGCGCCTCCCCCAACGCCTACCCGCGGAGTACGGCGCCTAACCCTTCAGCTTGGCCCGAAGTCGCGCATTCACCGGTCCGGGCAGCAGCTCCGAAACATCCCCGCCGAACGTCGCCACCTCTTTGGCCAGCGACGATGAGACGAACGAATACTTCGGCGTGGTGGCGACGAAGAACGTGTCGACCCCCGCAATGTGCTTGTTCATCTGCGCCATCTGCAGCTCGTATTCGAAATCGGTGCCGGTGCGCACGCCCTTCACGATCGCCGTGAAACCTCGGGCCTTGACGAAGTCGACCACCAGACCCTCACCCGCCTCAACTCGCAGGTTCGGCAGGTGGGTGGTCGACTCGGTGATCATCGCGATGCGTTCATCGAGGTTGAACATGCTGGACTTGTTGGGATTGTCCAGCACGGCGATGATGACGTCGTCGAACTGGGCGGCTGCGCGCTCGAAGATATCGATGTGGCCGAGGGTCACCGGGTCGAACGAACCGGGACACACCGCGCCACTCATGGTCGATGACCGTAGCAGGGCGGATCAGCCGGTCTGCTCCACCTGAGCCATCTCCAGCCGGGTGTCGCCGTATTTCCGTTCCGGCCACACCACCCACCCGGCCGGCCAGCGCAGTGGCGGGCCGGACGCCGCCCGCTCCACCACCGCGATGGCGCCGGCCTCGACCCACCCTCGCCTCGTCAGCTCGCCGAGCACTTCCTCGATCTCGGCGGCGTCGATGTCGTAGGGCGGGTCGGCGAACACCAGGTCGACGGATGTGGCCGTTCCCGCCGCCAGCACCGAGGCGACGGTTCCGCGCCGCAGTGTCGCTCCCGTGACACCGAGCGCCTTGATGTTCTGTCCGATCACCGCCGCGGCCCGCTGATCGGACTCGACGAACACCGCCGAGGTCGCGCCCCGCGACAGCGCCTCCAGCCCGAGCGCTCCGGAACCGGCATACAGGTCGAGTACCGAGGCGCCGACGAGGTCCGCTCGGGCGGCCAGCACGCTGAACAGGGATTCGCGCACCCGGTCGGTGGTCGGGCGGGTGCCGCGCGGCGGCACCGCGATGCGCCGCCCGCCCAGGCTGCCGGCGACGATGCGGGTCAGCTCACCACCACCAGTAGGTCACCGCCCTCGACCTGTGCCGTCTGCGACACCGCGACCCGGCTGACCGTGCCCGCCTTGGGCGCGGTGATCGCGGCCTCCATCTTCATCGCCTCGATGGTGGCGATGGTCTGTCCGGCACTGACCTTGTCTCCGGACGCGATCGCGACGGTGACCACGCCGGCGAACGGCGCAGCGACGTGGTCGGGGTTGGACCGGTCGGCCTTCTCCGCGGCGGGCACTTCGCTGGCGATGCTGCGGTCGCGCACCACCACAGGCCGCAGTTGGCCGTTGAGGATGCACATCACCGTGCGCATGCCTCGCTCGTCGGGATCGGAGATCGCCTCGAGCCCAATCAGCAGCTCGACGCCGCGCTCGAGCTTCACCCGATGTTCGTCGCCGCGCCGCAGTCCGTAGAAGAACTGGTTGGCAGAAAGGCTCGAGGTGTCGCCGTACAGGTCACGGTGGGCATCGAATTCCTTTGTCGGACCGGGAAACAGCAGACGATTTAGTTCGGCCTGCCGTTTCGGTCCGGCCAGCGCGAGCGCCGCCTCGTCATCTGATGTGAGCTCCCTGGTCGGCTTGGCCGGCGGACGGCCAGCTAATGCCTTGGTGCGCAACGGTTCCGGCCAACCGCCGGGCGGATCGCCCAACTCGCCGCGGAAGAACTCGATGACGGAGTCTGGAATGTCGAATCTTGCCGGGTCCGAGGCGAATTCGTCGGCGCTGACGCCCGCGCCGACCAGTGCCAACGCGAGGTCGCCGACCACCTTCGATGACGGCGTCACCTTCACCAACCGTCCGAGTATCCGATCCGCTGCGGCGTAGCTCTCCTCGATCTCCTCGAACCGGTCCCCCAGGCCGAGGGCGATGGCCTGCTGCCGCAGGTTCGACAGCTGGCCGCCGGGGATCTCGTGGTGATACACCCGACCAGTCGGGAAAGGAGGGCCGGATGCCGCAACATCAAAGGGGGCGTACACCTTTCGCAACGCCTCCCAGTAGGGCTCGAGCTCGCAGACCGAGGACAGCGATAGCCCGGTGTCGTATTCGGTGTGTGCCGCGGCGGCCACGATCGACGACAGCGCGGGTTGGCTGGTGGTGCCTGCCAGCGGTGCGGCGGCCCCGTCGACTGCGCTGGCACCGGCCTGCCACGCCGCCAGATAGGTGGCGAGCTGACCGCCGGGAGTGTCGTGCGTGTGCACATGCACCGGAAGGTCGAACCGGCTGCGCAGCGCACCGACCAACGCGGTGGCGGCCTGTGGCCGCAGCAGCCCGGCCATGTCCTTGATCGCCAGCACGTGCGCCCCGGCGTCGACGATCTGCTCCGCCAGTTTCAGGTAATAGTCCAGTGTGTAGAGGTTTTCGCCGGGATCGGAGAGGTCACCCGTGTAGCTCATCGCGACTTCTGCGACCGCCGTGCCGGTTTCGCGAACCGCGTCGATCGCGGGCCGCATCGACTCGACGTTGTTCAGCGCGTCGAAGATGCGGTAGATGTCGATGCCGGTTGCCGTCGCCTCGTCGATGAACGCCTTGGTGACGATCTCCGGGTACGGGGTGTAGCCGACGGTGTTGCGGCCACGCAGCAGCATCTGCAGGCAGATGTTGGGCACCGCCTCCCGAAGCGCTGCGAGCCGCTCCCACGGATCTTCCTTCAGAAACCTCAGCGCCACATCGTAAGTCGCGCCGCCCCAGCACTCGATCGACAACAGCTGTGGCGTCATCCGCGCGATGTAGGGCGCGATCATCAGCAGCCCGTTGGTGCGCAGCCGGGTGGCCAGTAGCGACTGATGCGCATCGCGGAAGGTCGTGTCGGTGACACCGACGGGTTTGGACTCGAGCAACCGCCGTGCGAAGCCCTGCGGCCCCACCTCGGTCAGCAACTGCTTGCTTCCCCGCGACGGCGACACCTCGAGGTCGATCTCCGGCAGCTTGTCATGCGGGTAGACCGTCGACGGGCGCGCTCCGTGCGGTTGGTTGACCGTCACGTCGGCGAGGTAGTTGAGGATCTTGGTGCCGCGGTCGGCCGGGGTTCGGGCGGTCAGCAGGTAGGGCCGCTGATCGATGAACGACGTGGTGACCCGTCCGGCCCGGAAATCGGGGTCATTGACCACGGCCATCAGGAACGGGATGTTCGTCGATACCCCTCTGATCCGGAACTCGGCGAGGGCGCGGCGGGCGCGGGCGATCGCCGCGGAGAAATCACGTCCGCGGCAGGTGAGCTTGACGAGCATCGAGTCGAAGTGGGCGCTGATCTCGGCACCGAGATTGGTGCCGCCGTCCAGCCGGATGCCTGCCCCGCCCGGCGTCCGGTAGCCGGTGATGCGCCCGGTGTCGGGCCGAAAACCGTTCGCGGGATCTTCCGTGGTGATGCGGCACTGCATCGCGGCGCCGTGCACCACCAGCGTGTCCTGCCGCAGCCCGAGCTGCTCGAGCGTCTCCCCGTCGGCGATGCGCATCTGGCTGGCCACCAGGTCGACGTCGGTGATCTCCTCGGTGACGGTGTGCTCGACCTGGATCCGCGGGTTCATCTCGATGAACACATGGTGGCCCCGCTCGTCGAGGAGGAACTCGACCGTGCCTGCGTACGAATAGCCGATTTCGCGGGCGAAAGCCACGGCGTTGTCGCACATGGTCTGCCGAAGCTCCTCGGGCAGGTTCGGCGCGGGCGCCAGCTCGATGACCTTCTGGTGGCGACGCTGCACGCTGCAGTCGCGCTCGTAGAGGTGCATCACGTTGCGGTGGGTGTCGGCGAGGATCTGGACCTCGATGTGGCGCGGGTTGAGGACGGCTTGCTCGAGGTACACCATCGGGTCGCCGAACGCCGACTCCGCCTCGCGGCTTGCCGCCTCGATGGCCTCGGGCAGCCCCGCAGGCTCGGACACCCGGCGCATGCCTCGGCCGCCGCCGCCGGACACCGCCTTGACGAACAACGGGAAATGCAAGTCCTCGGCTGCACTCACCAGCTCGTCGACCAACGCCGACGGCGCCGACGACGTCAACACCGGCAGGCCTGCCGCCCGTGCCGCCGCGATCGCGCGTGCCTTGTTGCCCGTCAGCTCCAGCACGTCGGCGCCGGGCCCGACGAACGTGATACCCGCCGACGCGCAGGCCGCCGCCAGATCGGGATTCTCGGAGAGGAACCCGTATCCCGGATAGACCGCGTCGGCGCCGGCGTGCTGGGCGACGCGGATGATCTCGTCGACCGACAGGTATGCGCGGACCGGATGGCCCGTTTCGCCGATCTGGTACGACTCGTCGGCCTTCAGCCGGTGCAGCGAGTTGCGGTCCTCGTATGGGTAGACCGCGACCGTCGCGATGCCCATCTCGTAGGCGGCGCGAAAGGCGCGGATCGCGATTTCCCCGCGGTTGGCAACCAGGATTTTGGAAATCACCCGCGTACCTTAACGCCGAGGCGAAGCGCCTCGACTAAATAAGCGTCGACCAGTAGGTCCAGAACCGCACCAGGATCATCAGGATCACCGCGGTGAACCACAGCGCCACCAGCGACCATCGCCACTGGTAGAGCACCCGCGCCACGCCGTTTTCCAGCCGCGGCTGCAGCGCGATCGACGCCACCACGACCAGAAGCGGAATGGTGACAGCCCAAACCACCATGCAGTACGGGCAGAGTGCGCCGATGCGGTAGAGGCTCTGGAATATCAGCCAGTGGACGAACGCGACGCCGAGCAGCGTGCCGGTGGCCAGCCCGGCCCAGTACCACCGCGGCAGCGCGACCTTGCCGATCGCCAGCACCCCCGTCACCAGGACCACGGTGAATGCGACGACGCCGATCAGCGGGTTGGGGAAGCCGAAGGCCGAGGCCTGCGGGGTGACCATCACCGACCCGCAGGACAGCACCGGGTTGATGCTGCAGGTCGGCACGTAGTCGGGGTTGATCAGGATCTCGATCTTCTCGATCGTCAGGGTGAGCGCCGCGGCCAACCCGAGTACGCCCGCGATCAGCACCCACGCGCGCTGGCGGTGCGCACCGGCACACCGGTTTGGCGGTTCGCCGTCGTGGGCTCGGCCGGGCTGTCGGCGGTGACGGTCACGGTGCCCCCGGCGGTGCGGTCGGCTCCGGGTTGGGCGCGGCAGGCATCAGGCCCGGCACGTCTCCGACGATCTCTTTGATCTTGTTCACCAGGTTCTCGGGCGTGGTGGGGTCATAGTCCTGGCCGTTGATGCGGATCGTCGGTGTCGACCGAACACCGGTCGCTTCCCCCAGGCCCTGCGCCATCTCGACGTACTTACCCTTGTTGATGCAGTCGGGAACACCGCCGCTCGCGCCCGCCTGGCGGGCCACTTCGATCAGCCGGGCGTCATCGGGGAACGGGCCGACGCCCTCTTCGGGCTGCTGTGCAAAGAGAGCGGCGTGGAAGCGGCGGAACGCATCCTTCGACTCGTCGGCCACGCAGTAGGCCGCGTTGGACGCCCGCGACGAGTACCCATCGCCCTGGCGGTCCAGGATCGAGACCATGTAGTAGTCGGCGGCGACTGCGCCGGTATCGATCAGCTTGTTCACGGTTGGACCGAACTGCTTCTCGAAGTTGCCACACGCCGGGCACAGGAAGTCCTCGTACAACGACAGCACGGCCTTGGGTTCGTCGGTGCCGTCTTTGGTGATCAGCTTGCTCGACGACACGCGGACCGACTTGGCCTCGCCCGACGCCGGCTTGTCTGAGGACGACACGATGTAGAACACCAGCCCGACGCCGAACATCACGACAATCGCGGTCAGGCCGATCTGGATCAACAGGTTGCGCTTGCGGTCGGCCGCATTCAGGTCGTAACGGGCGTTCTTCTTGGGTTTGGCCACGGGTCAAGAGTACCGGCGGTGATCCGGCGGTTTGTCAGCCGCGGGTCAGATGTGCACGCACAGCGGCAATCACCTCGGCGGTGGCCGTCGCGCTGCCGCCACCGAGGGAGAAGAAGTTGGTGAAGCCGT
Organism: uncultured Actinomycetota bacterium; assembly: GCA_963801575.1. Lineage (GTDB taxonomy): Bacteria > Actinomycetota > Actinomycetes > Mycobacteriales > Mycobacteriaceae > Mycobacterium. The sequence continues at coordinate 138,365 of CAWDFT010000028.1, forward strand.
GGATCAGCGAACCGAACTCCCGCGCCTCTACCGAGTTGCCCGCTGCACGCAACGCCTCGGCGTACTGGTCGCCCTCGTCGCGCAGTGGGTCGAAGCCCGCGGTGATCACGATCGCGGGCGGCAAGCCGGACAGGTCGTCGGCCAGCAGCGGCGACACCCTGGGATCGTCGGCGTCGACGCCCGAACCGTCCAGGTAATGCTCGGTGAACCATTCCAAGTTCCGTTTGGTCAGGAAGTAGCCGTCGGCGAACAGGTTCCGCGACCGGGTGTCGCTCGCGTAGCTGGTGATCGGATAGATCAGCAACTGCAGTGCGGGCGGCTGGTCGCCCTCGTCGCGGGCGTGCTGTGACACCACGGCGGCGAGGTTGCCGCCGGCACTGTCTCCGCCGACCGCTACACGGCTCGGATCGGCGCCCAGTTCGGCGGCGTGGTCGAGAGCCCAGCGATAGGCGGCGTATGCGTCCTCGACGGCGGCAGGCGCCTTGTGCTCGGGCGCCAGTCGATAGTCGACCGACAGCACATGGATTCCGGCGTCACGGCAGATCAGCTGGCACAGGTTGTCATGGGTGTCGATGCCGCCGATGACGTGGCCGCCGCCGTGAAAGAAGACCAGTAGCGGCGCCTCGCTCTGCGCCGGACGGTAGTGGCGCGCGCGGATATCGTCCCGCCGGTCCGGGAAGCGTCAGATCGGTCACCGCGACGTGGATGGCCATGCGCGGGAACCCGGCGGCCAGGATGCTCAGCTGCCGCCGCGCTATCGCCACATCCTCGCTGGCCACCAACCCGCCGACACCGGAGAGCCGCTGCGCGGTGAGCATCAGCTGCAGCGTGGTGTCGAGGGTGTTGCCGTCGATCGTGACCGAACGCCCGCCCAGCAGCGCCCGCTTCAGTCGATCGGGCATCCGCGGAATGGAGCGCAGTGTCACGCCTGCCGCGGCGTTCAGGATCCTGTCTCGGGCGCCGATCTCGCCGGCGGACGTCACAGGCGGGACTGGCAGACCTTGAGTCACGGCTTCTCCCTCGATAGTCCTCGACGACGGCTTCTTGATTCCACAGGTCGGACTTGGAGTTTTCCAGATCCCGCCGAACGCGCGGGCACTGATTAGGTGGCATATCCAGCTCGGCAATATAGTCATCCCGAAGTCGGTGACCCCCCGAGAGAATAGTGAGTAACTTCGACGTGTTCGATTTCGAGCTGAGCGAGCAGGACTAGGTGACATGACGTCGGCGGCTGCAATTCCCTCCGTCACTCTCAACGACGAGCACACGATGCCGGTAATCGGTCTCGGCGTCGCGGAACTGTCGGACGACGAAACCGAACGCGCGGTTTCGGCCGCGTTGGAGGCCGGCTACCGGTCGATCGACACCGCGTCCGCCTACGGCAACGAGGCCGCCGTCGGGCGAGCGATCGCCGCTTCGGGCGTGCCGCGCGACGAGTTGTTCGTCACCACCAAGCTGGCCACCGCCGACCAGGGGTTCCAATCCTCGCAGGACGCCCTCAAGGCCAGCCTCGAGCGACTCGGCCTCGACTACGTGGACCTCTACCTCATCCACTGGCCCGCCGGTGAGCAGGGTGCATACGTCGACAGTTGGGGCGGGCTGCTGAAAGGCAGGGAGGTCGGCCACACCCGATCGATCGGCGTGGCGAATTTCCACGACGAGCACCTGTCGAACATCATCGACCTGTCGTTCGTCAGCCCCGCGGTCAACCAGATCGAGCTGCACCCGCTGCTGAATCAGGCCGCGCTGCGTGCAGTCAATGCAGAGCGTGAGTGGTGACCGAGGCCTACAGCCCGCTGGGTGTCGGCGCTCTGCTGGACAACCCGACCATCACCTCGATTGCACAGGCGCATGGCAAGACGCCCGCTCAGGTGCTGATCCGGTGGAGCATGCAGCTCGGCAACGTCGTCATCCCCCGTTCGGCGTCGCCGGAGCGCCTCAAGGAAAACCTCGACGTGTTCGACTTCGAGCTGACCGACGACGAGATGGCGACGCTCAACGGCCTCGACGACGGCACGCGGTTCCGGCCGGACCCCGACACCTACACCGGCGCTTAGCTTAGTCAGCGCGAGCAGACGCAAACGTTCGCAAAACCCCAGGTGTGTGGACGTTTGCGTCTGCTCGGCGGAGGAAAACTGGTTCAGCACCGCCGCAACCAACCTGATCAATGCCGGCGTTCCCCTCCACGTCGTGATGCGCTACTTTCGGCGCACGTCAGCCTCGAAATGACCCTGCACTACGGCGTGACGCGGTGTCAGACGATGGAAGAGGAATTGCTCAAATACAAGAAGGTCACCCGCGGCGGTGGCACCGCCGAAATCGACGAGCAGCCGACCTCTACGACCTGATCCAACTCGACAAGCGCGCTGACCGCGTCCTCGACAATGGCTGGTGCACACTCCCGCCGAAACAGCTGTGCGACAAGGGAAACGCCTGCCTGACGTGCCCCAAGTTCGTCACCGATGTCACCCATGCTGCCGGAATTGCGACGCCAGCTCGACGCCACGGAGCGCTTGGTCGCCGCACGCCAAGAGGCATTCACCGCAAAGTACGGAACCCCGATGGGTGACGACAACATATGGCTCCAGGGCCGCCGAGACGAAGTTGATTCTCTCAACCGTATCCTGCTGTGAATCACGGACATTACCGACCGCGCGGGCACAGTAAGCAACTCGCCGGCGGTGGCCCGTGCGCATCTAGTGGCGCTGGCCGCGCGCACTTCGCCGCTGGCCGCGACAGAAGAGGGGATGTTCTTGGACATCGACTCGCTGCTGCGCCCGGTCTATGGCAAGGCCAAGCAGGGCGCCTCGTTCGGGCACGCCGAGATCGCCAGCCGCGCGCTGCTGCGGCTGGGCCTGTCTCCGCAGATCACCACCATCTCCACGGCCAGCGCAGCGCCGGTGATCGCCGAGGCGCAGCTGCGCAGCGGCAAGGCCGCCTCCGGCCTGGTGGCGCCCGCCAATGAAGCACGCTATGTGCTCAGAACACCGGCGTTCTCGTCGGCTTTCCAGAACGGCTCACGCAGCTCGCGTTTGAGCACCTTGGCGGCGCCGGACAACGGGAGCGGCGTGTCGCGGAACTCGACCGAGCGTGGGCATTTGTAGCCGGCGATCTGCGTGCGGCAATGCTCGATCACGGCCTCGGCGCTAAGAGCGGCGTCAGCGCGCGGCACGATGATGGCGTGGACAGCCTCGCCCCATTTGGTGTCAGGGATGCCAATCACGGCCACCTCGGCGACGCCGGGCATTAGCGAGATCGCGTTCTCGACCTCCGCCGAGTAGACGTTCTCGCCGCCCGAAATGATCATGTCCTTGAGCCGATCGACGATGAAGACGAAGCCCTCGTCGTCCATGTAGCCGGCATCGCCGCTGTAGTACCAACCGTCCTGCAGCACCGCCGCTGTCTCCTGTGCCTTGTTCCAGTAGCCCAGCATGATCATGGGCCCCTTGGCCGCGACTTCGCCGATGGTGCCGGGCGGCACTTCGCGGCGGTTCTCGTCGACGATCTTTAACTCGGCGGTGTGCGCCGCTTGGCCGCAGGATTTGAGGCGGCCGGCATATGGCCCGTCGAGGGTGGTGTAGCGCGGCGGCAACAGGGTCAGAACGGCCGCCGACTCGGTCATGCCGTAGGTGTGGATGAATTGGCAGTTCGGGAAAACCTCAAACGCCTTGCGCAGCACGCCCTCGGGCATCGGCGAGCCGCCGTAGTGGATGTATTTGAGGCTCGAGAGATCAAAGTCGCTCGCATCGGGTTGATTGACCAGCATGTTGAGCATGGTGGGCACATTGACGGCGTGCGTGACCTTCTCCTGCTCCATGGTTTGCAAGCAGTCGGCGGGATCGAAGCGCGGCACGAAGACGTGGCGCCCGCCGCAGGCCGTGACGCCGAAGTTCTGGGCGCCGTCGGCAAGATGGAACATCGGGCAGGAATGAATGTAGGTCGTGTCCTGGTCGTGATATATCCCGGCGATCACGTTCATCGCGTTCCACACGATGTTGTTGTGGCTGAGCATCACGCCCTTGGACTTGCCCTGGTGCCGCCGGTGTAGAACAGGCCGGCCAGCGTGTCACCACCGGCGCCAGCATCGGCGATTGCAGGCCCCGCCACGAGGTCCTCGTAAGACCGCATGCCCGCGGGCGGCGCATCGTCGCCCCAGCCCGCAAACTCCATGCCGCACCTGCCCGCTCACTGGCCCTGGGCAGACCGGATGGAAAACCCTGTGGCACAACGTCATCGGCTACCCCACCATCCAGCCACGAGCCGCCTGAACCGAGCCGCCAGCCCCGTCCACCCCGCCATCCCCGGCCCGACCCCAGGACTGCTACAACAAGGAAAAGCTGGTACAGGCCAGCGGATCACGCATACCCCCGCGCCACACTCGACCGCATTTCAGAACAACCGCATCAACCGAAACACGTAAATCACCCATCCACGGTTTCAGGCTTAGTCAGCGCGAGCAGACGCAAACGTTCGCAAAACCCCAGGCGTGTGGCCTGCTCGACGGACGTTTGCGTCTGGCTCGTCGGTGCAGCGCGGAATGGAAAACTGGTTCAGCCCGTCGGGCAGGTCGACGCGGCTTCACGCAGCACGCCCGCCGACGGCGCGTCGACGGGCAGCCCGTAGCCCCGCAACACCGCGATGAACTGCATGGCGTACTGGCACCGGAACGCGACGTTGGACGGCATCCAGAGGATCGGCTCAGAGTCGCCCTTGTCCTGGTTGGACTGTCCGGACACCGCGAGCAGATTCGCCGGGTCGTTGGCGAACCGCAGCCGCAAGTCGTCGGTCCAATAGCGGGCACCGAGGTCCCATGCCAATGCCAAGGCCGCTCAGAGACGACACGACGGCCTGAAAGGCAACCACGATAGCGAGGGCGACCGCCACCGCAAGCCACAGCAGCCGCTTGCCGGTCATGCCGTGTCCCACGGATGCGTCAGCGGCATATCATCTAGGCTCTGAGCAGCCCGAATGCTGGACAATGTCCGCCGGGACGATGTGGTCGATCTGGACGGATGCCCCTATCTGGTTGCCGCGCACGAATGGAACGGTGGCGTTCGTGTAGGGATCGTGCAGCGTTCCGGTGGCAATGGCGTTGGGGCACCGCTTGATCGACACATACGTCTTGTCGACGAGGTCGCGGTCGAGGATGTCGTTGCGGGTATCGCAACCGTTGTGACCGCCGGGGGCGGGGTTGTCGTCGGTCCACGAGTCACCGAACGCCGCCCTTCGGTAGTCGAATCCGCGGATGCGCAGCGGCACCACCGCCACCCCGCCCAGCACGTCCACACCCGGTGCGATGGTGGGGACATCGGCCTGCGCGATGAACCAGGCCGCGCGTTGGTTCGCCGACGCGATCGTCTGGTAGGCCACCGCCATGGTCAGCGCCACCACCATCGCCAGCAGCACCAATCGTTTACGGCTCATGCCTTGTCCAGGTACTCGACGCGTTCGGTGTCGGTGAACTGCGCTGCCAGAAGAGCCATTCCGGGATCGGCGGGGTTGCGCTGATAATGCGATTGGCAGAACTCACGTGCCGCTTCGATGACTTCGCGATGCTCGAACAGCGACAAGAACCGCAGCGTGATGGGTCGGCCGGATTGGCTGTACCCCAACACGTCTCCCTCCCGCCGCTCCCTGAGGTCGAGGTCGGCCAGCTCGAACCCGTCCAGGGTGCCCGCCACCGCCTTCAGCCGTTCTCCGACCTTGGATGCTTCCGGCAACCGGGTAGCGAGCAGACACAGGCTGGCATGTTCACCACGGCCGATGCGACCCCGCAACTGGTGCAGCTGACTGATGCCGAACCGGTCGGCATCCATCACGAACATCACCGTCGCATTGGGTACGTCGACGCCGACCTCAATGACGGTGGTGCACACCAGAACGTCGATCTCGCCCGCGCGGAACGCGGCCATCACCGCGTCCTTTTCGTCGGCAGGCAGCCTTCCGTGCATCAACCCGAGCCGCAGATCCGAGAGCGGGCCGCGCTTCAGATACTCGATCAACTCAAGGACGGTTGCGGCGGGTGGCCGACCCTTGTCGTCATCGTTGTTCGTGTCGCTCTCGTCGATGCGCGACGCGACGACGTAGGCCTGCCGTCCCTCACGGACCTCTTCGATGATCCGTTGCCAGGCGCGGTCGAGCCATTGGGGCTTCTCTTTGATGAATATCGTGTTGGTGGCGATGGGTTGGCGACCGCGTGGCAACTCGCGCAGCGTCGAGGTCTCGAGATCACCGTAGACGGTGAGCGCCACCGTCCGCGGGATCGGAGTCGCCGTCATCACCAGCAGATGCGGCGTGATGCCTTCAGGAGCCTTGGCGCGCAGCCGATCTCGCTGTTCGACGCCGAACCGATGCTGCTCGTCGACCACCACCATGCCGAGTCGGTTGAAGTCGACCGATTCTTGCAATAGCGCGTGTGTGCCGATGACGATGCCTGCCTCACCGGAGGCAACCTCGTCGCGCACCTGCCGCTTCTGTTGGGGTGACATCGATCCCGTCAGCAGTGCCACCCGTGTCGCGTTCTCGGTGCCGCCGAGTTGGCCCGCTATCGCCAGCGGGCCAAGGACATCGCGCACGGACCGGGCATGTTGGGCGGCAAGGACTTCGGTGGGCGCCAGCAACGCGCATTGATAGCCGGCATCGATCATCTGCAGCATTGCCAGCACCGACACGATGGTCTTGCCGGAGCCGACCTCACCCTGCAGCATCCGGTTCATCGGACGCGTCGCGGCGAGTTCCGTCGAGAGCGTGTCGAGCACCTCGTGCTGGCCGCTTGTCAATTCGAACGGGAGCCGCTCCATGAGTGCCGCCAGCAGCCCGTCATCCTTCCTCGGCGCTGACGGTCCGGCTTCGCTCAGATCTCCGTGCCGTCGCGCCACTAACGCCCACTGCAGACCGAGGGCTTCGTCGTAGGTGAGACGGTTGCGAGCATCGTCGCGCTCAGCTTCACTCTCGGCGAGGTGGATCGCCCGTAGCGCCTCGTCCTCGGAGATCAGACCAGCTTGCTGCACAAATGATTCCGGTAACGGCTCATCGACAGGGTCGAGAAGGTCAAGTGCTTGACGCACGCAGGCATAGATGTCCCAGCTCTGCACCTTGGAATTCGCGGCATAGATCGGGAAGAACTCACGCTCGAACGCCGCCAACAGTTCATCGCCGGTCGCCCCCGATGTCTCGGCGATGGTCTTCAGTGACTTGGTGCCGATCTCCTTGCCGACCGGGGACTTCAGCACCAGAAACGCCGGATGCGACAACTGCATGGTGCCCTTGAAGTACTTCACCTCACCGGACAACATGATGCGGGTGTCTTCCGGCAGCTTCTCCTTCATCCACCCGGCGTTGAAGAACGTCGCGGTGACCTTGGGGCGATGCTTTCCCAACGTCACCCGCAGCCAGATCGGATAACGCATCTTCTTGGACTTTTTGTCGAAAACCGGCTTCATGTTTCCGGTTTCGGTGGCCGTGATGATGTCGACGAACGTCACGTGTTCGCCTTCTTCGAGATCGAGCTCCTCGCCCTCGGCGCGGACGGTCATGCCCTCGCTGTACTTGCGCGGGTAATACCGCACCAGGTCGTTCACTGTTCGAATGCCGAAGTGCTCCTCGAGCTTCTTCGCGCTCGTCCGACCGATGACGAAATCGAGCCGGTCCGTCAGCGTGGCCACGGTTACTCGACCCCGATCAGCAAGGCGTCGCCGCGGTGGCCGGTGTGATATGTCACCAACTCGGTTCCGAGGTGCTCGCGGTGGACATGCTCCTGAAGTGCTTCGCCGACACCGGAATCCACGCCGGCTCCACTCAGCACGGTGACCAGTTCTCCACCCGCGACGAGCAGCAGGTCGATCAGTCCGGCGCCGGCAGCGGTGATGTCAGGCGCGACGATCAGCACCTCATCTCCTGCGATGCCGAGACCGTCACCGGGCTGGCAGGTGCCCGCCCAGGTCAACGCTTCCTCGGTGGCAACCCGCACCGAGCCGTGGCGGGCGCCCGCGGCGGCGCGGGCCATCGTGTAGCCGTCATCGACGGCCTGCCGGTCGGCGTCGTGCACGGCCAGCGCCGCCAACCCCTGCACCATCGACCCGGCGGGTACCGGCACCACGTCGATCCCCCAGCCGATCGCCGCGGTACATCCGGCCACCAGCTCCTCGGCCGCCACATAGCCGTTCGGCAGCACCATGATCTGTGCGGCGTCCGCGTCGACGAGGCCGCGCAGTAGTTGTTTGGCACTCACGGCGGAGGTCGGGTCCGTCGCATCGGAATCGGGCCGCAATACGTGGGCACCTTCGCCGGTGAACAACTCGGCAGCGCCGTCACCGTCGACGACGGCGAGCACCGCCCGTTCGCGGCTCCAGCCGCCCGGCGCGTGCGTGCCCGCGGCCGCGGTGAGCGCGGTGATCTGAATGCGGCTCGGGGTGCCGAACGGCAGGGCGGCCTCGACGGCGCCACCCGCGTCATCGGAGTGCACGTGCACCGAGTAGCGACCGGCGCCTGCCTCGGATGCCGACGCCGCGATGGCGACGGAGTCGCCGAGTTCGTCGAGGCGCTGCCGCAATTTCTCGACCCCGTCGGCTTCGCAGCCGCTCAGCAGGTACATCACCTCGAAACGCGGCGGGGCGGGTGCGGCTGCGGCTGTCTCGACCTCGGGTGGCGACGGCACGTACTCCCGGCGGGTCGGTGCGTGACCGGACACGGTTCGCAAGAGTGCGTCGAGCAGCACCAGCAGCCCGCGGCCGCCGGCGTCAACGACGCCGGCTTCGGCGAGCACGTCGAGCTGCTCGATGGTCTTGTCGAGAGCGATCACCGCCGCGTCGGCCGCAGCGGTGACGACACCGGCCAGGTCGTGGTCCTCGGAGCTGGCGTCTTCGGCCGCGCCTGCGGCGGCCTGCAGTACAGACACGATGGTCCCCGGGACCGATTCGCCCATCGAGGTGACGACCAGACCGACCGAATGGCGCAGTGCCGAAGCAAGGACCCTCCCGTCGATATCGGCCAGCTCGCCCTCGCGCTCACTGGCGGCCTCGGCGGCGACGTCGGCCAGGGCACGCAGTATCTGCGACAGGATCACCCCGGAGTTACCACGGGCGCCGTGCAGCGCACCGTCGGCCAGGGCAGCTGCCACCCCCGCCACGTCGGCGCCGCCCGCCCCCGCGTCCGCCTGCGCCCACGCCGCGCGCATGGTGAAGAGCATGTTGGTCCCGGTGTCGACGTCGGCGACCGGGAAGACGTTCAGCCGGTTGATCTCGTCGGTATGGGTGATCAGGTCACCAACCGAGGTGTGGGCCCAGTCCCGCAGGGCTGAGGCGTCCAGCCGCCGACCCGACATCCCCACCTTGAACCCACCTCCCACCCGTTTGACGGACCTCCCGGTGGGCGCCAGCCTATCCACTGCGCCGGACAACACCAGTCACAACGACGGGCCTGGGCCGCAGGCGGTGGACATCGTTTTGGCGTTAGCTTTCCGGCCCGGTATCCTGGTCAGGTTGTCGGGTCGACCCATCGCCGGTTCCCGGCGAAATGAACCCAGACCCCCGAAGTACTGATCCGAGGAGTTCTCCATATGGCTGCCGTGTGCGATATCTGCGGGAAGGGTCCCGGCTTCGGCAAGTCGGTGTCGCATTCCCATCGCCGGACCAGCCGTCGGTGGGATCCGAACATCCAGACTGTGCGCGCCGTGTCCCGTCCCGGCGGTAACAAGAAGCGCATCAACGTCTGCACGTCCTGCATCAAGGCAGGCAAGGTCGCCCGCGGCTAAATACGCCCAAACTCACGTTTCGGCGGAAAAGTACGAGAAGGACCCGCCAAAACGTCGATCTCGGCACCGATTAAGGCAGGCACCAGTCGATCGGGTCCGCCCCCATCTGAGCGAGTAGGTCGTTGGCGCGGCTGAACGGCCGCGAACCGAAGAACCCCCGCGACGCCGACAAGGGCGACGGATGCGGCGACTCGATCGCGACGCATGCGCTGCCCTCGAGCATCGGGTTCAGCGTGGACGCGTCACGACCCCACAGCACCGCCACCATCGGCTGGTCCCGCGCCACCAGCGCGCGGATCGCGCATTCGGTGACCGCCTCCCAGCCCTTGCCGCGGTGCGACGCCGGATTGCCCGGTCGCACGGTCAGCACCCTGTTGAGCAGCATCACCCCGCGCTCGGCCCACGGCGTGAGATCACCATTGGCAGGAGAGGGAAAGCCGAGATCGGTGCGGTACTCGGTGAAGATGTTTTCCAGGCTGCGCGGCAGCGGCCGCACATCGGCGGCCACCGAGAAGCTCAGTCCGACAGCGTGTCCCGGCGTTGGGTACGGGTCCTGTCCGACGATGAGCACCCGCACGTCGTCGAACGGAAAAGTGAAGGCACGCAACACGTTCTGCCCAGCGGGCAGGTACCGGTGACCCGCCGCCATCTCGGTACGCAGGAACTCCCCCATCTGCGCGACCTGACCCCCGACGGGTTCCAGCGCACGGGCCCAGCCCTCGTCGACGAGTTCATGCAGGGGCCGCGCCGTCACGACATGTCAACCTAGCCGCTGCGCCTACTGAAACGACTGCCAACCCGGGTTTCCGTGCCATTCTTCGCCGTCGACCAGCACTCTCGGCGGACCATCGATCACCGTGCCGATGACCCGCCAGCCTGCCGGCGGTGTCCCGTGGAACGTCGCAACGAGGGCGTGCTCTTCCCCGCCGCCCAGCACCCATGCCCACGCGTCGGCGTCCGCTGCTGCGGCGGCTGCGGACAGGGCGTCGTGGTCGGCCGTCAGTGCCGCTTTCGACACATTGATGCCGACGCCGGACGCCTCGGCAAGGTGGCCCAGGTCGGCCACCAGCCCGTCGGACACGTCGGTCATCGCCGTCGCACCGCCATCCGCGGCGACACGGCCCTGACCGTATGGCGGTTCCGGTACCAGGTGCCGGCGACGCAGAGTGTCGAAACCGTTAATTCCGTTGTGCCACAGGTGATGTCCAGCAGCAGACCAGCCGAGCTCACCCGTGACCGCCAGAGTGTCGCCCACCCGCGCACCGGCCCGCAGCACCGGTGCGCGCCCCCCGAGATCGCCCAGCGCAGTCACCGAAATCACCCACTGCGGCGCGCTGACCAGATCGCCGCCGACGATCCCGGCGCCAATGCGACCGGCCTCCTGCCACATGCCGTCGGCCAGTTCGAGCGCCTGCGCGGTTGAGGTGTCACCGGGTGCGCCGAACGCGACGACGAAGGCGGTCGCCGCGGCGCCCATGGCCTCGATGTCGGACGCGTTCTGCGCGATGGCCTTTCGCCCGACGTCGTGCGGTGACGACCAGTCCAGCCGGAAGTGTCTTCCTTCGACGAGCATGTCGGTGGACACCACCGTCTTACCGTCACCCGCGACGACCACCGCGGCGTCATCACCCGGGCCCACCGCTACCACCGGCGGCTGATGTCGGCCGGCGACGAGCCGGTCGATGACGGCGAACTCCCCCAGCCCAGCCAGGCTATCTGTGTTTTTGGGGGGCTCGTCGTTCGCCATGGCACCTCCTGCCGACGCTCCTTCGTGGCGCTGAACACCGGGCGGACCTGCGGTACGTTTGGTGCCTGCGGCGTGGAGTCTATGCACTGAGATGGAGGAGACAGCAGGTGGTCGAGGCTTTCATGCTGATCCAGACCGAAGTGGGCCGCGCCGAAGTCGTCGCCAAGCAGCTGGCCGGACTGGCCGGTGTGCTGTCGGCCGAGTACGTCACCGGCCCGTATGACGTCGTGGTACGCATCGGGGCAGACACCGTCAGCGACCTGCAGGACAACGTCGTACCGAACGTTCAGCAGGTCGCCGGCGTCACCCGCACGCTGACCTGCCCCATCGCCAACGGAGCGCGGCCCTAGAGTTGCCGACCGACACCAAAGACGGTCCGCCACGGTCGCTGCTGATCGCCGCGATCGGGGTCGCCGTCGTGGCGATGGCCGCGGTGCTGGCGATCGCGGCCATCCGGCAGTCGACACCACAGCAACAGCCGGTCCCCATCGCCTCGGTGCCCGCGCCAGGAGCGGACGGGCCCGAGTGCCGCGCGCTGGTGACCGCGTTGCCCGAGCAGCTGGGCGACTACCGGCGCGTCCCGGCTGCCGACCCAGCCCCGCCGGCAGCGGCGGCGTGGCAAGCGGCGGGCGACACCGAACCGGTCATCCTGCGCTGCGGGTTGGACCGGCCGGCCGAGTTCGTCGTCGGTGCGCCCATCCAGGTCGTCGACGCCGTGCAGTGGTTCGAGGTGGCCGACGAGGGCAGGAGCACCTGGTTCGCCGTCGATCGACCGGTATATATAGCCCTGACCCTGTCGAGCGGATCGGGCCCGACGCCGATCCAGGAGATTTCCGAAGTGATCGCGCGGGCGCTCCCCGCCACACCGATCGACCCGGCGCCCGCCTCTTAGCGCAGCCCGGTGCCGCGCGCCAGCGCGGTGTCCACCATCGCGGCCAATAAGGTCGGGTAGTCCACGCCGCTTGCGGCCCACATCCTCGGATACATCGAGATCGTGGTGAACCCGGGCATCGTGTTGATCTCGTTGACCACCGGCCCGTCGTCGGTCAGGAAGAAGTCGACGCGCGCCAGGCCCTGGCAGTCGATCGCGTGGAACGCCCGGATGGCCAGCCGGCGCACCTCGTCGCTGACCTCGTCGTCGATCTTGGCGGGCACGTCGAGCTCCGCGGCGTCGTCGAGATACTTGGTGGCAAAGTCGTAGAAGGCGTCCTCGCGGCCGCGAACGCCCGCCACCCGGATCTCGCCAACTGTGCTCGCTTCGACTCTGCCGTCGGGAAATTCGAGGACACCGCACTCGAGTTCGCGACCGGGCACGGCCGCCTCGACAATCACTTTGGGATCGTGGCTGCGTGCGTCGGCGATCGCGGCGGGCAGCTGATCCCATGCCGTGACCCGGCTGACGCCGATCGACGATCCGCCGCGCGCCGGTTTGACGAACACCGGCAGCCCCAGCCGCTCGCGCTCTTCGAGTTCCAGCGTCTGCTGGCGTGGCCGCAGCACGACTTGGTCGCCGATCGGCAGCCCTTCGGCGGCGAGCAGCTTCTTGGTGAACTCCTTGTCCATGCCTGCGGCACTGGCCAACACACCCGCACCGACATAGGGCACCCCGGCCAGCTCGAGCAGTCCCTGGATGGTGCCGTCCTCGCCGTACGGTCCGTGCAACACCGGGAACACCACATCGACGTCGGCCAGCAGCTCACCCGCCCCTTGCCCGAGGGACAGCAGTTGACCGCTGCGGCCCGGGTCGGCGGGCAACGCCAATGTGGTGCCCGAGGCTGCGCTCACCTCCGGTAGCCGGCCGTCGGTGATCGCCAAGGTGTCCGGACTGGCATCGGTGAGCACCCACGAACCCTCCGGTGTGATACCGACCGCGATCACTTCGAACCGCTCCGGATCGAGGTGGCGGAGGATGCTACCTGCGGAAACGCATGAGATCGCGTGCTCGGAGCTGCGACCGCCGTAGACGACAGCGACACGGACGCGACCGGCGGAGCCGGGCTGGTAGCGGGCAGTCACAACCTAGAGAGGCTACCGTCCTCGCCGGAACCTGCCCGATCTAGGCGTTGCGACCTGCGCTTTCAGCTCAGTGCCTGCTCGATATCGGCGATCAGGTCGTCGGTGTCCTCGATCCCCAACGAGATGCGGGCGAAGCCCTCGCCGACCGGGTCCCCCCACCTGGCTCTGCGGTCCACCGAACTGTGGATCCCGCCGAAACTCGTCGCGGAGATGAGCAGGTCACTGCGCTCCACCAGCGCGTGCACCGCTGCCGCGCTGTCGAGCTCCACCGCGACGATTCCGCCGTAGCGCTTCATCTGCCGGTTGGCGACCTCGTGTGACGGGTCGTCGGGTAGACCGGGGTACCGCACCGCCCGCACGGCGGGGTGAATGCTCAAGGCCAACGCCACCGCCATGGCGTTCTGACATTGGCGCTCGAACCGTAGGCCCGCCGTGCCGATGCTGCGCAGCACCATCCACGCCTCGAACGCACCCAGGATCGGGCCCGCGAGCAGACGCTCGCGTTCGATCGCGGCCATCCGATCGGGGTGACTGCCTGCGACGTAACCGGCGAGAAGGTCGTGATGGCCCGACAGCGTCTTGGTGGCGCTGGCCACCACCAAGTCGGCCCCGAGCGACAGAGGCTGCTGCCCAAGCGGTGTAGCTGTGGTGTTATCGACGACGAGCGTCGCGTCGCGGCCGTGGCACGTCATCGCCAGGCGGTGCAGATCGACGACGTCCAGGCCGGGGTTCGACGGTGTCTCGGCGAGCACCACGTCGGCATCCGCGGCCACATCTTCGATGTCCGCACACTTAGCTTCAACCACCGTGACGCCTTGTGGCACAAGATATTCCCGCGCATAGCGGCGCACCTGATAGTAACCGTCGGCAGGCACAACCAGCGTATGGCCAGGCTTGGCAAGCACCCTCAGCGCCGAGGTGATCGCAGCCATGCCGGAACTGAACGCCAAAGCCGCCGAGGCACCTTCGAGTTCGGCAAGCGCGGATTCCAGATGGCGCCACGTCGGATTGGAGCTGCGGCCGTAGCTGTCGAGTGAATCGTCTTCACTGGCCGGAATGTGGTAAGCGGCAGCTGGAATGGGTGGTTGTGACACCGTGGCGCCCGGAATCGCCTCCGAACCAACAGCTTTGACACTGCGGGTGGAGTCGCCGTACAGGCCCGACATGATATCTACTCCGACTTGGTGCTGCGGCCCAGTAGCAGCGCGACCGCCTCGTAGACCGAAAACCCCTTGTGACACACCCGATGTACCGCGTCGGTGAGCGGCATCTCGACGTCGTAGCTCGTCGCCAGCGCCAGTACCGACTCGCACGATGTGACACCTTCGGCGATATGACCACCGGCCGCCAGCTTCGCCGCTTCCAGCGACTCGCCCTTGCCGAGCCGCTGACCGAACGTACGATTACGCGAGTGCGACGAGGTGCACGTCGCGACGAGGTCACCCACTCCTGCCAGCCCCGCCAACGTGGCGGGCTTGGCTCCCAACGCGATTCCCAGCCGCATGATCTCGGCCAGCCCGCGGGTGATGATGGCCGCCAAGGTGTTCTCGCCCAGCCCGACCCCGGCCGCCATGCCACAGGCCAATGCGATGACGTTCTTGCATGCACCGCCGACCTCGGCACCGATGACGTCGGCGTTGGTGTACGGCCTGAAGTATCCGGTGGCCAGTGCCCGCTGCAGGGTCACCGCGCGGCCGGAGTCAGCACACGCCACGACGGTTGCGGCGGGCTGTTCCTCGGCGATCTCGCTCGCCAGGTTTGGGCCGGTGACAACGGCCACCCGGGACGGGTCGGCGCCGGTCACCTGGACCACCACCTGGCTCATCCGCATCAATGTGTCCAACTCGATGCCCTTGGCGAGGCTGACCAGCGTGACGTCATCGCCGACCAGGCCGGCCCAGTCGGTGAGATTGGCCCGCAGCGTCTGCGACGGCACCGCTAGCAGCACCGTGCACGCACCGGCCAGCGCTGTCGCGGCATCGCTGGTCGCCCGGATCGACTTCGGCAGTTCGATCTCGCCGAGGTACTCGCTATTGCGTTGGGTGTCGTTGATCTCGTCGGCGAGCTCGGGGCGGCGGGCCCACAACGTCACTTCGTTGCCCGCATCCGCCAACACCTTGGCCAGCGCCGTTCCCCACGCACCAGCCCCCATCACCGCCGCCTCGACCACGGCTTCAGCCTAGCGGGGCGACGATCAAGCGGCGGGAGCCGCGTTGAGGAGGCCCGCCATCCTATCGAGCGGGGCGACGATCAAGCGGCGGGAGCCGCGTTGAGGAGGCCCGCCATCCTATCGAGCGGGGCGACGATCAAGCGGCGGGAGCCGCGTTGAGGAGGCCCGCCATCCAACCTAGCGTGACGCGTCCGGGCGGTATCTCGACTGCCGCGACGGTATGGGCTGGCAGGATGAGAGCTCATGAGCGGCACGCAGACCGGCGCGCCAGCTGACGTCGGATTGGTCATCGCCGTCAAGCGGCTCGCCGCCGCCAAGACGAGACTCGCTCCGGTGTTTTCCGCAGGAACCCGGGAAAGCGTGGTACTGGCCATGATGGTCGACACCATCGAGGCGGCGCTGGCCGTCCCGGCGCTGCAAACGGTCACCGTCGTCACGCCCGACCAGATCGCCGCCGATGCCGCGCAGGAGTTGGGTGCCCAAGTGCTCACCGATCCGACGCCCGACGGCCACCGCAACCCGCTGAACAATGCGATCGCCGCAGCCGAGGCGGTCGTGCGCGAGAGCACACCGAATATCGTTGCCCTGCAAGGTGATTTGCCTGCGCTTCAGCCGCAGGAATTGGCTGAGGCGATCGCGGCGGCCCGCGGGTACCGCCGCAGTTTCGTCGGGGACAGGCACGGCACCGGCACCGCTGCGTTGTTTGCATTCGGCATACCCTTGGACCCTCAGTTCGGACCCGATTCGGCCCGACGGCATCAGCATTCGGGAGCCATCGAACTGACGGGGGCGTGGCCGGGGCTGCGCTGCGACATCGACACACCCGACGACCTGATGGTGGCGCGTCGGCTGGGTGTGGGGGCGGCGACGACACAGGCCATCGGCAGGCCGAGGTGAACAGCCGGCGACGGAAATGGGCCGTCGGTAGCAGTTCCGCTGGTAGATGAGGGATGATCGACGGAATGACCGAAATCGAGGCCCACGTTCGACCCGACGACACCGATGTCGTGCGGGGTGACTCGGCGCCCGCACGCGAGGAGCACAAAAAGACCCCGGAGGCACCCCCTGCGGCGACCGCGCCCGCGATCGACAATGCGCTGCCCGAGGACCGGTACCTCAACCGCGAGCTGAGCTGGCTGGACTTCAACGCCCGGGTGCTGGCGCTGGCCGCCGACACCTCACTTCCGCTGCTGGAGCGCGCGAAGTTTCTCGCGATCTTCGCGTCGAACCTCGACGAGTTCTACATGGTTCGGGTCGCCGGCCTGAAGCGACGCGACGAGATGGGCCTGTCGGTGCGCTCCGCGGACGGCCTGTCACCCCGCGAACAGTTGCGGCGGATCAGTGAGCGCACCCAGCAGATCGCCAGCAGGCAGGCGCACGTGTTCATGGATTCGGTGCGCTCGGCGCTGGCGGACGAGGGCATTCTCATCGTCACGTGGGCGGAGCTCGACGACGCTGAGCGGGGCCGGCTGTCGACCTACTTCCACGAGCAGGTGTTCCCGGTGCTGACGCCGCTGGCCGTCGATCCTGCGCACCCCTTCCCGTTCGTGAGCGGGCTGAGTCTGAACCTGGCCATCACCGTGAAGCATCCCGACGGCGGCCAGCACTTCGCCCGAGTCAAGGTCCCCCCCAACGTCGACCGCTTCGTCGAGTTGGACAGCCGCGACGGCGCATTGCGGTTCCTGCCGATGGAGGAGCTCATCGCGGCGTTCCTGCCGGTGTTGTTCCCCGGCCTGGAGATCGTCGAGCACCACACGTTCCGGATCACCCGCAATGCGGATTTCGAGGTCGAAGAGGATCGCGACGAAGATCTGCTGCAGGCCCTCGAGCGGGAATTGGCCCGCAGGCGATTCGGCTCTCCGGTGCGGCTCGAAGTCGCCGACGACATGACCGAGAACATGCTCGAGCTGCTGCTGCGCGAGCTCGACGTGAACCCGGGCGACGTCATCGAGGTGCCCGGACTCCTGGACCTGTCGTCGCTGTGGCAGATCTACGGCATCGAGCGTCCGGACTTGAAGGATCCGCCGTTCGTGCCCGCCACCCCGCCCGCGTTCGGCGAACGGGAAACACCCAAGAGCATCTTCGCCGCATTGCGCGACGGCGATGTTCTCGTCCACCACCCGTACGACTCGTTCTCAACCACCGTGCAGCGGTTCATCGAACAAGCCGCCGCCGACCCGAACGTGCTGGCGATCAAACAGACGTTGTATCGCACCTCCGGCGACTCGCCGATCATCCACGCATTGATCGACGCCGCGGAGGCCGGCAAGCAGGTCGTTGCGCTGGTGGAGATCCAGGCGCGCTTCGACGAGCAGGCCAACATCAAGTGGGCGCGGGCACTCGAGCAGGCCGGCGTGCACGTGGCGTACGGGATGATCGGGTTGAAGACGCACTGCAAGACGGCGTTGGTGGTGCGCAGGGAGGGCTCGGCGATCCGGCGCTACTGCCACGTGGGCACCGGCAACTACAACCCGAAAACCGCTCGGCTGTATGAGGATGTCGGCCTGTTGACCGCCGCACCCGATATCGGCGCCGACCTCACCGATCTGTTCAACTCCCTGACCGGCTACTCCCTCAAGGACTCCTACCGCAACCTGCTGGTCGCCCCGCTCGGTGTCCGCAAGGGCATCATCGAGCGCATCGAACGGGAAGCCGAGGCCACCCGGGCGGGCGCCGACGGCCGAATCCGGCTGAAGGCGAATGCGTTGGTCGACGAGCAGGTGATCGACGCTCTTTATCGTGCCTCGCAAGCCGGTGTCCGGGTCGAGGTCGTGGTGCGGGGCATTTGTGCGCTGCGGCCGGGCGATCCGGGATTCTCCGAGAACATCGTGGTGCGCTCGATTCTGGGCCGATTCCTCGAACACTCACGGATTATTCACTTCGGCGCCATCGACGAGTTCTGGATCGGCAGCGCCGACATGATGCATCGTAATCTCGACCGGCGGGTCGAGGTGATGGCTGAAGTAAAGGATCCGAGGCTGAAGGCCCAACTGGACGAGGTGTTCGAGTCGGCGATGAACCCGGCCACCCGGTGCTGGGAGCTGGGAGCCGACGGTAATTGGACGGCATCACCGCAGGAGGGCAAGACCGTGCGCGATCATCAGGTGTGGCTGATGGAACGCCACCGGCACCCTTGATGTCCGCCCCGCGCTGTTGAGCGGGTTCGAATGACCTGCAGGAGTTGAGGTGCCAAAGGAGTCCGACACTACCGACGCCGTCCCGGCGAACAAGGCTGTGTTGGCAGCCGGCGCGGTGTTGTGGCGCTCCAGCGGCGATTCCACCGATCCCGAAGTTGCGGTGATTCACCGCCCCCGCTACGACGACTGGTCACTGCCCAAGGGCAAGGTCGACCCCGGAGAGCACGAACCGGTCACCGCTGTGCGAGAGGTGCTCGAGGAGACGGGCCACTGTTCGCACCTCGGCCGGCGGCTGGCGTCGGTGAGTTATCCGGTCGAACAGGGCATCAAGAGGGTGCGGTACTGGGCGGCGCGCAGCTGTGGCGGCACATTCACGCCGACTTGCGAAGTCGACGAGTTGAAGTGGCTGCCCATTTCGGCCGCCTTGAAACAGCTCGGGTATTCACTCGACCGAGAGGTGCTGCGCCGGTTCGCCAAGCTGCCTGTCGATACCCAGACCGTTTTGATCGTTCGGCACGGAACCGCGGGCAGCAAGTCCCGCTACAAGGGTGACGATCAGAAGCGCCCGTTGGACAAACGCGGCCGCGCCCAAGCCGAATCGCTGGTCGGCCAATTACTCGCGTTCGGCGCCGACACGCTTTACGCCGCGGACCGAATGCGCTGCCACCAGACACTCGAACCGCTGGCCGAAGAACTGGGCGTGCAAATCCACGACGAGCCACTCTTGACCGAGGAGGCCTACCCGGAGGACCGCAAGGCGGCCCGCCTCCGGGTTCTGGAGATCGCCGCCGCCGGAGGCACACCGGTGATCTGCACACAGGGCAAAGTGATTCCGGACCTCATCGCGTGGTGGTGCGAGCGCGACGGCGTGCGTCCCGACAAGTCACGCAACCGCAAGGGCAGCACGTGGGTGATGTCATCATGGCAGGGCCGTTTGGTGGCGGCCGACCACATCGGTAGTCCGCTGGCCACGAAGAAATAGTCAGCCGGCCTGCGCCGGCCACTCCCCGAGGAGCAGCACATGACCGCCGACGCGCAGCCCAAACTCCCGCCGGTTCGCTTGGCCCGCGCGTTTGATTTTGCGCGGCGCCGCTTGCGCCGAGCAGAGCAGAAGTTGCAACCCCCGTCGATCGCTGTCGTCGACATGATGACCGGAGCGTGGGTGGCGCAGGGCATATACACCGCGACCAAGCTCGGCATCGCAGACGCGCTGCGCGACGGGCCGCTGACGGCCGAAGCCATCGCCCAGCGGGTCGGCGCCAACCCGGACGGAGTGCACCGGCTGCTGCGGATGCTTGCCGGCCGAGGCGTGTTCACGACCAAGGCAGACGGTCGGTTCGCACTCAACGGGTTGGCAGACGCATTGCGCGCCGACACCCCAGACTCTGCGCGAGGACTCGTGCTGTTCTGGGCGGACCCCCTGCATTGGGAACATTGGGGCCAGTTGTCCTACGCGGTGCGGACGGGATCACCCTGCGTCGAGCAACTGCGCGGCAAGCCGTTGTTCGACTGGCTAGCCGATGTACCGGATTTCGCATCGGTCTTCAACAACGCGATGACAAGCGTGTCGGATATGGAGATTCCGCCGGTGTTGGCCGCCTACGACTTCTCCCGCTTCGGCACGATCGTGGACGTCGGTGGCGGCCATGGCCGACTGCTCGGCGCCATTCTGCAGAAGTGGCCGCAGACCCGCGGCATTCTGTTCGACGCCGAGTCCGTCGTCGCGGGTGCCCCAGCGGTTCTGGGTGCAGCGGGGGTGTTGGATCGGTGTGCGGTGGTCGGTGGCTCGTTTTTCGATTCGGTGCCATCGGACGGTGACGCCTATGTCCTCAAGCACATCGTCCACGATTGGGGAGACGACGAGTCGCTGCAGATCCTCCGCAACGTTCGCGCCGCGATTCCCGCCCACGCGAAGCTATTGATCATCGAAAGCGTTGTTCCGGATGACGACCACGAGCATCTGTCGAAACTGCTCGATCTGGAGATGCTGGTGATCGGTACGGGCATGGAGCGCACCGAAGCCGAGTACGCCGAGTTGCTGAACAAGGCGGGCTTCCGCTACACGCGCACCGTTGCGACGGTCGGGCCGGGCTCAGTCGTCGAGGCCGAACCGGCCTAGTGACACGCAGATACGCCGTGGGTCTCGATGACCCACGGCGTATCTGGCGAGAAACTACCGACGGCCCTTGGCCGGCGCCCGGCGCACAGCCTTCTTGACGGCGCTGCGCTTCACTGCCTTCTTGGCGGCACCACGCTTCACTGCCTTCTTGGCTGCGCTGCGCTTCACTGCCTTCTTGGCTGCGCTGCGCTTCACTGCCTTCTTGGCTGCGCTGCGCTTCACTGCCTTCTTGGCTGCGTTGCGCTTCACTGCCTTCTTGGCAACGTTGCGCTTCACTGCCTTCTTGGCAACGTTGCGCTTCACTGCCTTCTTGGCAACGTTGCGCTTCACTGCCTTCTTGGCAACGTTGCGCTTCACAGCCTTCTTGACAGCTGCCCGCCTGACGGCCTTCTTGACGGCCGCCCGCCTGACGACCTTCCTTGCGACGGCCTTCCTGGCCACACCGGTTCCACTTCCACGTTTCACTGCAGGTCCTTCCGCCGGGAGGCGCTGTGCGCCAGAGACAACCGCTTTGAATTGAGCGCCGGGCCGGAATGCCGGCACGGACGTTGGCTTCACTTTCACTGTCTCGCCCGTGCGCGGATTACGCGCGACCCGGGCAGCACGACGGCGCTGTTCGAATACGCCGAAACCGGTAATGGTGACACTGTCACCGTTATGCACCGCACGCACGATTGTGTCGACAACGTTCTCCACCGCTTCGGTAGCCGCGCGGCGATCTGTGTCGAGCTTTCTCGTGAGTACGTCAATCAGCTCTGCTTTGTTCATGCAAAACCTCCACACCAGTGGTCCACCTTGGACCGACTAGAGGACACGGTAAACCCAAACACCGTTGATTTCCAAGAGCCACGCGCAATTTCAGGTGTTGCTGAAGTAATTTTTCGCAATCCGCTTGCCGCGCTTGGTCGCTGGCGACGGCCCCCCAGAACCGGATCGGAGGGCCTCAATTTCGGCCCGTTTGGACGCTATCCGGGGACCGGCAGAGTTCGTGGTTTCCAGTCCGGCCGGTTGGATTCATACGACTCGATACCTTCGAGTTTCCGCAGCGTAAGGCCTATATCGTCAAGTCCCTCGAGCAGTCGCCAGGCGGTGTAATCGTCAATCTTGAACGGCAACAGGACCGTTCCTGCGGCCACATTCCGATCTTGAAGATTCACAGTGATTTCCAGCCCCGGTTGCTGCTCGATCAGCTTCCAAAGCAGTTCCACATCATCTTGAGCAACTTCTGCCGCAAGTAGCCCCGCCTTACCGGCGTTTCCGCGAAAAATATCGGCAAATCGAGACGAGATTACGACGCGGAAGCCGTAGTCCATGAGTGCCCACACCGCGTGTTCGCGCGACGATCCGGTGCCGAAATCGGGTCCTGCGACCAATACCGACCCCTTGTCGAACGGGCTCAAATTGAGGACAAAGGACGGGTCGTTGCGCCACGACGCGAACAGGCCGTCCTCGAAACCCGTTCGGGTGACCCGCTTCAAATACACCGCAGGGATGATCTGGTCGGTGTCGACATTGGACCGGCGCAGCGGTACTCCGATGCCGGTGTGGGTGCGAAACGCTTCCATGCTTATCTCCTTTAGCGGCTCAGGTCTGCGGGCGACGACAACGTGCCCCGCACGGCGGTGGCCGCCGCGACGGCGGGCGACACCAGATGTGTACGGCCACCCTTGCCCTGCCTGCCCTCAAAATTTCGGTTGGAAGTCGATGCGCACCGCTGTCCGGGCGCCAATTGGTCGGGGTTCATACCGAGACACATCGAGCAACCGGCTTGCCGCCACTGCGCGCCGGCTGCCGTGAAGATCTCGCCAAGACCTTCGGACTCCGCCTGGGCGCGCACCCGCATCGAGCCGGGTACAACGAGCATCTCCACACCGTCGGCGACCTTGCGGCCACGTAGGACATCGGCGACTACACGCAGATCTTCGATGCGGCCGTTGGTGCACGACCCGACGAAAACGGTGTCCACGGCAATATCGCGCATCGCGGTGCCGGGTCGAAGATCCATATACGCCAACGCCTTCTCCGCGGCTTGCTTTTCCGCGTCGTCACCCATCAGCTCCGGATCGGGCACCGACTCTGACAGCGGTACGCCCTGGCCCGGGTTGGTGCCCCAGGTGACGAAGGGGCTCAGCGTCGCGGCGTCGATGTACACCTCGGTGTCGAATTCGGCACCCTCGTCGGTGCGCAGTCGGTCCCAAGCGGCGACGGCGTGGTCCCAATCCGCACCTGTCGGCGCGTGTGGACGGCCGCGCAGATACTCATAGGTGGTCTCGTCAGGTGCGACCATGCCTGCGCGCGCGCCGGCCTCGATGCTCATGTTGCAGATCGTCATCCGGCCTTCCATCGACAGCGATTCGATGGCACTACCCCGGTATTCGATGACATGACCCTGCCCGCCGCCGGTGCCGATCTTCGCGATCACGGCCAGAATGATGTCCTTTGCGCTGACTCCTGCAGGCAGTTGGCCATCGACGTTCACCGCCATCGTCTTGAACGGACGCAGCGGCAGCGTCTGCGTGGCGAGCACGTGCTCGACCTCAGATGTACCGATGCCCATCGCGAGTGCGCCGAACGCGCCATGGGTTGACGTGTGGCTGTCGCCGCACACGATCGTCATGCCCGGCTGAGTCAGACCAAGTTGCGGTCCGATGATGTGCACGATGCCTTGCTCGAGGTCGCCCATCGGGTGCAGTCGGATGCCGAATTCTTCGCAGTTGCGGCGCAGCGTCTCGACCTGAATGCGGGATACCGGATCGGCAATCGGCTTGTCGATGTCGATCGTCGGTACATTGTGGTCCTCGGTGGCGATCGTCAAGTCCGGTCTCCGGACACCGCGGCCTGCCAACCGCAGCCCGTCGAAAGCCTGCGGACTGGTCACCTCGTGCACGAGGTGCAAGTCGATGTAGATCAGGTCGGGTTCCCGGGCTTCGCCGGTTCCGCCGCCGGTGACGACGACGTGGTCGTCCCATACCTTCTCCGCCATCGTGCGCGGTCGCGCTTCGGTCGTCATATTTGACTATCTCACAATCTGGAACGCTAGTATCTCCTTGTGAGACAGGATAGCGGCATCGGCGTGCTGGACAAAGCGGTGGGGCTGCTGCACACGGTCGCCGACGCACCGTGCGGGCTGGCCGAATTGTGCGAGCGGACGGGTCTGCCCAGGGCCACCGCACACCGGCTTGCCGCGGGACTGGAGTTTCACCGGTTACTTGCCCGCGACGCCGAGGGCCGTTGGCAGCTCGGGCCTGCACTGGTCGAGTTGGCTGGCCAGGTCAACGACCCGTTGTTGGCGGCGGGGGCCGTGGTGTTGCCGAGGCTTCGCGAGATCACCGGCGAGAGCGTCCAGCTTTACCGCCGCGAGGGCACATCGCGAATCTGCGTGGCCGCATTGGAACCACCTGCCGGCCTTCGCGATACGGTGCCGGTCGGCACACACCTGCCGATGACCGCAGGCTCAGGGGCGAAGATTCTGCTGGCATACAGCGACCTCGCAACGCAGCAGGCCGTGTTGCCCACGGCCAAGTTCACCGACCGCGCACTCGCAGAGGTACGCAAGCGCGGATGGGCGCAAAGCGTCGCGGAGCGCGAACCCGGGGTGGCCAGTGTCTCCGCGCCGGTGCGCGACGGACGGGGCACGGTGATCGCGGCGGTGTCGGTGTCGGGACCGATCGATCGGATTGGCCGTCGGCCGGGTGCCCGCTGGGCAGCAGATCTACTGGCCGCTTCGGAGGCGCTCACGCGCAGGCTGTGACCTACGCCTTGGGCGGCGGCTCCTTGGTATCGGTCGGCGGTGCGGTGCTGGTGTCGATCGTCGTCGCGGGTGCCGCCTCGATTTCCTTCGGTGCCGCCCGCTTGCGCGGACGCCGACGACGCTTCTTCATGTGATCGCCGGGAACCAGCACCGTTCCGGTGAAGGTGATCTGCACGTAGATCATCGAGTCGCCGACTACTTCGTCGACGTCGACGTCGGCCTGAGCCGTCGGCGTCACCGTCGGAACCGCGATGACAGTCAAAGCCGATAGCGCAGCCAGCATTCGCTTGAGCACAAGCACCACGCATCCCCGTTGTCGATCACATGGATGGGGCGACTATCTAGTTTCGCTCACCGAATACGACGGCATTTGTACCCCCGATGGGATTCGAACCCACGCTACCGCCGTGAGAGGGCGGCGTCCTAGGCCGCTAGACGACGGGGGCTAGAACTTTTCCGGAGGGCCAGCATAACGCAGTCGCCAATTCCGACCCTAATCGCTCACGAAAGCTGGGGTACCAGGACTCGAACCTAGAATGGCTGAACCAGAATCAGCTGTGTTGCCAATTACACCATACCCCATTGGCCGCCTGTAACCGCTGGTCACAGGCCATTTTTGGGCCAGGCAAGCGGCGGGCGGGCCTGCCGCATTTCATGCCGGGCCGACGTGCAGATTACCAAAGATTTCGCGTCGTCTTCTCACGCGCCGGTCGCTGCGGCTGCCGCGTGGGCCCGGCCGGCCGTGAGCCGGTGCAGAGTGCGGTCGCGGCCCAGCAGTTCCAACGACTCGAACAGCGGCGGGCTCACCGATGCTCCGGTTGCGGCCACCCGGATCGGGCCGAACGCCTTCCGCGGCTTGAGCACCAGGTTTTCCAACAGTGCAACCTTCAGGGCCATTTCAATCTTGTCGGCCCGCCATTCATCGATGCCTTCGAGTGCACTCATAGCGGCGTCGAGAACCGGGCCCGCATCGGATCCGAGTTCCTTCGCCGCGGCCTTCTCGTCGAGCGCGAACTCCGCATCGTTGAGGAACTTCAGCAAGTCCCAGGCATCGCCGAGGACGACGATGCGGGTCTGCACCAACCGGGCGGCTTCCGCGAATTGTTCGTCGTTCAGACCGGTGTCGTAAGCGTGCGCGTCGAAGTACTCCCGCAGCCGATCGGTGAAGTCCTCCTCGGTCAGTAGCCGGATGTGGTCGGCGTTCAGCGCGTCGGCCTTCTTCTGGTCGAACCGGGCCGGATTGGAGTTGACGTCGACGACATCGAACGCGGCCACCATCTCGTCGAGGCTGAACACGTCACGGTCGTCGGCGATCGACCAGCCAAGCAGGGCCAGGTAATTCAGCAGACCCTCCGGGATGAACCCGCGGTCGCGGTGCAGGAAGAGGTTGGACTGCGGGTCGCGCTTGGACAGCTTCTTGGTGCCCTCGCCGAGCACGGCGGGCAGGTGCCCGAACTCCGGTACTCGATCGGCCACGCCGATGCGGATCAGCGCTTGGTACAGCGCGATCTGACGCGGTGTGGAGGACAGCAAGTCATCGCCGCGCAAGACGTGGGTGATCTTCATCAGCGCGTCGTCGACCGGATTGACCAACGTGTACAACGGGTCTCCGCTGGCACGGGTCAGTGCGAAGTCCGGCACCGTGCCCACCGCGAATGTCGTCTGGCCGCGGACGAGGTCGTTCCAGCTGATGTCTGTGTCGGGCATCCGCAGCCGCAACACCGGTCTGCGCCCCTCCTTGCGGTAGGCGGCGCGCTGTTCGGCGGTCAGGTCGCGATCGAAATTGTCGTAGCCGAGCTTCGGGTTACGTCCCGCGGCGACGTGACGTGCCTCAACCTCCTCGGGAGTGGAATACGCCTCGTAGACCTCGCCCGCAGCCAGCAGTCGCGCCACCACGTCGCGGTAGATGTCTTTGCGCTCGGACTGCCGGTAGGGACCGTACGGTCCGCCCACCTCCGGACCCTCGTCGTAGTTCAGGCCGAGCCAGCTGAGCGCATCGAGCAGCGCGAGATAGCTTTCCTCGCTGTCGCGTTCGGCGTCGGTGTCCTCGAGCCGGAACACGAAGTCCCCGCCGGTGTGACGTGCGTACGCCCAGTTGAACAGCGCGGTCCGAATCAGGCCGACGTGCGGCGTGCCGGTCGGTGACGGGCAGAACCGAACTCGGACCGTCGTCATGACTTTCCCTTGCGCACAACGGGATTGGTTAGGGTGCCGATGCCTTCGACGGTGATGCTTACGGTGTCGCCGTCTTCGATCGGGCCGACCCCATCCGGTGTGCCGGTCAGGATGAGATCGCCGGGCAGCAGGGTCATCACCGCCGAGATCCATTCCACGATCGCGCCGACATCGTGCACCATCAGCGATGTCCGGCTGTTCTGCTTGACTTCACCGTTGACCTCGGTGCGGATCTCGAGATCGGACGGGTCGACGTCGGTGACGATCCACGGTCCGACGGGGCAGAACGTGTCGTGGCCCTTGGCGCGGGTCCACTGACCGTCGTTCTTCTGCTGATCGCGCGCCGAAACGTCGTTCGCGACCGTGTAGCCGAGAATATTCTCGGCCGCCCGTGCGGCAGGCACGTCTTTGCACGGCTTGCCGATGACGGCGGCCAACTCGCCCTCGAAATGCACCGGCTTCGCATCGGCCGGCAGCTGGATCGGAACGTTCGGCCCGATGATCGCGGTGTTCGGCTTCATGAAGATCACCGGATCGGTCGGCGCCTCGCCGCCCATCTCCGCGATGTGTGCGGCGTAGTTCTTCCCGATGCACACCACCTTGCTGGCCAGGATCGGCGCGAGCAGCCGGACATCGGCCAGCGGCCACTGCCGCTCTGTGAACGTGGGGGTACCGAACGGGTGCTCGGCGATTTCCCGGACGACTGCGGCCTCGTCATCGGGCGGTCCCTCGATGCTGACGAAGGCAACCCCGTCGGGGCTGGCGATTCGGCCTAGGCGCATCGTTTCAGCCTAGTGGGCGGCGATGCGGCGACCGTCAGCCACTCCCTCGCGCGGGCGTCTCAAGATATAGGATACTGATTCAATATGCTGAGATGACTGTGCGACGATTGCGGCATGTCCGTCGAGTCGATCAGCACCCTGCGCCGCTGGTCGATGCTGTGGATCGCACTGGCGGCGACGTTGTGCGCGAACGTGTTCATCAACGGTGCGGCATTTCTCATCCCGACGCTACACACCGAGCGCAACCTGGACCTGGCCGAAGCGGGCCTGATGTCGTCGATGCCGAGCTTCGGCATGGTGGTCACCCTCATCGCGTGGGGATACGTGGTTGACCGCATTGGCGAACGCATCGTGCTGGCACTGGGCTCGGCGCTGACCGCGGCCGCGGCGTTCGCGGCGGCGTCGGTGCACTCGCTGATCGCGATCGGCGCATTTCTGTTCCTCGGCGGCATGGCGGCGGCAAGCAGCAATACCGCCAGTGGCCGGTTGGTGGTCGGCTGGTTCCCGCCGGAGCGACGCGGCCTGGTAATGGGTATCCGGCAGACCGCCCAGCCGTTGGGAGTCGGGTTGGGCGCCTTGGTGATTCCACGGCTCGCGGAGAGCCACGGCGTCTCGGCGGCGCTGTTGTTCCCTGCCGTGGTGTGCGCGGTCTCTGCCGTCGTATGCGCAATGGCGGTGACGGATCCGCCGCGGACGCCGCGCGCCGAGGCATCGGAGCGCGATCTTGCCAATCCGTACCGGGCTTCGGCGGTGCTGTGGCGCATCCACGCCGTGTCGGTTCTGTTGGTCGCGCCGCAGGTGTTGGTTTGGACCTTCACCCTGGTGTGGTTGATGACCGAGCGAGGTTGGTCGGCGGCATCGGCGGGCGCGCTGGTGACGGCGGCGCAGGTGCTCGGGGCCGGCGGACGCATCGCGGCCGGACGCTGGTCAGATTTGGTGGGCTCACGGCTGCGGCCTATTCGCACCATCGCGCTGGCGGCCGCCGCTTCGATGGGGCTGCTGGCATTGACCGACTGGCTCGACTCCCCGATCAGCGTTGCCTTGATGGTTGTGGCCTCGGTGATCACCGTGTCCGACAACGGATTAGCGTTCACCGCAATCGCCGAGATCGCCGGCCCGTTCTGGAGCGGGCGCGCACTGGGCACGCAGAACACCAGTCAGCTTCTGACCGCAGGCGTCGTACCGCCGTTGTTCGGCGGTTTGATCGGCGTCGCAGGCTATGCGGCGGCGTTCGCTGTGTGCGCGCTGTTTCCGTTGATTGCATACCCCCTGGTCCCTGTCGACGCCGATCCGCTTATCGGGGAGCACGGCTGACATATGCTCCGCTAATGTCGACGACCGCACTGGACATCATTGACAAGTACTTCACGTGTGAGTTCACCACGCTGTCGCGCGACGGTTCGCCGCAGACCTGGCCGGTGTCGCCGAGGCTGCTGTCCGACGGACGGCTGTTGGTCACCACCAGCATCGGGCTTCCACAGAAGGCGTTCAACGTCCGCCGCAATTCGAAGGTGAGTCTGCTGTTCTCGGAGCCGACGGGCAGCGGAGTCGCCGAGCCGGGCGCTGTGCTCATTCAGGGCGATGCCACCGCGGAAGACCGCATCGTGACCGACGCTTCGTCCGACCCAGATCTCGAAGCACTCATGGAAACCGTGACTAAGCCTCGATCCACGGATGAATTGGTCGCGTTTCGGGTGTCGTAATGAGGAAAGTGCCCTCTGAGCTGGGATGATTGGAGTTACCACACAACAATCGCCCGGCACGAGAAAGGCACTTCCGGTGCAAGTGTCCCATAGGTTCACGCCCGATTCCGCAGTGTTCGATGACGACAATCTTGTGTCGTGCGCCGGTCTGGTGCCGGTGATGACGCTGGCCGAACAGGCTGGTCTGTCGCGCCTGCTCGACGAGAAAGTGCAGATCAGCGAGCCGCGGATCAGATCGGGGGCGGCCAACCCCGCGCCCAAGCTGGTGACTCTGGTCGCGGCGATGTGCGCGGGCGCGGATTGCATCGACGACGCCGACATCGTCCGCAGCGGTGGGATGAAAACCTTGTTCGGCGGCGTGTACGCGCCCTCGACGATCGGAACGTTGTTGCGGGAGTTCACGTTCGGTCATGCCCGTCAATTGGAGTCGGTCCTGCGTGCACACCTGGCCGCCCTCGGCGAACGGGTCGATCTGCTGCCCGGCGCCGATGAGCGGGCGTTCGTCGACATCGACTCACTGCTACGCCCGGTCTACGGGCACGCCAAACAAGGTGCGAGCTACGGACACACCAAGATCGCCGGTAAACAGGTGCTACGCAAGGGCCTGTCCCCGCTGGCGACCACGATCAGCACCGACACCGCGGCACCGATGATCGCCGGACTGCGGCTGCGCGCCGGAAAGACCGGCTCGGGCAAGGGCGCGGGGCGCATGGTCGCCCAAGCCATCGCCACCGCCCGCGCCGCGGGCGTCACCGGGCAGATCCTGGTCCGCGGCGACTCCGCCTACGGCACCCGTGCCGTGGTGACCGCGTGCCGCCGCGCCGGGGCCCAATTCTCGCTGGTGTGGACCAAGAACGCGAAGGTGCAGGCCGCCATCAACGCCATCGCCGAGGACGCCTGGACCCCGGTGCGCTATCCGGGCGCGGTCCAAGATCCCGACACCGGGGCCTGGATCTCCGACGCCGAAGTCGCCGAAACCACCTACACCGCATTCACGTCCACCGACGACCCGGTCACCGCCCGGATGATCGTGCGCCGCGTCAAAGACGCCAATCAGGCCGACGCGCTATTCCCGGTCTGGCGTTACCACCCCTTCTTCACCAACTCCACCGAACCCGCGCCCGACGCCGACATCACCCACCGCCGCCACGCGATCATCGAAACCACCTTTGCCGACCTGATCGACGGGCCGCTGGCGCATATCCCGTCGGGTCGGTTCGGCGCCAACTCCGCCTGGGCGCTATGCGCCGCGATCACCCACAACCTGCTGCGCGCCGCCGGAATCCTCGCCGGGGCCCGCCACGGCAAAGCCCGCGGGGCAACACTGCGCCGCGCACTGGTCAACGTCCCCGCCCGGATGGCCCGGCCACAACGCAAACCGGTCCTACACCTGCCCGGCCACTGGCCCTGGGAAGCAGGGTGGCTTGCACTGTGGCACAACACAATCGGAAAACCAGCCCCAACCTGACCACCACCATCCAGACCCGACAACCGGAGCCAACAGGAAAAGCTGGGCAGACCAGCGGTTCACTTATGCCCGCCAGCCGCCGATCAAGATCAAAAGTCAACAGCTCACGCCACAACGTTCATCGGTGGATCGAGGCTAAGCGACAACCCGCGGGGGCTCTTTGGAGCTCGCCGATAGGCCGCCGAATGTGGTGGTCCTACTACATGCGGATCCTGATCTACGTGACACCACGACGTGTGCTGTTCTGGCCGACTCGGGATTTCACCGCGGCGCCGGAGGAACTCAACCCCGCCGAGGTGCGCCGTGTGGGATGAGGCGGCCAAGTGGCTCAGCAAGTTCGATGAAGCGGTGTTGACGGTGCTCGATGGCGACGGGTATCCCGCCAGCGTCCGGGTCGATTCCCACGCCTATGACCCCGCAACGGGCGAATTGCCTGCGGCCGTACCCGACGCACTACGCGCCGTCGAAGGACCGGCCAACCTGCTGTGCCACCAACACGACGAGAAGATGTGGAAGCTCAACGCTATCCAGGTCAAGGGCAGGCTCGAGAATCGAGATGGCGCATGGGTGTTCGTCAGTACAATATTCAAAGCGCCGTCGAAACTGGCCTTGTATTACTTCATCAGGGGAACACAGACCTCGGGACAGAGGTACCTCGACAAACGCGGCCTCGACCGCCCGTCGGTGAATTGGGCGGCAGTCAAGGAGATTCAACGCCGCGCCAAGCGTTGAGGCTCGAGACGATCCGATCGCCGACCTGCGTCGTCGACAACTTGTCCTCACCACGCGTGGCCAGATGCGTCTCGACGGCCTTGTCGACACGGGCCGCGGCGTCCGCCTCACCGACGTGTGACAACAGAAGCGCCACGGACATGATCGCCGCCGTGGGGTCGGCGACACCCTGACCGGCGATGTCGGGCGCGCTGCCGTGCACGGGTTCGAACATCGACGGATTCGTCCGGGTCGCATCGATATTGCCGCTGGCGGCCAGCCCGATACCACCGCACACCGCGGCGGCCAGGTCGGTGATGATGTCGCCGAACAGGTTGTCGGTGACGATGACGTCGAACCGGGCGGGATCGGTGACGATGTGAATGGTGGCGGCGTCGACGTGCTGGTAGCCCACCTCGACGTCGGGATACTCCGCGGCCAACTCCTGCACCGTGCGCCACCACAACGCACCCGCGTAGGTCAGCACGTTGTTCTTGTGCACCAGCGTCAGGTGCTTGCGCCGCTGCCGGGCCCGCCCGAACGCGTCGTGCACGACCCTCCGCACCCCGAACGCCGTATTGAGGCTCACCTCGGTGGCCACCTCGTTCGGCGTGCCCACCCGGATCGCGCCGCCCGTACCGGTGTAGGGCCCTTCGGTGCCCTCCCGGACCACGACGAAGTCGATGTCGGGATTTCCGGCCAGCGGGCTCGTCACGCCCGGATACAGCCGAGCCGGCCGCAGATTGATGTGGTGGTCGAGCGCGAAGCGGATGCGCAGCAGCAGACCACGCTCCAGCACGCCGCTGGGCACCGACGGGTCGCCGATGGCGCCCAGCAGGATCGCATCGTGTGCGCGCAACTCGTCGAGAACCGAATCGGGTAGCACCTCCCCGGTGGCGTGGAATCGCCGCGCCCCGAGGTCGTAGTTCGTCTTCTCGACACCGGGAAGCACGGCGTCGAGGACCTTGACGGCCTCCCCGACCACCTCCGGACCGATGCCGTCACCGGCAATGATCGCCAATCGCACTACAGCTCAACTACTTCCAGCGTCTTGGCGCCGACGGCCTCGGAGATCGCGGCCCGCACGTCGTCGGGCACATCGCGGTCCAGGCGCAGCAGGATGGTCGCACCCGGGCCCTCGGCGTCCTCGCTGAGCTGCGCGGCGTGGATGTTGATGTCGGCGCCGCCGAGCAGCGTGCCGATCTTGCCCAGCGTGCCCGGCCGGTCGATGTAGTGGATGATCAAGTTGATGCCCTCGGCGCGCAGGTCGAAGTTGCGCCCGTTGATCTGGACGATCTTCTCCACTTGCTGCGGCCCGGACAGCGTGCCGGCGACGTTGGTGACCGACCCGTCGGCGGCCACCGCCCGCACGTCGACGACGCTGCGGTGGTTGGGGCTCTCGGAGGCAGTGGTGATCTCGGCCTGCAAGCCCCGCTCGGCGGCCATCGCTGGCGCGTTGACGAATGTCACCTGCTGATCGGTCACCGTGGAGAACAGACCGCGCAGTGCCGAAAGGCGAAGTACCTCAACATCTTCCGATGCCAGTTCGCCGCAAACCTGCACCGCAAGCGTCGCAGTGGCTTCGGTGGACAGCACGCCCGCCAATAGGCCCAGCTTGCGGACCAGATCCAGCCAGGGCGCCACTTCTTCGCTGACGACACCGGCGCCGACGTTGACTGCGTCGGGCACGAACTCGCCGGCCAGCGCCAGCCTGACGCTCTCGGCGACGTCGGTGCCGGCCCGGTCCTGCGCCTCGCTGGTGGAGGCGCCCAGGTGCGGGGTGACGACGACCTGCGGGAGGTCGAACAACGGGCTGTCGGTGGTCGGCTCGGTGGCGAAAACGTCGATGCCCGCGCCGCGGACGTGCCCGCTGGCGACCGCTTCGGCGAGTGCTTCCTCGTCGACGAGCCCGCCCCGGGCGGCGTTGACGATGATCACACCGGGCTTCGTCTTGGCCAGCGCCTCCTTGCCGATCAGACCCGCGGTCTCGGGTGTTTTCGGCAGATGCACCGAGATGAAGTCGGACCGCGTCAGCAGTTCGTCGAGCGTCACCAGTTCGATGCCGAGCTGTGCGGCGCGCGCCGGTGACACATACGGGTCGTAGGCCACCACATGCGTGCCGAACGCGGCCAAGCGCGCCGCGACGAGCTGCCCGATCCGGCCCAACCCCACCACACCGGCGGTCTTGCCGTAGAGCTCGGTTCCCGAGAACGACGACCGCTTCCAGGTGCGTTCACGCAGCGACGCGTCGGCCGGTGCGATCTGGCGCGCGGCGGCCAGCATCAGCGCCAGTGCGTGCTCGGCGGCGCTGTGGATGTTCGATGTGGGTGCGTTGACCACCAGCACACCGCGCGCGGTGGCCGCGTCGACGTCGACGTTGTCCAGGCCGACTCCGGCGCGGGCGACGATCTTGAGCTTGGGCGCGGCGGCCAGCACCTCGGCGTCGACCGTGGTCGCCGAACGCACCAGCAGCGCGTCGGCCTCGGCCACGGCGGCCAGCAGCTTTTCTCGATCGGGGCCGTCGACCCAGCGGACCTCCACCTGGTCACCGAGGGCGGCGACGGTGGACTCGGCGAGTTTGTCGGCGATCAGTACAACGGGAAGACTCACGCGATCAGGGTAATGGGCTTCAATTGCGGGGTGGACGCCACCGTCACCAGCGGCGGGCCCAACGGCCTCGCCGCCGCTGCCATCTTGCGACGACACGCCGAGAACGACCGCGCTAGTTACAGTTTCGGCGAGAATCTCAGGGAGCCGGTGCCGCCTCGCTGGGCGGCGGGGCTGCCGGGCCGGCCGGAGGAGGAACTTGAGACCCCGGCCAGAAGATCATGCCTTCCTCGGGCGGCGGCGGTGCGGGTTGCCTCTCGGCCTCCTGGGCCTGCTCGCCGGCCGGAGCCTGGCAACTGCCATTGGCACCGTTCCAATCTCCCCCGCTCAGCTGGCAGCAGAGCATCACGTTCGCGTTATAGTCCTGAAAACTGCTCTTGCCGGTTTGATAATCCGCCAATGCATAAGCCACACAGTCGTCATAGTGCCCGATGTCCCACTCTCTGGGTTCGGCGCACGCGACTGCGGGGTCTCCGAAGGCGCTGGCGCTGAATGTGGCGGCCCCCGCGAACAGAGTGGCCAGCGCGAAGCGACGCAAGTATGTAGAGGTACGGGGTGGCATGTGTGCTCCCTGCATTCGGCGCATGTGCCCTAGACGCAAATCCCCGAACTTGACGGAAGGTCACCACGACTGGCGTTGGATAGGGGCTACTATCCGCCTATTACCTGGCCACGTCTGGCGTATTGGCCCAGCAGCAAAAAGTACTTGACGGAGCAACGACCGGCGCGCTAGCAAACGCGTCGGCCACGCACGCCTCCGCTGGAACGAAGTTTCGCGCCGTAGAGCGATTTCGGCGCGGAAACGGGCGCTGGCGGGCGTTGTCAAGCTGCGTGGAGTCGCTCGGCTGTGGTTTCGGCTGGGAGGTTAATGCCGACGACGGGGCTGGGACTCTTGGTCCGTGGGCGGTTGCGGAATCGTTCGGGGTGGGCGTGGTAGTAGGCCTGTAGGGCTTGATCGCGTTGTGTCCATTGCCGTGTCCATGCTCCACTGTGGACCTGTGCGGGGGTAAATAGCGCGATGCCACTGGGGTGATGGTGCTGGTTGTACCAGGACACGTATGCGCTCACCCAGGCGCGAGCGGCATCGAGATCGTCGAAGATACCGGGATAGTTCGGCCGGTATTTCATCGTGCGGAACTCCGATTCGGAGAACGGGTTGTCGTTGCTGACCCGTGGCCGGTTGTGGGTCTGGCCGATCTCGAGGCCGGCCAGCAGGTCGTTGAGGACTGTCGAGCGCATCGGTGGCCCGGAATCGGCGTGCACGACCGCGGGCAGTCCATGACCGGCGAACGCGGCCTCGAACATTTCCACGGCCAGGTCGTCGCACTCGCGTTCCTCGACACGCCAGCCCACGATCTTGCGGGAGTAGATATCGATGACCGAGTACGCCTTGAACGACACTCCACGCCACGGGCTGCGCAGGTCGGTGATGTCCCAGCTCCAGATCTGTTGCGGACCGGTCGCTTTGAGCACCGGCACCTGACGCGGCGTCTTGCTCGCCGAGCGGGCCGGCGCGATCGGGCGGGTGCTTTGATCGGTGATCGCGGCCGCTATGCGCCACCAGTATCGCCGCGAGGCGAGCATCACGCCCTGATCCCAGGTCGATGCGAAGGACTGGTCAACCGACACGCCTGCCAGCCAGCCAGCGATGATCTCGTCTCTGATGACGGCTCGGTCGGCCTCGCAGATGCGCGACGGGTACGCCCGATCCCGTTGTGGCAGCGGGTCGATCACCCTCGGACGCGGGTTCGAGCGGTAATGCCAGCTCGAGCGCGACAAATCGATCATCGCCAGCGCTCGCCGTTGCGACCCGATCGCCGCGGTCAGCTCGGTGACGAGTGCGTTTTCAGCGTCGATGAATCGTCGGGATCGCTCGTCATCTGGGCTGCGTCGGGCTCTTCTACGCTCATCGCGTGCAAGAGCCCGATAGCTTTTCCCAGGGCCTCGTTGGCCGCCTCGAGCTCGCGAACCCGCTCTCGTAACTGAGCGAGTTCGGCCTCGTCACGATCCTGCTTGGCCGCATCCGCCTTGGCCAACGCCGTGCGTTTCGCCGGAGGAACCGTCATAGCACCACCTTCTCGCGGAATCAGTCCCCGGTCGAGATCACCGCCGAACACCGTCGCCTGCCACCGTCTGAACTGGCGGTTCGACACCCCCTGAGCAGCAAGCCACGGCCCCTTCTGCCCATAAGGCAACAGCTGATACTCGATAACAAGCTCACGAATCTCCGCAGGAGTGAACCCCGGACTGATCGACACAACCCAACCCCTTCACACTGGCCCAAACTGACTCACAACCAGCGTGGCAAAGAGGGTGAGCGCCGGTTAGCGCGCCGAAACCGCAACTAGGCGGTGTCCGTGAGCGGGCGGTCGACCCAGCTCATCAGGTCGCGTAGCTTCTTGCCGGTCACCTCGATCGGGTGCTCGGCGTTCTGCTTGCGCAGATCCTCGAGCTGCTTGTTGCCGCCCTCCATGTTGGCGACCAGCTTCTTGACGAAGCTGCCGTCCTGGATCTCGGAGAGGATCTGCTTCATCCGCTCCTTGGTGCCGGCGTCGATGATCCGCGGCCCCGACAGGTAGCCGCCGAACTCGGCGGTGTCGGACACCGAGTAGTTCATCCGCGCGATACCGCCCTCATACATCAGGTCGACGATCAGCTTCAGCTCGTGCAGCACCTCGAAATACGCCAACTCCGGGGCGTATCCGGCTTCCACCATCACGTCGAAGCCCGTCTTCACGAGTTCCTCGGTGCCACCGCATAGCACCGCCTGCTCGCCGAAGAGGTCGGTCTCGGTTTCGTCCTTGAACGTGGTCTTGATGACGCCCGCGCGGGTGCCGCCGATGCCCTTGGCGTAGGACAGCACCAGCGCCTCACCCTCGCCCTTGGGGTCCTGTTCGACGGCCACCAGGCACGGCACACCCTTGCCGTCGACGAACTGCCGACGCACGAGATGGCCGGGGCCCTTCGGGGCGACCATGCCGACGGTGACGTTGGCCGGCGGCTTGATCAGCTCGAAGTGGATGTTGAGGCCGTGTCCGAAGAACAGCGCGTCGCCGTCCTTCAGATTCGGCTCGATCTCGTTCTTGAAGATGTCGGCCTGCGCGGTGTCGGGCGCCAGCAGCATGATGACGTCGGCCCACCTGGCGACCTCGGCGGGCGTGTCCACCTCGAGGCCCTGCTCGGCGACCTTCTCCCGAGACTTCGAGCCCTCCTTCAGGCCGACCTTCACCTGCACACCCGAGTCGCGCAGGCTCAGCGAGTGCGCATGCCCCTGGCTGCCATAGCCGATGACGCCGACCTTGCGCCCCTGGATGATCGACAGGTCCGCGTCGTCGTCATAGAACATCTCAACTGCCACTGTATTTCCTTCTCTTTTAACCGATTTGGACTTACTTGACGGTGCCGATGCCGCGCGGCCCGCGCGACAGAGACACCACTCCGGACTGCACGAGCTCACGGATGCCGTACGGCTCCAGCACTCGCAGAAACGCCTCCAGCTTCGCCGGTGTACCGGTGGCCTCGATCGTCAACGACTCCGTCGAGACGTCAACGACCTTGGCGCGGAACAGGTTCACCGCCTCGATCACCTGGCTGCGGGTGGTGGCATCGGCTCGCACCTTGATCAGCGCCAGTTCGCGCGACACCGAGTTGTCATCTTCCTGCTCGACGATCTTGATCACGTTGATCAGCTTGTTGAGCTGCTTGGTGATCTGTTCGAGCGGGGACTCCTCGACACTGACCACGATGGTCATCCGGGACATGTCCTTCTGCTCGGTCGCCCCGACCGCCAGCGACTGGATGTTGTAACCGCGCCGGGCAAACAGCGATGCCACGCGGGCGAGCACGCCGGGTTTGTCCTGGACGAGCACGGACAGCGTGTGCGTCGGAATGGATCCGGTGGTCGCCATCACGCGTGCCCTTCTTCAGGATCATCAAACAGCGGACGGATGCCGCGGGCCGCTTGGATCTCGTCATTGCTGGTGCCTGCGGCGACCATCGGCCACACCTGAGCGTCGGCGCCGACGACGAAGTCGATCACCACCGGCCGGTCGTTGATGGCGCGCGCTTTATGGATGACGTCTGACGACGTCTTCTTGACGTTCGCAACGCAATCCGACGCATCCCAGCGCCTCGGCCAGCTTGACGAAGTCGGGGATGCGGTGCGAGTGCGTGGCGAGATCGGTTTGGCTGTACCGCTCTTCGTAGAACAGCGTCTGCCACTGGCGCACCATACCCAGGTTGCCGTTGTTGATGATGGCGACCTTGATCGGGGCGCCCTCGACGGCGCAGGTGGCCAACTCCTGGTTGGTCATCTGGAAGCAGCCGTCGCCGTCGATGGCCCACACCTCGGCGTCCGGGCGCGCGAACTTGGCGCCCATCGCCGCGGGAACCGCGAAGCCCATGGTGCCCAGACCACCCGAGTTGATCCACGTCCGCGGGTTCTCATACGAGATGAACTGCGCGGCCCACATCTGGTGCTGGCCCACCCCGGCGACGAACACGGCGTCGGGCCCTGCGATCTTGCCCAGCTGCTCGATCACGTACTCGGGAGAGAGGCTGCCGTCACTCTGCGGCCCGTAGCTCAGCGGGTACGTCGACTGCACACCGCGCAGGTACTCCCACCAGTTGTCGATCTTGATCGTGCCCGCGACGGTGCCGTCCCGGCGCAGCGCCTCGATCAGGTCGGCGATGACAGCCTTGACGTCACCGACGATCGGGACATCGGCGTTGCGGTTCTTGCCGATCTCGGCCGGGTCGATGTCGGCGTGGATGACCTTCGCGTCGGGCGCGAACGAGTCCAGCTTGCCCGTCACCCGGTCATCGAACCGGGTACCAAGCGCGATCAGCAGATCGCTGCGCTGCAGCGCGGCCACCGCGGCCACCGTTCCGTGCATGCCCGGCATGCCCAGGTTCTGGGGGTGGCTGTCGGGGAACGCGCCCCGGGCCATCAGCGTGGTGATCACCGGGATGCCGGTCAGCTCGGCCAGCTCGAGAAGCAGTTCCGTCGCCTCGCCGCGGATGACGCCACCACCGACGTACAGCACCGGCTTGCGGGCCGCGGCGATCAGCTTGGCGGCCTCGCGGACCTGGCGGTTGTGCGGCTTGGTGTTCGGCTTGTACCCCGGCAGCTCGATCCGCGGTGGCCAGCTGAACGTGCACTGGGCCTGCAGAACGTCCTTGGGGATGTCGACCAGCACCGGCCCCGGGCGCCCGGACGAGGCGATGTGGAACGCCTCGGCCATCACCCGCGGGATGTCGTTGCCGTCGCGCACCAGGAAGTTGTGCTTGGTGATCGGCATCGTGATGCCCGAAATGTCGGCTTCCTGGAAGGCATCCGTGCCGATCAGCGCGCGACCGACCTGCCCGGTGACCGCGACCACCGGGATCGAGTCCATGTGGGCGTCGGCGAGCGGGGTGACCAGATTGGTGGCGCCGGGTCCCGACGTCGCCATGCACACACCGACCTTGCCGGTGGCGTGAGCGTATCCACTGGCCGCATGTCCGGCGCCCTGCTCGTGGCGGACGAGGACGTGACGGAGCTTCTGCGAGTCGAAAAGCGGGTCGTAGACCGGCAATACGGCGCCACCGGGGATACCGAAGATGACGTCGACGTCGAGCTCCTCCAACGACCGGATGACGGACTGCGCTCCGGTGAGTTGTTGCGGGGCAATCTTCTTGGGCTGGCTTGACTGGCCTTGACCAGCCGCCTTCGTTGCGGGTTTCGCAGCGTCGGGCGCGGTCTGCTCCCCGTTCGGCGGGGTCGCCGACCGATCCGGGGGTCGTGTGGTTGGTGCGCTCACGATTTCCTCATTTGTCGGGACTTGTCTGGATTTGTCTTGTTGTTTCTCTGGACTCTCAAATCACTGCTGGGGCAAGAAAAAACCCCCGCCAGCGAAGCTGCTGTACGAGGGTCGCGCGTTGATACTGGTGACTATGCCCGCATCGGGGCTAGCGCGGTATCAACGCGCAACCCAATTACTACGAGCAATCCCAGGTTCTGCACAACAGTCGACCGTAGTCTCCGCACTGGTCAGCAGTCAAATTCGTATTGGCGTGCGGCGCGGGCATCGAGGCGCGCCAGCGCAGTGGGACGATGCAGGGGTGACTTCGCAATCGCCCTCGGCGACGCCCAATCCAGTCGTGATCCGGATCTCCCCGATGGCGCATTTCGCGGTTGGCTTCCTCGCGCTGGGCATGCTGGCGTTGGTGCTCGCCTGGCCGGCGTGGGCGGCGCCGTTGCTGGTCATTCCGGTGATCCTGTCGGCGTACGTCATCCGGCTGCGCACGGTCGCCGATCGCGACACCGTCACCGCGCGCAGCCTGCTGAGCAGCCGGACCGTGCGGTGGGACGACATCGACGGGCTTCGGTTCGGGAAGGCCGCGTGGGCGCGGGCGCAGCTCAAGGACGGTCGCGAGCTGCCACTTCCCGCGGTGACGTTCGCGACGCTGCCCCTGCTGACCGAGGCGAGCGCAGGCCGGGTGCCCAACCCGTACGGCTGACCGCTATGCCAGCGGGTTGCCCCCGTTGAGGAACACCCACAGCGCGATCCCGGCGCCGATGCCCAGCAATAGGGCGGCGAAGGAGCCGACGAACGGTCGGCGGGCCCAACCACGACCGGCGTCCAACCCGTACCGGCCCGGGCCGACCAGGATGATCGCGACGACTGCGGCGATCAGGACGAGTTTGTACTCGTGCCCGTCGGTCAGGAAATCCGACAGCCTGGCCTCGTCGTGGGCAATGGTCGCCTCCGCCAGCAGGCCGTTGACCAGGTACGCCAGCGCGCCGGCCGCCGCCAGCGGGGTGAACAGACCCAGGATCAACAGCACGCCGGCCAGAATCTGGGCGCCGGTGGCGATATAGGTCAGCATGTCGGCGTACTTGTATCCCACTGCGGTCAGCGAGTCCTCGAACCCGTCGAGTCCAGGACCGCCCCACCAGCCGAACGCCTTCTGCAGGCCGTGTCCGATCAGTAGGGCACCCACTGCACAGCGCAGCACCAGCAGACCCAGGTCTTGAGTGCCTCGCCGGTGGTCCGTCCCGGCGCGGTCGTCAAGGCTCGGCCCGATGTCGGCCGGTTGCGCGTAGGTGGACATCGACTGACCGTCGCCGGCCTGCACGTACGGCAACGGTTCCGGCTCGCTGATCAGCCCAAATCCAGGCTGCGGGCCAGACGTGTAGCCGGGGATCGCGGTCGTTTCGAAGTCACCGGCGTAGTTCGATGAGGGCAGGTCGTCCTCGGGATCGACCAGGCTTGCCGACGCGGGCGCGCCCAGGTCGTCGGGCCGCTGCCAATTGGGATGACTGGTCACCTGCCCAGGGTAAGTGCTGATGATCGGTGAATCGAGGATTGGCGCGGCGCTTTTTGCGCCCCGTTTTCGCGGGTGAGGAGGGCTGCGCCCGCAATTACACAGAAACACCGACGTGGCGCGCATCCCCGAACAATCCGTAACCTGGCGGGCATGAGACTGCGCAGGCCGTTGCGAGGCGTCCTCGCCCTGTCGTGCGCCGCGCTGCTCGCGGTGTCCGGGTGCGCACGGTTCGACAATGCCCAGTCGCAGCCGTTCACCACCAAACCCGAGCTGCGGCCGGGGCCCAGCGAGTCTCCCCCGCCGCCCCCGCCGCTGCCGCCCAAGCCGTTCCCGAAGGAGTGCCCGGCGCCCGGCGTCATGCAGGGCTGTCTGGAGAGCACCAGCGGCCTGATCATGCTTCCCGACAGCCAGTCCGCGCTGGTCGCCGAACGGATGACCGGCGCGGTCAAGGAGGTCTCGGTACGGGCGGAACCCAAGGTCAAGACGATGATTCCGGTCGACCCGAGCGGCGACGGCGGACTGATGGACATCGTGTTGTCGCCGACCTATTCGCAGGACCGGCTGATGTACGCATACGTCAGCACTCCGACCGACAACCGGGTGATCCGCATCGCGGACGGCGACATCCCGAAGCCGATCTTCACCGGCATCCCCAAGGGAGCCACGGGCAACATGGGCGCCCTAGTTTTCACCAGCCCCACCACGTTGGTCGTGCTCACCGGTGATGCGGGCAACCCCGCACAGGCCGCCGATCCGGGCTCGCCCGCAGGCAAGGTGCTGCGGATCGAGCAGCCGACCACCGTCGATCAGGCGCCGCAGACCACGGCCCTGAGCGGGATGGGGGCGGGCGGCGGCCTGTGCGCCGACCCGTCGGACGACTCGCTGTACATCACCGATCGCACTCCGACCGCCGACCGGCTGCAGCGCATCACCAAAGACTCGAAGGTCTCCACCGTCTGGACCTGGCCCGATAAGCCCGGTGTTGCCGGCTGTGCCGCTCTGGACGGCACGGTGCTGGTCAACCTGATCAACACCAAGCAGACGGTGGCTGTCCGGCTTGCCCCGGACACCGGCTCGGTGACCGGCGAGCCGGAAGTGGTCCGCCAGGATGTGCGAGGGCACGCGTGGGCCCTGCAGATGTCGCCAGACGGCAATGTGTGGGGCGCGACGGTGAACAGGACCTCCGGTGACGCCGAGAAGCTCGATGACGTCGTGTTCCCGGTGTTCCCGTCCGGCGGCGGCTTCCCGCGCAGCAACGCTGATAACACCTAGTCGCTAGACGGATGCGAAGTACCGGATGCGGGTGATTCCGCTTGCTGCGCTGGGTATTTCGCTGAAGATGACACCTCGCCCCGAAGGTGTGTTGACCGACGCGCTGACGGTATCGCCCGCGGCGATCGGCTTGGTCCAGCGGCCGCCACGCAAGCGATCGACAAGCTCGCCGGCCGCGAGCGGTGTGTCCTCGCCGAGGCTTGTCACGGCACCCTGGCTCAACGCGCGTCGTGCCGCCATCTCGTCACCGGATACGGCGGCGTCGAGGAACGACTCGGCATAGTGTTTCTGCCGCTTGCCGGGGCGACGGAACCCGGCGAGGAATCCCGCTGTGCCACTGAGTCCTTGATTGCGAATCAGTCCCGCGCCCAGCCGGATCGAAGGCGGCAACGACTTGGCGCCGTTGCGCAGCATCTCGACCACCATCACCGGTAACTCCCAGTGCGCACAAAGCCGCTCGACACCCCAGTCCCCGTCGGACTCGCGCAGGTCGTAGCGCAGATGCATGGGCACGTTCAATGTCACCTCCG
Organism: uncultured Actinomycetota bacterium; assembly: GCA_963801575.1. Lineage (GTDB taxonomy): Bacteria > Actinomycetota > Actinomycetes > Mycobacteriales > Mycobacteriaceae > Mycobacterium. The sequence goes on from CAWDFT010000028.1 coordinate 181,615, forward strand.
CGGCCATCACGATTTCGAGCATCAGGTCGCGAACCACCGTCGCGCCGACTGTCACATCGACGTCGCGGTGAAAGATGATCTGCCGCGGGGAAATGAACGTGTCGTAGAACCGGCCGATCTGCTCGTACCCGACATGCGGCCGGGAACCGTACGGGTCCTCCACCCGCCCGTCAGCGGTGAAGAGACCAACCCAGGCGCCGCGGTCGTGCGCGGCGCTCGCCTCGGGTGATCGCTCCACTACCGCCAGGAGCTCGGCACTTACCGGTGTCATCTACGTGCACGCCGCCAACACCAGCTCGCGTACGCGGGCGGCGTCGGCCTGACCCTTCGTCGCCTTCATCACGGCGCCGACGATGGCACCGGCGGCCTGGACCTTGCCGCCGCGGATCTTCTCTGCCACATCGGGATTGGCCGCCAGCGCCTCGTCCACCGCGGACTGAAGCGCCGAGTCGTCGCGCACTACTTCAAGGCCGCGACTCTTTATCACCTGCTCGGGTTCGCCCTCGCCCGCGAGTACGCCCTCCACGACCTGGCGGGCCAGCTTGTTGGACAACTTGCCGTCATCGACGAGCTTCACCACCTTCGCGATCTGCTCCGGCGTGATCGTCAGCGCATCGAGCTCGACACCGGCCTCGTTCGCCTTCTGCACCAGGAAGTTTCCCCACCAGGCGCGGGCGGCCTCGCTGGGCGCGCCGTGTTCGACGGTGGCGGCCACCAATTCGACGGCGCCCGCGTTCACCAGGTCGCGCATGACCTCGTCGGAGATCCCCCAGTCCTGCTGGACCCGCTTGCGTTGCAGCCACGGATATTCCGGAATGGTGTGCCGCAGCTTCTCCACGAATTCGGCTTCCGGTGCGACCGGCTCCAGATCTGGTTCGGGAAAGTATCGGTAGTCCTGCGCCGTTTCCTTGCTGCGACCCGGCGATGTGTGGCCGTCTTCGTGAAAATGCCTGGTCTCCTGGTGAACCCGGCCACCGGAGTCCAGAATGGCGGCCTGCCTGCGCATCTCGTAGCGCACGGCCACCTCGACGCTCTTGAGCGAGTTCACGTTCTTGGTCTCGGTGCGGATGCCGAACTCGGTTGTGCCAATCGGCTTGAGTGACACGTTCGAATCGCAGCGCATCGAGCCCTGGTCCATCCGTACGTCGGAAACATCCAAGGCGCGCAACAGATCCCGCAGCGCCGTCACGTAGGCGCGGGCGATCTCCGGCGCGCGGGCACCGGTCCCTTCGATCGGCTTGGTGACGATCTCGATCAGCGGCACACCGGATCGGTTGTAGTCGAGCAGCGACGTGGTGGCGCCGTGGATGCGGCCGGTGTCGCTGCCCAGGTGGGTCAGCTTGCCGGTGTCCTCCTCCATGTGCGCACGTTCGATCTCCACCCGCCAGGTGGTGCCGTCGTCGAGGGGGACGTCGAGGTAGCCGTTGATCGCGATCGGCTCGTCGTACTGCGAGATCTGGTAGTTCTTCGGCATGTCCGGGTAGAAGTAGTTCTTCCGGGCGAATCGGCACCACGGCACGATCTCGCAGTTCAGTACCAGCCCGATCCGCATCGCCGACTCGACGGCGGCCTGGTTGAGCACCGGCAGCGACCCCGGCAGGCCGAGGCATACCGGACACACCTGGGTGTTGGGCTCCGCGCCGAACCGGTTGGCGCAGCCGCAGAACATCTTGGTCGCCGTCGACAGCTCGACGTGAACCTCCAGGCCGAGCACCGGCTCGTAGCGCGCGACGATGTCGTCGTAGTCGACCAGTTCGGCGGTGGATGCAGCGGTCATCTTTTCGATCCTAGTGGGCGCGGTTCCCGCGCGAGCAGACGCAAAGGTGCCGCGACACGCCGCAAATGCGGGACTTTTGCGTCTGCTCGCCGGAAGAAATCAGCCAAAGAACTCAGCGGCGTCGTCGTATCGGCTCTGCGGCACCAGCTTCAGCTGGCGGGTGGCGTCGGCCAGCGATACCCGCCCGATGTCCTGCCCCCGCAGCGAAACCATCATCCCGTACTCGCCCGAATGCGCGGCGTCGGCTGCGTTGACCCCGAACCGCGTGGCCAACACCCGGTCGTACGGGGTCGGTGTACCGCCGCGCTGCACATGGCCCAGCACCGTGACCCGGACCTCCTTCTTGATCCGCTTCTCGACCTCGATCGCCAGCTGCGCAGCTACCCCGGTGAACTTCTCATGGCCGAATTCGTCGATGCCGCCCTGCTGCAGCTGCATCGAGCCCTCGGCGGGTTTGGCGCCTTCTGCGACCACGCAGATGAAGTGCGAGTCGCCGCGCTGGAACCGTTGCTTGACCAGACGGCATACCTCTTCGACGTCGAAGGGCTGCTCGGGGATCAGCGTCATGTGTGCGCCCGCCGCCAGGCCCGCGTTCAATGCGATCCACCCGGCGTGACGGCCCATCACCTCGACCAGCATGACCCGCTGATGGGATTCGGCGGTGCTGTGCAGCCGGTCGATCGCCTCGGTGGCGACGCCGAGTGCGGTGTCGTGGCCGAATGTCACGTCGGTGTAGTCGATGTCGTTGTCGATGGTCTTCGGCACCCCCACCACCGGAACGTTCTCCTCCGACAGCCAGTGCGCTGCGGTCAGCGTCCCTTCGCCGCCGATCGGGATGAGCACGTCGATGCCGTTGTCGTCCAGCGTCTGCTTGATCTGGTCCAGTCCGGCCTTCAGCTTGTCGGGGTGCACCCGGGCGGTGCCCAGCATCGTGCCGCCCTTCGCGAGCAGGCGGTCGTTACGGTCGTCGTTACGCAGCTGAATACGCCGGTCCTCGAGCAACCCGCGCCAGCCATCGAGAAAACCGACGACCGATGAGCCGTATCGCACGTCGCTGGTGCGAACGACCGCCCGAATGACCGCGTTCAGGCCGGGACAGTCGCCGCCTCCGGTCAGGATTCCGATCCGCATGGCCTCATCTTTCCTCTTTTCGCCGTCGCGGGCAGTCTTGGGCGCTAGACGGCCGTCGGCAGCGGGCCGCGGGCCGCCTCGTAGGCAGCACCGACGCGGTAGAGTCGGTCGTCGGCCAGCGCCGGGGCCATGATCTGCAGCCCGACCGGCAGGTTGTCGTCGGGCGACAGACCCGACGGCACCGACATGCCGCAGTGCCCCGCCAGGTTCAGCGGCAGCGTGCAGAGGTCGAACAGGTACATCGCCAGCGGATCATCGACCTTCTCCCCCAGCGGGAACGCGGTGGTCGGCGTGGCGGGCGACACCAGCACGTCGACCTTCTCATAGGCCTCGTCGAGGTCGCGGGCGATCAGCGTACGCACCTTCTGCGCCTGGTTGTAATACGCGTCGTAATATCCCGCCGACAGCGCGTAGGCGCCAATCATGATGCGGCGCTTCACTTCCGGACCGAACCCGGCCGCGCGCGTCAACGCCATCACTTCCTCGGCACTGTGCGTTCCGTCATCACCGACCCGAACGCCGTAACGCATCCCGTCGAACCGGGCCAGGTTCGACGACACCTCCGACGGCAGAATCAAGTAGTAAGCAGGCAGCGAGAAGTCGAAGTGCGGACAGTCCACTTCTGACACCTCGGCCCCGAGCTCGGTGAGCTTCTCGGCCGCCGCATTGAACGACGCCAGCACGCCGTCCTGGTAGCCGTCGCCACGCAACTGGCGGACCACGCCGACCTTGACGCCGCGCAGGTCGCCGTCGGCGCCCGCCCTGGCCGCCCCCACGATGTCGGGCACCTCGGCGTCCAGCGACGTCGAGTCCTTCGGGTCATGCCCCGCAATGACCTGGTGCAGCAGCGCAGTATCGAGCACCGTGCGTGCGCACGGCCCGCCCTGGTCCAGCGACGACGCGCACGCGATCAGGCCGTAGCGCGACACCGTGCCGTAGGTGGGTTTTACGCCGACGGTCGCGGTCAGCGCCGCGGGTTGGCGGATCGAACCGCCGGTGTCCGAGCCGATGGCCAGCGGCGCCTGGAACGCGGCCAGCGCCGCCGCGCTGCCGCCGCCGGATCCGCCCGGCACCCGTTCGACATCCCACGGATTGCGGGTCGGGCCGTAGGCCGAGTTCTCGGTGGACGACCCCATCGCGAACTCGTCCATGTTGGTCTTGCCGAGGATCGGGATGCCTGCGGCACGCAGCCGGGCCGTGACGGTCGCGTCGTACGGCGACGTCCATCCCTCCAAGATCTTCGACCCGCACGTGGTCGGCATGTCCGCGGTGGTGAACACGTCCTTCAACGCCAACGGGACACCGGCCAGCGGGGACGGCAGCTGCTCACCGGCGGCCACCGCGGCATCCACCCGGCCGGCGGCCGCCAGCGCCTGCTCCTCGGCGACATGCAGGAAGGCCTGATACTGGCCGTCGGTCTCGGCGATCCGGTCCAGGCAGGCCCGCGTGACCTCGGCCGACGACAGTTCCTTGGCCGCGATCTTGGCGCCCAGGGTCGCGGCGTCCAGCCTGATCAGGTCGCTGCTCATGCCTCGGCTCCCGCTCGCTCCGGTCCTCGCTTCGCTGCGATCCTCACTCGCGCTCGCCTTCTGGTCATTCGGGCTCCCCCAGAATGCGCGGGACCCCGAACCGGCCGTCGACCGCTTTGGGCGCCTGCGAAAGTGCGCCCTCCTGCGTCAGGCCTGGCTCGACGACGTCCGGCCGGGTGACGTTGACCGACTTCAGTGGGTTGCCGGTGGCTTCGACACCGGTGACGTCGACGGCCTGGATCTGGCCTACGTGTTCGAGGATGGCATCGAGTTGGCCGGCGAAGCTGTCCAGCTCGGCGTCGGTCAGGGCAAGCCGAGCCAGGCGCGCGAGGTGGGCTACCTCGTCTCGGGAGATCTGCGGCACGACATGAAAGCGTAGTCAAGGGCCAGACGAAGGTGCCGCTCAGCCGTCTGCTCTTCGCGCAAGCGCTCATCGGGCTGCGAATGCTGAGCCGCTGGCCCTGTGCAACAGTGTTGCGCGTGCCTTCGTATCTGCTGCGGGTCCAGCTGGAGGATCGACCGGGCAGCCTCGGCTCACTGGCCGTGGCACTCGGCTCGGTGGGCGCCGACATTTTGTCCCTCGACGTGGTGGAGCGAGGAGCCGACTATGCCATCGACGATCTGATCGTCGACCTGCCACCCGGCGCCATGCCCGACATGTTGATCACCGCGGCGGAGAACCTCAAAGGGGTGCGCGTGGACAGCATCCGGCCGCACACCGGCCTGCTCGAGGCGCATCGGGAGCTCGAGCTGATCGACCACATCGCCGCGGCCCGTGACAATCACGCGAAGCTACAGGTGCTCGCCGAAGAGGCTCCCCGAGTGCTGCGGGTCGGCTGGTGCACCGTCGTCCGGCTGACCGAGTCGGGCATCGAACGCAGCGTCGGCAGTCACGGCGCACCCGAGACCCACACCAACGCGGTGCCGTGGCTGCCGATCGACAACGCCCGCGCACTCGACGGCGATGCCGACTGGGTGCCGCAGGTGTGGCGGGACATGGACACCACACTGGCGGCCGCGCCGTTGGGAGATCCGCACACCGCGGTCGTGCTGGGCAGGCCGGGCGGCCCGCAGTTCCGGCCGTCCGAGGTGGCCCGGCTGGGCTATCTCGCCGGGATCGTCGCGACGATCCTGCGCTGAGTCCGACTCAGACGCCGTCCGGCCCGCTTTCCAACAGCCGCCGGAAGCCGTCCTCGTCGAGGATCGGCACCCCGAGTTCGACGGCCTTGTCGTACTTCGAGCCCGGCGAATCGCCGGCCACCACGTAGGCCGTCTTCTTCGACACCGAACTGGCCGCCTTGCCGCCGCGCGCGACGATCGCCTCCTTGGCGTCGTCACGGGAGAACCCGGTCAATGATCCCGTCACCACAATCGACAGCCCTTCGAGCGTGCGCTCGATGCTGGCGTCGCGTTCGTCTTGCATCCGCACCCCCGCGGCACGCCACTTTTCGACGATCGCGCGGTGCCAGTCGACGCTGAACCACTCGGTCACCGCGGCGGCGATGGTCGGTCCCACGCCCTCCACGACGGCCAGCTGCTCCTCCGACGCCGCGGTGATCGCGTCCAGGCTGCCGTATTCGGTGGCCAGCGCGCGCGCCGCGGTCGGCCCGACGTGGCGGATCGACAACGCGACGAGCACCCGCCACAGCGGCTGCGACTTGGCGTTGTCGAGATTGGCCAGCAGCCGTTTGCCGTTGGCCGACAGACCACCACCCTTGGTGGTGAACAACTCGGTGCGCAGCAGGTCGTCCTCGGTCAGCTCGAACAGGTCGCCCTCGTCGGTGATGACGCCGGCCTGCAAGAGCGCGATGCCGGCCTCGTAGCCGAGACCCTCGATATCGAATGCGCCGCGCCGGGCGACGTGGAAAACCCTCTCCCGCAACTGCGCTGGGCACGACCGCGTGTTGGGACAGCGGATGTCGGCGTCGCCCTCCTTGGACGGGGCGAGCTCTGTGCCACACTCGGGACACGTTGTGGGCATGACGAATTCGCGTTCGGAGCCGTCGCGCAGATCGACAACGGGTCCCAGTACTTCGGGAATGACGTCGCCGGCCTTGCGGATCACCACGGTGTCACCGATGAGCACGCCCTTGCGCTTGACCTCCGACGCGTTGTGCAGGGTGGCCTGACTCACCGTCGACCCGGCCACCTTGACAGGTTCCATGAAGGCGAACGGGGTGACCCGTCCGGTGCGCCCGACGTTGACCCGGATGTCGAGCAGCTTGGTGGTGGCCTCTTCCGGCGGATACTTGTAGGCGACCGCCCAGCGCGGTGCCCGCGACGTCGAACCGAGACGGCGTTGCAGCGCCACCTCGTCGACTTTGACCACCACGCCGTCGATTTCGTGATCGACCTCGTGCCGGTGCTCGCCCCAGTAGGCGATCCGCTCGCTGACCGCGTCGATACCCTTCACCCGGGCGGTGTGCTCGGAGACCGGCAGGCCCCACACCTTCAGCGCGGTGTACGCCTCGTGCAGCGTCTTCGGCGCGAAGCCCTCGGTGCCGCCGAGGCCGTGGCAGATCATCCGCAGCTTGCGACGCGCGGTGACCGCCGGATTCTTCTGCCGCAGCGACCCGGCCGCGCTGTTGCGCGGATTGGCGAACGGCGGCTTGCCGTCCGCCACCAGACCGGCGTTCAGTTCCTCGAAGTCGGCGAGCCGGAAGAACACCTCACCGCGCACTTCGAGCACCGCAGGCGTGGGGAACTCATCAGATTCTCCCAGCCGCTCCGGAACGTCTTCGATGGTGCGGGCATTGAGGGTGACGTCTTCGCCGGTTCGGCCGTCCCCGCGCGTCGCCGCTCGCTCGAGCCGGCCGTCGCGGTAGACCAGTGACATCGCCACGCCGTCGATCTTGAGCTCGGTCAGATACTGCGCGTTGTCGCCGATCTCACCGCGTGTCCGCGTCGCCCATGCCGAGAGTTCCTCTGGCGCAAAGACATTGTCGAGCGACAACATGCGCTCGAGATGCTCGGCGGAGGTGAAGTCGGTCGCGAAACCGGCGCCACCGACCAGCTGCGTCGGCGAATCCGGGGTGCGCAGCTCCGGGTACTCTTCCTCCAGTTCGGCAAGCTCAGCCAGCAGCTTGTCGAACTCGCCGTCGGAGATGATCGGCGCGTCCCTGATGTAGTAGCGGAACTGGTGTTCGCGCACCTCGTCGGCGAGCTCTTGCCATCGGCGACGGATATGGGGCTCGGGGGCTTCGTCGGCCTGCGCCGCCAGGGTCGCTTTGGCTTTACGGGTTGCCTTCGAGGTCACCCTCGCAGGCTAGCCGAGGAATCTGACACCCAAACCGCGACTGGGCGGCGCCACCTGCGCGTTTGACGCTGGCCGGGTAACTTGGCCGCATGCCGCACCCGATCATGTTCCGCGACGACGACTTCGGACTGGCGGAGGTACGCAAGATCGCGCTCGGCTACCCGGAGGCGTTCGAGAAGATCTCGTGGGGCAGGCCGGTGTTCTGCGCGCCGAAGATCTTCGTCATGTTCGGCGGCAGCGTGAAGGGCGACACCCGCGGTGAGTACGTGCAGTATCCGTACGCGGTCCTCGTTAAGGTCGACGAGTCCGATCGCGAGGCACTTTCGCAGGACAAGCGGTTCTTCCACCCCGCATACATGGGCCCGTCGGGCTGGCTCGGGCTGGATTTGAAGGCCACCAGGAAGGTCGACTGGGACGAGGTGCGCGAACTCGTCGACGCGTCGTACCGGATGGTCGCGCCCAAGAAGCTCATCCGACAGCTCGACGAAGGCTAAGGTGCGATGGTGCGGTCCCGAATGCAGACCGTCGGCGCCGAAGGGTTCGCTGCCGTGGCGCTCGCCGCGCTAATGGCGCTGAGCCCGGCGACCGCAAACGCGAGCACCGAGGACCAGCGACTCCCCGACGTCGTCGCAAACCTGGAGATCCAGTTCGGCGCACCGCAGCAGGCAATCGACGCGGGCCGCGGTGTTTGCGGGACCATCTCTTGAACGCGATATTCGCGTTGGTCCGCAACGTAACAACCACAACCGACAACACTAGACAAGCCCCACCCATCTAATGTCGCGACACACCCGAACACACCCCGAGCCGTGGCCACCCGAGCACAACCTCAACGCGCTCACCCCCACAGCAAAAGCCCGGAGGTCCGCCGCGCTACGTCTTCCCTGATCGAGCCGTGCGGAGACTCTCACCGCACGACGGCGAAGCGATACCTTCACCCCGTCGGCCGTGGTTCGATCGGGGGTATGAGCTTCGCGAGTCCCTTCCCCGAGGTCGACATCCCGACGGCAAGTGTTCACGAGTACCTGTTCGGCGGCATCGACGACGCCGACCTCGACCGGGTCGCGCTGGTCGATACCAAGGCTGGCACGGAGCACACCTATCGCAAGATGATCGCCCGCATCAATACCTTCGCCGGCGCTTTGGCCGCCCGTGGCATCGGCGTGGGCGACGTGGTCGGGCTGCTGGCCCCCAACAGCTCCGCGTTCGCGGTCGCCTTCCACGGCATCCTGCGCTCGGGAGCAACGGCCACCACCATCAATGTGTTGTTCACCGCCAAGGACATCGCCAAGCAGCTGGCCGATTCGAAAGCCAAGATGCTGGTCACCGTCACGCCTCTGCTGGCCCAGGCCAAGGAAGCGGCGGCAGCGGTTGGTTTGGACGATGCCAGCCTGGTGGTGCTCGACGGCCCCGGGCAGGCGGAGAGTGGCCATCCCAACGCGGCCGACCTTCTCGAATCGGCAGGCCCTGCGCCAGAGGTGAGCTTCGCGCCGTCGGCGCACCTGGCGGTGCTGCCCTACAGCTCGGGTACGACGGGTAATCCCAAGGGAGTGATGCTGACCCATCGCAACCTGGTTGCCAACGTCGCTCAAACCCGCCCGATCCAGGATGTCCAGCCCGACGACGTGGTCATCGCGATCATGCCGTTCTTCCACATTTACGGGATGACCGTGTTGCTCAACGCCGTCCTGCATGCGCGGGCGCGCCTGGTGATGATGCCCAGCTTCGATCTCGAGGAGTTCCTGGGCCACATCCAGAACCACAAGGTCACCATCGCCTACATCGCGCCGCCGGTGGCGGTCGCGCTGGCCAAGCATCCGCTGGTGGACCAATTCGACGTGTCGTCGCTGCGCGCGATTCTGTCGGGTGCGGCACCGCTGGACGAAGACCTGGGCCACGCCGTCTCCGACCGGATCGGCTGTCGCGTCGTACAGGGCTATGGCATGACCGAGCTGAGTCCGGTCAGCCACATCACCCCGTTGGACGGCGGCCAACGCCTGGTCGGCACGGTCGCCCCCATGGGCGCAGTCGGGTGGACGGCGGCCAACTCGGCTTCCAAGCTCGTCGACTCCGAAACGGGAGACGAGATCGGTATTCCCGCAGAGGGTTTCAGCCAGACCGGCGAATTGTGGTTCAAGGGCCCCAACGTAATGGCCGGCTACCTCGGAAACGAGAAGGCCACCAAGGAAACGATCGACGACGGCTGGCTGCGCACCGGCGACCTGGCCCGCGTCGACGCGACCGGCTGCGTCTACATCGTCGACCGACTCAAGGAACTCATCAAGTACAAGGGCTACCAGGTGCCGCCCGCTGAACTCGAAGCGGTGCTGTTGAGCCATCCGGACATCGCCGATGCCGCCGTCATCGGAGTCATCGACGCCGAATCGGGCGAAGAGGTGCCAAAAGCCTTCGTGGTCAAGCAATCCGGTGCCGAACTGACCGAAGCCAAGGTGATGGACTTCGTCGCAGGCGAGGTCGCGCCGTACAAGAAAGTGCGTCAGGTGGAGTTCATCGACGCGATCCCCAAGTCGACGTCGGGCAAGATCCTGCGCAAGGACCTACGGAATGGCTGACTCCCGCACTGCCTGAGCCGCGCGCGCCTGCCGGTAGCCCAGCGCGGCGCCGATTGCGGGGATCAGAATCAACCCGGCCAGCCCGAACAGCGGGTCGGTGGTCGTATCGACCTTCGCCGTGCCCAACTCCCCCACCACCAGCAGCGGCGGCGCAATCCGCTCGACGGGCGGCAGCGGCGGCGGCAGCGGCGGGAGGGTGACCTCGATGGCCGCCGGCACCGCAGGCACCACCTCGAGCGCCGATGTCCCGCGCAAAGACTCGGATCCACGGTCCTGCAGCCCGGGCGAACGGCCGTTTCCGACCACCACGCGTGGCGAACCGACGGACGCCGTCGGCGCACCGACGTGGTCGGACCCGGACCGGGGCGCTGCGCCGGACACGTTGACGCTCGGGGGCTCCCCGGCGACCGCCGCCGACCGCATGGCGCTCGGCGCGTCCGTGATCGAAAGGTTCTCGACGCTGTCCGATACGGCGAGGGTTTCGAGGTCGTTGCTGTCCGTTCCGAGTTTCATGAGCGAAGGCCCCTCGACTGACGGCGTCGGATCCCCGATGAAGTCGAGGCCACCGGAGATGTCGTTGACCAGATCGGGGCCGGGGCGCGGCAGAACGTTGCCACGGCCATTCGAGCGATTCCCACGGTCATCGTCTCTGGAATGCCCGCCCGACCCGCCTTTGTCGGCAACTGCCAGCGCTGGGAACGGACTCAGGATCAACAGAGACACTGCGACGAAACCGGCATTCGCCGCAAAGCGAATAGTCGACTGCGCCACGATTCCTTCCTGACCAACTGGGGATTGCCGAACTCGACGTCGTGCGCATGCATTGTTGCATACGCATTTTGCCCGGCAAACGTCAATTAACGATCGCGGCAGGGTCGTCGGCGATGGCGTCGGCCGCTTTCTGGGTGAGTTCGGTCGCAGTACGCGCCCACTGCAGGGTCGCCCCCGCCAGGCCGCACGTGGGCGTGACGCCGATGCGTTCGGGCAGCAGCCCGCGGGGAAAGCCGAGTCGATCGGTGACGGCGACCACCGACTCGGCCACCTCCTCCGCCGACGGGCGGCGGTCGGGCGTCGCGGCGGCAACGACGCCGATCATCACGGTGCGGCCCGACTCGACGAACTCGCCGACGCCGTCGAGGTCGTCGGCCGTCAGCGTCGACAGGTCGAACGAGACCGCGCTGAGGGTCCCGCGCTGCAACATCGTCCAGGGCAGTCGGGGCGCACAGCTGTGTATCGCCACCTCGCCGCCAACAGTGCCGACGCACTCGTCCAGCAGCGCGGCCGCGACCGACTCATCGACCGGGTGCACCGGCGACAGGCTGGTCACGCCGGTGAGGCGGCCCTGCCAGCGCCGCGGGAAGCGACGGTTCGTCGAACTGCACCACGACGGCACAGTCCAGCCGGCGGGCCACCTCGGCACGGTGGGCGGCGACGCCCTCGGCCAGCGATCCGGCCAGGTCACGCACGGCGCCCTGGTCGGTGATGGCCCGGTGCCCGTTGGCCAGTTCCAACTGGGCCGCGAGCGTGATCGGGCCGGGAGCCTGTACCTTGACGGTCCGTTGTGCGCCGCGCAGGCCGGCCTTCTCCCACGCTTCTTCGAGCGCGTCGATGTCTTCGGCGAGCAGGCTGGCGGCGCGGCGGGTCACCGCGCTGCGCCCGGCCGCGACGCGATAGCCGCGGGGAACAGTGTCGATGGCGATGTCGACCAGCAGTGCGCCGGCCCGGCCGATGAGGTCGGCCCCGATCCCACGGGCGGGCAACTCCACCAGATGCGGCAGTCGATGCAGCTCACCGACCACTACCTCGGCGGCCTCGCGGGGTGATGTACCGGGCCACGACCCGATGCCGGTGGCCGCGGCGAATTCAGTCATTTGACCAACACTATTCGCCACACCCGCCCCACGCGTTAGCCTGCGAACCAGGAGGGATCGAGATCATGCCCGTAACGGTCGGCCGACTGACGCTGTTATGCGCCGCCACGCTGCTGGCCGCGGGGTGTGCGCAGGCCGTCCAGGGCACGGCGCTGCGGGCCCCGCCGGGCATCGACGACGAATCGCGGTCGCCGATCGATGTCGAGGCGGTGATGTTGGATCAGGCGCAGATGCGGGCGATCACCGGTGCAGGCGAGGACCTGACGATCGTGCCCAGCATGGACGGCAAGATTCCCGTCGACGTCAGCGACCTGATGAACGGCACGCCGCAGGAGTGCCAGTGGTACTTCGCCGAGACGCAGACGTTCGGCCTCGAGGTCGAAGAGTTTCACAAGACCACATACCAGAACCCGCCCGACGGCGGGCTGATCTCCGAGGGCGCCGCCGCATACCGCGACCCGGAGACCGCTCGGCGCGCGTTCGCCGATCTGGTCGGGCTTGTCTACGACTGTGGGTCAACGCAACTCGGCTCGACGTTCATCGGTAAGTGGACCGCGGACGCCGAAACGCTGCGGATGCGGTCGGCTGGTGCGTGCGGGCGCGACTACCGGGTCAAGAACGTCGTGCTGGTCGAGGTGTCGTTCTGCTCGTTCCCCGACTCGGTTTCCGACATCGTGATGACGAACATCATGGACAAGGTGCCCAACTAACCAGCCCGCGTGATGGTGGCGCTGCCGATCACTTCGTCACCGTCGGCGTCGGGTCGGTAGAGCACCATCGTCTGGCCCGCTGCCACACCGCGCAGCGCGGCGCGCAGGTCGGCCACCAGTCCGCCGTCGCGCACCTCGGCCACGGCGTCGGCGATGCCGCCGTGGGCGCGCACCTGCACGGCACACTCCACCGGCCCGTGCGGTGCCGCACCCGCCGTGAACACCGGTTTTTCGCCCGTCAGCGTCCACACCTCGAGGTCTGCGGCGGCACCGACATGCACCGTCGCGGTGTCGGCGTCGATGGCCGTCACGTAACGGGGACGCCCGTCGGGGCCGGGGCCTGCGATGCCCAGACCCTTGCGCTGGCCGATGGTGAAGCCGTGCACGCCGTCGTGTTCGGCCAGCACCGTGCCGCCGGCGTCGACGACCGTTCCGCGGCGCACGCCGACGCGGCTGCCGAGGAACGCGCGGGTGTCACCGGAGGGGATGAAGCAGATGTCGTGGCTGTCGGGTTTTTCCGCGACGGCCAGGCCACGCCGCGTGGCCTCCGCGCGAATCTGCGGCTTCGGGGTATCCCCGATCGGGAACAGCGCATGGCGCAATTGCTCGGCGGTCAGCACACCGAGCACGTAGGACTGGTCCTTGTCGCGATCAACGGCGCGCCGCAGCCGACCGTCCGACAACCGCGCGTAGTGACCGGTGGCAACGGCGTCGAAGCCGAGCGCCAGCGCGCGGGCCGACAGCGCGGAGAACTTGATCCGCTCGTTGCACCGCACACAGGGATTGGGCGTCTCCCCGCGGGCGTAGGACGACACGAAGTCGTCGATCACGTCCTCTTTGAACTTCTCCGCGAAATCCCAGACGTAGAAGGGGATGTCGAGCACGTCGGAGACCCGGCGGGCGTCACCGGCGTCCTCCTTCGAGCAGCACCCCCGCGACCCGGTCCGCAGTGTTCCCGGTGCCGCCGACAGCGCCAGGTGCACCCCGACGACCTGGTGACCGGCGTCGACCATCCGGGCGGCGGCGACCGACGAGTCGACGCCCCCACTCATCGCGACCAGTACCCGCACTACTCGACAACTCCCGAACTGGCCAACGCCGCCTGGCGTGCACGGGCCACTGCGCCGGGCAGCACTTCCAGCGCGGCGTCGACGTCATCGTCAACGCTGGTGTGGCCGAACGAAAGTCGCAGCGACCCGCGGGCGCTGGCCGGATCGGCGCCCATCGCAACCAGCACATGCGAGGGCTGTGCGACGCCGGCCGTGCATGCCGAGCCTGTTGAGCACTCGACTCCCTTGGCGTCCAAAAGCATCAGCAGCGAATCGCCTTCGCAGCCGCGGAAGGTGAAATGCGCGTTGCCCGGAAGCCGCTGCGCACCCGTTGCGCCGTTGAGCACAACGTCCTCGATGCTCGACAGCACACCGTCGACCAGCCGGTCGCGCAGCGCCTGCACGCGCGCGCTGTTGGTCTCCATGCCCTCGATCGCGATCTCGGCCGCGGTAGCCATTGCCACCGCACCGGCGACATCCGGTGTGCCGGAACGGACATCGCGCTCCTGGCCGCCACCGTGCAGAAGCGGCACACATGCGGTGTCCCGGCGCAGCAGCAGCGCGCCGACGCCGGTCGGGCCGCCGAACTTGTGTGCCGTGATGCTCATCGCCGACAAACCGCTGGCGGCGAAATCGACGGGAATCTGGCCGACCGCCTGAACCGCATCGCTGTGCATCGGAATGTCGAATTCAGCTGCGACGGCAGCCAATTCCGTCGGCGGCATGATGGTGCCGACCTCATTGTTGGCCCACATCACCGAGACCAGAGCCACATCGTCGTGATCATGAAGCGCTTCGCGCAGAGCGGCGGGTGTGACCGAACCATCAGGGGCGGTCGGCAACCACGTCACATCGGCACCCTCGTGCTCGGCAAGCCATTCGACCGAGTCCAGCACCGCATGATGCTCGACGGCGGTGGTGACGATGCGCCTCCGACGCGAGTCGGCGTCGCGGCGGGCCCAGTAGATGCCCTTGACGGCCAGGTTGTCGCTCTCGGTGCCGCCTGCGGTGAAGATCACTTCGGAGGGGCGGGCGCCCAGCAGCTTGGCGAGCGCCTCCCGCGATTCCTCCATCCGGCGCCGCGCCACGCGACCGGTGCCGTGCAGCGACGATGCGTTACCGACCGTCGCCAGCACAGCTGCCATCGCCTCGACGGCAGCGGGGTGCATCGGGGTGGTGGCGGCGTGATCCAGGTAGACCGACTTGTCCGTGGTCATGACCTGTCCATGTTAACCGCCGGACAGTGGCCGCCCCGATTCGCTGGTCAGGCGACCAGCGCATGCTCGCTTGTGCCCGGGCCGGTGTCCCCGCGAACCGCGGTCTCACACCGCTGGGCCAGGTCGCGGCGGTCGTCGCCGGGCAGTTCCAGCGACTCGACCTGGACGTGCACGATGGTGCGGCGGGCGGTGACGAGTCGGCGGATCGAAGCGAGCAACGTGTCGTCTCCGACATAGGCGGCCACGGTGGACGGCTTGCCGTCGCGGTGGTGATAGTTCAGCCGCAGTGGCTGAACCGGCCTGCCCGCGTCGACGGCGGCCTGAAACATCGCGGGCCGGAATCGCCCGTACGCCAGGCCGCACCAGGTGGTGCCCTCGGGAAAGGCCACCACGGTCTGTCCCGCACGCAGCCGGGTGGCCACCATCCCGACGACGTCGGGCAACCGCCGCAGACTCGCCCGCTCGATCGGGATGACCTTCATCAGACGGGCGGCCACACCAAGGCCGGGCCAGCTGATCAGTTCGGCCTTGGCGACAAAGGATCCCGGCATCACGGCGCCGATCGCGAAGATGTCGACCCACGACACGTGACCGCTGACCACCAACACACCGCGCAGATTGCGAATCGGGCCACCGGACACCGTGATTCGCACACCAAGAGAGCGCAGCATCAGCCGGCAGTAGCCGCGTTGGATGTGCGAGCGGCCCGGCATCGGAATCGCCAGCAGCGGAACCGCCGACAGCAGGATCACCGCAAGTGTTGCCCGAACGGCGACGCGCGCGGCCACCACGACCGGCCTACCGCTCGGCGCCGCCCCGGCGGCGACGCAGCTTGCGTCGCATGTCGCCCGCGGTAGCCAAGGACTCTCGACGGTCACGACGCCAACCCCTCGGCCATCTCACCGGCCGCCGCCACCGATCGCAGCCGTTTCAGATACCGCGTGTCCGCCGTGCGCTTGTCGAGCAGCGCCGGGAAGTCGCCCACGCCGAAGTCCGTGTCATGGGCCGGCTCGCCGCACACCTGAGCGCCGAGCCGCAGGTAGCCGCGCATGAGCGGTGGAACGGCCACCCGCGCGGGCGGGTCGATGTCGTCAAGGCACCTGCCGTCGATGGTCACCGGCCGGTACGGGTACACGGTTAAAGAGGCAGGGGCGGCATGGCGGCGCAGCACGAAGTCCCGGACGCCGCGGATCTGGCTGCCCGGCGCTGCGGCCGAATCATCGATGGGCACCGAGACGCAACCGGTGACGTAGTCGTAGCCGCACCGGTCGAGGTAGGCCAGGATGCCCGCCCACATCAGCAGCACCACACCGCCGTTGCGGTGGTCGGCACGGACCACGGCGCGGCCCATCTCGACCAGTGACGGCCGCAGCGGATCCAGCGCGCCAACGTCGAATTCGGTTGCAGTGTAAAGGCTCCCGGCCGCGATGGCGCCCGGCGGCGGCAGCATGCGGTAGCAGCCGACCAGCTCGCCGGAGTTGTCCTCACGGACCAGCAGGTGGTCGCAGAACTCGTCGAACCGGTCGGCGTCTCGACCGGCTTCAAATCCCGGGCTGACGCCCGAAACCGCGAAGCCGGGCTCGGAGGTGAATACGTCATGGCGAAGGCGCTGCGCGGCCTCGATGAGCGCAGGGTCGGTGGACAGCAGCAGGGTGTAGCGCGGAGTCAACGCGCCAGCGGTCTGATCGGCGGGTATGAGTACGGAAGCGGTGCTCATAGCCAGCACGCTCGCCCAGCCGGGTCTCCGGAAGGCCACGAGCGCGTGACGTGTCCGTGAGCGCTAGGTGACTAGTTGTGGCGAGCAGACGCAAAATCGCACGCTCGCAAAGCGAGACGTGCGATTTTGCGTCTGCTCAGCGGGAGAAAACTACCCCTTGCGGGCCTTGACCGCCTCGGTCAGCTGCGGGGCGACCTTGAACAGGTCGCCGACGATGCCGAGGTCGGCGATCTCGAAGATCGGCGCTTCCTCGTCCTTGTTGACCGCGATGATCGTCTTGGAGGTCTGCATGCCTGCGCGGTGCTGGATCGCGCCGGAGATGCCCAGTGCGATGTACAGCTGCGGCGACACCGTCTTGCCGGTCTGGCCCACCTGGAACTGGCCTGGGTAGTAGCCGGAGTCCACCGCGGCACGGGACGCGCCAACGGCGGCGCCGAGCGAGTCCGCCAATTCCTCGACCACGCTGAAGTTCTCGGCGCTGCCGACCCCGCGCCCGCCGGAAACGACGACGGTGGCCTCGGTGAGCTCCGGACGGTCACCTGCCACGGCAGGCTCCCGCTTGGTGATCTTGGTCGCATTTTCGGCCTGCTCGGGCACCTCGACGTTGACGACCTCGCCTGCGCCTGCCGCGGGCTCGGCCTCGATCGCGCCCGGGCGCACGGTGATCACCGGGGTATCCCCCGGCACCTGAGCCTCGACGGTGAACGCGCCACCGAAGATGGAGTGCACGCCGACCGCGCCCTCCTTGACCTCGACGACGTCGACCAGCAGTCCCGACCCGAGCCGGGCGGCCAGCCGTCCGGCGATTTCCTTACCGTCGGCGCTCGCGGCCAGCAACACGCCCGCGGGGCTGGCCGACTCGACCAGGCTCGCCAGCACGTCCACCACGGGCGTGACCAGGTAGCTCTCGGCGGCGTCGGACTCCGCGACGTAGATCTTGGCGGCGCCGGTCTCCTTCAATCCGTCGGTCAGCGGCGCGGCGGTGCCGGGAGCACCTACCACGACTGCGGACGGTTCACCCAGCACCCGGGCGGCGGTGATCAATTCCGCGCTGATCTTCTTCAGCGCACCTTCGGCGTGCTCCACGAGCACAAGTACTTCGGCCATGCGTTCTATTCGCCTGTCTTTCGGAGATGTCTTCGGATTCTTGGGCGCTCTAGACGAGCTTCTGGGCCACCAGGTACTCGGCGATCTTGGTGCCGCCGTCGCCCTCGTCGGTGACCTTCTCGCCCGCGGTCTTGGGCGGCTTCGGCGTCGACGACAGCACCTTCGAGCCGGCGTTGGCGACACCGACCTCGTCGGCCTCGACCCCGATCTCGGCCAGCGTCAGCGTCGTCACTTCCTTCTTCTTGGCGGCCATGATGCCCTTGAAGGACGGGAAGCGCGGCTCGTTGATCTTCTCGGTGACGCTCACCACCGCGGGCAGCGGCGCCTCGACCGTGAACACACCGTCATCGGTCTCGCGCTCACCGGTAACCTTGCCGCCCTCGACGGACACCTTGCGCAGGTGAGTGAGCTGCGGAAGACCCAGGTACTCGGCGATGACGGCCGGCACCGCACCGCCGACGCCGTCGGTGGCCTCGTTACCGGCAATAACCAGCTCGGTGCCTTCGATGGTGCCAAGCGCTCGTGCCAGCGCCCACCCTGTCTGGATGACGTCCGAGCCGTGCATGCCGTCATCGAGCAGGTGCACCGCCTTGTCGGCGCCCATCGACAGGGCCTTGCGAATCGCTTCGGTAGCGCGCTCCGGGCCCGCGGTCAGGACCGTGACGGTGCTCTCGGTGCCGTCGGCGGCTTCCTTCTCCTTGATCAGCAGCGCCTCCTCGACGGCGCGCTCGTTGATCTCGTCGAGCACCGCGTCGGCGGCCTCGCGGTCAAGGGTGAAGTCGCCGTCGGTCAGCTTGCGTTCCGACCACGTGTCTGGGACCTGTTTGATCAGGACCACGATGTTCGTCATGAGTCTTGTTCGTCCTCCTCGGGGGGGCCGGCGGTCGGCCCCAATACCACGTTTGAAGCAACAGCCACCATGTTACTCGCGGGTAACTTAAGGTGGTTCGCAGGAACACCATAGCTGGTCGAAGTTTGTGCTCTGACTTCCCCATAGGCGGCCTTTGCCGGCGTAACCGTTGGCGAACCGGCCACCGACCCCTCTCCTGGGTTAGCCTGCCTTTTGCAATGAGCTCATTTGTTACCCACGGTCCCGCAGGTCCGGAGGACGCCTTGCCGCTGACCGGGGAGCGCACGGTTCCCGGCCTGGCCGAGGAGAACTACTGGTTCCGCCGCCACGAGGTGGTCTACCAGCGGTTGGCCGACCGGTGTGCGGGTCGTGACGTGCTCGAGGCGGGGTGCGGCGAGGGATACGGGGCCGATCTGATCGCAGGCGTCGCGCGTCGGGTGATCGGGCTGGACTACGACGAAGCGACGGTGGCCCACGTCCGCGCGAGGTACCCGCGGGTTGACGTGCGCCACGGCAACCTGGCGCAGCTGCCGCTGCCCGACGGTGCGGTTGATGTGGTGGTCAACTTCCAGGTGATCGAGCATCTCTGGGATCAGCCGCAGTTCGTCGCGGAATGCCTGCGCGTGCTGCGGCCGTCCGGACTGCTGATGATGTCCACACCGAACCGGGTCACCTTCTCCCCCGGCCGGGACTCGCCGGTCAACCCGTTTCACACCCGCGAGCTCAACGCGGCCGAACTGACCGAGTTGTTGGAGTCGGCCGGGTTCGTGCTCGAATCGATGCACGGCGTGTTCCATGCGGCCCGCTTGGCCGGGCTGGATACCAAGCACGGCGGCTCGATCATCGACGCCCAAGTGGCCCGCGCTCTGGCAGACGCGCCGTGGCCCGCCGACCTGCTGGCCGACGTCGCCTCGGTCGGCATCGACGATTTCGACCTGATCGACGCGGGCGACCGCGACATCGACGACAGCCTGGACCTGGTCGCGATCGCGGTGCGGCCGTGAGCACTTCATCCGAGTCCGTACCCGGGCTGTTCACCCTCGTCCTGCACACCCACCTGCCGTGGTTGGCCCACCACGGTCGCTGGCCGGTCGGTGAGGAATGGCTCTACCAGTCGTGGTCGGCGGCCTACCTGCCGTTGATGCGGGTGCTGCGCACACTGGCCGCCGAGGACCGCCGTCACCTCGTGACACTGGGCATGACCCCTGTGGTTACCGCACAACTCGACGACCCGTACTGTCTGACGGGCATGCATCACTGGCTGGCCAACTGGCAGCTGCGCGCCCAGGAAGCCATCACCTTACGGGAACCGTTGCGCGAGTTTGGCATTCGCGAGGTGAACGAAGCCGGTCATGCGCTCGACGATTTCGCCACGCTGTGGCGGCACGGCGGCAGCCCGCTGCTGCGCGAGTTGGTCGACGCGGAAACCATCGAACTGCTCGGCGGTCCGCTGTCACATCCCTTCCAGCCGCTGCTGAATCCGCGGCTGCGCGAGTTCGCGCTGCGCGAAGGGCTCGCCGATGCTGCGCAGCGCTTGGCCCACACCCCCGCCGGCATCTGGGCGCCTGAATGCGCGTACGCGCCGGGGATGGAAAACGACTATGCCGCAGCAGGTGTCGAGCATTTCATGGTCGACGGCCCGTCGCTGCATGGTGACACCGCACTGGGACGCCCGGTCGGCGATTCCGATGTCGTCGCGTTCGGCCGCGACCTCCAGGTCTCCTACCGGGTGTGGTCGCCGAAGTCCGGCTATCCCGGGCATGCCGCCTACCGCGACTTCCACACCTACGACCACGTCACCGGGCTCAAACCGGCCCGTGTCACCGGCCGTAATGTGCCGTCGGATGCCAAGGCGCCCTACGATCCCGCACGCGCCGATCGCGCAGTCGACGGGCACGTCGACGACTTCGTCGAGGTGGTGCGCCGACGGCTCGTCGCCGAAAGCGAACGGATCGGCCGGCCGGCACACGTGATCGCCGCATTCGACACCGAACTGTTCGGCCACTGGTGGTACGAGGGGCCGGTGTGGCTGGAACGGGTGTTGCGCGCGTTGCCCGCCGCGGGCATCCGGGTGGGCACACTGTCCGATGCGACCGCCGACGGGTTCACCGGGCCTCCGGTCGAATTGCCGCCCAGCTCATGGGGTTCCGGCAAGGACTGGTCGGTGTGGTCCGGCGAGAAGGTCGCCGACCTGGTTCAGCTGAACAACGAGGTCGTCGACACCGCGCTGAGCACGGTGGACAAGGCACTCGAGCAGAACGCGTCGGTGGGCGCACCGGTTGCCCGTGACGTGGTCGCCGACCAGATCTTGCGCGAGACGCTGCTGACGGTGTCGAGCGACTGGCCGTTCATGGTCAGCAAGGACTCCGCGGCCGACTACGCCCGTTATCGTGCCCACCTGCACGCGCATGCAACCCGCGAGATCGCAAGTGCGCTCGCAGCGGGCCGCCGCGAACAGGCCGAGCGACTGGCGGCGGGCTGGAACCGCGCCGACGGCATGTTCGGCGCACTGGACGCACGAAGGCTCCGCAGGTCGTGAAAGTCCTGATGGTGTCGTGGGAGTACCCGCCGGTGGTGGTCGGTGGCCTGGGCCGGCACGTCTACCAGTTGGCGACGGCGCTGGCCGCGGCCGGGCACGAGATCGTCGTGCTCAGCCGCCGCCCCTCGAACACCGACCCGAGCACTCATCCGTCTACCGACGAGGTCGCCGATAGTGTACGGGTGGTGGCCGCCGCCGAAGACCCGCACGAGTTCGACTTCGGCTCGGACATGATGGCGTGGACGCTGGCCATGGGCCATTCGATGACGCGTGCCGGGCTGGCGCTGAGGACTCAGGGCGGGAGACGCAAGCCGTGGCGTCCGGATGTCGTGCACGCACACGATTGGCTGGTCGCCCATCCAGCAATTGCCTTGGCCGAGTTCTTCGACGTCCCACTGGTTTCCACGATCCACGCCACCGAGGCCGGCCGGCATACGGGCTGGGTGTCGGGCCCGATCAGCCGCCAGGTGCACGCCGTGGAATCCTGGCTGGTGCGTGAATCCGATTCGCTCATAACGTGTTCGGCGTCGATGACAGACGAGATTACCGAATTGTTCGGGCCGGGCCTCGCCGAGATACGAGTCATCCGCAACGGCATCGACGCCGCGCTGTGGCCGTTCGCACGACGGCAGCCACGGACGGGTCCTGCGCAGCTGCTCTATCTGGGCCGGCTGGAGTACGAAAAGGGGATCCACGACGCGATCGCGGCGCTGCCGCGCATCAGGCGTACTCATCCGGGCACGACGCTGACAATCGCGGGCGATGGCACGCAGTATGAGTGGCTAGTGGACCAGGCCCGAAAGCACAAGGTGCTCAAGGCCGTAACCTTCGTCGGGCGAGTCGACCACAACGGCTTGGTGCGGTTGCTGCACAGCGCCGACGCCGCCGTGCTGCCCAGCCACTACGAGCCGTTCGGCATCGTGGCGCTGGAAGCGGCGGCGACCGGCACCCCGCTGGTGACGTCGAACGTGGGAGGCCTGGGCGAAGCGGTGATCAACGGACAAACCGGAATGTCCTTCCCGCCGCGCGACATCGCGGGCCTTGCCGCAGCGGTCCGGTCGGTGCTCGACGATCCGCAGGCCGCCCAGCAGCGTGCGATCGCGGCGCATCAGCGGCTTACGTCAGACTTCGACTGGCACACCGTTGCAGGCGAGACGGCCCAGGTGTACCTGTCCGCCAAACGCGCTGAACGCCAACCACATCCGCGTCGGCTGATCGTCGAGCACGCGCTGCCGGACCGCTGACGTTGACTCTGCGGTGAGGGCGCTCGCTACTCGCGTTTGGTCGCCCTGCGCGCAGAGTCAACGCCAGACGGCTAGTGCGACGCTTTCTTGCGCTCGATATCGGCCAGCGCGGCCGCCAGCTTGGCCCGCTCAGCCGCCGACGTGTCCCATGCCAGCTTGCGGTTCTTCACCACCTTGGCCGGCGCGCCCACCGCGATCGCATAGTCCGGGATGTCGCCCTTCACCACCGCGTGCGAACCCAGCACGCAGCCGCGCCCGATGGTGGTGTTGCGCAGGATGGTGACCTTGGTCGCGATCCAGGTGTCGGGACCGATCCGCACCGGGCCTTTGAGGATGCCCTGGTCCTTGATGGGCACGTTGATGTCGTCCATCCTGTGGTCGAAGTCGCAGACGTAGACCCAGTCGGCCATCAGCACCGAGTCGCCCAGCTCGATATCGAGATAGGTGTTGATGACGTTGTCCCGGCCGAGTACGACCTTGTCCCCGAACCGCAGCGAGCCCTCATGGCAGCGGATCGTGTTCTTGTCGCCGATGTGCACCCAGCGACCGATCTCCATCGTTGACAGCTCGGGGGTGGCCTGGATCTCCACGCCTTTACCGAGGAAGACCATGCCTCGGGTGATGATGTGCGGGTTGGCGAGCTTGAACTTCAGCAGCCGCCAGTACCTCACCAGGTACCACGGGCTGTAGGCACGGTTGGCGATCACCCACCTCAGCGACGCCATTGTCAGGAACCTGGCCTGCCGCGGGTCGCGGAGCCGAGATCCCCGCCAGCGCTTGTGCAATGGCGCGCCCCACATCGTCGTCATGGCCGGAAAGCCTACGCGAGCGCTCTAACGTGAAACGGTTACCCTCACGTGGGCCCGACGAAAGGAAACCGTGTTCCGGCGACTCATTGTGCTGGCGCTTACGGCGCTGATCACGGGTGCACTGGCCGGTTGCGGAAACACCGACTCCTGGGTCGAGGCCCATGCGGCGTCCGGCTGGCCCGCCCAGTACGGCGACGCCGCCAACAGCAGCTATACCGGCGTAAGCGGCGCCGAAACGCTCAACCCGGAGTGGAGCCGCTCGGTCAAGGGCGACCTGGAGGCCGCGGTCGCGCTGGGTTCGGGTCACTTTCTCGCCGTCAATGCCCAAACCCCGGCCGGCTGCTCGCTGATGGTGTGGGAAGCCGACAACAATGCCCGCCAACGCTGGTGCACCCGGTTGTGGCAGGGCGGCGGATTCTCGAGCCCACTGTTCGACGGCTTCGACAACCTCTATGTGGGTCAGCCCGGCGCCGTGATGTCGTTTCCGCCAACACAGTGGATTCGGTGGCGAAAGCCGGTGATCGGAATGCCGACCACGCCAAGAATTCTCGCGCCAGGCCATCTCCTGGTCGTGACGCATCTGGGCCAGGTGCTGTTGTTCGACGCCCAGCGCGGCACCGTGGTCGGCACCCCGCTGGATCTGGTGGCCGGTGTCGACCCGACCGACTCCGAGCGCGGGCTGGCCGACTGCCGGCTCTCGAGGCCGCGCTGCCCGATCCCGTCAGCGCCCGCGTTCGCGGCGTCGGCCGGAACCGTAGCGATCGGCGTGTGGCAACCGGGCGCCCAGGCGCCCGAGCTCGTCGGGCTGAAGTACAACGCCAAACAGAACCCGGTGCTGTCTCGGGCGTGGACCAGCGACGCGGTCCCCGGCGGGGTGCTGGCCAGCCCGGTGGCGTCTGCGGATGGATCAACGATCTACGTCAACGGCCGCGACGAGAAGCTGTGGGCGCTGGGCGCAGCCGATGGCAAGCCGAAATGGTCTACACCGCTCGGGTTCCTACCGCAGACCCCGCCGTCGGTATCACCGGAGGGCCTGATCATTTCCGGCGGCGGCCCGGACACCAAGCTCGTCGCGATCAGGGACGGCGGCGACAACGCCGAGGTGG
The DNA here is from genome assembly GCA_963801575.1 of uncultured Actinomycetota bacterium. Classification (GTDB taxonomy): domain Bacteria; phylum Actinomycetota; class Actinomycetes; order Mycobacteriales; family Mycobacteriaceae; genus Mycobacterium. Next base: position 206,100 of record CAWDFT010000028.1, read on the forward strand.
CGTGGACCCGCGACGATGTCACGCCGTTGACCACGTCCAGCCAGGCCGGTGCCGATGTCGCCTACAGCGTCGTCCGTGACGGCGAGAACGGTCAGGCACTGCTGGTGTTCGACCCCGCCGACGGCCGCACCGTGAACAGCTATCCGCTGCCTGAGGCGACCGGATGGCCGGTCGGGGTTTCGGTCGGCCACGACCGCCGCGTAGTCACCGCCACCAGCGACGGTCAGGTGTACGGTTTCGAGCCCGCCTAGCGTTTAGGCGATCATCCTGTCGACCGGTCCCCTCGGAATCGACACCTGCATAGCGCCCGCCGACTCCGGCAGGATCGCACCCTGGCCGAAGAAGAAGACCAGCGTGTCATTGGTGATCGCGAAGTTCTCGTAGGTCGCCGGATTCAGGCCCACCTCGGGTGCGATCGCCGGCTTGGTGCCCAGCTGCTTCTCCAGCTCGGCCTGCACCAGCGGGAAGATGATTGGCCAGGGATTGGTGCCCGGCTGGAACAGCGGCTGCGTCTTCTCTCGGCCCATGGGGTCGAGCACGATGGGCCAGCGCAAGGTCTGATCCCAGTTGAACGCCTTGTAGAAGGTCTGCGGGTGCGCCCCGCCGACGTCCTGGAAGACCTTGAACACCACCGACTGCGTGCCCCTGGGCGGAACCGCCGAGTTGTACTCGGTCGGGGTGACCTCCAGCTGATAGGGCATGGTGCGCGAGTCGGGCATCTTCGCCACGTTGACGAAGCCGTCCCGGGTCTGTTTAACCCAGTCGAAGACCGCCTGCACGTCCGGATAGTTGGCCGGATAGGTGATGCGCATGGTGTACCCGGCGTCACCGCCCTGTATCACGCAGCTCTGCCCGGCGAGGGTTCCATTGAGATCGGAGCACTTCGGCGGTGCGGCCGACGCCGGCACCGCAGCGGCAACGCCGAAAAAGCCGACAAGCACGGCCACAGTCGCAGCGAGAACCGACAAGGGAGTACGCATCGATGAAATCCTCTTCGAGCCAGAGCGGCACCGTAGCCGCCGACGTCACAATACAGGCGACAGAAACCGTCGTAGACATCATCGCGACGGTCGGCAGATGAATGCCGTTGCCCGACTTGCCGTGCCGGAGCCCAATCGGGTGATCACCACGGACACCTGCTGTGAGCCACGCAACCGCAGCCGCCGACGGAGCGCGTCGGGGTCGACGTCGACGCCGCGAACCAGAATCTCGACCGCTCCCGCGTCCCGTGCCGACAGGGCCTGACGCAGCCGCTTCTCGCTGAAGCCGAGTTCGTCGAGCACCTCGAAGCCGCGCACACCGTCGGGCAGCCTGTCGCCCGACAGGTATGCGATGTCGGGGTCGAGCTGCCAGAGCCCGTGCCTGGCGGCGTAGTGGCGGACCAGTCCGGCACGCACCACCGCGCCGTCGGGATCGATGATCCATCGGCCCGCGGGTGCCACCGGGCAGTCGTCGGGTTCCGCGTCGGTGATCTGCTCGGGCCCGTCCAGCAGGGTGGCACGACGGCTGACGCCGACCTCCGCCAGGCCCGACGACCACAGACACGCTTCGCGCACGCTGCCGTCGAGCGACGTGACCTCGATCTCACCGCTGAAGCCGAGCCGATCCAGCTCGTCGAAATCGATTCCGGGCGCGCATTTTACGACGAGGTCACGGTCGCAATAGACGTCGAGCAGCCGATCCAGCGGCGGGGTGTAGTCAAGCGGGTCGAACCGTCGTCGCCCGGACTGCCTGCGGGCGGGGTCGGCGAGCACGACCGCGTCGCGGGTGACGGGTCGCAATGCGTCGGCGCGGCACAGTTGCATGTCGCCCACGTTGTGCCGTGCCATCGCGAGCCGGACCGGGTCGATGTCGCTGCCGACGGCGTAGGCGGCCGAGTTGCGCAGTGCCGCAAGCTCCGTGCCGATCGAGCAGGTCACGTCGTGCACGGTGGCACCGGCCAGCCGTCGGGCCCGATGCTCGGCCACCGGTTGGGCGGTCGCCTGTTGCAGTGCGTCGTCGGTGAACAACCAGTCCGACGGGTCGTCGAACTTAGTTGTCGCCCTTCGGCGCAACAGCACGGTCTCCACGAGAACGGCGACCGCTCACCGAAATGCTTACGTATCGAATCGATGTCGGTGACCGCGTCGTCTCCGTCAGCCGGTAGGCCGTCGACGTCGCGTAGCGCTTGGCTGCCCGCGTCGCTGCGCAGATACGCGACGTCGTCGAGTCGGAAATCTACGACGGCTTAACCCCGGTCACCATCACGTTGTAGAACCAGCCTCTTGGGAACCACGCGACGCCACAGGTTGTCGTCCACCCAGCTCAGCGTCGTCCAGCTGTTGAACGCGAACTTGGCGTAGCCCCAACCGAATCGGCCGGGCGGCACCGCGGCCTCGAGGGTGCGCAGTGGCCAGCCGAGCATCGCGGCGGTGAACTCGGTCGTGGTGGTGAGACGTCGACGGCGCCGGCGCTGCGTGCCATGCGCTCCAAGTCGCCGGGAGCGAAGGTGTGCAGGTCGACGATCGCTTCCAGTGCGGCCGCGCGCGACGACTCGTCGAGTTCGGACTGCGGGCGCCGCCAGCCGGACAGCCCGGGCAGCCTCGTGCACGTTCGTGACCGCCCGCCACGTCAGCGTCGACAACGGGCGCGCATAGGTCGTCACCGCGTTGCTCGGCTCGCCCGCGAAGACGAATCGGCCGCCGGGCTTGAGCACCCGCACGACCTCTCGCAGCGACAGCTCGACGTCGGGGATGTGATGCAACACGGCGTGACCGACGACGAGGTCGAACGTGTCGTCGTCATACGGGATGCCCTCGGCATCGGCGACCCGTCCGTCGATCTCGAGGCCCAGGTTCTCGCCGTTGCGCGTGGCCACCTTGACCATCCCCGGCGACAGGTCGGTCACCGAGCCGCGGCGGGCTACCCCGGCCTGGATCAGGTTGAGCAGAAAGAACCCGCTACCGCAGCCCAGCTCCAGCGCGCGGTCGTAGGGCAGGTCGCGCAGCTCCTCTTCGGGCACGGTCGCGTCGAACAGATCGCGGGCGTAGTCGACGCATCGCTTGTCGTAGGAGATCGACCACTTGTCGTCGTACGACTCGGCCTCCCAGTCGTGGTAGAGCACCTGGGCGAGCTTGGAGTCGTGGCGGGCCGCCTCCACCTGTTCCGCTGTCGCGTGAGGGTTTGGGACCGGAGCCGGGATCGGTGACTCAGTGACAGTGTCGGTTTCCTCGAGCTCATAACAGGGCAGCCTAAACGTCGAACGATGCCTTGGCCGCAGCCAGTACCTGCGACGGATGCTCGACGAATCGTTGTGCCCACGCCAGCGCCGCGTCGTACACGGCGTCGGGGGCCACCATCTCGTCGATCAGGCCGAGCGCCAGGGCCTCCTTGGCGTCGATGAACCGGCCACTGAACACCATGTCCTTGGCCTTGGCTGAGGCCGACAGCGCGCGCCAGCCGCGCCGTTCCACCGCGGGCACCAGGCCGGCCAGGATCTCCGTCGCCCCGAACCTGACGTTGTCGCCGGCCACTCGCCAGTCGGCGGCCAGCGAGAGTGTCAGCCCGCCGCCCAGCGCGTACCCGGTGATGGCGGCGACGGTCGGCTTCGGGATCGCCGCGATGGCGTCGACGGCGGTCCGGCCGACCTGCATCGCCGTCGCCGCCTCCTCGCGTTCAGGGTGCTGCAGCACCGTCATGTCGTCGCCGGCGGAGAAGATCTCGTGGCCACCGAACACGATCACGGCGCGCGACGTCGTCACGCGTCCCGAGTTCGGCAGCCGCGTCGACGATCTCGCGGTACACCTGACGGGTCAGCGCGTTTGTCGGCGGTCGCGACAGCAGCAGGGTGGCGATGCCCGGGTGCTCGTCGATGGTGTGGATGCTGACGAACTCGCTCATGCGCGGGATCGTCCCGCCAGGTGCGCCTCGTTGTAGCGCTCGCCGTCGAAGAACTCGAACTCCCAGTTGCCGTCGGTGCCGGTCAGGTGCGGCTGCACGGCGACGATCTTGCGTTCGACGGCCAGCACTTCGGCGACCGTGCGGCCGGCCAACGAGTCGAGTTGCGTCCAGGTCGGCGGCAGCAAGGAAGCTGCGGCCCAGCCGTGAAGTCGTCGAGGGCGGCCTCGGGAGTGATCCAGCCCGCCTGGTCGGTTTCGGTGTTCTCGCCGTCGGCGCGCTGACCCTCCGGAAGCGCACCGACGAAGAAGTAGGTGTCGTAGCGGCGGGTGCGCTCCTCCTTGGGGGTCACCCAGTTCGCCCACGGCCGCAGCAGGTCGGCGCGCAGCATCAGATTCTCGCGCTCGCAGGAACTCGGCGAACGACAGCTACTTGCTCTGCCAGCGCCGCCCGTGCGTCGCGGTACACCGACGCGTCGTCGACGAGCAGGTCCGGATCGTCGGCGGCCCCGGCGAACAGCACCCCGCACTCCTCGAACGTCTCCCGGGCCGCGCGCACAGACAAGTGCCTCGGCCAGGTCGGCTCGACACCGAACCGGTCCGCCCACCACGACGTTTCGGGGCCGAACCACGCGATGTCGGCGTTGCGGTCGCGGTCGTCGACGCCGCCGCCGGGAAACACCATCACGCCCCCGACGAATTCCATCTCGGAGTGGCGCCGCATCAGGAACACCTTGATGCCGTCGGGTGTGTCACGGACCAACATCACCGTCGCGGCGGGCCGTGGGACGAGGGGCTCTTCAGACATCAACGCCTCCTGTGCGCCGCTCGGCTTCTGGTGCGACGGGCGAAATAGCGGCCGTCGATGACGTCGAGCGCGATGGACTGGCCGAACGCCTTCGACAGGTTCTCGGCGGTCAGCACGTCGGCCAGCAGCCCGGCGTCGACCACACGGCCCTCCGACAGGATCAGCGCATGGCTGAACCCCTGCGGGATCTCCTCGACGTGGTGGGTGACCAGCACGATGGCCGGGGAGTCGGGGTCGGCGGCGAGGTCGGCCAGCCGCGCCACCAGCTCCTCGCGGCCGCCGAGGTCCAGTCCGGCCGCCGGCTCGTCGAGCAGCAGCAGCTCCGGATCGGTCATCAAGGAGCGGGCGATCAGCACGCGCTTGCGTTCGCCCTCCGACAGCGTCTCGTAGGTGCGCTCGGCCAGGTGCTCGGCGCCGACGCTTTCCAGCATGTCGATGGCCTGGTCGTAGTCGACGTCCTCGTATCTCTCCCGCCAGCGGCCCAGCACCGCGTAGCCGGCCGACACGACGAGGTCGCGCACCACTTCCCCCTCGGGCACGCTCTGGGACAGCGCCGAGCTGCTCAGCCCGACGCGCGCACGGAGTTCGGACATGTCGACCCGGCCCAGCCGTTCGCCGAGCACTAGTGCCGTGCCCGACGACGGATGCTCCATGGCGGCGGCGATGCGCAGCAGCGACGTCTTACCGGCACCGTTCGGACCGATGACCACCCAGCGTTCGTCGAGTTCGACCGACCAGGTGACCGGCCCGACGAGAACCTGGCCACCGCGCCGCAGCGTCACCCTGGCGAAGTCGATCAGCAGGTCGGGGTCGGCTGCTATCTCCTCCGGAGTCGGGCACTCGCCCATCGTAGTGATGCGATTTCGGCGTGCTCGGGTGCGCCTGCGCGCCGGTTTCCACGCCCAAATCGCTGGCGGTCGCGATGGGAGCCCAGCCGCTGTGCGCCAGCACCCTTTGCGGCGTGACCCTCACGAAGAACTGGACCAGCGGGCCGATCCCGAACGCGTACAGCACGGTGCCGACGCCGACGGTCCCGCCGAGCAGCCATCCGACCGCCAGCACCGCGGCCTCGATGGACGTCCGAATCAGCCGCACCGACAGGCCGGTGCGCACCACCAGCCCGGTCATCAGCCCGTCGCGCGGGCCGGGGCCCAGGCCGGCGCCGATGTAGAGCACCGTGCTGATCGCGTTGAGCACGACCGCGCCGACCATCATCGCGATGCGCACCGGAAGCGCGGTCGGCGTCGGCAGTATCGCCATTCCGGCGTCGACGGTCACTGCGATGACGACGACGTTGGCGACGGTGCCGATGCCGGGGCGATTGCGCAGCGGAATCCACGCCAGCAGCACCGCCACACCGACGACGGCCGACGCGATGCCGATCGTCATCGGAGTCCTCAGCGCCAGTCCCTGATGGAACACATCCCACGGGTCGAGCCCGAGCTCGGCGCGCACCATCATCGCCATCGAGAAGCCGTAGCCGGTCAGCCCGAGCAGCAGTGCGCCGCCTCGCAACGGGGCGTTAGGCATGGTGCGGGAAGCGAATCCGTATCAGCTCGAGCTCGTGGCGCACCCGTTCGGCGTCGCGGTCGAGAAACTCAAGGGGGATCTGCTCCGCCGGCTTGAAGAATCTCGCCCAACGGCCGGGCCAATCGAGATGTCCAATTTGTGCTCATGCCCCGATATTTCAGCCAACTGGCTTGCCATTCAATAGCCAGTCAGTCCATACTGGCTTGCAAATGACGGTAGAAATGGCCGCTCGGGCGCTCGATGTGGACCTCTTGGCCCGCGAGCTCGGCAACTGGCGCACGTCCAGTCGAAGCGGGCCGGCCTATCAGGGCCTTGGCCGACGCGATCCGGCTGCTGATCGTCGACGGACGTCTGCCCGTCGGCGCCCGGTTGCCCAGCGAGCGTGCGCTGGCCGACGCCGTGCGAGTTTCCCGCACCACCGTGACGGCCGCATACGCGCAACTGCGCGACGATGGCTACCTCAACGCACGCCGCGGCGCTCGCAGCACCACTGCCCTGCCGCTCGCGCCGGCCACCCGGACCGAACCCGCAGCGCCGACGATGAGCCTGGCGGCTGCCGCGTTGTCCGCCCCGGCCGCCGCGGTGAGTGAGGCGTTCGTCGAGGCGACCCACGACGTGACGCCATACCTGCATGAGCCCGGCCACGAACTCGTCGGCGTCCCTGCCCTGCGGGAAGCCGTTGCCGAAAGATATTGTGAGCGTGGACTTCCCACAGAACCCGACGAGGTGCTGGTGACCACCGGCGCGCTACATGCCATCGGGCTGATTCTCACGACCTACCTGCAGCCCGGCGACCGTGTGCTGGTGGAACAGCCCACCTATCATGGTGCGCTGTCGGCGATCACCACCGCAGGCGCGCGGCCCGTTCCGGTGGCGATGACCGAGGACGGCTGGGAGCTCGACGCACTTGCTGCTGCGGTGCACCAACTGTCGCCGAGCCTGGCATACCTGATCCCGGACAACCAGAATCCCACCGGTCTGACGATGCCAGCACAGGACCGAAAAAAGTTGGCGGGCATCATCACCGAGACCAGGACGCGCACCATCATCGACGAAACCATTCTCGACATGTGGCTGGACGAACCGGTGCCCGCGCCGATGGCCGCGGCGATGACGACACGACGAGACCTGGTACTGACTGTCGGCTCCATGTCGAAGTCGTTCTGGGGTGGCCTACGGGTCGGCTGGATCCGTGCCGAGCGCGCCACCATCGCCACCATCGCGGCCCTGCGGCCGTTGATCGACATGGGCACCCCGATTCTCGAACAGTTCACCGCCGCAAGGCTTCTCGCACAGCGCGACGAACTGTTGCCGGAGCGACGCGAAATCCTTCGCGACCGACGCGCATACTTGCTGTCGCTTCTGAACCGCCACCTACCCGACTGGCAACCCGGGCCCGGCGTCGGCGGGATGTCCCTCTGGGTCCGCTTGCCCGCGCCGATGAGCACCGCGCTGGCTGCGGCCGCCTCGCGCCTCGGCCTGGACCTGCCCGCGGGTCCGCGGTTCGGCGTCGACGGGACGCTGGAGCGCTTCGTGCGGGTGCCCTACGCGCTGCCCGAGGAGCAGCTTTCGTCGGCCATCGAACTGCTGGCCCGAGCGTGGCACAGCGTCACCGGGTCCACCCCGCCGGAACCGACCACGGTCGTCGTCTAGCCCCGTTCTCAGGCGTCACACCAGTCTCGACTTCGGCGACCAACAGTCTGCCCGCCTTCGAGCGACTTTGTCGCTTGAAGATGACATCGGCTAACCATCAGCGACTTTGTCGCTCAAAGCCGGGCAATGGCAAGCCAAGGCCGGCAGGGGTTCATGAGGCTGGTGTGAAGGATTAGTCGTCGGGGATATCGACCCGGCGGAACGTCCCGTCGGAGGAATCGGCCGCTTCGATCTCGCCGCGGGTGATACCGAGGATGAACAGCACGGTGTCCAGATACGGATGGCTCAGCGACGCGTCGGCCACCTCACGCAGCGCGGGTTTGGCGTTGAACGCCACCCCAAGGCCCGCGGCGGCCAGCATGTCGATGTCGTTGGCGCCGTCGCCGACGGCGACCGTCTGCGCCATCGGCACCCCGGCCTGTTGCGCAAAGTCCCTCAGCGCCTTGGCCTTTCCAGCCCGGTCGATGATCGGCCCGATCAGCCTGCCGGTCAGCTTGCCGTCGACGATCTCGAGTTGGTTGGCCGCCACGAAGTCCATCTTCAGCTCGTGGGCAAGCGGCTCGATGACCTGACGGAATCCGCCCGACACGATGCCACAGTGAAATCCCAAGCGCCGCAACGTCCGCAACGTGGTGCGTGCTCCTGGCGTCAGCTCGATCTGCTCTCCGACCTCCTCGAGCACCTCGGCCGGAAGTCCGGCCAGTGTCGCCACGCGACGATTGAGCGACTCGGCGAAATCCAGTTCACCGCGCATGGCGGCCTCGGTGATCTCCGCGACGGCCGCGTGCGCGCCCACCCGGTGGGCCAGCATCTCGATGACCTCGCCCTGGATCAACGTGGAGTCGACGTCGAACACGATCAGCCGCTTGGCTCGCCGCGACAGGCTGTAGTCCTCCAGCGCGATGTCCACACCTTCTTCGACGGCCACCCGCGCCAACGTCGTTTGCAGCTGTGTGTAGACACCGCCGGGTGGGACCGAGACCCGAAGTTCCAGTCCCGTCACCGGATAGTCGGAGACGCCGCGAATGAAGTCGATGTTGACACCGTATGCGGCGACCTCCCGGGCCACCACGCCGAATGCCTCGGCCGTGATCGGCCTGCCCAGCACGACGATGGTGTGGGTGGACGGCTCGCGCATCACCGGCATTTCGTCGCTGCGCTCGATCGTCACATCGAGGCCGACGCCGTGTATGGCGTTCTCGACCTCGTCACGCAGTTGGGGACCCCCGGCCACCTCCGCAGAGCCCGATACCAGCACACCCAATGTCAGCCGGCCGCGGATGACGACCTGTTCGACGTTGAGCAACTCAACCTTGTGTCGCGAAAGGACTTCGAAAAGCGCAGAAGTCACGCCCGGTTGGTCGACTCCGGTGACGGTGATCAGAACCGACACCTTGGGCGGCGTGCTCACCCCCGTTTAACGCCGCGCGCGGTCATCAGGTTCGGACGTTCTCGTCGTCTAGCCGAGTGATGTCACCGTCTGCCGGGCCGTGGCTGCGCCCGATGTGCGCCTCGGCTCGCATCCGGTCCACCATGTGCGGGTAGTGCAACTCGAACGCCGGTCGCTCCGAACGAATTCGGGGCAGCTCGGTGAAGTTGTGCCGCGGCGGCGGGCAGCTGGTGGCCCATTCGAGTGAGTTGCCGTAACCCCACGGGTCGTCGACGGTGACCGGCTCGCCGTAGCGCCAGCTCTTGAACACGTTCCAGGTGAACGGGATGGTCGAGATGCCCAGAATGAACGCGCCGATCGTGGAGACGACGTTCAGCGTGGTGAACCCGTCGGTGGGCAGGTAGTCGGCGTACCGGCGTGGCATGCCTTCGTCGCCGACCCAGTGCTGCACCAGGAATGTGGTGTGGAAACCGATGAACGTCAGCCAGAAGTGCAGCTTGCCCAGCCGCTCGCCGAGCAGCCGGCCGGTCATCTTCGGGAACCAGAAGTAGATGCCCGCATAGGTGGCGAACACGATCGTGCCGAACAGTACGTAGTGGAAGTGTGCGACCACGAAGTAGCTGTCGGTGACGTGGAAGTCCAGCGGCGGGCTGGCCAGCAGCACGCCGGACAGGCCACCGAGCAGGAAGGTCACCAGGAAGCCCACCGAGAACAGCATCGGTGTTTCAAATGACAACTGGCCCTTCCACATCGTGCCTATCCAGTTGAAGAACTTGATACCGGTGGGCACCGCGATCAGGAAGGTCATGAAGCTGAAGAACGGCAGCAGCACGGCACCCGTCGCGTACATGTGGTGAGCCCATACCGCCATCGACAGTGCGGCGATCGACAGCGTCGCGTAGATCAGCGTGGTGTAGCCGAAGATCGGCTTACGGCTGAAGACGGGGATCACCTCGCTGATGATGCCGAAGAACGGCAGCGCGATGATGTACACCTCTGGGTGGCCGAAGAACCAGAACAGGTGCTGCCACAACAACACCCCGCCGTTGGCCGGGTCGTAGATGTGGGCACCGAGGTGACGGTCGGCGGCCAGCCCGAACAGCGCCGCGGTCAGCAGCGGGAACACCATGATCACCAGGATGCTGGTGACCATGATGTTCCAGGTGAAGATCGGCATCCGGAACATCGTCATGCCCGGGGCGCGCATGCACACCACGGTGGTGATCATGTTGACGCCGCCGAGGATGGTGCCCAGGCCACCGACGGCCAGGCCCAGGATCCACAGGTCACCACCGGTGCCCGGCGAGTGGATGGCGTCGGTCAGCGGCGAGTATGCGGTCCAGCCGAAGTCGGCGGCGCCGCCGGGGGTGATGAAGCCGGCCAGCGCGATCGTCGCCCCGAACAGGAACAACCAGAACGACAGGGCGTTCAGACGCGGGAACGCCACGTCTGGGGCGCCGATCTGCAGCGGCAGCACGAGGTTGGCGAACCCGAACACGATGGGAGTGGCGTAGAACAGCAGCATCGCCGTGCCGTGCATGGTGAACAGCTGGTTGAACTGCTCGTTGGACAGGAACTGCAGCCCGGGCATCGAGAGCTCGGTGCGTATGAACAGCGCCATCAGCCCGCCGATGAAGAAGAAGATGAAGCAGGCGACGCAGTACATGATGCCGATCAGCTTGTGATCGGTGGTGGTCACCAGCTTGTAGACCAGACTCCCCTTAGGGCCGAGCCGCGCCGGGAACGGACGACGGGCCTCGAGTTCTCCGACCGGGGGCGCTTCGGCTACCAAGACGTCCTCCAAACGTTGATGCGGGCACGCCCGCACTGCTGTCGTTCGAATCCTATCTCCCGACGGCCCCTCTGTCGGCATGGGTCCTACAAACCGTCGTATTGGATTTTGCGGTATCTCCCGCTCGCCGGTTGACCAGTCACGACGTGCACGGATGTTACCGTCGGCCACGTGCTCATCCGCCCCGGTGTCGTCGCAGCAGCGGGGGCGCTGCTGACCGCCGTTGTGGTCACCGCGATCGGCGGCTGCGGCAACCAAGGCGGTGAACCGTCGCCGGATGAGCCGACGGTGATCACCAGCACCACCAGGATCGCCGGCGCCGGAGTGCTGGGCAATCAGCGCAGGCCCGACGAGTCCTGCGCGCCCGACCCGCTGCCGGCCGATCCGGGTGGCGGTGACCGTGAAGTACACCACGCAGCGGGTGGCACCGTCGTGCGCGAGGACCCGCAACGCATCGTCGTGCTTTCCGGCGACCAGCTCGACGCACTCTGCGCGCTGGGTCTGCAGTCGCGCATCGTCGGCGCCGCTCTGCCCGACGGCTCGGACAGCCAGCCGTCGTATCTCGGCACCGTCGTGCACGACCTACCCGCGGTGGGCACCCGCAGCGCACCCGACCTCGAGGCGATCCGGGCCGCGGCGCCGGATCTGATCCTGGGGTCAGAAGGCCTGACTCCCGACGCCTTCCCGGCGCTGTCGGCCATCGCCCCGACGGTCTTCTCCGGCGCACCCGGCGCAGCGTGGGAGGACAACCTGCGAACGGTCGGCGCGGCGACCGGGCGCGGCGAAGCCACGCAGGGATTGATCGAGGACTTCGCTGCGGCCGCCGATAAGACCGGCGCCGAGAACGACGCCGCTCATTTCCAGGCTTCGGTGGTGCAGTTCACCGACACCACGATGCGGGTATCCGGCCCCAGCAGCTTCCCCGGCAGCGTGCTGGCCGATGTCGGTGTGGATCGCCCAGCCGCACAACGCTTTACCGACAAGCCGTATGTCGAGATCGGCACCACCGAGGCGGACCTGGAGAACTCCGCCGACTTCTCGATCGCCGACGGCGACATCGTGTATGTCTCCTTCGCGTCGCAGGCCGCCAAGGACCGCGCGGGCGAGGTCATGGGCAGCGACGCGTGGCGCAAGCTGTCGGCCGCCAAGGACAACCGGGTCTTCATCGTCAACAACGAGGTGTGGCAGACCGGCGAGGGCATCGTGGCCGCCCGCGGTGTGCTGGCGGACCTGCGCTGGGTCAACGCCCCGATCAACTAGATTTGCCTACGTGTTTCATATCCTCACGCTGGAGTATGTGCAGCCGCTCGACGTCATCGAGCAGACCCGCCCCGCGCACCTCGAATGGTTGAAGGGCGAGGTCGAGGCGGGCCGGATCATCCTCGCGGGTCGGCAGGAACCGCTGAAGGGTGGCGTCCTGATCACCGGCGACATCAGTGTCGAGGATGCGCAGGACATCATCGACGGGGATCCCTACCAGCAGGCCGGATTGGTCCGCTATGAACGGATCTCGTTCAACGGCGCCTTTCGTGCGCCCAGCCTCTGAGCCCTCGATTACGAGCCCAAGTCTTCGATGCCTGCCAGCGGCCATCCCGCGGCCGCGAGCTTCGCGGCCACCCGCTGAATGTTCTCCGGACCGGCGTCGTGATGGGTGACGTCCTGGATGAACTCCGCGATCTCGTCGCGGGTGATCTCGCCGTCGGCCAGCGCGGTCCCGTCCTCGGAGGTGAGGTGACGCACGACCTCTTTGATCTGGTCTTCGGTCAGCGGCGTGGCGCGCAGCAGCGCCAACAGTGGGATCCGGTCGGCGCCGGGCACACCCTCGGGGTAGCCGGCGCGTAGCCATTGCAGGATCGACTGAAACAGGGACGTGGTGGGCACGCCGTTAAGTCTCATGCCTGCGGGGCGCGCACGCCATGGTGAGTTTGCACAGTTTCTCGCGCATTCACCGCGCGTTCATCGACCACCGCGTCGATCACCCACCGCGTGCGAAACCTGGCAATAAAGGCCGGTGATCGGAGCCGGAAATCGGGGCTTTTCAGTGCATTATCGCTGGTGGCGAGGTAAAATGGGGTTACGTGGCCGTCCTCGTCTGGCGCGGCCCGTACTGATCATCGAGGGGTCAAATCCCGCGATGCCGGTGGCGAAATCGAGCACAGGGCAGGCCGGGACATCGGCGGCCAGGCACCGATTCGCGACAGAACGCCGGAAACAGAATTGTTGATCTCCGCCGGAACTAGTCCGGTGGCGGTCACCCGCGCGCCAAGAAAGGCATCCGATGACCGACCCCAACAAGACCCTGATTGCTGCCCTGCTCGACCGGTCCGGCTCGATGCAGACCTCGAAAAATCGCGACCGAGGACGGCTGGCGTGAGCTCATCAATGAGCAACGTCAGCAGCCCGGCCAGTGCCAGGTGACACTGGCGCAGTTCGACACCGTCTATGAGGTGGTGTACTCGGTCACCGATATCGGCGATGTGCCGGAGTTCGTCGTCGAGCCACGCGGCATGACCGCGCTGCTCGATGCCACAGGCAGATTCGTCACCGAGATCGGTGAGCAGCTGTCCAGACTGCCCGAGGCGAACGCCCCGGCCACGTCATCTGCCTCATCATGACCGACGGCATGGAGAACTCCAGTCACGAGTGGAGCTGGGACGCCGTGCAGCGGCTGACCAAGCAACAACAGGACGAGTGGAACTGGAAGTTCATTTTCCTCGGGGCCAACATGGACGCCATCGAGGTCGGCGCGCGTATGGGCTTCGCCGCAGGGGACTCGATCACCTACGACGACTCCAACTACGCCACCACCGTTGGGGCGATGCGGTCGGCCAGGGAGATGGTCAGGTCAACGCGTGCAGGCAGGTCCGCTTCTTTCTCAGAGGAAGAGCGGCGGGCCGCAATGGGCACACCAGAGTCGTCAGCGACGTAGCGACGGACGTGCCGCTGCTACAAGCGGCGTAAGGCGTGCTCAGAATGAACGGAAGCTAGAAGTCCCGTCTTCGGCGTGTCTGTCTGCTCAGCAAAGCCCGGGGCGAATAGGATCCGCTCTCATGCGGGTGGCTCTCCGGCGTCTGCTTGCGGTCTTGCTGGTGGCCGCCGGCTTGTTCGGAGGTACGGGAATTACAGCACCGACTGCCGGAGCCTTGGGGTGGGGAGCGATCGCAATCTCACCGGATACCGGCAGGGTGGGCTACTCGAAGGGCCTCAACTCGGCTATCGCGGCCGAACAGACGGCCGTCCGCCTGTGCAATGCACGCGATTGCCGGGCAGTCGTGAACTTCACCAACGCGTGCGGCGCGGTCGCCCAAGCATCTAACGCGTCCTGGGCATTGGGCCGGGACCGCAGCAGCACCGGCGCGCAGAACAGGGCACTAATCGCATGCAGTCAATACGGCCCCGGCTGCCGGGTCGTCGGCTGGATATGTAGCTGAACGCATACGGCGCCGCAGCGTGCTGTGCTGGGCGAGCTGGTACAGACACGGCCGGGAAGTGGATCACCCCCACGCCGACCCTATGCCCGAACGGGCATCCTCGGCCCTAAACCAAGTCTTGGTGGGCCACGTCGCGCGCACGCGAGTTGAATCTGATGTAGCGGCGCAGGCCGTACTTTTCGGCGACGCCCTTGAGGTAGTCGAAGATCTCCGGCTGCGGCGAGAACAGCTTGCTCCACGTCGCTTTGGGTTCGAACGAGAACGAGTACAGGTGCGACGGCACATCGCACGCGCACCCTGGGTAGCTGTTGTCGCGCCAGGTGCCGCCAATCTCGTCCGCCTTCTCCAGGATCAGGAAGTCCACGCCCTGCTTCTCAAGCGCGATCCCCATCCCCAGCCCGGAGAAGCCCGAGCCGATGATCAGCGCGCGGGTGTGCACCGGCTTGACGCCGATCTTCTCGGCCGTTTGCTCGGCAACCGTCATGAATCAGACCTTTCCTGGGAACGCCGGTACCGGGTAATTCCGGTTCTCGGGTTAACCGTCTCGGCCGACGGCGCCAATGGCGGTGATCAGGCGAACGAAATCGCGCGCTCGGAGGACATGTGCCGGTCGGGATCGAAAGTCTCGAAGTGACCCGATCCGACCATGCCGATTCCGCGCTGGGGCATGCGGAAGTCGCCGAGGCGCGCCTGTCGGAGCAAAGGCCCGCTGGGGCCGAGGTCCCGGCCGCCCAGCACCGCGTGCGAATCGGCGACGACCGACAACTGCTTCGGCGCGATCATGTAGCACTGCCCGTTGGGAGCGCGGCCCGTCAGCCGGACGTCACCCACGCCGAGCGTTCGCGTGGCCACCCGGCTCAGCCGCTTGAGGACCGTCGGGTCTGCCCACGCTGAGTCGGACAGCCGCTCGCCGAGCATGCGCATGAGCCGAGTGGACGCGGTTGCCTGCAGGTCGACGGTCCAGCGCAGCACTCCGGGGATCTCGATGAGCACGGACGACGGGCTGGCCCAGGTAACATCGATGTCACACTGCACCGCGTCGTTCGGGGTGGCCGAGCTGAAATAGCGAGCGGAGTCCTTGCAGGGGTGATGCTCTCACGTCACGGCCGTGACTTTGTCCGTAACCAGGACACTGGCCCGCGCGAGAACCGACACGACCATTGCATTCACGCCAATCGCGACGCGCATCAGTTGGGAGCTGTCTTCCATCCACGAGGCGGCGAGGCAGGCGAGTGCGGGCGCCGGCTGCCATGCAGTCGACGCCCGCATCGCTTTCTCAACGAGCGTTAAACGTCAGCTTCGACGTCTAGGTGGCATCGGAGGAGCCGCCAGCGCCGCCGTCGCCGCCGGTGCTGCCGTCGGGTTCCCCGCCAGCGTCGCCCTCGGAGGTGCCGTCGGAGGTGGTGGCATCGCCGCCAGGGCCGCCGGTGCCGCCACTACCGAGGACTGGGCCAACGCCGCCATTGCCGCCGGTGCCGCCCGTTGATTTTCCATCTCCATTCGTGAACGCGTCGCCGCCAGCGCCGCCGGTGCTGCCGTTACCGAAGAATCCGCCACTGCCACCCAAGCCGCCGCCGCCGCCGGTGAAGTTTCCGATCCCATCTCCGTCTGGGAGATCAGTCCCTTCGCCGGCACTGCTGAAGGCGTCGCCGCCGGCGCCACCAGCGCCGCCGTCACTGAAGAAGCCACTGAAACCACCTTCGCCGCCGACGCCGCCCGTGGCGTCCCCGTCCCCGTTGTTCTCCACGACCGCACTGCCGCCGACGCCGCCCTCGCCGCCGTGGCCGAGGACCGTTGTGTTACCGCCGTCGCCGCCAGGGCCGCCCACGGCGGTTCCCGTTTCGGTGTAGCCCCAGCCGCCGAATCCGCCGTCGCCGCTGTCGCCGACGGTCGCGTCTCCGCCGAGGCCGCCAAAGCCGCCGTTGGCCGTCCCGTCGGGTGCATCTGCGTAGCCGCCGTCGCCACCGAAGCCGCCGTCGCCGATGAGCAAGGCGCCATCGCCAGCGCCACCGCCGTGACCGCCTTGGGCGCCTCCCAGTCCCCCTATTTCGAGGGATACGGCGACGCCACCCCCGCCGCCGTCACCGCCGTTACCGAGGAAGAGGCCGGAGTCGCCACCTTGGCCGCCGTTACCGCCGGTGGCCAAGCCCAGGGCCAGGGGTTCGTCAGATTCGAATAGGAGAGATGCGTCGCCGCCGGTGCCGCCGGTGCCGCCGTCGCCCCAGAGCCAACCGCCTCTGCCGCCGTCACCGCCGATACCGCCGTTGGCGTCACGAACAACACCAGTGTCGTTAATGTCCCAGCCGCCGTCGCCGCCGGGACCGCCGTTACCGAACAGCCCGGCGCTACCGCCGTTGCCGCCTGGGGTCGCGGCTTGAAGCCGCACGATCACAACTTCGGTTGTGTCGGGGTCATCGCCGTAGACGGCATTTAGGCCGTCGCCGCCATCGCCGCCGCTACCCCAGAAGAAACCGGCGTTGCCGCCGGTGCCGCCGAAGGCGCCGTCGCCGCCGGAGCCCCCAATGAGCCCGCCGTTGCCACCGTTGCAGAGCTCGGTGCAGTCCGGGTCGATTTCGTCCCAGGAGAGGCCGTCGCCGATCAGCCAACCACCGTGACCGATGGCGCCAAAAAAGATCGCGTTGGTGTCTATGCCGAGGGACGCCCCGAGCAGCGCTGTGGGCGCGAGCGACTCGTCCCCGACCACATCTCCGCAGTCTGCCAGGCTCGGCAAGCAATCGGGCGGCGCCAGCGGGAACATCGACTCGGTCGATGCCAGTTGCACTTCCGCAGTGGTCGGCGCCGGCGCGCCCGGAGGAACGGCCAGCAGGACGCCGATCCCGACCATCGCTGCGCCCGTGACCCCCGTAGTTACATATTGGCAAGCCGCCACTCCCGACGTGCGCGACCCGGTCTTGCGCTGTTTGGACACGGTAGACCCCCTTTTGGTAGTTTCCTGCCTGCCAGAGGCAGGTCTGGCTGCGTCCTGGCTGAGATAAGGACCGGCTTCAATCTATGACTTTGCTCTCCGACTTGTGAGCCAAATCGCAGGAAATCGAAGCCAATTTTTTCGGCGGCGTCAGATACGGCTCAATCACCACTCGAGTACTCGATCAAGGTGGCGAAAATTGAGCGCGGCTTGCCGAATCACATAACGCACGATCCCCTTAACAGCGGTTTTACAAGAACGTGCAGGTAGGTATGGCGGAGTGGCGGCAAGAGTGGTCGCCGTTTGTACCGGATGTAGTAATGGCGCCTTTCTGCCAGCAACCGCTGTTGCGCCCAAACCCCAGCACGGCGATGAGGTTGTGGAGTCAACAAAATCCCGGCGGACAGCAATCTGCTTTCCAAAGGTTAACAGCGAATAATCTGTTTGCTGAATGTCGGCAATTGCGCCCAAAGCAGCCACGGATGATCGCGTCCCAGCAAGTCATTCATTGGTGCTATGCACACGTGAGAGCGCACGCGCGGGCCCGACAGTTGGCACGCACGTCGTGCGTTATTAGGCCAGCCTGAGAATTCGCTGAGAACACCGGATGGGTGGCTTGGGGATCACCGTCGCGTCCTTGCCGCCGTTGCCGAAAGCACTGCCTTGCCGCCGTTTTGGCCCGGATCGCCGTCAGGACCATTGCCGAACAGCAAGCCGCTCGAATCGCGTGAGGTCTGCGGGTCTAGAAGTCCCAGTCCTCGTCTTCGGTGTTGACGGCCTTGCCGATCACGTAGGACGAGCCCGAACCGGAGAAGAAGTCGTGGTTCTCGTCGGCGTTGGGTGACAGTGCCGACAGGATCGCCGGGTTCACGTCGGTCTCGTCGCGCGGGAACAGCGCCTCGTAGCCGAGGTTCATCAGCGCCTTGTTCGCGTTGTAGCGCAGGAACTTCTTGACGTCCTCGGTGAGGCCGACCTCGTCGTAGAGATCCTGGGTGTATTCCACCTCGTTGTCGTAGAGCTCGAAGAGCAGCTCGTAGGTGTAGTCCTTCATCTCCTGCTGTCTGGTGGGCTCCTCGAGCGCCAGCCCGCGCTGGTACTTGTAGCCGATGTAGTAGCCGTGCACGGCCTCGTCGCGGATGATCAGCCGGATCATGTCGGCGGTGTTGGTCAGCTTGGCCCGGCTCGACCAGTACATCGGCAGGTAGAAGCCGGAGTAGAACAGGAAGCTCTCCAACAGCGTCGAGGCCACCTTGCGCTTGAGCGGCTCGTCGCCCTTGTAGTACTGCATGACGATCTCGGCCTTGCGCTGCAGGTTGGGGTTCTCCTCCGACCAGCGGAAGGCATCGTCGATCTCCGCCGTGGAGCACAGCGTGGAGAAGATATTGCTGTAGCTGCGCGCGTGCACCGACTCCATGAATGCGATGTTGGTGTAGACGGCCTCCTCGTGCGGGGTGAGCGCATCGGGGATCAGGCTGACGGCGCCGACCGTGCCCTGAATGGTGTCCAGCAGCGTGAGGCCGGTGAACACCCGCATGGTCATTTCCTTCTCGTGGGGGGTCAGCGTCCCCCACGACGGGATGTCATTGGACACCGGAACCTTCTCCGGCAACCAGAAATTGCCGGTCAGCCGGTCCCAGACCTCGGCATCCTTCTCGTCCTGCAGCCGGTTCCAGTTGATCGCCGATACGCGGTCGATGAGTTTCATGTCGCTCACGCCGAACCCCACTTCACCAGGATTTTGAGTTGCCTAAGGCCGTTCTGTGGCCCGCCACCGACACTACCCCTGGGGTGAGACAACCACCGGCAACACAACATCGTGTGTCTAGCGTGTCGCCGGGCTTGTTCGCCTCGAGTGTGCGCTGGGCTGAGCGACTCCGAAGAATTTGAACTCAGACGGCTTCAGCTTGCGGGTGTCGCGCCAGTACTCCCAGGTCATGCCGCTCCACAAGGTCCTGTTGACGCCGTGCTCATCGAGGTACCAGCTGCGGCAACCACCCGTGTTCCAGACCGAGCGGGCCAGCTCGTCCTGCAGTTCGGCGTTCTCGCGGTCCTGCGCGCTGCGCGTCGGGGCCAACGCCTGCGCGTCGTAGTGATCCACCGCGGCGATCGCCTGCGCCACATAACGGATCTGCGACTCGATCATGAAGACCACAGAGGTGTGCCCCAGGCTGGTGTTGGGACCCAGCAGGAAGAACAGGTTGGGCATGTCCGCGACGGCGACGCCGCGATGTGCCACCACGCCTTCGCGGTTCCACCGATCCACCAGGTCCTCCCCGCCCGCGCCCTTGATGTCGACATAGGTGTAGGAGTCGGTGACGTGGAATCCGGTGGCGAACACGATCACGTCCACATTCCGCGAGACCTCGCGTCCCGCGCCGTCGGCGGTGACGATCCCGTCGGGCGTGATCCGGGCGATGCGGTCGGTGATCAGTTGCGTCTTCGGGTTCGCAACACCCTGGTAGTAGTTGGGCGAGTACAGGATTCGCTTGCACCCGGCCCGATACGTCGGCGTCAGCCTGCGGCGCAGTTCCTTGTCCTTGACACTGCGCCTGATGTTCAACTTCCCGACCAGTTCCACCCCGCGCAACAGCCCGGGCTGCCGCGTCATCGCGAAACCGAGGCCCTCCAGCCCCCAGTAGATGCCGCTGCGCACCGCCAGCCGCAGCCCAGGAACGTAGGTGAATGCGCGTTTGAGGCCATCCGGAAACTTCTTGTTGGGCCGCGGCACAACCCACGGCGGCGTGCGCTGATAGAGCTGAAGCTCGCTGGTGTCGTTGACGATCTCGGGCACGATCTGGATGGCGCTGGCTCCGGTTCCGATCACCGCAACACGCTTGCCGGTGAGGTCGACGCTATGGTCCCACTCCGCGGAATGGAAAGACTCGCCGCGGAATTCGTCCTTGCCTTCGATGTCGGGAATCAACGGGATGTGCAATGCGCCCGCACCCGAGATCAGGAACTGTGCGACGTATTCCTGCCCGTCGGTGGTGAACACGTGCCAGCGGTACTCGGAGTCGTCCCAGTGCGCACGGTCGACGTGCGAGTCGAACCTGATATAGCGACGCAGCCCGTACTTCTCGGTGACGCCCTTGAGGTAGTCCCAGATCTCCGGTTGCGGGGAGAACAGCTTGCTCCACGTCGCCTTCGGCTCGAAGGAGAACGAGTACAGGTGCGATGGGACGTCACACGCGCAGCCCGGGTAGGAGTTGTCCCGCCACGTGCCACCGACGTCGTCGGCCTTCTCCAGTATCAGAAAGTCCACGCCCTGCTTCTGCAGTGCGATGCCCATCCCGAGCCCGGAGAAGCCGGTCCCGATGATGAGCGCACGGGTGTGCACGGCTTTCTGCGTCGTGCCCTCGGCCGTCGGCTCGGCAACCGTCATGGCGGCGATTTCCCCTACCTTCGGTGTGGGCCCACCCGGGGAACAGCGGTACCGGGTATTTCGTCGACGCCAGTGTATGCGGTCAGGTGACGGTGTTGACCAGACCGTGCTTGAGCGCATACATGCTGGCACCGATGCGGTTGGAAACACCGATCTTGGCGTAGGTCCGCTCGACGTGGTTGCGCGCGGTCTTCTCGCTGATCACCAGGGTCTTCGCGATCTCCTTGTTGGAAGCACCCCGCGCGACCAGGCAGAGCACTTCGATTTCGCGTGGGGTCAGCCCGCCCGGGCGGACGTTCGACCGTTCGGCGCGATGGCCTGCCGCACGGAGCACCGCCTCGGCGGCCGCCGGGTCGAGGGCACCCGCCTTGACGCGGTCGCGCAGCCGTCGTGCCGCGGCGTCGGGCGACTGCGGCTCGCGATAGGGCCGTGGCTCGAGCGCGGACTGGTAGCTGACGGCGGCGGCGAGCACGCGGTCGGCCATCGGCAGCGCCGTATCCGACAGGCCGCGAGGGTATCCGCTGCCGTCCACGCATTCGTGGTGGTTGCCCGCCAACTGGGCGACCCTTTCCAGACCCGCGACTTGGCTGAGGATCCGCACCGTCATGTAGGGGTGCAGGCGCATCCGCTCGAACTCCGCGGCGCTCAACGGCCCTGGCTTGGACCAGATTTGGTTGGATACCCCGATGCGGCCGAGGTCGTGCACATGTCCGGCGCGTCGAATCAGAGCCACATTGTCGACCTCGAGGCCGGCTGCGGTCGCGGCGTCGGCGGCCAGGGTTGCGACGGCCCGCGAATGGCCAAGGGTGAAGGGGCATTTCAGGTCGACGAAGTCGCCAAGCGCGACGAGCAACGCGTCGAGCGCATCCTCGTCCAGTCGGATGTTCCGGTCGGGCGCTTCCCGCAACGCCGCCGCCCACACATCGCCGGCCGGCGGGCCCGCCAGGATTTGTTCGGCATCCGCGGTGACCAAATCGACCAACTGCGGGTCGAACTGGCCGCCCCTGCGGCCGCGGGCCATGGCGATCGCACCCTCGACGCCGTACGACCGCTGGTGGACCTCCAGCATGTCGGCGAGCTGAGCCACGCGCATCTCGATGGGAATCGCGTCTCCGCTTGCGCCGGAAGGCAGCCCGCCGCCGTCGAACCGCTCAAAGGCGAACGCCAGCGCCGTCTGGACGTCGGCGCTCAACCCGATTTGGTCCGCCAGCAGACCCGCCGATGTGCAGTGTGAGTGGATAAGTCGACTGAAATGGCCGCGCGCGTTGGCCAACAACGACGCCATCACGCTCATCCGACGCAACAGCGACTCGCCGCGCGCGATGTTGCTCAGCAGGAATCGTTGATAGGGCAACCCCGACCAGTCGACCAGATAGGAGTCGTGTCGCACCGCGATGTCATCGCCGAACCACTGCGCGTATTCGTGCGAATCGGCGTGACAGCCGATCCACATGATCAGCGTGGCGTAATAGGTGCAGTCCCGCTGCGTCCTGCTGAGCCCGAAGCGGTCGGCGATCCGCGTTGCGATCAGCGCCGAGCGCAGCATGTGCTCGGCCGGTTGGCCGAGGCCGAGGTCGATCGCCACCGATAGCGCCGCCAACACCTCGGCCCGGCTTGGAGCGGGCCGAGGTGTCGGCGCGACCGGTCGTGACACCATCTGCAAATTGTGCCGGTCGGAAACCACTTGGTCAGCCGATCAGCGCGGTGTCACCGGCGGCAATATGGACCGTCTCGTCGAAGTTCTCGAAATGACCCGTGCCGATCACGCACAAACCCTTCTGCGGCGGTCGAAAATCGGCGAGCCGCGCCTGCTCCTGCAGCCGCCCGATCGGGCCGAGATCCTCGCCGCGCAGCACCGCCCTGGAGGCGGACACCGCCCACAACCTTCTCGGCGCGACCATGAAGTGCTGACCGTTGGGGGCGGCACCGGCGAGCCGAATATCGCCCGCACCCAACGTCATGCCCGCGACGCGGCCAATGACGCCGAGCATGCTCCGGTTGGTCCACGCCGCCTCCGGCAGCCACCCGCCGACCTTGCTCAGCAGCCAGCTTGCTGGCGTTGTCTTCATGTGGACCGACCAGTCGAGCAGGCCGGGGATCGTTACGCGGAACCACCATGGAGTGATCCACGTGACTTCGATATCGCACTGGACGGCGCCGTCGCCGGTGGCCGAACTGAAGTAGCGAGCGCAGCTCTGCTCGGCCGGCGTGGTGGCGTAGAACGTCCAGTTGCCCGCCGGATCGCGATGCCACACCGACAGGTAGGCCGGCGCGAACGATGCGGTCGGGAAATGGCGCAAGGCCAGATAGTGGCCACTTTCAAAGGGGAGCCCCATGACACCGAAGCCGGCGAATCGCTCGTCGTCCCCGTCCGGAAGGGCGGGATTGTCGATGACCGCCGCTACGGCGTCTTGGGGGGTTCGTGTTTTTGTCATGCACCGATGGTCGGTTTCACGACGTCATCGCCGCATGGGGCGATTGCCTCAAATCTGCGGTCAGGCGACGGATTCGCGGCGACGGACGCCGTCGTGCAGCGGCAGATCCGGGTCGATCTTGATGCCGAGCAACTCGCAGGTCCCGTTGATGGCCCCGACCATGATCGTCGTCAGGTGCGCAACGAATTCGTCGGGCGGCATCCGACGCGGGCTGTCCTCTTCGGCACCCAGCCACCAGTCGGTCGCCGAGGCCGCCGTGCCGAAGGTGGCGAACGCGGCGAGCTCGATCGCCGCGCCGTCCAGCTCCATCTCCCGTAGCTCGTTGTTGAACATGTCGGCCATGGCCAGCGTGATGCCCCGGCCTTCGTTGAGTGCCCGCATCGCGGACTCGCTCTGTTCGGCGAAGCGGCCCTGCATCAGGAATCGCACCACGTTCGGGTGCTCGTCGACCAGGCGCACATACTGTTCGACGCTGCGGCGGATGACTTCGCGCGCCGGGTCGGTGGCCAGGTTGATGGACGGGAAGATCGCCGCCCAGAGCATGTCGCGCAGCCGTTCGCCGATCGCCTGGAAGAGGTCGGACTTGTCGGTGAAGTGGCGGTAGATCTTGGGCTTGGCGGTGCCTGCCTCTCCGGCGATCTCGCGCAGAGACAGCTCCGGTCCGAGCCGGTCGATCGCCCGGAAGGCGGCGTCGACAATCTCCGACCGCACCTTCTTGCGATGTTCGCGCCAGCGCTCGCTGCGGGCGTCGACCTTCACGCCCGGTTCATTACCGGAGCGTGACCTCGGCCTTCCGCGCATCCGATCACTGTACCCGCCCCGAGGTCGCTGACCTGCTCAGACCGTGCCGGGACACGGCATTTGCGGGCGTATGCGGCAGCCTTGGCCGACACGATGACCAGGGTCGGCTTGGGTAGTATCGCTGCGGAAGCGCAACGACGAGACGAGAGTTATGACGCAGCGATACGACCTGGTCATCGCCGGTGGGGGGCCGTCGGGATCGGCGGCCGCCTGGCAGGCGGCGCAGACCGGTGCACGAGTCGTCGTGCTGGACAAGGCCAATTTTCCGCGCGATAAGCCGTGCGGTGACGGCCTCACCGCGCGGGCGGTCAGCTATCTGCAGAAGATGGGCCTGGCCGACGAGGTGTCCACTTTCCACCGGGTGAACCGGGTGACGGTGTTCAGCCCCAGCCAGTGGGAGCTGTCGTTCCCGAAGCGTCCGGGCATGCCCGACCACGGTCATACCGTCAGCCGCACTCATCTGGACACGGTGCTGCTCAAGCACGCCGAATCGGCAGGGGCCGAGGTGCGGCAGTCGGCCGAGGTGACCGGGCCCGAGCTCGACGCGAACGGACGCGTCATCGGCGTCGTCCTCAAGGGCGGAGAGAAGGTCTACGGCGACGCGGTCATCGCCGCCGACGGCGCCTACTCCCCGATCAAGCGGGCACTGAAGATCGACTCGGAGTACAACGGCTATTCGGCGATCGCGATCCGCTCGGAGATGCACGCCAACCGGCCCGACTCCGACAGCCTCGACATCTACCTCAAGCTCGTGTTCCAGGGCGACCAGCTGCCGGGCTACGCCTGGGTGTTCCCGATGGGCAACGGGGTGTTCAACATCGGGCTCGGATACGTCAACAGCTACAAGAACTGGCAGTCGATCAACGCCACCCAGTTCCTCGGCGAGTTCCTGCGGACGCTGCCCCGCGACTGGGAGTTGCCGCCGATCGAGGAACTGAAGAAGAACAAGAGCGTGCGCGCGTGGCGGCTGCCGATGGGCTTCACCGCATGGCCGCCGTGGCGGCCCGGCGTGCTGTTCACCGGTGACTCGCTGGGTGCCGGTAAGCCGGCCAGCGGCGCGGGCATCTCCAAGGCGCTTGAGTCGGGTCTGGCCGCGGGCGAGTGCGCGATTGCGGCGCTGCAGAACAGCGGCCCCGACGACTTCACCAACTACGCGCAGCGGATGGAAGCGGCCTGGGGCAAGGAGTACAGGCGCGGACGCTATTTCCACAAGCTGTTGGGACAGCCACGGATCGCCAACGCGGGCATCAAGCTGATCGACAACGCCCGCTTCCGCGATCGCATGCTCAAGGCGCTCTACAAGAAGGCGCAGGGCCCGCAGCACACGTATAAGTAGGAAGCCGCGCGCGGACCTCTCCTGCGCGCACGGTCGATCCCCCTAACCCCCTACCCGGGACGGCCGGATGACGCCCTACGGCCGCGCGCGAGCCACGGGTGTCGGCCCCGTTTTGGTGAGCACCTTGGCGTTTGAGACTTAGCGGCATGAACATCAAACGACTTCTCGCAACCGCCGCGATGACGGCCGGCCTGGCCGTCGGACTCGCCGCCGTTGCCAACGCCCAACCCATCGGCGAGATCGGTGACAAGGCCGGCTTCGACGAGTGCATCAAGGAGCACCCTGACGACGAGGGCTTCGCCGTCTGTTGCGTCTTCTACGGCGGATCACTCGACGAGGGCCCGAACCACCAGGCGTGCGCCATCGGTCCCGTCACCTCACCCGACGACGAGGAAGAATCCTCCGGCCCGACGACTCCCCCGAAAAGGCCTGTGCTGCACCGACTGCCCAACCTCCAGGCAGTCGCCGTCACCTAGCACCGGCCGCTCGCGGCCGAGTGTGGGCTTAATTGCACGGTTACTCCGCACACCTCGCGTGCATCAGGTCCACACTCGGCCCCCGGGCGTCACCGAAGGTTGACAGTTGCCGTCAACTCCCGCATACCGGGCCCGCTCCCTCCAGCCCGAAACGCTGCTTGAGCAGTCTCGCCACCACGTTGGCCAGGCTGCGCGAACTCGGCTACCGATCCCGGCCGGTGTCCAAAAACCCAGAGCGGCAACATTTTCGGCGAACCGGCACCGTCCGGGCCGAAAAGCGGTCCGGGCCGTGGTCGTGGACGACGCAGTCTGACGAGACCGTGCAGGCCCGGGCTGGCGGCTGGGCGGTGTGGGAGAGCGACGGCGACGATCCCTGGTCGGTGCGTGATGACATTTTTCGCGCCCGGTATGAGCACGTTGACGGCGACAGGTGGCGAAGGCACGGCGTCGTCGCCGCGCGGCCTGCACGCACCGGCGAGGTCATCGACACGCTCGAGGGTCCGGTCACCGCCGCCGAGGGCGACTGGGTGGTGCGCGGCGAACAGGGCGAACAGTGGCCGGTGCCTGCCGACGAGTTCGCGCGGCGGTACGAAGGTCCGGTGTCCGCGGCAGAGACGTAGCTCACTACCGCCGAGCGTGGGGCTTATGGACGAAAAACTCGAGGATTCCCGCCAACTCTCCCACAGTCGGCGAGTCCTACAGCATGCAGGACACGCAGCCCTCGACCTCGGTTCCCTCCAGCGCCATCTGGCGTAGCCGGATGTAGTACAGGGTCTTGATTCCCTTGCGCCACGCGTAGATCTGCGCCTTGTTGACGTCGCGTGTGGTGGCGGTGTCCTTGAAGAACAGCGTCAGTGACAGCCCCTGATCCACGTGCTGGGTGGCCGCGGCGTAGGTGTCGATGATCTTCTCGTAGCCGATCTCGTAGGCATCCTCGTAGTACTCGAGGTTCTCGTTCGTCAGGTAGGGCGCCGGGTAGTAGACGCGGCCGATCTTGCCTTCCTTGCGGATCTCGATCTTGCTGGCCACCGGATGGATGGAGCTCGTCGAGTTGTTGATGTAGCTGATCGAGCCCGTCGGCGGCACGGCCTGCAGGTTCTGGTTGTAGATGCCGTGTTTCTGCACCGACTCCTTGAGCTTGACCCAATCCTCTTGCGTCGGAATGCGAATGCCCGCGTCGGAGAACAGCTGGCGCACCTTGTCGGTCTTGGGCTCCCACACCTGCTCGGTGTACTTGTCGAAGAACTCCCCCGACGCGTACTTCGAGTTCTCGAAGCCCTTGAAGTGTGTGCCGCGTTCGATCGCGATGCGGTTCGAGGCGCGCAGCGCGTGATACAGCACCGCATAGAAGTAGATGTTGGTGAAGTCGACGCCTTCTTCGGACCCGTAGAAGATCCGTTCCCGCGCAAGGTATCCGTGCAGGTTCATCTGGCCGAGGCCGATGGCATGCGAATCGTTGTTGCCCTGCTCGATCGACGGAACCGACCAGATGTGGGTCTGGTCGCTCACCGCGGTCAACGCCCGGATCGCCACCTCGATGCTCTGCGCGAAGTCGGGCGAATCCATCGTCTTGGCGATGTTCATCGAACCGAGGTTGCACGAAATGTCCTTGCCCACCTTGGCATAGGTCAGGTCGTCGTTGAACACCGACGGCGTGGACACCTGCAGGATCTCCGAGCACAGGTTCGAGTGGGTGATCTTGCCCTCGATCGGGTTGGCCCGATTCACCGTGTCCTCGTACATGATGTACGGGTAGCCCGACTCGAACTGCAGCTCGGCAAGCGTCTGGAAGAACTCGCGGGCCTTGATCTTGGTCTTGCGGATGCGCGCATCGTCGACCATCTCGTAGTACTTCTCGGTCACCGAGATGTCGGCGAACGGCACACCGTAGACGCGTTCCACGTCATACGGCGAGAACAGGTACATGTCCTCGTTCTTCTTGGCCAGTTCGAAGGTGATGTCTGGGATCACGACGCCCAGCGAGAGTGTCTTGATGCGGATCTTCTCGTCGGCGTTCTCGCGTTTGGTGTCGAGGAACCGGTAGATGTCGGGATGATGCGCGTGCAGATACACCGCGCCCGCGCCCTGGCGAGCGCCGAGTTGGTTGGCGTAGGAGAACGAGTCCTCGAGCAGCTTCATGATCGGGATGACGCCCGAGCTCTGATTCTCGATGTTCTTGATCGGCGCGCCGTGCTCACGAATGTTGGTGAGCAGCAACGCAACTCCACCACCGCGCTTGGACAGCTGCAGCGCGGAGTTGATGGAACGCCCGATGGACTCCATGTTGTCTTCGATGCGAAGAAGGAAGCAAGACACTGGCTCACCGCGCTGCTTCTTGCCCGAGTTCAGGAACGTCGGGGTGGCCGGCTGGAACCGGCCGTCGATGATCTCGTCGACGAGGTGCTCGGCCAGCGTGGTGTCGCCGGCGGCGAGGGTCAGCGCCACCATGACGACGCGGTCCTCGAACCGTTCGAGATAGCGCTTCCCGTCGAATGTCTTCAGCGTGTAGGAGGTGTAGTACTTGAACGCGCCCAGGAACGTCGGGAACCGGAACTTCTTGGCGTAGGCGCGGTCTAGAAGCGTCTTGACGAAGTTGCGCGAGTACTGGTCGAGCACCTCACGCTCGTAGTAGTTCTCCTTGATCAGGTAGTCGAGCTTCTCGTCCTGATTGTGGAAGAACACCGTGTTCTGGTTGACGTGCTCGCGGAAGTACTGATGCGCGGCCTCCCTGTCCTTGTCGAACTGAATCTTGCCGTCGGCGTCGTACAGATTCAGCATCGCGTTCAGGGCGTGATAATCCGTCTCGCCCGGCAACGCGCCGTGCGGGGCGGACGTTACAGGCTCTGCAGCTGTGACGGTTGGTGACACGTCTCGTCCTTCCAGAAGTCAGCCAGGCCCGCGCGGACGGCTTCCACGTCGTCCGGGGTTCCCATCAGTTCAAAGCGGTACAGGTACGGCACACCGCATTTGCGGGACACGACATCGCCCGCATAGGCGAACTCGGCGCCGAAGTTGTTGTTGCCGGCGGCGATGACCCCGCGGATCAGCGACCGGTTGTGTTCGTTGTTCAGGAACGCGATGACCTGCTTGGGCACATAGCCACCGTTGTTGATGTCGGGCGTCGCGCGGCCACCGCCGTAGGTTGGCAGGATCAGCACGTAGGGCTCGTCGACCTCGATGCGACCGTGCAGCGGAATCCGGATAGCGGGCAACCCCAGCTTCTGCGCGAAGCGGTGGGTGTTCTCCGACACGCTGGAGAAATACACCACCTTGTGACCGCTCTCCGGATTCACGACAACTTCCCTGGATGTCTCGAGCCGCTATGCGGTGAGTACCCCGGCGCCGCTCAACGCCTTGATGCGATCGGGACGGAACCCCGACCAGTGGTCGTTGCCTGCCACCACGACGGGCGCCTGCAGGTAGCCCAAGGCCATGACATAGTCGCGCGCCTCGGTGTCGAGGGTGATGTCGACCTTCTCGTAGGCGATGCCCTGCTTCTCCAGCGCCTTGTAGGTAGCGTTGCACTGCACGCATGCCGGCTTGGTGTACACGGTGATGGTCATCGGCGGTACGGCTCCTCTGCGGACGGTCGGGTTAACCCGGACTGGCAACTGATCGGGTACTGCTCGTCGCTGAGATTCAGCGACCCGCGGGCCCTCAAAATTCCTGGCGTCCGGGGTGCTTGACCGACGTGTCGGGGGAACCGATTCCGCCGGATCAGCGCTCCGGCCGACCTCCGAACCGTGGGGGTCTGTCGGTGTGCAAAACACTACACCTAGTGTCTGACAATCCGAAGGGATACAACATCTTCTAAACAACATTTATGAAATTCCCTGGTCGTAAGTGCGTCGACGGATCCGGCCTCGGCGTGTCGCACGTCACATCCGGGGCGTGTCGCCCGTCATGGTTCTGTTTACCACCGCGCACCGACAAACTCGGCACCCCGATAGGTCGCGGCCACATAACAGCAAAGCCGCCGGAGGGTCTCGATCAACCCGTCCGGCGGCCTCTGATCGTGTGATTTCAGGCGACCTCGGCGGCCAGCTTGCCCACGATGTCCCGCAGGTTCGCGGCGACCTCGGCGTTCTCCCTCGGGTGCTTGCCTTCGAACGACTTCGCCGGCACCGACAGCTTGAGGTCCTCGACCACCCGCGGGCCCGCGATGGCGAAGGACTTGCGGGTCTCGTCGTGCGCCCACACCCCGCCGTACCGGCCCAGCGACGTGCCGACGACGGCCATCGGCTTGTCCTTCAGCGCGCTGTTGCCGAACGGGCGCGACAGCCAGTCGATGGCGTTCTTCAGCACGCCGGGGATGCTGCCGTTGTACTCCGGGGTGACGACGAGGGCGGCGTCGGCGTCGGCAGCGGCGCTGCGCAAGGCTTCGACGGAGGCGGGCGCTCCCCCATTTTCTGGAGAGTTGTCGATGTCCTCGTTGTAGAACGGCAGATCGCCCAGCCCGTCGAACAACGTCACCGTGACCCCGTCGGGGGCGGTGTCTACGGCCAGCTCGGCCAGCTGCCGGTTGATCGACGCGGCGCGCAGGCTCCCCACCAGTGCCAGAACTTTGACGTCCGCCATTACCCATCCCTTCGTGTCTTCCTGTACATCCTTGCACGGCTTAACCGGACTATGGTCCGATTTATTCCGGCTGCGTTAAAGTGCGTAGATGAGCGTCGATCAGCTCGGTGGACTGCCGGTGTCCGCCCCGCACGAGCGTGGCGACGCCGCGCGCAATCGGGCGCTGCTGCTAGATGCCGCGCGCAGGCTCATCGCCGAACGCGGCGCCGACGCCGTCTCGATGGACGACATCGCCGTGGCCGCGGGCGTCGGGAAGGGCACGGTGTTCCGTCGCTTCGGCAGCCGGGCCGGGCTGATGATGGTGTTGCTCGACGAGGACGAGCGGGCCAGCCAGGAAGCCTTCCTGTTCGGGCCCCCGCCCCTTGGCCCGGAGGCACCGCCACTCGAACGCCTGCTGGCCTTCGGGCGCGAACGGCTGCGCTTCGCCCACCTCCATCACGCGCTGCTCTCGGCGGCCAACCGGGATCCGCAGAGCCGCCACAGCGCCCCGGCCGTGTTGCTGCACACCCATGTCCGGCTGCTGCTGGACTCGGCGGGCACCACCGGAGACCTCGACGCGCAGACCGACGCACTGCTGGCACTGCTCGACGCCGACTATGTGCATCATCAGCTCACCGACCGCGGTGAAACGCTTCAGACCCTCGGTGACAAGTGGGAGAGCTTGGCGCGCAAGCTCTGCGGCACTTGACCCTGCGATGAGCGCTTGCGCGAAGAGCCGATGACACCGATGAGCGCTTGCGCGAAGAGCCGATGACTCAGTGGGTCTTCCACGTCGACCTTGACCAGTTCCAGGCTGCGGTCGAAGTGCGCCGGAACCCCGAACTGGAGGGTTTACCGATCATTGTCGGCGGCAACGGCGATCCCACCGAACCGCGCAAGGTCGTCACGTGCGCGTCGTATCCGGCGCGTGAGTTCGGTGTGCACGCCGGTATGCCACTGC
Organism: uncultured Actinomycetota bacterium; assembly: GCA_963801575.1. Classification (GTDB taxonomy): domain Bacteria; phylum Actinomycetota; class Actinomycetes; order Mycobacteriales; family Mycobacteriaceae; genus Mycobacterium. Next base: position 237,453 of record CAWDFT010000028.1, read on the forward strand.
GCACCGCGTTACGCAAGTGCCCGGAAGCCACCTTCCTACCGTTGGATACCGCCGCCTACGACGAAGCCTCCGAAGAGGTGATGAGCCTGTTGCGCGACTTCGGCCACCCGGTCGAAGTGTGGGGCTGGGACGAGGCCTACATCGGCGCCGACGTCGATGACCCCTTGCAGCTGGCAGAGCAGATCCGCGAGGTCGTCGCCGCCCAGACCGGACTGTCGTGTTCGGTCGGCATCAGCGACAACAAGCAGCGCGCCAAGGTGGCCACCGGCTTCGGCAAGCCGGCAGGCATCTATCGGCTCACCGACGCCAACTGGATGGCGGTGATGGGTGACCGCGATGTCGACGCGCTGTGGGGCGTTGGACCGAAGACCGCCAAAAAGCTTGCCGGACTGGGTATTACCACTGTTGCGGATCTCGCTGCCACCGACGCCACACTGCTCACGTCGACGTTCGGACCGACGACGGGTCTGTGGGTCCTGCTTCTGGCCAAGGGCGGTGGCGACACCAACGTCAGCGCGGAACCGTGGGTGCCGCGTTCGCGCAGTCACGTCATCACCTTCCCCCGCGACCTGACCGAGCGCGCCGAAATCGACTCGGCGGTGGTCGATCTCGCTCGGCAGACGCTCGCCGAGATCGTGGACCAGCGCCGCGTGGTCACCCGGGTGGCCGTGACGGTGCGCACCAAGACGTTCTTCACCCGAACCAAGATCCGCAAGCTGCCGTCGGCGAGCACAGACGCGGATCTGATCACCGCGACGGCACTGGAGCTCCTCGACCTGTTCGAGCTCGACCGCCCGGTTCGGCTGCTGGGCGTACGGCTCGAACTCAGCCCACCGGAGGGCGGCTACTGACTGGTGCGCTTCGCCGGGCGGAGCGCCCTGGTGAACACCAGGTTCGCCTGCCGCATCGCCACGCTGTAGGGCCACCATGCAGCATGCTTGAACGCGTAGAGGGCACGGATGTCTGCGGATGTGAAGATCAGGTACCGGTTCTTCTGGACGCCGGCCAAGATTTTGTCGGCGACATGCTCGGCGGTCACCGCGTGGTTGGCGAACCGGTCCACCCACTGGCTCACCTGCGGATGATCGCGATCGACGCCCGCGATGTGCACCGTCTCCACCAAGGGGGTTTTCACCGCGCCGGGCACCACCACCGACACACCGATGCGATGCCGGGCGAGGTCGAAGCGCAACACCTCGCTCAACCCTCGCAAGCCGTACTTGCTTGCGCTGTAAGCCGCGTGCCACGGCAATCCCACTATTCCGGCCGCCGAGGACACGTTGACCAGATGGCCGCCGCGGCGCGCGGCAATCATCGGCGGGACGAACGCCTCGATGACGTGGATCGGCCCCATCAGGTTGACGTCGATCATCGACTTCCAGTGATCATGGGTGAGCTGGTCGACGGTGCCCCACGCCGAGATGCCGGCGATGTTCATCACGACGTCCATGGTGGGGTGGTTGGCATGGATATCGGCGGCGAACCGGACCACCTCGTCGTGGTCGGAGATGTCGAGCACCCGGTACTCGGGCACCTCGGCGCCCAGTGCACGGGCGTCGGCGACCGTCGCCGCCAAACCGTCCGCGTCGCGGTCGGTCAGGTACAACTCGGCGTCCTGGGCGGCCAGTTTCAGCGCGGTCGCACGGCCGATACCGCTGGCGGCCCCCGTCAAGAAGCAACGCTTGCCGGTAAAGCCGCTCCCCTGCGCCATGGCGGTGACATTACTGACCTAGTCGTTGCGCGGGTCGGAGCCACCCCATAAGCCGGCCACCCACAGCCGTTCGAGGGCGTCGACCGCACGATTCGGATCGATGCCGCGACCGACGAATGCGCTGTCCTGCGTCAGCGTCAGCGTCGTCGTCGCCGCCAGCGTGCGCACCAGGGCGGGCAGGTCGTCGGAGATCGGTCGCGCCTCGGCATCCTGCTCGAGAAGGGCGACGAGCTTGTCGATGATGCCGTCGTAGAAGTCGTCCATCATCTCGCGGATCTGCGCGTCGGTATTGCGGGCCGCTGCGCAGGCCGTCAGCACCGGATCGTCGTTGGCGTACACCGCGGCCGCGCTGCCGACCATTCGCTTTGCGAACTTGAACGGCGTCTCCCCCGGCTCGCGCGGTGCGAAATGGTGAGTCAGGTTGTCGAGCAGGTCACTGGCGTCGGCCAGGATCACCGCGAGCACCGCGTATTTCGAGTCGAAGTAGAAGTAGAAGCCGGACCGCGCGACGCCTGCGCGCTCACTGATGGTGCTGACGGACAAATCGGCGAACGACCTCTCCTCAAGCAAGTCACGGACCGCGGCGACGATCGCGTCGCGTTGCCGGTCGCCCCGGCTGCGACGAATCTCCTGCGGCGCAGATTCAGTGGTCATGGCAGTCTCCTTTGGTTGGAAACCCTGGAATTCGGTCCGGGAAGGAACCCGATCCGGCGGGTGCGGGTGTGCGACGCGCGAGGGTGTCGGTGGTGGCGGCTACGGTGCGGATATGTCGCGGTTCCGACTGTTGCCGACCCCTGCTCTTGCAGCACTAGGCCTTCGGCCGGGTCGAGCAAGTGCCGGACGCGTACACGTCGCAACGATGCTCCGCGTGCGGACGCGTCGCACCCGGAAACCGCAAGAGCCACGCGGTCTTCGAGTGCCAAGCCTGCACGACCGGCCGGTGCAACGCCGACGTCAACGCTGCACGCAACATCGCCGCCGGACGGGCGGTGACCGCACGGGGAGACCTCGCCGATGGGCGGTCTGCGAACCGTGAACCTCAACTCTGCACTCCTGCTGCGTGCGGCGGTGGGATGGGGTTGGAATCCCCGGACTTCAGTCCGAGGAGGACGTCAAGGCAGTCTCCTTCGCATCGGGGCTGCGCGTGTAAAAACTTGACATGCGTCAAGTCTGCCATTCAGGATAAGGATAGGAGTGACAACGGCCACAGTCTTTTTCTGCTTCAGGAGCAATTGCATGCCGACGATCAGCACCAAGGACTATCTGCTCGACAAGGCCAAGCGGCGGATCACCACGTCGCCCTTCCTCACCACGCCCGGCATGGGCCTGCTCGAGAAGCGGCTGCTGAACCATGAATTCCCCCAGCACGCGTGGGCCGAACCCCCGGCGGGCAGCGATCTCAAGTCGGTCATGGGAGATGCCGGAATGCCGATCATCGGCCACATGGTCGAGATGTTCCGCGGCGGCCCCGACTTCTGGCTGCATCTGTACCGCACCCGTGGACCGTTGGTGCTCCTCGATTCGCCGATCATCCCGTCGGTGGCGGCGATGGGCCCCGACGCGATTCAGGCGATCTACTCCAACCGCAACAAGGACTACTCGCAGCAGGGCTGGGTTCCCGCCATCGGCCCGTTCTTCAAGCGCGGGCTGATGCTGCTCGACTTCGACGAGCACATGTACCACCGGCGGATCATGCAGGAGGCGTTCGTCCGTACCCGGCTGGCCGGCTACACCGAGCAGGTCGACAAGGTGGTTTCGAAGGTCGTTGCCGAGGATTGGGTCGTCAACGATGCCCGCTTCCTGCTCTATCCGGCGATGAAGGAGCTCACCCTCGACATCGCGTCGATGGTGTTCATGGGCCACGAGCCGGGCACCGACCGGGAACTGGTGACCAAGGTGAACAAGGCGTTCACCGTCACGACGCGCGCGGGCAACGCCATCATCCGCACCAGCGTGCCGCCGTTCACGTGGTGGCGCGGACTGAAAGCCCGCGAATACCTGGAGGGCTACTTCGAGGAGCGCGTCAAGGAGCGCCGCGGCAAGGACGGCTCGGACCTGCTGACCGTGCTCTGCCAGACCGAGGACGAGGACGGCAACAAGTTCTCCGACGAGGACATCGTCAACCACATGATCTTCTTGATGATGGCCGCCCACGACACGTCCACGTCCACCGCGACGACCATGTCGTACTACCTGGCCGCCAATCCCGAGTGGCAGGAACGCTGCCGCGACGAGTCCGACCGCCTCGGCGACGGCCCGCTCGACATCGAGGCGCTGGAGAAGCTGGAAACACTCGACCTGGTGATGAACGAGTCGATCCGGTTGGTCTCGCCCGTGCAGTGGGCGATGCGCCAGACGGTGCGCGACACCGAACTGCTGGGCTACTACCTGCCCAAGGGCACGAACGTCATCGCCTACCCCGGCATGAACCACCGGCTATCGGAGATCTATCCCGACCCGTACAAGTTCGACCCGGATCGTTTCGCCGAGCCACGCAACGAGCACAAGAAGCACCGCTACGGGTTCACCCCGTTCGGCGGCGGTGCACACAAGTGCATCGGGATGGTGTTCGGCCAGCTCGAGGTGAAGACGATCATGCACCGGCTGTTGCGCCGGTATCGTCTCGAGTTGCCGCGGCCGAGCTACGAGCCGCGCTACGACTACGGGGGCATGCCCGTACCGATGGACGGCATGCCGATCATGTTGCGGCCGCTGCGTTAGAGATGACGCACTCTGGGCGCAGCGTGGCCGATCACAGCGTCAGTGCGCTCGCGGCGATGCGGGTCGCGATCGGCGCGCTGGCGTGGCTCAGGCCAGACCTGGCGGAGCGGTTGTTCGGGATGCGGGTCGGCGAATCGCCTTATCTGTGGCGGCTGTTCGGGATCCGCGACGTCGTGGTCGGTCTGGGAACGTTGCGGTCGTCCGGGGCGCAGCGCAGGACGTGGGCGACATTTGGTCTCGTGTGCGATGCCGCAGACGGCGGCGCGGCCGCGATCGGTCAGCGCCAAGGCCACGTTCCGCGCTCAGCGAGCGCACTCGTGGCAGTCCCGGCGATTGCGGTCGGCGTCGGTGCCTGGGCGTTGCGTGTCGGCGTGCGCTGACCGTTAGGCGGCGACCCTCGAGTTCTCAGCGCCAGCAGACACAAAATCGCACGCAATCCCGCGGTTTTACGCGATTTTGCGTCTGCTCGGCACGAATACGGTGGTGCGCCGGCGGCTAGCCCAACTCGAACGGGCTGTCGTCCTTGGCGACACGGGTCCCCATATCGATCAGATTCTGGGCGTTGGTGTGCAGGCGCTCGCCTGCGTCTCTGCTCGCCTGCCCGATCAGGTAGCGCGACCATGTGCCCTCGATGACGATGCCCAGCTTGAAGCAGGCCATCGCGATGTACCAGTCCAGCCGTGACGTCTCGCGACCCCCTGCGGCCCAATAGGATTCGAGCAGTTCGCGTCGGCTTGCCAGTCCGCCGAGGGCAGCCAGCTCCGCCCCGGCGGTGATCGCATTGGTATCCAACGGCCAACAGATCAACATCCAGCCCAGGTCGAGCAGGGGGTCGCCGACGGTGCACATCTCCCAGTCGACGAACGCCGCCAACTCCGGCCTGTCCCGGCGGAGCAGAACATTGCTCAGATGCGGGTCGCCGTGCAGGATTCCCGGCTCGCCGTCCGGCGGGCGGTTGGACTGCAGCCACTCCGCCAGGTCCGTCACTGCCAGCGACTCGGGCTCATACCTGTCGTGCCGATAGCTTTCCAGCAGCCGTAGAAACTGCGGAACCTGGCGCTCCAGAAAGGATCCCGGCCGTTTGAGCTCCGCTAGCGGCTTGCCCTCCCATGCGACGTTGCCCAGCTCCGCCAGGCTCGCGGCATAGGACAGGCCGACCTGATGCCGCATGCCTGCATCGCGGACGTACGCCTCGGATATCTCGCTGCCCGGGTTGAAACCGTCGACCTCTTCCATGAGGTAGAACACCACCCCCAACACGTCGAGGTCCTCGCACCCGGCGATGAAGCCGGGATGCGGCACCGTCGTGCCTGCGAGCGTGCGCAGCGCCGCGATCTCCCGCAGCATCGTCTTGTCACTGGTCGGCCGCGGGTGCAGGGGTGGGCGTCGCAGCACAATGGGCCGCCCGTCGACATACAGCCGCACGACGATGTTCTGGGTACCGCCGGTCAACGGTTCAACACCGGTGACGGTCGAGCCGAGTCCCTGCTGCTGCACCCAGTGCTGCAGTGCAGCCTGGTCGGCGTCGCTCAGTGTCGGCAGCTGCTGCGCGTCATCGGGCATGCAGCCATGGTGTCAGGCCTTGCGCGCCGTCAACAGCAGGTACTCCCACTCCATGGCGTGCCCGCCGGCCAGGAAGCCGTCGCCGATCCGTGCGATGTCGGCGTCCAGCGCCGCGACTTTGTCCGCATCGGCCTCGATGTTGCGGTACGCCGAGATGGTCGGCCCGTAGACATTCTTGAAGTAGTCCCGAAACGCCGCGCCGTCGGCGAAGTGGTCGACGGTCAGCGTTCGGCGCTCGGTTTTCACATCGGTGACTCGATCACCGAGCAGTGCGCGGACGTGGTCCTCGCGACCCCACAGCGGGGGCGGTTGCGCACCCGGCGGCGGGGCGGGCACGTAGGGCTTCATGGTTGCGAAGAGCTGACCGATGTGACCCTCCGGAGTCCAGCTGATCAAACCGATCCGCCCACCCGGTTTGCACACCCGGACCAACTCGTCGGCGGCGCGCTGGTGGAACGGTGCGAACATCACGCCGATACACGACATCACCACGTCGAATTCGTTGTCGCCGAACGGCATTGCATGGGCATCGGCTTCACGCCACGCCAGCTCGACGCCTTGTTCGGCGGCAAGGGCCGCGCCGGCAGTCAACAGCTCTGGAGTGAGGTCGCTGGCGATGACGGTGGCGCCGGCTCGTGCGGCCGGAATGGCGGCATTCCCGGTGCCCGCGGCGACATCCAACACTCGGTCACCGGGACCGACCCCGGTGGCTTCGACCAACACGGGCCCAAGCGGGGCAACCAACTCGGTGGCGAGTTTGGGGTAGTCGCCGGTGGCCCACATGGCGCGGTGCTTGGCCACCACTGCCTGATCGACGCTCGCTGTTTCGCTAGCCATGGTGATTCCCTCCGTTGCGTATCGACCTGTGACGATCGTCCGCCGCGCGATGATCGGTGGCTAGTAGCAAATCTGTACCGGCGCTGGTTCTATATCTGTACCGGTATTCCGACCTACGGGCGGAGGTGTGCGACAAATGTCCGGATACGGCCAATTCTGTCCGGTGGCCAAGGCCATGGAGCTTCTCGACGAGCGCTGGACCATGCTCGTCGTCCGGGAACTGCTGCTCGGCAGTGTGCACTTCAACGAGCTGCGTCGTGGCGTGCCGAAAATGTCGCCCGCGTTGCTGTCGAAGCGGCTGAAGACATTGACCAGGGCCGGTGTGATCGAACGCGCCGAGATCGACGGCCGCACCACCTACTCGCTGACACCGTGCGGCAAGGAACTCGCCGACGTGGTCGAATCGCTCGGCGCTTGGGGAGTGCGCTGGATCGGCGAGCTCGGTGACGAAGACCTCGATCCGCATCTGCTGATGTGGGACATGCGCCGCACCATCCCCGTCGAGGCGTGGCCGCGCACCCGAACCACCGTTGCCTTCCAACTCAGCGGGGTGCCGTCGAAGGCGTCGCGGTGGTGGCTGGTGGTTGCCGACGGCGAGGCCGACGTGTGCGACTTCGACCCGGGGTTCGAGGTGACCGGCACGGTCGAGACCGACCTGCGCACGCTGACCCGGATCTGGCGCGGTGACATCGGTTGGTCGCCCACGCTGCTCGACGGCAGTGTCGCGGTGTCGGGCCCTGCCGACGTCCGGCGCGCCATCCCGTCCTGGATCGGTCAGAGTTCGTCGGCGGCGGTCCCGCGCCCGGCCTGAAGCGATTTCGGCGCGCTCCCGTGCGCGTAGCGCCGTGTCCTGTTTCGGGACATCGCTGACAGGTGTATGTCTCGGGACATCGCTGACAGTCATGATGCCGGTTTGGGTTCGCGGGTGCGGTAGGTCCGTGTGTTTGGTGCGCTGGGCTGCGTATTCGCGGGTGGGGTCGGCGATGAGTTCGCGTATCAGGGTGGTGCCGCTGAAGATGGCGATGTGGTCTGCGCGGCGGACAACGTCGCAGTGGTGTCCGGCCCAGCGCAGACCGACATTGACGCGGTAGGGCGCTACGTGCAGCTTGCCGGAGGTTTCACCGACGGTATGGCGGCTGACGAAAACCGGTGCGGGCAGCGGGTGGTCAGCCGGATGCAGCCTTTGGGGTGGCGGTGAAGGCGTCGGCGGGCGTGGTCCCGCCCAAGGCGCGGTGTGGTCGATGGTGGTTGTAGAAATCGCGGAACTGGTCCAGCAGTGCGTTGAGTTCTTCCACGTCGACGGCAGCGGGGCGGGCGCGCAGCCATTTCTTGAGGGTCTGCCAGAACCGTTCGATCTTGCCGCAGGTCTGCGGGTGCGACGGGGTTGAGTTGATGGTGTGTGTCCCCAGGGCGCGCAGGTTGGCCTCGAACGCGGCCTCGAATGCGTGCAACCGACCGGTGTAGACCATGCCGTTGTCGGCCAACGACATTGCCGGGATTCCGCATTCGTTGATGGCGGCCAGCATCGTCGACCACACCAACTCAGCGGTGCCCTGCCCGCCAGCGGCGCGCAGCGCGGGAACGTAGCGCGAATGGTCATCGATGCTGCCGGCGATGGCCACCGCCGCGCCATCGGCCAGGCTCCACCCGGTCCAGTCGGACTGCCAGCACTGGTTGGGTCGGGAGAAGCAGAACCGTTTGGTCGCTGACTTCGGCCGTTTCTGGGGCTGGGCCACGATCAGTCCGTGACGGGTCAAAATCCGCGACACCGTGGAGCGCGACGGTACCGCCACGTCGTCGCGTTGAAGTGCCCACACGATCGACTGCGGCCCATGGTCAAGGCCCTGCTCAAGCAGCTGTTTGCGCCGACGCAGCACGGCTTCTTCGACCGCGGCCGGGGTCTGACCAGGTGAAGAATTTGGCCGCCGCGACCGTTCTTTCAGCCCGGCCAGACCGTCCTGACCAAAGCGGCGCCGCCATCTGTAAAACGTCTGCCGACTGATCTGCTGATCCCGGCAGAACTGCGAAACATTGTCAATCTGACCGGCAAACGCCGTCGCGGCACGGATATCCATCGCCGTCACCTTCTGGGCCATGGACCATCCTGGTCGCAGCCCTACTCAGGTGTCAGCGATGTCCCGAGACATACACCTGTCAGCGATGTCCCGAAACAGGACAGTGCGCGTAGCGCCGGTCAGCGCGCCGAAATCGCTCTATTCGCCTACTTGGGGGCGAAGCGCTGGCCCGCATCCAGACGGATGCACTGGCCGTTGAGCATCGGGTTCTCCACGATGGCCACCGCAAGCTTCGCGTATTCATCCGGTTTGCCCAGACGCTTCGGGAACGCGGCGTCCTTGGTGAGCTGCGTGGCGAACTCGTCGGGAATGCCTTGAGTGAGCCCGGTGGCGAACAGGCTCGGCGCGATCGCCAGCACGCGGATTCCCATGCTGCCCAGATCGCGCGCCATCGTCAGGCACATACCCGCGATGGCGGCCTTGGACGCGGTGTAGGCGACCTGTCCGATCTGGCCCTCGAACGCGGCGATCGAGGCCGTGTTGATGATGACGCCACGCTCCTCGGCCTCGTCGTCCACGGGCTCGTTCTTGCTCATCTGCCACGCCGCCAGACGGCTGATGTTGAAGGTGCCGATGAGGTTGAGATCGACGGACTGGCGGAAGGAGTCGAGGCTGTGCGGACCGCTCTTGCTGATGGTGCGCTCACCAATGCCGCCGCCGGCGGTGGTCACCACGATGTGCAGTCCGCCGAGGGCCTCGATGGCCTGCTGCAACACCTGCTCGGTGCCGGCGAAGTCGGTGACGTCCACCTCGTGGAACGTGCCGCCGATCGAATCGGCCACCTCTTTGCCGTTCGACTGCGGCCGGTCCAGCACCGCGACGCTGGCGCCCCGCTTGGCCAGCGCCTCGGCGGTGGCCTTTCCGAACCCGGACGCCCCGCCGACGACGACGGCCTTCTTTCCCGCGATCTCCATCTGGCTCCCTTTCCAAAAAGTGCTCGGATCGTAAAGCAACCTAGCCGATGTAACTTTTCGGTAAGCCTTTCGGGTAGGTGGGTGAGTAGCTTGGCGGGCATGTCGACACGCGGCACAAGGGCGATGGCCGGTATCGCAGCGGCCGCCGTAGCCCTCGGCGTCACCGGGCTGCTGGCCGTTTTCGTCGGCCCCGAGGCCGATGCCCGCACCGCGGTCGGCTCGGCGGTCATCGATCTGACGCCCGGCCCGGTCAAGGAATTTGCGATCAAGACGTTCGGCATGGCCGACAAACTTGTGCTGTCGGTGCTGGTGCTGGTGGTGATCGCGGTCATCGCCGCGTTGACCGCAATGTGGGAGACGCGCCGCCTCCCGATCGGCAGCGCGGCGATCGTCCTGGCCGGAGTGGCGGGGTCTGCGGCGGTGCTGTCGCGTGCCGGGGCGACAGTGGTGGACATCGTGCCGACGGTCGTCGGCACCGCATGCGGGGTCGCGGTGCTGCGCCTGCTCACGTCGGGACGATTCACCGACGAACCCGACCAGCCGGATGAGCCGGATGAGCCAGATGTCCCGGATCGCGGTCGGCGGCTGTCGTTGGTGACGTTGGGGTTCCTCGCCGCGGGCGCGCTCGCCGGCGTCGGCGGCGTCGTGCTGTCGCGGGTGAGGACGTCGGTGGCCGGTGAACGCGACGCGTTCGCGTTGCCCGCGGTGGACGTCGGAGCGCCGCCGGTCCCGCCGACGGTGCAGCCGAAAGGCGTTGCGCTGCCGTCATTCATCACCAGCAATGAGGACTTCTACCGGATCGATACCGCGTTGACGGTGCCGCAGGTGAGTCGCACCGATTGGCAGCTGAAGATCCACGGCATGGTGGATCGCGAGGTCACCTACCGCTTCGAGGATCTGGAACGGTTCGAGGCGGTCGAGAAGGTCGTGACGCTGACGTGCGTATCCAATCCCGTTGGCGGAGACCTCATCTCCAACGCGAGATGGACGGGTTACCGAGTGCGGGATCTGTTGGCCGACGCCGGCATCATTCCGACGCCGACATGGTGTTGTCGACGTCGACAGACGGGTTCACAGCGGGCACGCCCGTCGACGCCCTCACCGACGGCCGGGACGCGCTGCTGGCCGTCGGGATGAACGGCGAGCCGCTGCCCACCGACCACGGCTACCCCGCCCGGCTGGTCGTGCCCGGGCTGTACGGCTACGTGTCGGCCACCAAGTGGGTCGTCGACCTCGAGCTGACGCGGTTCGACCGGGCCGAGGCGTATTGGACACGGCTCGGCTGGTCACCACGCGGGCCGATCAAGACCGAATCCCGTATCGACGTGCCGCGCAGTGGCCAGGACGTCGCGCGCGGGCCGGTGACGTTCGGCGGGGTGGCGTGGGCGCAGAACCGCGGCGTGAAGGCCGTCGAGGTGCGGATCGACAGTCCCAATAGGCAGGGCGCTTGGCAGCAGGCGCAGCTGGGAACGGGTTACTCCAACGACACCTGGCGGTTGTGGAGCTTCCCGTGGCAGGCCGAAGCTGCCGGGCCCGCACACGATCACGGTGCGCGCCACCGACAACACCGGAGCCGTTCAGACGCGAACAGTGGGCCGATCCGGTTCCCGACGGCGCCACCGGCTGGCACACCGTCTCCTTCGCCGTCACCTAGCACCGCGAGCGACGCGCTGCAGCACCGCGAGCGGAAGGTCACGTGCATTGCGGTCGACACTACCGCGTGAACCCCACGCGCACTTTGCGCGCCGGCTGCGCGCTCGTCGATGCTCTGACCCTCGTGCCAGGGTGAGGTGTGCAGCTGATCGACGTCGCGACCGCGTCGGCCGAGGTCGGTGCCTCGTCGGCGCGGCTTGCCAAGATCGCCCGAATCGCCGAACTGCTCGCCGGGCCGGCGAACACGGCGACGCGCAACTGGTCGCCGTCATCGTGTCCTGGCTTTCCGGTGAACTGCCGCAGCGCCAGATCGGCGTCGGGTGGGCGGCGCTGCGTTCGTTGCCGCCACCCGCGCAGGAGCCGACGCTGACGGTGGCGGCCGTCGACGCCGCGTTCACCGAGATCGGCGAGGTCGCGGGCAAGGGCTCACAGGCCCGCAGGGCGGGACTCGTCGCCGACCTGTTCGGCGCGGCGACCGACGCCGAGCAGACGTTCCTGCGCCGTCTTCTCGGCGGCGAACTGCGGCAGGGGGCCCTGGCCGGGGTGATGGCCGACGCCGTCGCCAAGGCCGCAGCCGTACCTGCTGCGACTGTGCGACGCGCGGCGATGCTCGGTGGCGATCTGCCCGCCGTCGCGGCGGCCGCCCTCACCGGCGGGGAAACCGCGCTGTCGGACTTCACATTGCGGGTCGGCCGACCCGTCGGACCGATGCTTGCGCAAACCGCGACGGGAGTCGCCGACGCCCTCGAACGCCTCGGCGGTCAAGCCGTTTTCGAGGCCAAGCTGGACGGCGCCCGCGTTCAGATTCATCGCGCCGGAGACGACGTGGCCATTTACACCCGCAGCCTCGACGACGTCACCGCACGGCTGCCCGAGGTCGTGGAGGCGACGCTCGCGCTGCCGGTGAAAGACCTGATCGCCGACGGCGAAGCAATAGCGCTGCGCGCCGACGGGCGCCCCCACCGGTTCCAGGTCACCGCATCGCGGTTCGGTAGGGCCGCCGCCCGCGCTGCGCAGCCGCTGTCGGTGTTCTTCTTCGACGTCTTACATCTCGACGGCGTCGATGTGCTCGACGAACCAACGGGCAAGCGATTATCGGCGCTCGACGCGATCGTGCCGGCCAGTCAGCGCGTCGATAGGTTGATCACCTCCGATGCGGAGGCGGCCCAACGGTTCCTGGAGGTGACACTGGCCGCCGGACACGAAGGGGTGATGGCGAAGTCGCCGACCGCACCGTACGAAGCGGGCCGCCGCGGCGCCGGCTGGCTGAAGGTGAAGCCCGTGCACACCCTCGACCTCGTGGTGCTGGCCGTCGAATGGGGTTCCGGCCGACGCACCGGCAAGTTGTCGAACATTCATCTCGGCGCCCGCGACCCCGCAACGGGCGACTTCGTCATGCTGGGCAAGACCTTCAAGGGCATGACCGATGCCATGCTGGACTGGCAGACCGCGCGGTTCACCGAACTGGCGGTCGGGCCCACCGACGAGTGGGTGGTCACGCTGCGTCCCGAGCAGGTGGTCGAGATCGCGTTCGACGGTGTGCAGACGTCGTCGCGCTATCCCGGCGGAATGGCACTGAGGTTCGCCCGGGTGCTGCGGTATCGGGATGACAAGAGCCCGGCCGAAGCCGACACCATCGATACCGTGCGGGCGTTTTACGAGCGCGAATAGGAGTAATTCGTCCATATTCGGCAATCCTCTGTAGGCCCGGCAAGGCCTTTGCAAGGATCACCTGAGGCACGAGACTCCACCGTCATCGAGGGAGAACACAGTGGCTACACCCACCGCCGCCCCATCGGATCGCATCGAGGAAACCGACGGCGACATCACCTACATCCGCACCGACAAGGACCTGCCGCCGGTCGCCATCATCGATCGATCGCCGATCACCACCCGCCACAAGATCATCTTCGGGATCATCGCGCTGCTGGGCGCGATCGCGTGGGCCGTGATCGCGTTCTTCCGCGGGGAGACCGTCAACGCGGTCTGGTTCGTCATCGCCGCCATCTGCACCTACGTGATCGGGTTCCGGTTCTACGCCCGGCTCATCGAGATGAACATCGTCCGCCCGCGCGACGACAATGCCACTCCGGCTGAGATTTTCGAGAACAACACCGACTACATGCCGACGGACCGCCGGGTGCTGTTCGGCCATCACTTCGCGGCGATCGCCGGCGCAGGCCCGCTCGTCGGACCCGTGCTGGCCATGCAGATGGGTTACCTGCCGGGCACCATTTGGATCATCATCGGCGCAGTGTTCGCCGGCTGCGTGCAGGACTTCCTTGTGCTGTCGATCTCGACCCGACGGCGGGGCCGGTCGCTCGGCCAGATGGCCCGCGACGAGCTCGGCGCGGTCGGCGGCGCCGCCGCCATCGTCGGAGTTCTCGTCATCATGGTGATACTGCTTGCCGTGCTTGCGCTGGTGGTGGTGCAGGCGCTCGCTCAAAGCCCGTGGGGCGTGTTCTCGATCGCGATGACCATTCCGATCGCGCTGTTCATGGGCGTCTACCTCCGATTCCTGCGTCCCGGACGGGTCTCTGAGGTATCGCTGATCGGTGTCGTGCTGCTGCTGTTGGCTGTGGCGTCGGGCAATTGGGTAGCCGAAACATCTTGGGGCGCATCCTGGTTCGACCTGTCCCCCGTCGCGCTGTCGTGGTGTCTGATCATCTACGGCTTCTCCGCCTCGGTGCTGCCGGTCTGGTTACTGCTCGCACCTCGTGACTATCTGTCCACGTTCATGAAGGTCGGCACCATCGCGCTACTGGCGGTCGGCATCCTGCTCGCCCGCCCGATCATGGAGGCTCCCGCGGTCTCCAACTTCGCCGGCAGCGGCACTGGTCCGGTATTCGCCGGATCGCTGTTCCCGTTCCTGTTCATCACGATCGCCTGCGGCGCGCTGTCCGGTTTCCACTCGCTGATCTCGTCCGGCACCACGCCGAAGCTGCTGGAGAAGGAAAGCCAGATGAGGCTGATCGGCTACGGCGGCATGCTGACCGAGTCGTTCGTCGCCATCATGGCGCTGATCACCGCCGCGATCATCAACCAGCATCTGTACTTCACGCTCAATGCACCGGCTGCCCAAACCGGCGGCACCGCCGAGACGGCAGCGGAGTACGTCAACAGCCTGCCGCTGTCCGGACCGCCGATCACCCCGGAGCAGATCACCGCGGCGGCCGAAAGCGTCGGTGAGGATTCGATCGTCTCGCGCACGGGTGGTGCCCCGACGCTCGCCTTCGGCATGTCCGAGGTGCTGTCCAAGGTTTTCGGCGGGGATGCGTTGAAGGCGTTCTGGTATCACTTCGCGATCATGTTCGAGGCGTTGTTCATCCTGACGACGGTCGACGCGGGCACGCGGGTTGCGCGCTTCATGCTGTCGGACGGGCTGAGCAACCTCGGCGGCCCGCTGCGCAAGCTGAAGGACCCGAGTTGGCGGGTCGGCGCGTGGATCTGCAGCGTGGTCGTGGTGATGGCGTGGGGCAGCATCCTGTTGATGGGTGTCACCGATCCGCTCGGCGGCATCAACACGCTGTTCCCGCTGTTCGGCATCGCCAACCAGCTGCTGGCCGCGATCGCGCTGACCGTCGTCACGGTGGTGGTGATCAAGAAGGGCCTCCTGAAATGGGCGTTGGTACCCGGTATCCCGCTGCTGTGGGACCTCACCGTGACGCTCACCGCGTCATGGCAGAAGATCTTCTCCGGAGATCCGAAGGTCGGGTATTGGAAACAACACAGCCTCTGCGAGGCCGCACAGGAGGCGGGAAAGCTTTGCCTGACGGCGAAGACCCCCGACGACGTCGACAAGATCGTACGCAACACCTTCATCCAGGGCTCGCTGTCGATACTGTTCGCGACGCTGGTGGTCATCGTCTTCGCGGCCGGGGTCATCATGGCGATGCGGGCCATCCGGGGCAGCGGTACGCCCTCGACCGAGGATGAACCGGTGGCGTCGCGAATTTTCGCACCCTCCGGACTGATCCCGACTCACGTGGAACGGGAGGTGCAAAAGCAATGGGACGCGCTGCCGAAGTCGCACGCCAAATCGGTTGGTACTGGGGCACATTGATGGGCGACAACCACTATCGCCGCTATATCGAACATCGCAGTCGTATGCACCCCGACGAGCCGGTCATTTCCGAACGTGAGTACTGGCGGATGCGCCACGACGCCACGGAGGCCAATCCGAACCCTCGGTGCTGCTGACGCCTCACACGATGTTCATCGCGTCGAGGAAGCGGACGCCGTAATCCTCGTCGCCTCTGATCGTCACATCGCGATCGCGCCAATCGGCCCGCTTGGTGCCCCACTCCGGGAATTCGCTTGCCGTGCCAATTATTTCGGTCGCCGCACTGGAGTCGGGGCCGAGGCGAAGCACGCCGTCCGGACCGAATGACCAGCTTCTGCCACCGGGTCCGGTGAGCGTGATCGTGACGGCTCGATCGCGCCAGTGCGGTTGGTCGAAGCGCAGCTGATTGCTCAGCACCGCCATCATCCAATCGGTGATGACCGCCATCCGGTTGTCGTCGCTGGGCGGAGCCGGGCGGTCGAGTGCCGGCGTAATGTCGTGTCGCAGGTGGATGTGGGTATCGAACACCACCGCACCGGCGAGCTGGCCGACCGGATAGCGGCCCAGCTCGCCGACCGGTATGCGGATCCGGGTAAGCGGTGTTTGTGACACCCAACTGACGACCCCGATCCCCCGACCGCTCCACCGCTCGTATTCGGCCAGCGTCTGTGCGGGCGTCCAGTTTCGGCGATCGTCGACGAAATCGTCGTTGGTGCGTTCGATCTGGCTGCTGCGCAGAATCTTCATGGCCGCGGGAGTGAACAGTGCGTGGCAGACCGACCCCATATGGGCGACGACGTCCTGAATGCGCCAGCCCTCCGCCGCGCTCGGCTTCTGCCACTCGTTGTCGTCGAGTGCACGGCACAGGGTGAGCACTTCCGCCCGCTCTCGTCGCGCGGCATCGATCCGGTCCACGCATCCATCTTGAACCCCAAATTCAATTGAGCGAGTATCGGACCGGCAGGTGCTTGAGGCCGCCGACGAATGTGGTCGCGATGTGCTCGGGCCTGCCGGTCAGCTCGACGGACTGCAGCCGAGGCATCAGTTCGGTGAAGAAGCTGTTCACCTCCATGCGTGCCAATGCCGCGCCCAGGCAGAAGTGCACTCCGTAGCCGAACGCGACATGCTTGTTCGGATCTCGCGCGACGTCGAACCGGAACGGATCGTCGAACACGTCCTCGTCACGGTTACCTGAAACGTAGGACAGCAGCACCGATTCACCCGCGGCTATCCGGACACCGCGCACGGTGGTGTCCTCGGCGGCGGTCCGCATGAATGCTTTGACGGGGGTGACCCAGCGGATCATCTCCTCCGTGGCCAATGGCATCAGGCCGGGATCGGAAGTCAGTGTCCGGCGTTGATCGGGATTCTCGATCAACGCCAGCAAGCCACCGGAGATCGTCGCGCTGGTGGTGTCGTGGCCGGCGGCGGCGATGATGGCGTAGTACGAGATGGTGTCGATGTCGGACAGTGGCTCGCCGTCGACCTTTGCGTTGGCGATCGCCGACGCCAAGTCCTCGGTGGGGTTTTCGCGCCGTGACGCGGTCAATGCGGTGAAGTACTCGAACATCTCCAGCAGTGCCGACATCTGTTCTTCGCCGTCGACACCACGCTTGAACTCATCGTCATCGCTGCCGAACAGTTCCTGGGTGAGTTTGAGCATCAGCGGAAAATCTGACTCGGGCACTCCAAGCAGCGACATGATCACGTACAGCGGGTAATTCACCGCTACTTGTTGCACGAAGTCGCATTCGGGTCCGGTCGCCGCCATCTTGTCGACATAGACCTTGGCGAGTTCGTCGACCCGTTGCTTGAGCGCACGCATCGCCTTCGGCCGGAACCAGTCGGCACCGATTGCCCGCACCACCCGATGTTGCGGGTCGTCCATGTGGATCAGCGTGCGCACACCCACGGCGGCCTGCCGCTCGTCGTTCTCCTCGGTTACCAGCACCGGCCGGGGGTAGTTGGTGAAGATCGTGTTCGCCCGCTCGATCTCCATGATGTCGGCGTGCTTGGTGATCGCCCAGAACGGCTTGTACGGCGGAACATCGACCCATGAGACAGGTGCGTTGGCGCGCAGATGCGTCAGCGCCGCATGGAATTTCGGCTCGTCGGTGTACGCCTTCGGGTTCGCGAACACCCTGGCGGCATCGTCCATCGTCGGTGTGCTCACGGCGACTCCTCACTTACTGGGCCGTCTCGCAACTCCTTCACAAGGGCAGTCGACGGTCGCTTCCTCGACGCAGGACGGGAACCCGATCAGGACGCGATCGATCACACCGTCGCACCGATCGCGGATCTTCTCCGCGACGTCGGGCACGGGTGCGACCACCGCGAACGCATCCAGCATCTCGTCGTCGATCAGCGAGCCCATCTCGTCCCAGTCGCCCTGCAGTGACAGCCGGTGCAGATCGGTCTGCAGGTCTCCCCAGCCGTGCAGTTCGAGAACCTTGCGATAGGCGGGCGTCGAGGCGTAGAAGGCGATCTGCTTGCGCGTGCCGATTGCGTTGGCGGCCAACTCGGCATCGTCATTGCCCGTCACCACGAACAGCGGACAGGACAGCTCGAAGTCGCTGCGTTTGCGACCGGATCGCGCCATGCCGCGCAGCAGCGCGGGCGTGGTCACCTCCTCGAAGTAGCGCTTCGTTGTGAACGCATGGGCGAGCACGCCGTCGGCGACCTCGCCGCACATCTCGGTCATCGCTTCACCGACCGCGGCGACGAACACCTTCGGAAAGCCGTGCGCCAACGGCTCGGGCGTAAACATCGGCGTCATCAGTTTGTGGGTGTAGAAGTCGCCTTCGAACTGAAGCTTCGTGCCGTCCTGCCAACACGACCAGATCTCGCGCAGCGCCAGCACGAACTCGCGCATGCGTTGCACCGGTTGGCTCCACGGCATGCTGAATCGCTTCTCGATGTGCGGTTTGATCTGCGAGCCGAGACCCAGAATGAAGCGGCCCTCCGAGTAGGCCTGCAGATCCCACCCGATGTTGGCGACGGTCATCGGGTTGCGCGCGAAGGCCACGGCGATGCTCGTGCCCAATTCGATCGTGGTGGTGTGTTCGGCGGCCAGCACCAGAGGCAAGAACGGGTCGTGGTTGATCTCGGCCGTCCAGCAGCAGTCGTAGCCCCGCCGCTCCAGCCGGGTAGCCGCCTCGGCGACGTTCGCAAGTTGGCTGGAGACGGCCCCGTCGACCTTGAGACCGCCGCGGTCACCCATGCACGTGGACGCTACAGTAAGCAATTCAGTATGGTCAACGTGATCACGACGGTGCGACGATCGCCTTTCGACGACGGGAATTGCGCATGACGAACGAGCAGGGCTGGAAGGAGACGCTCGAAGACCTCGATCTTCGGCGTCAGCGCTCGCGGTCGATGGGCGGCCCGGAGCGGCTGGCAAAGCACCACGGCAAGGGCAAGCTCGACGCCCGCGCGCGCCTCGAGCATCTTCTCGACAAGGGCACCTTCCGGGAGTTCGGCACGCTCGTCGGCGGCGAGATCGCGGCCGACGGGATCGTGGCCGGCTCCGGGATGATCAACGGATCACCCGTGATGGTCGGCGCCGAGGATTTCACCACCCTGGCGGGCAGCATCGGCCCGGGCGGCAACGCCAAGCGCTATCGGCTCGCCGAGTTGGCGCTGCGCGACAAGATTCCGCTGGTGATGCTGCTCGAGGGTGCGGGTTTCCGGCCCAGCGGTGAGCACTACGGCCGCACCCCCACCGACCTGCTCGCCCAGGCGAAGTGCTCCGGCAAGGTTCCGACCGTGGCGGGGTTGCTCGGCCCATCGGCCGGGCACGGCGCACTGGTGGCGCCGGTGTGCGACTGGACGATCATGAGCCGCCAGGGGGCGATCTTCACGGCGGGTCCACCGGTCGTCAAAGAGTCCACGGGCGAGGAGATTTCGAAGGAGGACCTGGGCGGACCGAGCGTCGCGCTTGCCAGCGGGGTGATCCACAACCTCGCGGAGGACGACGAAGCGGTGCTCGACGACATCCGCCGCTACCTGTCGTACTTCCCGTCCAGCGCATGGTCCTACCCGTCGGCAATCGCCGCCGACGAGACCAGCCAGCCGCGACCGACACCCGAACTGCTCGACATCGTGCCCCGCGGCAACCGCCGCGTTTACGACATGCGCGAGGTGCTCGACGTCGTCTTCGACACGGCGGACTGGTTCGAGGTGCAGCCGAAGTTCGGCCAGGCGATCATCTGCGCGCTGGCTCACCTCGGCGGCCATCCCGTCGCGGTCGTCGCCAACCAGCCGAAGGTGCTCGCCGGCTCGATCGACGCCGACGCCGCCGACAAGGCAGCGCATTTCATCATGGTGGCCGACTCGTTCCACCTGCCGATCGTGTTCCTCGCCGACAACCCCGGCATGCTGCCCGGCAGCCGGTCGGAGAAGAGCGGCGTGCTGCGCAGCGGCGCGCGCATGTTCGCCGCGCAGACGGCCGCGACGACGCTGAAGCTGCACGTGACGCTGCGCAAGGCCTACGGGTTCGGCTCGATGGTGATGTCGCTGCTGGGTTTCGACAACCAGAGCGCGACGTTCGCCTATCCCGGCGCCACGATGGGCGCGATGAGCGCCGCCGCGCTCAGCCGCGCGTCGCACGCCGCCGAAGACGTCGAGGCCAAGCTGCGAAAGGCGGAGGTGGAGGCGTCATTCCGGTCCGCGAGCACCCTCGGCTTCGACGACCTCATCCACCCCGAGGAGACCCGCGATGCGCTGCTGTCGGCGCTGCAGCGCGGGATCTACAGCCGCCAGGCCGCCGCGGAACCGGTGAGCCGCACCGTCATCACGCCCTGACTTCTCCGCGCGAGCAGCTGTCAGGGGAGCTGGCGCTCCGTGGTGGGGAATGAAAATTTGCGCCGAGACTACGGAATATGACGGATCTGGCCCGAAATCCGTCATATTCCGTAGTCTCGCGAATGCCCCGATTCCTCTCAGGCTGCCGAGGTCGGCGGTCCCGTTCAATCGCGGTATCCGCGAGTGTGCGGAATCGTACGCCCGGACCGGCGTGTCCCGTACGAAACCGCACACTCGGCGCAATTTTCATCCTCCATGGCGCGGCGAAGCCGCCCCTACAGCTGCTCGCGTGGGCCCTGCTCGCGGTAATTGGTGACGATCGGCTCGAGCTCGTCGGGGGTCGCGCCGTGCATGATCAACGCGTCGGCACCGTAGTCGAACTCCTTGCGGATGCGGTCGACGCACTGCTGTGCCGTTCCGGTGGCCGACGGCTCCAGCCATTCGTCGGGGATCAGCGTCGCGATGTGCTCGATCTGCTCCGCTGTGGCCTTGTGGTCGATGCCGCCGGGTATCGAGGTGACGACGGAGTCCTCCCGGAACCGTTGCAGCACAGCGGGATCCCAGTTGTTGGTGGTGACCATCAGGTCGCCATAGCCCTGTAGGTAGGTGGCCAACCGGGCCACCGTCTTCTTCAGCCGCAACTCTTCGGGGAGGTGATCGCCGACGGTCGCGAAGCAGGACCACACCCGGACGCTGTCGGGATCACGTCCGGCCTTCTCGGCGGCGTCCTTCACCGTTTTCACGCTGCGTTGCAGCGTCTCCGGGGTGAAGTAGGTATGCAGGATGACGTCGTCGAACGCCCGGCCGCCCAGCGCTAGAGTCTTCGGCCCAAACGCCACCAGCCCCAACCTGATGTCCTCGTTGAAATCCGGATCCAGGAAGAGCACCTGGTACTTACCCATGGGCCCGTCGTGGTTGAAGATGACTTCGCCGTGCCAGAGTTTGCGCATGACCTGCGCGAAGTCCTCCATTTGGGCAGTGGTCACCGACGGCACGCCGAACGCGGCATACATCGCTGCAACACCGCGACCGATGCCGAGCGTGAACCGCCCACCGGACAGGCGGTGCATGGTGGTCGCCCATGAACCGGTGATCAGCGGATGGCGGGTGTTGTGATTGGTTGCGGCGGTGGCGATCTGCATGCGGTTGGTGACCGCGCACGCCGCGCCCACAAGCGAGGACGCCTCCTTGACGTTCCACCGCTCGGAGATGAACGCGGTGCCGAAGCCCATCTCCTCGCCGCGGCGCGCCTCGTCCATCAGCGTGGCAGGCCCTTCCCCGCCGGCGCCCGCCAACAAGTAATAGCCAAGCTCGTCGAGCACGCGTTCAGTCATTGCCACACTCCCTGCTTGTAGCCGCAGTTCCAGACTTCGGTGATCCTGCCGTCGACGACCCGGAACACCTCCATGCTGCTGATGGTCGTTTCGGTGCCGTCTTTGAGCTTCATCGGCGACTGGTAGACGATCGTGACGTATTCGCCGTCATCGCCGGCGATGACGAGATTGAGGTCGAAGCGAATATTTTCGAACATCTCCCACGTGTCCACGACACGATTGACGGCTTCCTCGTGAGTGAGGGTGTGCACCTCACCGACGTCGTGGCGGATCACCGTTTCACCCATCAACTCGTCGGCGAGCTCGAAGTCGCGCTCGTTCCACACCACGAAGTTGTACAACTCCACCACTTCACGAGCGGAACGGGTCATGCAAACACCTCCAGTGCGTCGGTGTCATCGATGGTCGCTACGGCCCGCTCGGTGAGCTTCATGCACAGCGCACGGGACCGCTCCGGCATTGTGTCCCAACCAATGAGTGTGATTACCGGCAGAACCATTAGGTAGGCCACGGCGAATCGGTAGTGTCGCCACGCATCGTCGAACGAGTAGTCGGTCAAACCGTGCGCGCTCAGCCGCGCCAGGTATTCGCGGACCAGCTCCGCGTCGTAGCCGCGACGCACCTCGGTCGGAAGCCCCTGACTGACCAGGTAGGCGATGTCGGCAGCGCCTGCGCCGCGGGCGGCGAACTGGAAATCGACCACTTTGAGCCGATCACCGTCGAAGAACATGTTGTCCGCCCTGATGTCACCGTGCAGGAGCACCGGGCGTTCGGTCAGCGCCTCCAGTGCGACGGCCGCGCCCCCCGCGAACCGCTCGGCGAACTCGGCAACGGCAGCCGGAACAGGCGCCGAGGTCTTCTCGAGGAATATCTGCCATCCCGGTCCGAACGCCGGCACCAGCAGATCGCGGGCGATCGGGGTGTCGATGCTCGGAAAGCTCTCTAGCGCAGCCGCATTCGCACTCTCGGCCGACCATGCGTGCAGTCCTGCGAGCGCGTCGATACAAACCCGCGCCCGGTCCATTGACAGGCCGGCCAGGTGATCCGCGTTGTCCCAACTCTGCAGATCCTCCAGCAGCAGGACGAAATCGGCTGTGCCGTCCACCATCCTGGCGGTGTAGACGTGCGGCGTGTCCATCGGTGCGTGCCCGGCGACCTCTCGGTAGAACGCCAGCTCGCGCCGGTATCCGCCCAGCATCTCCATGGCGCCGCGCGCCTCGGACTGTGCCGGCAGCTTCGCGATCAATGTCGGGGGCACGCCTTCGTCACCCGTGAGGTGCACTCGGTACAGCAGCGACGAGAACCCGCTGTCCTCCGCGATCCGCTCAACGCGCACGTCGGTGACGGCAGCGCCGAGCGCCGCGGTCAGCCACTGCGGAGTTAAGCCTTCGATGCTGGACGGAACCTCCGCGGTGGCAGCCGTCACGATTTCACCGATATCTGCCGAAGAAACTTCTCCGAAGCAGCTTGCACGCCGCGGGCGAACAGATGCCCCACATGGCTTCCCTGGTGCCAGAACAACTCCCCGCGCCAACGCTCGTGGAGCGCCTGGGCAGGCTCGCGCATCGCCATCCGGTCGTGCCATGCACCCACGATGAGGCGTCCATCCGGAGGCGCCGTGGGCTCTACCGCCGTGTGGTCGACCGCCGACGCGATCGCTGAAACCGTCTCGGACCGCAGCAGTTCGGTGGTGTCGTTGACCGACGGGCCCCACCGGCCGAGGTGTTGGGCGATCATCGCATTGAGGCCGAAGATCGGCGTGTACACCGCGACGGCGTCGACGTCCTCGAAGTGCGAAACGAGCGCCGCGACCGGACTTCCCATCGACACACCGGAAACCGCGATCGCGGTCGACTGCGGTCGCAGCCATCGCACGAGCGCGCGGACCTCCGAGACCGCTCGCATCATTCCCGCGACGTTGGTCAGCGGGTCCATGTTCGGATACGGCGGCCACGCGGCACGGCGTGAGCCGTGGCCCGGCTGGACCGGCAGGGCGATATTGAAGCCCAACTCGTCACGGACGCGCCTGGCCCGGGATAACAGCAGGTCGATCGGCTGGCCTTGGCCGGCCCCGTGCACCCACACCAGCCACGGCCTGCGGTCGTCGCCGGTTCGACACAGGTGCGCCACCGCGGTCGACGGTCCGCCGAGACCCTCGGTGGCCAGCGACGGGGGAAGCACCGGTTCGTGGGTGAACCTCATCTGTTCGTATGTCAGCCGTCCGATCCGTCGCCGACGAATCGACTTCACCCGCAAGGGCTCTGGTTCGGCGTGCGCCCGTTCGACGCCGAGCGCGGACAGTTCCTCGGCCGCTGCGGTACACGAGTCCAGCGAGCGTTCGAGTCTGGGCGGCGGCGCTGTCAGTGTCATGCCCGACAGGGCCAGCTCGTCGAGCAGCACCTCGCCCAGCTGGCGAGCACCGATCGGCGACAGGGGTTTCCAGTCACCCGAGTCCCTCAACGCGGCATGCGCGCGTGGCAGCACGCCGGCAAAGTCCCGGCCGGTAAGCCACAGGCGTTCAGAGGTCTTCATCACGCGAGCTTGAAGCCCGTGTAGCCGGCGTCGGCGATCTCGTCGCACCGTCGGCGATATTCCGGAATCCCGCCCGTGTAGCCCATGTACATCCGTTTCTTGCCGGGAACATTGCCGCCGTTGTACCAGGAGTTGCATGTTGGATGGACGAGCACGGTCGGCGCGACCAGCGATGTGGTGTGCTCGATCCACTCCCGCTGCGCCTCGGGCAGCGCTTCGATGGTCCGGTAGTCATTGGCGCGCAGATAGGCGATGCAGTCGCCGATCCACTCCACGTGCTGTTCCAGTGCGGCAACGAAATTCGTTGCTGCCGACGGGCTTCCGGGTGCCTGAACGATGAACAGGTTCGGAAACCCGGCCACCGCCAACCCGAGATAGCACAACGGGCCTTCGTCGGCCCAGAACTCCTTCAAGGACATCCCGTCGCGGCCGCGGATGTCGATGCGGGTGAGCGCACCGGTCATGGCGTCGAAGCCGGTCGCATAGATGATCACGTCGAGCTCGAAAGATCCCTGTTCGGTTTCGATACCCGTCGGCGTCACCGCTCGGATCGGGCCCTTGCGCAGATCCACGAGCGTGACGTTGTCGCGGTTGAACGTCTGGTAGTAGCCCTGGTCGATGATCGGGCGCTTGCACCCGAAGGGATGACTCGGGGTCAGTGCGGCGGCGGTGTCGGCGTCGGTGACGATCCGGGCGACCGCCTCCCCGTAGAGCTTCGCCGCCATCTGGTTGGACTCGATGTCGAAGAAGACGTCACCCCAACTGAGCGCGCCCATGACGCCGTTCTCCTCGATGGCGCGCAGTTGATCCTCCCGCGATGCGGACTTCAGCGGCGGCTTCGTGATCATCTCGAACATCACCGAGAACGCGGACAGGCGCGCGGCGCCCACCGGGTGCTGCCGTTGCGCGGCGCGGATCTCGTCGTAGTTCGCCTTCATCCCGTCGAGCTCCCCCGGCTCGAAAGCCCGGACCTGCCACGGCAGGGTGTAGGCGGGCGAGCGTTGGAACACCGTGAGGTGACCGGCCTGCTCGGCCACCACCGGAATCAGCTGTACACCGGTCGACCCCGTGCCGATGACGCCGATCCGCTTTCCGGTGAGGTCGATGTCTTCATTGGGCCAGCGGCTGGTGAACAGCGACGTTCCCGCGAATGTGTCCATTCCGGGGATGTCGGGTTCCAGCGGTGCCGACAGGATGCCTGCGGCGGCGACCACGAACGGCGCGGTGAACGACTCTCCCGCCTCGGTTTCGACGCGCCACGTGGAGGCTGGTTCGTCGAAGGTCATCGAGACGACGTTGGTGTTGAACCGGATGTCGCGGCGCAGGTCCAGCCGGTCGGCGACGAAGTTGAGATACGCCTCGATCTCGGGCTGAGCGGGCATGGTCTCCGTCCAGACCCATTCCTGTTGGATCTCGTCGGAGAAGCTGTAGGAGTATTCGATGCTCTCGATGTCGCAGCGGGCGCCCGGGTACCGGTTGAACAGCCATGTCCCACCGACGCTGTCGGCCTTCTCCAGAATGACAGCCCGTATCCCGAGTTCGCGCAGCCGATGCAGTGCGTAAAGGCCGGAGAACCCGGCGCCGATCACGATCGCGTCGAAGCGGGCAGAACTGGGCATGGTCACAAGTCGGCACCTCGCGTTCGCCGTTTCCGGAGTTACTGTAACGATTACAGTATCAAGGCCGGGTTCGGGCGGAAACTGCGCAATCCAGCGCCGAGCGCGATGAGCCGTGCGAGTCAGCCGCCGGAGCCGACGCCGGCCAGTCGCTCCTGGCGGCGCTGCTCGTAGTGCGCGGCCTTGTCCTCGACCAGATCGAGGAACGCCGCCAGCTCATCTCGCGCCCGGGCTCCGTCGCCGTCCAGATCGTCGCGCTCGAACACCCGCCAGAAGCGCAACACCGGACGCAGCACATCGTCCAAATGCGAACGCAGATCGTAGATGCCGGCCTTGGCGATGGTCAGCGCATTTTCGGCGAATCCGGGCATGGTGCTGCCGGGCATCTGGAAGGTGATCACTTCGCGAGCGATCGCCTGCATGGTCGCGTTCGGGTCGATGTCCAGCGCCGCATCGACGAGGTTCCGGTAGAAGACCATGTGCAGGTTCTCGTCGGTCGCGATGCGGGTGAGCAGTTGTTCGGCGACGGGGCAGCCCGATGCCCGGCCGGTGTTGCGGTGGCTGATGCGCGTCGCCAGTTCCTGGAAGGACACGTAGGCCAGGGCCTCCAACATCGATTTGTCGCCCGAGTCGTAGCCGGCCTTCATATGCACCATGCGACCGTGCTCGAGGGCAACCGGATCGACGCCGCGGGTCACGACGAGATAGTCGCGTATCGCGATGCTGTGCCGCCCCTCTTCGGCCGTCCACTGACCGACCCACTGGCCCCAGGCGCCGTCGGACCCGAACCGCAGTGCGATTTCGCGGTGGTAGGACGGCAGGTTGTCCTCGGTCAGCAGGTTCACCACCATGGCTGCTTTGGCCACGTCGTCAAGCGGGGAATCCTCCGGCGCCCAGTCTTGACCGCCCAACAAGGCGAAGTCACGCCCGCGGCTCCAGGGAACATAGTCGTGCGGATTCCAGGGCTTCGCCTTCGCAAGATGTCGGTGCAGATTGTCCTCCACCACCGGTTCCAGCTCGGTGAGCAAACCGTCTTGGGTTGTCGTCATGGAGACTGTCCCCGCTTCCGTCAAAGACTCTTACCTACGCCTTCGTAACCTACGCTACCGTAGGTTTGCGGTAATGCAAGCGTTAATTTTGCGGTCGCGGCACGTGGTGCGAGATTCACCCGCTGCGACGCATCCGCGAGTTCAAAGTGACTGCGTGACAGCGTGTTTCCGCCGGCCTGGGTGATGCCGAGTGTCGGTCTATGTCTTGCTCTTCGGCGGGTAAACCCGACGCTGGACTTCGAGCAGCTGTCGAAAGCGATACTGTAATATCCACTATTAGCTCCGCGAAGTAGTCCGAAGGAGGCTCCGCGTGAAGGTCCCGTTCACCTGGAAGGTCACCGGCTGGTTCATGATCGGCTGGTCGGCCGAGTTCCCCGCCAACGAGGTGCGCCCGCTGCGGTACTTCGGCGAGGACCTGGTCGCCTACCGGGACGAATACGGCGAGCTGCATCTGTTGTCCGGCCACTGCCGGCACCTCGGCGCGCACATCGGCCACGGCGGCAAGGTGGTCGGCGATTGCGTCGAGTGCCCCTTCCACGGCTGGCGCTGGGGGCCCGACGGCACCAACCGCTACATCCCCTATCAGCCCGACCGCCCGAACAAGGCGCTGCGGCTACGCGTCTACCCGGTACGCGAGCAGTACGGCTGTGTGTTCGCCTGGCATCAACCCGACGGCAAGGAGCCGCAGTGGGAGATGCCCGATCTCTTCCACAAGTTCCCGCAGTTCCCGACCGACCCGGACGCGTATTACCGTCCCTACCCGGAGTTTTCGCGCCGCACCGAGCGCGAGCCGGTGCATCCGCAGATCGTCGCGGAGAACGGACCCGACAGCGCGCATTTCCACTACGTGCACGGCGCCACGGTGACCCCGGTGTGCCTGAACTGGGAGGCCGTCGACGAGGAATGGCGCTTCCTCACCGGCTGGCCCGACGCCCGCAGCGACGACCCCGACAAGATGGCGCTGTACATCCACAGCCACTTCTCCGGACTCGGTTTTGCGATCAGCGCGTTCGAGGGGTCGTCGAACCACCGGCTGATCTTCGCCTGCACGCCGGTCGAGGACGGGTACTCCGACATGTTCTATTCGATCTGGTGGCCGCGGCTTCCCGGCGACACCTCCGAGGTGCCGCCCGACTCGGTACGCGAGAAGGTCGAGCGCCAGTTCCTCGGCACGGTCTGGGACGATCTGGACATCTGGCGCTACCAGGAGTACATCGAACACCCCGCGCTGTCCAAGGTGGACGCGAAACCCTATATGGCCATGCGTAAGTGGGCGACGCAGTTCTATGACGTTCCCGCCACCCCGCCCGGCGAGGTGCCCGCATCGGTATGAGTGTTGACCTCGCAGAGATCGCCGCGCCCGAACACACCGCGATCGTCACCCAGGAGCTTCAGGGCGCAGTCGTCGGCCCGAACGCCGGTCTCGCCGCACTCGCGAGCGAGGCGCGTCGCGAAGCACTGCCCAACATCGAACGGCTGCTGCCCGCCGCCCGCGACGCGGGGGTGCGGGTCGTGCACTGCCTTGTGCAGCGCAGGCCCGACGGCCTCGGCTCGAACCACAATGCCAAGCTCTTCGCCATGAGCAAGACCGGCGTCGACATCACTCCCGGCAGCGAGGGCGCGACGCTGCTTCCCGAGTTCGGTCCTGCACCAGACGATGTCGTGCTCCGCCGGTGGCATGGCGTCGGGCCGATGGGCGGCACCGACCTCGACGCGGTCCTGCGCAACCTCGGCGTGACGACCATCGTCGCCGTCGGCGTCTCGGTGAACATCGCGATCACCAATCTCGTCATGGACGCCGTCAACGCCGCCTACCGCGTCGTCGTTCCGCGCGATGCGGTCGCGGGCATTCCCGCCGACTACGCCACCGCGATCATCGACAACACGATCTCGCTGCTGGCCACGGTCACCACCACCGAGGATCTGCTGGCGGCCTGGAAGTGACCGACACCGACCACGAGACCCGCGGCTTTCCGCCGATCGAACCCATCGACGCACCACCGGAGATGGCGCGGTTCATGGCGGCGATGCGCAGGCTGCAGGACATCGCGGTGTCCACCGCCCCCGACGGCGCGCTGTGGACCGATGGGGCGCGGCGCATCGAGGATCTGTGCGAGCGGCTGGAGGTCCACCGGGCGCCGCAGGGCGTCGCTCCCGCAGGCCGAGCCCCTCATCTGCCCGGCCTGGGTCATCCTTTGGTGCCGCCGTGGACGCTCGCCGACTACGGCCCCGACGGGGTGACCATGCGCGGGCACTTCAGCCGTTTCCACGTCGGCGGCAACAATGCCGTCCACGGCGGGGTGATACCGCTGTTCTTCGACTGGCACTTCGGCATGATCGTGTCCGCTGCGGACCGACCCATCAGCCGGACCGCCTACCTTCACGTGGACTACAAGCAAGGTGACCCCCATCGACGAGCCCCTGGTGTCGCGCGGGCGGATCGACAGAGCTCGACGGGCGGAAGGCGTTCCTCACCGCGACGATGACCGACGCCGACGGCACCGTACTATCCGAAGCGAACGGCTTGATGATCAAGCTGCTGCCGCACCAGCCCTAAGAGGTTCAATGTCTGACTCGCTCCTCACGTCCGCGGCGACCGACCCCGCAACACAATTCACCGTCCCCGCCGCCGCTGACGCCGTCGCCGCAGTTATCGGGGACCGGGACTTCATCATCCAGGGCGACCGCCGCTACACCTACGCCCAGATCGTCGAGCGCTCGAACCGCCTGGCCGCCTATCTTCACTCCCGCGGGCTGGGCTGCAAGACGGAGCGCTCCGAGCTCGCCGGTCACGAGGTGGGCCAGGACCTGCTCGGCATCTACGCGTACAACGGGCCCGAATATGTCGAGGCGATGCTCGGCGCGTGGCGGGCGCGGGTCGCCCCGTTCAACGTCAACTACCGGTATGTGAAAGACGAGCTTCAATACCTGCTCGCGGATTCCGGTGCCACCGCACTGCTGTACCACGCGACGTTCGCGCCTCGCGTCGCCAAGGTTCTGCCCAAGCTTCCACACCTGCGCGTATTGATCCAGATCGCCGACGACTCGGGCAACGACCTGGTGCACGGCGCCGTCGACTACGAATCGATCGTGGCGTCCGGCGCATCGGTCCCGCCACCGGTCGAACCGTCCCCCGACGACCTGTATGTGCTCTACACGGGCGGCACCACCGGGATGCCCAAGGGCGTGCTGTGGCGTGCAGCACGACATCTTCATGACGTCGTTCGGCGGGCGCAGCCTCTACACCGGCGAGGTCATCGGGTCACTCGAGGAGATCGCCAAGGGGGCCGCCGAAAGTCCCGGCACCAAGCTGATGATTCTGCCTCCGCTGATGCACGGCGCGGCGCAGTGGGCCACGTTCACGGCCATGAATACCGGACAGTCCGTGGTGTTCTCGTCGGTCACCAGCCACCTCGACCCTGACGATGTTGTTGCCACCATCGAGCGGGAGCAGGTTCTGGCGGTGACGGTGGTGGGCGACGCGATGGCCCGGCCACTTGCCGACGCAATCGAGCGCAGCGACGCGGATCTGTCGTCGCTGGCGGTGGTCGCCAACGGCGGCGCCCTCTTGACACCGACCGCCAAGCAACGGCTCATCGACGTCAAGCCCGGCCTGATCGTCGTCGACGGCGTCGGGTCCTCGGAGACCGGCGCACAGATGAGTCACATGTCCGCGCCGGGCGCGGTGTCCACCGGCAAGTTCAACGCGGGCCCGGACACCAGCGTCGCATCGGAGGATCTCAGTGCGATGCTCGAACCGGGCCACGACGGCATCGGTTGGCTCGCGCAACGCGGCTACGTGCCGCTGGGCTACAAGGGCGACGCGGCCAAGACGGCGGCGACCTTCCCGGTGATCGACGGCGTGCGTTACTCGGTGCCGGGCGACCGTGCTCGTCACCTCGCCGACGGCACCATCGAGCTGCTCGGCCGCGACTCGGTGACCATCAACTCCGGCGGCGAGAAGATCTTCGCCGAGGAGGTCGAGACGGCGATCGCGTCTCACCCGGCCGTTGCCGACGTGGTGGTGTCGGGTCGCCCCAGCGAGCGGTGGGGCCAGGAGGTCGTCGCGATCGTCGCACTGACCGACGGCGCCAGTGCCGACGCGCAGGAACTCATCGACCACGCCGCAGGCGTCATCGCCCGCTACAAGCTGCCAAAGGCCGTGGTGTTCCGGCCGGTCATCGAACGCAGCCCGGCGGGCAAGGCCGACTACCGGTGGGCCCGCGAGCAGGCGCTCAGCGAGGGCGCCTAAGCCGACGCCGCGTCCGGTTGCGCGCCATCCGCAGTGCGAAACCCGCGCCGGCTCGCATCGAACCGCTGAACGGCGGTGCGGCTCGTCCCGTGATCGAAAACGGCAGATCGGTGCCGACCACCGAGCGGTAGTGGCTGAACGCGTCGAAGCCGGCCTTCCCGTGGTAAGCCCCCATGCCGCTGCGGCCGACGCCACCGAACGGGGCAGCAGACGGAATCATCTGGGCGGCAAAGTCATTACGCGCGACGCCGCCGCTGCGGGTGTTGCGGACGAAGGTTCGGAAGTCAGCGTTGTCGGGTCCGTACCAGTACGCCACGAGCGGCGCAGGCCGCCCGTTGATGTAGTCGATGGCGTCGGTCAGTTCCGAATACGGCCGGACCACCAGCACCGGACCGAAGATCTCCTCGTTGGCGATTCGCATGCGCTCGTCGACATCTCGCACGATTGTCGGCGCGATCTTGCGCGAACCGCGGTCGGGCAGCGACTCACCATCGGGCGCGATGGACTCGACGCTGGCGCCGTTGGCCCGCGCATCGTCGATCAGCCCGACGACCCTGTCGAAGTTGGCCTCGTTCACCGACGAGCAGTAGTCGTCGTTGCCGACGATCGAGGGAAACATGCCGCGCAACGTCTTCCGTGCCACATCGACGAAGGCATCCACCCGGTCGTCGGGCACGAAAACGTAATCGGGGCAGACGCAGACCTGTCCGCCGTTGATCATGCGGCCCTGGGTGATTCGGGTGGCCGACCGCCCGATGTCCGCGTCGCGGGACACCACGACGGGGTTCTTGCCACCGAGTTCCAGCGTGACCGGGACCAGGTTCTGCGCGGCCGCGCGCTGCACGAGTGCGCCAACCGCCGGTGAGCCGGTGAAGAACAGGTGGTCGAACGGCAGCGCCGCGAAATCGGCGGCCACGTCCGGGCCGCCGGTCACGACGTCGAGTTCGGTGGCCTCGAAGTACTTCGGTGCCGTCGCCTTCATCAGCTCCGCTGTCCGTGGCGTGATCTCGGACATCTTGATCATCACCCGGTTGCCCGCGGCGAACGCCGCCGATGCGGGCAGCACGACGAGGTTGAGCGGGAAGTTCCACGGCCCGATGATTCCGATGACGCCCAACGGGGACGGCTGAACTTCGGCCTTCGGGCCGAACGCCCGGGTGCCGCGCATGAGTTTGGTCGCCCGCATCCATTGCGGCACATGTGATCTGGTGTGTTCGATCACCGAGATCATGCCCAGGATTTCGGTGAACAGCGATGCCGTCCTTGGCCGGGTGCCGAAGTCGGCCGCCATGGCGTCGACGAAGTCGTCGGTGTTGTCCAGCACCAGCGCAAGCAGCCGGTCGATCCGGTTGCGCCGGACTGCGGCACTCGGAGGTCTCTCCTCGAGAAACGATCGCCGTTGCCGCTCGAGAATCGCGCGCATGTCGGGCACGACGGCGGCTGCCGCGGTCCCCACCAGCCCATCGGTAGCGCTCATCCGCACACCGTAACGCGCCATTGTCCGACTGACCAGAATTGTTTACAGTCTTGCTTACTGTCGGTCATTCGATGGAAGGTCGTGGTGCATGGACGTACGCAGAATCGTGGTGGTCGGCGCGGGATCCGGCATCGGCGCGGCGACCGCCGCACACTTCCACAACCTCGGCTTCATCTCCTCGATGACCGCCGGGACGCCGATTCAGCTGTAAGAACCCGCCCGCGCCACTATCGGTACCCCTATACTGTAATATTTACAGTACCCATCGCAGGATGCCTGTCCGTTCGAGGGAGACTAGACGTGGAAAGCGCAGTGCAGTACGTCACCGCCGACGAAGCCGTCGACCTTCTTCGTAACCCTTATCCGCTGTTCGAGCGCTGGCGGCATGAATCGAGCGGCGTCTTCCGCGGCAGCGTGATGGACTGGTCCAAGGCCGCCCGACTCGATGCGTCCCGAGAATCTCTACGCCGCGGTGTCCTTCGACGCGGTGAATCGGGTGTTCCGGGACAGCACGGCGTTCAACTCGCACATCTACGACTCCACCATTGGTCTGTTCATCGGTCCGACCATCCTGGCGATGGAGGGCAAGAAGCATTGGGAGCACCGCAATCTCGTGTCGGCGGCGTTCAAGTCGCGCTCGCTGCTGCGATGGGAGCCCGAGGTCGTCCGGCCGGTTGTCAACGGCCTGATCGACGAGTTCATCGGCGCCGGCGAAGCCGATCTGGTCCGTGACTTCACGCTGGAGTTCCCCACCCGGGTCATCTCGAAGTTGTTGGGACTGCCCGAGGAGGACCTGCCGTGGTTCCGCAAGCGCGCGGTCGAGTTGATCAGCTATCACGTCAAGTACAAGCGCGCCTTCGAGGCCTCGGCCGCGCTGAAGGACTACTTCCTCGACCAGATCGAGAAGCGCAGATCCAAGCCGACCGAGGACATCATCGGCGATCTGGTCACCGCCGAGATCGACGGCGAGAAGCTGAGCGACGAAGCCATCTATTCCTTCCTGCGTCTGCTACTGCCCGCGGGCCTGGAGACGACCTTCCGTTCGTCGGGAAACCTGCTGTTCCTATTGCTCACCCACCCCGAACAGTTCCGGGCGGTGCAGGCCGATCGCGAGCTGATCGCGCCCGCCATCGAGGAAGGACTGCGGTTCGAGACACCGTTGACCACCGTGCAGCGGTACGCGGCCGAGGAAACCGAGCTCGCAGGCGTGACCCTTCCCGAGGGTTCGGTGATCGACGTGTGCATCGGTTCGGCCAACCGCGACGAGAACCGGTGGGAGCGCTCCGAGGAATTCGACATCTTCCGGAAACGCGTGCCCCACATCTCGTTCGCGGCCGGCGAGCACACCTGCATGGGACTTCACCTGGCCCGGATGGAGACCAGGGTCGCGCTCGAGTGTCTGCTCGACCGGTTGACCGACATCGAGCTCGTCACCGACGACAACCCGCACATCTACGGGCAGCCCTTCCGCTCACCGACCGCGATTCCGGTGACATTCGCCGCTGCGGGTTGACGCGATCATTCCGCGTTGACGCCGAGGGCGGTGATTTCCCGAACTTGCCCATCTTCGCTGCTCGACGGGCGTAACCTCTGCCGCGTTGCGGGGGCCTGTCGAGGAGGAAGCAATGGGTGCTGCGAGCTATATCGGTCGAATCGGCGGGCTCGCAGTGGCCCTCGGAGTGGGCACAGCCATCATCACGGGGCAGGGCGTGGCGTATGCGAGCCCGTCCACCGGCGGGGAGGACGTGCAGAAGGGCTCGCAGGACAATGAGGACAAGAACGGAACCGCCGGCGCGGTAGAGAACCGCACGGATTCCGGCGGGCTCGGCAAGATCGAGGTCAAGCTCCCCCGCCTCTCCGACGTCATCGGACGCCATCGAGCCGATGCCACAACTCCCAACTCGAACACGGCCACATCGATTGTCAAGCGGCTGTCGGATGCGGCTGAAGCAACCGCGAAGCGGGTGACCGACGCGCTGGGGAACGCTGCCGGCGCGGTCGACGGCGATAACGCGTCGGCGCGCACAATATCGCGCTCGGGTGGGTCGTCGTCACTGTCCGATCGCCTCGCCGCACGAGCAGAACGCGTCGCCGCGGGCGCATTGTTGTCTGAGGACCCGCTGACCGACGGCGGCATTCAGACGAACAACGTCGTCGCGAACCAGTTCGTGAACCGGTCAGCGGCCGTCAAGGACTGGCTGGCGTCGCCACGCGTCGCCGCCGGACGGGCCGTCGACACTGCGGCGCCCGCGTCTCCCCGCACGTCGCTGTGGACGCCGCGGATCCTCACCGCACCGCTGGCGACGATGAAGGCCGCACCGACGACCCCCTCGACCGCCGGCCGTGCGCCCAACCTGTTGACCGCTGTGCTCGGCGGCGTGTTCAACCCGTTCGCGAGCAACGCACCGACGGCGCCGCAGACGGACTGGCCACTGTCCTGGATGCTCGTGGGAGCATCGCGGCGCCAAATCGGCGTCGAGGCGTTGACCTCCCAGTCGCTGCTTGCTCCCGCGGACGCGCTCACGTATGACCCGCAGATCACGCTCTTCCAGGGCGTGATCACCGGCGACAACGCGCCATCGACGGGACTGACCTACACCGTGGTGAGCCAACCGAGCGCGGGCGGAAAGGTCCTACTCGACCCGACCACCGGTGACTTCAGCTTCCTGCCTGACTTCTCGTCGGTGCAGAACGGAACTCCCGAGGAGTTCGATGTCCTCGTCGCCGAGTCGACGGCGTTCACCACGGCGCTCACGCAGATTCCGCTGATCGGAACGTTCGTCCCGCAGGTCCTCGTGGTGCTGTACCAGATTCCAGTGGTGAACGTGGTTCTGGCGCCAATCATCGGCCGGTCCACGATCGAGACGGTCATTGTTCCTGTCAGAACGCTCGTCGGAACCGGCACCACCCGCAAGCCGGTCGCCTTCACCGTCATGGTCGAGTCCTTCGACGGGACGCTGATCAGCACCAACTACTTCCCCGCGCTTAGCGTGGTCGATGATCCAATATCTACTGCGCCGACGATCCTCAATGGCCCAGGCCTCGCTACCGCAGGCAACACCGACCCCGAGTCGGAGTCGATTGTCAGCGGACTGGTTCCGGGTCTGGCACCGCTGCGCGAGGCGGGGTACAACGTGGTCACCTGGGACCCACGCGGCGAGTTCGACTCCGGTGGCCGTCTGCAACTGGACTCGCCGGCCTACGAGGGCAAGGACGTCCAGGCGATCATCGATTGGATCAGCGCTCCCGACAACGTCGACTACACCTACCCCGCATTCGATGACGACAACACTGAGGACTCCAACGACTCCGATCCCGTTTACGGCGCCGACGATCCAGCGATCGGCATGGTCGGCGGGTCGTACGGCGGTGGGATCCAGTTGGTGACCGCAGGCATCGACAACCGCGTCGACGTGATCGTGCCGGGCATCGCGTGGAACAACCTCGAAGACTCCCTATACCCGCGCGAGGCGTTCAAGACGTCGTACTCGGCACTGCTGCTGCTGGGATTGGTTACGACGGGCGCGCGGATCAACCCGCAGATTTACGGCGGGATCATCACCGGCGCCGTGTTGGGGATCCTCTTCCCGGGCCAGCGGGCATTGCTCGCCGCCAGCGGCCCGGACTTCCTGACCGGAAACATCGATATCCCGACGCTGTTCATCCAGGGCACCGTCGATGTGCTGTTCCCCCTGCAGCAGGCTCTGATCAACGCGGACACGTTGGGCGCTGCGCCGGAAGACATCAAGATGATCTGGTTCTGCGGCGGGCACGGCGAATGCCTCACCCTGACCCCCGAGCAGCTCGAAGACCAGGACGAGCGCCTGCTCGATAACACCCTGGACTGGTTGGACCGAGCCCTGATGGACGAGGATGTGGACATCCCGACGTTCCAGTTCGTCGACCAGAACGGCCAGTGGTACACCTCAGATCTCCTCCCGACAAACGCCGGCTTCTACACGGGTAGCACGCCCATCACTACTCAAGGCGGCGGCGGCCTGCTGGGCATCGTCCCGCTGATCGGAGGCTCGGGACCGCAGTCGGAGGCCGCGTTCCCCTACTCGCTCGGCCTGGGCTCCCAGGCGAGAAACGCGATAAACATCCCGTTGGACGACGCGACGCCTGGCACCACCGTCGTTGGGGCGCCGCAACTGACGATGACCTACTCGGGCATCGGCACGAGCCGACACGTCTACGCCCAGATCGTCGACAAGGAGACCGGATTGGTGGTGGGCAACATCGTGACGCCGATCCCGGTGACTCTGGACGGTCATACCCACACGCAGACGTACTCGATGGAGGACATCGCCTGGACCTACGACAACAGTGTGCCCAACGGCGCCGATCTCGAACTGCAGATCGTCAGCTCGGCCACGCCGTATCTGAATTTCACGCAGTACGGCTTCATCAACGTGTCCGATGTGAGTGTGTCGCTGCCGACACCCGGGCCTCTTGCGGGCGTGGAGCCCGAGCTGTTGACCGAAGAAGTGGCCGTGTAACAAGTCGCCGGAAACCGGCCAACCGCCACCTGGACCCCTCAGTCCCGGGCGATCAACTGTAAGCGTTACAGTAGTATTTTTCGAGGTGAGCACACACCAGGAGGCCCGACTTGATCAAGGTGATGGAGGGCGTGCGCGTCCTCGAGGTCGCACAGTTCACCTTCGTTCCCGCGGCGGGGGCCATCCTCGCCGACTGGGGTGCCGACGTCATCAAGGTTGAGCACCCGGTGCGTGGCGACACCCAGCGCGGGTTCATCAACATGGGCGGCTTCGAGCTGAACCCGGAGCGGCATCCGCTGATCGAGCATCCGAACCGCGGGAAGCGCAGCGTCGGCATCGACGTCTCCACCCCGGGAGGGCAGGAAGTTCTCTACGAGATCGCCAAGACCGCCGACGTGTTCCTGACCAACTACATGCCCGCGCAGCGCCAGAAGAACAAGTTCGACATCGAGCACATCCGCGCGGTCAACCCGAACATCATCTATGCGCGCGGCAGCGCCTACGGCGACAAGGGACGCGAGCGCGATACCGGCGGCTTCGACGGCACCGCTTTCTGGACGCGCAGCGGCGTTGGCCACGCGCTGACCCCCGAGGAGCTGGGCGGCGCTCTGTCCCAGGGCATCCCGGCGTTCGGCGACTCCATCGGCGGGATGAACATCGCGGGCGGAATCTCCGCGGCGCTGTTCCACCGCGAG
Organism: uncultured Actinomycetota bacterium; assembly: GCA_963801575.1. Taxonomy (GTDB): domain Bacteria; phylum Actinomycetota; class Actinomycetes; order Mycobacteriales; family Mycobacteriaceae; genus Mycobacterium. The sequence goes on from CAWDFT010000028.1 coordinate 275,247, forward strand.
CGCACGGGCGAGGCAGTGGAACTCGACGTCTCGTTGCTGAGCACGGCGTGGTGGGCGGCAGGTGCCAGCGTCACCCAGGGCATGGAGACCGGCGAGACGATGCGCTCGTTGATGCCGGATTCCATTGGCCCGACGGTGAACCCGTTCCTCGGCAACTACCTGACATCGGATGGCGGCACGATCAACCTGTGCATCGTCAGCCCGACCGGCTACATCCGGGATACGTTCGAGCACCTGGGCCTTCCGGAGCTGGCCGACGATCCGCGCTTCTGCGACGTGATGCCTTTGATCGAAAATGCCGCGGAGGCCGCGGGCGAGCTGATCGCCGAGGTCGATCGGCGGCAAGCCCTTCGACTATTGGCGCCAGCATCTGAAGACGATGAAGGGCCAGTGGGCGCCGTTCCAGAGCCTCGGTCGAGCTCGCCTCAGACGAACAGGCAATCGCCAACGACATGATCGTCGAAGTCGAGGCCAGCGATGGCGGAGCGCCGTTCAAGGTCGTGCGGGGTCCGGTTCAGTTCAATCACGAACCGCTGGAGACCACCCGCGCACCGCAGGCATCCGAGCACACCGAGATCGTCCTGATGGAACTCGGCATGGACTGGGACCGCATCGCCGAACTCAAGGACTCCGGCGCCATCGCCTAACTCCCGCGAAACGGAGTTCCAGCAGCGAAAGTTCGAGTGTGGTCCTGCCGGAACTCCGTTTCGCGGAACTTTGGTGAGGCGATTAGGCGAGGGCGACCTCGACCGGGACGCCGGTCAGCCAGGACATTCCGGCCAGCGCCTCCACGTCGTTCGGGTCGCTCGACATCAGCTGGTTCACATTCGCGCCACCGGCACGGTTGGCCAACTGCCAACCGCCGGTGCCCTTGTGACCCCAACCATGGGGAACTGCGATCGTCCCGGGCACGATGTCGGCAGTCAATGCCACCGGAAGCGCAATCTCCCCGTAAGGCGAACGGACCGAAACCTCGTCCCCGTCCGCGATCCGCCGGGATGCCGCATCGTCGAGGTGCATGAGCGCGCGGTGAATTCGCTTGCCGCGCATCAACAGCGGAGAGTTGTGCATCCACGAGTTCTCCGACCGCGGCTCGCGCATACCGATCAACCGCATCGGAAAATCGGCCGGTCGGCTGCGCCGCGGTAGCGAATTGATCTCGGCCGCGATGTCGTCGTGTTCGAGCCTGGCACGCCCGCCGCGATACACCGCGACCTCCCCCAGCACGCCGGTCCGGATGTTCGGAGCGACCACCACGCCGTGCGGATGTTCCTGCGCAAGCCTGCGAAATGTCAGGCCTCCGCGACGAAGACCGAACCGGTCCCCGCCCTCGGACATTCGGATCATCGCGTCGACGACGGGACGCGGCGTGAAGCGCCGACCGAATAGGTTCGCGAGTCTGCGGGCCACGCTCATCGCAGCGAAAGCCGGTGTGCGACGGGCCAACCGCATCGTCAACTCGTCGACGATCTCCCATTCCGTCCGCGCCTGACCGACCGGCGCGACGACGGCATCCGTCGCCTGGCGAAACGGGGTGGCCTGGAAGGTCTGAAACGTCACGGCGAAGTCGTCGCGCTCATACATCGTGGTGACGGGCAGCACATAGTCGCAATGAGCGGTCGTTTCGTTGACGTAGAGATCCAGGCCGACCATCAGATCCAGACCCGCAACGGCTGCCTCCAACTCCTCACCGTTGGGCACCGACAACACCGGATTCCCCGCACTGGTGAACAACGCCTTGATCTGCCGGTCACCCGGAGTGCTGATCTCCTTGGCCATCAAGGCTGCCGGCTCGGCGGCGGCCACCGGCCGGAAGCCACCGACGCGTGAACGCTTCGTTCGATAGGCCCGCCTGGCACCGGCGCCCATCACCTTGAATACCGATCGCTGGCCGGGCATGCCCAGTGTGCTGAACACGCTACCGCCGGGTCGGTCGAGCTTGCCCGCGACGAGGTTCACCGCGTCGATCAGGTATGCGGTCAACGTGCCGTTCTGTCCCACACACGTTCCAAACCGTCCGTACACCGCGGCACGCGGCGTCTCGGCGAGGTCACGCGCCAACGCGCGGACGGTCGCGGGCTCGATGCCAGTCAACGGGGCGGTGAATTCCGGGGTGAACGGGGCGCACTGCCGCTCGAGCCAGTCCAGTCCGTCGGCCTGCGATTCCACGCGCCCGCGATCGACGAGGCCGTCGCCGAACATCACCTGCAGCAGCGAGAGCAGAAAGTAGGCGTCACCGTCGGGGATGATGCCCAGCCATTCGAACTGGGCGGCAGTCTCGGTCTTTCGTGGATCGACGACCACCACCCGCCCACCACGCTTGACGATGTCGTGCATGCGGTCCTTGATGCGCGGCGCTGTCAAGAAGCTGCCATGTGAGACAACGGGATTCGCGCCCATCATCACCAGCAGGTCGGTACGTACCAGATCGGGTATCGGCACCGCCATCGGCCCGCCGTAGAGAAACTGACTGGCAGCGAGCCTGTTGCTGGTGTCCTGCGACGAGGCGGTGAAGTAGTGGGAGTGCCGTCCGACGCCCTTGATGAAGCCCATGGCCGCGAACAAATGCGAGTAGCTGAACGCTGCCGGATTGCCCATGTACCAGCCGACCGCCCCGGAGCCGTGCCGGCGGAGAATCGCGGTCAGCCGCTCCGCGATGTCGGTCAGCGCCTCATCCCAGCTGACCTCTTCGAACCCGTTGGGTCCGCGCTTCAGCGGGACGGTAACCCGGTCGGGGTCGTTGACCACCTCGGAGAACGCGATGCCCTTCTGGCAGGCGAAGCCCGAGGAGAGCGGATGGTCCTTGTCCGGGCGCAGCGCGACCAGACGTCCGTCCTCGACCGTGGCCACCATGCCGCACAGCGGCTCGCAGATCCGGCAGAATGTCGGTTTGTGCTCGGTCAGTGACGTCACTGGCCTATCATACTGTAAGAGTTACAGTTGCGATACTATCGTAGTCCGAATGCGGAGGTAACGCCCGCAGGGAGGAACTGTCGAGATGAACGACGTCGCCATCATCGGCGTGGGGCTGCACCCGTTCGGCCGGTTCGAAGGCAAGTCCGCGATGGAGATGGGCGTCGACGCCATCTTCGCCGCGGTCGCCGACGCCTGCGTCGAATGGAAGGACGTCCAGTTCGCCACCGGCGGCAGCTGGACCGTGGCCAACCCCGATGCGATCGTCGGCATGGTCGGCCTCTCGGGTATCCCGTTCACCAACGTCTTCAACGCCTGCGCCACCGCGGCCAGTGCCGCCAAGGCGTGCGCAGACGGAATCCGGCTGGGCGACTACGACATCGGCATCGCGGTCGGCCTGGACAAGCACCCGCGCGGCGCGTTCACCGAGGACCCGGCGCTCGTGGGGATGCCCAGCTGGTACGCGGAGAACGGCCAGTACCTGACCACCCAATTCTTCGGCATGAAGGCCAACCGCTACCTGCACGACCACGGCATCTCGCAGTCGACATTGGCCAAGGTGGCCGCCAAGAACTTCCGCAACGGGGCGCTGAACTCGAATGCGTTCCGGCGCAAGCCGATCGGTGAGGAGGAGATCCTCAACTCGACGATGCTGAACTATCCGCTTACGCAATACATGTTCTGCGCACCCGACGAGGGTGCCGCGGCGGTCGTCATGTGCCGCGCCGACATCGCGCATCGTTACACCTCGAAGCCGGTCTACCTGCGCGCTGTCGAGGTCCGCACACGGCGCTACGGAGCCTACGAGGTGAACACGACTTTCGCCCCGGTCGAGGAGGACGTGGCGCCCACCGTCTACGCGGCGAAGGCCGCGTTCGAAAAGGCAGGCGTTGCACCGGATGACGTCGACGTCATCCAGCTGCAGGACACCGACGCGGGTGCGGAGATCATTCACATGGCCGAGTGCGGGTTCTGCGAGCACGGCGAGCAGGAGAAGCTGTTGGCCGACGGGGCCACCGAGATCCACGGCTCGATGCCGATCAACACCGACGGTGGTCTGATCGCCAACGGCGAGCCAATTGGTGCGTCGGGTCTGCGCCAAATCCACGAGCTGGTGCGCCAATTGCGTGGTGAAGCAGGCGACCGTCAGGTCGCTGGAGAGCCGCGTGTCGGGTTCGCTCAGCTGTACGGCGCGCCCGGCACCGCCGCCGCCACGATCCTGTCGACTTAACTGCGCGAGCAGCTGCCAGGGGCGCTGCGCTCCGCCGTGGAGGATGAAGATTCGCGCCGAGACTACGGAATATGACGGATCTGGCCCGAAATCCGTCATATTCCGTAGTCTCGCGAATGCCCCGATTCCTCTCAGGCTGCCGAACAGGGCATTCGTCCATTTTCGAGTGAGACGCAAAAGTCCGCGACACGCCGCAGTTTTCGGCGCTTTTGCGTCTGTTCGCCCGAGGAAATGGACCACCAACATGACGCGCGCCACTGCCCAGTTCCGCGAGGCGCCGTTCTTCGACGCCGACCAGCACATGTACGAGACCCAGGAGTCGCTGACGAAGTACCTGCCGGAGAAGTACTCCAGGGCGGTGCAATTCGCCCAGATCGGCAGGCAGACCCGGATCGTCTAGCTTTCACGAGGCTGGCCACCGATAAGCGCCGAACACCGACGGTACGACGACCCCCGGCGGTGCCTCGCGCACGTAGGGAATGGCGCGGACCGCCGTCATCGCCACCGCGAGCTGACCGCCCGCAACACCCGGAAGATCGACAAGATCATTGCCGATCGTGAGTTCCACTCGCAGCGGCGGCGCCCCGTCGACGATGACGCGTACGAGAAACTGGCCCTGGAGGACCACATCCCACTCCGAAATGTCATCGGTGACCGTCCAGTACTCCTCGGCGACCAGCACGGGCGCGCCGTCTCGGTAGGCAGCCCACGAAAGGATCTGCCCGACGACAGAGCCGCCAGGCAAGGTGCCGCAGGCGATCTCGATGTCGTAAGGCACTGTCGCCGTCTCGACCTTTCGGCGGATCTCGTCGAATGCGAACCCGAGCACATCCGCCGCTGCGGCCAAGGATTGCTCGTACTGGATGGACACCGCGCGGAACATCGCGGAATCGGTCGTGATCTCCTCGGGGCGCTTTCCCATGCCCATTAGGTCGAAGAGCATCTCCGGCGCGGTGACCGCTCGGCAGTCGACGAACTCTTGCACCGTGATCTTGTCGACGCGCTGCGACAGCGCAGTGAGCGATGTTGCGAGGCGTTCGAACATGAAGCCGGGATGTTCACCCGCGGCATGGAACCGCGTCCCGCCATGTGCGCACGCGCGATTGATGCGCTCGTCGACCTCGGGGCCGAAGGTTGGCAAGTGGTTGTAGGAGGTTGTCGTGATGACGTCCTTACCCGATGCGAGCAGCGCGACGATGTCCTCGGTGTTGGTGTTGTCGGGAAATGCCTTGCTGGCCGCATGAAGAACGACGTCGGCGTCCAGCCGGATGATCGCCGATGCATCGTTGGTGGCCAGGACACCCGTAGGCGGACGACCGACGAGGGCACCTGCGTCGACGCCGACCTTCAACGGGCTGTACACGTAGAGGCCGACGAGTTCGAGATCGGGACGGTCGATGACCTCGCGGAGCTGAGCCAATCCGACCGAACCGGTCGCCCACTGGATGACGCGGACGCTCACGACAACGCAGGCGGTTCGAGCAGGCCCTCGATGGTGCCGTGCAGGACGATGCCGCTGGCGTCGGGCAGGACGCGGCGGGCCACCAGGAACTCGCTACCCACCCAGCCATGGCGGATGAACCGGCCGAATCGCAGCCGCGTGCCGGGTGCGCCGGTGGCCGCGGGAAGCATCTTGATCTTCTCGAGCGCCTGCTTGACCCCGACTCCCGTCAGCGGGCGGGCCTTGGCTAGCGCGATCATCATCAGGCGGCCGACGTCGTAGCAATACACCGGGAAGAAATACTCCGGCCTGCGCCCGTAACGTGCCTCGAAGCGGTCGAGAAATCCCTTACCCGTCATGTTCCGCTCGTCGTACTGGTCGAGTCCAATCCAGCCGGCGAGTTGCTCGCGCCACCATGGGCTGGTCGAGGCGAATTCGAAGGCTGTGGTGGTGTACCGGGGCGGCATCCAACCGATCTCCCGCAGTGCCGCATTGATGCCGGGGATGCCGAGGCCGAATCCGACGTGCATGATGGCGTCCGGCTTATCGGCGGCGAGTGTCGCCATCGCCGTTTGCTTTTCGGATTGCACCTGCGGGATCGGGACCTCTGCGGTTATGCGCAGGCCCGCATCATCACAGGCCACTCTCGTGGTCCGCAGGTACTCGGTACCGATGAGGGAATCTTCGAATGCGACGCCTACCGTGCGACAGCCGTCGTACGCCGCCACAGTGGCCATGATGATCGGTTCTTCTTCCATCGAACCGGCCGGCAGCCCGAACACCCATTCGCCGAGCATGGTCTCGCTCGCCCCCATCGTGATGCAGGCGACCTCGCCCAGCTCCTCCACGTACCGGCGTAGCGCGGCACCGTTCTCGGAAACCCACGGGCCGAAGATGACGAGCGAATCCTGTTCGACCAGTTCGAAGAACGCGTCTCGGACCGCCCGAAAAGAGCCGTTGGGCAGCCCCGGCACTGCGCGGACCACGAACTCCACCGGCCGATCCAGAAGACCTCGCTCGACGTACTCATCGGCTACCAGTTGCAGCGACGGCAGAATGTTTTCGTCGAAGCTGCCGTCGTCGTCGACGTAGTCGATCAGCAAGCCAACCCGGGCCGGCGTCACATCGCTCATAGCGACCTTCCACTTGTTCCCGGCTAGCCGGTCATCCTGCTCTTCACGGCTTGTCCGGACTTCTCCTGCTCGACGTAGAACTGCGCTGCCCGTCGGATCGACTCGGCGGTCGGACGAGGGTTCCATCCCAACTCCCGCGTCGCCTTGCCGTGGTCGGCGGGCGACATGATGTGCAGCAGCCGCACCCCGGTGACATTCATCGGCAAGTCGCGCCGTAGCACTCGGCTCGCCAAACCGAGGATGCCTCCGAAGGCGTACAGCACCGCGAGCGGCACGCCGAACCGCGGCGGCTTGGCACCGACCGCGGTCGCCGCTGTTTCGAACATCTCTTTCGTGGACATGAAGCTCTCGGAGATGATGTAGCGCTCACCGATGCGCCCGCGCTCGCCTGCAAGCAGGAACGCCTCCGCCACGTCTTCGATGCCGACGACCTCGGTGGACACGCCCTTTATGTACACCGGCATTCTTCCGAGTGCGGCCATCTGCACCGTCAGGCCTTGGTTGGGCTGCCAGTCAAGAGGGCCGTAGGGGTTGGACACGCACATGGCGACGGAGGGCAGTCCCCGGTCGCGGGCATACGCCAGCACCAGGTCTTCGGCCTGCCGGCGCGACTCGATATACGCGCCGCCCTTGTCGTGCCAGTTGAACGGCATGTCCTCCGTGACGGATTCGCTGCCCTCGGCGATCGCGATCGTGCCGATGGTGCTGCAGAAGACGAACCGGAACAGATCGGCGTCCGCCGCGACATCTAGCACCCTCCGCAGGCTATTGACGTTGGTTTCGAACAGCGGCGCCGGATCGCGGAGATAGAAACGGGTGTCCACCACGCAGTAGAAGACGACGTCACGGTCGGACATCGCTGCGCGCAAAGCTTCCTCGTCGTGGAGGTCGCCGTAGCAGCGTTCGACGTCCAGGTCGTCGATCGCCACTGTCGAGCTGGACCTACGGAGATACACCCGCACGTCGTCACCGCGTTCGACGGCCTGCCGCGTGACATGGGATCCCACGAAACCACTCGCGCCCATCACGAGGACCTTGCGGCGCGTCGGGTCAGGCGTCACGACGCCTTCTTCGCCGCCGGGGGCGAGTAGTTGGGCTTGCCCAGCCCGAGGGCGTACTGCGCGATCATGTTTCGGAACACCTCGAGCGTCCCGCCGTAAATGCCCACCAGCGGTGCGAATCGGTAGATGTATTCGGCTGCCCCGTCGTCGGCGGCACCATCGGTGCCGATCGGCAGCGACGCCGCAGTACCGAGAATGTCCATCAGGTCCGGTGAGATGTCGCGCATCGTCTGCGCCAGCGCCACCCGGCCAATGATGCTGGTAGCAGACAGGGACGCCTCCATCCGGGCGACGCTGCGCCCCAGGCGATATGCCACCGATCCGTCGTCGATCAGCCTGCGACCGTTGGGATCTACCTCGGCGACCTTGGCGGCCGCCTTGTCGACAGCAGTGACCATGAACCCGGCCTGGTGCATCATGATCGACACGTCCTGCAGGCCGTCCGCCGCGGCTTCCACCGCGCCATGCTCGACGTTGAGCGGTTCACGCACCACCGTCCAGCCGGCGTTCACGTCTCCGAGCCGGTACTTGTCATCGACGCGGACATCGCTGTAATACACGATGTTCGTGCGGTCGCCGTCGACGGTGCGGACGCCCTGGATCTCGATGCCCGGCGTGTCGAGCGGGACCAGAAACATGGTGAGGCTCTGGTGCTTCGGCGCATCCGGGTCGGTGTTGGTGATGAGGTAGACGTACTGGCAGTTGTGGGCGCCGGTGGTGAACATCTTCGAACCGTTGATCACCCAGGCGTCCCCGTCGCGCACTGCGCGGGTCTTGCAGGTCGCGACGTCGGAACCGCCTTCGGGTTCGGTGTAGCCCAGACACAGCCGGACTTCGCCACTGAAGACACGTGGCATCACCTCGGCTTTGAGTTCGGGTGAACCGAACTTCTCCAACGACCTTGCGATCATGGCGGTGGTGCCGGAGGTCACCCATGGCACATGCGCCCGCCGCTTCTCCAGCTCCCAGATGCGTCGCCGCACCCGGTTGAAGCCACCTTCGGATTCGGGCTTCCACTCGCGCGCGAGGTATCCCGCTTTGCCGAGCGCCAGATGCACGCTCTCGTTGAAGTTGTCACCGGTTTCACGGTCGTGGCGAAGCACATCCTCGGTGACGTGGGTGCGCAGGAAGTCGCGGGCCTCGTCGAGGAACGCCTGGTCGTCATCCGAGAGTTCAACACGGGAGAAATCCATCGATCAGTTCCGTCCTTCCCGTGCCGCGACGATCTCGGCGATGTACTTGGCGCTGACACCCGGGTCACCGCCGGCCAGCGCCCACCCGCGGGCGCGGACCAGGTACGCGGTCGCCGCAGCCTCTGCCGATACCCCAAGACCGCCCTGTACGTGCACGGCCATCGTGGCGGCTTTCGACGCCTCCTCGGCCATGAACACGAACGCCGACGGCGCCAGCTCCGGCCGCTCGTCGGGCTCGTTGTCGAGAAACCAGGCCGCACGCCGCGCCAGGTTGCGGCCCCCCTGCACGGTGATCGCGATATTGGCCAACGGATGCGAGATTCCCTGCAGCGTGGAGATCGGCACCCCGAGTGTGTAGCGGGTCTTGGCGAACTCGGCGGCGATAGTCATCGTCTCCTCGACCAAGCCCACCAACGCCGCCGCGGTCAGCACCCGCCATTCATCCAGCGCGCGTTGGTATTCCGCCAGCGCGTCGGCGCCGCTCGCGATCACGGTCCGGCTGTCGGCGACAGCGGGGTCGACCCACGCCATCGGCAGCTTGCCGATGTTGTCGACCTTGACCGGGCGCGTTCCGAATGTGAGCCTGACGATGTCGTCGCCGTCGCGCACGATGATCTGGTCGGCGATCGAGCCCGTCGGGATCAGCCGAACCCCGGACACGCTGTCGTGTTGCGGGTCGAATGCGGCGATTTGCTTGCCGTTGACGACGTCGGGGTCCAGCGCTCCCAGCCGGGCCAGCAGCCGTGCCGCGCAGACGTGGTCGATCCACGGGACCGGCGCCAGCGATCGGCCGATCTCCTCGGCCACCAGTGTCAGGTCGACCAGCGTCGCCCCGTCCCCCCCGGAGGATTCGGGCAGCGCCATCGTGGTCGCACCCATCGCGCACAGCCGCTCCCACAGGCTCTTGTCGAACCCGGATTCCTCGGCGGCGCGGACGGTTTCGATCGACGAGTGCGTCTTGAAGAACTGCTTGTACGCCTCCTGGATCGCCTGGTGGTCCTCCGACAGGCTGTAGTCCAGCCTGCGCAGTTCGTAACGGTCCATCGGTCAGTTCTCCTGTTTGTCGCTGCCGAAGAAGAAGTCGTTCGCGTTGTTGTATAGGTATTTGTCCAGCACGTCGGGGGGCAGGTCGAGAGCACGTGCCTCGGGAACGACGCGTCGCATTCTCAGTACCGGCCAGTCGGACGCGTAGATCACCTTGTCCTTGCCGCGCGTGCGCATGTAGTGCAGCAGGCTCTCGGGCAGCCGCTTCGGCGACCACGCCGATGTCATCAAATGCAGGTTCTGGTACTTGATCATCAAGCGGATCGCGATGTCCCACCACGGGTCTGCGCCGTGGATCATGCACAGTTTCAGCTCCGGGAAGCGGACACACACCCGGTCGAGATGGATCGGGTTCTGCACCTCACCGGGAATCGGCGGGCCGGGCAGGCCGGTGTTGATGCACAGCGGCAGTTCCAACTCGGCGCACTTGGTGTAGAGCGGGTAGTAGACGGCGTCGCTGGGCGGGTACTGGCCCTCACCCCAGAAGCTCGGTCCCACAGCGGTGTAGGCCACCGGCAGGTCGTTGACGATCGCACTGAGTTCCCGCAGCGACGGCATCGGTCGCAACAGGTTGACTCCGCCCATCGCGAGCGCGAATCGATCGGGCTTCGCCTCGACGAACTTGCGCGCGGTGACCGAGGGCTTCGCGAGGTTGTCCATCAGGATCGCCTTCGCCACGCCCTGCTCGTCCATCTCATCGAGCAGTTCGGCCAGATCGACGGGCGCGAACATCGACTCCGGGCCCTTGAAGTAGTCGTCGCGGACCTTGAGCATCCAGGTTGGCTGCTGCTCGGTTTCAGCGAAATGCACGTTCACGAGGCAGTCAATGACTTTGCGGATCATGTCAGCGACTCCTGTTGCACGGCTAGGCTTTTCGCCCACCGATAGTCCGCCTTGCCGTTGCCAAGGCGGCGAACGGTGTCAACGAAAATGTATTCCTTGGGCGCCTTGAACCGCGCCAGTTGCGACGTGCAGAGCTTCTGCAGCGGCTCGTGAGTCACCTCGGCGCCGGATCGCAGCGCGACCAGCGCGACCAGTTCCTCGCCCCAACGCTCGCTGGGCCTGCCAACCACCAGGGCGTCGGCCACTGCGGGGTGGGCGCGCAGGACCTCCTCCACTTCCTCCACAAACACCTTTTCGCCGCCGGTATTGACGACCAGCGAGTCCCGACCGAAAAGTCGTAGTGTGCCGTCTTTCTCGACACTGGCGCGATCGCCGGAGATCACCACCCGTCGGCCTTGCACCTCGGGAAAGGTCTTCCGGGTGGCCTCGGGATCGGCGAAATAGCCGAGCGGGATTCGGCCCTCGCGTGCGGCCCAGCCGACCTGCTCCTCCCCGGGTTCGAGGAACCGCGTGTAATCCTCGGACAGCACCAGTCCCCCCTCCCTGAGGTGGAACGTGTCGGTCTGGTTCCCTCGCTGGCTGTGTCCGAATCCCATGTTCCCGGTCTCCGATGATCCGTACCCGTTGATGACGGTCAGCTGTGGCAGCGACTCAAGCAGCGCACGTTGGTATTTCGGGTTGGTGGCGGCCCCGCCGGTGCCGACGGCCTTCAGCGACGACAGGTCGTAGTCGCCGCGTTGCAGCTCTTCGGAAAGCGGTGCGGCGTACGCGTCACCGACCATCGTCATCAGCCCGACCTTCTCCCGCGCCGCCGTTTCCCACACCGACTTCGGGTCGAGCTTCTGTGAAGTGTCGTACATGACCACCGGTATGCCGTGCATGATCGCCGAGAACGCAGTCCACATCCCGGCGGCGTGCATGAGCGGCGACACGGCGAACCACGGCGCGCCTGGATCGCGCACATTCTCGTGGATCTCTGCAGCGGATTCGTGGTCGGCGCCGACCATCGACGACACGTAGATGTCGGACTGCCGCCACAGCACACCCTTGGGCCGTCCCGTGGTACCGCCTGTGCAGATCATCAGCACGTCGTCGGGCGACGGGGTCACGTCCTGGTCGATACCCCCCTGCGCCAGCGCATCATCCAGGGCGACCGCGCCGGGAAGCTCCGGGGAAGAGCTGCCGTCGTCGATCGAGATCAACAGCCCGTCACGGGGCAACACATCGGCGAACTTCGCGCCCAGTGACCGGTGGTAGATGACCGCCCGCGGCCGCACATACTCGAGTAGTTCGCGGATCTCGCGTGATGTGTAGTGGTAGTTGAAGTTGACCGGGACGGTTCTGGCTTTGAGGCAGCCGACCACCATGTCGGGATACAGATCGTTGTGCATGATCAGCGCAACGCGGTCCTGGCCGCACTCCCAGCGCTCGAGTTCGTCCCGCTCCCGATGTGCGCCGAGGCCCTTGCCGGCAAGGAAGTTCGCGAGCCGCCGCGTGCGGTCCGCCGACTCACCGAATGTGCTGCGCCTGCTTCCGCACACGGTCATCGTGCGATCCGGTATGACGTCGGCGATCGCGTCGAGCACCGCGCCTATGGTCCACTCGCCCATGGTTATGACCGGCCTGGGATAATCAAGCCTGCGATCCCACCTTGACGCCGAGCAGGTCAAGAGCGTTGTCTCGCATGACCTTCCGGGTGTCCTCGGCACTGAACTCGGGGAACTGCGGGATGTCGGCGGTGAAGGTCATCGGATCGGCGAGTCCCTCGCCGTGCGGCCAGTCCGAACCAAACAGGATCTTGTCCACGCCGATGGTCTCGGCGAGCAGCTTCACGTCGTCCTCGTAGTACGGGGCGATCCAGACGTTGTTCCTCAGCTGCTCGATTGGGTCCTCCTTGAAGTGGTACGGCGCGGTGTTGGCCGCCTTCTTCAGGCGCTTGATCAACCGGTACACGAAGTAGGAGCCGTTCTCGATGCTGACCACCTTCAGCTTCGGGTGCCGGGTGAACACCTGGTGGACGATCATCGAGGCCATCGAGTCGTGGATGGCGCGGTCGTCGAGCAGGATCTGGTCGAGCGGATCCTTCTTGCCGAATCCTTCGAAGGTGCCCTTGCCGCCCCAGAGCGCCGCGATCGCCAAGTAGCCGCTGTCGGACAGGTGGAAGCCCACCGGAACACCGGCCTCGGCCAACCGCGCCCACACCGGGTCGTGGACGGGATCGCCCAGCGACCGCGGCTTGACCACGCCGGGGACCGGCGCAGGCCGCACCAGGACGAGCTTGGCTCCGCGTGCCAGAACGAAATCGACTTCCTCGACGGCTTTCTCGGGGTCGGCCAGCGAGATGATCGGCGCCGAGATGATCCGGCCGTCGGGCCGGTCGAATCCCCAGTCCTCGTCGAGCCAGAGGTTGAAGGCGTGTACCGACACCATCGTCGCCTCGATGTCGTGCTTGAGGGCCTCCTCGACACCGCAGGCGAACGTCGGCAGCATGAACACCGTCTCAAGGTTCTGACGGTCGAGGACCTTCACCCGCGCATCGCGGTTCTGGTACTCGGGATGGTTCTCCATACGGTCGACCTTCATCAGCGACGCCGGGTCGACGCCCTCGGGGATCTCACCGCGGAACAACAGGTCGAGGCAGCCCGGTTCGATGATCGGGTCGAAGGTGGGGTTCGGGATGAAGTGGTTGACCGTCTCCCCCATCACGGCCAAGGTGCGCTTACCGTCCTTGACCATCTGCACACCGCGTCGCTTGAACTCCTTGGGCAGGTGGCGGGTGAACGAGTCCAGCGGCTCGTAGTAGTGGTTATCGACGTCGATCGCCTTGTAGTCCAGAGTCATGTCACGTCCTTAATCAACGGCGGAAAACTGGGCGGTCTCTTCTCGAAGAATGCGGTGATGCCCTCGATGAAATCGGGCCGCAGCATGGACTCGTGCATCAACTTCTCGGCGTGACCGCTCGCCTCGAACACATCGCGCATGGTGTCTGCGTACACCTGTTGCTTGATCACCGCCAGTGAGCTGGGCGCGCAGTTGGAAGCGATGTCCTCGGCGTAGGCGATGGCCCTGGGCAGCAGCTCCTCGGGTGCGAACACTTCCTTGACGAGCCCGAGCGCCGCAGCCTCGTCGGCCAGGAAGACTCGGCCGGAGAGCAACAGGTCCAGCGCGGCGCCCCAGCCCACGACCCGCGGCAGTATCCAGCTGATGCCGTACTCGGCGATCAGACCGCGACGGGCAAACGACGTGGTGAACTTGGCCCCTTCGGCGGCGAACCGGACGTCGCACATCAGTGCCTGAGTCAGCCCGATGCCGGCACAGGCGCCGTTGACGGCGGCGATGACCGGCTTGCGCAGTGTCGACACGAAATGCGGATGCCGTTCGCCGACCATCTTGCTGATGTCGGTGTCGCCGTCGGTGCTGGCGGTCTCGATCGACGACAGGTCTCCCATGTCCGCGCCCGCGCAGAACGCCCGGCCGCTGCCGGTGACGACCACGACGCGCACCTGCGGGTCGGCCTCGGCCTGGTCGAGCAACGCGTAGAACCTGCCCGCAAGGCCGCCGCCCCATGCGTTCATCCGCTCTGGCCGGTTGAGGGTCAGCACCGCCACCCCGCTGTCGCGCAGCTCGTAGAGGACCGGGTCGTGGGCACTCACCGGGCGGACCTCCTCAGGTGCGGCTTGGAGCTGGATGTATGCACATACTGTACACCTATCGGTAGTGCCTTCCGCAACCGCGCTGCACTCAACTGGAAACCAGTCCAAACCGGCGATACGCAGCATCGATCTGCGCTTTGCCCTCGGGCGGAAACTCGGCTTGCGGCGGGCGTGAGTGCGGGTATTCACCGATCGGCAGGCCAAGCACGGACGCCGCGTACTTGAACGCTCCACCCCAGTGCGTGAAGTAGTCCGGCCTACCGGGATAGCACGTGAACCGCGAGCCCATATCGATACCGAACCGGTCCAGCCCGGACTTCTCGGCGTAGTCCATCGCCTCGATCAGCTTGTCGTTCCAGACCAGTTCCCAATATTCGGAAATTATTGGCTGCTCGGGGGTTTCGTATAGATAGCCGGCCGTGCCGAGTTGCGCGGGACCGACGATCCCCGCGCGCAACCAGCCCGCGCGATAGACCGTCAAATCACACTCCCAGATCGTCAGGTTTGGCGCGAGGTCGTGCAGCAGCCGACTGCTCCCTGGTCGGAATGCGCCCTCTTTCGTCGCGCAGACGGCGGGGATCGCGGAGTAGATGCGCGCACCCTCCGCGGGCGTCAACACATAGCCGGATGACGGCGAATTGAACATGCCCAATGCGATGTCGGTGCGATCGGCGATGTAGCGGAAGAAGTTCAGTACACCCTCGCCGCCGTGGGCCTCCATCATCGGCGTCTGGATGTAGACGATGTCCGCGCCCACGTCCTGTGCGTGCTGGGTCAGCTCGAGGCAATCCTTCGCCGCCATCGCCGCAGTGCACGCCTGCACGACGACATCCGGATTCGCCGCGCGGCCCTCCTCAATTGCCACCTCCAGCAACTGTTTTCGCTCAGCGATGGTCAGCGACCAGAACTCCGCGATACCGCTGGTGCACCACAACATCGGGTGTTTCAGCTCGCCGACGCAGTAGCGCACCAACGTCCGGTAGGCATCCCAGTCGATGTCGTCGCCGTCCGTGCCGCAGAACGGCGTATAGAGGCTGTTGCCGATCCCGCGCAACATAGAACGGGCCCATTCACGGGCGTCACGTGCTGTTGCCATACCGCTCCTCAGGTGAAGTCGCTACCGCCGTCGACGTTGATGTTGGCGCCGGTCATGTAGGAGTTGCGCCGCGAGGCCAGAAATGCGACGACGGACCCTATCTCGTCGGGCGAACCGGCGCGAGGCATGTGGGCCGGGTGCCCGAAGTGCTTGTCGATGGCGGCCATCAGCGCGTAGGGATCGCTTCCGTCGACGCCAACCGATGCGGCCCAACCCCTCAGCGACTCCGAGGCGATGCTGCCCGGCGAAACCACGTTGACCAGGATCTCGTCCTTGGCCAGCGCCAGCGACAGGTTCTTTGAAATGCTCGTCACCATCGCCTTGGACGCCGTGTAGGCGGGAAGTATCTCGCTCTGCCGTTGAGTCGAGTGAGCAGAGAAGTTGACGATCCGCGCCCACGCCGCCTTTCGAAGCAACGGAAGAGCCGAGCGCACACAGTGCACCATCCCCATCACGCCCTCGTCGACCGCCTGCCGCCATTGGTCATCAGTGAGGTCTTCGAAGCGGCCGACCGCGCTCGGCCCCGCGGCGTTGATGAGCACATTGAGCTCACCGTTCCACCGCTTGCCCAACTCGTCGAACATGGCCGCAACCGCGTCGGCGTCGGTGATGTCGACGACGAGGCCGAGGGCGTCGGGGCTGCCGCGGCCGGCCAGCTCCTCGGCCGCGCTCTCGAGGACGGACTCTGTGCGGCCGACGACGGCCACGTGTGCGCCGTCATCGGCGAGGCAGCGCGCCGCCGCGAAACCCATGCCGCGACCGCCGCCGACGACGACAGCGGTGGCGTCCTTCAGCCCGAGGTCCATGGTGGTGCGGCTCTCAGGTGCCCGTCCAATTCGGAGCGCGCTTCTCGGCGAATGCGATCGCCCCCTCCTTGGCGTCGTTGGAGGTGAAGATCGGAATGATGTGTTCGAGTTGCTTCTTCCACATCTCCTCTTCGGTCCAGCTCGCCGATTTCGTGATGACCTCCTTGGTGGTCGCCACCGCCAACGGCCCGTTGGCGGTGATCCGCTCCGCCAGTTCGATCGCACCGGCCAACGCCTCACCGGGTTCGGTCACGGCGTTGACGAAGCCCCACTGTGCACCCTGCTCGGCGGTGAAACTCTCTCCGGTGAGCGCGAGTTCGAGTGCCTTCTGGTACGGAATGCGGCGCGGCAGCCGTAGCAGCCCGCCCCCTGCCGCGACCAAACCGCGTTTCACTTCGGGAATGCCGAATTTCGCGCTTCGCGACGCCACCACCAAATCGGTGGCGAGCACCACTTCCGTGCCTCCGGCCAACGCATACCCTTCGACAGCCGAGATGATCGGCTTCCTCGGCGGCCGCTCGGTGAACCCGATGCCCCGGCCCGGGATCGCGACCACCTCACCGGCGGCGAACGCCTTGAGGTCCATGCCCGCGCAGAAGTTGCCGCCTGCACCGGTGATCACCGCCACGGACAGCTCGTTGCTGTCGTCGAGTTCGTCGACCGCATCGGCGAGCCCCTGACTGACCGCGAGGTTCACCGCGTTGCGCGATTCCGGCCGATTGATCGTGATGACGAGAATGCGCCCCTGGCGCTCCCGCAGAATCTCCTCCGACACACGTAACCCTTCGCCTCTGCGCCAAATCTGCTAGAAAAGCTTACTATAGGACTTACAGTAGAAGAGCGGAACAGCGGTACATACAGTTCCAGCATCGATTTTGATGGAGGTGCCCTTCGTGGCAAAGCAAGCAACCGCGGAGAAGCGTCAGCGACGCGAACGTGGGTCCATCAATCCCGACGACATCATCAAGGGCGCATTCGAGCTCGCCGAGGAAGTGGGCATCGACAACCTCAGCATGCCGCTGCTGGGCAAGCACCTCGGCGTCGGTGTGACAAGCATCTACTGGTACTTCCGCAAGAAGGACGACCTACTCAACGCGATGACGGATCGCGCACTGCGTCAGTACGTCTTCGCCACGCCCTATGTGGAGGCCAAGGACTGGCGCGAGACGCTGCGCAATCACGCGCGCACAATGCGAAAGACGTTCATGGGCAACCCGATTCTGTGCGACCTCATCTTGATTCGGTCAGCGCTGAGCCCACGGGCGGCACGAGCGGGCGTCTCCGAAATGGAAAAGGCCATAACCAGTCTGGTGGAAGCGGGGCTGTCGCCCGAGGACGCCTTCGACACCTATTCCGCGGTGTCGGTCCACGTCCGCGGCTCGGTCGTGCTGCAGCGGCTGCACGAGAAGAACCGGGCGGCGGCCGACGACGGGCGAAGTGACTTCGAAGAAGGCATGCTCATCGACGCCGAGACCGCGCCCCTGCTGGCACAAGTGACCGAGAAGGGTCACCGCATCGCGGCGGCCGATGACAAGAATTTCGAGTACGGCCTGGAGTGCATACTCGACCACGCCGAGCGACGCATCGAGACCAAGAAGCCCGTCAAGTCGGCACGCAAGCGTTAGCGATTTCGGCGCGCTCACCGGCGCTGAGCGCACGTTAGCGCGCCGAAATCACATCTAGACCTCGACGACGACGGCACCACCCTGGCCACCGCCCGCGCACATGGCCGCGACCCCGATGCCGCCGCCACGCCGCGCCAATTCGTAGACCAGCGTGGTGACCATTCGCGCACCGGATGCCGCGATGGGATGGCCCAGGCTGCAACCACTTCCGAAGAAGTTCACCAGATCCTCGTCGAGACCGTATTCGCGGCACGCCGCGATGGGCACCGACGCGAACGCCTCGTTGATCTCCCACAGCGCAACATCGGAGGGCTTCAGGCCGGCACGCTGCAGCACCTTGCCGATCACCTTCACCGCACCCAGCCCGCAGTCACGGGGTGCGACACCGGCTGCGGCCCAAGCCTTCACCGACGCCATGACGTCCAGCCCCTCGGACTGGGCATAGTCACGGTCGACGAGTGCCACCGCAGCCGCGGCGTCGTTGGTGCCGCTGCTGTTGCCCGCGGTGATCGAGAAGCCCTCGATCTCCGGATGTAAAACCTTGAGTCCGGCCAGCTTTTCGACGGTGGTGTCGCGGCGTGGGTGTTCGTCGACGCTGAAGTCGACGACCGAGCCGTCGAACTGCTGCACCTTCAGCGGGATGATCTCGTCGAGGAACTTGCCCGCGTCGATGGCGGCGATCGCACGCTGGTGTGACCGGGCCGCCCACGCGTCCATCTCCTCGCGGGTGATGCCGACGGTCTGCGCGGTGTTCCACCCGACGGTGATCGACATGTCCTTGGCCGGCGCGTCCGGAGTCTCGACGTGCGTCGGCGGCATCCACCGCTCCTCGAACTTCAGCTCGGGTCCGGGGATGCGCCAGTTCGTCAGCGGCGTCATCGACAGCGACTGCACGCCGCCTGCGATCAACGCCCGCTCCATTCCCGAGCCGATCTGCGCTGCCGCATTGCCGATCGCGGTCAGGCTGCCAGCGCAGTGCCGGTTCACCGACTGGCCGGGAACGTTCTCCATTCCGGATGCGGTAGCGGCATAGCGCGCGAGATCCCCACCGCCGTAGTGCGATTCGGCGAAGATGATGTCGTCGATCGCGTTCGGGTCGATACCCGACCGGCGAACGACCTCAGGAAGCACGGTCGTGATAAGGGTCTCGGGCGGGGTGTTGACCAGTGTCCCCTTGAAGGACCTGCCGATTGCCGTTCTGGCGGCACCGACGATGACGGGTGTTGACATGTTCTTCGACCTCAGCTTTTGGCGTTAACGACTTTACAAAAGTAACAGATACTGTATCGCTAGCAGTACGTGACCGCGGTCACTCCGGCTCCGGGACGTGGAAATGCTCGTCACGCAGGCGGAATGCCTCCTTGGTTCCATGCACTGCCCGCGTCTTGACGAAGTTGAACTCCCCCGGCGCGAACTGCAGGTTCGTCCCGTAGGCGTGGAACAGGTAGCTGGCCACTTCCTCCCCCTGGTAGGCCTGGCTCTGTTCGACGAGGCGGAACGCCTCCTTGGCGATGACGACGCCGTCGGCGGGCATCTTGGCCGCCTTCTCCGCCCAGTAGCGCGCCCGCACCGTCACCTTCTCGGGAGCACACGTGTCGGTGAATATGCCCAGATGCTCGATCGCACCCGCCTCGATGATGTCGCCGGTCAGCAGCATCCGGCGGGCCAGCACCGGGCCGAGTCGGTGGAAGAACATGTGCAGGCTGCCCAGCGCGGGGCCGAGGAAACGGGTGGCGGGCATGCCGATCTTGGTGTCGCGCGCGATCACGGAGATGTCGGTCATCAACGCCATCTCGAACCCGCCGCCGAGTGCGTAGCCGCTGATCTCGCCGACGGTGACCTTCGGGAATCCCATCAGGTTGTGATAGAAGCCGAACGACTTGCGGTCGACCGTCAGGCGCCGACGCTGACTGGGCCTGCTCTTCTTGGCCTCGTCGCGTTCGCCGCGTTCGCCATACCAGCCGTATGCGTTGTTCATGTCCGCACCGGTGCTGAACACGCCGTCGGCTCCGCGCAGCAGCACCACGGTGATGTCGTCGTCTTCGGCGACTTGATCCAGACAACGGGCGAGCGCCTCCCGCATGGCCGCGTCGTAGGAGTTGCGTTGCTTGGGGTTGTTCAGTGTGATCGTCGCGATCCGCTTGTCCGGATCGACGTCGAAAAGGACACGATCATCGGTCGTGGTCGTCATCGCCAGGCCCTTCGGAGTTCAGAAGAAATCAGCTTCGCCTCAATGGTTTTGTCAGCGCCGACGGCAAGGGTGTTCCGCCGCGCTGCGGCCAGATGGTCCTGCGCCAACCGCACCGCACGCGCGGAGTTGCCGTCGCGGATCGCCTCGAGCAGTCGTTGGTGATCGCGCAACGCCGCCCGCATGGTCTTGTGCTCCATCGGGTCGCCTTCATCGCTCCACACCGACGACTCGTGCACCGACCAGATCAGCTCGAGGGAACCGATGAGCAGAATCATCGGCTCGTTGCCACACCGCGAGACAATGGCCTCGTGAAACCGGCGTGCGTTCGGTACGTACCGCGACAGGTTGTCGAACTGCTCGGTCTGCAGCTTGATCTCGGCCTCGAGATAGGGCACCACTTCGGTCATCCGGTCGTCGCGCGCAGCGCACATCCCGGCGCAGATGGGTTCCAGATGCAGCAGTGCACCGCTGACATCGGCCGGTGTCGCGGACCGCGCCTGCAACACCATGCTGATCATGTGCGCAGTGCGCTCGGCCGATGGCGGATGAACCACTGCCCCACCGACATTCCCGCGACGCACCGAGATCAGGCCGTCGGTTTCCAGAATGTGGATCGCTTCGCGCAACGCGGGCGGGCTCACACCGAACTCAGAGAACAGGCTCTCCTGCGAGGGCAGCACGTCGCCCTCCTTGATGCGCCCCGACAGAATGTCCTCCCGCAGCCGGGCCGCCACGATCTCGGCGACGCGTGGTTGACGGATCGCTGCGGCCCGGTCATCGGTTCGTGTCCCGCCGCTTGCCGAACTGGACGCCGGCGAGCTTGTCGGGTGAGGACGCCACCGTGTTGAACTCGCCGATGCACAACACTTCGTCGTCGCGAAGCAGCCGCGCCGTCGACGTGACCTTCCCGTCGGTTTGGTTTCGCACGACGTCGAAGCGGAGTTCGGTGAGGATGGGCGTGGGCCGCCGGAACGTCACGGTGAGCGACCTGGTCTTGCCGGTGAGTTTCGCTGCACAGCTTTGATGCTGGGTGACGGCGTCGAAGAAAACCGCGAGAAAGCCGCCGTGCACCAGTCCCGGCGGTCCTTCGTAGGGCAATGGGAAGGTGACGCGGCCGGACGCCGTTTCGGCGTCGAGGTGCTCGAAGGCGTATTCGGGGAAGCACGGGTTGAACGCGCCGATGTCGGAGGCATGGTCCAGGTACACCCGTTGCGTTTCGCCGCCCGACGGCCCCATCCGCGGCGTCAAGTCGGGCGGAGCGGCGGTGGCCAGATCCTTTTCCCACACGGCCATCTGCTCGAGCATGGTGTCGACGGTGGGATGGTCATGCTCCAGCGAGAGGAGAAGAGCGGTCAGCCGCCGCATCGCCCCTGCGACAGCGACGGTTTGGGGCAGCGGCCGCTCACCGTACGAAACGGGCTCGCCTTCCCCTGCAACCGTCATGCCCACCCCTTCGTGTGTTCCGCTCGCCTGCTTTCCTTGCTAACTTGTACAGGATAGCAGTACTGTATGGCTAACCGTATAGATCGGGACGGGCGGATTCAACGGTGACTCAGACGGCCGACGAGGGTGCGGTCACGACATCGCGGGACGGCGACGTCCTGCGGGTGACACTGGATCGTCCATCGCGGCGCAACTCGCTGAGCCATGCCATGACGGACGCGTTCGTCGACGTGCTGACCGGTGCGGCGACCGACGAATCCCTTCGGGCCATTCACATCTGTGGCGCGGGCGACGATTTCTGCGCCGGTGCCGATTGGGTGGCAACCAACGGCGGCGCTCGTCCGCGCACCGGCGACCTCGTGCGTCGCATTCCGCACACGGCCAACCGCATCGTCGAACTCGTCCACAGCATCCACCTTCCCGTGGTGTGCAGCGTCCGGGGTTGGGCGGTCGGCCTCGGCTGCAATGTGGCTCTTGCCGCCGATTTCACCGTGGCCGCCGACGATGCGGTGTTCTGGGAGCCCTTCGTCACCCGCGGCTTCAGCCCCGATTCCGGTTCGACGTGGCTGCTCCCCCGGCTCGTCGGTCTGGCCAAGGCCAAGGAGATGCTGCTGTTGGGCGAGAAGGTCGACGCCGCCGAAGCCGCGCAGTGGGGACTGATCCATCGGTGTGTGAGTTCGGCAGAGCTCGACGACACCGCGGAAGAACTGGTAACGCGCCTGGCCTCCGGGCCTACCGTCGCCATCGGACTGGCCAAGCAGGCCATCCACCACGCCCAGCGCGCCACGCTGACCGAGGCGATGACCCAGGAACTCTTCAACGTCGAACTGTCCTGTCGCACCACCGATTTCAAGGAGGGTCTGGCGGCGTTTCGGGACAAGCGCCCGCCGGAGTTCAGTGGCCGATGACCAACAAAGGAATCCCCCATGTCTGCTAAGTCGTTCGAGGACATCACCTACGAGGTCGACGGGCACAAGGCCACCATCACGCTCAACCGGCCCAACGCACTCAACGCGCTGAGTCCGCACATGATCACCGAACTGCGGGCTGCCTACGACGAAGCCGAAACCGACGACAACATCTGGCTTCTCATCGTCACGGGTACGGGCCGGGCATTCTGTACCGGCGCCGACGCAAAGCAGATTCCCGAAGACGGCAAGGTCATCAACGAGCGGCCGTACCTGTCGACCTACGACCAGTGGGAGGCGCCCCAGGAGGGCACCCCGCCGTTTCGCCGGATGGCCAAACCGGTGCTGGCGGCCATCAACGGCATCTGCTGTGGCGCAGGGCTGGACTGGGTCACCACCGGCGACATCGTCATCGCATCCGAGAAGGCCACCTTCTTCGACCCGCACGTCAGCATCGGGCTGGTGGCGGGCCGCGAGATGGTGCGCCTGGCCCGCGTCCTGCCGCGCAACATCGCGCTGCGCATGGCGTTGACCGGCAAGCACGAACGAATGGACGCACAACGCGCCTACGACTTGGGAATGATCTCCGAAGTCGTGGAGCACGAGCGCCTACTCGAGCGTGCGCATGAGATCGCCGACATCGTCAACTCGAATGCCCCACTGGCGGTTCGGGGCACCCGGTTGGCCATTCACAAGACACTCGACCTACCGCTGCTCGACGGAGAGATCCTCGCCGAAGCCTTCCGCGAGCGCAATCTGCACACCGAGGACTCGCTCGAGGGGCCCAAGGCCTTCGTCGAAAAGCGCGCACCGAACTGGCAGTGCCGATGACATTCGAGACGATTCTGCTCGACGTCGACGCCGACGACCACGTCGCCACCATCACGTTGAACCGGCCGAACGCGCTCAATGCGTTCAACCGGACGATGTGCGAGGAGATGGCCCGCGCCTGGCGCATCGTCAAGCTCGACGACTCGGTGAACGCGGTCGTGTTGCGCGCCGCGGGGACTCGGGCGTTCAGCGCCGGCCTGGACGTCAAGACCCCGTACGGGCAGCCGGAAAACGTGTGGAACCACGAGGACCCCGGCGAGGCGCTCAGCCCCAAGTGGCAGAAGATGTGGAAACCGGTCGTCTGCGCCGTACAGGGCATGTGCACCGCCGGCGCCTTCTACTTCGTCAACGAGGCCGACGTCGTGATCTGCTCGGACGACGCGACGTTCTTCGACTCGCACGTATCCGCCGGCTTGGTCTGTGCGCTCGAGCCGATCGGGCTGATGCGGCGCATCGGCCTCGCCGAGACGTTGCGAATCGCCTTGATGGGCAACGACGAACGCGTCGGCGCCGACACCGCGCTGCGCCTCGGGCTGGTGTCGGAGGTGGTCTCACCAGACCAGCTCTGGGCGCGTGCCCACGCCATCGCGGCGACGATCGCCGCCAAGCCCCCGTCGGCGACCCAGGGCACGGTGAAGGCGATCTGGGAGTCGCTGGACAAGCCCTACCGTGCGGCACTGGAACAGGGTCTGATCTACACCCGGCTGGGAAACCCGATCGGCACGGCAGAGCTCGCGGACCAGGGT
Organism: uncultured Actinomycetota bacterium; assembly: GCA_963801575.1. Lineage (GTDB taxonomy): Bacteria > Actinomycetota > Actinomycetes > Mycobacteriales > Mycobacteriaceae > Mycobacterium. The sequence goes on from CAWDFT010000028.1 coordinate 299,405, forward strand.
GGTGCCACCAAGCCCGAGCCACGGATCCGGTGATGAACGACCACCCGTTGCGCCGCCGGATCGCCACCGTGCTCGAGCTGGACCCCGACAAACCCGCGATCGAGTATGACGGGCAATGGTTCTCGTTCCGTCAGGTTGGCGCACTGGCCCGGCAGATCGCGTCGCTGGTCGATGGCCGAGGACAGGTCGGAATCCTGCTGCGCAACCGGCCCGCGCATGTCGCCGCATTCCTCGGGGTGCTACTGGCCGACGGGTCCGTCGTCGTGATCAACCCGTCCCGCGGTGACGACCGGACCAAAGCGGACATCGCTGCGCTGCAGCTACCGGTGATCATCGGCGAACCAGACGATCTGACGAATCTGGCCGGGCAGGCGAACGGGTCGACGGTGATATCGATATCGGCGCTCGATGTGGATCCTCGAGTGGTGACGACCGGCGAGGGGCGCGTCGCCGTCAAACCCGATGTCGCGGTAAGGATGTTGACCAGCGGGACAACCGGCCCGCCGAAACGGATCGACCTCACCTACGACATGCTCGCGCACAGCGTAATTGGTCCCGACCAGGCCCGCGCGTCGGCACCGACGGAAGTCCGCAGCGGCGTCGCGATCGTGAACGCGCCGCTGGTACACATCGGCGGCGTGTTCCGCGTGCTGCAATGCGTTGCGGAAGCCAGACCGTTCGTGCTGCTGGAGAGATTCGAGCTGGACCGGTGGGCGGACGCGGTGCGCAGGCACCGACCTCGGACGGTGTCGCTGGTACCCGCCGCGTTGAGGATGGTGCTGCACTCCGCGCTGAGCCGCGAGGATCTGGACAGCATTCTCGCCGTCACCTCGGGCACCGCGCCGCTTTCCGCGGAGGACGCCGATGCCTTCCAGCAGAAGTTCGGCATTCCGGTCCTGACATCCTATGCCGCAACGGAATTCGGCGGCGGTGTGGCCGGCTGGACACTGGCCGATCACCAGAAGTACTGGCAGGCGAAGCGGGGCAGCGTGGGACGCGCCAACCCAGGCGCCCAACTGCGCGTGGTGGACGACGACGGCAACCCGCTGGGCCCCGACCAACCGGGTCTGCTCGAGGTCAAGCCGGGTCAACTGGGACCGTCCGCGCACTGGATGCGAACGACGGACATGGCCCGCATCGACGAAGACGGCTTTCTGTGGATCCTGGGACGCGCCGACCAGGCCATCATCCGCGGCGGCTTCAAGGTGATGCCCGACGACGTGCGCGCAGCGTTGGAAAGCCATCCCGCCGTACTGGGCGCTGCCGTGGTGGGCCGACCCGACGACCGCCTCGGGGAAACACCCGTTGCGGTGGTGGAGTTGCGCCAGACCGGATCCGCCGATGTCGACGAACTGCTCGCCTTCCTGCGAAACCGGCTGGCGCGCTACGAGATTCCCACCGAGATCGCGATCGTCGACTCGATACCGAGGACACCGTCCGGCAAGCCCGATCTGAGCGCCATCCGTGGCCGGTAAGTCCCACACCGTCGCCGAGATCCTGCGACTGCAGGCAAACTCCAGGGGTGCACACGCACTGTTGGTTTGTGACGCCGAGCGCCTCAGCTACGCGGATGCCGATCGCCGGTCGGCGCGACTGGCCCGCGGCCTGATCGCCCTCGGCGCAGGCAAGGGCACCCACGTCGGCGTGCTCTACCCGAACGGTGCGGAGTTCGTCGTCGCAATGCTTGCCGCGGCCCGCATCGGTGCCGTGGTGGTCCCGTTCACGACATTCGCCACGGCACCGGAGCTGGCCGAACAACTCCGCCACAGTGACGTGGCGATCCTTCTCGCCGCCGCGTCCTATCGCGGCCACGACTTCGCCAAGCGGCTGGCCGACATCGACGGCAGTACCGTCCCGGTGCTTCGGCACGTACTGATCGATTCCGAACCGGTAGATACCGTCGACGAGGCGCTGCTGAAGGCGATGGAAGACTGACGTCGACGGATCAGATCCGCTGGCGATCATCTACACGTCGGGTTCGACCGGCGTGCCCAAGGGGGTGGTACACACCCACGCGGCCCTGCTCGAACACCAGCGCAACCTCAACGCGGTCCGCGGATTGACCGCGGACGACAGGCTGTTCTGCAACTCGCCGTTCTTCTGGATCGGCGGCTTCGCGTTCGGACTACTGGCCACACTGGTCGCCGGATCGACACTGGTGTGCTCGAACGCCACCGATGCCGGCCAGACACTCGACATGCTCGAGGCCGAGCGGCCCACCGTGACAAACGGTTTCGTCGCAGGGATCGCCCACCTCGCCCGTCATCCGAGTATCGGCGCCCGTGACCTGTCCTCGATGCGGCGCGGCAATCTGTATCCGATCATGGCCCCCGAGGCGCGGCCCGCCGATCCCGAACTGCGGCACAACATGCTCGGCATGACCGAAGCGGGTGGTGTCGTGCTGCTCAGCGGTGACGAATCCGATCAGCCCGAACACCGACGCGGATCGTTCGGCAAGCCGGCACCGGGTTTCGAGGCCAAGGTCGACGATCTTGGCGAGCTGTGCATCCGCGGGCCCTACGTCATGCAGCGCTACTACAAACGCAGCCGCGAGGAGTGCTTCGACGCCGACGGCTGGTTTCACACGGGTGATCTCGTGCGGACCGATGAAGACGGGTTCTATTACTTCATCGGCAGGCGCGGTTCGATGATCAAGACCGCGGGCGCCAACGTCTCTCCGGCGGAGGTGGAAAAGGCGATCGCCCGGGTCAGCGGAGGCTGGGCGGCGTATGTGCTCGGCATCCCCGACGCCGAACGCGGACAAGCGGTGGTCGCGGTCATCGCCACCGAGGGCCACGTCGACGAGCCGGCGCTTCGTCACGAACTCAAGCAGGAGCTCTCGGCATACAAGATCCCCAGACGGATCATCGCGCTGGCCCCCGCGGAGATCCCGCTACTGTCCAGCGGCAAGGTCGACATGAGTCGGCTCGCGGCGGTGTTCGATGTCTGAGTTCCCGTCAACCATCGACCAACTGGTGCGGGTGCGCGCCGGCCAGCACGCGTCAAGGCCGATGGTCATCGACCCGGCGAACCGCGTCAGCTACGGCGAACTCGATGCGACCACGCGCGAAATGGCCGCCGCTTTCGTCGACGCGGGCGTTTCCAAGGGCACCCGGGTCGGGCTGATCATGCCCAACGGTGCTCGCTGGGTGCAGATCGCGGTGGCGCTGACCCGAATCGGCGCCGTGCTGGTCCCGCTGAGCACGCTGCTGGCGGGCCGGGAACTCGTCGCACAACTGCGTGCGGCCTCCGTGCAGTTCCTGGTGACGGTCGAAAAGTTCCGCGGGCACCGCTATCTCGACGACCTGGAGTCCCAAAGCAGCTCACCGGCGGAACTGCCTGCGCTGCGGCACGTTTGGACGCCCGATCAATTGGCACAGGCCGCCGCAGGTGCTAGCGCGACCGGACTCGTCGACGCGCTCACCGAAACCGTCACCGCCGCCGACACCCTCGTCATCATGTTCACCTCCGGAAGTAGCGGGCCACCCAAGGGCGTCATTCACTCGCACGGCAACGCGCTGGGTGCCGTGCAGTCCGGACTTGCGGCCCGCTGTATCGACGCCGATACCCGGCTGTATCTGCCGATGCCGTTCTTCTGGGTCGGCGGCTTCGGAAGCGGCATACTGTCGGCGCTGCTGGCCGGCGCGACGCTGATCACCGAGGAGATTCCCCAGCCCGAAACAACGTTGCGCCTGCTGGAACGCGAGCGGGTGACGCTGTTTCGCGGGTGGCCCGACCAGGCCGAAGCCCTTGCCCGTCAGGCGAACTCGGTTGGCGCCGACCTGTCCGCGCTGCGGCTGGGAAGCCTGGAGGCGCTGCTACCGCCGGACCAACGCGCGGAGCCGGGCACGCGGGCCAAGTTGTTCGGCATGACGGAGGCGTTCGGGCCCTACTGCGGCTATCGTGCCGACACCGACATGCCACGCTCGGCGTGGGGCAGCTGCGGCAAGCCATTTGTGGGTACCGAGGTCCGGATCGTCGACCCCGAAAGCGGCACACCCGTGCCTGCGGGCACGGTCGGAATGATCCAGATTCGCGGGCCGAACACGTTGCGCGGGATCTGTCGCCGTAGTCGGGAAGAGCTGTTCACCGCCGACGGCTTCTACCCCACCGGCGATCTCGGTCACCTCGACGACGACGGCTTCATGTTCTACCACGGCAGATCCGACGACATGTTCAAGGTCAGCGGCGCCACCGTCTACCCCAGCGAGGTCGAGCAGGCGCTTCGGGGCATCGACGGGGTCGAGGGTGCCTTCGTCACCAACGTGTCCGCCGGCGGCGCCGACCGGGTGGGCGCCGCGGTCATCTGCGACACTACGGCCACCACCACCGAGCGTCTTCGTGACACCGCTCGAAAGGTGTTGAGCGCGTTCAAGGTACCGACGGTGTGGCTGCTGCTGGACTCCGACGATGACATCCCACGCGGGTCGACCGGCAAGGTCGATGTTCGCAGGCTCAAAGACATGCTGACCACGGAACTGGAGGCTCGACGATGAAAACCAAAGGCGCGTTGATCTGGGATTTTCATCAGCCGTGGTCAGTGGAGGAGATCGAGATCGGCGAGCCCCGCAAGGGTGAGGTCAAGGTCGCGCTCGAGGTCGCCGGGATGTGTCACTCGGACCATCACGTCGTGACGGGCGACATTCCGGTGGCGGCATTTCCGATGCTCGGCGGTCACGAAGGTGCGGGTGTCGTCGTCGAAGTCGGCGAAGGGGTCGAAGACCTCGATCCCGGTGACCACGTGGCGGCGTCGTTCATTCCGTCCTGCGGAACCTGCCGGTCATGTCAGGCCGGTCAGCGGAACCTGTGTGACCTCGGAATGGGTCTGATGGCCGGTACATCGGTGTCGGACGGCACCTTTCGGGTTCAGGCCCGTGGCCAGAACGCGTACCCCTACGCGCTACTCGGCACGTTCTCCCCTTACCTGGTCGTCCACCGCACCTCGCTGGTGAAGATCGACCCGTCCATTCCGTTCGAGGCGGCCGCGCTGGTGAGCTGTGGCGTGACCACCGGCTATGGGTCGGCGGTCCGGGCTGCCGCGGTCCGATCAGGTGACGATGTGGCCATCGTCGGAGTTGGCGGCGTCGGGATGGCGGCGCTGCAGGGCGCCGTGCACGCCGGTGCGCGTTACGTGTTCGCCGTCGATCCGGTCGAGTGGAAGCGTGACCAGGCGCTGAAATTCGGCGCCACCCACGCCTACCCGGACGTCGAGACGGCGTCGGCGGCGATCGCCGAGCTCACCGCCGGGCGCCTGGCCCATAAGGTGATCGTCACGGTGGGCAGGGTCAGCGGGGCGGATGTGGAGAGCTACCTTGCGGTGACCGCAAAGGGCGGTACGTGCGTGATGACGGGGATGGGCGCGGTGTTGGAGACCGATATGACCCTGAACATGGCCGGGCTGACCTTGTTGCAGAAGAACCTGCAGGGCAGCATGTTCGGCCACGGCAACCCCCAGCACGACATCCCGATGCTGCTGTCGCTGTATCAGGCCGGCAAGCTCAACCTCGACGACATGGTGACCCGCGAATACACCCTCGAGCAGATCAACGACGGCTACCGCGACATGCTCGAGGGCCGCAACATCCGCGGCATCATCCGCTACACCCACGCCGACCGCTGAGTTTTCCCCGCGAGCAGACGCAAAAGTCCGCCACGTCCTGCGGGTTTACGGACCTTTACGTCTGCTCGCGGGTTAGGTGACCACGCCGCGCTGGGTGAGGTGGTCGATCATCGGGCCCGCGCCGGCCGCGAGATGCTCGGACATGGCATCGCGAGCCCGCTCGGCGTCGCGCTTCGCCAGCGCGGCGACCACCCGCCGATGGTCCTTCATCGAACGCTCCGGCCAGCCCTCGACGACAGGAAAGACCGATTCCGGTGCGTACCGGGTGATCTGCGACATCAGCTGAGCAAGCTTGGGCGAGTCAGCGGCCACATTGATGGCGCGGTGGAAGTCGTGGTTGAGCCGGACCGCCCGTTCGTGGTCGTCGTTGGCGTAGGCGGCCTCCAACTGCGCCTGAATCGACTCGAGCTCACGCACTTGGTCGTCGGTGATGTTCATCGCGGCCCGAGCCGCGAGTTCGCCGCCGATATGCGCCTGCACGTCGGAGACGTCGGTGATATCCCGGCCCGTCACCGGCAGCACCACGAAGCCGCGGTGCGGTTGCTGGGTGAGCAGACCTTCGGCGCGCAGTTCGAAGAGCGCCTCTCGCACCGGTGTGACACTGATCCCCAGCTCGGCCGCCAACTGGTCGAGTCGCACGTACTCGCCCGCGGCGTACGTGCCGTCGAAGATCCGGTTGCGGACGAAACGCGCTACAGCCTCGGAAAGCTGTGGCCGAGAGGCGAATTCCGGAACGGTCACGGTCAGATCCGATAGTCGGCGAGCAACCGCTTGCTGATGATGTTCTTCTGGATTTCACTGGTGCCCTCGCCGATCAGCAAGAACGGAGCGTCGCGCATCAGTCGTTCGATCTCGTACTCCTTGGAGTACCCGTATCCACCGTGGATACGGAAGCTCTGCTGCGTGACCTCAGAGCAGAACTCGCTCGCCAGGTATTTGGCCATGCCCGCGGCGACATCGTTGCGTTCACCGGAGTCCTTCAGCCGGGCGGCGTTCACCATCATCAGGTGCGCCGCCTCGACTTTGGTTGCCATCTCGGCCAACTGGAACGCTATCGCCTGGTGTTCGGCGATCGGCTTTCCGAACGTGTGGCGCTGCTGCGCGTACCGAACGGCCAGCTCGAACGCGCGGACCCCGACGCCGCACGCCCTCGCCGAGACGTTGACCCGACCGACCTCGATACCGTCCATCATCTGGAAGAACCCCTGGCCGGGTGTTTCGCCGACGATGTCGTCGGCGCTGGCCACGTAACCGTCGAAGATCAGCTCGGTGGTGTCGATTCCCTTGTAACCGAGTTTGTCGATCTTGCCTGGGATCACCAGGCCCGGTGCGACTTCCCCGAAACCGGTGGGCTTTTCGACGAGGAAGGCGGTCAGGTTGCGGTGCGGTTTGTCGGCTCCTTCGTCGGTTCGTACCAATACCGCCACCAGTGTCGAACTCCCGCCGTTGGTGAGCCACATCTTCTGGCCGTCGATGGTGTAAGTGCCGTCGTCGTTGCGCTTGGCTCGAGTGCGGATCGCGGCCACGTCGGAACCGAGTTCGGGCTCGGACATCGAGAACGCGCCACGCGTCTCGCCGGTGGCCATCCGTGGCAGGAAGCGCTGCTTCTGCGCTTCGGTTCCGTGCTGGCGCAGCATGTAGGCCACGATGAAGTGGGTGTTGATCACACCGGAGACGCTCATCCAGCCGCGCGCGAGCTCCTCGACGCACAGCGCGTAGGTCAGAAGGGACTCGCCGAGTCCGCCGTATTCTTCGGGGATCATCAGGCCGAACAGCCCCATCTCGCGCATCGCATCGACGATGTCCTGCGGGTAGGTGTCGGTGTGCTCGAGTTCCTGTGCGTTCGGAATGATCTCTTTGTCGACGAATTGGCGCACGGTGGCCACGATTTCGGTCTGGAACTCGGTCAACCCCAGCGTTTGAGCGATTCGTGTCATGCGCCAACCCTTTCGAAAACGGCCGCCAGACCCTGCCCCCCGCCGATGCACATCGTTTCCAGTCCGTAGCGTGCCCCGCGCCGATTCAGTTCGCGCGCCAGCGTGGCGAGCATGCGCCCGCCGGTGGCGCCGACGGGGTGACCGAGCGAAATCCCCGACCCGTGCACATTCGTCCGGTCGCGGTCGGCCTCACCGAATTCCCACTCGCGCATCACCGCCAGCGCCTGCGCGGCGAACGCCTCGTTGAGCTCGATCAGGTCGATGTCCTTGAGTTGCAGGCCTGCCTTGGCGAGCGCCACGTCGGTCGCGGGGACCGGGCCGATGCCCATGATGTTCGGAGCCACGCCTGCCACCCCCCACGACACGAGCCGGACCAGGGGCTTCAACCCAAGTTGATCGGCCTTCTCGGGCGTTGTCACAATGCACATCGACGCGGCGTCGTTCTGCCCGCTCGAGTTGCCCGCGGTCACCGTGGCGTCCGGATCATCGCCCAGCAGTACGGGTTTGAGCTTGCTCAGGGATTCCACCGAGGTGTCGGCCCGCGGATGCTCATCGGTGTCGATGAGCTCCTCGCCCTGCCGCGAGCGCACCGCGACAGGCACGATCTCCTCGGCAAGGATGCCGTCCTTCTGCGCGGCCACCGCACGCTGGTGCGACGACACCGCGAGCTCGTCCTGCTCCGCTCGCGAGATGCCGTAGGTCCTGCGCAGGTTCTCGGCGGTCTCCAACATTCCGCCCGGGACTGGATAGTCCCGGCCACCGGCTGTAGTGCGACCGCGGGCCAAGCCGTCGTGCACCTTCACGCCACCACGGGCGCCTCCCCACCGCATATCGGTCGAATAGAAGGCGACGTTGCTCATGCTCTCGGCACCGCCGGCCACCACGAGGTCGTTGTTGCCACTGCCCACCTGAAGACATGCCTGAACGACGCCCTGCAGACCCGATCCGCAGCGGCGGTCGACCTGCATGCCAGGGACTGTCACCGGCATGCCCGCGTCCAGCGCGACCACCCGACCGATCGCCGGTGCCTCGCTGTTGGGGTAGCAGTGCCCGAGGATGACGTCTCCCACCGCATCCGGCGCGATTCCGGTCCGGTCGAGCAGACCCTTCAGTGCGGTGACCGCGAGGTCGACGGCGGTCAGCGACTTGAACATGCCGCCGTAGCGGCCGATCGGCGTCCGTACGGGTTCGCAAATCACAACGTCACGCATGGTCTACACCTTTCGCCGAAACGAACAAACGGGCGGGAAAGTGCGAGTAGTTCTCGCCATTTCGTCGATTTCGGCGGGCAGCCAGCAAGCTCATATGTGCCTACCCCCCGTGACCTCGAGGACTGTTCCGGTCATGTACGACGACAGATCGCTGGCGAGGAACAACGCGACCTTGGCAACCTCGTCCGGCTCACCGGCCCGACCCATCGGCACCTCAGCCAGCTTCTGGTCCCAAATGTGTTGCGGCATGGCCTCGGTCATCGCAGATCTGATCAATCCCGGTTGGATCGCGTTGACCCGCACACCGAGGTGGGCGAGTTCCTTGGCGGCGGCTTTCGTCATGCCGACGATGCCCGCCTTGGCCGCCGAGTAGTTCGTCTGGCCGACCAGGCCGACCTTGCCGGAAATCGACGACATGTTGACGATCGCTCCGCGTTTGTTCTCCCGCATGATCGCCGCGGCCGCCTTGGTTCCGTTCCAGGTGCCCTTCAGGTGTACGGCAATGACCTCGTCGAACTGCTGCTCGGTCATCTTGCGCATCGTCGCGTCGCGGGTGATGCCGGCGTTGTTGACCATGATGTCGAGTCCGCCGAAGTGCTCAACTGCGGCGCCGATCAGTGCGTCGACCTCGTCGCCCTGCGTCACGTCGCATCTCACCGCCAGCGCGACGTCGGGACCGAGCTGCTTGGCGGCGGCCTCGGTCGCAGCAAGATCCAGATCGCCGAGCACCACCCGGGCGCCCTCGGCGACGAAGCGTTCGGCGATCGCAAAACCAAGGCCCTGCGCACCACCTGTGACGACCGCTGTCTGACCAGTCAGCAATGACACCTGATCACCCATCCCTCCGCTGTTTGCGACCACAAGGGGCCGCGGCAATTCGAACATCATATTTCATATATGATTTCTCCGACCACGCGGCATCCCACTCGCCCAAGAGGAGCACGTCTGAAATGACCACCGCTGACGTCAGCGACGAGGATTTCCAGGAGATCCTGGCCCAGACCCGTCATTTCGTTCGCACCGCTGTCGTTCCGCGCGAGCAGGAGATCCTCGCCGACGACCGGGTGCCCGACGACCTGCGCGAACAGGCCGAGAAGATGGGCCTGTTCGGCTACGCGATCCCGCAGGAATGGGGAGGTCTCGGCCTGAACCTCGCCCAGGATGTCGAGCTCGCGATGGAGTTTGGCTACACCTCGCTGGCCCTGCGGTCGATGTTCGGCACCAACAACGGCATCGCCGGACAGGTCCTCGTCGGGTTCGGCACCGACGAGCAGAAGTCAGCCTGGCTCGAGCGGATGGCCACCGGTGAGGTGGTGGCCTCCTTTGCGCTGACCGAGCCCGGCGCGGGATCGAATCCATCCGGGCTGCGGACGAAGGCCGTTCGCGACGGTGACGACTGGATTATCAACGGAGACAAGCGCTTTATCACCAACGCGCCGATCGCCGGTCTCTTCATCGTCTTCGCACGCAGCAGGCCGGCCGACGACAAGGGCCCCGGCATCGCGGTCTTCCTGGTACCCGCGGACAGCGCGGGCGTTCAAGTCGGTGTCAAGGACGCCAAGATGGGCCAGGAGGGAGCGTGGACGGCCGATGTCAGCTTCAGCGACGTCCGCGTTCCGGCAGGCGCGCTGATCGGCGGCAGCGAGGACATCGGGTACCGGGCAGCGATGACGTCGCTGGCACGTGGCCGCGTCCATATCGCCGCGCTGGCCGTCGGGATTGCCCAACGCGCCCTGGACGAATCTGTCGCATACGCCGCCACCGCCACGCAGGGCGGGACGCCGATCGGGAGTTTCCAACTCGTGCAGGCGATGCTCGCCGACCAGCAGACCGGGGTGATGGCCGGGCGAGCGCTGGTCCGCGACACCGCGCGGCTCTGGCTCAGCGGTGAGGACCGCAGGATCGCACCGTCGGCGGCCAAGGTGTTCTGCACCGAAATGGCGGGCAAGGTTGCCGATCTCGCGGTCCAGGTCCACGGCGGCAGCGGCTACATGCGCGAGGTACCCGTCGAACGGATCTACCGCGACGTTCGGCTGCTGCGGCTGTACGAGGGCACCAGCGAGATCCAGCGGCTGATCATCGGGGCGAACCTCGTGAAGGCGGCCCAGGCATGAGCCGAAGACTGGCCGACAAGGTGGCGTTCATCACCGGGGCGGCCAGGGGCCAGGGCCGCGCGCATGCCGTACGCATGGCCAACGAGGGCGCCGACATCATCGCGATCGATATCGCGGGCAAGTTGCCGGACTGTGCTCCCTATCCATCGGCGACGCCGGAGGATCTGGACGAAACGGTCCGTCTCGTCGAGGCCACCGGCCGCCGCATCATCGCCTCCGCCGTCGACACACGAGATCACGACGGGCTGCGCGAGGCCGTCGAAGACGGTGTCGCCACGCTGGGTCGGCTCGACATCATCGTCGCCAACGCGGGCATCTCGGCCCCCGCCGCATGGAACGAGATCACACCGGAGGCCTTTCGGGATGTGATGGACGTCAACGTCACGGGCACGTGGAACACGGTGATGGCCGGGGCCCAGCGGATCGTCGACGGTGGCCGCGGCGGGTCGATCATCCTGATCGGCTCCGCGGCTGGAATCAAGCTGCAGCCGTTCATGATTCACTACACCGCGAGCAAGCACGCCGTCACCGGGATGGCCCGTGCGTTCGCCGCCGAGTTGGGCAAGCACTCGATCCGGGTCAACAGCGTGCATCCCGGTCCCGTCGTCACCCCGATGGGCTCTGCCGAAATGGTCGAGGCGATAGGCAAGGCGGCCGACACCGATGGCAATCAGGCACTGATGAACATGCTGACACCGTTCTTACCCAGCTGGGTGGCCCAGCCGGAAGACATCGCCGACGCGGTGTGCTGGTTGGCCAGTGACGAATCACGGCTCGTCACGGCGCAGGCCATATCGGTCGACCAAGGCTCGACCCAGTACTGAGTCGGCACGCGGCTTAGAAGACGACGGTCTGGTTGCCGAATCGAATGATTCGGTCCTGGCAGTGCCAGAGCACCGCCCGAGACAGCACCACGCGCTCGACGTCCGCGCCCAGTCGCATCAGGTCCTCGACGGAGTGCCGGTGGTCCACTCTCACGACGTCTTGTTCGATGATCGGTCCGTCGTCGAGTTCTTCTGTGACGTAGTGCGCGGTCGCGCCCACCAGCTTGACGCCGCGCTCCTTGGCCCGCCGATACGGTGCTGCGCCGATGAATGCGGGCAGGAACGAGTGGTGGATGTTGATCATCGGGCATCCCACGTTGGACAGGAACTCCTTAGTGACGATCTGCATGTAGCGCGCCAGCACCACCAAGTCGACGTTGCCCCGCAGTAGGTCGAGCTGACGCTGTTCGGCTTCTGCCCGAATGTCTTTCGTAGCCGGGACATGAAGGAATGGCACGACGAACGGCCGAACCTGCTCAGCGAGGTCGGGATGGTTCGAGATCACCATTGAAACCGAGATATCCAGCTCACCGCGACGGCTGCGCCACAGCAGGTCCAAGAGGCAGTGGTCCTCTTTCGAGGCCATGATTGCGACGCGTTTGGGCTTGGCCGCCTCCGTCAACCGGAAGTCCATGTCGAACCGGCCGGCGACCTGGTCAGCGAAATCGCGCTCCAGCGCGTCACGCGCCGCCGTCAGACCCGGCAGGTGAAATATCGTGCGCTGCATGAAGGTGCCGCCGGTCTGCTCGGTGGAGTGTTGATCCAACGACACGATGTTGGCGCCCGCCTGGGCCAGAAAACTGCTCACCGCCGCGACCAGTCCGGGGCGGTCTGAACACCGCAGCAATAGCCGGCCGACGTCCTTCGTCGGCAGCGTTCCGTTGCCCTGCCGTGGATACTCGCCCGTTTCGGCGTCGACATCCGGTCGGGTGGACATCCTCAACCCCTCCCTTGTTCGTCCGTCTAGGTCCGGACCTTCTTCAGGGTCTCACTCCGGCAATCGGAGAGCAGGCGTCTGGAGTGGAAACCCCGGTGAGTTCGCGGCACTATCGGTTTAGGGCGCTCGCAGCCTCGCTGCCCGGACAACCGGCTACAAACTGCCCGGCCTTTACGGCAACGTCAATTCTTGTATTCAGTTTTCTACCATAGTTCGCCAGAAGACCCAATAATACCAATTCAACTGCGGAATTGGCGCGCGTGCTGATTGCCAAGCAATTGCTATTCCTAGATCCCGCAAACAAGATAGCTCACCAATAGAATCTTTGCTGGACACGATCTCATCGCTGGCTGGAATAACGGTCTTCTGAGGCGCAATACTCAAAGCTCGGGTATTCATATAGACCGCATGTGAATACCGCCCGGCACCCGCGACAGTCTGGTCGCTGCTGCCCGACCCGATGGGACATAAATGACCGCTCCCCAGCTCAGGGAAATCCGTCCAATTAGTTCCCCTAGCTCCCCGCTCGACGCGGGAATTAGTTGGTTTGACGCCGACACCAGCTGCACGATCGTTGTCTCGACGCCGTCGGCCGATCCGGCGCTGTGGGGCGACTTCGTGGACGGGGCGGTGCGCAGCTACCACAAACACGGGGTAGAACGCGCGCTGGACATGGATTCGCTTTTGGACGAGGCCAATACTCAACTGTTTCACGCCGCGGTGAACGACGCAGGCAGTGTCGTTGGCGGACTGCGCGCGAAGGGGCCGTTGGAGTCGGCTGAGGAGTCACATGCCATCGTCGAGTGGGAGGGCAGGCCCGGCCTACGAACGGTGCGCAAGATGCTGACCGACCGACTGCCGTTCGGCGTCGTGGAGATGAAAACCGCCTGGGTTTCCGACGAGCCGAACCTGAGGCGATCACTGTCCAGCACGCTGGCGCGCACACCATTCCCCACCATGGCGTTGTTGGATGCCCAGTTCGTCGTCGCCACGGCGGGGTCACACATTCTTGATCGCTGGCGCACGTCAGGCGGTGTCGTGGCCTCCAGGATTCCGGCCACGCCCTATCCCGATGACCGTTACCGTACGAAAATGATGTGGTGGGATCGCAGCACCTTCGCCAACCATGCTGATCCGGAACAAGTTTCGAAGATCTTCAATGAGATGTCCGTTGTGGCCCGTCAGCTCGACCACGTCGGTGCTCAAGCACTCGGGAGCGGCCTATGACCTCAGCCGACGGGGATCTTTGCCGTGCAACGGTCCTAGTCGAAGCTGAGCCGCACGACCGTCGAGCGTTATCGGAGTTGAGAACAGACTCCAGGATCGAGTTCATTGACACGTGGGACGAGCAGCTGGCCGAACTGCACCGGCTTCGCCCGCTTCCCGACCCAGACGTGATCGCAGAGCCGAAGCGCTGGGCCTACTACCCGTGGCGGCGAATTGTCACGAGTGTTCTCGGGCCGCGGGCCTTTCGCTCCGTGCGCCTTGACCGCAATCGGAACCTGATAACCGCCACCGAGCAAGACCGGCTCGGTCTGCTCAGGGTCGGGATCGTCGGCCTCAGCGCCGGCCACGCGATCGCACACACCCTCGCGCAGGAAGGGCTGTGCGGTCAGTTGCGGCTCGCCGACTTCGACGACCTGGAGCTGTCCAACCTCAATCGCGTACCGGCCGGGGTGTTCGACCATGGTTTGAACAAGGCGACGCTGGCGGCCAGACGGATCGCCGAGCTCGACCCGTATCTAGGCGTGGACGTGTTCAACCGCGGAATCACGCAGGAGTCGGTCGAGGCGTTCCTGGACGGCATCGACATCCTCGTGGAGGAATGCGACTCGCTGGACACCAAGGTCCTTGTCCGCCAGGCAGCACGTGAACGTCGTATCCCGGTCCTGATGGCCACCGGCGACCGCGGCCTTCTGGACGTCGAGCGATTCGATACCGACCCGCACCGGCAGCTCCTGCACGGGCTGCTGGGCGACGTGGACATTGCCGAGCTGGCGGAGCTGCCGAGCAAGGACAAGGTCCCGTACGCCCTCCGCATGATGAATGGCGCGCGACTGTCGCCACGGATGGCCGCATCCCTGGTCGAGGTCGGAAACACCTTGGCCACCTGGCCACAGCTGGTGGGCGAGGTGGCACTGAGCGCCACGTTGGTGGCCGAAGCGGTTCGGAGAATCGGTCTGGGTGAGGAGTTGACGTCCGGCAGGATCCGCATCGACGTCGCGCAGCGCCTCAACGACGTCGACGATCCCGCTACGTCTAATCGGACCGCCGACTACGTGCAGGACCCGCAGACCGCCGCCACGCCCGCAGACGCCGTCGAGCGGGTGGTCGCCGCCGCGGTGCGCGCGCCATCCGGTGGAAATGCGCAGCCCTGGCACGTTTCGACACAAACCGGTTCCGTCACGATCGCGCTCGCACCCGAATACACGTCGACGATGGATGTCGGCTATCGAGCGAGCGCCGTTGCGGTCGGTGCGGCGGCATTCAACGCCCGCGTCGCCGCGGCCGCCGATCAAATCCTCGGGCCGGTGAGCTTCGAGCCTGGTGACGATGCATGCCCGTTGCGCGCCATCCTGCGACTGGCGGACGGACGCGACCCGGAGTTGGCCTCGTTGCACGAACCGATGCTGGCCCGGGAAACCAACCGCCACCAGGGCAAGCCCGCCTCGCTGTCCAGCGACGTCGTCGGGTCCCTCCTGGCCGCTGCCCAGCGCGAAGGCGGCCGGCTGCACCTGCTCACCGACCCTCACGATGTCGACACGGCGGCCGCCATCCTCGCCGAGAGCGATCGCATCCGGTATCTGACTCCCCGGCTGCATTCGGAGATGATCTCCGAACTGCGTTGGCCCGGCGACCGGTCACCGGATTCGGGTATCGATGTGCAAAGCCTGGAACTGGATCCAGCCGACCTGGTGAAGCTGGATATTCTCCGACGTCCCGAGGTAATGGCCTATCTCGCCGAATGGGACGGCGGCGCGGCCCTCGGCGCCGACAGCCGCGAGCGCATCCTGGCGAGCTCCTGTGTGGCCGTGGTGTCGATGCGCGGTCAGGCACTGACCGACTACGCCAGGGGCGGGTCGACGTTCGAAGCGGTGTGGGTCATCGCCCAACAGCACGGGCTGGCCGTCCAACCCATCTCACCTGTATTCCTTTACGCCCATGACCGCGAGGACCTGGAAAAGCTCTCGCCGACCCATGCCTCCGCTCTGCAGCGGCTGCGCGATGAGTTCCGCGACCTGACAGCTACCGCGCCCGACGAGTCACAGGCGCTGGTACTCAGATTCTCCGATGCGCCCGCCACGTCGGTACGGAGTCGGCGTCGGGCTGCTCATACAAGTACTCTCTTGGAATAACAGCAGACCCCGGAGCGAACGTGGCTCGTACCCTCGACGAAGTCGTCACCGCCGTAGCAACCGAACTGATGGCGGTCGACGCGGCTACCTCGGCCGCGGTGAGCCGACGCGTGCTGGCTGACCTGGTCGGCCACTTCGGGGTGGATGTCAGCTTCCTGCGGCACAACGATCACAACATCCGCGCGACCAAGTTGGTTGCGGAGTGGCCGGTCCGGCCCGACATCCCTGACCCCGACCCTCTCGCCGTCGTCTACTTCGACGATGCGGATCCTGTCTTTGCGCTGTGCGAGCATCAGAAGGAACCCATCGTCTTTCGGCCCGAGCCGTCCACTGACGACTACCAACGCACAATCGAGGAAAGCCGCCACGTTCCCTCGACGTCGATGGCGTGTGTGCCGATGCTGTCCGCAGACATCACGACGGGCGTCCTCGGGTTCATCAAGTTCGGCGACCGGGAATGGACGCCTGAAGAGCTGAACGCGCTCAAGGCGATCGCATCGCTGTTCGCGCAGCTGCAAGCACGCATCGCCGCGGAGGATCAGCTTCGATTTCTCGCCGAGCACGATGACATGACGGGTCTGCACAATCGTCGTGCCCTGTTGGCCCACCTTGACCGGCGACTGGCGGCGGGACAACCGGGCCCAGTCTCCGCCCTTTTCCTCGACCTCGACCGGCTGAAGGCGATCAACGACTATCTGGGTCACACCGCGGGCGACTGGTTCATCCGGGTGTTCGCGAAACGGCTCTGCGAAGGCGCCGCAGGCCCCAACTTGATCGCACGCCTCGGCGGCGACGAGTTCGTTGTCGTCCCGGTGTCACCGATGACCGCCGAGGAGGCGGAAGTCATGGCCGACGAGCTGCAGGCGAAACTGCGCGAGCGAGTGTCCATTGACGGCGAAATGCTCACGCGCACGGTGAGCATCGGCGTCGCGCTGGGTGTACCAGGCCGTGACACCACCTCCGACCTGCTCCGCCGGGCCGATCAGGCTCTCCTCGCGGCGAAGACTGCGGGCGGTAACAAGATCGCGGTGTTCTCCGACGACATGTCGCTGAAGGGCGAGTTCCGCAACGACATCGAGCTGCACCTGCAGAGCGCGATCGAAAACGGCGCCCTGGTCCTGCACTATCTGCCGGAAGTCGACATGCGCACGGGCGACATTCTGGCGTTCGAAGCGCTGGTGCGCTGGCAGCACCCGACGCGGGGCCTGCTGTCCCCCAACGCCTTCATCGGAGTGGCCGAGTCGATCAACTTCGCAGGCGAACTGGGCCGCTGGGTGATGCGCGCCGCCTGCGCCGAGTTCCGCAAGTGGCGGTCGAGAGGTGTGGGAGAAGACGCCGTACTCCGCGTCAACGTGTCCCCGGTGCAGCTGGTCACCGAGGGCTTCGTCGAGACGGTCGCAGGCATCATCGACGAGTTCGGACTCGACGGCGGCTCGGTGTGTCTCGAGATCACGGAGAGCGTCGTCGTCCAGGACATCGAAACCACCCGGATCACGCTCGCCGGGCTGAAAGAGGTCGGTGTCCAGATCGCCATCGACGACTTCGGAACCGGTTACAGCGTGCTGTCGCACCTGAAGTCCCTTCCCGTCGACACGCTGAAGATCGACAAGAGCTTTGTCCGCGAGCTCGGAACGAACCCCGGCGATCTCGCCATCGTGCGCGCCGTCATCGCGCTGGCCGAATCATTCGGCCTGGAGCTGGTCGCCGAGGGGGTCGAGACGGAGGAGGCCGCCCTGACTCTGCTGCGGCACGGGTGTTACCGGGCGCAGGGCTTCCTGCTGTCTCGCCCCGTCGCCGGCGATGCGATGGAGTCGCTACTTGCCCAGCGGCGGATACCGGTGCATTTCTCCGCAGCGCAAGTTCGGTGACTGACTCTGCCGGGTTTCTCGCGCGGTGTCGGCCAAGTGCCGATTCATCGGACGACAATCCGTGTGCGGAGCTTCGCTCAGCGGCTGCGTGGTGAGAAGGGCAACTCGTCCGAACCGGCTGGGCGCCTGACGCACGACGCTCACGTGCAACGTCGCGTTCTCCGGGAGATCGCACGGCATGGCGGCTTCGATGTCGTGACCGCCGGTGGACACCAGCACCCCGTGTCGCGCGCAAACAGCGCACGGTCCTGAAGGTGTGTCGAGCACCGCTCCCAGCACGTGCCCTTCCTCGAAAACGAGCCGTTGCAGCGGACTGTCGATGCACACCTCGATGCCCCTTTCACGGGCCTGCGCAGACAACCAGTCGGTAAGGACAAGGTCGGGGCTGAAGTCGACCGAACCGATCGCGGCCACCTCGAACATTTCACCCTGGCTTGAGCGCATGTTGACCGCCTTGCGCTCCGGTACACGGCTGCACAGGAACCCGGAGGGCGAAGCGAGGCATCCCGCGGCCCAGTCCCGCAGGCGAGAACCGACGAATGGTGCGAGTTGCGTGGAGTTTGACGGGATCGGCGACAGATCCTCGATCACCCCGATCGGCCTGTCGCAAGTACGCACACCGCCGTGCCGCTGGAGAATCACACCCTCGGACAGCGCGTCGAAGTACTGGGCGGTCTCATCATCGCCCACGTCGATACCCAGCAACCCGGGCGACGATCCCGGATGCCCGCTCAGATAGTTGCCAGCGCCTGGATCCGCCACCAGCACTTCATCGCCGGCATCCACTGACGCGATGGCCGCGGCCAGTCCCGCGATACCCCTTCCGGCGCAAAGGACATCGACCTTTTCCCTATATCCCAGTCCATAGCAACTCTCTTTTAAATTGCTGTTTACAGGCCATATGAATATTTGATGCTGCAAAGGCTATATATTCATCGATGTTCGATGCTTCATATAGTCTTTGGCAACGGGGCGGATATACCACTCAGCAATGGCACCGTTCGGACTTGGGCAATCCCCCGGTGACGAACTGCGGGTCATCACATCGCACACCATACATACCTTTCGGATCCTTTGCGGTACAAAACCCGTCTTCGGGTATTGGATTGCCACGTTGCTGCGCGACCGGGCCTCAGCGACGGATGAAGCGGTGAGCAAGCCGGCGCTCCGTCCCTCATGACGGCGCGAAACCGGGCACCGTCTCGGCATGTGCGCGGCTAACCGGCGCACCCGAGTGACAGAATTATCGGTTGAGTGCGTCGTTACGCGGTCGACCGGCAGCCGACCAACTGTGCAGATTCCGAGGTCCCCAAGTGACAGAGCAGGTCGACAGGCGAGCGGACGCGACACGCCTGCTGATCCTGGAAGCGGCCTCACACGAGTTCGCGCGCAAGTCCTACAGCCAGGTGAGCCTCGACGACATCCTTGCGCAGGCCGAGGTCACCAAGGGCGCCATGTACTTCCATTTCCGGTCGAAGCACGAGCTGGCGCTGGCGATCATCGAGCGCCAGAGCCAGGCGGGGTCCGAAATCATGACCGAAGTGCTCTCTCGCAAGTTGTCCAGCCTGGAGACGCTCGTCGATATGTCCTTTGTCCTCGCCAGCCGCGACATCGACGATGACGCGGCCAGGGCCGGGCTCAACCTGCTCGAGTCGATCGGCCGCACCGAAGGAGTGCAGCTGAGCGTGCTGGGCGGGTGGATTCAGACGTTCACCACGGTCGTGCGGGACGCGATCGCCGAGGGCGACGTACTGGCCGACCGCGACCCCGAGGATGTCAGTCGCATGCTGGTGTCCATGTATATGGGGATCCGCCATACGAGTGACCCCGACGACCGCGAACGGTTTCTCACCGACCTGGAACGAATCTGGAAACTCGTACTACCAGGCTTCGCGAACCCGGACCGGATCGGCTACCTCGAGCAGTTCATCGCGCGCCGCACCGCCCACGCCATCAAGAAGGCAACGCCGCTCAATCCCTGATGAACTACGATCCCCGGATGGTCCGCCAAGCGAGGTCCGAGGCCACCAGGACGAAGATCATCGACGCAGCGGTTGATCTCTTCGCCGAGGTGGGCTATCAGGCGACGGGCCTCGGCGACATCATCGAGCGTGCGGAGTTGACGAAGGGCGCGTTCTACTACCACTTCGATTCGAAGGAAGCACTGGCCACCGCGATCATCGAGGAAGGCGCCAACAGAGCCCTCACGGCGTTTCGAAGCATCGGTGAGCAGTCGGCGCCGGCACTGGAGAGCATGATTCACGGCATCTTCGTGGTCGCCGACCTGATCAAAAACGACAAAATGGTTCGGACCGGCGGCCAACTCTTACGCGCCTTCGGCAGGTTCAACCACGCGGCCGTCCTCACCCATGGCCATCTGTTTTCGGAGGTGGTGGCGCAGGCCAGGCGGGCGATCGCCGAGGACGATCTACGCGAGGACCTGGACCCGAATGTCGTCGGCGAAGTGATCGTCGGGGGGATGCTGGGCGCCGAATTGGTCTCGAACGTGGCCTGCGGCGGAGCCGATCTCACCGAACGCATAGCGCGAACCTGGACGCTGCTGCTGCCCGCCATCGCCAGCGAGGGATCGTTGCCGTACTTCCGCGAGTTCCTGGACCGCGAGTCGCTGCGCCATTCGGCCTAGGTCCCTTCAGACCACAACCGCTCGGTCAGGTCCTGGAAGGTGGCCAGCGCCACCGGATCGTCGCCGCGCAGTAACGCCGACTTGCTCATCCGGGCCCGCCTGACCGCCCCGTCCCGATGGATCAGCTCGACGACGAGGTCGGCGTGTTCACGCACGGTCGACACCGCGGATTCGTCCGCGGGCACTGCGTGGAAGATCTGGTGAAACTTCAGCGACAGCACCTCTTCGCCGGAGTACCCCAGCATGTCGGCGAACGCGCTGTTGGCGAACAAGATGGTGCCGTCCTCGGCAATGGCCAGTACCGGAACCGGAAACCGCTCGAGCACCACCAGGGCGGGCAGCTCCTTCAGCTGGGCCATCGGCTGTTGGCCGGCTTGGGTTTGTCGACGCCGCTCCACGTTCCTGATTATGCCCGGTGTGGACGTGCCATTGTTCACCAATCCGGCGGCGCCGCTCCCCTGCCGAAGCCCCACGTCGCCTGACCCAGTCTCGGCTTCTGCTCGGCATCGCCTGCGCGCCGGTGAAAGTGAATCGCCAACAACGGTTCTGGGTCGGCGCCTTCGAACAAGGTCAGGCACGGCGCACTGAATTCGCAAGCCAGACAGTGTGGACCGGGACTCGGATAGGTGGCCGGTGAATCGGTCATCTCGAGGGCTTCGGCCGCCATCAGACTGCCCACGGCGGCGATCTCGTCGCGACTGCGCCGAATCCGGGTGCGGCGCAGGACCCCTGCGGTGCGCTGCTCGATTCGGCTGTCGCCCGTCGGTCGAGATTCACCGGCCGCGACCCGCACGTGCTGCGGGATCGAGCGTCCGCCGCCGCTGGGTTCGTGCTGTGCCACCGCTCTGGGCCTGGCCATTGCCGCCGACTCGTCGGCGGGAGAGTCCAGCGGACCGTCGATGCGGATCTCGTTGTGGATGGTTCCCGCGATCTCCATGCCCATGTAGTCCTGCTCCCACGCCCAGCAGGCCGCGGCCGCCTCCTCGTCGAGCAGCAACTCCTGCACGGGACGCCAGTCATCGACGATCTGGTGGCGCACCACCCAGTACTCGTCGGCGCCATCCACCGCCAGCAGGTCGACCCGGCAGGTGTACATCACCCCGGAGCCATCGGGCGTCAACAGCCCCCGCTCAGGATCGGCCGGGTCGGGCACGAGGGCCTGTACGTCGTGTTCGATCTTTACCGGGGCGAAGTCGTCGACGGTGGCCGCCCAGGCATCGTAGGTGTCGAGAAACGTCGTTCCGGCCGCCAGATGGTCCAACGCACCTGCCTTCTCCAACGATCGCTGCATGGCCTTGTGCACCAGAGACTGTTTGAGCTGGTGCTGCCAGTCCCATGTTCCGGGGTAGTAGTAGACGGCTAGCGCGTCCTTGAACGCCGCCGAAAGAGGAGACTTCACAGACGATGTCGCGGGCTCGAGATCGCGACGGCGCGGCGATGCGAAATCCCACTGCCGCCGGCAGCGCTTGAACCTCGCTCGGTCATCGGGGCTGATCCGATAGTCCACCACGTCCGCCCGTCAATGGGAGTGCGGCCACGGTTCGTCGATCGGCCAGCGGCACCGATCGGTCTTGTCGGCCATCGACTCCAGTTCGGCCATCAAGTCGTCGAAGAACGCCCGTAACCGCTCGGGATCGTCCACCGGCCAGGTGGCTGAAAACGACATCCATACGTCGGGGCCCGGATCCGCTGACGGCGATGCGTCGACCGCGACCCCAACCACAGCGCCAACGGGCATCATCTGCCAGTCGTATTCGTCCCCTCGACGCTCCAGGTACACGATGTCATCGCGACCGGGGCGTGCCGCCACGATCGAGGTGAACAGTTCTTCCCGGTTCATCCGTCGTTGCCACCTCGCCGGTCCAGGATAGTCCTCGGCGCTAGAGGCGACGGCCGCGATTACCGGCAGTTGAGTAACTAGGTTTACTATGTGGCTACCAATAGACAGGGGAATCAATGGACCTGCAGTGGTCGGCGGCCGACGCCGCATTTCGGGACGAGGTGCGCACTTTCCTCGACGAGAAACTCACACCGGAGCTGCGCACGGCCGGCCGCCTCATGACGAGTGTGTATGCCGACCACGACGCGAGCATGGAGTGGCAGCGGATCCTGCACGAGCGTGGCTGGGCCGCACCCGCGTGGCCGGTCGAATACGGCGGCTGCGACTGGAGCCTGACCCAGCACTACATCTTCAGCCGCGAGTCGACGCTCGCCGGTGCACCTTCGTTGTCGCCGATGGGAATTCGGATGGTGGCGCACGCGATCATCGCCTATGGCACCGCGGCACAGAAGGATTTCTTCCTGCCTCGCATCCTCACCGGCGAGGTGTTCTTCTGCCAGGGCTATTCCGAACCCGAGGCCGGGTCGGACCTGGCGTCGCTGTCCATGTCGGCGGTTGACGACGGCGACCACCTGGTGTGTACCGGCAGCAAGATCTGGACGACCCATGCCCGCGAGGCGAACTGGATGTTCGGCCTGGTACGCACATCGCGCGGCGAGAAGAAGCAGCAGGGCATCACATTCGTGCTGATCGACATGGCCTCGCCGGGCATCCAGATTCGGCCGCTGGTGATGACGTCGGGTGAGGAGATCCAGAACCAGGTCTTCTTCGACGAGGTCCGGGTGCCGAAAACCAACGTCCTCGGCGAGATCGACGACGGCTGGACCGTCGCCAAGTATCTCCTGGAGTTCGAGCGCGGCGGCGGTGCGTCCTCGCCCGCATTGCAGGTGATGGCCGAGGAGATCGCCACGGTGGCCGCCCAGGTGCCCGGTCCCGACGGCGGCCCGCTGATCGACGCTCCGGCGTTCGCGCGGAAGCTCGCCGACGCACAGATGCGTACCGAGGTGCTCGAGATCCTCGAGTACCGGGTGCTGGCGGCGGTGTCCGAGGGCAAGAACCCCGGCGCCGCGTCGTCGATGCTCAAGGTCGTCGCGACCGAACTCAGCCAGACGCTCACCGAAATGTCGATGGAAGCGGCCGGGCCGCGCGGCCGTGCATATCAACCGCACGCGACTCGGCCGGGCGGGCCGGTGGCCGAGTTCGAGCCGCCGAAGGACGGCTACGTCACCGGCGAGCCGTGGCAGGCGGTTGCGCCGTTGCGCTACTTCAACGACAGGGCCGGTTCAATTTACGCCGGTAGCAACGAAATTCAGCGGAACATTCTCGCCAAGGCAGCATTGGGGCTCTAATGCACTTCAACCTCAGCAAGGAACAAGAACTTCTTCGCGACGGACTGACGAAGTTTCTCTCCACCCGTTACGACCTCGAGAAGAGCCGATCGGCGGCCAAGACCGGAGCTGGCTGGCAGCCCGAGATCTGGCGGGCATTCGCCGAGGAGCTCGGGATCCTCGGCGCCACCCTGCCCGAGGACGTGGGCGGAATCGGCGGCGGCCCAGTCGAACTCATGGTCATCACCGAGGCTCTCGGTCACGCCCTGGTGGTCGAGCCCTACGTCGACACCGCAATAGTCGCGGGCGGGCTGCTGCGACGCGCGGGCGGCGAGGACGCCACCTCGCTGCTGGAGAAGATCGCGGCAGGCGCAGCGATCGTCGCGCTGGCCGCCGCGGAGCCGGAGTCCGGCGATCACTGGCAGGACATCGGGACGACCGCGGAACGCGACGGGGCCGGCTGGATTCTGCGCGGCCGCAAGACCGTTGTGATGAGCGCGCCATTGGCCACTCATCTTCTCGTGACTGCGCGCACCGCCAATGGAATCTCGCTGTTTCTCGTTGGCGCCGATGCGGTCGGGATCGAGGCACACGGCTATCGAACCGTCGATGACCGCCGCGCCTCGGATCTGGTCTTCGACGGCGTCAAGTTGCCGGCCGGCTCGCTGCTCGGCGACGAGGGGGATGCTTGGCCGTCACTGGAGCAGGCCCGCGACGAGGGTGCCGCCGCGATCTGTTCGGAAGCGGTGGGATGCATGCGAAAAGTGTTGGCGGACACCGTCGAGTACTGCAAGCAGCGCCAGCAGTTCGGGCAGCCGATAGGCAGCTTCCAGGTGCTGCAGCATCGCATGGTCGATATGTATATCGAGCTGGAACAGGCCGTCGCCGCCGTCTTCCTTGCCGTGCTGCATCTCGAGGATGAGCCTGCGACCCGCGCACGGTCGGTATCGGCCGCGAAGGCGACAGTCGGGAGAGCGGCCCGCTTCGTCGGCCAGCAGGCGGTGCAGCTGCACGGCGGAATGGGCATGACCGAGGAACTGGCCATCGGCCACTACTTCAAGCGGCTGACGGCCATGCAGTACGAGTTCGGGTCAACCGATCACCACATTGGACGCTATGCGGGGCTGACCAGAAGGTAGCCGTGTTCGAAGGGTTCTCAACTGTTCGCGACGTAGTGAGTGATGGTGAGCGAAAGTGTGTGTTAGTGGGCACTCCATCGGCCAGACCTGACCAGCCGCCGGGCACCACACGACGGTGCCGTAGTTCTGGCTCACCGCCGCGCCCACCACGACGACGAGGCACGCCGGTCCACCAGAGAACACCCACCGTCAGCGGCCAACACCGTTCGGGCCGCACAGGACCCACTCCTTCTCACTAATCAGGAACGGTGGTGTGGTGAGCTCACGCGGATGGCTGCTATTCGTCGCGATGAGCATCATCTGGGGCATCCCCTATCTGCTGATCAAGATCGCGGTCGAGGGTGTCTCGGTTCCGGTGTTGGTGTTCGCGCGGACCGCGGTCGGCGCCGCTGTACTTCTGCCCCTTGCGCTGTCGCGCAACTTTCCGAGGATGATCCGGCAATACTGGAAACCTCTGCTGGGGTTCGCCTTCTTCGAGATCATCGCCGCGTGGTTTCTGCTGTCGGACGCCGAGCGGTACCTGACAAGTTCGATGACGGGTCTGCTCATTGCGGCCTCGCCGATCATCGCCGCGGTCCTGGACCGGTTCACCGGCGGCGAGCAGCGACTCGGATTCAAGCGAATAGTCGGTCTGGGTGTCGGACTTGCCGGGGTGGCTGTGCTCGCCGGACCGCACCTCGCGGGCGGCAGCGCCTGGCCGATCATCGAGGTGCTGTTGGTGGCCACGTGCTACGCGATCGCTCCTCTGATTGCCGCACGCCATCTCGGTGATGTGCCTGCGCTGCCGATGACGGCCGCGTGCCTGGGCTTTGCCGCCCTGGTCTACGCCGCCCCGGCCGCGGTGACGTGGCCGTCCGAAATGCCCTCGCCTCGAGTGCTTCTGGCGCTGACCGGCTTGGCCGTCATCTGCACCGCGCTGGCGTTCATCGTGTTCTTCGCCCTCATCCGTGAGGTCGGCGCGCCGCGCGCCCTGGTGTTCACCTACGTCAACCCGGCGGTGGCACTGGCGGCGGGAGTCATTGTGCTTGGCGAGCCGCTAACGGCATGGCACATCGCCGGCCTCGGGCTCATTCTCACCGGTTCGGTGCTGGCTACCCGCCGATCAGACGAACAAGCACAGGAGGATCAGTCGGCGGATTGTGTCGCCAGGTAGGTCAACGCGTCACCGTCAGCGCGCCGTCGGCCTGACCGTGGATCCGGGTGCCGAATCGCTCGCTGGCATCTTCCACCGTGCAGCGCAGCCATTCGGCGTCCTGCTGCGCGGCCCGCTCCAGCCGCATTCGGCGGACCCGCATCGGCACCATGCGCAGCACCGAGAGCTCGCCGCCAGAATCGATTTCCGCGAAGTACAGCAGACGCAGCTCGTCCCGGAACGCCCGGAAGGGTCGGATGCCTTCGTAGTCGTTGACGAGATCGCCACAGCCGTACAGGATCAGCTTCCCGCGGTACACCTCGATCGGTCGCGGATGGTGCGACGAGTGCCCGTACACCACGTCGACACCGGCGTCGATCAGCCGATGCGCGAAACGAACCTGGCTCGCGTCGACGTCGTACCCCCAGTTGGAGCCCCAGTGCAGGGACACGACAGTCACATCGCCGCGCCGCTTCGCCGCCAGCGCTCGATGCGCGAGCTCGACCGCACTGCGCTCGGAGAGGTCACCGACGTAGGCAACTCCAGACTGGTCGGCGGTAGCAGCCCAGTGGGGCGGAACGCCACTGGATTTCATCCCGGCGGCCACCGTGAGCACGCGACCACCACTGGCGAGATCCGACGCCGCTGGACGTTGCGCCTCGTGCACATCGAGCCCCGCCCCGACGTACCGGATTCCGAATTCGCTCAACGTTCGAAGACTCTCCGCGAGCCCGCCGGGACCGAAGTCGAGCACGTGGTTGTTGGCCAGCACGCAAACGTCGGGTCGGATGGCCGTCAGGCAGCCGGCGTTGGCCGGGTTCATCCGGTAGTGCACCGCCTTGCCCGGTGCGAAATCGCCTCCGGTAGTGACCGCGGTCTCCAGATTGAGCAGCCGGACGTCGGGCTTTAGCTCGTCGAGCACCGACAGCGCCTCTCCCCACGGCCACGCCAACGGAACCGGCCGACGGATCTGGCCGCTGACTCGCTCGGCAAGCGTCACGTAGGTTCTCGCGTCGGTCACGACGCTCTCACGCAACGCAGGATTGCCGGGCTGCGGAAGTATCTGATCGACGCCGCGCCCAGTCATCACGTCGCCGCACAGAAATATCGTCGTCACGGACTTCACGTAGGGGTGTCGTTGCCTTGCCCCTTCAGATTAGCCGTGACCAGACCGTGGAGGTCGGCGCACAGCAGAACCACCGAGTGGGCGTCCGCCCGGTAGGTGGCGGCCCGGACCGGTGGTGCGCTCTCGAGATCGGCGACGTCGTCGGGGGGATCGAGGGCCGTGTCCGCGACGCGGCGCCACGGCAGCGTTGGTGTGGCGACCGGGGGGAGTTCGAAGTCGAGGGGATGCTCGTAGCTGTTGAGGATCGCGTGCACCATCCGCGTCCCGATCACGCTCCGCACGGTGAGTGCCAGCGCGTGGGAGTCTTCCGACCAGTCGGGCTGATGCAGGCGAACGCCGTGGAACTCCACCAGCGAGCGGGTCAGGAACTCCCTCAGCGGCAGCCCGTGCATGACTTGCGTCATGTCCAGCTCGAGCCGGACGTCGACCAGCCCCCGTACGAAGCGGCGGATGTCGGCGTACTGATCCATCAGTGACCAGTCGAGCCAGCTGATCTCGTTGTCCTGGCAGTAGGGGTTGTTGTTACCCAGCTGCGTGCGGCGAACCTCGTCGCCCATGCACGATCATCGGGACGCCCATGGCGATCAAGGTGATACCGAGCAGGTTCTTCACCCGACGGGTGCGCATGCGCTCGATCGCGGGGTCATCGGACGGCCCTTCGACACCGCAGTTGGTGGAGTAGTTGTCGTCCGTGCCGTCCCTGTTGTCGGCGAGGTTGGCCTCGTTGTGCTTGTGCGCGTAGCAGACGAGGTCGTTGAGGGTGAACCCGTCGTGACAGGCGACGAAGTTGATGCTGTGTTCGACCTCGGCCGGTCGGCCGCCGAACAGGTCGGGGCTGGCGAGCAGGCGGTTGGGCAGCAGCGCCACGGTGCGGCGGTCACCGCGTGCAAAGCGGCGGATGTCGTCACGGAACTTCCCGTTCCACTCGCGCCACCGGTCGCCGACGAACGACCCGAGCTGGTACAGACCCGCAACGTCCCAGGCCTCGGCGATCAGCTTGGTGCCGGCCAGGACCGGATCGCTCTCGATCTGCCAGATGACCGGCGGGTCGGCCATGGGAGTGCCCGAGGTATCCCGGGTCATCGCCGAGGCGAGGTCGAAGCGGAAGCCGTCCACGTGCATCTGGTCCACCCAGTGATGCAGCGCATCGACGGTCATGCGGCGCACCACGGAGTGGTTCGCATTCAGGGTGTTCCCGCATCCGGTGTAGTCCAGGTACGTCGCCTGGTTCGCCGGGTCGAGCAGGTAGTAGGCCCGGTTGTCGAGCCCGCGCCAGCAGAACGTGGGCCCCGTGGCCCCGCCCTCGGCCGTGTGGTTGAACACCACATCCAGGATCACCTCGATACCGGCTCGGTGGAGCTCCTTGACCATCGTGCGGAACTCGTCCAAGGCGCCAAGGGGCTCACGGGTGGAGGCGTAGGCAGCGTGCGGGGCAAAGAAGGAGACCGGGCTGTAGCCCCAGTAGTTGACCAGCCCCGGTGGCGCGTCCTGAGGGTCGAACGCCTGCACGGGCATGAGCTCCACCGCAGTGACCCCCAGGGAGCGCAGATAGGGGATCTTGGCCACCAGGCCGGCGTAGGTGCCGGCGAGGTGCCGGTCCACCCCGCTGTTGGGATGGGCGGTGAACCCCCGGACATGAAGTTCGTAGATGACAGTGCGCGCGAAGGGCCGCCCAAGAGGGACGTCGCCTTCCCAGTCGTATACCGAGAGATCGGCGACCACGCTCTTCATCGCCGTGCGCGGATCCCGCCCAGGTCGCGCGCCGGCCATCCGGTCATAGCCGGCCGGCACCGTCACCGCGACGCCGTAGGGATCCAGCAGCAACGCCGACGCATCGTGCCGCAGGCCCGCAGCCGGATCGAAGTCGCCGTTGACGCGCCACACATAGACCTGTCCCGGCTCCACGTCGGGCACCAGCACATGCCAGAAGTACGACGTCTTGTTCCGGAGAGGGTCCAGCGGGATCGTTCGGGACGGCCGCGCGTCATCGACATCGTCGAAGAGCAGCAGGTCCAGCTGTGCCGCCGTGCGCGACCACACCGAGAAGTTGGTGCCGCCGTCGACCCGATGGGCACCCAGTGGAGAGGGACGACCCGAGGCCACGCTCTGACCGAGGTCCATGCCTTTCATTGTGAGCCGAGTGCGGCCCGAAGATCGACGTTGCGAGGGGCTGGTCTGAATCCCCTGCCGGGCGCATGATCACACGGAATGTACCGCGGGCGCCCGGCTCGCGGTCGACCGCTCTGTCGGAGGTGCACGATGGCCGACCGACGCAGGCTCGGCGTCCAGGACGCGCTGTGGCTGGAAATGGACCGGCCCAACAACCTCATGGTCGTCGACTCGGTGATCTGGACCGCCGAACCGCTCGACTGGAGCCGGGTCCGCCAGGTCACCGAGGAACGCCTCAGCACCCGCTACCCCGTGTTCCGCAGCCGGGCGGTCAAGGACCGCGACGGCTCGTGGTGGTGGGAGCTCGACGACGATTTCGACTTCGGGGTGCACGTCACGGTCGTCGACCTGAAGGACCCCGACGACGCCCGTGAACTGCAGGCGCTCGTGGCGAGCCACCGCACCGAGATGCTCGAGCGTGACCGGCCCCTGTGGCAGGCCATCTGGGTGAACCGCTACCGGGGCGGCAGCGCTGTGATCCTGCGGACACACCACGCCATCGCCGACGGCATGCGGATGGTCGAGCTGGCGATGAGCCTGTTCGACGCCACGCCCGAGGGCGGTCCGATCCTCGGCCCGGGCGTCGAACAGCATGCCGCCCGATCCCACCCGCCCGGCCAGCCGATGGCGGACCGGGTGCGGTCGGGAGCCACGTGGGCGGCGGAGACGGCGCGGGGCGCGGCGTCATTCATCGGTGAGACACTGAGCGACCCGCTCGGACGGGTGACGAACGTGGCGGGTGGCGTGGTCGAGGCCACCGGCGAGTTGCCTCGGATCCTCGATCGCGCCGCCGACTTCGCTCGACTGGCACTGCAGAATCCGGTGGGGCAGGCCACACGATCATCACGTCGGCGTGGGCGACGGCCTCCGATGTCGCGGGCTCAGTGGGCTCGACTGTGCGGGCGGCGGTGCCGGGCAGCGGGGCGCTGGTCGATATGTTCTCCGCCGCGCCCGGTGACGTGGACACCATCCGCAAGCTGCTGCTGGGCACCCGCAACGATTCGACACTCTGGACGGGTACGGCCGGCCACGACAAGGGCGTGGCGTGGTCCGAGCCGGTTTCGCTGGCGGAGGTGAAGGCCGTGGCAAAGGCGAACGGCTGCACTGTCAACGACGTGCTGGTGACGAGCGTGGCCGGGACGTTGCATGACTACCTCGAGGCCCACGACGCCCGTTGCTCGTCGGTGACCTTCATGGTCCCGGTGAACCTCAAGCCGATCGACCTGTCGCTGCCCGACAACCTCGGCAATGAGTTCGCCCTCGTGCAGCTCGAACTGCCGACGGATCAGCCCGACGCCCGCCAGGTTCTTGCCGTGGTCAAGCGCCGGATGGACCGGATCAAGCACGGCCACGAGGCGGGTGTGGCGTTCCGCCTGCAGGAGGCGATCGCAGGGTTGAACCGCGGTCTGTACGAGGCGTCGGTGGACCTGTTCACCAACCGGACGCTGGGGACGCTCACGAACGTGCCCGGTCCGCCGATGCCGGTGTATCTGGCGGGTAGCAAGGTGGAAGGGATGGCCGGTTGGGCACCCGTATCGGGCAACCAGCCGATGAGTTTCACGATCTACAGCTACGACGGCAAGGTGACCGTGGGCATCGCCTGTGACAAGAGTCTGGTGCCCGACCACGAGACGGTCGTCGACGGATTCGCCGTGGCGTTCGACCGGTTACTTGCAGCCACCCCTGGCGTCACCCGCTGAACGCCCTCGGCGGCCGACCCGAAACAGCGCATGGCGGTCGAGCGGGGCACGAAACTCGCTAAATCCCCTGTCCGGCACTACACGTCGACCTGCTCGCGCGCGTCTCGCGCTGTCCCGGATCAACCAGCAGGGTCATAGCAAGGACCTTTGGCACTTGTGAGGGTGATATCCGCGGCCTCATGGTGAGGACATGTCGCCGAGATGGCGCGGGTGTCGACGCGTCGGTTCGGTGGAAAGCGGCAACGCGATCCTGGTGGTGCATGCAGGACAGCACCCCAGGAGATTGACCGCGAATTCTAGTTGAGGAGTGGACATGAACGTCGTCGCCGTCGTCACTGCGGTAATCGTCGTGGCGCTGATTTTGGCTGCGCTGTCGATTCGGGTGGTGACCCAGTACGAGAAGGGTGTGTTGTTCCGGCTCGGGCGGGTCAAGGATGTCAGGGAGCCCGGCCTGACGTTCATCATCCCGGTCATCGACCGGTTGAGGAAGGTATCGATGCGCATCGTCACGATGCCGATACAGTCGCAGGGCATCATCACCCGCGACAACGTCAGTGTCGACATTGCCGCTGTCGCATACTTCCGGGTCGTGGATGCGGTGAAGTCGGTGGTGGTCATCGAGAATGTGGGTGCCGCAATCGATCAGATCGCCCAAACGACGCTGCGCAATGTTGTCGGCCAGCACACCCTCGACGAGACGTTGGCGGACACCGAGGTGATCAACGCCAACATCCGGCAGATCCTGGATGTGATCACTCTGAAGTGGGGTGTGGAGGTGACTCTGGTCGAGCTCAAGGATATCCAGTTGCCAGACAGCATGAAGCGGGCGATGGCCCGCCAGGCCGAGGCCGAGCGCGAGAAGCGCGCGAAAATCATTGCCGCCGAGGGTGAATCGCTGGCAGCGGCGGCCCTCGGTGATGCATCGGACACCATGATGGCCCACCCCCTTGCCCTGCAGCTGCGCAATCTGCAGACTCTGGTCGAGTTGGGCGTGGACAAGAACACCACGGTGGTGTTCCCGGCGCAGCTGATGAGCGCGATCGGCGATATCGGCGCGTTCTTCGCACGTGAGACCGCCGCGGCCGCGACCACACTGGCACCGCCGATCACGGCCCCCCCAGTCCGACAGACGCAGGCACCCAACGGAGAGACCAAGCCCGACGCCAGCGCGAACCAGCCTGCTGTGTAACGGCTGGTCTCCCCTAATGCCGTTGGAACTCAACTGATCCACGCGCCCGCGACGACGATGCCGGCGAACAGCTAGGTCTCGAGATGTTTCTTCAGGCCGGTCAAGGTGCTGTCGACGAGACCCTTGATCACGCGGTTCCGAATGAAGCCGGGAAGCGGCAGGTTGTGGTGGATGGTCAACTCGAGGGTCACCGACGTCTTCTCGGGTGCCAACTCTTCGAGCGTGTAGCGGCCTTCCTGTCCTGTCTGCAGCTTTCCTTCCACCATCGTCCAGCTCATGCCATCGTCCTGGTGTTCGTAGGACAACGTGTAACTGTCCGTGCCGACCGTCGCGGACGCCTTGAACCGGGCGGTCGCCGGCAAGTCGCTGTCCTCGTACACCTCGAGCAACTCCACCTCCCGGATCTCCGGAATCCACTCGACCTGGCTCTCCACATCACGAACGGTCGCCAGAACGTCGGCGAACGGCGCCTCGATGTGCACTGTCTTCGTCGCGAAGTCAGTGGGCATGATCGCCGTCTCCGTAGTAGCCGAGCCGAAGCAGCGTGGTGATCTCGCTGACCAACGGCATCCGCGGGTTGGTGCGGTTGCTGAGGTCCTGGAAGGCCGTCATCGCCAGCTGCGGCAACGCCTCGAGGAACTCGTCCTCAGGGATGCCGATCTCCTTCAACGAGCGCGGCATCTTCAACCGATCGAGCAGATCTTCAACCCTCTGGAACAGTCGATGGCGGCTCTCTTCCGGCTCGTGGCCACCGAACAGTATCCGTCCCACCTGCGCGTACTTCTCCGGCGCAACGTAGGAGGAATACCCCGGCGCGGGCATGAACTTGCTTGGGAGGCTTGCGTTATAGCGCAGCACATGCGGCAGGAACACACCATTGGCCCGGCCATGGGGAATCCCGAACCTTGCGCCGGCCGCATGCGCGAGGGCATGGTTCGTCCCGACGAATGCGTTTGAGAACGCGAGTCCGGCGAGAGTCGCCGCGTTGGACATGTCGGTGCGTGCGGACAAATCGGACGGGTTCTCGTACGCCTTCGGCAGCGCATCGAAGATAAGGCGCGCCGCCTGGGCGCAGAAGGCGTCGGTGTATGGCGAAGCGAAGATCGACGCGACGGCTTCCAAGGAGTGCGTCAACGCGTCGATACCGGTGTCGGCGGTCAATGACGGTGGCATCGACAATGTCAGGACCGGGTCGATGATCGCGGTGTCGGGAACGAGGCAATAGTCAACGAGGGTTTCCTTCCGGTCCCCGACCGTCAGCACTGCGGCCGGTGACACCTCGGACCCGGTGCCCGATGTCGTGGGAACCGCGACCAACTGGACCTTGTGCCTGTCGCGCGGGAAGTCGGCGACCCGCTTCCGCGGATCGAGAAATGGCAGAGTGAGATCCTCCAGGCTCATTTCCGGGTGCTCGTAAAACAGCCGCATGGCCTTCGCCGCGTCGAGCACCGAACCGCCGCCGACGGCGACGATTGCACCGGGACGGGCTCGCTCCAGCAGCGCAACGCCACGGTGGATGGTGTTTTCGTCCGGCTCCGGCTCTACCTCACTGAACACCTGTAAGTGACGGGCCCGCAGGTTGCGCCGCAGTTGGTCGACCACCCCGCGCGACTCGCTCTGCGCATCGGTGATGACCACGACCACGTCACAGTCGACGTCTCGAAGGTTCTCCAGCGCTCCGGCGTTGAAGTAGATATTGGACGGGACCCGGAACCACTGCGGCGGGGTGCGCCGCTTCGAGACGGTCTTGATGTTGAGCAGCTGGCTGTAGTTGATGTTCTCGGTCGTGCTCGATCCGCCCCACGTCCCGCACCCGAGAGAGAACGTCGGGGTGAGGTTGTTGTATATGCCGCCGAGCGCTCCGACCGCTGTGGGTGCATTGACCAGGATCCGTCCGGTGCGCACCGCGAGGCCGTACGCGTCGATCACCGCCTGGTCGGTGGCGTAGATCGCCGACGTATGGCCCAATCCACCATGCTCGGTGACGAGGACGGCGGCGTCGATGGCGTGCTGGACATCGTTGGCGCGTACCAGGCCGAGGACGGGCATCAGCTTCTCCTGCACCAGCGGATGCTCGGCGAGCTCCTCGAGATTCGCCGGCAGCGGTGCGAGCAGCACCTTCGCTGCGGGTTCCACGGTGAAGCCCGCCCGGGCAGCGAGTTCGGGCGCCTGCTGTCCCAATGCTTCGCGATTGACTGTGTCGTCGCCGCAACCGAAGGCAAACTCGGCAAGCGCGTCGACTTCCTCGTCGGTGAGCATGTGGGCACCCATGCGCACGAACTCGGCGACCATCTCGTCGTAGACCTCATGGTCGACGATGCAGGTCTGCTCCGCCGGGCAGATCACCGAAGCGTCGAAGGTCTTCGAGATCAAGATGTCAACGACCGCCCCCTTCACATCGGCCGTCTTGTGTATGTAGATCGGAGCGTTGCCCGGACCGACACTCAGCCCGGGCTTCCCGGAGGCATTCGCGAGTGCAACGATCTTCGATCCGCCTGTGACCCAGATGAAGTCGACCTTCGGATGCTTGAAGAGGTAGTGCGTCACCTCGCGCGCGGCATCCGGTATCACCTGCAGCGCCCCCCGCGGCATGCCGGCCGACTCGGCTGCCGTGCGCAGGATCTCGACACTCTGCTCGCACGAGCGCACCGCTATCGGCGACGGGCGGAACAGCACCGCATTGCGGGTCTTGGCGGCGACGATCGACTTGTAGAGCACGGTGGAGGTTGGATTGGTCACCGGGGTGATGGCGAGCACGACACCAATCGGCTCTGCGACGTGAACGATGCTGCGCTCGACGTCCTCGTCGATCACACCCGCAGACTTCTTGTCCCGCAGATAGTCCGAAAGGAATTCAGTGGCCACGTAGTTCTTGACGACCTTGTCCTCGAAGACACCGAAACCGGTCTCCTCGATCGCCAACGCCGCAAGCTCGGGGGCTGCACGGACACCGGCGCGCACCATGGCTTCGACGATGGCGTCGACCTGTTCCTGATCGAGTTCGCGGAATGCGCGACTGGCAGCCGCAGCGGTGTCAACCATGACATCGACCCGGTCCATGCGGTCGTCCCGTACTTCACCCGCGTCCGGTGGCCCGGCCACAGAAGCTTGCCGCATCGATTCGGGCTTGATCTCGGACCGAGTCATAGTCACTCCATGAAGCTGGTATGAGCAAGACCCGGCGACCCGAAAACCAAGGGTCGGGCGAGTCCGCGCCGCCGGCACCGCCGAGCGACAGCGCCGGCAATGCGCATGCTCTCTGGATCAGTGTGACAAGACCCGGGCGACCTGGGCGCCGGATTGCCGCGATGCGCGCCGGGACAGTGCTCGAAAATCAGGCGTAGAGGCCTTCGATGGAGTCCGTGAAGTTCTTCACAACGATCTTGCGCCGTAGCTTCATGCTCGGCGTCAGGTCGCCGGCCTCGATGGACAGTTCGCGGTCGAGGATGGCGAACTTCTTGATCTGTTCCCAGCGATTGAGTTCATTGTTGAGGGTGTCGATGTAGCCGCTGATCAATTCACGGGTCTTCTCGTCGCGCGCAATCTCGCCGAAGGATTTGTCGCCCAGGCCATTCTTGCCGGCCCATTCTGTGATGGCCTCGGCGTCGAGGCCGACCAGCGCGATGCAGTAGGGCCGGTCCTCGCCGTACACGATGAACTCGGCGGCGTACGGACAGATTCCGGTGAACGTCGCCGCGATCGTGGACGGCGCGACGTACTTACCCTGCGACGTCTTGAACATGTCCTTCTTGCGATCGGTGATCCGCAGGAAGCCGTCGGCATCGATCTCACCGATATCCCCGGTGTGGAACCAGCCGTCTTTCTCGAGGGCCTCGGCGGTGGCGTCGGGCAGGTCGTGGTAGCCGGTCATCACGCCGGGGCTCTTGAGCAGGATCTCACCGTCGTCGGCGATCTTGACCTCGGTGTCGGGGAACGCCCAGCCGACCGTGCCGAACCGGTACGCGGTCGGCCTGTTGATGAACGATGCGGCCGCGGTCTCGGTCAGCCCGTAGCCCTCGAGCACGACGATGCCCACGGCGTCGAACCACTGCGCGACGTCGCGGTTGAGGGCCGCGGCCGCGGAGACGAAGAACCGGAGGCGACCGCCGAACCGCTCTCGAATAGTGGAGAACACCAGCCGGTCCGCAACCTTGTATTGCAGCGACAGCGGCAGGGACGGCTTCGCGCCGGCCTGCCGGGCCCGGGAGACCTTCAGGCCCACCGCGATCGCCCAGTCGAAGATTCGCTTCTTGAGCCCGCCCTCGTCGGCGACCGTGCCCTCGATGCGGGCATGAGCCTTCTCGAAGATGCGCGGGGCCGCACCCATGATGGTCGGGCGCACCACAGCGAGGTTCTCGACGATCTTGTCGACGCGACCGTCGATCGCCGTCGGGAACCCGATCGCCAGCGGCAGCGCGAGCATCACCTTGCCGAAGGCGTGCGCCAGTGGGAGCCACAAGAAGTTCAGGTCGTCCGGGCCGAGGATGTGCAGGGCGTCGATGGCGGCGGCCGTATACGTCCACGCCTCGTGCGTGAGCCGCACACCCTTCGGCCTGCCGGTGGTGCCGGACGTGTAGATGATGCTGGCCAGGTGCTCGGGTCGGACGCTGTTGATGCGCTCGTCTACCGCATCCGGGGACTCGGAGAGCAGTTGCTTGCCGAGTGCCTCGAGTTCGTCGAGGGTGATCACCCAGTCACCGTCGCCCTTGCCGTCGATGATCACGACCTTCTGCACGTCGGGCAGTTCGGCGCGGTGGGCGAGCAGTTTGTCGACCTGAGTCTGGTCCTCGGCCACGACGATGCGGCTTCCCGAGTTGGCGACGATGAACGCCACGTCGGGGGCGTTGGTGGTCGGGTACACGGTGGTCGTGGCCGCACCCGCGCACATCACGGCGAAGTCAACGACAACCCATTCGTACCGCGTCGATGATGCCAGCGCGACCCGGTCCTCGGGGCCGATGCCCAGCGCGATCAACCCCGCGGAGACCAGGCGGACGCGATCATCGACCTGCTGCCAGGTGACGCTCGCCCAGCCGTCGTCGTGGGGGTACCGGAACGCCTCGGCATGCGGGGTGGCCGCGACACGGTCGACAAACAACCGGGCGACCGTTGATTCCCGGTTCTCGATCTTGGTGGGGCCGGGCGGTTCTTCGGCCCGGCGCACGCCTGGCATGGACCGAGTCTAGGGAAGCAGCCGCTAGCGCTATGCGGAATTGCGCACTTACTCGCTCTCAGACTTGCCGCTGCCGTCCTGGCCGTAGCTGACCATTTCACGATATCTGCATGCGTTGCCGACGGTGCCGTGCTGTAATCGCGGCATCGCCGACCTTCACCGCCCACGAGGCCTGCCACTACCAAGGCTCCCCCGAATCCCGGCTCTCGCTGCTGTCGGGCAGATGCCGCCCGGCCAGATCGTCGACCTGCCCGGGCGGGGTAGCACGTATGTGATCGACTCCGGACCCCAGGAGGGGCCCACGTATGTGCTGCTGCACTCGCTGGCCTGCACCGGGCTGATGACCTGGTATCCAGCGCTGGACGTCGTAAGGCGGTTCGGTCGGGTGGTGGTGTTCGACCAGCGCGGCCATGGCCAAGGCATTTCTTCGCCGCGTTTCCTGCTCGAAGACTGCGCCGACGATGTTGCCGCGTTGGCCGATGCGCTCGGAATTGAAACCTTCGTGCCGGTCGGCTACTCGATGGGATCACTGGTCGCCCAGTTGATTTGGAAGCGCCACCGGGAGCTCGTCGACGGGCTGGTGCTGTGCGCAGCTACAACGGCAATCACTCGCGCAAGCCACGAGCGACTGGCCACCGGCATATTCGCTGCGCTTGTCGACGCGTTCATCCCGCCACCGAGGCGGGCCGCGCTTCCGCCGGCACCTTCGATAACCGACAACGTATTCGGCGTTCCCCAATGGTTGTTCAACCAGGTCCGCACCATCAGCCCGGGTGCGATAACCCGCGCCGTCGCCCAGATCACCCGCTTCGACTCGACGCCCTGGATCGGGGATATCGACGTACCGACATCGGTACTGATCACGCAGCGCGACCGCGTCTTCTCGGCCCGACGCCAGCACTGGCTGGCCAGCCAGATTCCCGAGGCTCACATAGTGACGGTCGACGCCGGGCACGCTGGTTGCACACTGCAATCTGACAAGTTCGTGCCGGGGCTACACGAGGCAATCAGTCTGGTGCACCGCCGAGTCCCAGCTGCACCACTTCGTCGAGCGGAAGCGCTCAACTGAACGGCGCAACCGCGGTTAACTAGCCGCAGACATCGTCGTACGGGTCCGCCGGTAGGGGGTGCGTAGTGAAGCGACTCAGCGGCTGGGACGCGTTGATGTTGTACAGCGAAACTCACAACGTCCACCAGCACACGTTGAAGGTGGCCGTGGTCGACACCGCAGACTTCGATGGTGAGCCCAGCTTCGATGCGTTCCGCCAAATACTGCGCCGCCGCCTGGATGTCCTGGAACCGCTGCGCTACCAACTGATAGCCATCCCGCTACACCTGCATCCCCCCATGTGGCTCGAAGAGGCCGAGATCGACATGGACTATCACGTCCGGCGAATAGAGGTGCCCGCCCCTGGTGGTCGTCGTGAACTCGATCAGGTAATCGGCGAGATCGCCAGCACGTCCCTGGACCGCAGCCGTCCGCTGTGGGAGATGTATTTCGCCGAGGGCCTGGCCAACCATCGGATCGCGGTGATCGGCAAGATCCACCACGCGCTGGCTGACGGTGTCGCATCGGCCCACCTCATGGCGCGCGGAATGGAGTGGCCGGACTCCGTCCAGGAGGAGGCCGAGCTAACGATCGCCCACGCGCTCCCGTCGACGGCTGAGTTGCTCCGCGCGGCCGGGAGGAGCCATCTGGACCACCTCGCAAAACTGCCGCGGGTGGTGCGTGAGGGCGCGACCGGTATCTACCGGGTCCGGCGGCGGGCGCGGGAGCGCCGCAGGGACCCAGGGTTCGCACGCCACTCCGGCCCGCCCCCGACCTTCCTCAACCACCATCTGTCGCCGGGGCGGACCTTCGCCAGCGCGACCCTGTCGCTGGCCGAGGTCAAGGAGACCAGTAAGCATCTCGGCGTCACCATCAACGACCTGATTCTGGCGATGGCCGCAGGCAGCCTGCGCGAACTGCTGCTGCGCTACGACGGCCACGCCGAGCAACCGCTCATCGCCGAGGTGCCGGCCGCCACCGACACCTCGCCGGATCGGATCAGCGGCAATGCGCTGAGCTCCATGCTGGTGTCGCTGCCCGTGCACGTCGGTGATCCATTGCAACGCGTGCGGCTGACCGGTGAGGCGACCCGCATCGCCAAGGAAACCCGGAAGCTGCTGGGCGCGAACACCATCGAGCACTGGCTGGAGTATGTGCCGCCCGTCGCCGCGCAGGCCACGTTCCGATGGCTGTCGAGGCGGCGGGCGCCCAATCAGATGCTCAACGTGATCGTGTCCAGCGTGCCGGGCCCGCAGCGCCGGGGACGCATCGCCGGCGCGGTGGTGGACGAGGTCTACTCGGTGGGTCCGGTGGCCGCCGGCGTCGGGCTGAATTTCACGGTGTGGAGCTACGTCGACCAACTCAACATCTCGGCGCTCTCTGACGACCAAACGCTCAAAGACACTCACGAGGCAACCGACGCGATGATCCATGCATTCGCCGACATCCGCTCGGCGGCGGGCTTTTCCGCGACGCTGACCGAAGTCGCCAGCGCGATGCCGCAAGCTACATAGCGGGGAGCACGTCAAGATATGGCGATGCCGGCGACGACAC
Organism: uncultured Actinomycetota bacterium; assembly: GCA_963801575.1. Classification (GTDB taxonomy): domain Bacteria; phylum Actinomycetota; class Actinomycetes; order Mycobacteriales; family Mycobacteriaceae; genus Mycobacterium. The sequence goes on from CAWDFT010000028.1 coordinate 339,314, forward strand.
GTGTTCTCGTTCTCGGGTCTGGGTTCGCCGGGCTGTGGGCCGCGTTGGGCGCGGCCCGGCGGCTGGACGAGCTGGGGGTCCCCGAAGGCGCGGTCGACGTCACCGTCATCAGTTCGCAGCCATTCCACGATATTCGGGTCCGTAACTACGAGGCCGATCTCAGCGCGTGCCGAATCCCGTTGCAGGACCTTCTCGATCCGGCCGGCGTCGGCCATATCACTGCGGACGTGACCGGAATCGATGCGTCGGCTGCGACGGTGGGCACAGCCGACGGCGCAACCCTGGGCTACGACCGCCTCGTGCTGGCGGTGGGCAGCAGGGTGGTGAAGCCGGACCTGCCCGGGCTTGCCGAGTTCGGTTATGACGTCGACACCTACGACGGCGCGATGAAACTGCACGCGCACATCCGCGATCTGGCCGAACGCCCGGCAGATCCCGCAAGCGCAACAGCGGTCGTCGTCGGTGCCGGCCTCACCGGCATCGAGACCGCCAGTGAGCTGCCGACGATGCTGTCGGAGGCGCTCGGGACCGGAGTCACACCGCGGGTGATCCTCGTCGATCACAACCCGCACGTCGGCTCGGACATGGGTGAGTCGGCGCGTCCGGTCATCGAGGATGCGTTGGCCGAGAACAAGGTTGACGCCATCACTGGGGTGGGCGTTACCGCCGTCGACGAGCGAAGCGTGACACTGTCGTCCGGTGATGTTGTGCCTGCGGCAACAGTGGTGTGGTGCGCCGGAATGCGGGCCAACCCGTTGACGACGCAGTTCGGCGTGCGGTGCGACCGGCTGGGACGGCTGCCCGTTGACGACTATCTGAGAGTGAAGGGCATCGCCGGTGTGTTCGCCGCAGGCGATGTGGCGGCAGCGAAGATGGATGACGAACACCTATCCGTGATGTCGTGTCAGCACGGTCGGCCGATGGGCCGCTATGCGGGCTACAACGTAATCAGCGACGTGCTGGGTGCTCCCATGCGGTCGCTGCGAATCCCCTGGTATGTCACGGTTCTCGATCTCGGGCCGGCCGGTGCGGTGTATACGGAGGGCTGGGACCGCCGGGTCGTCAGCACCGGCGCAGCGGCCAAGGCGACCAAGCGAATGATCAACGGTGAACGTATCTATCCCCCGCTCACCGGCGACCGGGCCGCACTGCTTGCCGCGGCCGCCCCGGAGTTGCAGGCTGCGCCCGGATACGGGCATTGATCGCGGTCAACGCGCGTCGGTCGGTTCGCTTGCCGAAGCACCCATCGTCGTGAGTAGGCCGCGTAGCCGATCCTCGCTGTGCTCGAGCACATCGAGATTCACGTCCGCTGCACCTGGTTTGCCATCGCGGTACTCGAACGGGTCATCGAGGTCCCGGATCAACGCCAGCGCGTAGAAGAGGAGGTAGCTGATCACCCCGACCACCAATACCGTCGGGGCTAGCTGGCCGACCTCGGTGATCAGCAACAGCACGAGGATCAGTAAGGCCGTGATCTCGCCGATGAGATAACCCGCCGACACGTACGACGTTCGGCGCATCGTGTCCATCCGGATCACCAGCTTGCGCATGGCCGCCTGCTCGGACTTCAGCCGAGTTGTGAAGCCGGCCTGGATCTTCGGCGCGAACACGATGAAGAGCGGGTTCAGCCCCCGCAGGTCGGCCATAACTTCGTCGAAGCCCTCGTTGTGCAGCAGCCACCTCCGCACCGACTGCCCGATCTCGATCAGCTGCGCCACACACTGCCGCGCCTCGGGCAGCTTGAGCTCGGTGTCCATGATCAAGCACTCGTCCGCGACCGACTCCAGGCTGGCAGCCAGCTCACCGGGAAGGCGTTCGGCTTCCTTGAAGTCGCCCGCCGTACCGCTGAGCATGAAACCCACGATGAACACCTCTGCCGCGATGATTCCGGTCAGCAGGGGACTGAGTTCCAGGTGCTTGGCCGGGCTCAGGTCGTACAGCCACTTCAGCACGATCATCCCGAAGGCCACCGGCAGGGCCTGAACCAGGAGGCGCGGGTTGCCGCGGAAGAATTTGGTCATCCCAAGAGGGTGCTGGGTCCAGCGCCGCACGGCAAGGGCCCGTTTGTAGGTCAGCCAGTCTTGAATTGCATTGATTGAGTGGTCCCGTCGACACGGTCGACACTCCCCTCGCCGCCGATGGCAGCTAGCTAGGGCAAGTTCATGTAGGCAGGGCAGAGGTAAGTTATAAGACCCCTACATCTAACGGGGCTTCGCCCCAGCCCGACGAGGCGTGTCTTTGGTCGCGTGGGTGTGGGGGCTCCGGCCGGTCGGGGTGAGACCGTGACCGGGAAGCCCGGCCCGGTGTATGAACCGGCTATGCGGTTGGTTGGCCTAAACTGGCCGCCCGAATGACCGGAGCCCATCATGACCGTAGCGCGATCTGTCGGCGATGTCCTGGCCGAGCATGTGGTGTTTGAGGTGGATTGCATCGATCGGATGTATCTGAACGTCTACGTGCCGGGATTGCAGTACGCGCCTGGTCTGGTGGGCTACGTGCAGCGACAGTTGGGGTTGCCGATTGCCTCGACCGCGCCGCTGGCCAAGATCACCGACGCGTTCAGCGCCGCGGTGCACCGGTTCGCCCGTACCAGCGGTGTGCCGTGGGTCGACTTCGCCAAGGGTCAGCGCAAGGACGATGTCATGCATGAGTACCTGGCCGGTTTCACCGCCAACGAGGGTGTGCTGTTCATCGGGCGCGCGCAGGAGAAGACGCAGTTGTTCCGCACCGAGAAACGCCGCGACGCCCACGGCGACTCCTACCCGTGGATCGTGAAGACCAGCGGGCTGGTCAACCACTTCTACTTTTATTGCTACGACGAGGATTTCGGGCCGTTCTTCCTTAAGTTCTGCTCCTACTTTCCCTACAACGCCAAGCTGTGCATCAACGGCAATGAGTGGGCGAAACGACAAGCCGCCAAGGCCGGGATCGGGTTCACCGCGCTGGACAACGGCTTCGCCGCCGTCGATGACCCGGCGGCGCTGCAGGCGATCTGCGACCGGCTCGCAGAAGCGCAGATCGATGCGCTGCTGCGCAAGTGGCTGGCCATCTTGCCGCACCCGTTCACCGCCGCCGACCGCGCCGCCGGCTACCGCTACGAGCTGTCGATTCTGCAGGCCGAATTCTCGCTGACCCAGATGCTGGACAAACCGGTGTCGGGCCGGATGTTCTTCGAGCAGGTCATCCGCGACAACCTTGACATCGGCCGCCCCGATCAGGTCGCCCTGATCTTCGACCGGCGCCTCAAGCGCCACGGGCCACACCCGACACCGGGACCGTTCCGCACCCGGGTGATCACCGAGGGCGTCACGCCCAGCCTGTACGTGGACTACAAGCACACCCGGATCAAGCAGTACCACAAACAAGGGAGGGCGCTGCGCACCGAGACCACCATCAACAACACCCGCGACTTTTCGATCGGCAAGCGGCTGACCAATCTGCCCGCACTACGCGAGATCGGCTTTTGCGCCAACCGACGTCTGCTGCACGTCCAACGACTCGGCCACGACCCGATCACCGGCACCGACGCCCTGGGCGCCATCACCGACCCGCTCACCACCGCCACTGGCGCCCGGGTGCCCGGGCTGCGGCTGGCCGACCGGCGCAGCCACGCCCTGCTCTCCGCGCTGCTGGTATTCCGCTGCCTACCCAACGGCTTCGCCAACAAGGACCTGCGCGCGCTCACCGGCGAACTGCGCGGGCTCGACCCCGGCGCCGTCACCGCCGGGCAGACCACCTACGACCTGCGCCGGCTCAAACACCGTGGCCTGATCACCCGCGTCCCGGGAACCCACCGTTACCGGGTCACCGACCACGGCCTGGACACGGCGAAGTTCCTCACCACCGTCCACGACCGCATCTTGCCCACCGGATTGGCCGAACTCGCCGCTCCCGACCACGCCCCGGGCCGACTCAAAGCCGCTGCCACCGCCTACCGCAAGGCAATCGACACCTTCACCGCCACAACACAATTCGCTGCATGAAGAACCCGACTGAGCGAACACAAACTTGACTCAGGATTCCGGCTTCGCCGGCTCTAGCTTCGCTAGCCGATGGCATCGCCATAGATGTCCAGGAGCCGGAACCGTGTCGCATCGAGGCCAGCCCCGAGAACTGCGATGACACGCTTCTGCAACTCGAATCCGAGCTCGTGATCCTCTTCGCACTTCTCCCGCAGGCACTTGCCGTCGAAGACGATCGCTCGCGTCCTCTCAGCCGCGCGCCCGTCGAAGCGCCAGGTGTACGGCGGTACCAACCACGACCATCCGAGGATCTCGCCGTCTGAGAGCGTCTGAATCGTCAGGCCGCCCCGGCCGGGAACGGAGATCTCCAGCGCGACCTTGCCGGCGCGAATGAGGTAGAAGTTGTTGGCCTCGCTGCCTTCTCGAAAAATCAACTCACCGGCGTCGAAGCGCAGGTTCGCCGCGCACCCGACTATCAGCTCGACATGGCGCGGGTCCATTTCGCTGAAGAACGGATGCTCGTGCAGGACGCCTTCGAGGGTTCTCACTGCGCGCTCCTTCCACCTGTGCCGGACCAAATCGTCGCTTGAGACGGACCATAGACGTCTGGACCGTATTCGTCCGCGATCCGGGAAAAGCGATCAGGGAAGTATGGCGTCGCGCGTCGCGGAGCCGATCGCTCGACGCAGTGCATATCCTCGGCGCATGGTCGACCCCGAGGATCGCGGCTCCGTCTTCGACGGTGTCCGGATCGGCCGGCCGGCGACTGGCGCGCTCCTCGACGCCGGTTACCGCGCCATCGCGGACCTGCCTGCAGATCTCGACGGCCTCGTCGCCCTTCACGGCTTCGGGCCGAAGGCCGTGCGGCTGCTCCGGCAGGCACGGGCGGACTGAGCTGATGGACAACGACGTCGTGGTCATCCACACCGACGGTGGGTGCAGACCCAACCCCGGTCCCGGCGGCTGGGGCGCGGTGCTGCGCCATCGTCAGCACGTCCGCGAAATGTGCGGTGGCGAGCCCGGCCAGACCAGCAACAACCGGATGGAACTGACCGCGCCGATCATGGCGCTGGAGGTGCTCACCCGACCGGTGGTGGTGCACCTCTACACCGACAGCACCTATGTCCGGAACGGCATCACCAAGTGGGTACTCGGCTGGGAGCGCAACGGCTGGATGACCGCGGCGAAGCAGCCGGTGAAGAACGTCGACCTCTGGCTGCGGCTCCAAGCAGCCTGCGCGCTTCACCGGGTCGAGTGGTTATGGGTGAAGGGGCACGCGGGTGTCGCCGACAACGAACTGGCCGACGAACTGGCAACCCGGGGCATGCTGGAAGCGATCGCCCTAGCTGCAGCTAAGCCCTTGACGGCGCAGGCTGCCGGCGGCGATTGGCGCTCAGAGTAAAGAAGCACTAATTTTCCTGGCGTGATGTCCTCAACTGCTAGTGCAGTCGCGCGGTGGATCGCTCCCTTCCTGACGGTTGCGGCCGTTGTCGGCTTAGGACTGTCTGCCGACCCAGTGCGGGCACCGAATGTGCGCCTGGCCAGTGAGGCGAACCCGTTGGTCGGACCGCCCTTCTACGTGAATCCGGCGTCGAAGGCCATGCGCGCTGCGCAGAGCGACCCGCAGAATCCCGAGTTGACCGCCATCGCCAACACGCCGACGGCGTACTGGATGGACAACATATCTACTCCCGCTGTGGACGCGAAGTACATCATCGACGCGCAGGCTGCCGGCACCATGCCGATTCTGGCGCTGTATGGAATCCCGAATCGCGACTGCGGGAGCTTCGCGGCGGGGGGCTTCTCGTCGGCCGCGGCCTACAGAGGGTGGATCGACGGCGTCGCATCCGCAATTGGCTCTGGGCCGGCGGCAGTCATCCTCGAACCCGATGCGCTTGCCATGGCCGACTGCTTGTCGGGTGACCAGCGCCAGGAACGCTTCGATCTGATCCGCTACGCCGTCGACACGCTGACCCGCAACCCGGCCACGGCCGTCTACGTCGACGCCGGCCACCCGCGCTGGGTGGGCGTCGAGGACATGGCCGCCAGGCTCAACGAGGTCGGTGTGGATAAGGCGCGGGGTTTCAGCCTCAACACCGCGAACTTCTTCACCACCGACGAGTCAATTGGCTACGGCGAGGCGATCTCGGGGCTCACCAACGGGTCGAACTACGTGATCGACACGTCGCGCAACGGTGCCGGACCAACCGACGACGAACTCTACTGGTGCAATCCTGACGGCCGCGCGCTGGGCGCCGCGCCCACTACGGATACTGCCGGCCCGCACGCCGACGCCTACCTGTGGGTCAAACGGCCTGGTGAATCCGACGGGTCATGCGGTCGCGGGGAACCCGGGGCAGGCACCTTCGTCAGTCAGTACGCCATCGAGTTGGCCCGCAACGCGGGCTAGTAGGGACGCGCATACGCCGCGGCTTGGTCGGCTGCCAGAACTCTGTCGCGGATGTGGCCGGCTACGGGTTGCATGTAGATGGAGACCAGGCGCCGGCCGTCGCCGCGCTCGCCGACCGCGCGGGCATCAGCGAGCGCAGCATCAGGCTCATCCGATCGGCCTTCCAGCTACACAGCGACGACGATGAGCCGACCGTCTTAGGGAGCAAGTTAAGTGTTTGACGATCCTCAAAAGCTCGCGAAAGTGTTCGCCTCAGCCAACGCAGTCCTCAGGCCGCTGCTGCGGTCGCGGCTGCATCGGATCGTCAGCGGTCGATTGATGCTGCTGAGCTACACGGGCGGCAAGACGGGCAATCAGTACGCCTTCGCCATCGGCTACTTCCCGTGGGATGGCGGAGATGTTCTTGTGTCCAGTTCGGCCAATTGGCCGAAGACTCTTGGGAACGCCCGCGATGTACGCCTGCTCATCAAAGGCCAGTGGTTCACAGCCAAGCCGACGGTGATCAAGGAGGCCGAGCAGAAGGCGGATGTTCTCGGCGAGTTCGTCCGACGCAACGGAGTGCAGGCCGCCAAGGGCTTGATGCTCGGCCTGCCAACAGACCGCCAGCCGGATCGGCAACAGTTGCTCAAAGCGGGAGCCAAGACCACCTTCGTCCGTTTCGCGCTAGAACCCGACGCTGAGACGCCGTAGTCAGCACTGCACAACGAAGAGCAGCCCCACCGCCGGGAGTGGTCCGAGGCGGGGCTGTTCTCTCGGTGAAAACATGGCTCTGAACTGCGGAAATGAGTGGAGGAACTAGCGGGCCATTGGCGATGCGAGGTGAGCGGGCCGTCTGCTCACGGCTGGTCGAGTGTGAGCAGACGGCTCGCCGCTGCGCTCAGAAGTGATGCGTGGCCTGAGTGCTCGTGCCGTTGTCGCAGGTGATCGTCACGTTGTAATCCCGGCCTAGCGGGATCGCCGGAACGACCTTGAGGTCGTAGGTGGAGTTGGCCGGCAGCGCAAAGCTGCGGTTGACGCGATCCGTCACGTACGTGCATTGCGACGTCACCCCGCTGCGGTCCGTGATGTGGGCCACGAAACCGCCCGGGAACAGATCCCAAGAGACCGTCGGTCCTTGCTTGGGGGCCGGGGGTGGGGCCTGCTGGGGGCTGGTGCAGCCCGACACGACGACGTGCGCGCCCTGTTGATTCTGCAACTTGCTCTTGGCTGAGCTTTCGGCGGCAGAAAGAACTGCGTCGGTCGCTCCTGCAAACTCGCCGTAGTCGTTGGCCGCTGCTGCAGCGCACGCGTTCTTGGCACTGGCCTGCATGACGCAGTGGTTGCCGCCGCTATTTTGGCAGTCGGATAGTGCGTTGATTCCGGTCTGTTGCTCGTCCGTTCCGATCGCCATGCCTCCGACGGACACGACGGGGGGGTTGTCGTTGGCGAGTCCGACCGCGACGACGACGTACTGGTCAGCGGCATTGGCTGTCGCCGTTGCACCGAGCAGGCTGGCGATGGTCGCCCCAGCGGCGACGAGTATGGCGGCCGCCGCAATGCGAGACACTCGTCCGAGAATGTTGACGGTCATGATGGTGTCCTTTTCCTTCGACGCAGCCCGGGTGGGCCACACTCACCGGTAGAGCGACCAGCCGCCGAATGGACATCTGTTAATTTGTGGCGAATCTTTGTGGGGCCGGTGCGACCACTGTGAGTGTTGTGAAGTATCCGCCGATTCACGCTCAGTTAACGCGAAATGGCCAAACGGGCCCAACCCATGCATTTGCAGTGAACTTGCTGTCAACGGTGTCGCGGCTTGCTGAAGAAAGGGCCGTTAGGCTTGAACTGCGGTTTCTAAGTGGAGCTAAGGGGACTCGAAGTCTTGGTCTCTCACTGCCAAAATACCTCTGAGCTGCGTAGACGGTTTCAGCACCTCATGCGAAAGCACGCGAAACAACGTAGCGCGACCTGAGAGAACAGCGAGGCGTGTTGACGGCGTCAACGCTTGTCATCGTGCCGACAGGCGAAGCGACGCAGGAGTACCTTCCTAAACCCCGCGCTCGACGGGCAGCAGTCCGCGGTCGACGGCGCCGACCAGTGCGGCGTGGTCGGCTTCGGTCTGATCGGCGTAGCGCCGCGCGAACCTACACAATGCCTCGTCAACCCGGTCGGAGCTCCCCATGTAACCGGCGATCATCGAGGCGCCGCTGGTCCTGGCGTGCCCCTTGGCGAGGAGCTGACCCACCACTCCGGCGTAGTCAGTCAGCGCGGCCGCATCGATTGCGTCTAAAGGTATGCGTCCCTTCATGTTTCGAAACTGTCGCACGTAGTATTGCAGGCCTTCCATCGTGGTCCACCCCAGCAATGGGTCGCTGACCGTCTGCAGCGATTGTTGGTATTCCACGACCCTCTGCCCCTGGTGCGCGTGCCATGCCGATTCACCGTGCACGTAGCGCCCAAGCACCGATCGGCGAGCTTGCTTGAGCTGTAGGAAAACAACGTCCTCTTCCGATGAACCCTCGAGAAGCGCCACGTAGGCGCGCAGGCCGACACTGCCCACCCCGACGACCTTGTGTGCAACGTCGTCCAACGTGTAGCCACCGAGAACGCGCCGCCAGTACGAGGGCAGAGTTTCGAGATACTCGTCGAGTGCCTCCGCTAGTAACTCCGCTTCACGCTGGGGCAGCCGCGTGATCAGGGGTGGTTCCTCGACAATCCTCCGCTCGCCATCCACCTCATGGGTGAAGCGCGGCAGCGCCCGGTCGCCTGTGCGCTGACGCGCTCTCTTCGCCGACCGCACGACCTGTTCATTGAGCGGGCCTGCAGTCTCGGCTGCCAGCCTGTCGACATCGAGCCGAACGAAAGACCTTGTGA